>NZ_CP082904.1:1434076-2868152 GCF_023517775.1 Mixta hanseatica | reverse complement strand
AGCAAGCGCAGCCTTAACGATCTGCTCAGCGTCGAGCAGGATGTGTTTCAGGCAGACAGCATGCGCATTACCGCGCTGTATGACGGCTGGAACGCCACGGTGCGCTACGCCGCAGCGGTGGATAATCTGCTGGACATTATGGGCATCGACCGGGAAAAACAGAGCGGCGAGCGGCTGCCTTCACTGAATTAAGACGCAGGTAACAAAGATGAATCAGGCAGCGAATATAAGCACCTCGACGGATAACTGGATTGCGGCAATGCTGCGGGTAGCTGCCCGCTTCGGCAAGCCCGCCGATGGCAAAACGCTGCGCCAGCAAATGCGCTGGTTTGAGCATTTGCCGGCCGATAAACAGCTGGAGCGCCTGGCGGGCCTGCTGGGGCTACATTTAACCATGACGCCGCGCGATAAGCTGCGCTGGCGGCATGAGGTGACGCCGGTGATCCTGCTGCTGGAAAACGGCAGCGTGGCGGTGGTGGAAGCGATCGACGCCGAAGAGCGCGCGCGCTACTGGCTGAGCGATGGCGGCGACGTAGTACGCGAAAGCGAATTGACCGAGCTGCTGGCGCAAAGCCAGCCGCAGGTGGCGGTGCCGGGCGTGGCGGCGCGCGGACGCGATGCGCGCATCGACGAATTTGTGCAGCCATACGAACAGCACTGGTTCTGGAAAAATTTCCGCGGTATGGGACGGCGCATCGCCGAGATCTCTCTCGCCTCGGTGGTGAGCAACGTGCTGGCGCTGGCGGGTATTCTGTTCTCGATGCAGATCTATGACCGCGTCATTCCTGCCCAGTCGGAGCCGACGCTGTGGGTGCTGTTTGTCGGCGTGCTGATTGCCGCCGCGATTGAATATTTGATCCGTCTGATGCGAACGCAGGTTTCCGATCTAATGGGCAAGCGCATCGATCTTAAGGTCTCTTCAATGCTGTTTGCGCGGGCGATGAATATCCGTAACGAGGCGCGGCCGAAATCCACTGGCTCTTTTATCTCGCAGCTGCGCGAGATCGACCAGGTGCGCGAACTGCTGACCTCCACTACCGTCGGTGCGGCGGCGGATCTGCCTTTTATTATCCTGTTCCTGTTTATCATGGGTTTTATCGGCGGCCCGCTGGTGATTATTCCGCTGCTGGCGATCCCGCTGATCGTGATCCCCGGCCTGTTGGTGCAGATCCCGATGGCGCGGCTGGCGAAAGAGGGCATGCGCGAAGGTGCGCTGCGCAATGCGGTGCTGGTGGAAACCATTGAGGGCGTGGAAGATATCAAAGCGCTGCAGGCGGAACCCTATTTCCAGCGCCAGTGGGAACAGACCCACGAAGTCAGCGCCGCCATCGGCATGAAACAGCGTCTGTGGGGCGCCAGGCTGACCGGCTGGGCATCGTCGGTACAGCAGCTGACCTACGCGGGCATGTTGGTGTTCGGCACCTATCTGGTGCTGGCGGGCGATATTACCACCGGTACGCTGGTGGCCAGCAGCCTGCTCTCTTCGCGCACTATTGCGCCGCTGATGCAGCTGACGATGATCTTCTCGCGCTGGCAGCACGCCAAAAGCGCGATGAAAGGGCTGGATGAGCTACTGAAAAAGCCGCTTGACCAGCCGGAAGAGGGCGAAATGGCGCACTGTCCGACGCTGACCGGCCATTACGACCTGCGTAACGTACAGTACACCTATGATGAAGAGAATGTTAAAAACGTTCTGACTATCGGACAGCTGCAGATCAAGCCGGGCGAGCGCATCGCGCTGTTAGGCAAAGTCGGCGCCGGCAAATCGACGCTGCTGAAGCTCCTGGCGGGGCAGGCGAAAGCCACGCAGGGCAAGGTTATTGTCGATGGCGTGGATATCAATCGCATCGATCCCATTGATTTACGCCGTCAGCTGGGCTGGCTGTCGCAGGATTCCCGATTGTTTTTCGGTACGCTGCGGCAGAACCTGATGTTGGGCAATCCGCACGCCAGCGAACAGGAGATGCTGCAGGCGCTGCGCGTAAGCGGCGCGCTGAGCCTGGTGCAGCAGGACGCTGCCAGTATGGATCGGATTATCAACGAGGGCGGGCGCGGCCTTTCCGGTGGCCAGCGCCAGATGGTGCTGATCAGCCGTATGATCCTGCGTCAGCCGCAGGTGGTGCTGCTGGATGAGCCGACCGCCTCGATGGATGAGCAGCTGGAAGAGCATGTGATTCGGCAGATGAAAAGCTGGCTAAGCGGCCGCACGCTGGTGTTGGTTACCCATCGCCCGGCGCTGTTAAAGCTGGTGGACAGGATTGTGGTGATGGATAACGGACGTATCGTCGCGGACGGCCCGCGCGATGAAATATTACGTAGCGCCGGCGCCGCTAAGCCAACCAAAGGAGATGCCGCATGACGCAGGTTACGGTTGATAGCCAGCTGAAAACGCATGAACGTCGCACCTCGATGATTATCTGGCTGTGCAGCGCGGCGCTGGTGATCTTTTTAATCTGGGCGCATTTCGCCATTCTGGATGAGGTTACCGTCGGCACCGGCAAGATCACGCCCTCCAGCCGGGCACAGGTGATTGAAAGCCTGGACGGCGGCATCGTTAAACAGCTGAACGTGCATGAAGGAGATATTGTCAGCAAAGGGCAGATTCTGGCGCGTCTCGATCCGACGCGTTTTCAATCGAACTTCGGCGAAGCGCAGGCGAAAGTGCGCACCCTGCGCGCTTCGGCGGAGCGGTTACGTGCTGAACTCACCGGCGAACCGCTGCAGTTTAGTGAGCAAACTCTGCTTGAGCCGGAGCTGGTGGCGCGTGAAACGCAGCTTTATCAGTCACGACGCCGCAATCTGCTGGAAACCGTTAATAACCTGCAACAGTCGCTGAAGCTGGTGCAGGAAGAGTTACGCATGACCGCGCCGCTGGTAGCCAAAGGCGCAGCGGGCGAGGTAGAAGTGATCCGCCTGCGCCGTCAGGTTAGCGAGCTGCGTGGTAAAATCGACGAGGCGCGCAATGAATATGCGGTACGCGCACGAGAAGAGCAGGTTAAAAATAACGCCGAGCTGGATGCCCAGTTACAGGGGCTGACCGGCAAAGAAGATCAGCTCACGCGCGCCACGCTATTTTCACCGGTGCGCGGCATCGTTAAAGATATTCAGGTCACCACCGTGGGCGGCGTACTGCAGCCTGGCGGTAAGCTGATGGAGATCGTGCCGCTGGAGGATCAGCTGCTGGTGGAAACGCGCATTAATCCACGCGACATCGCCTATATCCGCCCTGGGCTGCCCGCCGTGGTGAAAATCACCGCCTATGATTCCTCTATCTATGGCGATCTGGATGGCGAAGTAGAAACGGTTTCCCCGGATACCATTCAGGATGAAGTGAAGCGCGATCAATATTACTACCGGGTGTATGTACGAACGCAAAAGGCGGAGCTGGTTAACCGCGCCGGACGCAAATTTCCGATTGTGCCGGGTATGGTCGCTAACGTAGAGATCAAAACCGGGCAGAAATCGGTGATGGATTATCTGATTAAGCCACTAAATAAGGTGAATGAAGCGATGCGCGAACGCTAAGTTCACTAATCGTCTCTGCGACGGCCCTACCTGAACGCTCTGCATCAGCCCAGGCAAACCCGCCGGGGCTGATTTTTTTACGCAGGAGGAATAGCGCAGGCAAAGCTGGCGGGACGCTTTTTTACGGTCTGCATAATGTTGGCATCACGACCTACGCCGGAACGGCAGGTAAATTTTAAATTATGTGACGCTGCGACAATAAGCCAGACGAATCTCTGTGAGGTTAATTTTACTCAGGTTTATAATGCGCGCGCAGCACGATAAATAATGTGCCTTAGGTTAAATAAATAAAGGAAATAAGTTAATGGAAGTTATAACGCAAAAAATTTCTAACGGAATTGTTATTACGCTGAAAAAGAACAGCGGTGAAGATAAAAAACCGGTTATCGTTTTATGTCATGGTTTTTGCGGCATTCGTGAAATCTTGCTGCCCGCTTTTGCCGATGCTTTTGCCCGTGCCGGCTTTGCCGCGATCACCTTTGATTATCGTGGCTTCGGCGACAGCGACGGTGAGCGTGGCCGGCTGGTGCCTGCGCTGCAGATTGCCGATATTCTTTCGGTGGTGCGCTGGGTGCAGCAGCAGCCAGCGCTGGATGCGCAACGCATCGGCCTGTGGGGGACCTCTTTCGGCGGGTGCCATGTTTTTGCCGCGGCGGCAGAGGCAGCGGAAATTAAATGCGTTGTCAGCCAGCTGGCTTTTGCCGATGGGGAAGCGATCGTCAGCGGTCAAATGAGCGAGGAGGAGAAAAATGCCTTTATCGCCACGCTGGATAAAATGACTGAAAAACAAAAAAATAGTGGAAAAGAGATGATGGTTAGCGTTAATCGCGTATTAAGCGATGCGGAATCAAAAGCCTTTTTTGAGGAGAACCGCACGCGTTATCCACAGATGGATATCAAAATCCCGTTCCTGACGGTGCGCGAAACCTTGCAATATAAACCGGCTATTTATGCCGCCCGGGTAAAATGCCCGACGCTGGTGGTCATTGCCGGTAAGGATACGGTAAATCCGCCTGAGCAGGGCCGTGCTTTATTCGCTGCGGTGGGCGCGCATGAGAAAGAATTATATGAGCAGGCTGACGCCCGCCACTACGATATTTATACCGGCGCGCATTTTCAGCAGGTTATTAATGTACAAACAGAGTGGTTTAAGAAATATCTGTAAGGCAGCGCGCCCTGCCGATGATAATTCCTCCGTCGGTATGGCTTGCAGTCTGGCGTGATCCATCGGGGCTAAAATAAGGGTAAAAAAAAGCCGGACAATCAATGTCCGGCAGGAAATAAGGGTAAAACAGCTCATTCAGGGTGAATGAAGGTAATAATGAAATAAAATGATGATAGCGGGATCTATTTTATAACTGCAGCTAAGAAATTTTTTATCATTCAGTGCGGACCCGGCCACGTTATTTAACCCACCGTTAACGCATTTCAGATTTATTTCTTATCAATTAGTGCGCTATTTTTTAACCCTGTGTGCTGTTTAAAAGTTCCGCATTATTTACATTTTGAAGTAACAATAAAATATCAAGAAACAGTTTCGGAAATTTAGTAGCATTTTCTTTATGGATTATTACTTCTGGCAACTTAACAATGGGCTGCCGGCTGAAAAATAAACGTTCGGCATGCAGTGGCAATTATAAGGCACATAACCAGAGGGTAATAAAAATGAAACGTCATATTCTCTCCCTGATGGTCCCGGCGCTGTTAGTAGCAGGTTCCGCAGGCGCAGCAGAGATCTATAATAAAGACGGCAACAAACTTGACCTGTTCGGCAAAGTGGACGGTCTGCACTATTTTTCTGACAACGACGGCAGCGACGGCGACCAATCCTATATGCGTTTCGGCTTTAAAGGCGAAACCCAAATTTCTGAACAGCTGACCGGCTACGGCCAGTGGGAATACCAGGTTGCCCTGAACCACTCTGAAAGCGAAGGCACCAAAGACAGCTATACCCGTGTTGGCTTCGCCGGCATCAAATTTGGCGACGCGGGCTCTTTCGACTACGGCCGTAACTACGGCGTGATTTATGACATCGGCGCATGGACCGACGTCCTGCCGGAGTTCGGCGGCGATACCTACGGCGCGGACAACTTTATGTTCCAGCGCGCTAACGGCGTAGCTACCTACCGTAACAACAACTTCTTCGGCCTGGTTGACGGCTGGAACTTTGCCGTACAGTACCAGGGCAAAAACGACAGCAATCCGGAAGAAGCTGGCAGCCGTAAAGCTGTGGCGCAGAACGGCGACGGCTGGGGCCTGAGCACCACTTACGATCTGGGCAACGGCCTGGGCCTGGGTGCAGCGATGTTCCAGTCTGACCGTACTAACTATCAGAACAGCAACGCCATTCTGGGTAACGGCGATAAAGCGGAAGCCTACACCGGCGGCCTGAAATATGATGCCAACAACATCTATCTGGCGGCGATGTACACCCGTTCTTATAACGCTACCCGCTTCGGTGACGACGATCAGGCTGCTTACGGCTTCGCCGATAAAGCGGACAACTGGGAGCTGGTTGCGCAGTACCAGTTCGACTTCGGTCTGCGTCCGTCACTGGCTTACGTGACTTCGCGTGGTAAAGATATCGAAGGTTATGGCAAGCAGAACCTGAAAAAATATATCGACGTAGGCGCGACTTACTACTTCAACAAAAACATGTCTACCTATGTTGATTATCAGATCAACCTGCTGGATGACAACGAGTTCACCGACGCTGCCGGTATCAACACCGACGACGTCGTGGCGCTGGGCCTGGTTTACCAGTTCTAAGCACTCACTGTTTCTGCAAGGCGACGCTCAGCGTCGCCTTTTTTATGCCTTGCGCGACGATGTCGCCAGAAGAGCCTTTGATTGCGTCGCGGTATCCATCTTTAGCGCATCGCCCCACATACCTTCCAGCCCTATGCCGCCGAGCGTGAAACCACAACAGGCCAGTAGCCGACATAACCAACGCTGGCACGTATTGGTATTCTGCATCTTCATTCCCGCCTTTTATCATCTGAACCCTGAATAAACAAAGCACGTCTCGTGCCAGCTTTACCTGGCCCGTTAAGTCGGGGTTAAGGCACGTTTGTTAACATGGCCTGGGCAGAAATGGGGCAAAATGTGCCGCCACGGTGCGCAGGACGTATATCGCCTTGCCGATTAACACAACGATTAGTAAAGATGAGCGCAATGAAAAAAAGAGTACTGGCAGCGGTGATGCTGTTGGGATTGTTGGCGGCAGGCTGCGATCGACAGCAGACCCCGGCGGATAGCGGACTGGTGCTGGCAGGCAAAACTATGGGGACGCAATGGCGCGTAAGCCTGGCGGGCGTCGCGACGGGTCGTCAGGAAGAGCTGCGCGCAAAAATTCAGCAGCGGCTGGATAAGGACGATCATGAGCTATCAACCTGGAAGAAGGATTCCGTGCTATCGCGCTTTAATCAGTCACATGACAGCCTTGCGCAGCCCATTAGCCCAGAAATGGCCGATATCATTATTATCTCGCTACGTATCGGCCGGTTAACCCAGGGCGCAATGGATATTACCGTCGGACCGTTGGTTAACCTGTGGGGATTCGGTCCGGATAAACAGCCGGAGCATACGCCGTCGCAGGCAGAGATAAACAGAGCGAAAGCGCAAACCGGACAGCAACATTTACAGGTTACTGAGCGAGCCGATGGCGCATATTTGCAAAAAGATTTACCCGGGCTGTACGTCGATCTCTCAACGGTGGGCGAGGGCTTCGCTACCGATGATCTGGCGCGCCTGATGGAAGAGGAGGGTATACATAATTATTTGGTCTCGGTTGGCGGCGCAGTATTGACGCGTGGCCATAACGCCGCGGGAAAAGCCTGGCGGGTAGCGATCCAGAAGCCGACCGATAAGGAAAATGCGGTACAGGCGCTGGTGGATTTACAGGGACACGGCATCAGCACCTCAGGCAGCTATCGCAACTATTATGAGCTGGACGGCCGACGCGTTTCACATGTTATCGATCCACAAACCGGGCAACCGATCGAACATCGGCTGGTCTCGGCGACGGTGATTGCTACCACCGCTCTGGAAGCGGACGGCTGGGATACCGGCTTGATGGTGCTGGGCACTGAAAAAGCCAAAGCGCTGGCGCTGCGGGAAAAGCTGGCGGTCTATTTGATAACTAAAGATAAAGAAGGATTCAGCAGCTGGATGTCGCCGCAGTTCCGCGCATTTTTGTTGCAGGACGCCTCCGCGCCCCGTTAGCATGCAGCAAGGTTGATGGTGAAAAGCGGAGCGGCAATGTTAGATCTGTTTAGTGAAGAAGCCCCCTGGGCTGAGCCTCTGGCGGAGGGCGCAGTGATTCTGCGGCGGCGCGCCCGTGAGCAGGCTGCAAGCCTGCTGGCGCAGGTTGAAGCGGTAGCGCAGAGTAATCCTTTTCACCACCGTATTACTCCGGGCGGCCACCGTATGTCGGTGGCGATGACCAACTGTGGCGATCTTGGCTGGTCGAGCGATGCGCGCGGCTATCAATATACCGGCGAGGACAGCGCCACCGGACGCCGCTGGCCGCCGATGCCGCAGATGTTTCGTCTGCTGGCGCAGGCCTGCGCGCAGGAGGCAGGCTTTAATTATTTTCAGCCGGATGCCTGTCTGATTAACCGCTATGAGCCGGGCGCAAAGCTGTCGCTGCATCAGGATAAAGATGAAAAGGATCTGCGCCAGCCTATCGTTTCGGTTTCTCTTGGTTTACCGGCGGTATTCCAGTTTGGTGGTTTTGAACGCGGCGATGCCGTTCAGCGCGTGCTGCTGGAGCATGGCGATGTGGTGGTGTGGGGCGGTCCGTCACGGCTGCGTTTTCATGGCATTCTGCCGATCAAAGCGGGTATTCATCCGCTGACGGGAGCATTTCGCTACAATCTGACCTTCCGCCGTGCGCGCTAATGATGGCGCGCTATCGCGCTGAGTGAGAATTATTATTGCTATCGATTAGCTTCTCATTAAACTGCAGGCTGCTTTGGTTCTTATCAGGATGCAGTTATGGAGTTGCTCTCCGTCGTTTATAAACAGTACCGCTGGCCGTTTATCGCGGTGATAGTGCTTAACCTGCTTAGCGCAGCGCTGGGTATTGGCATCATCGCTTACATTAATCACGAGCTGATTGTCACCATTAATGCCTCCCTGGCGGTACTGCCGACTTTTCTTGGTTTGTTGCTGTTGCTGATGGCGGTCACGCTGGCGTCGCAGCTGGCCTTAACGCTGTTGGGCCATCATTTTGTCTGGAAGCTGCGCGGACAGTTTATCAAGCGCATCCTTGATACGCATATTCAACGCATTGAACAGATCGGCAGCGCGCAGCTGCTGGCCGGCCTCACCAGCGATGTGCGCAATATCACTATCGCCTTTGTACGCCTGCCGGAGCTGATCCAGGGCATTGTTCTGACCATCGGTTCGGCGGCCTATCTGGCCTGGCTGTCGCCGGGAATGCTGGCGGTAACGGCCCTCTGGCTGGCGGTGACCATTATCGGCGGCTGGCTGCTGGTCTCACGCGTTTACAGCCATATGGCGAAACTGCGCGAGACGGAAGATCGCCTCTACGCCGATTACCAGACGGTAATTGACGGCCGTAAAGAGCTGGCGCTCAATCGCGCGCGCGCGCAGCAAATTTACGATACGGTTTATCAGGAAGACGCCAACGCCTATCGGCACCATATTGTGCGCGCCGATACCTTTCATCTCAGCGCGGTTAACTGGTCGAACATTATGATGCTGGGCGCGATTGGCATGGTGTTTTTTATGGCCAACGGGCTGGGATGGGCGAATACCGCCGTCGCCGCGACCTACTCATTGATGCTACTGTTTTTACGCACGCCGCTGCTGCAAACGGTCGGCGCGTTGCCGACGCTGCTCAGCGCCCAGGTGGCCTTTAATAAGCTTCGTAGCTTCCAGCTGGCGGAGTGGCGCGAGCATTTCTCAGCTGCTTCCCCAATAGCCGACTGGCAAACGCTGGAACTGCGCGATCTGGTTTTCCACTATGGCGAAAATGGCTTTAGCGTCGGCCCGATTAACCTGACGCTGAAGCGCGGCGAACTGGTCTTTCTGATTGGCGGCAACGGCAGTGGAAAATCGACGCTGGCGATGCTGCTGACCGGTCTTTATCAGCCGGTATCCGGCACCATTCTGCTTGATGGTGAAGCGATTACGGATATCGAGCGCTACCGCCAGCTTTTTTCTGCGGTATTCACCGACGTGCACCTGTTTGATCGCCTCATCGGCCCCGACGCGCAGCCGGCCAGCCCGGCACTGGTGCAACAGTGGCTGGCGCGGCTGAAAATGCAGGACAAGTTAAAACTGGAAGGCAATAAAGTGCTGAACCTGCAGCTGTCGAAAGGGCAGAGCAAGCGCCTGGCGCTGTTGCTGGCCGCGGCGGAGCAGCGTGACATCCTCCTGCTGGATGAATGGGCCGCCGATCAGGATCCGCATTTCCGCCGGGTTTTCTATCGTGAACTGTTGCCGTGGCTACAGCAAAGCGGCAAGACGGTTTTTGCTATCAGCCATGACGATCACTATTTTATTCATGCCGATCGTTTGCTGGAGATGCGTGAGGGTGTGCTGCACGAGCTGACCGGCAGCGAGCGAGAGAAGGCGACGCTGGATGCGGTTCAACGCACCGATACCGGGCGTTAACCCTTTAACCATGGCGGAGCGCAGCGACATTGCGCTGCGCTCCGGCTGCGGTAATTAATCATTTGGCGGAATGGCAAACCCTTTCACCGACAGAACGAAGTGCTGCCGGGAGCGGGTGATTTTCGCCCCGCGAGCGCACCAGTGACTGGCGAGATGAAAGAAATCATCGCTGTCTATCTCCCAGTCCAGTTCTACTTTGTTAACGCCTGAATGCAGCAGGGCTTCAGTATCCTGTACATTTTTTGCTTTAACAGCCGCCATAGCCTGTTTCCCGTTTCGTTAAGGTGGCAACAGGCTAGGGAAGGTTTGTGACAATATCATGGCAATAATGTGACGAAGTTAGTTTATAAGACATCCGTCACCTGGCTCGCAAAGGTTTCATCAGACTTTCAGCCGGAGCACCTGATTTTCATGCTCACAGTCATCCATCAGTTCCACGATTTGCTGCCAAATGTATTCACCGGGAATAAACGCGAAAGGCGCAGGACAGCTGCGGTCAAAGGCGGCTGGATTAAAATCAGCGGCATACACTACCCGATGCAAATGCAAATCCTGAACCGGTTCACAGCCATTGCTCTGTCGGCGAGCAAATAGGCTGACTGTTTTCACCTGCAAGGCGGTAGCCACATGCAAAGTACCGGTATCCGGCGTGACTAAAATATCAATTTCGTTCAGGCGGTGCGCCAGCATGGGCAGGGTAGTTTTGCCAATATGATTGATAACGTGGGTCGCGCAGATTTCATCCAGGCCAGCAATAAAATTTTCTCCCAGCTTTGCTTCATGCGGCGCACCGAAAAGGTGAATCTCGCACGCGGTAAAATGCGCCAGTAAACGGGGAATTAATGGCAAAATTACGCTATTTGGCAAATAACGATTACTTTTTGACGCGCCAAGCTGGAAACCAATTTTAATACTTTGATTCGGCTGCCTGCCCGCAATTTGGCATGGGAAAAACATTTTTTTATTATCAATGTCGCAACCCAAGGCCTTCACTAGCGAAAGGTGATTTATGACCGGCGGGTTAGTTTTATCACTGACGTGAACATCACAGAGCGGAATGAGTTTTTTGATATCATTATAAAAATAGTGCTTCGCGATGTAGCGGCAGCCCGCAAGCGTCGCCGCTATCAGATCGTAAGGGGTCCGCGAGTGGAAGATCACTGCCAGCTCCGGCCGAAATTTTTTGATTTTGGGACGGCCTTTACTGTGCTAACAAATTGATTTTCCATATAAACAACATGATCTATATACGAACAGTTATCAACGATACCGCGGTTTTTCTCGCTTAATACCGCCATGATCTCTGCTGCAGGATATTTCTCCTTCAGGCTGGCGATAGCAGGCGTACAGAACAAAAAATCGCCAAGCAGCTTATTCGATATAACGACAATGCGTTTAACGTCAATCTCATCCAGCCGCTGAAAAGGTTTTTTTGGTTTTTTCTTACAGACTAACAATATTTTCTCAATGATCTTCATCCGAAGATTTGAAAATGACATTTTTTACTCGCTATCCTTTTAAGCAGATGTGCAGATGAAATCTGCTGGCGGAGGCCATAATGAGATTTGTCCGGGCAAAATTTAACACAAAACGTTAAGATATTCTCACCAAATTCCGGGTGTAAGTAAAATGGAAAATGAAGTTGCTTAGGGCGGTTTAGCTTATCTAAAAAACGAGGACCGCTGCTGCCAGCTGTTTTCCAGTGTGAATGTTGATGAAGCGCTTTTCAAAGGTCCGGGAACAAACAGAGTGCTAGTTAGGCACCAGGGAAAGTAAGCCGTAACGCCCTCCCTGAGGCTCAAACGGGCCTTTCATACCGATGCGTGTCTCTATGTCTGCGCAGAGAAAATCTGCAAGGCATTAGCGCCAGCATCATTAACCGCCTACAGAAGCACCAATAAGTTTCCCTTTCGGTAGTTTAAAAGGCTTCTCAGTAATCCTCCAGCAATGCTTAAAATAACGATGGTTGCATCTTTACCAGCTTATGAAATTAAAATTAATTTAACGACTGATTTTTAGTGCTTTCAGTTCCTTATCTGCTCTTTAGCAGTAACCTTAAGAGTAAAAAAAGATCCTGTTAATGAGTAAACTAATTTCTTAAATATGTCTTGCACGCTCCCGACGTCAGGGATGCTTAAGGTATTTTGTATGGAAAAGAATAATAAAAAATATATTCATAACGACCTAAAATAATCCATGGTTATGCTTTTGGTTTGACTGTAATCCAGTATGGTTTATATAAAAAAATGGGTGCGTCAATGTGAATTTTAATAAACTGACGGAGTGGTTTTAATAACGTATATGATTTTAGTGGTGCAATATAATAATAATTTTACTTGGGTGTTATTTGAATAATTATTTAAGCGACAGTTGCGATTTACAATAGGATTTTAATGAGTAGGGATGACTGCACCGTTGGCTTATTTGCTCATTCAGTAATGAGCCAGCCTCTGGCATTCGGCTGGCATCAAATATTGTTCCGATCTCAGACGCGGAAAGTGTCCACCATACCCCGCAGCGCATGAACCTGCTCTGCCAGAGACTGCGAGGCGGTGCTGGACTCTTCAACCAGCGCGGCATTGCTCTGCGTAACGCCATCCATCTGACCTACCGCAACGCTGATCTGAGAGATTCCCTGCATCTGTTCTTGTGAAGCGAGCGCGATTTCATCCATCGCACTGGCCAGTTCACTGACCATACTGACTACGCTCATAATGCTGGCCGCCGTTCCGTCAGCAACCGTAACGCCTTCATCTACCAGCATTACTGCCTCTTCGATAAGCCCCTTGATATCCCGCGCCGCCGTGGCGCTGCGCTGCGCCAGGGTGCGCACTTCGCCTGCAACTACGGCAAAACCGCGCCCCTGCTCGCCAGCACGCGCCGCTTCAACGGCGGCGTTCAGCGCCAGGATATTGGTCTGGAACGCAATACCTTCAATGGTACTGGTAATATCGCGTACCTTCGCCGCGCTGAGTGAAATATCAGCCATGGTTTTATTCATTTTACGCACGCTCTCTTCCCCGTCGCGGGCCAGAGTCGCGGTATCACGCGCCGATCCTGCCGTATGGCTGGCGCCTGCCGTATTGCTTTTCACCGTAGCTGTCAGCTGTTCCATGCTGGCGGCAGTCTCCTGTAGGGCGGCAGCCTGCTGCTCCGTGCGCGCGGAAAGTTCGGTATTGCCGCGCGCGATTTCATCTGAGGCGAGCGAAACGGAAGCGGATGCATCTTTAATCTGCGTGACCATCTCACTCAGGCGCGATTGCATACGCAACAGCGAAGCCAGCAGGCTGGTGGTATCGCCCGAACGCAACGAGATTGAGGAGGTCAGATCGCCGTCTGCGATAGCTGCTGCCAGCGTTTGCGCCTGAGCCGGCTCGCCGCCCAGCTGTCGCATCAGGCTGCGTACGGTTATAAAGCCTGTCGCCGCCGCCAGCGCTATCGACACTGCTACCAGCACGCTCAGGAAAATAAAGGTTCGCGTGATCTCGTCGCTGCTGTCCGTTACCGCGCTGCGGGCGTTTTGCATCTGCACGTTGGTCATGGTGTTCAATGCGTCAAGCAGCTGGTTTTGCGCCGGGCGCGTTACCGTCATCAGATAGGTAGTGGTTTCCTGTTGTAGGTTCTGCAAGCCGAGCCGTCCCGCTTTTTCATAAGAGCTAAGCGCCGCGTCTTCGTTGTCCAGCACCTTACGGAAGGCGTCGCGTCCCGCCGGCGTCGAATCAATTTTCATCATCTGCGCCAGTTCTTCGCGGTTATGCATGTATAGCTGCTTTTGCTTCTCCAGACGTTCCCACTCCGGCTGCATTGCCTTTGGATCTTCCAGCAGCGCCAGGTTGCGAACGGCAATAGCCATATCCCGAATGCTGCCGCGCATATCAAGGATCAGCTGATATTTTTTCATCTTAACGTTCACCGTATCGTCCATGTCTTCCCGAGCATTAGTCAGGGCATGCAGCGCTACGCCAGCGCAAAGAACTAACAGTAAAATGAGCAAGCTGTATCCAGCAGCAAGACGGGTTGATAATTTCATGAAGATCTACCTGGATGAGTTATGAACGTTGCTACTATCGGCCTGCGGTTAAAAGTTTGTAGATGCCATTATTAAAGAAATTAACAAGTAAATGATTGCTGAAGAAAAATATTTCAGCGTGCAAAGGAAAACACCTCACTATAGGGAGATATCGAATCTGGCAAACAGGCGTAATGCATTAGGTAAGACAGGGAGATAGGTCATGCTGCACACAGGAGATAGACGTTTTATGTCGCTTAGCGTTTGCTCATAGTCCATAGCTCATTGTTTATTAGAACGGTTTGGGTCGGCAGCAACGGCTGAGCTAAGCAGTAGGACGGTCGCTGCCGCCGCTATAACGAGGGTGGCGATCAGGATTGCCGTTTGCTGCTTCATGGTTGCTTCTCCTGGCCTTTCGGCGCGTAAGAAGCTACCTTTACGTTGTCGAGACATAAAGATGGGCCTGATCTCCGCGTGCGGCACATGCACCCATTCAACGTGGTTCTCTGTATAAATTTTCGTGGATTTTGCATCAGCGTGTGCCATTCGCGCCTGCGGATCACAGCCCTGTTGTTTAAACAGGAATGCGGCCAGCGCGCGAATCTCGTGAAATGTCGGACGCTGCTCTGGAGGCAAACTGGCTGCCACGCCGACCTGGCCCCTCAATGCCAAAAATGCGCGGCTCAGATAGTCAGGCGCGACCTGGGTGGGGTGGTTCACCTCCTGGCTAATACGGTTGCTGCGTTTTTTCGGCAGGCGATGAACAACGTAGGGACTCGCCACATTATCCCGGCTGCTGTCTATGATCGATTCCAGCGCGTCGCCGATCGGGATAGCAACATGAGACGCCTCTTTTTGCTCAGTTTTCTGGCGATGCACCTATAGCGTGCCGAAAATACCCTCGCGAGGTGTATCGAACCAGACGCAGCCGCATACTCCTTCCGCCGGCGCCCGGATTGAATAAGGAGCGCCGGGGCGCAGATATGAAAAAGGCCCGCCGTAGCGAGCCTTGAATGGCACGAAAATTAATCCCCGCCAATAAATATTAAAACTTTCTTGAAAACGTATATGCACCCAGCCGTACATAACAATAATAACGTGAAGCGAGAAAAGTTTACGGGTAAGCCGGGCCAGCCCGTATCTATAACTCCGGCTCCGTTCATTAATGATGTAGCTAATGCAATACCCAGTATAACTGCGAGGACGTTAATTATTTTATTCTTCATTACCAATTACCATGAACAACCATCGCCGCTACAACTGGAGTTACTGCCAGAACCACCACCACCACCGTTACCGCCCTCGGATTTAAAGCAGCCGCCCGCCAGTGCCCCCAGTACCCCTCCCAGCCACCATTTCGACTGGCACTAGTAACTAGAGTTAATTGTTGTTCATTAAACAATTCCATGATGAATTCCTTCTCTATTTAATTTTGAATTTGAATCCTTAGATTCAATAAAATAATTAAAGTAAGGCATGGCTCTTGTCAATAACAACAACTGGACATATAAAAATACAAATACCCATCTCAAACAGAATGTTATTTCATGCAGAATTTAATAATTAACTAAAGTGGGGAAATAACTTTTATTTTTTACCAAAAATATTGACAGGCATCACAAAAAATCATCGGAGAAAAGACATTGTTTTAATAATTTTATTTCCTCCGTGGTTTGCTCAAACCTTTTCTTATCCAGCTCCACGCCGATCCCCCGCCGCCCCAGCGCCAGCGGCGGTAGCCAGACGTCGTGCTACAAGCCAGGTCTGGCGGAAATGTCGTTTTTATTCGGGTTCCGTGTAGATGATGTCTCAAAATTTAACTGGATCATTGATAATCGCGACGTGACAGCAGGAAACGGTACAGGTTTTGCGGTTTCCTCTTCGACCGGTGGTGCGTTGCAACTGCGCATTATGTTTCCGTCCAGTAACGAATCAGCGTACACGCTGGGTAATGTTACGCAGGGGAAATGGTATGTTGCGGGGGGTGATTATCAGCGGCAAATCCCGATTAGAACTGAGCGACGGTTGCGGTTGAAATTGTTAGTGATGCGCTGACGCTGGGTGCCATACAGCTGCGCCAGCAGTTCAGTCGTGATAACAGGAATGGAATTATGCGTGATGGGGGTGAGCGTTTCTGGGGTGATAGTAGAGATAGCCATCCTGGCCTCCTTATAGTTTAGTTGCGGCCCCAGTAAGTAGCTGGTGCCAGGTGTCAACTGAGCCTACAAGCAGCTCTGGGCCTATTTCCCTGCAGGGTATTTTATTACGCCTCTCCACCCAACTTTATAAAATCATGCCGCGTAAAATTTAACCGCTTGTAGATTCAGTACGGCCAGTATTACCCGACAAAAAAAGACCTGTCAACGTCAGGGTTTTACCCGAGTTTTACCCAGATTTTGCCCTGCTTCATTTTCAGAAAACAAAAAAACCAGCCGTAATCGGCTGGTTTTCTTAGGGAATTTTGGTCGGCACGAGAGGATTTGAATAGTTCATTCAAAGGTATGAATTTATGCGTATATAGTGGTCAACTAAAACTGGCCACCGATTTAGAGTTTTTCCAGTATCGCTTTTCCGATTCGTTTGGGGGCAACCCACCGTTATAATCATGCGGCCTTAGCGAGCTGTAATACCCGACGATATAGTCTGTGATCGCATGAGCAGCTTCGCTAAAGTTTATATAACCTGTCACTGGCACCCACTCGTTTTTCAGACTCCGGAAGAAGCGTTCCATCGGGCTGTTGTCCCAACAGTTTCCACGTCGGCTCATACTTTGCCTGATCCGGCAACGCCACAGTAGCTGCCGGAACTGCCTGCTTGTATAGTGGCTACCCTGGTCACTGTGGAACATCACTCCGGCTGGTTTACCGCGAGCTTCCCACGCCATTTCCAGCGCTTTGATGGTCAGCTTGCTGTCCGGTGAGAATGACATTGCCCAACCTACCGGTTTCCTTGCGAACAGATCGAGAACAACAGCAAGGTAAGCCCAACGCTTGCCTGTCCAGATATACGTCACATCGCCGCACCACACCTGATTCGGTTCTGTCACTGCGAACTGTCGCTCAAGGCGATTCGGGATAACGATGTGTTCAGGACCACCACGTTTATATCGGTGGGTAGGCTGCTGACAACTCACCAGACCCAGTTCTTTCATGAGCCTTCCGGCAAGCCAGCGTCCCATTTTGAAGCCTCTCAGGGTTGCCATAATCGCGATACTTCTTGCGCCAGCAGAACCATGGCTGATGTTATGCAGCTCCAGAACCTGACTGCGTAACACAGCTCGCCTGCCGTCTGGCTTTTCGGGGCTTTTTTCCCAGTATTTGTAGCTGCTGCGATGAACCCCGAACACGTGGCAAAGTGTGACCACAGGATACTGCGCTCTGAGTTTCCCGATTAACGAGAACTGTTCAGGGAGTCTGACATCAGGAGCGCGGTAGCCTTTTTTAATATGTCGTTTTCCATTTCAATGCGTTGTAGCTTTTTCTTCAGCTCACGAATTTCAATCTGTTCTGGGGTTACAGGGGAGGCTTTAGGTATTTTGCCCTGTCGTTCATCCCGCAACTGCTTTACCCATCGCGTCATGGTAGAAAGACCCACATCCATAGCACTGGCCGCAGCTGCAACGGTGTAGTTCTGATCAAGGACCAGTTGAGCGGATTCGCGTTTAAACTCTGCGCTGAAATTTCTTTTTTTCATTGAGGCACCTGTAATGTTCAGAGGTGAGCATATCACCTCTGTTCAGGTGGCCAAATTCAGTAAACCACTACAGGATCTATCCATTTAAGCGATCCTAACGATAGAAACAGGATGTTTACGCCTTGCTCTTCTTCAAGGGTCTTTGAGTCATAATATAAATCTAATAACTTTTTTTGTAATGTTTTTGGCGTGAGCTTGGTCTGGAGTTTTGTATCATTGTGGTTGGTTTCGGAGTCATCTAAGAAAATAATATCTTCAGACTCTGAGTCTGTCTCACTGTTCTCATTGCTTTCATCTGTCTTTTTATCTTCTCGACCATGAAGAAAAGTGAACGGCTTGCCTTCTTCAAAAAGCATCTTGAACAGAATGTCAGACCTTTCATTAACTACTTCTAAAAATTTTGTAGTTTTTGATTTTGGTATGTTAAGTAAACGATTTCTAGCTGTCAGATCGAGTAACTCAGCTCGCGACTTTTCAAGTTTCTGGCTGAGTGACAGATTGGAGTTTTTGTAAAGTGAGCCTTCTATTTCGTCCATTACGCATAACCTTTGAATTGAGGATTTTACCTTGCATATCAGTGCATTATCACTTTATAGCTAGGTAACTAAAATTTTTCTATACATATTAGAGTGTTTTGATATGAAAATTAAGAATTTTCTAATCAATATTGATTGTTGTTTTTTTACTCATTAAAAATCATGAACTTAAATAATAGCGTTAAAGCCACAGCTAAGGTGAAAGTAGTTTGATATAAGTAAGATTGATGCTTTGGTGCTTTAAAGGTCAGAAAATAGGTGGCCAAGATGCAGGTAATTTATACCCACACAGCATAACGTTGTGAAAAAGGTTTGGTTGGGCTTAGAAAATTTTATTCCTAACGTAGATACAGATACATTATTAGGTAATCTATTGAATGCTTTAAGTGGCTACCAGGAACTGGTTTCCAGATATAACTAAAGTAAATCTGCACAAGCATCTGTTTTTATTATAGAACTTTGAGGGGTGACTTTCAAATACTGGTAATAGTGCTTGAAGCGAGTTAGATAAGACTCCAGTTATGTTTGTTCACTACTCAGATTATGTGTCTAAACCCAGCTGGATTCGAGTGTAACCCTCCAGCCAAGTAATACGATACTCAGATAGTATCTCGGTCAGAACGAGATTTAGCATTAGTTGTATCTATATTCATCTTGCTATGAACTCTTAAAAATTAGACCTTGATCAAATCCCCATCAGTTTGTCAAAAGATCTCTTGATATAGCCAACTATTGCTCATATTTTGGACAGAAGGGTTCCCTCTTAAAAGTTCACAGGAGAATTTCTATGGCACTCAAGCCTGGTCCGAAACGTATTGCTGACTCAACAGGTCAACCTGACCAGCGTCAGCGTGATAACAAGAAAACTCCGGGAAATAATCCAAAGGTAAAGCCTAGTAAAAATTCCAAACCATAGTTACATTTCTAAGTAGTACATAATAAAAAAAGCCTTTTGGGGCTTTTTTTATCTACATAAAAGACCAATAAAAAAACCTTCAATGCCAATCTAAGCCAGAGTGAATGCTATAATTACCGCTTGCTGACAGTTCAACATGTCCGCCCCACCAAGCCATCATTTCTCTTCGTTGATCAAGATACTGAGAACGGTTGTAAGCTCTCCTGACCTCATTGGTATCAATGTGAGCCAGTGCTGCTTCAATGACGTCAGGTTGAAATCCCTTCTCGTTGAGAACCGTTGAAGCTATGGATCTCATACCATGCGCAACAAGGATACCTTTGAAGCCCATACGTTTTAGCGCCATGTTTGCCGTCTGACTGTTCATTGGTTCCAGGGGATTGCGGTAACCGGGAAAAACGTGTGATCTGTGCTGGCTGATTGGTTTCATAACTTCCAGCACAGCAAGTGCCTGCTCAGACAGCGGTACAATATGCATACGTTTCATTTTCATGCGACCAGCAGGAATGTGCCATTCCTTTGTCTCGAAATTGATCTCATCCCAGCGTGTCATCGCCGCTTCTGCCGGTCGAGTCATTGTAAGGAGCTGCCATTCGATAAGGCAGCGCGTCTGTCTGCCAATGCTCGCAAATGCGAGCTTCTTCATAAGCAGAGGTAGCTGTTCAGGTAAGAGGGCGGGGCGATGTTTTACTTTTGGCTTATGGAACGTCTTACCGATTTTTGCCGCTGGGTTTGAAGTGACTAAGCCAGAGTTCAAAGCGTAATCCATAACCTCATTAATACGCTGACTCAACCTTTTAACAGTTTCGAGTCTGCCTGTAGCATGAGTTGGGCTAAGGGATCCGATGAACTGTTGGGCTGTAATGTTAGAAATAGGCATAGAGCCAATATGTGGGAACACATATTTACTCATTGAACGCCAGATATCGTTAAGAGTGTGAGTTGTTAATCCTGCTGCCTCTTTGGTCTTAAACCACTCAGCTGCAACTTTTTCAAACGTACTTTCACTCACACTCTTCTGACGAAGTTGCTCTGCCTTTTTGTGCTCTTGAGGGTCAACGTCTTTGCTGAGAAGAGCGCGGGCTGATTCACGATTTTGGCGGGCTTCGGAAAGCGAAACGGAAGGGTATGAACCAAAGCTGATCATGGCCCGTTTACGAGTGAAGGGTTTGTAATAACGAAACCGCCAGAGTTTTGAGCCTCCGGGAGTTACCTGCGGTTCCAGACCATCCCCGTCATAAAGAACCAATGCTCGTTCAGCAGCTTTGGCGTTCTTCACTTCGGTATTGTTTAAGGGCTTGGTCTGTCTTGCCATAAGCAGTCTCCATTCTGTTCCTCGGAAGGCTTAGGCATATCAAAAGGCAGTCTTAGAAACGTATGCCCATGAGTATGCCTAAATCAGGTGGATTCCACTGTATCAATCAGGATTTCACTAGACAACAGAAAAACAGCAGGTTTCAACAACCTACTGTTTAAACTGTTTTTTATGGTTCTCTCTGGACTTCACCAGACAAAACGTTGGGAGAATTTGGTCGGCACGAGAGGATTTGAACCTCCGACCCCTGACACCCCATGACAGTGCGCTACCAGGCTGCGCTACGTGCCGATATGTGGACGTTATACTACCCGGAATCTGGCTAAATGCAAGATGCCGGCTTGCTAACTGCTTTATTAATAATCAGTTAGCGATGAAACGTTTTTCATCCGTCAGCACCTGCAACAGTAACGCCAGCTGCGGCTTATGATCCTTCAGCCGTTGGCCTTCGCGGTTATAAGCCTGATAGCTGCCGTTCGCGTCCAGCACCAGCGTAATTTGCGGCGTGGTGATAATCAGGCGATCGTTATCCGCGCTGGTAATCCAGTCATGACGACGTCGGGCGGCAAACAGATCTTCCCCCTGCGAGTACTCGGCGGGCGGCGTGCTAACGTGCAGCAGACGCTGCATAAGCGTTGCCATCACATCCTGATGATCGGTCAGCTTACTGATGGTTTGCGCCGGCGTATTCGGCCAGTGGATCAGCAGCGGCACCTGCAGGGCAGGGCGGCCATTATCGTTCTGCTGACCATGTAGCGTAATGGCCTGCTGAGCAGTGATTACCACAACGGTATTATCCAGCAATCCTTTCTCCTGCAGCGTGGACAACACCTGACCTATTTCGCCATCAATTTCTTGCGCGTTACGGTTATAGCGTTGCGCGCTCTCTTTCCCGCGATCCGGCAGATCGCTCAGCCCGCGATAGGAGATCCATGAAAACCACGGCGCGCGACCGCTCGGCAGCGAGCCAAGCCAACGCTGCCATTGTCCGGTGGTCTGGCCGTTGCTTTGATTGCTGGCCAGCGGCAGAGAGAAATCAGCCAGCAGCGCCTGACGATAAAGCGGCGAGCTGAAGCCGTCAGAGGCGAACAGGCCGAACTGATAACCTTGCTGACTCAGCGCATTAATAAAGGCGGAAGGGATACGCGAGGCCAGCACCCCATCCATATAGCTCGGGGAAATCCCGTAAAACAGACCAAACAGACCGCTATCCGGCGAGCTGCCAGCGGTAAAGTGCTGGCTAAACCGCACATTTTCTTCACCGAAGCGCGTCAAATTGGGCAGCGCTTTCGGCAGCGTGGCCTGATTAAGGCCATCGACAGTGATCATCAGCAGGTTTTGCCCGGATCCGCTGTCGCTGAAGCGGATATCACTCAGTGGATAGGCAACGGAGACCGCTTCCGGGTTGCCCTGCTGCACCAGACGGCGCTGATACTCCTGAGCATCCAGCAAGCCATGCTTCTCCAGAAACCGGCGGGCGGTCATCGGATAAGAGAGCGGCAAATTAGAACGCTGCATGGTGATGGGTCGATAAAAATTGGCGTCCGCCCAGATATAGAGCAAATGGCTGGCGAAGAACGCGCTGATAAACAGCACGGCCAGCGGCTTGCCGAAGCTGCGGCGGTTGAGACTGCGCAGTTTCTGCCAGCTCCAGGTGGCGAACAGCATTTGCACCAGGAAAATAGCCGGCACGCTGATAAACATCAGCTGCCAGTCACGCGCCATTTCGCTTTGATCGGGATTGACCACCAGTTCCCACACCACCGGATTCAGATGGAGGTGGAAACGGTTAAACACGGTACTGTCAACCAACAGCAGCGTCAGCCCGGCGGTAGCGACAATGGCGGATAAGAAGCGCAGCAGACGCTGCGACATCACCACAAATGTGAGCGGGAAGATCAGCAACAGGTAAGCCGCAAAAACAATGAAGCTGAAATGGCCGATCCAGCTGGTAAAGGCGTAAACGCGCCCCGCCAGTGAACCGGGCCAGTCAGCAACCAGCAGATAACGGCTGCCCAGCAGGGTAGCAAAAATGATATTAAACAACGCGAACCAGTGCCCCCAGCTAATCATCTGGGAGACTTTTTCACGGTAGCGCTGCCGATTGGTAACCATATTTGCGGTCAGATCATCACATTAGTGGGCTTTATCTTCGCGCACTGAGGCTTGCAGCGCATCAGCGAAGGAACGGGCCAGCGCACGACGCTGTGCAGGCGCCACGCTGGTATTGATTAAATTGGTGACCATGTTCCCCAGAACCATCAGGGAAAGATCGGTTGGCGCCTGGTTTGATTCCAGCACCTGCACCAGCTGCGCGAGGATCTGCTCCACGCGTTCGTCACTATAACGGGATGATTGTGGCATAACCTTAACTAATACGTATTGAAAAGGCGGTATCTTACCGTAAGCACGCCTTTTTTTCTGCACTTTTATCGTCTACAGCGCGTTAAACTTCGGCAACGCTTCCTGTTAATGAAGCCGCCGGTTGATCGCAAGGGCGCGGGGTGTTTGAATACGCGCCTGAAGCTTAAAGGAGAGTCTAACATGAGTCTGGATATCGACCAGATTGCCCTGCATCAGTTGATCAAACGTGATGAGCAAACGCTGGAGCTGGTGCTGCGTGATAGCCTGTTGCCCGCCACCCAGGCCGTGTCGGAACTGGTGGAAGAGCTGCACCGGATCTATAGCGCGAAAAGCAAAGCGTTTGGCCTGTTCAACCCTGAGAGCGAGCTGGCGCAAACGCTGCGCGCATGCCGTGACGGCCAGCAGGATTTTCTGGCTTTCAGCCGCGCCGCAACCGGGCGCCTGCGTGATGAGCTGGCAAAATATCCCTTTGCCGACGGCGGCATTGTGCTGTTTTGCCACTACCGTTATTTGGCGGTGGAGTATCTGCTCATCGCCGTGCTAAACAGCCAGAGCAGCATGCGCGTCAATGAGCAACTCGATATCAGCAGCGTGCACTATCTGGATATCAACCACGCCGATATCGTGGCGCGCGTCGATTTGACCGAATGGGAAACCAACCCGGAATCCACCCGATATCTGACTTTCTTACGCGGACGCGTCGGGCGTAAGGTAGCCGATTTCTTTATGGATTTCCTTGGGGCCAGCGTTGGGCTGGATACCAAAGCGCAAAACCGCGGACTGCTGCAGGCGGTGGATGACTACTGTGCCGAATCCAGCCTGGATAAGGCCGAGCGGCAAAACTATCGCCAGCAGGTTTACAGCTATTGCAACGAACAGCTGCAGGCAGGCGAGGAGATCGCCATTGAAGAGCTGGCGCGCGAACTGCCGCCGCTGGGTGAAAAGAACTTTCAGGAGTTTACGCAGGAGCAGGGCTACGAGCTGGAAGAGAGCTTCCCGGCGGATCGCAGTACGCTGCGTCAGCTAACGAAGTTTGCTGGCAGCGGCGGCGGGTTAACCATCAATTTTGATGCGATGCTGCTGGGCGAGCGCATCTTCTGGGATCCGGCGACCGATACCCTTACTATCAAGGGAACGCCGCCGAATCTGCGCGATCAGCTGCAGCGTCGTACCGGCGGGCAGTAAGCGCCAGCGCGCGGGTTTTGGCCGGCGCGCAGGCATAAAAAAACGCCGCGGATGCGGCGTTCTTTTAGATCCGTTTGCGATTAAGCGCGAACGAAATCGATGTGGTGCAGTTTCGGCTTGAACGGGTGACGCTGTACAGCCTGAACTTTAACCTTGGTTTCTTTACCATCGACGTTCAGAACCAGAACTTCGTCGTAGAAGCCAGGCTTAGCCTGCAGGTTCAGTACAGAATCGTGATCCAGTTCGATGGAAACAGCTGCTTCCTTACCACCATAGATGATAGCCGGGAATTTGTTAGCAGCACGCAGGCGGCGGCTCGCACCCTTACCCTGCTCTTTACGTTCAGTTGCATTGATAGTTAACATGGTAACTCTCTTCAATAAATGATCCTGCTACAGGCGACCCAGCAGCAGGTTGGATTGTTCAGCTCTTGTCAGACAAAAGCGCGCGGCATTATAGCGGTGTTTAGCGGCCGGAGCAAACGGAAGTGCAGAGGGCCTTCGTTCCCGGCGCGGCCTCTCAGCGCAGCTCATTGGCGCGGCGATAGCGACCCTGATAGTCGAACACCTTTTCACGCACCTGCCAAAACTGCCCGCGCGCCCGTGCCACGACGAAATCGGGATGACGCAATAGCGGCTGCAACGCCACCACATCACGGGCGGTTTGCCAGCCAAGCGGTACGCCGGGTGCCCGCTGATGCGGCCGCATAAACAGCTGCTCAAAGGCGGTGCGCTGCGCAGGCGTTTGCAGGCGAAAACGCTCGCTGACGCTGGTGCCATCCTCATCGTAATAGGTGGCTTTCAGCCATTCGCCTTTATCGTCACGGCCAGCCTCCAGCGTCATGCCGCCGCAGCGCAGCACCAGCGCATCCTTCAGCTTCAGCGCCGCCTTCAGCATATCGTCGGGATCGACCAGCACCGCATCGCACTGATGGCAGCGACGCGCGGCAATATCATTTTCAGCGTTACAGTGCGGGCAGCTTTTAAAACGAAAACGGTAGTCGCACTGTTCACGATGGCCTTCGTCATCTTCCAGCACGCCCTGGCAGCGACGGCCAAAGTGCTCGATCAGCGTGCCGTCGGCGGTGGTTTTACCCCAAAAGGTATTGGCGAAGCCGCAGGCGGGGCAGAACACCTGCACCGGCTGGTTATCGCTCTGACCTTTGGGCGCGCCCACTTCCGGGGTAAACAGATCGTGCGGATTACCGGCATAATCCAGAATCAGGCAATCGCTTTTTCCTTCGCACAGGCGCAGCCCGCGCCCGACAATTTGCTGATAGAGACTGACCGATTCCGTAGGGCGCAGAATAGCGATCAGATCGACATGCGGCGCATCGAAGCCGGTGGTTAACACCGCGACGTTGACCAGATATTTGATCTGCTGCTGTTTGAAGGCGTTAATCAACGCGTCGCGCTCCGGTCCCGGCGTATCGGCGCTAACCAGCGCTTTTCCTTCCGGCAGCAGCGACAGCACCTCTTTGGCATGCTCAACGGTGGCGGCGAAGATCATCACGCCTTTGCGATCGGCGGCAAACTCCACGATTTGACTGATAATATGCGGCGTGATGCGCTGCTGCTGTTTTAGCTCGCGGTTGAGATCGTCGGCGGAAAACAGACCGTTTGCCTGCGCGCTCAGGCGGCTGAAATCGTACTGCACCACCGGCATATCCAGCCGCTCCGGCGGCACCAAAAAGCCATGCTTAATCATATAGCGCAGCGGCAGCTCGTAGATGCAGTCATGGAACAGGGCACGTTCATCGCCGCGCACCATGCCGTGATAGTGAAAGCGGTAGATCCAGCCTTTGCCGAGGCGATAGGGTGTTGCCGTCAAACCCAGCAGCCGCAGCTGCGGATTGTGCAGGCGCAGGTGCGTCAGAATCTGCTGGTATTGGCTGTTTTCATCGTCGCCGATGCGATGGCATTCATCAACAATCAGCAGTGAAAAGGCGCTGTCGAACAGCGGCAGGTTACGCGCCACCGACTGTACGCTGCCAAATACCACTTTGCTTTTACTCTCTTTGCGCGCCAGTCCGGCGGCGAAAATATCCGCCTGCAGTCCCAGCGCCAGATATTTGCTGTGGTTTTGCGCCACCAGCTCTTTCACATGCGCCAGCACCAGCACGCGTCCGCGCGCCAGCCGCGCCAGTTCAGCAATCACCAGACTTTTACCGGCGCCCGTAGGCAGCACGATAACCGCAGGCTGTTGGGAACGGCGGAAGTGGTTAAGCGTAGCTTCAACCGCTTCCTGTTGATAAGGACGCAGAGTAAACGACATGAGCAGCATAGATTTTGGAAACCGGCCGACATTATGCCATGAAAGCGGATGAAACGGCATTTCACTCTGTCCGCTGCTGACAACTCCAGGTATACTTAGCGCTCTTCATGCGCCACGGGCGTATCTCTCCAGGTCAGACAACAGGCATCACAAACGCAATGCGACTTGATAAATTTCTTTCTCAACAACTGGAAGTTAGCCGGGCCATCGCCGCGCGGGAACTGCGGGCCAAACGCGTAACGGTAGACGGCGAAATTGTACGCGACGGGGCGTTTAAGGTGCAGCCGGAACACCAGGTAGAATATGAAGGCAATCTGCTCCAGCTTCAGGTCGGGCCGCGCTATTTTATGCTGAACAAGCCGCAGGGCTATGTCTGCTCTACCGACGATCCCGATCATCCTACCATTCTCTATTTTATTGAGGAGCCGACCGCCTGGAAACTGCATGCGGCAGGGCGTCTTGATATTGATACTACCGGGCTGGTGCTGCTTACCGACGACGGGCAGTGGTCGCATCGTATTACCTCGCCGCGCCACCATTGTGAAAAAACCTATCGGGTCACGCTGGAGCATCCGCTGCGGGAAGAGACCGCGCAGCTGTTTGCCGAGGGCGTGCAGCTGCACGGCGAGAAAACGCTAACCAAGCCGGCTACGCTGGAAGTGCTTAGCGAGACGGAAGCGCGTCTGACCATTAGTGAAGGGCGCTATCATCAGGTTAAACGCATGTTCGCCGCGATCGGCAACCATGTGGTGGCGCTGCACCGCGAGCGCATTGGCGAGATTACGCTGGATGACGATCTGGAGCCGGGCGAATACCGTCCGCTGACGGAAGAAGAGATCGCCAGCATCGGCGCGCCGCGTTAAATATGACTCTCTGTGGCACAGGCTGAAGGAAGGAGCTGAAGTTGCGTAAGGAAAAAAATTCATCCATCGGGCTGGTTATTATCCTCGGCCTGCTGGCAATGTTAATGCCTTTATCGATTGATATGTATTTGCCGGCGATGCCGCAGATTGCCAAAGAGTTTGGCGTTAGCGCCGGCAGCGTTCAGATGACGCTTAACCTCTATATTTTAGGCTTTGCGCTGGGGCAACTGGTGTATGGCCCGCTGGCGGACAGTTTTGGCCGTAAACCGGTGATCACCATCGGCACGCTGATTTTCGCGCTGGCGGCGGCGGCCTGCGCCCTTTCGCAGAGCGTTGAGCAGCTGATCAACATGCGTTTTCTGCATGGTCTCTCAGCGGCGGCGGCCAGCGTGGTGATCAATGCGTTGATGCGTGATTCTTTCTCGAAAGAGGAATTTTCCCGCATGATGTCGTTTGTGATGCTGGTAACCACCATCGCGCCGCTGCTGGCACCGATTATCGGCGGCTGGCTGCTGATATTATGGAGCTGGCACGCGATTTTCTGGAGCCTGTCGCTGGCGGCGCTGGCGGTTACGCTGATGGTGGCGACGCAAATTCGCGAAACGTTGCCGAAAGAGCAGCGCCAGCGTTTCCATTTACGCACCACGCTGCGCAATTTCCTGTCGCTGTTTCGTCATAAGCGCGCCTTCAGCTATATGATGGCCAGCGGCTTCTCTTTTGCCGGACTGTTTTCGTTTTTGAACGCCGGGCCGTTTGTCTATATCGAAATTAATCACGTATCGCCGCAGAACTTCGGCTATTACTTCGCGTTAAACGTGGTGTTCCTGTTTATTATGACGCTGATTAACAGCCGTTCGGTGCGCCGCTTTGGCCCGCTGGCGATGTTTCGTTTCGGCCTGCTGATCCAGTTCGCCATGGGGATCTGGCTGTTGATCGTCAGCGCGTTTAATCTCGGCTTTCTGCCGCTGGTGTTTGGCGTGGCTCTGTTTATCGGCTGCGTAGCGATGGTCTCTTCTAACGCGATGGCGGTGATTCTGGATGAGTTTCCCCATATTGCCGGCACCGCCTCCTCGCTGGCGGGCACGCTGCGCTTTGGCGTGGGCGCGCTGGTAGGCGCGCTGCTATCAATGGCCAATTTTACCAGCGCCTGGCCGATGGTGTGGTCCATCGCACTCTGCGCCACCTGTTCACTGCTGCTGTATGGTTACGCCAGTCGGGCGCATAAGCCAGGGCGCACCCGCTAAATCCTTTCAGGGCCTGGAAAAATGACGGATTGTTGATTATATGTAAAAGTATACGTGTGTAAAAGTTACAGGAATGAAGCAAAAGTGGTTGTGCCTGTTTCGTGAACGCGGTACATATAGCAGCAAAATGAGAGCTAACTCTCAAAATGCCGTAACAATAAAACGCTCAGCGCGCTATGCGAGCCGGCGCCATACTTTGCCGGAGACGCAGCGAATCGTGAGCATCAGGTGCCCTGGGGATTGCATTTGAACACTTTACAATTGTCGATTGTACACCGCTTGCCGCAAAGCTACCGTTGGGCAGCCGGCATGGCTGGCGGGGCGATAGAACTCAATACGCTGGCGGCCGAGGACGACCTGATTGGCCTGCGTCTGCTTAGCCATGATGGCGCTCCTGCCTGGGACGTGATGCAGAAGATGCGCGCTATGCTGGCGGAAATTCAGGTGGAATGCGCCATTGTTGAATGGCAGGGCGAACCCTGTTTATTTGTGCAGCGCAGCGATGAGAGCGCCGCCACGGTGCGCCTGAAAAACCAGGGCGTAGCGATTGCCGAAACCTTCACTGCCCAGCCGCTTTGATTCCAGTGACGTTCAGCTGCTTTGCATAGGCGGTTTTAGCCGCTTGTCGCCGATCCGTTGTTTTGTTAATCGTTGGCGCACGGCTGATTAAACGTTTACCGGGCGGGCGGCGCGGCGGCATCAATGCCCGCGCCATCTGTTAGTCCGCCGTTTGCGCCAGCGTCAGCAGCTGTCGCGTATATTCCTGCTGCGGTGCGGCGAATACCGCTGCGCAATCTCCTTGCTCTACCACCTCGCCCTGACGCAGCACCACTACCTGATGACAGAGCGAACGCACCACCTGTAAATCGTGACTGATAAAAATGTAGGCCAGGCGATGTTCCTGCTGCAGTTTTTTCAACAGCTGCAGAATCTGCTTTTGTACTGAACGATCCAGCGACGAGGTCGGTTCATCCAGAATCACCAGCTCAGGCTGCAGAATCAACGCGCGGGCGATAGCGATGCGCTGGCGCTGCCCACCAGAAAACTCTGCCGGATAGCGATGGCGGGTAGCGGGATCAAGCCCGACTTCCTGCATAACCTGAATCACCTGAGCTTCGCGCTGCTGCGCCGTCAGCGCCGGACGATGCACCTGTAAGCCTTCTTCAATAATCTGCACCACGTTCAGCCGCGGGTTCAGCGAAGAGTTAGGATCCTGAAAAACCACCTGCAACCGTGGCCGCCAGGGCAACATTTGCCGACGGCTCAGCTTCTGCAGCGGCTGGCCGGCAAAGTGGATCTCGCCCTGCGAGGCGATCAGCCGCAGCAGCGCCAGTCCGGTCGTGCTTTTACCGGAACCGGATTCCCCCACCAGCCCCAGGCTTTCACCCGGACGCAGACTAAAACTGAGATTTTTTAGCGCCTGATACTGATGCGTGCTGCGTCGCAGCAGCCCGCGTTTAACCGCGAAAGCCACCTGCAGTTGATTGACCTGCAGCAGTACGGGCTGGCTGAGATCAACCGGGGCGGGGCGGCCGGTCGGCTCCGCATCGATCAGCTGGCGTGTATAGGGATGCTGCGGCGCAGCAAACAACCGATCGCAGCGGCCATGTTCCACCCCTTTACCCTTTTGCATCACGCTGACGCTGTCGGCCAACTGGCGGACAATGTTCAAATTATGAGTGATAAACAGCAGGCCCATATTCAGCTCGCGCTTCAGCTCTTTCAGCAGCGTCAGAATTTGCGCCTGCACCGTGACGTCCAGCGCGGTCGTCGGCTCGTCGGCAATCAGCAGATCCGGCTGGGTCAGCAGCGCCATCGCAATCATCACACGCTGGCGTTCGCCGCCGGAAAGCTGATGCGGATAGTCGACCAGCCGCGCACGCGCGTTGCGGATGCCGACGCGATCGAGACAGCTCAGCATTTCAGCGCGCGCCGCCTCGCGCCGCATGCCCCGATGTAGCGACAGCACCTCATACAGCTGTTTCTCCAGCGTATGCAGCGGATTAAGCGATACCATCGGCTCCTGAAAAATCATTGCCATGCGGTTGCCGCGCAGCCGCTGGAGCGTGCGCTCATCGGCGCGCAGTAGATCCTTACCTTCAAACAGGATCTCGCCCTGCGGCCAGACCACCGGCGGCGACGGCAGCAGGCGCATCACCGACAGCGCGGTGACGCTTTTACCAGAGCCGGACTCACCTACCAGCGCCAGCGTTTCGCCAGCCTCAACCGTAAGGGAAAGATCATCCACCACGCGCTGCTCGCTATTGCCCTGGCGAAACGCGATGCTGAGATGATTAATGCTAAGCAGGGGAGAAGACATATCAGGAGACCTTAGCGGGATCGAACGCGTCACGTACCGCCTCGCCGATAAAAATCAGCAACGACAGTAAAATAGCCAGAGTAAAGAAGCCCGCCAGCCCAAGCCAGGGCGCCTGTAGGTTGTTTTTACCTTGCAACAGCAGCTCGCCAAGTGAAGGCGATCCCAGCGGCAGGCCAAAGCCAAGGAAATCGAGCGAGGTTAAGGTGGTGATCGAGCCGCACAAAATAAACGGCAGCCAGGTCAGGGTTGCGACCATCGCATTGGGAAGCATATGACGCAGTATAATCCGGCTGTCGCTAACGCCCAACGCGGTAGCCGCCCGCACATAATCAAAATTGCGCGTGCGCAGGAATTCGGCGCGTACCACGCCGACCAGGCTCATCCAGCCAAACGCCACGGTAATCGCCAGCAGCCACCAGAAGCCGGGCTGGATCACGCTGGAAAGCAGAATAATTAAAAATAGTGTAGGCATACCGGACCAGACTTCGATAATGCGCTGGCCAAACAGATCCACTTTGCCGCCGAAGTAGCCTTGCACCGCGCCGACGCTGATGCCGATAACGCTGGAAATCAGCGTCAGCATCAGGCCAAACAGCAGGGAAATCCGCGTGCCGTACAGAATGCGCGCCAGCACATCGCCGCCGTTGGCATCGGTACCCAGCCAGTTTTGCGCGGAAGGCGGAGAAGGAAAGGGCACGCTCGTAGCGAAATTAATGGTGTTGTCACCAAAGCGGATCGGCGCCCACAGCGCCCAGCCATCCTGCGCCAGCCGCTGTTTCAGCCAGGGATCCTGATAATCCGCGGCCGTGGCGAAAGGCCCGTCAAAATCGCTCTCGCTATAATTAAACAGCAGCGGGGCGTACCAGCGATCCTGATAATGCACCAGCAGCGGCTTGTCATTCGCCAGCAGCTCTGCACCCAGGCAGAGCACAAAGATCAATGCAAACAGCCACAGCGACCAGTAGCCGCGACGGTTCTGACGGAAGCGCTGCCAGCGCGCCTGGTTGACCGGACTTAAACGGCTCATTATCGCCCCTCGAAATCGATGCGTGGATCGACCAGCGTATAGGTCAAATCGCTTAAGATATTCAGCAACAAACCGATCAGCGTAAAGATATACAGCGTACCGAACATCACCGGGTAGTCGCGCTGAATGGTAGCGTCATAGCCCAGCAGACCAAGACCGTTAAGCGAAAACATCACTTCAATCAGCAGCGAACCGGTAAAAAACATACTGATAAAGGTGGCGGGGAAACCGGCAATCACCAACAGCATGGCGTTGCGAAACACGTGACGATAGAGAATTTTATTTTCATCCAGCCCCTTCGCACGCGCGGTAACCACATATTGCTTACGGATCTCATCAAGAAAGGAATTTTTGGTCAGCATGGTTAAGGTGGCGAAGCCGCCAATTACCGTGGCCAGCACCGGCAGCGTAATATGCCAAAAATAATCCATGACTTTGTCATACCACGGCAGCGTAGCGAACTGCGGCGACGTCAGGCCGCGTAGCGGAAACCAGTCCAGATAACTGCCGCCGGCAAACAGTACAATCAGCATGATACCAAACAGAAAGGCGGGAATAGCATAGCCAACGATAATCAGGGTACTGCTCCAGATATCAAAGGCGCTGCCGTTGCGTACCGCCTTTTTAATACCCAGCGGGATCGATACCAGATAAATAATCAGCGTACTCCACAGGCCAAGCGAAATAGAAACCGGCAGGCTCTCTTTGATCATCTGGATCACCGAGGCACTGCGAAACAGACTGTCGCCGAAATCAAAGCGGATATAGTTCCATAGCATGGTGAAATAACGCTCGTGGAGCGGTTTATCGAAACCGTAGCGTTTGGTGATCTCCGCCACCACTTCCGGATCGAGACCGCGTGAACCGCGATATTGGCTATCGCCAGGCGTGCTATTAAGCGCCGCCCGACCGTTTTGCGCGTTGCCGCTGCCGGGCAGGCCAGTAGTCTGGCCGAACTGCGCGTTGGCCAGCGCCTGCTCAACCGGGCCGCCGGGAGCAATCTGCACAATAAAAAAATTCAGCGTAATGATCGCCCATAGCGTGGGGATAATCAGCAATAAGCGACGAATTAAATAAGCGCCCACATTGACTCCTTAACGTCGCTCGGCCGGTAATTTTTCGGCCTTGTTTACATCATACCACCAGCTCTCCAGCCCGACGGAAAAGGCGGGCGTCACGGCCGGATGTGAAAATTTATTCCACCAGGCGTAGCGGTCACTGGCCCCATACCACATCGGGATCATGTAATAGTTCCACAGCAGCACTCGATCCAGCGCGCGCCCTAACGGCAACAGCGCCGTCTTATCGCCCTGATGCGCCAGAATACGATCAATTAACGCATCCAGTACCGGGCTTTTTACCCGTGGTCGGTTCCAACTGGAATCAATAAAAGCTGACTGCCAGAACTGGCTAAGGTTACTGTTCGGCCATGGCGTGGCGTAGTATTGCCCCGGCGTCATATCATAATCGCCGTGTCGCAGCCGCCGCAAATACTGCGAGCTGTCGACCTGGCGGATATCTATGCTAATGCCCAGACGTTTTAAACTGTGCTGGAAAGGCAGTACCCAGGCGCTATTGCCGCCGCTCGGCAGCAGCAGTTCAAAGCGAAACGGTTTTCCAGCGTCGTTAATTAGCTGCTGGTTTTTAAGCTGCCAGCCCGCCTGCTTCAGCAGCGCCAGTGCCTTCAACAGGTTAGCGCGATCGTAACCGCTGCCGTCGCTGACCGGCGGCTGGTAGCGTTCGCTGAACACCTCATCCGGAATTTTTCCTTTGTAAGGGGCAAGAATCGCCAGCTCGGCACTATCCGGATAACCGCGTGCGGCATATTCGGTATTCTGAAAATAGCTGCTGCTGCGTAAATAAGCGCCGTAAAATAACGCTTTATTCATCCATTCAAAATCGAAGGCCAGCGTTAATGCCTGGCGAACGCGACGGTCGCTGAACAGCGGTTTCTCATTGTTAAATGCCAGCCAGGCGGCATCGGTAGTGGCCTGATTGGGCCGCGCCTCTTTCACTATCCGTTGTTGTGCAAAGTTGTCTCCGTGGTACTGGGTTGCCCAGTTTTTTGCCGAGCCTTCGGCACGAAAATCATAGGCTCCCGCTTTAAACGCCTCAAAGGCGACGTTGTCATCCAGATAATAGTCGTAGCGGATGGTATCGAAATTGAAACGGCCTTTATTGACCGGCAGATCGGCGGCCCAATAATCCTTCACGCGTGAATAAGTAATGTACTGGCCGATTTTATAAGCGCTGATGCGGTAAGGGCCGCTGGAAAGCGGCGGATAGCCCAGCGGCTCGTTGAATTTACGCGACTGCCAGAATTTCTCCGACAGCACCGGCAGGCTAAACAGCCCCAGCATCACATTTTTGTCCGCCTTCGGCAGCTCAATGCGCACCGTTAGTCGCGAGATCGCCTTTACCGTAACGCCCTTATAGATCAGGCGAAACGAGGTTACCCCTTCGGTCATAAACTTTTTAAAGGTAAAGGCCACATCCTGCGCGGTGATTGGCGAACCGTCATGGAAGCGGGCGCGAGGATTGAGGGTAATTTCCGCCCACTTAAAATCGGCGGGGTAGCGGGCATATTCCGCAATCAGCGGATAGTAGCTGCCAACTTCATCTTCCGAGCTGGCGAACAGCCGATCGTACAGCGTAATGGTGCCTTCGCCGGGATAGCCGCGCGAGGCGAAGCGGTTAAAGTTATCGTAATTACCGATAACCGCCAGCGTGATTTTGCCGCTTTTCGGCGCAGCCGGATTGGCGTAATCATAATGGGTAAAGCCAGGATCATATTTCGGCTCGCCCAGCTCGGCGAAAGCGTAGCCTTCATGAATAATATCAGCCCGCGCAGCGGACGCTGCGCCGATAAAAAGAGCCAGTATAAGCAGACGAAGTAACATTGAGTCGGTTATCTCCTGGACAGATAAGCGGCGCGGGGGCCGCCATCAACAACCTGCGCGCTGAACATCAGTGCGCGTCGGCCTGTTGTTGCAAATAACTGATGAGTTGCTCAGGCGGTAGCGGTCGGCTAAACAGATAGCCCTGCATATGGCTGACGCCGCGCTTAATCAGCCAGGCGGCCTGTTCCTCCGTCTCTACGCCTTCGGCAACGGTTTTCAGGTTTAGCTTACGCGCCAGGGTCAGCACCGCATCCAGCACTGGCGACGTCACGGTTTCCATGCCGATACTCTGCACAAAACCGCGATCGATTTTTAAATAGTCGAAGTTGAATTTCTCCAGGTAAATCAGCGCACTGTGGCCGGTGCCGAAATCGTCAATCGCGATAGTGATATTTTGCTGGTGCAGCCAGTCAAACACCGCTGCGACATTTTTTCCAGCCACCATGGTGCGTTTAGTTATCTCAAACACATAATCAAAATGCGCGGGCGGCATGGCGGCGATCCACTCATTAACATCCTGGTGAAAGCTCCCGGCAGAAAGGTGCCCTGGAGCGATATTCAGCCCCATTATCGTTCCCGGCGGCAGATAACAGCGGAGCAGCTGGGCATCCTGCGCAACCAGCCTGAACAGGTGACGCGTCAGCGGCACGATCATATTCTGGCTTTCGGCGTAGTTGATAAAGGCATCCGGCGGGATAGGGCCGGTAACCGGGTGCGTCCAGCGCAGTAACGCCTCCAGCCCGTAGACGCGACCGGATGCCGCTTCAAGCAACGGCTGATAAACCACATGGAACTCGTTACGTTTGATACCCAGCAGGATCTCTTTACCGGGACGCAGGCGCAGTGAAAAGAGGAGCCAACTGGCCGAGGCGACCACCACGGCCAGCAACAGGCCAGCAATTAACACAAAAGCGATATCACGTAGCGTAAGTTCTTCGCCGTACAGGTAGAAGGTAAGCGCGTAGCCCGGCAGGGTAAACTGGCGCAGCGCCCGAGCGGGCAATGTCGTACGGGGTACCAGCTTGTTACTCCAGGTCAGCAGCGCCTTATCGCCCGAGGCGATGGCCAGCCCGTCAACGCTCTCATGTCCTGCCACCAGCAACAGCAAGGGCGTTATATTAACATCCAGCGTGGCGAGGATGCCCTGATGAATGGCTTCAGGATGCTGTAGCCACAGCAGTATCGCAGGCTTATGGGGAAGCATTGGCGTCCCGCCGACCAGCACGATATCGTGCGGACGTGTCAGTTTCAGCAAAGGAGAGAAATGACTCACCGGTAGCAGAAAAGTACCGGTCGCCGATGAGCACCAGGCCTGGCCATCATGCACCAGCAAGATGGTGCGAATATCGTTAATAAAGGCTGCGCGCGAGGTCAGCACGCTACCGGCGCGCTGACAACTGCCGTCCGTATACTTCAGCAGCGGCATCAGGCTTTTTTCGAGATTATTAAACAGATCCTGCATATAGGCTTTGCTGGCGTTTACCAGCCGATCGTGCTGCTGCGCCCGTTTATGTTGGATAATAAACAGTGTAACGGCGCTAAAAACAAGAAAGAAAATGAGTCCCGCAACGGTACTGATCCAGGCTATCCGGCGCGGGTGATCCGCTTGGCGCTTTATAACTTTGGATAATGGCATTGGGCATAATCTCCCGCTTTAGCCGGTTTTTATTGTGAGAATTAGTACAGTCAGTATCTGATAATAAGAAACGGAGAATATAACGAGTGGGACTGTATGTCTTGTTATTCTGACGTAAAGCTTTTTAGCCGGGCACTTTTTTCAAAAGTGGCGGGTAAGGGATGAAAAAAACGCTGCCGGGGCAGCGTTTTTAATTGCTCATTAATCTCAAACATCAGGGATAAGAATTAACTTTGTGTCCGGCTTAATACGCGTCGTGCTTCGCGATAGCGGTTTTTCCAGTATGAATCATTAAGGCTGGAGATCATCACGCCGCTGCTGGTCGAGGCATGGACAAAATTGTCATTGCCCAGATAGATGCCTACGTGACGGCCGGTAGAGCCTGCGCGAAACAGCACCAGGTCGCCGGGACGCAGCTTGGTACGCGCTACCTGACGGCCCGTATCTTTTTGCTCTGACGTTGAGCGCGGCAGGTCAAGACCGAATTGTTCACGGAAAGTAAGCTGCACAAATGCGGAACAGTCAATGCCGCGTTTAGTGGTACCGCCTAAACGATAACGCACGCCTTTCCAGTCGGCATATTGCTCCAGAATGCGCGATTTAATATCGACATTCTGCACCATTTGTTCAAATTCATCCTGAGACGCTTGAAGTAAAAAACCATTTTGGTTATTCACTGCATGGGTCTCAGTTTGCGCATTTTGCCCGTGATGACCACTGCATGCTGAGAGTAACGTCGCCAGCGCGACAGCAGGGATTGCCCGCAAGATATATCTCAGGAACGGTTGAGATTTGACCATTATGTTTATTATCCCTTGAAGTCCTTACGACCGGAGGTCGCTGATTAATGAGCAAAACGGCACGAGATTAAATACTCCCAGCACATAAGACAATTTCTGAATCTTTAAAATGTGTAAATACGCACACTTTTTATTTACAGAAGCGCACATTGCGTACGACTTTTGCCGGGCTGTGGCTGAGGTTAACCGATTGCAAGCCGCATGGCGAGTGGTTTTACGCACTTTTTTATAGGTTTTTTTGATGTGAAATCAATACATAACCATTTGGTTACTTTATCGACAAATTTAAGCAAATAATGGCAGGATTAAAGGGCGTTTAAACGGTCAATTTATCGGATGGCCTCGCTTTTCAGAAAAAGCAGACTGGACAGGCCGGGCGGGCAGCGAATATTCAGGGCGCAGGCGATAATTATTTCAGTTGTATTACTGATTAGCAGGCTAATTATAATCAAATAAAAAAAGCCCCGTCAGCAACAGTCTGACGGGGCTTTTCCTTGTGCGAAGCGCCAGCGAAGGCTTAGTGCGGCTGGCCGGGTTTATATCTGCCCGGCAGCGTGCGCCACAGCCAGTTAACCACAACATCGCTGGCGGGAGTTATCAACCACCAGCTCAGACCCACCAGCATGACTGAGAGCGAGCCGACAGCGACATCGGTAAACCAGTGCGCGCCCGCCATAATACGCGGCAACGAGAACAGCACCACAATCACCAGCGCCATGACAAAAGCCCTTTTGCCAAAGTAACGCAGCATAAAGCAGGCAAAAATAATCAGCATCATGCCGTGATCGCCCGGGAAGCTATCTTTAGAGGCATCTTTCGCCGGAATGCCGGTCAGCTCGCTGACGCGATAAGCCTGCTCAAAAAACAGCGTTGGGCTGGCGTGCTGTACCGGCAGCAGATGGCCGAGCTGGTTAAGCACCACTGCCGTTAACAGCATGCAGACGCCGATCGCCAGCATGCGGCGACGGCCTTCCGGCGTTTCACGCCGCCAGTATGACCAGTAAAGCAGGCCCATCGCCAGCAACGATACCGCGTCAAAGCCGCGATAGTTGGTGATCGCCAGCAATAAGGCAAAGATATGGCTGGTGGCCATATGCTGGTTAAACCAGAAAAAGATCGCTTTATCGATGTTGAACCAGGCACCGTGATGCTCAGGTAAGAACCAGGATAAAAATAACGCCACCCCAAGCAGATTCAGCAGCAAAATAATCGCTAAACGTTTTGCGTTCATTTAGAACTCGCAGCAAAGGTCAAAAATAGCGGCATAGATTAGGGCTTATCGCTTAAACGGAGTTTCAACAGCTCGCGTTGGAGCTGATTCCAGTCCGCTTCACTGTCGTGAATAATTTCAATACGGCTATCCGGCGGCGGCGTCTGGCGCGTTTCGATATGAAAATCGGCGCCCTGACGATTAATACTGACCGCGCCTTCAGCAATGCGCACCACCCCTTTAACCCGCGACACCGGGGCCAGACGCGCCCATTCAAGAATGCCGATGGTATCGAACAGCGTGTCGCTGTCAAAAGCCCAGCCGCAGGCAGTGTACCCCTGGCCCTGATTAAAGGCCCGACGCCAGCGCGTATTGCGATCGAGCCGTAACGCGGCAAGGCCTGAGTCTCGGTGAGCGTGCTGATGCGCTTCGCCCTGAGGCAGGGCGCGCAGGTTACGGCGCGGCTGCGCTAATAATGTCGGATCGATGCGGCCATATTCGGTACAGACCAGCAACCGATCGCCCAGCTGGTCCTTCTGCCACTGCGCCAGCGCCTGACGATCCTGCTGCTGCCAGCGATCTTGCTTATTGGCGACGATAATATCCGCCGCGGCCAGCTGATCGCGGAAATTCTCATTGGTACGCACGCGCTCATCGCTCAACTGACGCGGATCAAGCAGCGTCAGCGAGGCCTGGATGTTCAGCCAGGGTTGATATACCTCGGCGCTCAGCATATCGAGAATCTGTTTAGGATGGCCAAGGCCGGTGGGCTCGATCAGCAACCGATCGAGCTGATGCTGACGCAGCAGCATGTTTAACCCCACCTGCATCGGCAGGCCGTTAACGCAACACATACAGCCACCGGGAATTTCTTTCAGCACCGCGCCGCTTTCCGCCAGCAGCGCGCCGTCAATGCCGATTTCGCCGAATTCATTCACCAGGATGGCCCAGTTTTCGCCTTCCGGTTTCTGCGCCAGTAAATGCAATAGCGTGGTGGTTTTGCCGCTGCCAAGAAACCCGGTAATCAGGTTGACCTGGATCATAGAGATCTCCTTTTAATGAATGATTCGCCCTTTGCTGCTGCGACAAAATGACGCGGTGCCGTTAATTATATATTTACCAGGAAATAACTATCGGGATGGAACAACCATGAAATACCGCATCGGCGTGGCCTTATTATTAGCCTTATTATCGCTTTCTGCCCGCAGCAGCGCCGGAACGCTGATGTTTTACGGCAGGCTTAATACGCCTGGCTGCCATATCGCCGTGGCGCAGAGCGCAATAGAGAGTGAATGCTACCGTCAGGGCCAATGGTTGCGTCACTCACAGCCGTTAGCGCGCTTTACCCGCGCCTGGCTGGCGGAGCAAAGCGTGCAAACTGAACTGCTCTGGCTGGATAACCAGCAGCAGCGGGGGCTGATTATCGTTAGCTATCAATAAAAGCCAAATGTTATAATGTAACATTTGGTTTGGCGGGCGCAAGGCTGAAGTTAGTCTGCACGCCCCATATAGCGGCGTTCGGCGATATGGATACGGATTTTATCGCCGTTGCTGAGATATTCAGGCACCTGAATGGAAAGGCCAGTGGCCATCACGGCAGGTTTGGTGCGCGCGCTGGCTGATGCGCCTTTAATCCCCGGCGAAGTATCTACGATTTCCATATCGACGGTTTGCGGCAGTTCAAGCGCCAACACCTGACCATCCATCGTCAATACCTGTATACCCGGCATGCCGCCTTCAGGGATAAACAACAGTTCTTCTTCGATCTGATCTTTCTTCAGGATGTAAGGCGTGTAGTCTTCTTCATCCATAAAGACATATTCATCGCCATCCACATAAGAGAAGGTGACGGAACGGCGCACCAGTGAAATGGCATCAAGAATATCGTCGCCTTTAAAACGTTCTTCGACCTTCATTCCGGTACGGATATCGGTAAAGCGCATTTTATATAAGGTAGACGCGCCGCGCGCGCTGGGGCTTTGAATATCAATGTCTTTAACCAGCAGCAGCTTGCCGTTCCAGGTCACGGCCATACCGCGTTTAATTTCGTTAGCTTTTGGCATCTATTCTCTCTCTGCATCGTATCGTTAAGAATCGCGACAAAGTACTCCCGGCTAACAGAGCAGGCAAGATCCCGCAGTGATTTTTAGCGGGCAGATAGCAATTCCCGTAACGGACTGCTATTGTCGCCAGGTTTTCAGCGGGAGAGTAGTATGGAATGTCGTAGCGGTTGTGGGGCCTGTTGTACAGCGCCGTCCATCTCATCACCCATTCCCGGGATGCCGCACGGCAAACCGGCCAATACGCCCTGTGTCCAGCTGGATGAGCAGCAGCGCTGTAAAATATTCGCTTCGCCGCTGCGTCCGAAAGTCTGCGCCGGACTACAGCCCTCGGCTGAAATGTGCGGCGCGTCGCGCGAACAGGCGCTGACCTGGTTGTTAATCCTGGAAGCGGCTACCGCCCCCTGATCCCCATTAGGCTACCCGCCTGCGTCTGCCCGACGTAAACCTCTTTTCAACCGGCTGTCGCGCCGCTTTATTATCCTTTGCTGATGACTGCTGAAGACGATCGATAATTTCCCGTTGTCGTCAGCGACGCCGTCAGCTTTGCCGCCGAATTATTCTGAAAACGTAAATGAAATGTGCGTTGCTTCAAAAATATGCTACGCCGATTCAGACATAACTTGCGCACAAACGTGACTCTGCTCCACACTGATTGAAACGTTTCAGCGTTATCTCGGTAGTTAATGTTGGCATGGGATAACGCTTTTTTTCTCAATGCAGCTGAAACGATTCAATTTCGGCAGGAGAGGAGAACTATGTTCCAGCTTGATATCAAGGCTATCCATCCAGGGCAGACAGCCGGTAATAAAGAAGAGGCTATTCGTCAGGTCGCCGCTGCGTTGACCGCCGCTGGCAACGTTGGCGAAGGCTATGTCAATGGCATGCTGGCCCGCGAACAACAAACTTCAACTTATCTGGGCAACGGTATCGCAATTCCTCACGGCACCACCGATACCCGCGACCTGGTTCAGCAAACCGGCGTCCAGGTATTTCAGTTTCCGCAGGGCATCAGTTGGGGTGAGGATCAAACCGCGTATGTGGTAATCGGCATCGCCGCCCGCTCCGATGAGCATCTGGCGCTGCTGCGTCAGCTGACCCATGTGCTGAGTGATGATGATGTCGCAGCGCAATTAAGAACGACCGACTCCGCTGAAGAGCTGCGCAGCCTGCTGATGGGCGAGAAGCAGGGCAGCGAATTCAAATTTGATACCTCGCTGATCGCCGTTGATGTCAACGCCAGCGATCTGATGACGCTGCAGGCGCTTAATGCGGGCCGCCTACAGCAGGCCGGCGCGGTCGATGCGCGCTTTGTCGCGCAGGTTATCGGTGCGAAGCCGCTGAACCTGGGCCAGGGCATCTGGCTGAACGACAGCACCGACGGCAATCTGGGCAGCGCCGTGGCGGTCAGCCGCGCCGCACAGCCGTTTGACGTTGAAGGCGAAACAGCAGCGATGCTGGTAACCGTTGCGGTAGCCGATGATAAACCGTTGCAGGTGCTCAACTATTTGAGCGACCTGCTGCTGAAAAATAAAGCGGAACGGCTGCTGAAGGCCGACGCCGCAGGCGTTCTGGCGCTGTTAACCAGCGAAGTGGATGAGCAGGCGGATGTGCTGACGGCGGAATTTATCATCCGCAACGAACATGGTCTGCATGCCCGTCCGGGCACCGCGCTGGTGAGCGTCATCAAACAATTTAACTGTGACGTCACTATCACCAACCTGGACGGCAGCGGTAAGCCGGCCAACGGTCGCAGCCTGATGAAAGTGGTCGCGCTGGGCGTGAAAAAAGGTCATCGCCTGCGCTTCACCGCCAGCGGCGAAGATGCGCAGCAGGCGCTGAATGCGATTGAAGAGGCCATTAACAGTGGCCTGGGCGAGGGGGCAGCATGAGCAGACGCGTCGCAACCATTACGCTAAATCCGGCCTATGACCTGGTAGGTTACTGCCCGGAAATCGAGCGTGGTGAAGTTAACCTGGTGAAAACCACCGGTCTGCACGCTGCCGGCAAAGGTATTAACGTAGCGAAAGTGCTGAAAGATCTGGGCATTGACGTCACCGTTGGCGGTTTCCTGGGGAAAGAAAATCAGGACGGCTTCCAGCATCTGTTTAGCGAACTGGGCATCGCCAACCGTTTTCAGGTCGTGCCGGGCCGTACGCGTATCAACGTTAAGCTGACCGAAAAAGATGGCGAAGTCACCGACCTGAACTTTTCCGGTTTCGACGTCAGCGCCCAGGACTGGGAACGCTTTACCGCCGATTCTCTGACCTGGCTGGGCCAGTTCGATATGGTCTGCGTAAGCGGCAGCCTGCCTGCTGGCGTGGCGCCGGACGCCTTTACCCGCTGGATGAGCGATCTGCGCACTCAGTGCCCATGCATCATTTTCGACAGCAGCCGCGAAGCGCTGGTCGCCGGGCTGAAAGCCGCGCCATGGCTGGTGAAACCGAATCGTCGCGAGCTGGAAATTTGGGCCGGACGTAAGCTGCCTACGCTTGAAGATGTTATCGAAGCGGCGCACGCGCTGCGCGAACAGGGCATCGCTCACGTGGTGATTTCGCTGGGCGCGGAAGGCGCGCTGTGGGTTAACGCCTCCGGAGAATGGATCGCGAAGCCGCCTGCCTGTGAAGTGGTTAGCACCGTAGGCGCGGGCGATTCGATGGTCGGCGGGCTGATCTACGGCCTGCTAATGCGCGAATCAAGCGAACATACTCTGCGTCTGGCTACCGCTGTCGCCGCACTGGCGGTCAGTCAAAGCAATGTAGGCGTAACCGATCGTACTCAGTTGGCCGCGATGATGGCGCGCGTCGACCTGAAACCCTTTAACTGACAGCAGGAGAGGTAGAATGAAAACGCTGCTGATTACAGATCCTTCGCTGGGGCTGGCCTCCGGTTATATGGCAAAACAACTTATCGCGGCGGCGGCGGGCAAGTCTGGCCTGGCGCTGGTGGAAAACCCTGCCGATGCTGAGCTGGTTATTGTGCTGGGCAACAAGCAGCCCACAGACAGCGCGCTGAATGGCAAAGCGGTATGGCTGGGCGAAGCGGCGCAGGCGCTGCGCGATCCGCAGGCTTTCCTGACCCGCGCTAAAGCGGAAGCAAAACCCTGGCAGGCTCCGGCTGCCGAGCCGATTGCGGCGCCGGCAACGGCTGATGTTGCCGCCAGCGGGGCAAAACGTATTGTGGCGGTTACCGCCTGCCCAACCGGCGTAGCCCATACTTTTATGGCCGCCGAAGCGATTGAAACTGAAGCGAAAAAACGCGGCTGGTGGGTAAAAGTGGAAACGCGCGGCTCGGTCGGCGCGGGCAACCCGATTACGCCGCAGGAAGTCGCCGACGCCGATCTGGTGATCGTGGCGGCGGATATTGAAGTGGATCTGGCAAAATTTGCCGGCAAGCCGATGTATCGCACCTCTACCGGCCTGGCGCTGAAGAAAACCGCGCAGGAGTTTGATAAAGCGCTGGCTGAAGCGCGTCCTTATCAGCCGAAAGGCAACGCGTCGGGTGCGGCTAACGACGGCGAACAGCAGGAGCGCGCCGGAGCCTATCGCCATCTGCTGACCGGCGTTTCCTATATGCTGCCAATGGTGGTGGCGGGCGGCCTGTCGATTGCGCTGTCCTTCGCTTTTGGTATCACCGCCTTTAAAGAGCAGGGCACGCTGGCGGCGGCGCTGATGCAGATCGGCGGCGGCACCGCTTTTGCTCTGATGGTGCCGGTGCTGGCAGGCTTTATCGCTTTCTCTATTGCCGACCGTCCTGGCCTGACGCCGGGCCTGATCGGCGGGATGCTGGCCAGTTCGATTAACGCCGGTTTCCTTGGCGGCATTATCGCCGGTTTTATTGCCGGTTACGCCGCGAAGTTTCTGAGCAGTAAGGTGAAGCTGCCGCAGAGTATGGAGGCGCTGAAGCCAATATTAATTATTCCGCTGGTGGCCAGTCTGATTACCGGTCTGCTGATGATTTACGTGGTCGGTACGCCGGTAGCGAAAATCATGGAAGGCCTGACGCACTGGCTGGGCAATATGGGTACGGCGAATGCGGTGCTGCTGGGTGCGATCCTCGGTGGTATGATGTGCGCCGATATGGGTGGCCCGATTAACAAAGTCGCCTATGCCTTCGGCGTAGGTCTGCTCAGTTCGCAAACCTATGCGCCGATGGCGGCGATTATGGCCGCCGGCATGGTGCCGCCGCTGGCGATGGGCGTAGCGACGCTGCTGGCGCGCCGGAAATTTAACAAAGGTCAGCAGGAGGGCGGTAAAGCGGCGCTGGTGCTGGGGCTGTGCTTTATTTCCGAAGGCGCTATCCCGTTTGCCGCTCGCGATCCGATGCGCGTTCTGCCTTGCTGTATCGTTGGCGGTGCGGTAACCGGCGCTATCTCGATGATGGTGGGCGCGAAACTGATGGCGCCGCACGGCGGTCTGTTCGTGCTGCTAATCCCGGGCGCGATTACGCCGGTGCTGGGTTATCTGCTGGCGATTGTGGTGGGTACGGTGCTGGCAGGCGTCTCTTACGCGGTGCTGAAACGTCCTGAGGCTGAACTGGCGAAAGCCTGAGTCAGGGTTCAGGGTAGTCAAAAGCCAGCCTGCGGGCTGGCTTTTTTGTTTCTGGTAAGGTGATCGCACGGGACATGCAGGCCGATCGTAAAGACGCAAAAACGTCATCCCTGACGGCTCGGCCCGCGCCGTCCGTGGCGCGGGACGCTTTACTCTTCTGCCTGCATGCCCCGGCTTTGCGTTAGGTGCCGGTCTGTACGGGCGTCCGGCCTCAGCGGCGCAGCGTCACCTCGCTTAGTGTATACCGCTGGTTTTTCCCTTTATCGCTGCGTTCTAGCGGCAGGAAAATATTCAGGTCGGTTAAAAAAGCGGAAACCGTAGTGACATTATCATCACCGCCGCGCTGCTCACAGCGTACCCGCCAGTAACTGCCGCGAAAGGCGGGATTCAGCGTGTGGGCATCCTCTTTATCCTCCACGATGCAGGACTCGATCAGCGTATTGATCTTTTTCTTCTCGCCCAGCTCGCTGTTTTTTACCGTGGTAACGTAGCGCTGCCCCTGATAAAGCGGGAAACGCAGCGTAGTCTCAAGCGTTTGGGTTTGATTGGGCAGGGCGCTGATGGAAAGAGCGGACTGCATCTGAATGCTGTTCGCAACCATAATGCGCTGCGCTTTAAACAGGCGATAGTCATCCAGACGTACCACCAGCCCATCGGCACGTGCATCCATTCTGTAGCTTACTTTGTCGCCTGTGCTGCTGGTTTCGGTCCAGCTAAGGCGCTGGAACTTCGGCATTGCCCAGCCTTTTACCAGCGTTTGCGCTTTCTGTATCACTGCCGCATCCAGCGGAAAGCGATCCAGCCATTGCGTCTGGTTATCGTCGAACTGCGGCATCATCGGGCCGAGAACCTCGTCAGCCTTTTTGCCTTTTTTACTAACATAGCGTCCTAACCCGCTGAAATCATCGCCGTCTTGTAACTGACAGATTTTATTAAAGGCGTTGAGCGTGGCGGGTGTGCTCTCAAAACTGCTGGCGCGACGTATCACCTGTTTATCTATCAGGCTGTCGGTGACGTAACCCTGCGGATCGACATCCAGCGCGCCGATAACCTTATCAACCCGTGATGTGCAGTTATATAAATGCTGTTCGATCTTTAAATCAAAGGGGGCATCATAAGGTGGATCCCAGCTGATCTTATCGTAGCCGTAGCCGATCTTAACGATCAGATTATCGCCGACGCGAACAATGTTGGCACGGTCAAGCAGCGTCGGCGTGTCCCAGCTGTTCTTTTTTTCTACGTAAACCCAGTCGGTCTCTTTTAACTTGCTGCCGCACAGCTGTGCGATCTGCTCCGGCGTGGTTTCATGGCTGGGCTGCGGCGGTGCATAATGCGCCAGGCTGTCGCCGTAAAAGCGGTGCCCGGTTTGCCCTTCACTGTCCAGCATATCCCAGTAGAGGCGATAACCCTGCCGTTGAGTGCAGTCGACCGCCGTCCAGCGCTGTACCAGCTGCCCATCGCTAAAAGTCACGTTGCTGACCATATTGATATGATTATTCAGGCGCATAATCATGAAAGGATTAATCCAGATGGATTTAATCGTTTTAGGCTGACCGCCTTCGCTGGCGGAGCTAAATGGTGCGGCCGCCAGCGTTGCAAGCAATAATCCCACTGGCAAAACAATGCGTTTCATACTTCAGTCCCTGTAGAGCAAATAAGTTTCTTCTATCGGCCGGTTTGTGCGTAACTTAAGCGCTGTTATCAGGCTAAAGGCTTAGATATTCTCTATCTTTTTTAAATGGCCTTATTTGGCAGGGACAATAATGAAAAAATGGTTTTTATTCTCAGGTGCGTTATGCCTGACGGCCTCCGTGCAGGCGACCTCACCGATACGTTTTCAGCCTGCGGTACTTAACGCCGCGCAGCTCTTTAATCACGATCCCAGCGTCGGGCCGGTTAAACATAGCCTGCAGTGGATCAGAAATAGCACGGGCGAACTATTGGCTATGACAGATGTTTGGTACGACCGCAGCGGCTGTTTCACCCGCATCAATATGGCCGATAAGCTCAACGACGCTGAATTTCATATCGTTAACCAGCATGGCGTCCTCACCTCGAATCGAGGCCAGCCTGTTAGCGGAAAGGTAAATCAGCGCTGCCAGGTGACCGAGCTGGAAAATAAAAGTGGGAAATACAGGCTTAGCTACAATGCGCAGGGATTGCTGGAAAGTATTATCGATCGCGTAAGCGGTAAAGTTAGCCAACGCTTTGAGTATCGTTTCGGGCAGTTTCCGGTACGTATTCGGGATTATGAAAAACAAACAGATAGCCGTTTTTTTTACCCGGCAGGTAACCCGCAGTTTGTGGATATGGAAACTTCGCTAACAGCAGGAAAGGATACCGTATGGCTTAAACAGAGCTGTAGCTATCAGAAGGATGGCAATGTCGCACTCTGTTCACAAATCACTGCAAACGATGCAGATTATCGTGATGCGGTGTCAGTGACCTTTTCTAACCATAAAATGGAAAATTATTAAAATGGTTACCGCTTTGCCAGCCCCAAACGGGCTGGCAAAAGCGCGGTTAATCGACGCTGGTGGCGCGCTGCTGCGATTTCAGCCAGGCGATTTCATCTTTCCAGATATCGGGATTAATGGTTTCCAGAATCAGTGGAATATTATCAAAGCGGCTGTCTTTCATCAGCCAGCTAAATACGGTTTTGCCGATATTGCCTTCGCCGAGACTGTGATGGCGGTCAACGCGGCTGGCATAAGCGCTTTTCGCATCGTTCAAATGCATGCCGCGCAGATACTGGAAGCCGACAATGCGATCGAACTCGGCAAAAGTCGCTTCGCAATCCGCTTCGCTGCGCAGATCGTAGCCGCCGGCAAACGCGTGACAGGTATCGATACAGACGCCAACGCGCGATTTATCTTCCACCCGATCGATAATTGCCGCCAGATGCTCAAAGCGATAGCCCAGGTTGCTGCCCTGACCGGCGGTATTTTCAATTACCGCGGTAACGCCACGGGTTTTATCCAGCGCAATATTCACCGATTCAGCAATGCGCTGCAGGCAGGCGTCCTCATCGATCTGGCTAAGATGGCTGCCGGGATGAAAGTTAAGCAGCGACAGCCCCAGCTGTTCGCAGCGCTGCAATTCATCAATAAACGCCTTACGCGATTTTTCCAGCGGCTCTTCCAGCGGATGCCCGAGATTAATTAAAAAGCTGTCGTGCGGCAGGATCTGACCGCTGCTGTAACCATACTTTTCGCAGGCGCTGCGAAAGGCGTCGATCGTCGCGGTGGATAAGGGCGCCGCTCGCCACTGCCGCTGATTTTTGGTAAACAGCGCAAAGGCGGTGGCTTCCAGTTCATGGGCGCGTAACACCGCCTGTTCCACACCGCCCGCCGCACTGACATGCGCGCCAATAAATTTCATGCTGTTCTCCTGTTAATAGCCTGCCTGAGCAGGCAGGCCATGATAACTGATGCGCCTAAGGCATGAAATGGTGAACCAACAGGTTAATAGCGCCACCGCCCAGCAGCAGCCAGATAAACAGCATCAGGCCCAGCAGCAGCGGGCGAACCCCCGCCTGTTTAAACGCGCTGACATGGGTGGTCAGGCCCAGAGCGGCCATCGCCATCGCCAGCATTAGCGTATCGAGCTGGTTGATCAGCGCAATCCAGCCGGCAGGCAGCAGATGAAATGAATTAAACAGCGCTACCGCAATAAACATTAGGGCGAACCAGGGAAAGGGGACAGCGCCTCGTTGCGTCGGCTGCTGCGGGCTTTGGCGTTGGATCCAGGCGGAAAGCAGCAGCAGGAACGGCGCCAGCAGCATCACGCGCAGCATTTTGGCGATCACCGCCGCGTTTTCCGCCTCCGGGCCGATCGCGTGGCCTGCGGCTACCACCTGCGCCACCTCATGGATAGTCGAACCGGTATAGATGCCAAACTGTGTTGTGGTCAGCGCAGGGAACAGCGGGTGCGCCAGCGACCAGAGCAGGGGCCAGATAAAAATTGCCAGCGTACCGAACAGCACCACGGTAGCGATGGCTATCGCCACCTTCGCCGCCTGCGCCTTAACTACCGGCTCGGTGGCCAGCACGGCGGCAGCGCCGCAGATGCTGCTGCCCGCGCCGATCAGCCAGCAGCTTTCCCGATCCAGCCCCAGCCAGCGTCGACCCAGCCAACAGGCCAGCAAAAACGTCGAGCTCAGCGTCAGCGCGTCGATAACGATGCCGCTGACGCCCACGCCTGCAATCTGCTGGAAGGTAAGACGAAAACCGTACAGGATAATCCCCAGCCGCAGCAGACGCTGCTTCGCCAGCAGCACACCGCTGTCGCAGACGGAATGCAGATGTGGATAAAGAGTATTGCCCAGCAGCATGCCGATAACAATCGCCAGCGTCAGCCCGCTCAGGCCCAGCGCGGCAAAGGTCGTCTGATTGCCCAGCGCGAGCGCCACGGCGGCAATCAGGCCGGTCAACAGCAGCCCGGGTAACAAACGTCCCGGACGGTAAGGTGATTTTGTCAGGGTTAACTCAGCCATAGACGGACTCCTCTTTCGTTGCGACAAGTGTGCGCCACGCCTGGCTTAAAAGTGAAATTGATTATATATTTATTATTAATCGGAATAAGTGATATAAGCGGGAGGAGAAAGTGCTGTTTAATCGGGTACGCCGCTGGGTGCGGCTGATTAAAAAAGATGCGCTGACGCTGTGGTTTGCCTGCCGCGATCCTCATGCGCCGCTGTGGTTAAAGTTGGGTACCGGGCTGCTGGCGGTTTACGCCGTTAGCCCCATCGATCTGATCCCTGATGTGATCCCCCTGATAGGATGGCTGGACGATGCGGTGATCGTGCCGTCGGGCGTAATGCTGCTGCTGCGCATGATGCCGGCTCAGGTGCGCGCCCGCAGCCTGGCCAACGCTGAACAGCGGCGGCGGCAGGGAAAAAAATTGATTAGCCGCAGCGGCCTGATGCTATTGCTGCTGTTCTGGCTGGCGCTGCTGATCTGGAGCGTCAGACATTTTATGATGTAAAGGACAATCGATGCATATTACGCTGCGTCAAATTGAAGTGTTTACCGAGGTGCTGAAAAGCGGCTCCACCACCCAGGCTTCGCAATTGCTGGCGCTTTCGCAATCGGCGGTCAGCGCCGCGCTGGCCGATCTGGAAGGGCAGCTGGGGGTGCAGCTGTTCGATCGCGTCGGTAAGCGGCTGGTGGTGAATGAACATGGCCGTCTGCTCTATCCGCGCGCGGTAGGATTGCTGGAGCAGGCCAGCGATATTGAACAGCTGTTTCGCGAGGATAACGGCGCGATTCGTCTGTACGCCAGCAGCACCATCGGCAATTATCTGCTGCCGGGTATGCTTGCCGCCTGGCGGCGCGACTATCCGCAGCTGCCGCTGGAGCTGAGCGTGGGCAACAGTCAGGATGTGATCAATGCGGTGGCGGATTTTCGCGTGGATCTGGGGCTGATAGAAGGGCCGTGCCACGTCAGCGATATCGTCAGCGAGCCCTGGCTACAGGATGAACTGGTGGTGTTTGCCGCGCCCGATACGCCGCTGCGCCAGCAGCCGGTGACCCTGGAAAGTCTGGCCGCCACGCCCTGGATCCTGCGCGAACGCGGGTCGGGCACACGTGAAATCGTTGATTATCTGCTGCTGTCGCATTTGCCGCAGTTCCAGCTGGCGCTGGAGTTGGGCAACTCGGAAGCGATCAAGCATGCGGTACGGCACGGGATGGGTATTAGCTGCCTGTCGCGGCGGGTGATTGCCGAACAGCTGGAAACCGGCTCGCTGGTAGAAATAAAGGTGCCGCTGCCGACCTTATCGCGTACCCTTTACCGTATCCACCATCGGCAGAAACATATTTCCAAGGCGCTAAGCCGCTTTCTGAGCTATTGCCGGGAATAATTAACGGGCCTACTAATAATCCGGCGCGGATCATGAAGGTAACTTATAACGCAGGGTTATCGCTATACTTGACCCGATGAGTTGCTACAATCGCGCCTCTTTTCACCCCATTTATAGCGTTTAAATATGGTTCAGGATAAAAAAACAACACAACAACCTGGGTTACAGCGTGCGTTAAAGGCGCGCCATTTAACAATGATCGCCATTGGCGGATCTATCGGCACCGGGCTGTTTGTCGCGTCAGGGGCGACAATCTCGCAGGCGGGACCAGGCGGTGCGCTGCTCTCCTATGCGCTTATCGGGTTGATGGTCTACTTTTTGATGACCAGTCTCGGCGAACTGGCGGCGTTTATGCCAGTTTCGGGCTCTTTCTCCACCTATGGTGCCAAATATGTTGAAGAGGGCTTTGGCTTCGCCCTTGGATGGAACTACTGGTACAACTGGGCGGTGACTATCGCCGTTGACCTGGTGGCATCACAGCTGGTGATGAGTTACTGGTTCCCGGATACGCCGGGCTGGATCTGGAGCGCGCTGTTCCTCGGCCTGATGTTCCTGCTGAACTATATTTCCGTCAAAGGCTTCGGCGAAGCGGAATACTGGTTCTCGCTGATTAAAGTTACCACCGTGATTATCTTTATCATCATCGGCGTACTGATGATGATCGGCATTCTGCGCGGCGGCGAAAGCGCCGGCTGGCAAAACTGGCAGATCGGCGAAGCGCCGTTCGCCGGCGGGTTTTCAGCGATGATCGGGGTGGCGATGATTGTCGGCTTCTCGTTCCAGGGCACCGAGCTGATTGGTATCGCGGCGGGCGAGTCGGAAGATCCGGCGAAGAACATTCCGCGCGCGGTGCGTCAGGTATTCTGGCGTATTCTGTTGTTCTATATTTTCGCCATTCTGATTATCAGCCTGATCATTCCTTACACCGATCCCAGCCTGCTGCGTAACGATGTAAAAGATATCAGCGTCAGCCCGTTCACCCTGGTGTTCCAGCATGCCGGTCTGCTGTCGGCGGCGGCGGTGATGAATGCGGTGATCCTGACGGCGGTGCTGTCAGCGGGCAACTCCGGCATGTACGCCTCGACGCGCATGCTGTTTACCCTGGCCAGCGAAGGTAAAGCGCCGCGTATTTTCGCTAAGCTGTCGAAAAACGGCGTGCCGCGCAATGCGCTTTATGCCACTACCGTAGTCGCCGCGCTTTGCTTCCTGACCTCAAAATTCGGCAACCAGCAGGTTTATCTGTGGCTGCTGAATACCTCAGGGATGACCGGCTTTATCGCCTGGCTGGGTATTGCCATCAGCCACTATCGCTTCCGTCGCGGTTATGTAGCGCAGGGGCATAAACTGGAAGAGCTGCCTTATCTTTCCGGCTTTTTCCCACTGGGACCGATGTTCGCCTTCGTGCTTTGCCTGATTATTACCCTCGGGCAGAACTATCAGGCTTTTCTGGCGGATACCATTGACTGGTACGGCGTAGCCGCCACCTATATCGGCATCCCGCTGTTCCTGGTGATCTGGTTTGGTTACAAACTGGTGCGCCGCAGCCGTTTCGTGCGCTATCGCGATATGGAGTTTCCGCGTTTCGGTGACTAACGGTTGATAATCGGCAGATACAATAAAGGCGCAACGAAAGTGGCGCCTTTTTGCTAACTATAACAATGCTACAAATTGCATTGATAACCATTATCATTTGTTTTATTGTTCCAGCCCTTACCGTCAGGCCTGCCGTTAACGGCGGGTCAGGGCGTCGCGTAGCCTTATTGCAGCACGATGACCGCAGGAACCGTCCGCCGTGCCGGAAATAACGGACATTGACAGGATTTAACATGAGTGTGACACCCGATTCCGCCCACTACGTCAGCGCTAAGCCGCCTGAGCAGGTGATGGGACGCTACCGCCAACTGTTACGGCACCGCCTGATGATGATGGGCGTACTGCTGCTGGCCATTCTGACTTCGCTAATTTTCGATTTTACTCTTGGCCCTTCCGGCCTGACGCTGGACACGCTATGGCATACCCTGCTGCAACCGGAGAGCGTCGATGCCGGAACGCGGGTGATCGTCTGGGAAATCCGCTTGCCCTATGCGCTGATGGCGGTAGTGGTAGGCCTGGCGCTTGGCCTGGCCGGCGCGGAAATGCAAACCATCCTGAATAACCCGCTGGCCAGCCCGTTTACCCTGGGCGTGTCGTCCGCCGCTGCCTTTGGCGCTGCGCTGGCGATCATTCTGGGTATCGGCATTCCCGGCATCCCCGACCAGTGGTTTATCTCCGGCAACGCTTTTGTCTTTGCGCTGCTTGCGGCGCTGATGCTGGATGCGGTTACACGCTGGACGCGGGTCGCCACCTCCGGCGTGGTGCTGTTCGGGATTGCGCTGGTGTTCACCTTTAACGCGCTGGTTTCCATGCTGCAGTTCATCGCCAGCGAAGATACATTGCAGGGGCTGGTGTTCTGGACCATGGGCAGCCTGGCGCGCGCCTCGTGGGAAAAGCTGGGCATTCTCAGCGCGGCGGTGCTGCTGTTGCTGCCATTCTCGTTAATGAGCGCCTGGAAACTGACCGCGCTGCGCCTGGGGGAAGATCGCGCCGTCAGCTTTGGCATCGACGTGCGTCGTCTGCGTCTGGGCACGCTGCTGCGCATCAGTATTCTTTCAGCGCTGGCGGTGGCCTTTGTCGGGCCAATTGGTTTTATTGGCCTGGTCGCGCCGCACATTTCCCGGCTGATATTCGGTGAAGATCACCGTTTCTACCTGCCTGCCAGCGCCCTGACCGGCGCGCTGGTATTGTCAATGGCCTCGGTCGCCTCGAAAAATCTGATCCCGGGCATCATTATCCCGGTCGGCATTGTCACCTCCCTGGTTGGCGTGCCGTTTTTCCTGACCATTATTCTGCGTCATCGGGGGAATGTCTGATGGAAGGCTTACAGATCCGCGCGTTTCATAGTGGATACCCCAAACGTAAAGTGATTGAAAACCTCAACGTTCCTCAGCTGCCGCGCGGGAAAATCACCGTGCTGCTGGGGCCGAACGGCTGCGGTAAATCAACGCTGCTGCGCTCCCTGGCCGGCCTGAATCAGGCGCAGGGCGAACTGTGGCTGAATGGCGAAGAGCTGACGGCGCTGCCTTTCGTCCGCCGCGCGGAAAAAGTGGTTTACCTACCGCAGTCGCTGCCGGCAGGCGTGCATCTGCACGTGCTGGAATCGATTATCGTCGCCCAACGCGCTTCCGGCAGCTACGGCGGCAGCGCCACCAGTGAAGCGGAAGTGATGGCGTTACTGGAACAGCTAGGAATTGCTCATCTGGCTTTAAGCTACCTCGACCAGCTTTCCGGTGGGCAAAAACAGCTGGTGGGATTAGCGCAATCGTTAATTCGTCGTCCACAGCTGTTATTACTGGATGAGCCGCTCAGCGCGCTGGATTTAAATTATCAGTTCCACGTAATGGATTTAGTGCGGCGGGAGACCCGGCTGCGTAATATTGTTACCCTGGTAGTGGTACACGATATTAATATCGCGCTGCGCCATGCCGGGCATGTATTAATGCTGCAACAGGGCAGGTTAATTGCCGATGGCGCGCCGGAAGCAGTGATTACGGCGGAAAGTTTGGCCGAAGTCTATGGCGTGCGCGGGCGCATCGAGCGCTGCTCGCAGGGCACCCCGCAGGTGTTAATTGACGGACTGGTAGCTGAACCGGGCCTGTAATCGGCGCAACCCTTATCTAAGCGTCGCGATAAATAAGGGCGGCCTGCGCCGCCCTTTGCTGTTATGCCAACAGATGCTGCGCATGGAAGCGCAGATGATCCTCAACAAATGAGGCAATAAAGAAATAGCTGTGGTCGTAACCCGGCTGGATACGCAGCGTTAGCGGCCAGTCGTGCTGCTGCGCGATCGCCTCCAGCTGCTCCGGCTGCAGCTGATCGGCGAGGAACTGGTCGCTGTCCCCCTGATCGATCAGCATCGGCAGCGTCTGCTGCGCTTGTTGCATCAGACAGCAGCTATCATATTGCCGCCACTGCTCACGATCGTCACCTAAGTAGGCGCTGAACGCTTTCTGGCCCCACGGCACCGCGCACGGATTGACGATCGGGGCGAAGGCGGAAGCAGAGGTAAATTTCTGCGGATTACGCAGCGCCAGCATCAGCGCGCCGTGGCCGCCCATGGAGTGTCCCATAATTGCCTGACGATCGCTTACCTTAAAGCTGGCGGCAATCAGCGCCGGCAGCTCCTCGTTAATGTAATCGTACATATGGAAATTCTGCCGCCACGGTTCCTGCGTCGCGTTCAGATAGAAACCTGCGCCCTGTCCCAGGTCGTAAGCTTCACTGTTCGGCACTTCGTCGCCGCGCGGGCTGGTATCGGGCATTACCAGTACCAGACCTAACTCCGCCGCTATGCGTTGCGCGCCCGACTTAACGGAGAAGTTTTCATCGGTACAGGTCAGACCCGCCAGGCACCAGACCACCGGCGGCGGCGCATCGCTCTGCGGACCCGGCAGAAAAATGCCGAAGGTCATGTTGCAGCCCAGCACCGACGAATGATGACGCCAGCGCTGCTGCCAGCCACCAAACATACGATGTTCTTCCAGTAATTCCAGCGTCGTTGGCATGATGGCTCCCGTTTATTTACTGAAATGCACCACGGAGCGGATCGATTTGCCTTCATGCATCAGCTCGAACGCTTCATTGATCTCCTCCAGCGGCATGGTATGGGTGATAAAATCGTTCAGCTGGAATTTACCATCAAGGTAATCCTGCACGATACCCGGCAGCTGCGAGCGGCCTTTGACGCCGCCAAAGGCGGAGCCGCGCCAGACGCGTCCGGTCACCAGCTGGAAAGGACGGGTAGAGATCTCTTCCCCTGCGCCGGCCACGCCGATAATCACCGACTCGCCCCAGCCTTTGTGGCAGCACTCCAGCGCTGAACGCATCACGTTAACGTTGCCGATGCACTCGAATGAATAATCCACGCCGCCGTCGGTCATCTCAACGATCACTTCCTGAATCGGCTTGTTGTAGTCTTTCGGGTTAATCAGATCGGTCGCGCCCAGTTTACGTGCCAGATCGAATTTGCTGGTATTGATGTCGATGCCGATAATACGGCCTGCTTTCGCCATCTTCGCGCCGATAATCGCCGACAGGCCAATGCCGCCCAGACCGAAAATCGCCACGGTATCGCCTTCTTTGACTTTAGCGGTATTCATCACCGCACCCATACCGGTGGTCACGCCGCAGCCCAGCAGGCACACTTCTTCCAGCGGCGCTTCTTTGCTGATTTTTGCCAGCGAGATTTCCGGTACGACGGTGTACTCAGAGAAGGTCGAGGTGCCCATATAGTGGAAAATCGGCTTGCCGTCTTTGAAGAAACGGGTGGTGCCATCCGGCATCAGGCCTTTCCCCTGCGTGGTGCGGATCGCCTGACACAGGTTGGTTTTGCCGGACAGGCAGAACTTACATTTGCCGCATTCCGGCGTATAGAGCGGAATTACATGATCGCCTACTTCGACGCTGGTGACGCCTTCGCCCACAGCTTCGACAATACCGCCGCCTTCGTGACCCAGGATCGCCGGGAATACCCCTTCCGGATCTTTGCCCGACAGGGTGTACGCATCGGTATGGCAAACACCGGTGGCGACAATACGCACCAGTACTTCGCCTTTTTGCGGCGGCATCAGATCCACTTCTTCAATCTTCAGCGGTTCGCCAGCGGCCCAGGCAACGGCGGCACGGGTTTTAATCATTTCCATTTATCAGCTCCAAAGGATGCATCAGTTCATCATTAACGGGTTTGTCGTCAAACTGTTCAATAATCAGGTATTTCAGCGCTTCCACATTGGGGGTAAACGCATCCCGCCGCCAGATTAACCAGGTGGCGGTATCAGAAAATTTAGGCGGCAACACATGCGCCTGCACCCGCTCGCGTGCCGGCATTTGCGCCAGCACTGACTGCGGGATCAACGCCACGCCGGCGCCGCTGGCGACGCAGGCCATCATTGCGTGATAGGACTGGATCTCCATCACGCTATGCGGCTGCACGCCGCTGTCGCGGAACCACTCTTCCAGCCGTAAACGGTAGGAACAGCTGGTGCGAAACGCGAAGACCGTATCGCCGCTGGCGTCGACGGCGCTATGGATCGGCGCATGGTCGGCGCTGGAGATCAGCATCATCTGCTCACGAAACGCGATGCAGCCGTTCAGCTCTTCATAATTAACCGGCCCGTCAACCAGCGCCGCCGCCAAAGTGCCTTCACGCACACGGTCGATAATCTCGCCGGAGGTGCCGGTGATCAGCGATAGCGCCACCGCCGGATAGCGCTGATGATAGGCGGCCAGCAGATTCGGCAGGCGCGTGGCGGCGGTGCTCTCCATTGAACCCAGGGCGAAATTGCCGCCCGGCTCGCCGGTGCGAGCCATGCTCAGCGCCTCATCGCTCAATGTCAAAATACGCTGGGCGTAACAGAGGAAATTATGGCCCATCGGCGATAAACGCAGGCGCTGTTTTTCACGAATAAACAGATCAACCCCGATCTCCTGTTCCAGCTGGCGCAGGCGCGTGGTCAGGTTAGAAGGGACACGATGCAGCTGTTCCGCGGCGCGCGCCACCGAACCGGTTTCTGCAACCTGGCAGAACATACGTAACTGGACTAAATCCATCTGTTCTCTTACCGTAATCAACTTGGTTATAAACATTCACTTTTTGTGAGTTTAAACGTCGGGCATGATGGACGCAACCGTTCATTACAAAAGTTGATAGTAATTATGCACAATCCAGGCAGGAAGGCAGGGGCAGGGCAGATTGCGCTCAGCGCGTTGTTGTCGTTGGTGGTGGCGATGGGTATTGGGCGTTTCGCCTTTACGCCGCAGGTGCCGTTGATGATTGCTGAACAGCAGCTTACGCTTACCAGCGCCAGTGTGGTGGCGGCTCTGAACTATCTCGGTTATCTGTGCGGCTCTTTTGATGCGATGCGCGCGCGCCGCCACGTCGAGAGGCGACTGCAGGCGGGCGTCTGGGGAGCGGTGGCGCTGACGCTGCTCTCCGCATGGCTGGACAGCGCGTGGCTACACGGCACACTGCGCTTTTTTATCGGCTGGGCCAGCGGCTGGGCGATGGTGCTGGTAGCGGCGTGGTGCGGTGAACAGCTGCAAAAGCACGGCAGACCGGCCCTGCTGGCAATGGTATTTGCCGGGCCGGGCATCGGTATCTTTCTCAGCGGGATGCTGGCGGTGATGTTGAACCATTATCATCTTTCGGCAGCTGGCGCATGGCTGGCCTATGGCGCGCTGGCTCTGCTGCTGATCGCGCCGATTGCGCTCAATCTACCGCGCCGCGGCGAACTGCACCGACCGGAAACTGCGCCCGCGCCGCTGGTGCTGAACGGTAATTTGAAACGTCTGGTCTGGAGCTATAGCCTGGCGGGCTTTGGCTATATTCTGCCGGCGACCTTTCTCTCGCAGCTGGCGGTCACGCGTTTCCCGCATAGCCTGGTGGCTCAGTTTGTCTGGCCGATCTTCGGCGGGGCGGCGGTGGCGGGCATCGGCCTCGCGATAGTTACCCGGCGATGGGCCGCCGCTCATACCCGCCTGGCGATCGCGCTCTGGGCGCAGGCGCTGGGCGTATTTATCGGCGGGCTGATGCCGGGCATCGGTGGGCTGGCGCTGGGGGGGCTGCTAACGGGCGGCGGTTTCCTTTGCGTAGTGCAGCTGACGCTGCAGTATGGCCGCGAGCTGGCGCCGCAGCATTCCCGTTATCTGGCGGGATTGTTGACTACCGGCTACGCCATTGGTCAGCTGGCGGGACCGCTGCTCTCTTCGCTTTCCACCCTGGTGCTGCATCGCCTCGATCCTGCGCTCTACGTTGCCGGCGCTGCGCTGCTGTTGGCCGGCGGGCTGGTATGGCGGCGCGCTGCATGAAGCGATTTCAGTAGCGATTACGCGTATTCACTGGATAAACCGGGCGGAGTGCTTCAGAATACGCCCTCAGATTATTACCCCGATAACGACCCCGTTGGCGATTATCGGCTGTTACACCTGCTGGAGAAACATCACATGGCGACGTTAAGTCATGAAGCTGCTCTGGTTCACGAAGCGCTGGTTGCGCGTGGACTGGAAACCCCGTTACGTGCGCCCGTACGTGAAATGGATGACGAAACGCGTAAACGGCTGATTGCCGGGCATATGACTGAAATCATGCAGCTGCTCAATCTTGATTTAGAAGATGACAGCCTGATGGAAACCCCACACCGCATCGCCAAGATGTATGTTAATGAAATCTTCTCTGGTTTGGATTACGCTAATTTTCCAAAAATCACCCTCATTGAAAATAAAATGAAGGTGGATGAGATGGTTACCGTGCGCGACATTACGTTGACCAGTACCTGTGAACACCATTTCGTGATCATTGATGGTCAGGCGACCGTGGCCTATATCCCCAAAGATAAAGTGATTGGCCTGTCGAAAATCAACCGCATCGTGCAGTTCTTCGCTCAGCGCCCACAGGTGCAGGAACGTCTGACGCAGCAGGTGCTGATTGCGTTGCAAACGCTGCTCGGCACCAATAACGTGGCGGTATCAATTGACGCGGTGCACTACTGCGTGAAGGCGCGCGGCATTCGCGACGCCAACAGCGCGACCACCACCACCTCACTGGGCGGCCTGTTTAAGTCCAGCCAGAACACGCGCCAGGAGTTTTTGCGCGCGGTGCGTCATAACTAATCTCCTCTGACGGCAGAGGGAAACGCAGCAGGAACCGGCATGCAACGAAATATCACGCTGGATTTTATTCGTGGTCTCGCCATTCTCGGTATCCTGCTGCTGAATATCAGCGGCTTCGGCCTGCCTTCCGCCGCCTACCTTAATCCCGCCTGGCACGGGCAGCCTTCTCTAAGCGATGCGCTTAGCTGGGCGACGCTTGATCTGCTGGCGCAAAGCAAATTCCTGACGCTGTTTGCCCTGCTGTTTGGCGCGGGCCTGCAAATGCTGCTGCCGCGCGGTAAGCGCTGGATCCAGGCGCGCCTAAGCTGGCTGGTGATCTTCGGGTTTATTCACGCTCTGTTTCTCTGGGAAGGGGATATCCTGCTCGCCTACGGCATTATCGGGCTGATTGCCTGGCGCATGATCCGCGATGTGCCCTCCACGCGCTCGCTGTTTAATACCGGCGCGATGCTCTATCTGGTGGGCGTGGGCGTGCTGCTGCTGTTTGGCCTGATCTCCTCGCCGGAACCGGCGCGCTCCTGGCTGCCGGCGGCGGCGGATATTCAGTATGAAATGTTCTGGAAGCTTAACGGCGGCTGGAATGCGGTGCAAAATCGTCTTGATCACCTCTCTTCGATGCTGCTGGCGCTGGGTGCGCAGTATGGCTGGCAGCTGGCGGGACTGATGATGATCGGCGGCGCGCTGATGCGCAACGGCTGGCTGCAGGGTGCGTTCAGCCGCCGTCACTATCGCCGCACGGCGGTGATTTTATTAACCCTCGGCTGGCTGATTCAACTGCCGGCGACGCTGCTGCAGTGGCAGCTGGGCTGGGCGTTTCGCTGGTCGGCGTTTTATCTGCAGGCGCCGCGCGATCTGGCCGCGCCGCTGGTTAGCCTTGGCTATGCGGCGCTTTGTTTTGGCTTTTGGCCACAGCTGGCCCGGCTGAAAATCACCCAGCCCATCTGCTGCGTAGGCCGCATGGCGTTAAGCAACTATCTGCTGCAAACCCTGATCTGCACCACGCTGTTCTACCGCTTTGAGCTGTTTATGCATTTCGATCGCCTGCAGCTGTTAATGCTGGTGCCGCTGGTATGGCTAGCTAATCTGCTGTTTTCAACGCTGTGGCTGCGCCGCTTCCGTCAGGGGCCGCTGGAGTGGCTATGGCGACAGCTTACCCGGCTGGCGGCGGGCAAGCCGCTACATAACGCCCGTCCCGGACAATGATGCCCGTCACAATTGTTATTAAATTGTATGTAACCGTTTTCATCAATGTGACCTGATTCACGTAGCCCAGCGCGCTTGCCTGCCAGAATAGCCGTCAGCTCTTCCAGTCGGCAGGTAAAACATGCAGCATTACTTCCTTATTTCAGGTCATCAATCATGATTACCATTCGTGACGTCGCGCGTCTGGCGGGCGTTTCCGTCGCGACGGTTTCTCGCGTGCTGAATAACAGCAGCGCGGTAACGGCCGAAACCCGCGATGCCGTGCAGCAGGCGGTAGATGCGTTGGGCTACCGGCCCAATGCTAACGCGCAGGCGCTGGCGACGCAGGTGAGCGACACCATTGGTGTGGTGGTAATGGATGTGTCCGATCCCTTTTTCGGCGCGCTGGTTAAGGCGGTGGATACCGTAGCGCAGCGGGTGCAAAAGCATGTGCTGATCAGTAACTCCTGGCATCAGGAAGAGAAAGAGCGGCACGCGATTGAGGTATTGATCCGCCAACGCTGTAACGCGCTGGTGGTGCACTCTAAATCGCTCTCCGACGCCGAACTGAGCCACTTTATGGATCAGGTGCCGGGTATGGTGCTGGTTAACCGCATCGTTCCCGGTTATGAATATCGCTGCGTCGGGCTGGATAACGTCAGCGGCGCGCTGATGGCGACGCGCATGCTGTTGCAGCAGGGGCATACGCGCATTGGCTATCTCGGCTCCAGCCATCCGATTGAGGATGAAGAGCAGCGGCGAGCGGGCTGGCTACAGGCGCTGCACGAGCAGGGCATTATGCCGCCGGAAGTCTGGATCGGCAGCGGCGAGCCGGATATGCAGGGCGGGGAAGCGGCGATGGTGGAGCTGCTGGGCCGCAACGTGCAGCTGACGGCGCTGTTTACCTACAACGACAGCATGGCCACCGGCGCGCTAACCGCATTAAAAGATAACGGTATTCTGGTGCCGCAACAGGTTTCCGTTATCGGCTTCGATGATATTCCCATTTCGCGCTATACCGATCCGCAGCTAACCACGGTACGCTATCCCATTGTTTCTATGGCCAAACTGGCGACGGAACTGGCGTTAAAAGGCGCCGCCGGCGAGCTGGATGCTAATGCCCGCCATTGTTTTATGCCGACGCTGGTGCGCCGACATTCGGTGGCCGCACGACAAAGTGTGGCACCGGTCACTCTTTCAAACGATTCCGCCATGTAACCGTTTTCAATCTGTGAGTAAATTCACAGTTAATTAACATACGCCTCTCTATGATAGCTGCGACTTAACGGCGATGAAACATAATGTAACGGTTTTAGCCCAGCAGAATCGTTCTACGCGCCGCATAACACATTTGCGATTACTTTCCAGGAAGCGTTACCGATTAAGGAAGTCAGGTTTTGTGTCAGCAATCCATCGGCTTTGCGTAACGTTTGATCAACTACCCGCCCAGGCCGATTTTTTCACTGAGTATCCGCGCACCTCTGTCCATGAGATAGAGGGTTTGGATGTAGAACGACCCCTGTAAAAACCGGAGATACTAATACTATGAATAAGAAGGTTTTCACCCTCACAGCCCTGGTTGCCAGCATGATGTTTGGTGCAACGGCGCACGCAGCAGATACCCGTATTGGCGTTACCATCTATAAATATGACGATAACTTTATGTCGATGGTGCGTAAGGATCTGGAAAAAGATGCGCAGGCCGCCGGCGGCGTTCAGCTGTTGATGAATGACTCGCAGAACGACCAGTCAAAACAGAACGACCAAATTGACGTGCTGCTGGCCAAAGGGGTAAAAGCCCTGGCGATCAACCTGGTTGACCCGGCTGCGGCAGGCGTGGTGATTGATAAAGCGCGCAGCAACGATGTGCCGGTAGTGTTCTTTAACAAAGAACCGAGCGCCAAAGTGCTGGCCGGCTACGATAAAGCCTACTACGTGGGCACTGATTCGAAAGAGTCCGGCGTTATCCAGGGTCAGTTGATTGAGAAACACTGGAAAGCCACCCCGGCATGGGATCTGAATAAAGATGGTCAGATTCAGTTTGTGCTGCTGAAAGGCGAGCCAGGCCATCCGGATGCGGAAGCGCGTACCAAATATGTTATTGACACCCTGAACAAAGACGGCATCAAAACGCAGCAGCTGGCGATGGATACCGCGATGTGGGATACCGCGCAGGCAAAAGACAAAGTAGACGCCTGGCTTTCTGGCCCTAACGCCAACAAAATCGAAGTCGTCATCGCCAACAACGATGCGATGGCGATGGGCGCAGTTGAAGCGCTGAAGGCGCACAATAAATCGTCCATTCCGGTATTTGGCGTCGATGCGCTGCCGGAAGCGCTGGCGATGGTCAAATCGGGCGCGATGGCCGGTACGGTATTGAACGACGGTGCCAACCAGGCGAAGGCGACCTTTGAACTGGCGAAAAACCTTGCGGATGGCAAACCCGCAGCGGAAGGCACCAACTTTAAGCTGGAAAATAAAATCGTACGTATCCCTTACGTGGCGGTAGATAAAGAAAACCTTGCTCAATTCAGTAAATAAACAAACCAGGGCGCAGCGCTAGCTGTGCCCTTTTTGCCAGACGCAGAGACATTTAGCCAGGTAAATTATGGCCAGTGAAAAAACAGCACAGCATGAATTCTTGCTGGAAATGACGAATATCAATAAGTCATTTCCCGGCGTGAAGGCTTTGGATAATGTTAATTTAAAAGTCCGGCCACATTCCGTTCACGCGCTGATGGGGGAGAATGGCGCAGGTAAATCGACCTTATTAAAATGCCTGTTTGGTATTTACAGTAAAGACAGCGGAACAATTCTTTTCCAGGGGAAAGAGGTAAACTTCCAGAGCGCAAAAGAGGCGCTGGAAAATGGCGTATCCATGGTGCATCAGGAATTAAACCTGGTATTACAGCGCTCGGTCATGGATAACATGTGGCTGGGGCGTTATCCGCGCAAAGGAATATTTGTCGATCACGATAAAATGTATCGCGATACCAAAGCCATTTTTGACGAACTGGATATTGATATCGATCCGCGTGATAAGGTGGCGCTGCTTTCCGTTTCACAAATGCAGATGGTGGAAATCGCCAAAGCGTTTTCCTATGACGCTAAAATTGTGATTATGGATGAGCCGACCTCTTCTCTGACCGAGAAAGAAGTAAATCACCTGTTCACTATTATTCGTAAGCTGAAAGATCGCGGCTGCGGCATTGTTTATATCTCTCATAAGATGGAAGAGATATTCCAGCTGTGTGATGAAATTACCATTCTGCGCGACGGCCAGTGGATCAATACCCAGCCGCTGGAAGGGCTGGATATGGATAAGATCATCGCCATGATGGTAGGACGTTCGCTGAACCAGCGCTTCCCGGATAAAACCAACGTGCCGGGCGAAGTGATTCTGGAAGTGCGCAACCTGACCTCGCTGCGCCAGCCCTCAATTCGTGATATTTCATTCGATCTGCATAAAGGGGAGATCCTCGGCATTGCCGGTCTGGTGGGCGCCAAGCGTACCGATATCGTCGAGACGCTGTTCGGCATTCGTGAAAAGTCGGGCGGCACCATTAAGTTGCACGGCAAGGCGATTAATAATCACAGCGCCAACGAAGCGATAAACCACGGCTTTGCGCTGGTTACCGAGGAGCGCCGCTCCACCGGGATTTATGCTTATTTAGATATTGGTTTTAACTCATTAATTTCCAATATTCGCCAGTATAAAAACCGGCTCGGCCTGCTGGATAACAGCCGCATGAAAAGCGATACCCAGTGGGTTATTGATGCCATGCGGGTAAAAACGCCGGGGCATCATACCTCCATCGGCTCGCTTTCCGGCGGCAATCAGCAAAAAGTGATTATTGGCCGCTGGCTGTTAACCCAACCGGAAATATTAATGCTGGATGAACCGACGCGCGGCATTGACGTTGGCGCAAAGTTTGAAATCTATCAGCTTATTTCCGAACTGGCGAAGAGGGATAAAGGCATCATTATTATCTCTTCGGAAATGCCGGAGTTGTTGGGCATTACTGACCGCATCCTGGTAATGAGTAATGGTCTCGTTGCCGGTATTGTTGAAACCAAAAATACCACGCAGAACGAAATATTACGTTTAGCGTCGTTACACCTTTAACGATGTAAGGGTTGTTACCATGAAAGCTACAACTAAAAAGAATGCGCTGACCTGGTTAAAAGAGGGCGGCATTTATGTGGTATTGCTGGTGCTGCTGGCGATTATCATTTTCCAGGATCCTACCTTCCTCAGTTTAATGAACCTGAGTAATATTCTGACCCAGTCTTCGGTGCGTATTATTATCGCGCTGGGCGTGGCCGGATTGATTGTTACCCAGGGCACCGATCTCTCAGCCGGACGTCAGGTTGGGCTGGCGGCGGTGGTAGCGGCAACGCTGCTGCAGTCGATGGAGAACGCCAATAAAGTGTTCCCCGGCATGGATACCTTACCCATTCCGTTGGTGATCCTGGTGGTCTGCGTAGTCGGCGGCCTGATTGGTCTGGTTAACGGTGTGATTATCGCTTATCTGAAGGTGACGCCGTTTATCACCACGCTGGGCACCATGATTATCGTCTACGGCATTAACTCGCTCTATTACGATTTCGTGGGCGCTTCGCCGATTGCCGGCTTTGACGCCGGCTTCTCGACCTTTACCCAGGGCTTCCTGCGCTTTGGCGATTTTAAACTTTCCTACATTACTTTTTACGCGATTATCGCCATCGTGTTTGTCTGGATCCTGTGGAACAAAACGCGCTTCGGCAAAAATATTTTCGCCATTGGCGGTAACCCGGAAGCGGCAAAAGTGTCCGGCGTTAACGTCCCTTTTAACCTGATCCTGATTTATGCCTTGTCTGGCGTGTTCTACGCTTTCGGCGGTCTGTTGGAAGCGGGCCGTATCGGCAGTGCCACCAACAACCTCGGCTTTATGTATGAGCTGGATGCTATCGCCGCGTGCGTGGTGGGCGGCGTCTCTTTTGCCGGCGGTGTCGGCACCGTCGCGGGCGTGGTGACCGGGGTACTGATCTTTACCGTTATCAACTACGGCCTGACCTACATCGGCGTTAACCCGTACTGGCAGTATATTATCAAGGGCGGCATTATCATTTTTGCTGTCGCGCTGGATTCGTTAAAATATTCGCGCAAGAAATAAGCAATCAGGCGGCGGTAAATACCGCCGCTTTTCATTTCACTGGTTAATTTTTTCATCGCCTGGGTTATTTCATTCAGCTGAATAATCCTTTAAATACAATCGATTGCCTTTCTTAATGCCCTTTTTTGATGCATAAATCGATAAGCCGTAAGGATTAATCAGGTTAAATAAAACGCATAAAAAAAGAGATGTTTTAATTCAATTAAAAAATTAAAAGCAGAGTGGAAACAATTTGTATATTTTTAGTGAGAGTAAGTTTTTATTCTGTTTGCCAGAATAGCCGCCACATACTGGTGCTACGGTACTCCCCCCTAAATGAAGTGGTTCACAACAAGCGCGGTGTTGTTTTCTGGCAAAACGACGCTCGCTGCGTTTCTGGCTTTAACAATTGCGCTTCTGCTTAACTTTGAAAAACCCGCCTGGGCAGTGACAACGGTTTTTGTTACCTCACAGCTCTATGCTGCCTCCACGCTGTCGAAATCGATTTTTCGCCTGTTGGGTACGCTGCTTGGCGGATGCTTTATTTTATTGATTTATCCTGAAACGGTGCAGTCCCCGCTGTTTTTCAGTTTTAGCGTCTCGTTATGGGTGGCGATTTGCCTCTATCTCTCTCTTAAAGATCGCACGCCGAAAAGCTATATCTTTATGCTGGCTGGCTACAGCGCGGCCATTATGGGGTTTCCCACGGTCAGTTCGCCTTATGCCATTACCTGGACGGTTATTTCGCGCATTGAGGAAATCACCCTCGGCATTATCTGTAGCTCGCTGATTCATCGACTGATATTGCCTGTTCCTATGCACCATCTGTTAAGTCAGAGCGTGAGCAACTGGTATAAAACCGCGCAAAAACTCTGCAATGATTTAATTAGCCATACCTCCGGCCGCCGGACGCCAGAGCGAGAAGATATTCTGATTGGCATGGCGAACTATCCGCTGAATGTGGAAACGCTGCTGACGCATTGTATTTACGAAGGCGAAGCCGCGCGCAATGTGATCCGGCTGGTCAGCGTCCAGTACAAACACCTGACCTATCTGTTGCCGACGCTAACGGCGATTGAAACCCGGCTTACGCTGCTGGCTGACCTGAAGATTCCGTTTCCGCCGTGCGTCAGCCAGGTGTTTCAGCACTTCCTTTTATGGCTTAATTTTGACGTCTCCCGCAATACGGCGGCAATTCAGCATCTGCTGAGCGAATGCCAGACGGCCCTGCAGCAAGAATGGCGCGCGGGAAACATGACCACCGAAGAGATTTTGCTATTTACCGGCCTGCTGGAGCGGCTGGCGAATTTTGTGCGTATCGGCGATGCCTGGCACAATGTGACTGCCCGCGCGGCCGATCTTTACAGCAGCGGCGATAGCGTTTTATCTACGGGCGGTGCTAATCTGCGCCATACCGACCGCGGACTGCTGCTGCTCTCGGCGTTAACCGCCTTTTTAGCCACCTTCCTTTCCTGCCTGTTCTGGGCAGGGAGCGGCTGGGCTGACGGTGCGAATGTACCGATGATGGCGGCGATCACCAGCTCCTTTTTTGCCAGCATCGATTCGCCGGTTACGCCGATGCGGCTATTTATAAAAGGCGTGGTCATCGCCTTACTGATCAGTCTGTTCTATATCGCGATATTGATACCGCAGGCCAATACGCTACAGGCGCTGATCATCTGTCTGTTTCCTGGACTGTTTATGCTGGGGCTGGTGCTGGCGCGACCTGCTACCAATCTGATCGGACTTAGCGTAGCGATTCAGCTACCCGGTTTTATCGGGCTCAGTCATCACTATGTGCCCAATATGATTGTGACGCTGAATGCGGGTATCTCTACCCTGACCGGCATTATTATCGCCGTGGCGCTCACCGCCATTATCCGCAACCGGCGTCCGTCGTGGATCGCCAGGCGCGCGGTGGCGATGGGCGTAAGGGATCTGCTGGGGTTCATTAAAGCCGTGGAGAGGAATGCCGCTTCGCTGCTGATGCGTCAGCATTTCATTATTCGGATGCTGGACCGGGTGAATATCATTCTGCCGCGTAAACGGCTTGATCCCAATGCTGAACTGAGTGCGGCGGGCGATCTGATCGCTGAAACCTGGATCGGCGCTAACTGCTATGACTATTATGCGCGTTATCACAGTGAACTACAGCAGCACCATATTGACAGCGGCCAGATGTTTCATGAACTGAGCCTTTATCTGCGGCGGAAAATGAAGGCGCTGCACACCCGCCCGCATCAGGATTTGCTACATGAGCTTAATCAGCTGCTGGCAACGCTGGAGCCGCTTGCTCTCAGGCATCCCGATATCTTTGCGGCTATGGTGCATCTGTTCAATATTCGCGTTTCGCTCTATCCGGACCAGCGCTGGCTCTGATATTGCCCTGGGCGGCAGCAAGAAGAGGCGATAACACCACAGCCGTTATTTCTTCTGCCGCTTTTGCTCCAGCTCCAGCAGCTGCTCCGGCGTAACCGCCGGGTAGCTTTGCGCGTCCTGCGGCACTTCACGTACCGTCGGGATCGGCACCAGCGGGCCGAGGAAGCGCGGCTCACGCTTCATAATATAGAGGTCGGCCAGCGCGCCAAGGCGAGCGGCCACTTCACGGGCGCGTACCGTCAGCATATTTTTCGGTGAAGGCACCGCGTAGCACTGCGCCTGAATGCCCATATGCAGCGCGATAAACAGCGCGCGCTCGCAGTGGAAACGCTGGGTAATAATAATAAAATCGTTGGTATCAAACACCTTGCGGGTGCGCACAATCGAATCCAGCGTACGGAAACCGGCATAATCCAGCACGATATCGGTTGGGTTGACCCCGGCGGCGATCAGATCGCGGCGCATGGTCATCGGCTCGTTGTAGCTCTGCAACGCATTATCGCCGCTCAGCAGCAGATAGTTCACCTTGCCGCTGTTATAGGCGTTAAGCGCACCCTGAATGCGATAGTGGTAATACTGATTCAGTACGCCGGTACGATAATACTTGGCGGTGCCCAGCACCACACCCACCTGACGATGCGGCAACGTAGTAAGATCGTCATAAATCCACGGGGCGGTTTTCCAGGCGATCCAGCGATCGAGGCCGAGCGCGGTCAGGATCATCAACAGCAGGATGATAATCAGACCATATGTCATGCGTTTCAACATGTTCGGCGTAGCTCTGGACGGGGCGGAAAGAATGCCTCAAGGCTACTTGAGGCGCTAACGTGAAGCAAGCGCGCGCCGGTCGGGCGCGGCTTTTTTAAGCAATCTCCGCCGCTATCAGGCGGAGAGGGTGTCGCTTAGATTGAGGTGCGACGATAGTTGCGGTACTGCGGCATCCAGAAGTTATTGGCGATCGAGCGGGAAAGTACATCTTCCGAGGTGACCACCGCCACGCCCGCCAGCTGCGCCGCCTTGCCGACTGCCATCGCGATCACTTTCGATACGCCCTGGATATCTTTGATTTCCGGCAGCACCGGGCCTTCGCCTTCGTTCACCAGCGGCGAACAGTCCGCCAGCGCGCGGCTGGCCGCCATCAGCATGCTATCGGTCACGCGCGTTGCGCCGGAGGCGATGACGCCCAGGCCCACGCCCGGGAAGATATAAGAGTTGTTGCACTGGGCGATCGGATAGGTTTTGCCCTGCCAGGTCACCGGCGCAAACGGACTGCCGGTGGCGACCAGCGCCGCGCCGTCGGTCCAGCTGAGCAGGTCAGCCGGGGTGGCCTCTACGCGTGACGTTGGGTTGGAAAGCGGCATTACGATCGGCCGCGCGCAGTGTTTATGCATCTCACGGATGATCTCTTCACTGAACAGGCCCGGCTGGCCCGATACGCCAATCAAAATATCCGGTTTGGCATTGCGCACCACGTCCATTAGCGAGATGGCATCGCTGGGCAGATTCCAGTCGCTGAGGTTTTCGCTTTTCTGCACCAGTTTGCTCTGGAAGCTGAGCAGGTTGGGCAGCTTATCGGTCAGCAGGCCGAAGCGGTCCACCATAAAGACTTTGGCGCGCGCTTCTTCATCGCTTAAGCCTTCCGACTTCATCTGAGCGATAATCTGTTCGGCGATGCCGCAGCCCGCGGAACCGGCGCCAAGGAACACCACGTTTTGATCGCGCAGGCGGTTGCCGGCCGCGCGGCTGGCGGCGATCAGCGTACCCAGCGTCACCGCGGCGGTGCCCTGAATATCATCATTAAAGCAGCACAGCTGATCGCGGTAGCGCTCCAGCAGCGGCATGGCGTTTTTCTGCGCGAAATCTTCAAACTGCAGCAGTACGTTTGGCCAGCGGCTGCGCACCGCCTGGATAAACTCATCGACAAAGCGGTCATACTCTTCGCCGGTAATACGCGGATGACGCCAGCCCATATAGAGCGGATCGTTCAGCAGCTGCTGGTTATTGGTACCGACATCCAGCACCACGGGTAGCGTGTAGGCCGGGCTGATGCCGCCGCAGGCGGTGTAGAGCGATAGCTTACCGATAGGAATGCCCATGCCGCCGATGCCCTGGTCGCCCAGGCCGAGGATACGCTCGCCGTCGGTGACCACGATCACTTTCACGTTCTGCTTGGTGGCGTTCTGCAGCATATCTTCAATGCTGGCGCGGTTCGGGTAAGAGATAAACAGACCGCGCGCGCGGCGATAGATTTCCGAGAAATGTTCGCAGGCGGCGCCTACCGTCGGGGTGTAAATGATCGGCATCATCTCTTCCAGATGATTGTCGAGCAGACGATAGAATAGCGTTTCGTTAGTATCCTGAATATTGCGCAGGTAGACATGCTTATCGTTATTGTTTTTGAAATCCTGGAACTGACGCCAGGCGCGCTCCGCCTGTTCCTCAATGGTTTCCACGGTTTCTGGCAGCAGGCCGTTGAGGTTAAAGTCGTTACGCTCTTCAATGGTAAAGGCGCTGCCTTTGTTCAGTAGCGGGAATTCCAGCAGAATGGGACCAGCGTAAGGAATATAAAGCGGACGTTTACTCTCGTAATCGAGTTCCATGCGGTGTTTGCTCCGGTTGCAGGCACGTTCTCTCTGGAAGTGGCCAGTGTTTTTATCACGATAAGGGTGCCACGATCCTAAGAAAATTCTCGCAGAAGTACAGCTTTTGTTAACCTTCGATAACAAAAGCTGACACTTACCAGCAGGCGTTACGCTTTTTGTAGCGTCACGGTGTGCAGCGCAGCGCAGCCCAGCGCCTGCAGAGTGGCGGCGGTGGCGGGCTGCTGTTGCAGGCGCGCATCGGGATGTTCCGCCAGCACGGCGCGGGTAATCTGCTGACAGCTTTCGCCATGCATATTCAACAGGATCAGCGCCGCCTGCAGCGGAGGCAGGCTGGGGTTAAAAGCAGCGTTTTCGATATAGCCGCCGTGATAAATCGCGCCGCTGGCGCTTTCCAGCGCGACGCCGCTGTGCGCCTGACTGTAGGGCGCATGGCTGCGGTTGGCGGCGGCGATGGCTGCCTGCGTCAGGGTATCGCCTGACAGCGCGAAGCCGTGATCCACCTCATCCATCACCAGCGTCGAGATATGCAAATCCCGTGGGCCGAACGAGTCCGGCAGATAGTCGGCCAGCGTTGCGACCGGACGGTCAGGCAAACTAATGCGCAGCGCCGTGCCGCTGTTCAGTTCGTTCATAAACTGACGGCAGTGGCCGCAGGGCGTGTAGTTGACCGTGATAGTTTGCAGGCCGCGTTCGCCGCGCAGCCAGGCATGCGTCACCGCGCTTTGCTCGGCGTGTACTGTCTGCTGCATGGTGGCGCCGCTAAATTCCATATTGGCGCCGAAATACCAGTGCCCGCTGATGCCGCGTGCCACCGCGCCAACGTCAAACCGCGACAGTGGCGTCACGGCGCAGGCGGCAGCCAGCGGCAGCAGCGCCAGCGCTAAGGCGTCGGCATCCATTCCGCTCTGCTGGCATAAGTCGTTAACCTGGTCGGGGGTAAAAAAGGCGGCAAAATCTTCAGCGTCAAGAATTGGAAGCAGGGCGGCCTGAAGATCGGCCGCTAAGTCGGCAAAGGCCGGACGAAAACGTGGATGCATTGCATGCCTCTTATAAAAGGGATAGCCCAAAATTGTAAAGCACCGCCAAGGGGTTATATGTGATCTGTGTCGCTACGGCAATGCAATCTATGAAATGAAATTACAATTTGCGCGATCTCTCGCAACTTTTAACCAAAAATCGCCAGCAGCACGGGAAAAAGAAACGGCGCCAGCAGCGAAGTAATGATGCCGCAGATCACCAGCGCCAGCGAGCTGAACGCCCCTTCCTGATAGTCCATTTCGGCGCAGCGCGCCGTGCCAAGCGCATGCGACGCGTTGCCGATCGCCAGCCCGCGCGAGGCTTTGGTTCTAATGCGCATCAGGTTAAGCAGCATATGACCGAATACCGCGCCCAGGACGCCGGCAATCAGCACGCAGATAGCGCTGATGGCCGGAATGCCATGCAGCGAGGCGGAAACCGCCATGGCAATCGGCGTAGTGACCGATTTCGGCATAATGGTGGCGGCAATCTCCGGCGTGGCGCCCAGCCACAGCGCGATAGCGGTGCCGGAAACCATGGCGGTAATGCTGCCAATAAAGCAGACGCCGATAATCGATTTCCAGCGGGCGCGAATTTGGTGGATTTGTTCATACAGCGGCAGCGCCAGCGCCACTACCGACGGCTGTAACAGACTATTAAGGATTTCACTGCCCTGAAAGTAACGCGCGTAGGGCATATTGATCAGCAGCAGCAGCGGGATAATCACCGCCATTGAGATCAATAGCGGATTAAACAGGGAAATTTTTACCCGCGCCGCCAGCCAGCGGGCGGAAAAAAACACCGCCAGCGTCAGCGGCAACGACCACCACATATCACTCATCTTTATTTTCCCCGACGATGGGTTTGCTGTGCAGACGATGCGAACTGTAGCCGACGATCATTAATACCAGCATGGTGCTGAGCACGCAGGAAACCATAATGGGCCCGAACTGGGCGCTGAGAATATCGGTGTAGTTCATGACGCCGACGCTGATCGGTACAAACAGCAGCGCCATATAGCGGATGATCAGGTAACAGCCGGGCTTTACCCAGTTCACCGGAACAATTTGAAAACCCAACAGCAGAAAGAGGATCAGCATCCCGATAATACTGCCGGGGATCACGATGGGCAGCAGAGAGGAAATGCCGATACCGGCATACAGGCAGAGATAAATAATGATGAAGGCGCGCAGATAGCGCCAGCAGGCAGACAGCACGACTGACATGGCAGACTCCTGTGGTTAGCGCCGATAATCATACGCTGAAACCCCGATTCGTGCTACCGGTCACATTTATCTGACAGGGCGGCAAGCGGCCTGGCAAAAGCGTAAAACGTCCCGCGCGATGGAGAGCGCGGGACAAGTCATCAGGGATGACGTTTTATGCCTTTTTACGATCGGCTGGCAGGCCGATCACAGAAAGCTTATTTAACCGGCATACCCGGCTGTGCGCCGTCCGCGCCGAGGATAAACAGATCTTTACCGCCCGGGCCTGCTGACAGCACCATGCCTTCCGATACGCCAAAACGCATTTTACGCGGCGCCAGATTAGCCACGATGATGGTATGACGGCCAACCAGCACCGCAGGATCCGGATAGGCCGCGCGGATGCCGGAGAAGATCTGACGGGTTTCACCGCCCACATCCAGCACCAGACGCAGTAGCTTATCGGAACCTTCAACCAGCTCGGCGGTTTTAATCAGCGCCACGCGCATGTCCACTTTGGCAAAATCATCGATGGTAATGGTATCCGCGATCGGATCGTCCGCCAGCGGGCCGGTAACCGCCGGTTTCGCTGCGGCAGCGGCATCCTCTTTCGAGGCTTCAATCAATGCGTTAACTTTCGGCATCTCAATACGGCTGTAGAGCGCTTTAAACGGTGCGACTTCATGATCCAGCAACGGCGTAGCGATAGCATCCCACTGCAGTTCGGTTTTCAGGAAGCTCTCGACACGCTCGCTCAGAGAAGGCAGCACCGGCTTCAGCCAGGTCATCAGCACGCGGAACAGGTTAATGCCCATGGTGCAGATGGCCTGCAGATCGGCATCGCGCCCTTCCTGCTTCGCCACCACCCACGGCGCCTGCTCGTCAACATAGCGGTTCGCCACGTCTGCCAGCGCCATAATTTCACGGATCGCCCGGCCATATTCACGGCTGAGCCAGGCGTCGCCGATGCTTTCAGCGGCATCGGTAAAGGTTTTATACAGCGCAGGATCGGCCAGATGGTCCGCCAGCTTGCCGCCGAAACGCTTGGCGATAAAGCCGGCGTTGCGCGAAGCCAGGTTAACCACTTTATTAACGATATCGGCATTAACGCGCTGGACAAAATCTTCCAGATTAAGGTCGATATCATCGATGCGTGAAGAGAGCTTGGCCGCATAGTAATAGCGCAGGCTGTCGGCATCCAGATGCTCAAGCCAGGTGCTGGCCTTGATAAAGGTGCCGCGCGATTTAGACATCTTGGCGCCGTTTACCGTTACGTAGCCGTGAACAAACAGGTTGTTCGGCTTACGGAAGTTGCTGCCTTCCAACATCGCCGGCCAGAACAGGCTGTGGAAGTAAACAATATCCTTACCGATAAAGTGATACAGCTCGGTGGTGGAATCTTTCTGCCAGTACTCGTCAAAATTCAGATCGCCGCGCTTATCGCACAGGTTTTTGAACGAGCCCATATAGCCGATTGGCGCATCCAGCCAAACGTAGAAATATTTACCCGGGGCGCCCGGAATTTCAAAACCGAAGTAGGGGGCATCGCGCGAGATATCCCACTGCTGCAGGCCCGATTCAAACCACTCCTGCATCTTATTCGCTACCTGCTCCTGCAGCGCGCCGGAGCGGGTCCAGGCCTGCAGCATTTCGCTGAAGGAGGGAAGATCGAAGAAGAAATGCTCTGAATCGCGCATCTCCGGCGTCGCGCCGGAGACCACCGATTTCGGATCGATCAGCTCGGTCGGGCTATAGGTCGAGCCGCACACTTCACAGTTATCGCCATACTGGTCCGGCGCTTTACATTTCGGACAGGTGCCTTTAACAAAGCGATCCGGCAGGAACATGCCTTTTTCCGGGTCGAACAGCTGGGAGATGGTGCGGTTTTTAATAAAACCGTTCTCTTTCAGCCGGGTGTAGATCAGCTCCGACAGCTCGCGGTTCTCATCGCTGTGCGTAGAGTGGTAGTTATCGTAGCTGATATTAAAGCCAGCGAAATCTTTCTGATGCGCCTGACTCATCTCAGCAATCATCTGCTCAGGCGTAATACCCATCTGCTGCGCTTTCAGCATAATCGGGGTGCCGTGCGCGTCGTCGGCACAAATGAACCAAACCTGATTGCCGCGCATTCGTTGGTAACGGACCCAAATATCAGCCTGAATGTGCTCCAGCATATGGCCGAGATGGATAGGGCCATTAGCGTACGGCAGAGCGCACGTTACCATTATTTTTTTCGCGACTTGAGTCATAGCGGGACTTATTTCTTCTGGTTAAAAAGGGCTTTAGATGGTAACCGAAAGCCCGACCTGCCGTAAACAAAGGGATTTCGCGCGTTGTCAGGCAAATACGCTTTGCCCAGGCTTCTGGTATGCTTAGACACATCGACTTATAGCCGGAAAACGCACAAGCAAGCGCGGCGCCAGGCCGGTTATAAAACCATCTGAACCACAAGGAGAAGGGATGAGTACACACTCCCAGGGGGCCTTATCGCCCGACACGCTGCGCGCCATGACCGCAGGCGTATTGACCACATTTGAACATCCGACGCTAAAGCATAACCTGACTACGCTGAAGGCGCTGCATCATGTCGCGCTGATGAACGATAAGCTGCATATCGAAATCAAAATGCCGTTTGCCTGGGGCAGTGGTTTTGAAGCGTTAAAAGAGCAAACCAGCGCCGACCTGCTGCGTATTACCGGCGCGCAAGCAATCGACTGGCGCTTAAGCCACGATATCGCCACCCTGAAGCGCGTGAAAAACCAGCCGGGCGTTAGCGGCGTGAAAAATATTATTGCCGTTAGTTCAGGTAAAGGCGGCGTCGGCAAATCCAGCACCGCGGTAAATATGGCGCTGGCGCTGGCGGCAGAGGGAAGCCGGGTCGGGATTCTGGATGCCGATATTTATGGCCCCTCGGTGCCGACCATGCTGGGCACCGAAGACCAGCGCCCTTCGTCGCCGGATGGCAAGCATATGGCGCCGATTATGGTGCATGGCCTGGCCACGAACTCGATTGGCTATCTGGTCACTGAAGATAACGCGATGGTATGGCGCGGGCCGATGGCCAGCAAGGCGCTGATGCAGTTGCTTAATGAAACTCTGTGGCCGGAGCTGGATTATCTGGTGCTGGATATGCCGCCGGGCACCGGCGACATTCAACTGACGCTGGCGCAAAACGTACCGGTGACCGGCGCGCTGGTGGTGACCACGCCGCAGGATGTAGCGCTGATCGATGCGCGCAAAGGGATCGTGATGTTTGAAAAGGTAGAAGTGCCGGTGTTGGGCGTGGTGGAAAACATGAGCATGCATATTTGCAGCAACTGCGGCCATCACGAAGCGATTTTCGGCAGCGGCGGGGCAGAGATGCTGGCGGAAAAATATCATACTCGTCTGCTGGGCCAGCTGCCGCTGCATATTACGCTGCGTGAAGATCTTGATGCCGGCCAACCCACCGTCATCCGCCGTCCGGAGAGTGAGTTCGCCGAGATTTACCGGCAGCTGGCAGGCGCGGTAGCGGCTGAGCTTTACTGGCAGGGAGAGATCATCCCTGGCGAAATCGCCTTCCGCGCCCTGTAACCCTTACAGCGCCTGGAGATAAAGTTCCCGTACCTGCTCACGCGTAGCGGTACGGGGATTGGCTGGTGCGCAGGGATCGGCCAGCGCTTTATCCAGCCAGCCTTCAATATCGCTCTCCTGGATGCCTAACTGACGGAAGCCGGAGGGAATGCCAACCTCCCCGGCAAGCTGGCGCAGCGCCTGAATCGCGGCGTGGCTGGCGGCCTCTTCATCCATCGCCGACGTATCAACGCCCAGCGCCACGGCGATGCGCGCGAAACGGGCGACGCTGGCGGAGCGGTTAAAGGCCGCCACCACCGGCAGCAGTATCGCGTTACAGACCCCGTGCGGAAGATTATGGGTCGCGCCCGGCTGATGGGCCAGCGCATGCACCAGACCCAATCCCGCGCTGTTAAAGGCCATGCCTGCCAGATATTGCGCGCAGGCCATCATCTCGCGCGCCTCGCGATTCTGACCTTCCGCAACCGCGACCGGCAGCCAGCGACGAATCAGGGCGATCGCTTCCAGCGCCGAGGGATCGGTCAGCACGTGCGCTCCGAGGGATACATACGCCTCCAGCGCGTGCGTCAGCGCATCCATACCGGTGGCGGCGGTGACATCGGGCGGAATGCCCAGCATCACCGCCGGATCGTCAACGGCAATATCGGGAATCAGATGGCTGTCGATAATCACCTGCTTGATTTGGCGCGCGCTGTCGGTGATCACGGCATTGCTGGTCGCTTCGGCCGCGGTGCCGGCGGTGGTATTGATCGCCACCAGCGGCACGCCGGGATGGCGCACTTTGCCGACGCCGGCGTAATCGACCGAGCGGCCAGGATTGGCGCTAAGAATTTTAATCGCTTTAGCGGTATCAATCGGGCTGCCGCCGCCGAACGCGATCAGGAAATCACACTGGTGCTGATGGAAGGCGGCAATGCCCGCCTGTACCTGCTCTTCGGTGGGGTTTGGCGCAACGCCGGTAAACAGGGCGTAAGGAATGGCCTGCTGATCCAGGCTATCGGTCAGGCTGCGGGTTAAACCCAACCCCGCCAGTTGCGTATCGGTCACGATCAGCGCCTTACCCCAGTTTTTCTGCGTCAGCAGCCGCGCCATATCGGCAATCGCTTCATAGCCGTGCAGGCTGATGCCCGGTAATGCCAGTTGAAAGCTCATGTTTATCTCCATCAAGATCGAAAACCTGCCTGCGCCGGAACGCCCGACGCAATCGGCAGCCTGAAAATGCGTTACAGGAAAGATGGAGATAAAACTAACGGGGCGCACCGGCTGAAACCTTCCCGCTACGGTCACCGAGGCAGGCAAGCTGGCATTAACAGTAAGATACGGGCCTGACAGCTCACGCTTTTAACGTGTTAAGCATAATAATTAAATATTATCAATAAGTTAAATCATATCTATTGCCCAGCGTAGCGCAGCGTGGTCGCTTTCGGATAGTGCATTAACAGATAGCGTCCCTGTTCGCTTTCGCCTTCTGAAACGATCTGCCAGCCGTGATGCAGATAAAACTGCTGGGCAGATCGATTCGCCAGCAGGCATTTCAACGCGCCGGTAGCGGTAAAACGCGCCTGAATAGCCTGTAGCAGCGCACTGCCGACGCCGTGCCCCTGATACTGCGGATCGATAAACAGGCTGTGCAGAAAGTTGTCGTTTTCCAGCCAGGCGGCAAAACCCAGCCGGTGACCCTCTTCTTCAGCAACCAGCACCTTTTCGCCTAATACCACCCGGTCGAAATCCTCCAGCTGCCAGCTGTCACCATCCAGCCACGTCCAGTTTGCCTTACGCGAGGCAAGAAATAGCGTGCGCAGAAAAGGCCGGTCGGCTTCGGTAAATAGACGGATATGCATGGGTGCTCCTTATGCTCAGTGCAATATCATCAGATGTTAATAAAACTAGCATGATTACTCATAAACGGGCGAAACAGGGGAGCGAAGAGGAGATCCAGATAACACACTCTGATTAGTTACAACATACTAAAAAGATAGACAACAAGCCACGCTCGGCAGCCGTGCCACCATTATGTAAAACCGTTCGGCCTGTCAGGCAGGGCCGAACGGCGGAGAGCATTGCCGCTCAGTGGGAAGAAAGTGGAGATTCGCCTGCCGTTACTGCCCTAAATCCCGCAGCTTTTTACCGGCCATCAGGTTCTTCTCAATATGTTCCAGCGTGACGTTTTTGGTTTCCGGGATCAGCCAGAAGGTGATCACGATAAACGCCAGGTTAAAGCCGGTATAGAGCCAGAAGGTGCCGGCCGCGCCAATGGTTTCCAACAGCGTCAGGAAGGTGGCGCCGATAATCATATTGGCCACCCAGTTAGTGGTGGTGGAACAGGTGATGCCAAAATCGCGGCATTTCAGCGGCTGGATTTCCGAACAGAGGATCCAGACCACTGGCGCGGCGCTCATGGCGTAACCCGCGATGCACATCATGGTCATTCCTACCGACAGCCAGGAGAGGCCGGGAGTGATATCACCTTTGCCGGCCTGCATCAGGCAGTAACCCAGCACCAGCGTGGCGAACGCCATAACCGAAAAGCCAATTTTCAGCACCGGCTTTCTGCCCGCCTTATCCACGGTAAAAACCGCAATTAGCGTGGCCAGCATAAAGGTTAAGCCAACCACTACCGTGGCCATCATCTGCTGTTGCGTATTGCTAAAGCCCGCCATTTTAAATATCTGCGGTGCGTAATACATGATGATATTCATACCGGTAAACTGCTGCATCGCCTGTAACAGCATGCCGAGGAATACCGCCCGACGCACATTGCTATTACGTCGAAACAGCGTCCAGCCACCCTGTTTCATCTGCAGGCTTTGGCGAATCTCATTAAGCTCGTCGCGGGCTTTATCGGAGGTATCGCGCAGCATACGCAGCACCTCTTCCGCTTCGATATGTAAACCTTTCGCCGCCAGCCAGCGGGGGCTGTTTGGCAGGAAAATCACCAGGCCGAACAGCAGCACCGCCGGCAGCGCCAGAATACCCAGCATGGCGCGCCAGTTGCCGCTGTAGCTCAGTGCGGTATCAGAGAGAAACGCCAGCAGGATGCCAAAAGTGATCATCAGCTGATACATGCTGATCATTTTGCCGCGAATATGCTCACTGGCCATTTCAGAAAGGTAGAGCGGGGCGGTATAAGAGGCGATCCCCACCGCCACGCCCAGCACCACGCGCGCCGCCAGCAGCACTTCCAGGCTGTCGGCAAAAGCGGAACCCAGCGAACCCAGAATAAATAGCACTGCGCCCGCCATCAGGCTGTATTTGCGCCCCAACCGGGAAGAGACCCAGCCATTACAGATCGCTCCCAGCGCCGCACCGAGCATCATACTGCTGACGACCCACTCCTGCTGGTGACTGGTCAGGGAAAAGTGGTGGGTAATAAAGGGCAAAGCGCCGGCGATCACGCCAATGTCCAGCCCAAACAGCAGGCCAGCCAGCGCGGCGGAAACCGAGATAAACAGATTCATTCGACGCACCTTGCGTCTGTGCATATCGTTTATATCTAAATTACTGTTAACGTAAGACATTTTACCGCTCCAGTTAAATATGCTGCACCATAAGGCAACATACAAAATTCTTGACGGCGGACGTGATGTTAAATGGTCCATAGAGATGGATATTCCTGCTGCTGGCGGGCTTTTTGTGATGGAGATCTCGCTTAACATGTGAGGAACGCTGCTTCAGCGCGGCTGCTGAGGCTGAAGAGTGATTTGTTAGCATCGCTTATGCAGAACGGTAGATTTTCGCCATTTTTTTGATTAGCTTCAGCATTAACTGTGGCTTGTTTGTGTTAGCCTGGATAAATGCATTACTCAAAGGCAGAAATGAAGATGAAAATGAAAGCTATATTGCTTAGCGCGCTCTGCGTTACGGTTTCCGCTTGCGCGCAGTCGCCAAAGCAGCCCGACGGACATCCCTAGTTAGAAAGCGTCGCGCCTTACCCGGCGGCGGAACAAGGCCAGGTTCGTCAGGTTATCTGGCTGCCGCAGCAGCAAAATGAAGATCTCTATCAGGTGGAGTTGCTGATTGGTAAAACGCTGGAAGTAGACTGCAATCGCCATATGATGGGCGCGCAGATCGAGCAGCAGACGCTAAAAGGCTGGGGCTACGACTATTACATCGTCAAAGGTCTGTCGCCGGTGGCCTCCACGCGGATGGCGTGTATTAATGGCGGCAAGCATCAGGCGTTTGTTAGCGCGAATATCGGCGCGCACCGCCTGCAACGCTACAACAGCAAGTTGCCGCTGGTGGTCTATACCCCGGCTGACGTTCAGGTGAAATATCGCCTGTGGCAGGCGGATAACACCATTAGTGAAGCCGTTAAACAATAAATCGATTCGGCGCCGCTTATCCGCGGCGCCACGCTGATAAAGAGTCCAGAAATGAAAAAAAGCCTTATGCTGTTGGCTGTAGGCGCGGTAACGGGTTGTAGTCATCAACCTGCGCAGCAAAAACGTTTACCGCTGATTGGCATGCCAAATCCCGCTTCGGTTTACTGCATTCAGCAGTCAGGCAAGCTGGAAAGAATAAAAACCACGGAAGGCGAAACCAGCTATTGTCTGTTACCCAGCGGCGAACGCATTGAAGAGTGGACGCTGTTTCGACGCGATCATCCGTAAACTCTGCGGCAGGGGGGCCACGCCGCTCGCCCTGCCGCTTTATATCCATCATACTTCAGATTTCCTGCCCCCTCGCTCTTCTCGCTCTTTTCGATCGCTTATGGGTATTAACCTCCGAAACGCCTTCTTTTCAACATCATTTGGCCTTCGGCCTCGGCCGGTTGACGCCGGCGCTGATGTTATTCAAAGCGCTTTTCATAGGTTCCCGCGACGCGAATGATGTAAGCGATAACAGCGCTATCAGAATTTTTTGAGCAAATTAGGAATTTTCTTTTACGTGACGTGAATCCATGCTTACCATTAATTCTTTTTTATCGCTGAATATATGGATTGGTAATGCGTTATTCTCGCCTTCTTCTACCACTAGTGATGACCCTGGCTGCCTGTAGCAGCAAACCGACGCCAACACCGCCGCAAAGCGGCAACCCCTTTTTGGGAGAAGGCGGGTTTTTACTTAAGCCCGCACACGAAATACATCCACTAAGCGGCGATTTTGCCGGTAATCCTGCGGCCGAAAGCTTTATCGATAAAATGGTGCAGGAGCACGGCTTTAACCGTCAGCAGCTGCATGATGTGCTGGCGCAGACGAAACGTCTGGATTGGGTGCTGCGCCTGATGGATCGTCAGGCGCCAACGCCGGGTTATCAGCCGCCTTCCGGACCGAACGGCGCCTGGATTCGCTATCGCAAGAAATTCATTACGCCAGATAACGTGCAGAACGGGGTGGTGTTCTGGAATCAGTATCAGGATGCGCTGCAGCGGGCGCAGCGGGAATATGGCGTTCCACCGGAAATTATCGTTGGCATTATCGGCGTGGAAACGCGCTGGGGTCGCGTTATGGGTAAAACCCGCATCATCGATGCACTGGCGACGCTCTCGTTTGCCTATCCTCGCCGGGCGGAGTTTTTCAGCGGCGAGCTGGAAACCTTTTTGCTGATGGCGCGTAAAGAACAGCAGGATCCGCTGGATCTGCGCGGTTCTTATGCCGGTGCGATGGGCTACGGACAGTTTATGCCCTCCTCTGAAAAGCAGTATGCGGTGGACTTTAACGGCGATGGACACATTAATCTTTGGGACCCGGTTGATGCCATCGGCAGCGTCGCGAACTATTTCAAACAGCACGGCTGGCAGCCGGGCGAAACCGTCGCGGTGCCGGCCAGCGGGCAGGCGCCGGGGCTGGAAAACGGCTTTAAAACCCGCTACAGCCTGACCAGCCTGGCGGCAGCAGGCCTGCGCCCGCAAACGCCGATTAACGGCAATCCGCAGGTGAGCCTGCTGCGCTTTGATATGGGCAAGTCTTATCAGTACTGGTACGGTCTGCCGAACTTTTACGTGATCACCCGCTATAACCACAGCAATCACTATGCGATGGCGGTGTGGCAGCTGGGCGAGGCGGTAGGCCTGGCGCGGCGGTAAGGCAGAAAGCGTAAGCGCCTCGCCTGCCGGATGAATTATTTTCCGGCAGGCGAGGGGCGTGGCATCGCGTCTGTTTTCTTTCTCTGCTCTTGCCGGAATTCCATAGGCTACACGACCTGGCAGCGTAGGGTTTAGATTAGTCGTCCCGCCAAAGGCGTTCCACCACTGTCAATGCTCACTGTGCCGCAAGCAAACGGGAGTCGGATACAATCTGGCCACGCTGGTTAAGCTGGAAGACTTTGCCTGGATAAAGGGCGAGGGCGCGATATTCTGCGCTTGCCTGGGAGGTAAAAAGAAGGCTTGTTTCTGCCTCTTCCCGCTGGCATTATCCTGAACAGGTCTGCATAAGACGCTAATCACAATCTATTGATTTACATGACTCGGGGTGCCCTTCTTTGTGAAGGCTGAGAAATACCCGTATTACCTGATCTGGATAATGCCAGCGTAGGGAAGTCAGATGCCCCACCGGCATTGCCTTCTTGAGCGCCGGCCAGGAGCATTATGAAACAGCCTGTCCTGCCTGATAACGCGCTTGTTGCGCACTCTCTCTCCCTGTTCCGCCAGCGCGCGCCGCTGATCCACTGCATGACGAACGATGTGGTGCAATCCTTTACTGCCAATGTCTTACTGGCGCTACACGCCTCGCCCGCGATGGTGATCGATGCTGAAGAGGCGGCGCAGTTCAGCGCTATCGCCGATGCGTTGTTAATCAACGTCGGGACGCTGACCCAGCCGCGCGCTGCAGCAATGCTGGCGGCAGTTAACGCCGCCAATGCAGCCGGCACCCCGTGGACGCTGGATCCGGTGGCGGTAGGCGCACTGCGTCTGCGCAGTGAATTTTGCCAACGGCTGCTGACGCTGCGACCCGCCGCGGTGCGCGGCAACGCATCTGAAATCCTCGCGCTGGCGCTCCAGCAGGGCGGCGGACGCGGCGTGGATACGCAGCACACGGCAGAATCTGCGCTTTCCGCCGCCCAACAGTTGGCGCAGCGCTTTGCTACCATCGTGGCGATCACCGGTGAGGTGGATTACGTTACTGACGGCGAGCGCACGTTGCGCATTCCAGGCGGCTCGCCGCTGATGACGCGAGTGGTCGGCACCGGCTGCGCGCTGTCGGCGGTGGTGGCCGGTTTTGCGGCGCTGCCGGGCGATCGGCTGCTGCATATCGCCAGCGCCTGCCGGATTATCTCCTGCGCCGGCGCTCACGCAGCGGCGGCAGCCAACGGGCCGGGCAGCTTTATTCCCGCTTTTCTCGACGGGCTGTGGAACCTGAACGAGGAGGCGCTGGCATGATACGAATTAACGCGTTAACCATTGCCGGCACCGATCCCAGCGGCGGCGCAGGCATCCAGGCCGATCTGAAAACCTTCTCCGCGCTGGGCGCCTATGGCACCAGCGTGATTACCGCGCTGGTAGCGCAAAATACCTGCGGCGTGCAGTCGGTTTATCGTATTGAACCTGATTTTGTTGCCGCGCAGCTGGATTCAGTATTAAGCGATGTGCGGATCGACAGCGTGAAAATCGGCATGCTGGCGGAAAGCGATATTGTCGAAGCGGTGGCGGAGAGGCTGAGCCGCGCCACGCTGCCCTGGGTGGTGCTGGATACAGTAATGTTGGCAAAAAGCGGCGATGCGCTCCTTTCGCCGCAGGCGGTAGCCACACTGCGTCAGCGGCTGTTGCCGCAGGTATCCTTGATTACGCCTAACCTGCCGGAGGCGGCGGCGCTGCTGGATACCCATCATGCGCGCGATGAAGCGGAAATGAAGCAGCAGGGCAGAGCGCTGCTGGCGCTGGGCTGTGAGGCGGTGCTGATCAAGGGCGGACATCTTAGCGATGCCGAAAGCCCGGATTGGTTGTTTACCCGCAATGGTGAGCAACGTTTTACCGCGCCGCGTATCGCAACGTGCAATACGCATGGCACCGGCTGTACGCTCTCTTCGGCGCTGGCTGCTTTACGTCCGCGCCATAGCGACTGGGGCAGCACCATCGCCGCAGCCAAGGCCTGGCTACAGGGCGCGCTGGAACAGGCGGATACGCTGCAGGTGGGAAAAGGCATCGGGCCTGTACACCATTTCCATCGCTGGTGGTAAAGCGTAACGTAAAATTTATCCGCGACGCTTTCTGAAAATGGGGGCAGCAGCCCTCACGCCTGTTCGAACCATTCGCTGTTTTGCTCGGCGATGGGGGTAATCGAGAAAATCATCTCCTGTAGATGCCGACGCATCGCCTGTTCCGCGCCGTCGGCATCATTATTGCGCAGTGTACTGAGGATCTCCTCATGCTGTTCTATCAGGCTCTCCGGCGGCGACACTTTACTTAACGTTAAAAAACGTACGCGATCCATGGTGGCCTTGATATTTTCTACCGTTTCCCACGCCAGCTCGCAGTTAATGCTTTGTGCAATCAGCCGATGAAACTCATCGTCCAGCATTAAAAAAGCCTGAGCGTCGTGGCGCTGCGCCGCCATTTTTTGCAGCTGGAGGTTATATTCCAGCGCCATTAACGCGGCAGGCGTCGCTTCCCTGGCCGCCCGGCGCACCACGGCGATCTCTACCGCCTCGCGAATGAACCGGCCATCGGCCACCCGTTGCGCGGAGATTTTACGTACAAATGTGCCGCGCTGCGGCAGGATTTGCACCAGCCCAGCCTCCGCCAGCTTGATAAAGGCTTCCCGCACCGGCTGACGTGAAACGTTAAAGCGTGAAGAGACCTCTTTTTCCGACAGCAGCGAGCCGGGGTGAATGACGCAGGTCACAATATCCTGACGCAAAAATCGATAAATCTGCTGATTAACCGGCTCGTTAGCGGTGATGGTGTAGGCTATTGACATACGACAACTTTCCTGGACGGCTGGGCGCGAAAGCCTTCAGTCTAAACAGCCTGTTAGCCCCGCGCCAGCCCTTTTGGCAAAGGAACCGTTAATAGCGGGTAATCAGTCGCTTAACTGTTTCTTTGGCGCCGGAATGCAGCAGCTGCTGATAAAAATCAAGCACCCGCGCGGTAAATTGCGCGTTAGCTGGCAGGTCGTCGCCAAAGACCTTTTGCAGCGAGAGCAGAGCGGTAATACGCGCTTCGCCCTCGGCGCTTTCACTGACGCGCTGCGCCAGCGTCTCTTTTAGCGGATCGTTAATCTCAATGGGCTGGCCCTGTTCATCAACGCCACCGACAAAGCGCATCCAGCCCGCCACGCCCAACGCCAGCAGATCGAAACGACTATTATGCGCCAGATGCCAGCGGATGCTGTCGAGCCAGCGCTGCGGCAGCTTCTGCGTACCGTCAGAGGCGATCTGTCCGGTGCGGTGCTTGATGGCGCGGTTTTGATAGCGCGCGATCAGCGAATCGGCGTAGGCGACCAAATCCACGTCCTGAGTGCGCAGCGTTGGCGCCTGTTCCGCCAGCATTAGCGTTCGGGCGGCGCGCAGGAAATGCTCATCCGTCATACAGTCACTGATATGTTGATAGCCCGCCAGATAACCAAGGTAGGCAAGGAACGAGTGGCTGCCGTTAAGCATACGCAGCTTCATCTCCTCAAACGGCAGCACGTCCGCCACCAGCTCAGCGCCCGCTTTTTCCCAGTCGGGGCGCCCGTTAATAAAATTATCTTCAATTACCCACTGGAAAAAGGGTTCGCACTGCACCGCCACCGGATCGTAGCTGCCCAGCTTTGCGCCCAGCGTATCCAGCGCTTCTGGGGTCATCGCCGGAACGATGCGATCGACCATGGTTGAAGGGAAGGTCAGATGCTGACGAATATAGTCCGCCAGACCGGCATTCTGTTGTTCCGCCAGCTGCAAAACCACATTGCGCGTTACATGGCCGTTTTCCGGCATATTATCGCAGGACATCACGCTAAAAGGCGGCACTTCACGGTCGCGACGGCGCCTGATGGCGGCCAGAATCACGCCGGGCAGCGAATGGGGCGCATCCGGATGGGCGATATCATGCTGAATAGCAGGATGTTCAAGATTAAGCTGACCATTAGCCGGATGGTGACAGTAACCTTTCTCGGTAACAGTGATCGAGACAATGGCAATATCTGGCTGCGCCATCGCCTCGATGACCGCGTCGATGCCATCGGTACGCGCATTCACGGCGGCGGTAATCACCCCCACCACGCGCGTGGTTTCACTGTTATCCGCCATCTCCGTCACGGTATACAGATGATCCTGCTGGCACAGCGACGCCAGCAGATTGCTGGTGCTGTGTACATTGATCCCGCACTCAATATAGCCCCAGTCGCTCTGTTGCTCGCGCGCCAACCGGTCGGCGCATACCGCCTGATGAGCGCGATGAAAAGCGCCAAAGCCGATATGCAGGATGCGCGCGCGCAAACGGGAGCGATCGTAGTCAGGAACTAAAACATCGTCTGCCAGGGACTCAACGGATAACATGAGAAAATCCTTCTTACTTAGCGTAAAGGGCGCGCCAGGCGCGCCGGAAAGGGTTATACAGAAACAGGCTTGCTGGTGGCCTTCGGGCTTTTTATCACAAACAGCACCAGCATCGCGCCCAGCCCGGCAATCACCCCGGCCAGCACGAAGGCGCTGTCGAATTTGCCGGTATGCTGCACAATATAACCGGTCACGATCGGGCCGATAATCCCGGACAGGCTGCCAATCAGGTGGATAAAGCCGCTAATGCCGCCGACGCGGCTTTTATGCACCACATCCTGAATAATCGCCCAGTAGATCGCCCCGGTGATATACAGGAAGAAGATCGACACCGACATCAGCAATACTGCGGAAGTTACCCCTTCTACCGTACCGGCCAGCGCCACACAAAGGGCGGCAGCCAGTAACGCGACCACCAGCACAATTTTTCGTGACAGCAGCAGTCGACCGGTGATATTGAAAATCTTATCGGAAATCCAGCCACCCAGCGCCAGGCCGACAAAACCGACAATCCACGGGATAACGGTGGTCATGCTCATCGATTTAATGTCCAGGTTATGCGCCTGCACCAGATAAGCCGGGAACCAGCTCAGGAAGAAGAACAGGATATAGTTGTAACAGAAGAAGGCGAAGGCGGTAACCAGGATAATCGGCTGACGCAGATAGTAGCCCAGTCCATGTGACGCCTGGGCCATTTCCGGCTCGTCGCCCGGCTGCGCCTCTTTCAGTTTATCGATTAAGGCGCGCTCTTCGGCAGAAACGCGTTTACTACGGGCAGGATTATCTGAGGCGATGAAGAACCAGATCACCATCCAGATGATGCCCACCGAACAGATAATGACAAACGCCGGTCGCCAGCCGAACGCCAACGCCAGATAACCGATAATCGGCCCGGCTACCGCGCCGCCAAGCGGCGAACCGGCGCTTAAAAAGCCCATGGCGGTCGCCGCCTGTTTTTTCGGGAACCAGCCGTTAATCGCCTTGTTGGCGGAGGCGCAGATCGGCCCTTCCGCCATGCCGAACAGCACACGCAGGATCAGCATCGACCAGAAGCCGGTCGCGACCGCAGTCAGGCCGCAGAACAGCGACCACATGCCGACCGCCACGCCCATTACCAGCGTTGGGCCATATTTGTCGGTCGCCAGCCCGCCCAGGAAGTTAAACAGGGCATAGCCGAAAAAGAAGCTACCGAAAATCAGGCCGAACTGTTCGGCGTTCAGCATGAGATCTTTTTCAATCATCGGTACGGTAAGGGAAAGTGCTACGCGATCGAGGTAATTGATCATGTAGACCAGAAACAGCAGAAGTACGATGGTCCAACGCAAATTCTTGAACATGGTATCTCCGTAATCGTTTGATAATTATAATAATTTACGGGAAGGCGGCACGGCCGCCCAGCCCCTGGCTTACTCAACAGATAAAATAACTTTGCAGCAGGTACGTGGATCTTTTTCAAATAACGTCATGGCTTGCTCAACCTCGGCAAGCGGGAAATAGTGCGTTACCAGCTTCTCCGGCTGGATAGCGCCGCGCTCAATCCATTCAATCACCTGCGGGAAACGGTGGCTGTTTAATCGCGAGGTAAATAACGACAGCTCTTTACTGGTCAGGCTTTGTTGCGTCAGCGTGCAGGGTTCGGCAGAGAAGCCAAGTAGGCCGATGCGCGCCGCCGGAGAGGCCAGCGCCGCCGCTTCCGCCAAAATCGACGGATGGCAGGCGGCATCAATGATTAGCGTCGGCTGTATGCCTTCCAGCTGGGCCGCCAGCGGCACCTCGCTATTATTAAACAGCGCATCCGCGCCGTTTTGTTGCGCTAACGTTAGCCGCTCCGGCAGGCGATCGACCACCAGCACCTGTCGCACGCCATACACGCCCTTCAGCACCTGGATTGCCGTCAGGCCCATCGGGCCCGCGCCGTACACCAGCGCGATATCCTGCGCGGTGGGTTGCAGGAAAGCGGTAATATTGGCGGCAATGGTAAAAGGCTCAATCAGGCTGGCCAGCTTATCGGGGATGCTATCCGGCACGCGATAAGCATTACCGGCTGGCGCAACGGCATATTCGCTAAAGCCGCCGTCGCGATGCACGCCGATTACCTGTAATTCACGGCAGACGTTAGGACGCCCTACCGAGCAGGGATAGCAGTGACCGCAGCTCACCACCGGATCGACCGCGACGCGTTCGCCGAGGCGTGCGGCGTCAACGCCTGCGCCGACGGCGTCGATCACGCCGAAAAACTCATGACCGATAACGCGCGGATAGCGCGCAAAAGGGTTATGGCCGTGCCAGATATGCACATCGGAGCCGCAAATGCTGGCGTAGCGGACTTTCACCCGCACTTCGCCTGCGGCCGGTTCCGGCAACGCGCGCTGCTGCAGCTGCAGTTCACCGGGCTGTTGGATAACCACGCTTTTCATCAACCTCTCCTTACCAGTTCCACAGGGTGCCATCTTCCAGGCGCGCGACCGGCAAATAGGCGGGTTCATAGGGATATTTCGCCGCCAGCTTCTCATCAAACTCAATGCCCAGGCCCGGTTTCTCGCCGGGATGCATATAGCCGTTATCGAAGGTCCAGCTGTGCGGGAACACTTCCAGCATCTGTTCGGAATAGCCCATATATTCCTGTACGCCGAAATTTGGCACCCACAAATCGAAATGCAGCGCCGCCGCCATGCAGATCGGCGACAGATCGGACGGGCCGTGCGATCCGGTGCGGACCTGATACAGCGAGGCGAAATCGGCGATGCGGCGCATGCCGGTGATGCCGCCCGCATGGGTAATGGTGGTGCGGATATAGTCGATCAGCTGTTCTTCAATCAGCTGTTTGCAATCCCAGATGCTGTTAAACACTTCGCCTACGGCGATCGGCGTAACGGTATGCTGGCGGATCAGGCGGAAGCACTCCTGATTTTCCGCCGGGGTGGGATCTTCCATCCAGAACAGGCGGTAATCTTCGATGTGTTTGCCGAAGCGCGCCGCTTCGATTGGCGTCAGGCGATGGTGCATGTCATGCAGCAAATGCTCATCGAAGCCAAAGCGTTCACGCACGGCGGCAAACAATTTGGGGGTGAAATCGAGATATTTTTCGCTGGACCACAGCTGCTCTTCCGGCCAGTCGCCTTTGGTGGCGGGCTCATAGGCCAGACCTTTGCCTTTCGCCATACCGTAGGTAGTTTTCATGCCCGGTACGCCGCACTGCACGCGAATCGCCTTAAAACCCATCTCTTTATGACGCGCATAGTCATCCAGCACTTCATCAATGCTGTGGCCGGTGGTATGGCAGTACACCATAACGCCGCTGCGCGATGCGCCGCCCAGCAGCTGATAGAGCGGCATATTGGCGGCTTTCGCTTTGATATCCCACAGCGCCATATCCACGGCAGAGATAGCGGACATGGTGACTGGGCCGCGTCGCCAGTAGGCGCCCTTATAGAAGAACTGCCAGATATCTTCGATGCGATGCGCATCGCGGCCAATCAGCTGCGGGCAGACATGATCTTTCAGATAAGAAGCAACCGGCAGCTCGCGCCCGTTAAGCGTGGCGTCGCCAATGCCGGTAATCCCTTCATCAGTGGTGATTTTCAACGTAACGAAATTCCTGCCCGGGCAGGTAACAAAGACTTCAGCGTTAACAATTTTCATTTTTCTGGCCTTGATAGCGACTACGGATGAACGAAATTTAGGCTGTGTAGTACTACCATACAAGTAGAGGTGAGCAGGAGTTGGATCGCGGTCACACTGTTTCGTGCTCTCTAACCCGGTTGAGGGTGTTCGTTTTTAGTGAACAGGCTGCTACCAACAGGAAAAATAGTGCAGCAGGTAAGCAGGCGGCTAATCAAACCAGGGAAGCGTAACCGCATGCGGAGCAGAAGTTTTTACTGGAGGGCTTTCAGGTTGTTATCACTGCCTGGCCGCCAAATCGCTTAAGCAGCAGGCAGGAGAGAGATCAGGAAAGCAGTTCGCACTGCGGCGGTAAACGGCAGGCCAGCGCGCCGGGGATCACTTCAATATGGAACTCGGTGCCGCTGAGCGGTTCGCCGTCGAGGTTAAAGGTCATTTCGTTGGGTGAAGAGATTTTCAGCCACGGCAGGGTAGCGGTAATGATATTTGGATTCTGTTCGTCGCTGGTTAACGAGTGCAGCAGCGTGGAAAGCAGCTCTTGCGAATTGACGATGCTCAGATCCAGTAAGCCATCGTTAATTAACGCCCGTGGACAGAGACGCTGACCGCCGCCTGCCTGACGTCCGTTGCCGACGCCAATCGCCAACGCGTCGCCGTGCCAGTTAAAGTTGGGACCGCTGATGGCGCAGCTATCCGCTTTTAACGTATCCATGCGCATCAGGCCATGAATAAAGTAAGAGACGCCGCCCAGCGCCGATTTCAATTTCTCTGGCGTTTCGGTGGTAATACGCGTGCCGAAACCGCCGGTCGCCATATTGATGAAATAGCGATCCTGATTAACCCGCGCCAGGTCAATATTGACCGTTCTGCCCGCAATCGCCAACCGCAGCGCGGCCTGCGGATCTTCCGGAATGCCGGCGCTGGTGGCGAAATCATTGGCGGTGCCCAGCGGTAAGATGCCTAAAACCGGCCGTGACGACGGTGCGATGTGAATCAGCGCATTGGCCAGTTCATTAATGGTGCCATCGCCGCCGCCCGCTACCACCGTCGCGGCACGCAGCGCAACGGCTTCCTGCAGATAACGTTCGCTGTCGCCTGTCTCCCAGGTGACGCGAACCTCAATGGGATAACCTTCGTCGCGCAGCGCATTGATGGCGGCGCGCAGCGCTTCGTTGCCCGCGCCTTTTCCATTCAGGATCACCAGTGTCAAAGCCTGTTTTTCCATGCTATTTCCCTTGGCAGCAAATTTCGCAGTAAGAGTGAGATTTATAACCAACAGGTTGGGCAGGCGTCTGGCTGCCCCACGCGTTGAGGTTGCTCACGCCTTTTGGTCAGAGTGTTTTTATAGCACAGAAGAGGGGGAAAAACCGCGCGCTCAGGTGGGCTTTAGGAGCAACACGCAAAGAAAAACCCGCGCGGGGGAGCCGGGCGGGCGAATGAGGTGGTTCCTGGTATAGACTGCCGTTTCTTTTTGCTCGTTTTAGCAAGCGCGATGTTAGCGACAAACCGCGCCGGCTAATGTGATCAAATTCTAAAATCTGTTACGGCAGGTCATTAATTTGCGCTGGCGGCGCGGGTTTCCGCATGCGGATTACGCGTCGTGGTGCCGTTAAGATTGCGCATCAGCAGGGCATAATTCAGATCCAAATCGGCCGGCACCGGCAGCCAGACAAGATGACCATTGCCGGGGGCCACTTCCACCGGCTGGCCTTTCTGGTTTTCCAGCGCCGTCAGGGTAAAGTGCAGGTTGCCGGCCGGGGTCATCAGCTCCAGGCTGTCGCCGAGGGAAAACTTGTTCTTGACGTCTACCTGCGCCAGATCGCCGCGCCGCTCACCGGTAAACTCGCCGACAAACTGTTGACGGTCTGAGATCGAATAGCCGTAATCATAGTTTTGATAGCTGTCATGGGTATGGCGGCGCAGGAATCCTTCGGTATAGCCGCGGTGCGCCAGCCCTTCCAGCGTGGCCAGCAGCGTCGGATCGAACGGCTTGCCGGCGGCGGCGTCATCGATAGCGCGACGGTAAACCTGCGCGGTGCGGGCGCAGTAGTAAAATGACTTGGTCCGGCCTTCGATCTTCAGCGAGTGCACGCCCATACGCGTCAGGCGCTCGACGTGCGCCACGGCGCGCAGATCTTTAGAGTTCATAATATAGGTGCCGTGCTCATCCTCGAAGGCGGTCATATACTCGCCGGGGCGCATCGCCTCTTCGATCATAAACACTTTATCGGTCGGCTGGCCGGCACCGAGCGTCGGCGTGACATCCTGCACCGGAATCGGCTCATACTGATGCACGATATTGCCGATCTCATCCTCTTTCCCTTCCTGAACCTTATATTCCCAGCGGCAGGCGTTGGTGCAGGTTCCCTGATTGGGATCGCGCTTGTTGATATAGCCGGAGAGCAGGCAGCGTCCGGAGTAGGCCATGCAGAGCGCGCCGTGCACGAAAATCTCCAGCTCCATTTCCGGCACCTGTTGACGGATCTCCTCAATCTCTTCCAGCGACAGCTCGCGTGACAGGATCACGCGCGTCAGCCCCATCTGCTGCCAGAACTTCACCGTCGCCCAGTTAACCGCATTGGCCTGCACCGAGAGGTGAATCGGCATCGCCGGGAAAGCTTCGCGCACCATCATAATCAGGCCGGGGTCGGACATAATCAGCGCGTCCGGCTGCATATCAATCACCGGCTGCAGATCGCGGATAAAGGTTTTCAGCTTGGCGTTATGCGGGGCGATATTCACCACCACATAAAACTTTTTGCCCAGCGCATGCGCTTCCTGAATGCCCAGCGCCAGATTCTGATGGTTAAATTCGTTGTTGCGCACGCGCAGGCTGTAGCGCGGCTGGCCGGCATACACGGCGTCTGCGCCATAGGCGAAGGCGTAACGCATGTTTTTCAGCGTACCGGCCGGAGAGAGGAGTTCCGGTTTAAACATAATAGTCTCAGTCTGATGTCAGGTCAGATATTGCGGACGGGCACAGCAGCCAGGGCTGGCCCGTTAAAGGGTGTGAAATTCTAAGCGGCTGACGCAGCGATGTAAATTGCGCTAGATCAAGCGACACTCATCCGCTTCCCAGCGATAGCCCATGCCGTAGACGGCGCGAATAAAGGGCTGGTCGGCATCCAGCGCTTCCAGCTTGCGCCGCAGATTTTTGATATGGCTGTCAATGGTGCGGTCGGTCACCACACGATAATCGTCATACAGATGATTAAGCAGCTGCTCGCGCGAAAAGACTTTGCCCGGCTCCTGCGCCAGCGTTTTTAGCAGGCGAAACTCGGCGGGCGTCAGATCCAGTGCTTTTCCCGCCCAGCTGGCCTGGAAACGGGTTTCATCCACTACCAGCGGCGAGGGTGAGGCGGCCTCTTCCGGCGCGCGCTGGCAGCGGCGCAGGATGGTTTTGACGCGCGCCACCACTTCACGCGGGCTGAAGGGCTTGCAGATATAATCATCCGCGCCGATCTCCAGCCCCAGTAGCCGGTCGATCTCTTCGATTTTGGCGGTGACCATCACAATCGGCAGATCGGAGAAGCGGCGCAGCTCACGGCAGACGGAGAGGCCATCCAGTCCGGGCAGCATCAAATCCAGCAGGATCAGGTTGGGCGGCGTCTGCTTCACAAACGCCAGCACTTCATCGCCGCGTGCCAAATGGTGGGTGCGGTAGTTAGCCGCCTGCAGATAATCGATCATCAGCTGCGCGATCTTCGGCTCATCTTCCACGATCAGGATAAGGGGCATAGTAAATTCAGTCATGGCGGGCTATTCACAGTTTGTCATGCGGCAATTCTACTCTGATTTGCAGCCCACCTAAATCAGAGTGATCCGCAGACATTGTCCCGCCATGCGCTTCGACAATATTGCGACAGATCGCCAGGCCCAGACCAGAGCCACCGCTGGCGCGATTGCGTGAGCCTTCGGTACGGTAGAAACGCTCAAATATTTGCTCGCGCTGCGCGTCAGCGACGCCCGGCGCGGAGTCGTCAATCAGCAGCTGCCAGCGATCCGCCGTGCTTTGCAGCGTCATTTTTACCGTGCCGCCCGGATCGGTGTAGCGCAGGCTGTTTTCCAGCAGATTGGTGAACAGCTGAATCAGCCGATCGGGATCGCCGAAAAAAGGCGCCTGCTCCGGCAGCGCCAGCGCCAGCGCCAGCGGATGACTGGCGTAGCGGGCGCGAAAGGTGCCGGCGACCAGTTCCAGCAGCGCCGCCAGATCGGTGGGGCTTTTGCGGTAGGCGAGGGCGCCCTCATCCGACAGCGACAGCTGATGTAAATCATCGACCAGCTTGGTAAGCGTACCGACCTCCATCAGCAGCGAGCTGACTGCCTCAGGCGTCAACTTACGCACGCCATCCTGCATCGCCTCCAGCTCGCCGCGCAGAATCGCCAGCGGCGTGCGCAGCTCATGAGAGATATCCGCCATAAAGGCGCGGCGCATGCTTTCATTTTTTTCCAGCGAGCTGGCAAGGCGGTTAAAATCCTGCGCCAGCCGCCCCAGTTCATCCTGACTGCTTACCGCCACCCGGCTGGTGAAATGGCCTGCCGCCAGCTGGTGAGTGCCCGCCACCAGGCGTTTCACCGGCGCCAGCAGCCCGCGCGACATCAGCCAGGTGACCGCCGCCGCCAGCAGCGTTGACAGCCCGACAATCAGCCAGCTGGTGCGCCGCTGCTGCTGATCGAAATTAATGTCGGCGCTGCGCGTCAGGCGCTCCGGCGGCGAACCAATCACCCAGCCGACAATATGCCCGTTATCGGTGGTGATGGCGCGCCGGATCCCCTCCTGCGGCACCGGCGAATGCGGGCCGATCAGCACATGGTAGCGTTGGTCGATAATCCAGAATTGCGTGCGCCAGCCGTGCGGCGGCAGATTGTTATTGGTATCGGGATTTTGTTCCAGCGAGCGCAGAATAGAAAACACCAGCCGGTTATTGTTGCGCAAAAACTCCCAGTTGCCGTGCTGCTCATATTGATCCGCCAGCGCTTCGCTCAGCAGCGTCAAACGCTGTTCATTGCCGCGCTTAATGTAATCAATAAAACCATGCTCGAAGCTGAGGCGAACGCCCCAGTGCATGGTGATCAACACCAGCATGCAGGTGGAAAAAATAGCGCAAAACAGCTTTGCGCTGATGCCAAAACGCAGTTTACTCATTAACGCGACTTTCTCCCGCGGCTCAGCGCCACATTTTTACTGGATTCTTTTGGTACGCGCCAGAAAACCAGCGCTGGTAGTGCGATCACCAGCGCCACGCACAGCCAGGTGTAGATAAAGGTTTCATGCGCCATTTCGCTGTCGATCGCGGCGTGATGGCCAAACGCGCCCAGCAGCAGGCCGGCAAGGGTCACGCCGATACTCATCGCCAGCTGCATAATCATTGATAGCAGGCTGTTGCCGCTGGAGGCGAGATTATCCGGCAGCTCTTTTAACGTCAGCGTATTCATCGAGGAGAAGCGAATGGCGTTCACCATCCCCTGGAAAAACAGCACGATCGGCAGCGCCCAGATCCAGCCCATCAGCGCCACCAGCGGGAACAGTAGCACCACGATCGCCAGCGCTAAGGTTGAGCCGACCAGTACGCGACGATAGCCGAAGCGGTTAACGATCTGTACCACGATGCGCTTCATGCCCATGTTGCCCAGCACCATCGGGATCATCATCAGGCCGGCGTGAAACGGGCTGTAGCCAAGACCCAGCTGTAAAAACAGCGGCGTCAAAAACGGCAGCATCCCGCTGCCGATACGTCCGGTCAGACTGCCGATCAGGCCGATAGAGTAGGTACGGTTGTCGAACAGCTTCAGGCTGAATAGCGCATTATCATTGGCCCGCGCATGCATCAGATAAAACAGCAGCGAGAAAACCCCTGCGAGGATCAGCAGCCCTAGCGCCAGCGGCGAATTGCCGGAGCCGTGCTGGCCATCCAGCGCCAGCGTCAGCGTCGCCATGCCCGCCGCCAGCAGCAGAAAACCGGAGAAGTCGAAGCGGCGCGTCTGCATGGAGTAGTTCGGCATGAGCATGATGGTTGCCGCTGCGCCCAAAATACCGACCGGCAGATTGATCAGAAAAATCCAGTGCCAGCTGGCGTATTCCACCAGCACGCCGCCCAGCGCCGGGCCGACCAGCGGGCCTATCTGCCCCGGCAGCGTGACAAAGGTCATCGCCGCCATATATTGCTCGCGCGGCACGATTTTCATTACCGTCAGGCGACCCACCGGTACCAGCATCGCGCCGCCGAAGCCCTGCAGCACGCGCGCCAGCACCAGCTGATTCAGCGTGCCTGCCAGCGCGCAAAACAATGACCCGAGGCTAAACAGCACGATAGCGGCGAAAAAGATATTGCGTACGCCGAAGCGGTCCGCCAGCCAGCCGCTAAGCGGCAGCGTAACCGCCACCGTCAGCACATAGGAAACCACAACCGAATGCATCTGCAGCGGATCGACGCCCAAATCACGCGCCATTGAAGGCAGGGCGGTGTTAACAATGGTGGTGTCCAGCGTCTGCATAAAAAAGCCAATGGCAACGATCCACAGTTGCCAGCGTACCGATGCAGATTGCGCATTCTTCATAGTTCGCCTCTGTTATGCGTTAAGCCCGGCGGCCGCTTAACCGACGACCGCCAGCGTTTTTTTCCGTCGGCGCAGCTTGTCCATATAGAGATAAACCACCGGGGTGGTATACAACGTGAGCAGCTGGCTCATCACCAGGCCGCCGACAATAGTAATGCCCAACGGCTGACGCAGTTCCGCGCCGTCGCCGCTGGTCAGCACCAGCGGCAGCGCGCCCAGCAAGGCGGCCAGCGTGGTCATCAGGATCGGACGAAAGCGCAGCAGCGACGCCTCGAAAATCGCCTCGCGCGCGCTCATATTGCCGTTGCGCTGCGCCTCCAGCGCAAAGTCCACCATCATAATGGCGTTCTTCTTCACGATACCGATCAGCAGCATAATGCCGATCAGCGCGATCAGGCTGAAAGGCGCGCCGAAAAGCTCCAGCGCCAGCAGCGCGCCGACGCCCGCTGAAGGCAGCGTAGAGAGAATCGTCAACGGATGCACATAGCTCTCATACAGCATCCCTAACACAATATAGACGGTGGCGATAGCCGCGACGATTAGCCACAGCTGGCTGTTCTGCGTCTCTTTAAACACCTGAGCGGTGCCGGCGAAGCTGCCGCGTACGCTGGAAGGCACGCCCAGCGCCGTGATGGTGCGTTCAATCGCTTCTGACGCCTGCGACAGCGAGACGCCCTCCGGCAGGTTAAAGGCGATGGTCGAGGCCGCTGACAGCCCCTGATGGTTCACCGAGAGCGGCGCATTGGCCGGCTGCCAGCGGGCGAACCACGACAGCGGAATCGGCTTGCCGTCGCTGTTCACTAAAAACATCTGATCCAAAGCGCTGATATCCTGGGTATAGCGCGGATCCACCTCCATCACCACTTTGTACTGATTAAGGGGTTGATAAATGGTCGATATCTGCCGCTGACCAAAGGCGTTATTCAGCAGAGCGTTAGCGTCGGAAACATCGATGCCCAGCCGCGCCATACTTTGGCGATCGTAGGTCAGCGCCATCTCTGCGCCTTTGTCCTGCTGATCGGAACTGACGTCGGCCAGCTCCGGCAGCTTGCTGAAGGCCGCGCGAATTTTCGGTTCCCAGCTGCGCAGATCGCTTAAGTTATCCGACAGCAGCGTATACTGATAGCTGGCGTTGGCCTCACGGCCGCCGACGCGAATATCCTGTACCGGCATCAGAAACAGGCTGGCGCCCGGCTCTTTCGCCAGCTTAACGCGCAGTCGGGCGATCACCTGCTGGGCGCTTTCGCTGCGCTCAGAGAGCGGCTTCAGCGAGATAAACATCGACCCGCTGTTAGTGCGCGACCCGCCGGTAAAACCGGTAACGTTATCCACCGCCGGATCCTGGCGAATAATCTGCATAAAGTCGGCCAGCTTGCCGCGCATCGCCTGGAAGGAGATGCTCTGATCGGCGGAAATAAAGCCCATCAGACGACCGGTATCCTGCTCCGGGAAGAAGGTTTTCGGGATAGTGATATAGAGATAAATCGTCAGGCCGATGGTGGCCAGCAGCGCCAGCAGCGCCCAGCGCGCCCGCTCCAGCACCCAGTGCAGCGAACGACCATAGCCGCGCTGTAGCCCCAGCAGCAGGCGGTTAAAGCCGCTGCTGCGCGGCTGGCTGCCGGGACGTTGCGCTGTTAACAGCCAGGCGCACATCATCGGCGTCAGGGTAATGGAGATCACCAGCGAGATCATTATCGCCACCGACAGAGTAACGGCAAATTCGCGGAACAGCCGTCCCACCAGTCCGCCCATCAGCAGCAGTGGAATAAACACCGCCACCAGCGAGATACTCATCGACAGTACGGTAAAGCCCACTTCGCGTACGCCCTGCAGCGCCGCCTGCAGCGGTTTCATTCCCGCTTCGATATGGCGGGAGATATTCTCCAGCACGACGATGGCGTCATCCACCACAAAGCCGGTGGCGATGGTCAGCGCCATCAGCGACAGGTTATTGAGGCTGAATCCGCACAGGTACATGGCGGCAAAGGTGCCAATCAGCGAGACCGGCACCGCTACTGCCGGGATCAGGGTGGCGCGCCCGGAGCGCAGGAACAGGAACACCACCAGAATCACCAGTGCCACGGCAATCACCAGCGATTGCTCGACCTCTTCCAGCGAGGCGCGAATAGTGGGCGATCGATCCTGCGCCACCGCCAGATGGATGGCGGCGGGGATCACTTCATGCAGCTCCGGCAGTTCAGCGCGAATGCGATCGACGGTTTCGATCACGTTGGCCTCCGCGGTTTTGCGGATCACCAGCAGCACCGCCGGTTTGGCGTTGGTCATCCCGGCGTTGCGCACATCCTGCACCGAGTCAGTTACCGTGGCGACATCCGCCAGACGCACCGCCGCGCCGTTATTATAATGCACCACCAGCGGCTGATATTCCGCCGCGGTTTTCAGCTCATCATTGGTTCTGAGCTGCCAGCGCTGACCGTTATTTTCCACCGCGCCCTGCGGACGGCGCACGTTGGCGTCGGCAATCGCCTGGCGTACCGCATCCAAAGAGACGCCCTGATTAAACAGCGCCTGTGGATTCAGCTGCACCCGCACCGCCGGCAGCGAACTGCCGCCCACGGTCACGTCGCCGACCCCTTCAATCTGCGCCAGTTTTTGCGCCAGCTGCGTTGAGGCGTAGTCATACATCTGGCCGGGCGTCCAGTCGTCGGAGGTCAGCGTCATAATCATGATCGGCGCGTCGGAAGGGTTCGCCTTACGCCAACTCGGACGGCCAGGCATGCCGCTGGGCAGTAGGCTTTGCGCCGCGTTAATCGCCGCCTGCACATCACGCGCCGCGCCGTTAATATCGCGATCGTAATCGAACACCATAATGATGCGCGTACTGCCCAGCGAGCTGGTGGAAGTCATTTCGCTAACGCCGGCGATACGCCCCAGCGAGCGCTCCAGCGGCGTCGCCACTGAAGAAGCCATGGTTTCCGGCGAGGCGCCCGGCAGCGAGGCGCTGATCATAATTACTGGAAAATCCACCTGCGGCAGCGGCGAGACCGGCAGCAGACGAAAGCCGAGAATGCCGACCGGCGCAATCGCCAGCGTCAGCAGACAGGTAGCGACCGGGCGGTAGATAAACAGCGCAAAAAACTTCACGACTGCGCCTCCCCGCGCTGGAAACGACGACGCGTAGCGTGCGCCAGCCGATCGAACAGCAGGTAAATCACCGGCGTGGTAAACAGCGTTAGCACCTGGCTCAGGATCAGCCCGCCGACCATCGCAATACCGAGCGGCCGACGCAGCTCCGCGCCGACGCCGGTGCTCAGCATCAGCGGCAGCGCGCCGAGCAGCGCCGCCAGCGTGGTCATCAGAATCGGACGGAAGCGCAGCAGGCAGGCCTGATAGATCGCTTCATAGGGCGTTTTGCCCTGTTCGCGTTCGGCGGCGAGCGCGAAGTCAATCATCATGATGGCGTTTTTCTTCACGATGCCGATCAGCAGAATAATGCCGATAATAGCGATCACATCCAGTTCGTGACCGCTCAACATCAGCGCCAGCAGCGCCCCAACGCCGGCGGTAGGCAGGGTGGAAAGGATGGTGATCGGATGAATAAAGCTCTCATACAGCACGCCGAGCACGATATACATTGCCACGATAGCGGCCACAATCAGCCATACCGTGCTGCCCAGCGCCGCCTGGAACGCCAGCGTGCTGCCCTGGAAACGGGTCATGATCTCTGACGGCATCGCCAGCTCTTTTTCCGCCGCGCCGATCGCCTCTACCGCTTCGCCCAGCGAATAGCCCTCGTTGAGATTGAACGAAAAAGTGGTGGAGGGGAACTGATCGAGATGGTTGATCGTCAGCGCGCCGTGCTGCTGTTCCACCCGGGCGATCGTGCTGAGCGGCACCGCGCCGCCGTCGCTGGTGGCGATGCGGATCGCCTCCAGCGCCTGCAGGCCCGGCGCGTTTTGCGTATCCTGTTCCAGCACCACGCGATACTGATTGGCCTGGGTATAGATAGTGGAGATCAGGCGCTGACCGAACGCGTTATACAACGCGTTATCAATATCGCTCATGCTGATGCCGAGGCGGCTGGCGCTGTCGCGGTCGACGTTGACATACGCCTCCAGCCCCTGATCCTGCCAGTCGCTGCTGACATCTTTCAGCTGCGGCAGCGTACGCAGGCGCGCCAACAGCTGCGGCACCCACTGGCTCAGCGACGTCAGCGAGCCGGTTTGCAGCGTAAACTGATACTGTGTGCGGCTCAACTGGGTATCGATGGTTAAATCCTGCACCGGTTGCAGCCAGAGCGTTACGCCCGGCACGCGTGCCACCGCGCTTTGCAAACGTTCCACCACCGCCGGGATACGATCGTCACGCTCATCCAGCGGCTTCAGGTTAATCTGCACGCGCGCGCTGTTCAGCGCCGGGTTGGTGCCGTCGACGCCGACAAACGAGGTGACGCTCTGTACTGCCGGATCGCGCTCAATAATCGAGGCGACATCGCGCGTGCGCTGCGCCATGCTGGCGTAAGAGACGCTTTGCGGCGCCTGCAGCGTGCCCTGAATAATGCCGTTATCCTGCAGCGGGAAGAAGCCTTTCGGGATCAGCACCCACAGCAGTAGCGTCAGCACCAGCGTGCCCAATGCCACGCTCAGCGTGATCCACGGATGATTTAACACCCGGGTAAGAAAGCGGCCGTAAACGGCGATGATGCGCTCGAACATCGCTTCGCTGGCGCGGGAAAAGCGGTTCTGGCGCCGCAGCGATTCCGCATTGAGCATGCGTGCGCACATCATCGGCGTCAGCGTCAGCGAAACGATAGCGGAGATCAGTATCGCTACCGCCAGCGTGACGGCAAATTCGCGAAACAGCCGCCCGACGATATCGCCCATAAACAGCAGCGGGATCAGTACCGCGATCAGCGAGAAGGTGAGGGAGATGATGGTAAAACCGATCTCGCCGGCCCCTTTTAGCGTGGCGGCCAACGGTTTTTCCCCCTGCTCGATATAGCGGGAGATGTTCTCGATCACCACTATCGCATCGTCCACCACAAAGCCGGTAGCGATGGTGAGCGCCATCAGCGTCAGGTTATTGACCGAGAAGCCCAGCAGATAGAGCACCGCGAACGTACCGATCAATGACAGCGGCACCGCAACCGCCGGGATAATGGTGGCGGGAACGTTACGCAGAAACAGATAGATAATCATCACCACCAGCGCCAGCGCCAGCAGCAGTTCCAGCTGCACATCATGCACCGAGGCACGAATATTGGTGGTACGGTCTGACAGTAGTTTAACGTCAACCGATTTCGGCAGCGAGGCGGTTAGCGCCGGTAACAAGCTGCGGATATTGTCGGCGGTGTCGATGATATTGGCGCCCGGCTGGCGCTGGACGTTAAGCACAATCGCCTGTTGGCGATTGGCCCACGCGCCAAGCCAGCTGTTTTCCGCGCCCTGTTCCACGGTAGCGATATCGCCCAGCCGCACCGGCGCGTTATTGCTCCAGGCGACAATCAACTGACGATAATCTTCCGCCGATTGCATCTGGTCGTTGGCGGACAGGGTAATCGAGCGCTCCGGCCCGTCGAGGCTGCCTTTCGCCGAGTTAACGTTGGCGTTGGCGATCGCGGTGCGCACCGTTTCACTATCCAGCCCGAGCGCTGCCAGCGCCGGCGCATTTATTTTTACGCGCACCGCCGGACGCTGTCCGCCCGACAGCGTCACCAGTCCCACGCCGCTCACCTGAGATATTTTCTGAGCGATGCGGGTTTCCACCATATCCTGCACCTGGGTCATCGGCATACTGGTGGTGGTCACCGCCAGCGTCATAATCGGCGGATCGGCCGGATTGACCTTACTGTACACCGGCGGATTAGGTAAATCGCTCGGCAGCAGGTTGGTGGCGGAGTTAATCGCCGCCTGCACTTCCTGCTCGGCGACATCCAGCGGCAGCGTCAGCTGGAACTGCAAGGTGACGACCGAAGCGCCGCCTGAACTCTGCGACGACATCTGCTGCAGGCCGGACATCTGACCAAACTGGCGCTCCAGCGGCGCGGTGATCGCTGAGGTGACCACATCGGGGCTGGCGCCGGGATAGAGCGTCACCACCTGGATGGTGGGGTAATCCACCTCCGGCAGCGCGGAAACCGGCAGAAAGCGGTAGCCTAAAATACCAGCCAGCAAAATCGCGACCATTAACAGCGTGGTGGCGACCGGGCGCAGAATAAAGTGGCGGGACGGGCCGCCGGTGGCGTTAGGAGGTAAAACCTGCATCAGGCGCGATCTCCTTTAGCGCGCGCGGGCTGGGTCGCTTTATCGCTGGTTAGCGGCGTGGACTGCGGCGCGACAACGTCAACCGCCGCTCCTTCGGTCAGACGATCCAGCCCGTCGGTCACCACGCGTTCGCCGGCATTCAGCCCGGCGCTAATCACTACTTTTTCGCTATCCTGCAGGCCCGCCTTAACGCTTTTCTTACTCACTTTATTCTCACTGTTGACCACCCAGACAAAATTGCCTTCGCTGCCCATCTGTAACGCGGCGACCGGGATCACTACCGCGTCATGCAGCGTATCCACCTTCAGGCGCGCATTAACAAACTGATTGGGAAACAGACGATCGTCTTCATTGCTGAAGCGGGCCTTCAGCTTGATGGTGCCGGTAGTGGTATCAATCTGGTTATCCAGGCTCAGCAGATCGCCCTGCGTCAACAGGGTGCTGTTGCTGCGGTCCCAGGCCTCTACCAGCAGCGGCTGGCCCGCTTTTTGCGCCTGCAAAATCGCCTGGATGGTATTTTCCGGCAGGCTGAACAGCACATCGATCGGATGGGTTTGCGTTAGCACCACCAGGCCGGTGGTATCGCCGCTGGTAATATAGTTGCCGATATCCACCTGCTTCAGGCCGACGCGTCCGGCAATCGGCGCGGTAATACGGCTGTAGGTCAGATTCAGCTCGGCGCTGGCAACGCTGGCTTCATCCGCCTTGATGGTGCCCTGGGTTTCACTCACCAGCGAGCGCTGCGTATCCAGCTCCTGCTGCGAGACCAGATGGGTCTGCGCCAGCTTCTGATAGCGCGCCAGATCGCGCTGGGCGTTAGCCAGCGTCGCCTTATCGCGCGCCAGTTGCCCCTGCGCCTGCGCCAGCGCCACCTGATAAGGACGCGGATCGATTTCCGCCAGCAGCTGGCCCGCTTCCACCTGTTGCCCTTCCTGAAAATGAATCGCCATCAGTTGGCCGTCGACGCGGCTACGCACCGTGACCGTATTGGCGGCGGTAACGGTGCCCAGACCGGAAAAATATTGCGGTACGCTTTGCGTCTGCGCGGTGGCGGCCTGTACCGGCGCCAGCGGCATATTACGTCGGCCGCCCTTGCCGCGCTGCTGCTGTTGAGAAGAAGAGGTGGCGCCATCGCCATCACCTTTCGGCCAGAAAAAATAACCGGCAACGGCGACCAGCGCGATAAGAATCAATAACAGGATTTTTTTAGTGTTAGAGCGTGAGGCATTCATTGCTGTTTATTGCTCTCCGGCAGTGTAATCAGGGGTCCCAGGCGGGGCGATAAGCCACTCCCCGCAGAGTAAACCAGTGTATGTAGCAAACAGGGCAAAAAAATGAAGGAATTAAGAATAACTGTAAGGTGCCCGTAAGGCTGTCGTAAGTATCCGCGATCTTGCCGGATGAGACAAACAGGAGCAGGGCATCAGAAACCGATACAGAAGCACAGATGTTTGCTACGCTCATCAACAGGTTGGCAATACATTAATTCAGGAGAACAATGATGAACCAGATTGAAACCCGTCAGCTTGGGCACAGCGGCATTGAAGTTCCTACGCTTACCTTTGGCGGCAACGTTTTTGGCTGGACCGTGGACCAGGAAACCTCTTTCTCTCTGCTGGATGCTTTGGTGGAAAAAGGGCTGTGGTTCATTGATACCGCTGATGTTTATTCACGCTGGGCGCCGGGCAACAAAGGGGGAGAATCGGAAACCATCATTGGCAACTGGCTGAAGAAAACCGGCAAACGCGACAAAATCGTGTTGGCTACCAAAGTCGGTATGGAACTGTCGCCGGAAAAAACCGGGCTGTCGGCGAAATATATTCGTCAGGCGGTAGAAGATTCCCTGCGTCGTCTGCAAACCGACTATATCGATCTCTACCAGGCGCATCGCGATGACGATCAAACCCCGCTGGAAGAGACGTTAAAAGCGTTCGACGATCTGATTAAAGAGGGTAAGGTGCGCGCGATCGGTGCCTCTAATTACTCTGCGGATCGCCTGCGTCAGGCGTTGAAGGTGAGTGAAGAGAATGGCCTGGCGCGTTATGAAACCCTGCAGCCGGAGTATAACCTCTACGATCGGCAGGAGTATGAAAGCGGTCTGGAACAGGTTGCCACGGAAAATGGCCTTGGCGTGATCAACTACTATTCGCTGGCCAGCGGTTTTTTAAGCGGCAAATATCGTCGCCCGGAAGATGCCAGCAAGAGTAAGCGCGGACAGGGCGTGGTAGATAAATACCTTAACGAGCGCGGCCTGCGGATTCTGCAGGCGCTGGATGACGTATCGCAGGCGCGCGGCATTACGCCGACGCAGGTTGCGCTGGCCTGGCAGATTGTGCGTCCGGGCATTACCGCGCCCATTGTGAGCGCCACTTCGCTGGAGCAGCTGAATGAGCTGGTGAAAGCGGCGCAGCTGCGGTTGAATCTGGATGAAGTGGAGAAAATCACTCAGGCCAGCCAGTATTAAGCCAGCCCGACAAAACAGTCCGACAAAAGGCGCCTGCGGGCGCTTTTTTATGGTTTACTCCTTATGCCAGTTCATCATTCAGCGTAAAGGCGCGGGGTCTTGCGTGTTGTACGATAGCGCTCCGCGTAAAAAAGTAGCATCCCTAACGCACTACCGATCAGCAACAGAATCAGCAGCGCCGGCAAGGCTTCGCCATAACAGACGCGCCATAATGCAATTCCCACTGCCATCAGCGCCAGACATACCATCATCCCGGTATAGCGGTACAGTAAAACCAGCAGCAGCGCGAAAGCGAGATACTGTTGAAAAGAGAAACTCCACAGGCTCACGATAACCCTATCCATAGTTTGATCACGGGGCTGAAATGCTAACATGCGCTTGTGGATAAAAAGCGTTAATTGTTATGAAGCGTTATGGCCAACCCGCAGCGGCGATGCCGCCAGCTTAAGCCGCGCTGAAGAGTCAGGAGAGAGAAGCCGGGTTAACCCTGGCGGATTAACCCGGAGGCGGCGTCAGGCGAACATGATTTGCGCCCAACGGGCCAGCCCGGCGGTGACCGAGCCGAAATCATCGCCGGAAGCGAGCGGGATGGTCGGCAGTTGCTGCTGCAGCGCCTGGCGTAACAGCGGAGAGCGAGCGCTGCCGCCGGTCAGGTAGATAACATCCGGCGTGGTGCCGCTGGTTTCCAGCGCCAGTCTGACCTGTTCCTGAATGCGATCCAGCGGCGCGGCAATGGCCGCTTCCAGCCCTTTGCTGCCGATCTCGGTGCTGAGCCCGGCCTCGATAAACGCCAGCGCGGCGCTGGTTTCCGTCCGATCGGAGAGCGCGATTTTGCTCTCTTCCGCCGCCCGTACCAGTCGATAGCTGAGACGCTGCTGCCAGACTTTCAGCAGGCGCTGCACTTTTTCCGGCTGGCGCGCATCGCGGATTAAATCCTGCAGCAGCTTGCGGCAGGCGGCCGAATAAAAATCGCTTTGCGCCGGCACATCGTTGATCGCCACCGCGTTCCACCAGGGCAGGGCGGGCAGGGCGGTGCCTTTTTGCGTTTCTCCGCCCAGTCCCAGCAGCGGCATCAGCTCTTTATAGGCCAGCGCGATATCCAAATCGTTACCGCCGACGCGACAGCCGCTGTGGCCCAGCAGGCTGCTGGTGCGATCGGCGCGGTTATGCCACTGCGGGCCCATCAACAGCATACTGCAGTCGGTGGTACCGCCGCCGATATCCACCACCAGCACCCGTTTTTCTTCCTGCAGCGTGGCTTCGAAGTCGAGTCCCGCCGCCACCGGCTCAAACTGAAAGATCACATCGCGAAAGCCGGCGCGGCTGGCGGCGCGCGCCAGAATGCCCTGCGCCTGCTGGTTGGCCTCTTCGCCGCCCAGCCCCTGAAAGTTAACCGGACGCCCAATCACCGCCTGATCGATAGTATTCTCCAGCTGTTGCTCGGCGGTTTGACGAATATGCAGCATCATGGCGCAAACCAGATCTTCAAACAGCGCGATCTGCTGCGGCTTCAGGCCGCTGGCGCCAAGAAAGGATTTCGGCGATTTAACAAACCAGACTTCTTCTGAGTCGGTCATATACTGTGCCAGCGCATCAAGGCCAAAGTGCACGCTGCCAGGCGTCACCTCGATATCTTCCTCGCGGTTAAAGGCGATCGCGCGGCGCAGCAGCGCCTGATTTTCCGCTTCCGGCGTCGGCACCTGATGATGGCGGAACAGCCATTCGCTGATCGCTTCGCGCGTCGGTCCGCACAGCATAGAGGGCAGATAAGGAGAATCCTTTTCCAGTTTAAGCAGCCGCGGCGCGCCATTTTCCACCACCGCCACGGAACAGTTGGCCGTTCCGTAATCAAAACCGATAAACATAAAGACTCCCCTTGAGAAAAAAGGGGGTGACTTTACCCGAGCCGATCGGGGCTGGCAAATGTTTCGCGCGTTGCGCATCGCCTGCGTGACGACGGGCACCTATTTGATAGCGAAAAAGCCGTTTTCCAGCAGGATGCTCAGCGGCTCGCAGCCGTTAACCGCCTCGCCCCAGGCGGCATCGATGCCGATGCCGGCCAGCGTCGCCAGCGTCATCGACAGATCAACCGGCCCAGCGACGGTAGTGATATGCAGCCGCTGCGCCTGCCCCTGAATAATCGAAACCAGCATCTCATCCATCAGGTTAAAATGTACGTTGGCGGTAAGATCGGGCGCCAGCTGGATAAAATCGATCTGCTCATGCGGGATCTGCTCAAAGGCCTCCAGGTTGCGGCCGAAATCGCGCAGCAGGATGCGGCAGCCCTGTTGGCGCAGGCGCAGCAGCACAGAATGCAAAGCCTCGCTATGCTGCAACAGCATACGGGTTTCCAGACTGATAATCAGCGAGTCGTCGCGCAGCGTGCTGGCGTCGAGATGGCTAAACAGCGTTTTCTGCCACGCCGTATTCAGCTGGCTTTCGACCGCCAGCGGCAATACTACATTTAAGCCTTTACGGGCAATGCCCGGCGCGTAAAGGGCAAAGAAACTCTCAATTAACCGCTGATCCAGCATCAGGCGCAGCGTTTCATCCTGTAACGTGGCGCGGAAATCGGCGACATCGGTTTCATGTCCCTGCGCGTTGATCAGGCGGGGCTGCAAAAGATGAAAATTAGCCGACTGCGTTTTGTTCGGCGTGGAAACTGCCCAGGCCTGCCAGCGCGGCGGCGTATCGATGATCCGCGCCTGCTCTTCCGGCGAAAGTTCAGCCTGCGGCGCGCGCTGCAGGCGGGTTTCATACACCGATAGCTGTCCGCGGCCATTATGCTTGGCGTGGTAACAGGCGAGATCCGCCTGCGCCAGGACTTCGCTGCTCTGACAGTTATCGCGGTTAACTGACGTTAGCCCGGCGCTGGCCCCGATGCGGTGCAGTTTGCTTTCCCATAAAAAGCGGTAATCGTTAATCGCGGTGACGATGCTCTGCACCACCTGCCGGGCGGCGTTCATTTCACAGTCGGTCAGCAGCAGGCCGAACTCATCGCCGCCGAGACGGGCCAGAAAATCGTTGCTGCGCAACCGGTGCCTCATCAATTCGGCTACCTCAATGAGCAACGCATCACCTGCCGCGTGCCCGGCGCTGTCATTGACCGCCTTAAAGCGGTCGAGATCGATAAATGCCAGCACGTGCTGTTGTTGCCGTTCGCTGGCGGAGAGCAGCAGCCGCTTGAGCTGATGTTCAAAGCTGGCCCGATTCGGTAATCGCGTTAGCGTATCGTGAGAGGCGCTGTAGTGCAGACGTTTCAGCATTTCACGTGATTCGCTTACATCCTGCATGACCATCACGTTGCCGATATTTTTCCCGCTCTGCGTTTTCAGCGGCGTCAGGCTGTACTCAACAGCAAAATGCTCGCCCGCAGCGTTATGCAGCACCAGATCGCTATCGGGATCGGTCACGACGCCGGGAAGCGCACAGCGTAGAATATTCTCTATCTGCGGACCGTAAACGCCGTGGGTGATGCGTAAAATATCGCCGAGCGGTTTTCCTGCTGCCTGCTCCTGCGTCCAGCCGCTCATCTCCTCGGCGACCGGGTTCATAAAGGTTACGCGCATCTCTTCGTCGGTACTGATGACCGCTTCGCCGATGGCATCCAGGGTGATGAGCATCTGCTCTTTTTCACGGTATAGCGCTTCGGTCAGCAGGCGCAGCTCGGTTATGTCCTGATTAATGCCCAGCAGGCGCGCTATCTGCCCGTCGGCATTACGCAGGCTCTCCGCCTGGGTGCGAATATAGCGCAGGCCGTGGCGGGTATTGATCCGGCACTCCAGGCTAAAGGGGATATTATCCTCCAGCGCGCGCCGTACCGCCTCCTGAGCGAGGGGGCGATCTTCCGGCAGCAGGCGGCTGAGCCAAAACGGATAGGTAGGCTCAACGCTCGGCGCCAGTTCGTAAATAGCGAACATGCGCCGATCCCAGTTCATCTCATTGCGTATGACGTCCCACTCCCAGACGCCGATGCCGCCCGCTTCGTTGGCCAGCGTAATGCGCTCCATCAGCCGTCGGTTGATCTCTTCACTGGCGCGGATGTGCTTTTTTTCCTCGCGGAAGGCGTGCATTACCATGGTCATGATATGGCTCGGGATCAAAATCAGCAGCAGAGGAAGCCAGGGCGCGGTTAGGGTAAACGCGAGACTAACCGCGCGCAGATCGATCAAATGGAGCGCCAGCAGCAGCGATATCAGCGAAACGTTGGCGAAAAATACCAGAAAGGCGTCCAGGCGCGGCAGGCGTACCGCTACCCAAAACAGGATCACCATAACGAAAGTAAAGGGCCAGGGCAGAAAACGCAGCGCCACAAAGCAGAGTAATAAGGACGCCGCCAGGGTGATTAGCGTCACCATAAATTGGCCTTGCCGTGCCTGCAAACGCAGGTAGCGCGGCTGCCACAGCAGGCAAAGCGGGAGCAGCGCCAGCGTACCGATCACTTCCGACAAGACCCAGGTTGAGAAAAAGCGCAGGCTCGGCGCGCCGCCAGAAAAGTGCGCCCAGCAGAGCGCCATTATGCCGCTGGCTAACGGCGCCAGCAGGCTCGCCGCAACGACCATTTTCCACCAGCTGCTCAGCGAATCGAGCGCCGTTTTCGGTTTAAGCAGTATGCGCAGGAGATAGCCGCCCAGCAGGCTTTGCAGCGAATTGATAAAAACGAAAGAGAACAGCGGCCAGCGCGGGCCAAAAACAGCCAGGTTGGCGCATAGCGTACCAACCATACAGGCCAGTAGCAGCAGTGTCATCTGTTGGCCACGGCGGCGGAATATCACCGCCGTCATGATCGCCGAGGCGTACCAGATGGGGGAAAGATGATTGTCGATCGCCATCAGCGCCAGGCAAAACAGCGAGGCGATAAAGCAGAACAGGCCCAGCAGCAAAGCGGGCCTGACAGCAGCGAAGATGTTATGCGCGGGCGAAAGGGTATTGGTTGTCATCCACGGGTCCGGCTAACCTGCCTGTAAGCACATGCACAGGCGTTATATCACTGTGGAGATGCTAGCACAGGATGGTAAAGCCGACCCGTTGGCAACCGCAACAATACCCCTCTTATTCAAATGATTGATAGCCTGGCTGCCGCTGTTTTAGCAGATCCGCTCGCGTCCAGGGTTTTTCCAGCCCGGCGATGCCGGCGGAAAAATGCGCCAGCAGGTTTTGCGTTGGGGCGATGCGACCGTGGCTGATAATAACCAGCGGCACTACCAGCGCGGCGCTTGCCTGCTTCAGAGAAAAGCCTTTCAGTTGCGTATGACGCTGGTGGATCAGGAACAGCGTGCTGAGCGTAAAGCCCAGCAGCAGGCCGCTGGCGACTTCGCTTTTGGAATGCGCCAGCAGCACCAGGCGTGACGCGCCGACCAGCAGCGGCACCATATAGCCGATGGTGACCGCTACGCCGCGCCAGAACGCGGGCAAACGGCCAGACAAGAGCCACATCAATACCGGCCAAAGGGTGGCCGACAGCGCGCTGTGCCCGCTGAATCCGGTAAAGTTAAAGCGGGCGCTGCCGATGCCAAATCCCATAAACAGGATCTTCGACACGCTGACGACCAGACCCGCCAGGCCAAACGCCAGCAGCCAAAGCCAGAACGTGCGCCGGTCGCTGCTTTTCCACGGCAGGATCAGAGCGATAAGGATTGCTGTGGGGATCAGCAACATGCTGTCGCCAAAATAGGTAATCGTTCTCCAGGACATAGCCAACCTTTCTGTTTATGAGTATGCCTTTCGCCCGCGGGCGGAAAGGGGCGTCGCTACGCTGCCACGAAAAGTGAGAGCTGGATCGCAGACAGCAGTTTATCGGTGAAATGCGGCCGCGCCAAAGGAGAAAGTCTGAAAAGCAGGCATTCCGCGCAGCGCTTCGGCGCCCAGCAGCGCGCAGGCCGCTTTTTTCTGGCATCAAACCGGCGATCTCCCTATAATTGCCGCCAGTTAATCCTCTCAATATCTGACTGAACGCTAAGGATGATGTTTCGATATCGCCTGGCGCCACGTCACACAGTTATCAGGTCTTTAATTTTATGACTGACAAGTCCCATCAATGCGTCATTGTAGGTATCGCAGGCGCATCCGCATCAGGAAAAAGTTTAATTGCCAGCACGCTGTATCGTGAAATTCGCGAGCAGGTTGGCGATGAGCATATCGGCGTGATTCCTGAAGACAGTTATTACAAAGACCAAAGCCACCTCACTATGGAAGAGCGGATTAAAACCAACTATGACCATCCCAGCGCGATGGATCATGATTTGCTGCTGCACCATCTTCAGGCCCTGAAAGCGGGCCAGCATATTGAACTGCCGGTTTACAGCTACGTTGAACACACCCGTACCCAGGAAACCATTCATCTGAAGCCGAAAAAGGTGATCATTCTTGAAGGGATCCTGCTGTTAACCGACGCGCGCCTGCGCGAAGAGATGAACTTCTCGATCTTTGTCGATACGCCGCTGGATATCTGCCTGATGCGTCGCATGAAGCGCGATGTTAACGAGCGCGGCCGTTCGATGGATTCGGTGATGGCGCAGTATCAAAAAACCGTGCGCCCAATGTTTCTGCAGTTTATCGAACCCTCCAAGCAATATGCCGATATTATTGTGCCGCGCGGCGGTAAAAACCGCATCGCCATCGATATTCTGAAAGCGAAAATCAACCAGTTCTTTGAGTAAGCCCGTCAGTACGCGAAGAAAAAGGAGTAAACGGCGATGAGATTATGCGACCGCGATATTGAAGCCTGGCTGGATAACGGCAAGCTGGCGATTACGCCGCGTCCGCCGGTGGAGCGTATTAACGGCGCCACCGTGGATGTGCGTCTGGGCAATCAGTTTCGTACCTTCCGTGGCCATACCGCAGCCTTTATCGATTTAAGCGGCCCGAAACATGAGGTCAGCGCCGCGCTCGATCGCGTGATGAGCGATGAAATCGTGCTGCCGGAAGGCGAGGCGTTTTATCTGCATCCGGGCGAACTGGCGCTGGCCGTGACCCTGGAGTCGGTGACGCTGCCTGACGATCTGGTCGGCTGGCTTGATGGCCGTTCGTCACTGGCGCGTCTGGGCCTGATGGTACACGTGACCGCGCACCGTATCGATCCCGGCTGGCAGGGCCGAATCGTGCTGGAGTTCTATAATTCAGGTAAGCTGCCGTTGGCCTTGCGCCCTGGTATGCTGATTGGTGCGCTAAGCTTTGAACCGCTGTCCGGCCCCGCCGCCCGCCCGTATAACCGGCGTGAAGATGCTAAATATAAAGGGCAGCAGGGCGCGGACGCCAGTCGGATTGATAAAGACTAACTGCCTGAACAGGGGATGTGATGAGACGATTAATTACCACGCTGGCTATTTTATTCGTCGTAATTGTGGCGGGCATGACGGCGCTGGTGCTGTTGGTTAACCCCAATGATTTTCGCAACTACATGGTACAGCAGGTTGAGCAGCGTAGCGGCTATCAACTGCGCCTGGAGGGCGATTTGCGCTGGCACGTCTGGCCACAGCTTAGCATCCTCGCCGGCCGCATGTCGGTGACTGCGCCCGGCGCGCAGCAGCCGATGGTGATGGCCGAAAATATGCGGCTTGATGTTCATCTCCTTCCTTTATTATCGCACCAGCTTAGCGTGAAGCAGGTGATGCTGAAAAACGCGGTGATCCGCCTGACGCCGGAAAGCAAAGCTCAGCGGCCTGCCGATGCGCCGGTCGGTCCGACGGACTCAACGCCACCAGAACCCGTCAGAGGCTGGACCTTCGATATCAATAATCTTGAGGTGGCCGACAGCCTGCTGATCTGGCAGCAGCCGCAGGGCGAAGAGATTAACTTTCGCGATCTTAACCTCTCTCTGACGCAGGACAGCCGCCGCGAGGCGACGCTATCGCTGGCGACGCGGGTTAGCCGCGATCAGCGCGAGCTACAGCTGGCGCTGGAGGGCGACATGAACGTGGCGGATTACCCGCAGCGCGTGAACGGCACGGTAAAATCGCTGAACTGGCAGTTACAGGGACCGGGTCTGCCGACGGCAGGATTGCAGGGTACAGGCAGCCTGCAGGCGGAATGGCTGGATGACAGCCAGCGCTTTTCGCTGCGAAACGTGGCTCTGACGTTGGGCAACAGCCAGCTGAACGGCGCCATCAGCGGCAAGCTCGGCAACGCGCCGGCGGTTACCATCGATATGCGCTCGCCGCATCTGGACTTGGATGCCCTTGCCGGCCTTAATGCGCAAACTATCACCTCTTCAGCGGCGACGGCGCCGGCGACCGGCAGCCGATCTCCGGTGATCGCCGAGCCGGTCAATTACCTTGATAATCCGCTCAGCAGCCTGAGCGCGGCGCTGAAACTTCAGGTCGAGACGCTGCGCTGGCATGGGATGGATATGCAGCAGGTGGCGCTGGATGCGCAAAATCAGCAGGGGCAAATCGCGCTCAACAAGCTGAGCGGTCGGGTAGGGGAGGGCAGCTTCTCGTTACCGGGTACGTTAAATCTGCGTCAGCAGGCGGTAGAGGTGGCGCTACAGCCGGTGCTGCAAAATATCTCCCTGGCGCCGCTGCTGCAGGCTTTCGCTTTACCGCCCACGCTGGACGGGCAGCTAAGCTTAACCGGCAAACTGGGCGGTGAAGGGCTGAGCGTTGAGGATTTTCACCGACGCTGGCGCGGCGATGCCGCAGTGGAGCTGGCGTCAGCACGCATTATCGGCATGAATTTTCAGCAGCTGGTACAGCGGGCCGTAGCCCGTAGCAGCGATAAGGTCAGCAGCGGCGATGAGACGGGCAACAGTAACGAAACCCGCCTTGATAAGTTGCAGGCGCAGACCACCCTGAATAAGGGCCTTATTGCGCTTAAAAACCTGCAGGGTGCGGCTTCCGGCTTCCAGCTGGGCGGCACGGGCGAGATTGATATACTGCGCCGCCAGTGCGATATCAACTTTGGCGTGCAGGTTACCCGCGGCTGGAAAGGAGATAACGCGCTGGTCGCCACACTGCAGCAGACGGCGGTTCCGCTGCATATTTACGGCGGTTGGGATAATCTGCAATACAATCTGCAGGTGGATCAGCTGCTGCGCCAGAAGCTGGAAGGCGAAATTAAATCGCGTCTGGATCAGTGGTCGCAGCGTAATCAGAAAAATGCGGCGCCATCAGTTGCGCCGCATTAATCCTCTTCTCTTCAGGGCACGTGAGGCTGCACGCTTTTGCTGTTGTTTTGCGCGCCCTGAGGTTGCTTTTACGGTCCCTGGCGCTGCGTTTAGGTTTCGTAATCCGGCTCGCGCTGATACAGCGGGATAATTTGCACTTTATGCACGCGGTGGCTTTCCACCTCAAGCGTGCGGATAAGCCAGTCACCCAGCTGCAGCTCTTCGCCAGCCTGGGGAATATGCTGTAGCTGATCCATCAGCAGACCGGCAATGGTGTGATAATCGCGCTTCTCATTGAGCGGCAGTTCGATATACATCACCAAATCTTCCAACGGCATATGACCGTTGGCTATCCAGCTGCCGTCCTCTTTCTGACGAATATCGTAGCGGGCGTCCAGCTCTTCGCTTTCATTAGGTAAGTTACCGGCGATAGTTTCCATTACGTCGCTCAGGGTCACTACTCCTTCTACCGAACCAAATTCATCCACCACAAAAGCAAAATGAGTGCGTGCGCTGCGGAACTGCTCCAGCGCCGTCAGCAGCGTAAGCTGTTCCGGGAAAATCAACGGCTGGCGGATCAAGGCGCGCAGATCGAGAGAGTCATGATGCAAAGACTGATGCAGCAGATCGATAATATGCACTACGCCAAGCGGTTCGCTGCCGTTTTCGGTAATCAATATCCTGGTGTGCTGGTTACGGTCCAGCTGCGCCATGATCTCTGCCGGGCTGTCGCTCAAATCAATATGATCGATATCGTGGCGGGAGGTCATGATACTGCTGACGCTGCGTTGCGCCATGCCCATAACCCGCACGATCATCTGGCGCTCCTGCTTATTAAACACCGCATTCTGCTCGGCGGCATCGCCCACCAGCGAGGCGGTTTCCGCATCCAGCTCCGCCTCGGCGTGCTGACCGCGCAGCAGATGCAGCACCGCTTCGGCGGTACGCTTACGCAGCGGTATGGTCGATGAGAGAAAGCGTCGACGATTAAACTGCGATAGCTGATTAAGGCATTCAATTAAGATAGAGAAGCCGATGGCCGCATACAGATAGCCTTTAGGAATATGGAAGCCGAACCCTTCAGCAATCAGGCTAAAGCCGATCATCAGCAGGAAACTCAGGCAGAGAATGACTATTGTCGGATGCCCGTTAACAAAGCGGGTTAACGGCTTGCTGGCAAGGATCATCAAACAGATAGCGATAGCCACCGCCGCCATCATCACCAACAGGTGATCTACCATTCCAACGGCGGTGATCACCGCATCCAGCGAGAATACCGCATCCAGCACCACGATTTGCGCCACCACCGGCCAGAAACGCGCGCCGCGTTTTTGCGGTTTATCGTCGCTATCGCCGCCTTCCAGCCGCTCGTTTAACTCCATCGTGGCCTTAAACAGCAGAAACAGCCCGCCAACCAGCATGATCAGATCGCGGGCGCTGAAGGAGTGGGTGAACAGCGTAAACAGCGGGCGCGTTAGCCCGGTTAACCAGGCGATCGAGGTCAGCAACACCATGCGCATCAGCAGCGCCAGCAGCAGCCCGGTCACTCTGGCGCGATCGCGCTGCGCCGCCGGCAGTTTTTCCGCCAGAATGGCAATAAAAATCAAATTATCGATGCCCAGGACCAGCTCCAGCACAATTAACGTTACCAGCCCGGCCCAGATTGACGGATCTGCGATCCATTCCATACCCTGTTTTCACCTTTTATTGTTTATTTACCTGACAGATGATGGAATCTGAATAATCAAAACGCAATATTACCTGAGATAAATCCTAAATAAAAAAAGCGTAAGCCTTATTCTGCGGCCATTACGCATATATTCACGCGCAAGCTTATTGGGATTTTGCTGGTCAGCGGGAGGGCGGCTTATTAACATCTGCTGGATAAATAAACGTCGTCTGTTTGCGTTATGTAATAAAAGTTATTATCAAGCCGGAATTATCTGGAAAAAAAAGAAAGGCGCTTGCGGATTAACATGCTGAATTTCAAGGTTTATTTTTTATATTCTTTAGTCTTATTCTGAAAGTGCTATGGATCTGCTTTCCTGTGCTTGTCACAACCAGTCAATAGTATAAAAATCTAGCCATAACTTATGTGATCGGACCGAGATAATTGATGCGGCTCATTTGCTGCGCTCTGAGAAAAGAGCAATCTCACAGGCTTTATCAATCCTATAAAAGCTAACCGATCCCTGCGCCTCAAATAGCACTGTTTCTGATTTAACAGCATTGGTAGCTGAAAGCCAGGGGCGGTAGCGTGCTTAAACTCTGGCGAACAGATGTAAATATGCCCGTCAAGAGTAATTTATAAATTTCTGTTGTTTTAAGACTAATGCTAAATAAATACGACAGAATAGCGTAAGCCATCATAAAACCTGATTCAGGCCCTACTGCCGGGATTTCAGGAAGAATTAATACCGATACGGTCAGCACGCTGGCCATTAATTCGAACTGCAGGAGAGCGGGCCGCATCCGTTTTTACCGGGCGTTGACGGAGCGGCTGCCGCAGCAGGGACATTTATGCATAAAACGAGGGGCAAACATCTCATGACGGAACAGCAATAGTTAGGGCAGATTGGTCGTGAATTGACGTTTATTCATGAACTTTTTTTTGCGGCGACACACACCGCTTTAGACAATAAATCAGCAATAGTGATGATAATTCAATGATGAAAACGAAACTAAAGTTGGCTCCGTTACTGGTGTCAATCTCACTTATCAGTGGCTGTACTGTAGTCCCAGGGCAAAATGTCTCCACCGGCGGTAAAGATGTTATTAAGCAGCAGGACGCTGACTACGACATCGATAAAATGGTCAATGTGTTCCCTCTCACTCCTATGCTGGTAGAGCAGTTGCGTCGTAAACCTATCGTCGCACAGCCGAACCCGCTGCTTGACCAGGAAATCGCTAACTATGAGTACCGTATCGGCGTGGGCGATGTGCTGAGCGTAACCGTTTGGGATCACCCGGAGCTGACCACCCCAGCCGGCCAGTACCGCAGCGCCAGCGACACCGGTAACTGGGTGCATTCAGACGGCACCATTTATTATCCCTATATCGGTAAGGTAAAAGTTGCCGGGAAAACCATCCAGCAGGTACGCAGCGAATTACAAAGCCGCCTGGCCAGTTACATTGAAAGCCCGCAGGTAGATGTCAATATCGCCGCCTTCCGTTCGCAAAAAGTGTACGTTACCGGTGAAGTCGGCACTTCCGGCAAACAGGAAATCACCAATATCCCATTGACCGTGCTGGATGCAGTTAACGCCGCAGGCGGCATGACCGCAGACGCCGACTGGCGTAACGTGATTCTGACCCACAATGGTCGTGAGCAGCGTATCTCTCTGCAGGCGCTGATGCAAAACGGCGACCTGACGCAGAACCGTCTGCTTTATCCGGGCGATATTCTGTATGTGCCGCGTAATGACGAGTTGAAAGTGTTCGTGATGGGCGAAGTAACCCGCCAGCAGACCCTGAAAATGGATCGCAGCGGCATGACCCTGACGGAAGCGTTAGGCAATGCTGAAGGTTTGAATCAGGATGTCTCTAACGCCACCGGCGTGTTTGTTATTCGTCCGAACCGCGAGCAGGGCGGCAAGATCGCTAATATCTATCAGTTGAATACCTCTGACGCCACCGCGATGGTGCTGGGTACCGAATTCCAGCTACAGCCGTATGACATTGTCTACGTGACCGCAACGCCGCTTACCCGCTGGAACCGCGTGATCAACCAGCTGCTGCCTACCGTCAACAGCGTTCGTTACAGCATTGATTCAGCGCATGATATCAAAAACTGGTGATGAATATGTTTAATTCAATTCTCATCGTCTGTGTGGGCAATATCTGCCGTTCGCCAACCGGCGAGCGGTTATTAAAACGCTATTGCCCGGATGTGAAAGTTGAATCGGCAGGATTAGGCGCTCTGGTGAACTATCCAGCAGATGAAAACGCCATCACCGTCGCAGAGCGACACAACCTCTCGCTGGAGGGACACCGCGCACGCAAAATCACTTCAGCCATGTGCAGGGAACACGATCTGATCCTGGTGATGGAAAAACAGCATATCAATGCCATCAGCAATCTTACCCCGGAAGTTCGTGGCAAAACCATGCTGTTTGGCCATTGGTGCAACGGTCGTGAAATCCCGGATCCATATCGAAAAAGTATAGAGGCTTTTGAATCTGTATACCTTTTATTGGATGACGCCGCTCAGAAATGGGCCCACGCATTAAATCGATAATCAGGCATAATAATGGTCAATAAAAAATCAGATAGCTCGCAGAAAATTGCAGATGCCAAAGATGAAATCGATGTAGCCCGTTTATACGGTTCAATTATCGATCATCGCTGGCTCATTATTGGCGTAACCGCGCTATTCGCAGTAATAGGTATTATCTACTCCATTCTGGCCACGCCGATTTATCGGGCGGATGCGCTGGTACAGGTTGAGCAAAACCAGGGCAACCTGGTGATGACGCAACTCTCTAATCTGATGCCGGATACCAAACCGGCATCGGATGCGCAGATTGGCCTGATCATGTCGCGGATGGTGCTGGGTAAAACCATCGAGGATCTTAACCTGCAAACTACCGTCTCGCCGAAATACCTGCCGGTAGTAGGCGCCGGCTGGGCGCGCCTGATGGGCAACGACGACAAAAAAGCCGCCGTTTCCCGTCTGGAATTGCCGCCGGAACTGATCGGCACGAAGCTGGAGCTGGCTATTGGTGAGAACAACACCTTTACCCTTTCCGGCGACGACGGCGAACTGGTAAAAGGCAAAGTCGGACAGTACGTAGGGCAGGGCAAGGTGAAAATCCTCGTTTCTGATACCAATGCCGGTCCGGGCGATACCTTTGTGGTGCAGAAAAACGGCTATCTGCCGACCTACAACGATCTGGTAGGCCGTCTGACCGTGGTAGATCAGGGTAAAGATACCGGCGTGCTGGCATTAACCCTGAACGGTGCTGACCCACAGCTGACGCAGGCGACGCTGCGCGCCATTACGGAAAACTACCTGCTGCAAAACGTTGAACGTAAATCTGAGGAAGCGCAAAAGAGCCTCGATTTTATCCAACGTCAGCTGCCGGAAGTGCGTCAGAAACTGGATGACGCTGAGAACAAGCTGAACGCGTTCCGTCAGCAAAATGACTCGGTCGACCTGACGCTGGAAGCCAAGTCGATGCTGGATACCATGGTTAACGTGGATAACCAGCTGAACGAACTGACCTTCCGTGAAGCGGAAATCTCCAAGCTTTATACCAAAGAGCACCCGGCATATCGCACCCTGTTAGAAAAGCGTAAGACGCTGCGGGATGAGAAGAAATCGCTTGAGGGTAAAGTATCCAATCTGCCGCGTACTCAGCAGGAAATTATTCGTCTGACGCGTGACGTCGATGCAGGCCAGGCGGTGTTCATGCAGCTGTTGAACAAACAGCAAGAGCTGAGCATCAACAAAGCCAGTACCGTGGGCAACGTTCGCATCGTTGACCCGGCGCTGGTGCTGAATAAGCCGATTGCGCCGCGCTCTGCAATTATTATCGCGGTTTCTCTGGTACTGGGTCTGCTGATTTCCACCATCTACGTGCTGATGAAAACTATCCTGATTCGCGGCATCGAGAGTCCGGAGCAGCTGGAAAACAGCGGTATCAACGTCTACGCCAGCATTCCTATCTCCGAATGGCAGCAGCAGCGCGATCGTAAACTGGCGCTGGTGGGCAAAGAGAAGGGCAAAAAGGCGATGCGCGGCGGCGAGCTGCTGGCGCTGGCCAACCCGGCTGACCTGGCGATTGAAGCGGTACGCAGCCTGCGCACCACAATGCACTTCGCGATGCTGGATGCGCCGAACAACATTGTCATGATTTCAGGTAGCAGCCCGGATATCGGTAAAACCTTTATCAGCACCAACCTAGCGGCCGTCGTCGCGCAGTCAGGCCAGCGCGTACTGTTTATCGATGGCGATATGCGTAAAGGCTATTCCCATGAGCTGTTCAATAGCGATAACCGCCATGGCCTGTCTGATCTGCTGTCCAATCAGGCGACGCTGGAGCAGGCGATTCGCCCGACCAACGTCAGCGGACTCGACTTTATTCCGCGCGGTCAGCTGCCGCCGAACCCGTCTGAACTGCTGATGAGTCAGAAATTTGTCGACCTGATGGCCAGCGTGCAGAAACAGTACGACATCGTGATTATCGATACGCCGCCGATTCTGGCAGTCACCGATGCGGCCATTATCGGCATGCAGGCCGGCACCAACATGGTGGTGGCAGGGTTTGAGAAATCGACGGTGAAAGAGATTGAAGTCAGCGTACGTCGCTTTGAACAGAACGGTATTGAGATTAAAGGCGCCATTCTGAACCTGGTGGTGAAAAAGGCCGCCAGCGCCTACGGCTACGGCTATTACCACTATAGCTACGAATCAACCAAGCCGTAAAACGAGAGTGCCAGCCGTTCGCGGCTGGCCTTTTAAGGTTTTTAAAACGAATCCATTGAGACTGATGTTATGACTGAGTCTACGCCTTTAATCAGCGTCGTTATTCCTACCTATAATCGTGCCGACATCATTTTAAAAACCCTAAACAGCGTTTTGAATCAAACCTGGCGTAACATTGAAGTGTTCGTGGTGGATGATGCCTCTACGGATAACACCGCTGAGGTGATGGCGAGCGTAAAAGATGAGCGCGTGCATTTTATCCAGCTGGCGCAAAACAGCAGCGGTACGCGTCCGCGCAATGAAGGCATTGAGCGCAGCAGCGGCGAATTTATTGCCCTGCTTGATTCCGATGATGAATGGGTGCCGGAAAAGCTGGAAAAGCAGCTGGCGTACCTGCGTCAGCAGCCGGGTAAAAACCGCGTCTGCATGACGGCGAAATACAATAAGCGACCGGAAGGGATGCATCTGCGTCGTAATAAAGACCTGAAAAAATACGCTTCCATTATGGAATTCCTGCTGTTGGGCAACGACTTTCAGACCAGTACGCTGTTGCTGGACGCCGCGATTGCCAAACAGACCCAGTTTGACCCTACGCTGCGTAAGCATCAGGACTGGGATTTCGCCCTGCGTTTGCAGGAGAGGGGAGCCAGCTTCTTTTATCTCGATCTGCCGCTAACGATTTATGACGATTCTGACTCTACCGCCCGTATCTCTTCGGACGGCAAGCGCGATAAGTCGCTAATCTGGCTGGAAAGCATTAAAAAACGCGTACCCAGCTATATCTGGTTCGGGTTTTACGCAAAAATTATCGCCGATAGCTATTTGCTCTCTAATGAAAAATCGAAAGGCATCGCTATTTACTTGAAGCTGCTGCTGTCGAGAAAAATTAAATTCAGCCATTTTATGGCGATGATGAACGAAAGATTCAAAAAGTTAGCCACTATTACCGCGAAACGCTTTGTTCCGGGGAAGTGATTTAAAACAGCAATTGGAATGGCGAAAGTAAAATGAAATTTTTATCGATGAAGGTAGGTATAAGAAAGAATCGCTATCTCTATTTCGATCCACATATGACCTTTATGCTGTTCTTATTTATGATGCTGCTGATGATGGGAGTGGCATTAGTAAAAGAGTCAGTCATGAAGCCATACTTTTTTTCGGATCAGATTACCATCTTTAGTTTTATGAAGTTTACCTATAGCTTCGGCCCGGGTAACTCTTACGGCAGCACAGCTTACTTTTATAAACTGTTGGGTTTTGAACAAAGCTCGATTGTCTTTGCATTGATTTCCGCCATTATTATCATTAGTACCTTTGTTTTTATCTTTATTAAGGTACGCGGCGGGTCGATGAATGTTATCGATATTGGCGTGTTTCTGTTTTTCTGCTTCTCATCGATGATTAACCTGACGTGGCAGAGTAAAGACTTTATCGTATTTCTGATGATGATGCCTTTACTTATTACCTTTGCGCATCGTACGGCCGGGCTATTAATATGGACCTGTTTCGCCCTATTTTACGCCTATTATTTCAGAACCTACTGGTTCCTGTTCCTGCTGGAATTTTATGGCCTGCTGTTAATGTCGCGTTATGTTCATAAAGGCAAGTGGGTATTTATCCTGTGTCTGCTTTCGCTGCTGGTGCTGGCATTCGGCTTCCAGTATGGCTTAGGTATCGACGTAGATAACTTCCGTAACGAGGTAAATGAACACCGTCTGGACAGCGAAGGCGACGGCAGTAATACGCTGATTCGTCCCTGGTTCCCGGCGGGTAACCCCTTATTCGGCTGGTTAAACGTCAGCCTGACGTGGATAACGTTCTTTTTCCCGTTCCCGCTGATTTTAATGTTGTCTCCTTATTATGTGGTCATTTCTGCCTTTATTATTCTGATGTACAAAAGAATATGGCAGACGTTGAATGCCGCCCTGCAGGACAGAACTTATCCACTGGTGGTGTTATTTTCACTGATTATTATTTCATACACGGTTATTCAGAGCCTGTTTGAACCAGACTACGGCAGTTATTTACGACACCTGGCGCCGTTTTATCCGTTAATGTTTTACGTCTATTTGAGTTTTGGGAAATTTAAAAAGGAAGAATAAATGAAAATCCTTCATGCTGCTGAGACAATAAAAGGTGGCGTTGCCACAGTTTTAAAGCAACTCGTCGCGGCACAACAGGATGAAAAGGGCAGTTATCAAATCCAGTGCCTGATCCCGGCGGATCAGGCAGGAGAACTGGATACGGCACACGCAGAAAACGTTGTGAAATGGCAGCGTAAGGGCAGGTCGATCGGTGCGCTATTCTCGTTTGCCGCTGCGTTTTGCCGTACGGTAATTAAGTTCAAGCCTGATGTGGTGCATCTTCACAGCTCGTTTGCCGGCGTGATTGGCCGCGCCTGTTTGCTGTTGCTATGGCCGATTGTGCGCCCGAAAGTGGTTTATTGTCCGCACGCGTTTAGCTTCCTGATGCAAACCAGCAACGGTAAGAAAAAGATCTATTCGTTTATCGAAAAAGCGCTGTTGCCGATGACGGACGCCATTATTTGCGTCAGCCAGTATGAGGCCGACCAGGCGAAGGCGCACGGCATCAGCGCCGATAAACTGGTGGTGATTCATAATGGCGTCGCAGAGCGGCATATTGAAAAGTCGGATACGTTAAATGATCCACGCATTAATGTGCTGTTTGTTGGGCGGTTCGATTACCAGAAAGGCTACGATGTTTTATTTAACGCCATGAAGCGTAATCAGAATCCCAATATTCATTTAACGCTGATTGGCGATAGCGTGCACAGCGCCGAAAAAATTGAAAAACTGCCGGATGCGGAGTATACCGGATGGTTAAAAGCCAGCCAGATGGAACCTTATTTTATCGCTGCGGACGTGCTGGTCATTCCCAGCCGCTGGGAAGGGTTCGCTATGGTGCCGCTGGAAGCCATGAGTTATTCAGTACCAATCATTGCCAGTGACGCTACCTCGCTGCCGGAAGTGGTTATTAATAATGAAACGGGCTACCTGTTTAAAAACGGCGACGCGGATTCCTTACTTTCTGTATTAAACCGCCTGGATAAATCTGATTTGAGGGAGAAAGGGCGAAAAGGAAATCAATTATTTACCAATAATTTTACTTCGCAGGCTATGATAGCCAAAACGCATGGTTTATATGCCGACATACTGAAACGTTGAACACCAATTAACTACAGCGAGGTCTAAGACATGTCTTCAATCATGCATGAATTAGGCAGGGATGATAATAAAATGATGACGGCGAGTGGATTTCGTACCCGTACTAACGCGTCGATTATTTCCATAATACAGCGTTTCTCTGACATTTTTGTGATGTTTACAGGGCTGTATATTTTAGCACGCATTGAATCCCAGCCTTTTTCATCATCCTGGTGGCTACTTTCACTTACCGCTCTGGCGCTATTCCAGATGATTGGCGGTATTACTGATTTTTATCGCTCATGGCGCGGCGTAAGTTTTGCCCACGAGCTACAGCTTATTCTGCAAAACTGGGCGTTAAGTATTTTAATTACCGCCGGCGTCATGTCTTTCGCCAGCGATCTGGACCTGAACTTCAGAGCCTATCTGTTGTGGTTCGGTATTGTCGCGATTGGCTTTATCGGTTGCCGTCTGGCGATTCGTTTCTTCGCCCGTATTATCCGCAAGCTTGGATATAATACGCGCAATGTCGCCATCGTCGGAAATATGCCCATTGGCGTTTCACTTGCTAATAGTTTCATTAACGCACCCTGGATGGGTATGAACGTTGTCGGGCTCTATTCTGACGTTGCTAATGAATCTCGTAGTGATGCTGGCAATATTAACTACTGCGGCAACCTTGAGCAGCTGTTGGTTGATGCCCGTGAAGGGAAACTGGACAAGATCTACATCGCCATGGCGATGTCCGAAGAGACGGCGATCCGTGAGCTGGTTGGTAAGCTTTCCGATACTACCTGTTCGGTGATGCTGATCCCGGATATTTTCACCTTTAATATTTTGCAGTCGCGTACCGAAGAAATTAACGGCGTGCCGGTTGTACCGCTGTTCGAAACGCCAATGAACGGCATCAATATGGTGCTGAAGCGTATCGAAGACATCGTGGTCTCTTCCTGCATTCTGCTGTTTATTTCCCCTGCGCTGTTGACCATTGCTGCGCTGGTGAAATTTACCTCGCCGGGACCGGTGATCTTCCGCCAGGTGCGTTACGGCATGGACGGTAAACCGATCAAAGTGTGGAAGTTCCGTTCGATGTCCGTCATGGAGAACGGTGACAAGGTTACCCAGGCGACCAAAGGCGATGCGCGTATTACCCCGGTTGGCCGTATTCTGCGCTCAACCTCGCTGGATGAGCTGCCGCAGTTTATCAACGTATTGAAAGGCGATATGTCAATCGTTGGGCCGCGTCCGCACGCGGTGGCGCATAACGAACAGTACCGCTCTATTATTCAGGGCTACATGCTGCGTCATAAGGTAAAACCGGGTATTACCGGCTGGGCGCAAATTAACGGCTGGCGTGGCGAAACCGATACGCTGGAAAAAATGGAAAAACGCGTTGAGTTCGATCTGCAGTACATCCGTGACTGGAGCCTGTGGCTTGATATGCGCATTATTTTCCTCACTCTCTTTAAAGGCTTTATCAGCAAAACCGCCTACTAAGCATGGCGGACAAGAGAGCAGCCTGATAGGAACCGCATCCCACCCGGGGTGCGGTTTGTAGTCTTATCACAGTGAAAGCGGACTTCACTCCTGCTTAGACGTGGATTATGAGCTTAAAAGAAAAAACAGTAAAAGGGGCCAAATGGTCTGCCATGTCGACCTTGTCGACGATTGGCATTGGCTTCCTGCAAATGACGCTGCTGGCGAGGCTAATCGATACCCATCAGTTCGGGTTGCTTACTATCGCAATGGTGGTTATTTTGCTGGCGGATACGCTTTCCGACTTCGGTTTGTCGAATTCGATTATCCAGCGCAGGGAAATTTCTGAAGCTGAACTTTCAACGCTCTACTGGATCAATATTCTTATTGGTCTGACGGTGTTTGCGGTGGTCTTTAGCTGTAGCGGCTTGATTAGCGGCTGGTTAAAACAGCCGGACCTAAAAGTGCTGATCCAGGTGTTATCCATCGCCTTTCTGATTATTCCTCATGGGCAACAGTTCCGTGCGCTGCTGCAGAAAGAGCTGGAATTTCCTAAAATTGGCTTAACTGAAACGCTGGCCGTTACCATTGGTTTTATCGTGACTATGGTTGCCGCATGGATTAAACCTCAGGCGATTACGGCTATCTGGGGCTATCTGGCGATGGTAACGGTGCGTACCCTGATGTTCTCCTGGTACGGCCGCAAAACCTATAAGCCTCGCTTTCAATTCTCCTTTCGTACCATTACGTCCAACCTGAAGTTTGGCGCCTATCTTACCGCAGATAGCCTGGTTAACCAGCTGAACTCCAACGTGGCGACGGCGGTACTCTCCCGTACGCTGGGAGCGGCTATTACCGGCGGGTACAACCTGGCGTATAACGTTGCGGTAATGCCGCCGACCAAACTGAACCCTATTATTACCCGCGTACTGTTTCCTGCTTTTTCAAAAATTCAGGACGATCAGCAAAAGCTGCGGGAAAACTTCTACAAATTACTCTCGCTGGTTGGCCTGCTTAACTTCCCTGCGCTGTTAGGGCTGTTAGTCGTAGCGGAAAACTTCGTGCTGTTTATGTTCGGCGAAAAATGGCGCTTCATTACCCCGATTTTGCAGGTGTTATGCGTAGTGGGCCTGCTGCGTTCTATCGGCAACCCGATTGGTTCGTTATTGATGGCGAAAGCCCGCGTTGATATCAGCTTTAAGTTTAACGTTGTGAAGCTGTTTATGTTTATTCCGGCTATCTGGATTGGGGCAAAAATCGGCGGCGGCCTGGGCGCCTCATTAGGCTTTTTAGCGGTTCAGGTGCTTAATACCTGGCTGAGCTACTTTATTCTGATTCGTCCGGTGTTAGGTTCAAGTTATAAACAGTATCTGTATAGTATCTGGATGCCATTCCGTATGGCGCTACCGACATTAATTGTTTCCTGGATTATCGGATTCTTCTTCTCGACTTCGGTTGCGCTTCCAGTACTCTTAGCCGTCCAGATTATTTCGGGTGGGCTGGTTTTCCTGATTGCGATATTAATCAGCCGCGATCCACTCATTACAGAAATGAAGAGTCACCTGTTTAAAAACCCAAAACTTCGTCGAATTTTAAGAGCGGAAAACTAATCATGCACCATATGGATAAACTTAAAAACACCCTGTCAGTTATTGATGCCGTTGTTCCCCCTGGCAGCAAGGTTGTTTATCTCGATATACCTCTGCATCTTAATGTCGGAGACCTGTTAATTTATAAGGGTACTGAGCAGTTCTTTAAAGAGCGTAAATATCAGGTGCTGGCACGACGTACCGATAAAACCAGCATGAAATGGTTATCAGAAAACCGTAACCTGCCCAAAGATGTGATCCTGCTGATGCATGGCGGCGGTAACTTTGGCGATCTGTACGGTCATCATCAGCGCCTGCGTGAAGCGGTCGTCGAGCGTTTCCCGCACCATAAAATCGTCTATATGCCACAAACGGTGCATTTCAAAGATAAATCTAAGATGCTGCAGTCGGCGCAGATTATTCGTCAGCATAAAAACCTGACCATTTTCTGCCGCGATGAGCGCAGCAAGAAAATTCTTGAAGAGCATTTCTGCAAAGATGTCCGCCTGTGCCCGGATATGGCGCATGCGTTATGGAACATTTTCCCGAAACAGTCTGCGAATGATATCAAACGCGATACGCTGTGGATGATCCGTAAAGATATTGAAGAGACGAAAGTGGATGGCCTGCCGGGGATGCCTGGGCCAGAAGGCTTTGAAGACTGGGAAGACATTTGCACCGAGCAGGATCGTTCCAAAACGCAGGTTTACCTCAATTTTGAACGTGTAAACCGCACGCTGAACACGCGCCTGTTTAATACGCCGCAGAAGTGGAGTGATTATACTGACACGCTGGTTAACCGCGTGAACACTTACTTTATGTCGCACGATACGGTAGTGACCTCACGTATGCATGGGCATATCTTATGCTGCCTGCTGGGCGTGAAAACCAAACTGCTGGACAACTCCTACGGTAAGAATTCAGGCTACTACGCTTCCTGGACGAAAGATGTCCCTGACTGTGAGTTGATTACTTTATGATTGAAGAGCCAACGACTCCTAAACTTTCCATCATTATTCCTGTTTATAACGTACTGGATTATGTTCAGGAAGCTGTTGATTCAATACTTACGCAGTCTGTCCAGCCCTGGGAAGTCATTATCGTTGATGACGGATCAACAGACGGCTCCGGCGACCTGGTCGAGACGCTGTATGGCTCGCACCCGCTGGTAAAAATTATTCATACCGCCAATGGCGGGCTGGGTGAGGCACGCAATACAGGTACGCGTGCCGCTACTGGTGATTACATCTACTATTTTGACTCTGATGATGTTTCCGTTGATGGCCTGATTAAGCGGTTTTATGAAACGCTGGAACAGCATCCCGATATGGATATCTTTGCTTTCTCTGCGGAGTCGTTTGAAGATCCGATAGCAAAAAGCAAAGGAGGGGATCAGTCGCAGCAGGTGCGTTTGATCTCCTATCGCCGCCGCATGGAGCGCATTTTCGCCAGCGGTGAGCAGGCGTTTAATACCTTATCGGAAACCAACGCCTTTATTCCTAACGCATGGCTGTACATTTATGCGCGCCGGCTACAGACGCAGCACCAACTCTTTTTCCTGCCGATTATTCATGAGGATGAAGAATTTACGCCGCGCCTGTTTTTTGTCGCGGCTAAAACCTGCGTGACGGACAGCGTTTACTTCCAACGCCGTATTCGTATCGGTTCTATCATGCAAAGCTCGCGCTCAGAGAAAAACGCCATCGGCTATCTTCGCGCCTGTGATGCGCTGGAAGGATTGATGCAGCGTACGTCTGACAAAGAGACCAGAAAGAACCTGTGTGCGCGGATCGTGAAAAATATCCTGAATGTGATTGGCGTAGCGAAAGGGTCTGAGGTGAAGTTCAGTGCAAAATCGCAGAGCGAACTGGACACGCTGACTTCGCGCTATCGCAATCTGGATATTACGCTGGCGGAAAACAACTATTTTGCCTGGCGAGTTTTCAATTTCGCCTTAAAGCGCCTGAAGCTTCGGGCTTCTTGATAAGGGCATGCGCGCAGGCGATGCCCGGCGCGCAGCGACAATAAAAAGCCTCAGCAAGTGCGCTGAGGCTTTTTTTTAGGCTGGTTTTACCGTTTTCTGCGTGGCGATATTTAACCACGGAGAGTCAGGCGCGCTACCCAGCGCCACATACACCGCGTTATTGTTTACGCTGATGCTTTTACCGGCATGCTTACTGCGCTGGTTCAGGGCGGAGTTAATTGCAGAAATCTGAGCGCTGGTATAAGAGAAATTACTGCGGATACCGATATTTCCTTCTACGCTCCAGCTAATATCCGGCGCGCTGCCGTTACTGTAAACCAGCGGTATCGCCTGTTGCGTGGTTGCCATGTTGTTAGTGACCAGCAACGACTGTTTGATACCGCTCAGCTCGGCGAACCGCTCTGAATCGCTAACGCGGGTATTCTGGATGCTCAGGTGGTCTACATTAGGCAGCTTAAAGGCCGTGGTTGCGCCGGTATAGGTATCGCCATTGATCGCAATGCTCCCGCCAGAGCCTTTTACCACCTCCATGCCTTTTCCGGTGCCGTTAAGCTGGTGATAGCTATTGTTGCTGGTAATGGTGACATCTTTATTGGTGGTGATTTGCGCCGCGCGCGAAAAGCCGCGGGTATCGAGGTTGTTGATCCGGAAGCTTTTCGGCTGGTTCAGAAATAGCGCGGTATTGGTGCGGGCGCCTTCATTAATCATGCTGCCCGATAGCGTCACATCATGATCGCCGGTTTGGGTGGCAATAGCGAAACCGTAGGCTTTCGTCCCTTTAGCAATCAGAACGGTACTGTCGATATTCACGCCTTCGTTAAAATTGACCACGGCTATCGCCGCCTTGATCGGCCGCCAGGCATTGCCGTTGAGAATATCGGGGCTGTTGCTGTAACGAATGGTATTTTTAACATTGATATTTTTGCACTGAATATAGGCTTCGCCCCACCAGGTGGCACCGCCCATCGAAATATTGCCGATCGAGATACCGCCGTTAATATTTTCCATGGCGAAGTGACGACGGAAGCTGCCCTTCGCCATATTGTTCGCCATGATAATATCTTTATGATCGAAGTCGCGGACATGCTTCCGCGCGCCGGGCAGCCCCTCGGCATGAAACGCCAGACGCGCATCTTCGCCCGCCTTACAGTAAGCATGGTTGCCGGTCATAATCGTGCCGGAGCCCCAGATAGTCACCGCATCGCCCCGATCCTCACCCAGTTTGGAGTGCAGGTCGCGCATGCCGGTTCCGGCTCCCAGACACTCTAAAAACCAGTTATTGGTAATTTTGGTGCCGTAAGCGCCAAAGCTGGCCGGGGCAATAACCGACTGCAGCATGCGGTAAAAATAGCAGTTGGACACTTCGCAATAGTTAGCGGAAATCATAATTCCGCCCTGACGTCCGCCGGTTTCACTTTTTAATAGCATAGGATTATCGAATACCATGCCATGAATTTGCGTCGCGTCCGCTTTCAGTTCCAGTAAAAACTCATTCCCCATATTACCTAATGGGGTAATAATACCGTTGCCGCGGCCTTCGATTATTTGGTTCTTTAGCGTTAGCTTAATGGATTTATTTATACTGACCGGCGTATCAATAGTCAGATATTTTTTATCTTCCACCAACTGTTGAAGGGCGGCGTAATTATCCACCGGGCCGTTGCCGCGTTGGATATCATTACGAATTTTCGCCCATGAGGTGGACGCGTGATCGAGGATGATGCCCGGCGCGCCATTGATTTTACCGGCGGCGCCGTCCGGCGTCGGCACCGGCGTTGCGGAGGCGGGCGCTGCGTTGGCGCGCGTCAGGCTACCGAGGGTGCCAACGGCTGCGGCAGAGGCTAATATTTTGGTTAATGCCTTACGTCGCGAGTGGATACGTTCTTCACTGGCTTTTTCATTAATGCTCATCTCTGACCCTTTTAAGAATGATAACGCCAGGTTTCATTATTCATTTAAGTCGGGCAATTGGAAGCTGTAATATTTAAAATCAGATAAAAGAAAACGCTTTTTTACACTTATGCGGAGTTACCTGTTTTATTATCAGATTAATCTCAGCGAATAGTGCTTGCCGTCAGGAAATAAGTTGATTAAGCCGGTGGGCGTTTATTGCAGCTCAGGTTTTTTCTGGTAAGGCTTGATTTATTCAATATCGTAACGCCAGGCGACTTAATTGTTTGTTTCTTTAACACTATTATCGATGAAAATTTTCAGAATAAGATTATACTTAACGATTGCTTCTTTATTGCATAATCGCTGAATGTCTTCACATCATTATATGGAAAAAATATGACCAAGCTTAAAGCAGTTATCCCCGTTGCGGGTCTCGGTATGCATATGCTCCCTGCTACAAAAGCCATTCCTAAAGAGATGCTGCCTATCGTAGATAAGCCGATGATTCAATACATTGTTGATGAAGTCGTCAGGTCGGGCATCAAGGAAATCGTTCTGGTCACGCATGCGTCAAAGAACGCGGTAGAAAACCATTTTGATACCACCTATGAGCTTGAAGCGCTGCTGGAACAGCGTGTGAAGCGTCAGCTGCTTAGTGAAGTACAATCCATTTGTCCGCCGGGCGTGACCATCATGAACGTACGTCAGGCGCAGCCTCTGGGCCTTGGCCACTCGGTACTGTGTGCTCGCCCGATGATTGGCGACAATCCTTTTGTTGTTGTCCTGCCCGATGTCATCATGGATGATTCCACCGCAGACCACCTGCGTTATAATCTCGCCGCGATGATCGCGCGTTTTGAAGATACCGGACACAGCCAGGTGCTGGCGAAGCATATGCCGGGTGCCGATCTGTCAGAGTATTCCGTGATTTCAACGCAGGATCCGCTGGAAAACGAAGGCAGCGTCAGCACCATTACCCGCTTCGTTGAAAAGCCGGAACATGCGGAAACGCTGAATTCCGATCTGGCTGCGGTTGGTCGTTACGTACTGTCGGCGGATATCTGGGCTGAACTGGAAAAAACCGAGCCGGGCGCGTGGGGCCGTATTCAGTTGACGGACGCCATTGCCAGCCTGAGCCAGAAACAGCCGGTAGACGCCTGCCTGATGACCGGTAACAGCTTCGACTGTGGCCGTAAGCTGGGCTATATGCAGGCTTTTGTTAGCTATGGCCTGCGTAGCAATCAGCAGGGTGCGGCCTTCCACGAGACCATCAAACAATTGTTGGCAAAATAATTCCTCACATTGACACGCCGCGCTTTTGCGCGGCATTAAAGGAGTTCACATGGCTATTTTGGTAACGGGCGGAGCGGGATATATCGGCTCTCATACGGTGCTGGCTCTGTTGCAGCGCGGCGACGACGTTGTGGTAATGGACAACCTCAGTAATGCTTCGCGGGAATCTATCAACCGCGTTGAGAAACTGGCCGGAAAAAAAGCCACCTTTGTTGAAGGCGATATTCTGGATCGCGCCTGTCTGCGTGACATTTTCGCCAGCAACCAGATCAGTGCCGTTATCCACTTCGCCGGATTAAAAGCCGTGGGCGAATCAACCCGCAAGCCACTGGAATATTACGATAACAACGTTTCAGGTACGGTGGTGCTGCTGGAAGAGATGCGTAATGCCGGCATCTATCAATTTATCTTCAGTTCATCCGCGACCGTATATGGTGCCAACGCGCCGGTGCCTTATGTCGAAACTACGCCGATTGGCGGCACCACCAGCCCTTACGGCACCTCAAAGCTGATGGTTGAACAAATCATGCAGGATTACGCTAAGGCGGACAGTAACTTTACCGCTATTGCGCTGCGCTATTTCAATCCGGTGGGCGCCCATGAGTCTGGCGAAATCGGTGAGGATCCTAACGGTATTCCTAATAACCTGCTGCCTTACATTGCTCAGGTAGCGATTGGCCGTCTTGATAAGCTGGGCATCTTTGGCGCAGATTATCCCACCAAAGATGGCACCGGCGTGCGTGACTATATTCACGTAGTCGACCTGGCCGAGGGCCATTTAAAAGCATTGGATCATCTGGCGCAACTGCAGGGCTATAAGGCGTATAACCTTGGCGCCGGCAAAGGCTACTCGGTGATGGAGATGGTGAAGGCGTTTGAAAAAGCCTCCGGCAAACCGGTTCCTTATGATATTAAACCGCGTCGTGATGGCGATTTAGCGGCGTTCTGGGCCGACGCGACGCTGGCGGATAAAGAGCTGAACTGGCGGGTAACGCGCGGCATCGATGAAATGATGCGGGATACCTGGAACTGGCAATCTAAAAATCCTAACGGCTACCGGTAAGAGTAAGCAAAACTAATGTGTAGCTGTTGTTCAGCGCGCGCTTCTGTTTCGATGAAGTATGTGGCGCAGCGTAAGACGCGGTAAGAATATTGATGGCTTCTGGAAACAGAGGCCATTTCTGTTTCAGACCTTAGCTAAACGGTATCTAAACAGACCCGATATTAGTAGAAAGCGTTAGTGGATAAAATAGCACCATCCAGGGTGAAAAAGCAGTAATTGCCAAAGCGTTAACAGAGAAGAGCGGAGCGCTGATATTTTGAGCGCTTTGTTGGTAAAGCAAACAATCAAGGCGTACTTAGGCTGAAAGCGAACAACTCAACGGGTAAGTCCGGCATTTTATGCTTGTCTGCGCGCGATGATAGTACGAGAATCGTAAACTATTAGTGCAGGGTAACGGCTCATTCTGTTGGCGTTGCGAGAAAAAATTACTGGGTTGCTCACGCAGGCTATGCTTGTTTGAGTCCTGAACCGCTGAAGCATCTGGTTGCTGTAAGCCAGGGGCGGTAGCGTGGTCATTTTCAGGTAACTGTGGTCAATCTCAATACTGGTGCAAACATGCAAGAAATCGTGCTCGTTTTTCTGGGAGCGCTGGCGCTGCTTTTTATCTCTCGCAAGATTGCGAAAAAGGTCGGGCTGGTAGATAAACCTAACGCGCGGAAACATCATAATGGCCATATTCCGCTGGTCGGCGGGGTATCGGTATATCTTTCCCTGTGGATTATTTACGTTATGCAGCCCAACTGGCTGCCTGACTTCACCATCTATATGGTTTGCGCCACTCTGCTTATTGTTGTTGGCGTACTCGACGACAAGCTGGACCTTCCCGTTATGCCGCGGATGGCATTACAGGCGCTGGTGGCCAGCATCATGATGTACAACGGCCTCTACCTGTATTCTTTAGGAAATATCCTGTTCGGCTACGAACTGGTATTAGGCTTTATCGGCTATGCGGTTACGCTGCTGGCGGTGGTTGGTGCGATTAATGCCTTCAATATGGTTGACGGCATCGACGGCCTGCTGGGCGCACTTTCTTCGGTAACTTTCGGCGCGCTGGCCGTGGTGTTTTGGATGGGCGAACGGGATGATATGGCGCTGTGGTGTTTGTGCCTGATGGTCGCCTGTCTACCTTATATCTTGTTGAATCTCGGGATCCCGTGGGGGCGCAAGTTTAAAGTCTTTATGGGCGATGCCGGCAGCACGCTGATTGGCTTTACCGTTATCTGGTTGCTGATTATCGCCACTCAGGGCGAGGATGCGGTAATGCGTCCGGTTACTGCGCTATGGCTGATCGCCGTTCCCCTGATGGATATGCTGCGCGTGATGATGGGCCGCATCAGAAGAGGGGACAGCCCCTTTAAGCCGGACAGAGAGCATCTGCATCATGTGCTAATTGATGCAGGCATAAGCCCTCGGGGGAGTTTGTTTATTATTGTTTTGACTACGCTACTGATAGCGTTTGTCGGTATTACGATGAACTATTATAAAATTATTTTTTTAGTTCAAATAACATTATATTATTTTATCTTCATTTTTATGTGCCGTGTGACTAATGTATGTGTATTAAGTAAATACTTGTTAAAAGAAAAAAATATAACCGAAAAATTCAGATGAGAGAATCAATGAAAAAAGTGATTACATTTGGTACCTTCGATGTTTTTCATGTGGGACATATTAATATACTGGAACGTGCAGCCGAATATGGTGATTATCTTGTGGTAGGCGTATCTTCTGATCAATTAAATTTTAATAAAAAAAAGAGATATCCCGTTTATTCTCAGGAAGATAGAGTTAAAATTATTCAAAGCCTGAAGTTTGTTGATGAGGTTTTTCTGGAAGAATCGTTAGAGCTTAAGCTGGAATATATTCAGCATCACAAGGCTAACTTATTGGTGATGGGTGATGACTGGGCCGGTAAGTTTGACTGGGTAAAAGATGCCTGCGAGGTGATATACTTACCGAGAACGCCATCTATTTCGACGACAGAGATTATTGAAGTAGTCAGAACCGGGAAGAAAAATGTTTAAAAAATCACTTATAAGGATGAGCAAAAAAATCCTGTCGTGTTTGATTTATTTAATCCCAAAAGACAAAGAAAAAATCATATTTAAAAGCAGGCCTGATTTTTCTGGTAACGCCAAAGCACTAAGCGACTACATCCAAAAAAACCACAAAAATTACAAAATTGTTTGGTTTGTTGAAGCTCAAAACTATACGGCCACATCTGGAATAAGGCTTTTCAAAGCAGGAACATTAAGCGCGATTTGGCAGTACGCAACTGCAAAATATATAGTCACAACGCATAATGAAATGATTGGTACTAAAAGTGGCAATCAAACCTATATCAGCCTGTGGCATGGCATGCCGCTTAAGAAAATCTGTTATTTAGGTGAATTTGACCATCAGGGAATGGAAGATTATTCATCTTACAGAATTGCTACTTCAGAAGTTATGCGTGCAATAATAGCTGCTTGTTTTCGGGAAAAGGCCAACAATGTATACATAACCGGTCAACCACGAAATGATTTTTTATATGATAAAACATTAGCCAAAGAAAGGTTTGAATTTCTATTGTCTGGAAAAACAAGGGTTTTTTATGTTCCGACATTCAGAGAAAACCAAGAGGCAAATATGTATTCTGATGGGGATTCGATTAAAAATAATAATTTTCTTCGCGTTCAGGACTTTGATTTATATGCATTAGATAGATTCTTACAACAAAATAATTGTCAGCTTTTTATCAAGCTTCATCCTTATGAAGAAAATACTTATCTGGATTTACAGCTAAGCGAAAATATCCGTATTATCAAGTCAGAAGAATTGCGCAGTAATGACTTGGATATCAATCACCTTTTAGCGCATATGGATATGCTGATAACAGACTATTCTTCGGTTTACTTCGACTATATGTTGCTGGATAAGCCTATATGCTTTTTAACGCCAGATTTAGATGCGTACAGTAAATCGCGTGGGGGATTTGCTCTTGAGCCTGTCGATTACTGGATGCCGGGCTACCATTGTTCCACGCAAAGGGAACTGCTAAACGAAATAGAAACACTGCTGGCAGGTAACGATCGTTATGCCGGACACAGGAGTTGCGTCAACGCAATAATAAATCTGTTTAAGGACGACCGAAATAGTGAAAGAGTATTTAAACAATTCTTCTAGTAACGAGCCAGACGTCCACATTTTATTAGGTGATGTGACTTCACGTGGAGGAATTGAAAGAGTATCAATTACTCTGGCTAATGCCTTGTCGGCGCTTTATAAGGTGAGGTTAGTAAGCCTTTATGCTTCTTTAAGCGATATATCCTTCAGGCCTGTAGACAGCATAGCTGTTACCATTTTACATAACGGATATGAAGAAAGCATGTATAACCGCTCAAAATCTTTTTTGGCTGGCGTGCTTTTTGATATCAATTACGTCTTTAAAAAAAGAAAAGCCCTTAAAAAATCCGACTTAGCTGATGAGAATGCGATAGCAATATGCTGTGACGTAAAAATGACATTATTAGCTAAAATGGCTGGTTATAAAAAAATTATTACCATTGAGCATTTTGAATATGATGTTATTAATCCGGTGCTAAAAAAAATCAGAGAGTGGCTGTATAAGAAAATAAGTGCGGTAGTGACCTTAACGCCCGAAGATAAAGATAAATATAACTGGATGCCAGAACAGAAGCATTTCGTCATTCCTAATATTGTCGAAATCCCCAGGCAGATTGTTCCGTTTCAACAGAGAGCAAATTGCGTTCTTGCCGTTGGCCGTCTTACGCACCAAAAAGGCTTCGATCTGTTGCTCCAAGCATGGAGCCGCATTGACACCGCAGACTGGATGCTCAGAATTATCGGGGACGGGCCTGATAAAGAAACGTTACAGAGTTATATTGCCGATAATCGCCTTAATAATGTTAAAATACTCCCGTTTAACAAGCATATAGCTAAAGAATATAATCAAGCGAAAATTTTCGTTCTTTCTTCCCGGTATGAGGGATGGGGGATGGTGTTAGTTGAGGCGCTAGCATTTGGCATGGCATGCATCAGCTTTGATTGCCCGGCTGGGCCAAAAACAATACTGCAAAGAAATAACGGTATTTTAGTAAAAGCAGAAGATGTAAATAGTTTAGCAAAAGAAATAAAAAAGTTAATGGAAAATAAAGCTATGCAAAAAGAACTAAGCCAAAAGGCTCCTGAAAGCATCGCGATGTATAGTGAGAAACAAATCTTGCTAAAATGGCAGGAAGTTATTGAGCAGGTAAGTAAATGAAAAATTACGACCTGATATTCATTACTAATATTCCTGCTTTTTATAAAGTCAACTTATTTAATTCACTTACTTGTCAAATAAATATTAAAGTTATTTTTATTTCTAAAAAATCCTCAATGCGTGAAGCGGATTTTTATAATTATGATTGCAAATTTGATCATGAATATATTCAGGATGAAGATTTTGAAACACGTGATAAATTAAAGGTGTTGCAATCAGTTTATCGTAAGTTAAAAAAATGTAATTATCAACGTTTGGTTTTTCCTGGTTGGGAGATAAAAGAGCTTTTCTTCCTTTCTTTACTTTCGCCCAGAAGAAAAAATGCTGTTGTAATTGAAAGTAGTATACTTGAAACGCGTATGACCGGCATAGCAGGCCGATTAAAAAAATTGTTCCTCACCCGAATGGGGGCTGCTTATCCTTCAGGCATATTACAGAAAGAAATTCTGGCACACCTCGGCTTTTCTGGAAAAATTTACATCACCCACGGTGTTGGTGTAGCTAATCCTCCGCGTGAAGCACATAGTCATGCTCATCAAGCGGTTAGTCATGACGACTTAAAATATCTTTATGTAGGGAGATTAGCCCCTGAGAAAAACCTTTCATTGCTTATTGACGTATTTAATGAAACAGGAGAACAACTTATTATTGCCGGAAGCGGCCCGGACACCGATGATTTGCAAAAAAAGGCGAAAAACAACATTACATTTTTAGGTTATATTAATAATCGCGAATTAGAAAATATTTACCGTCAGTGTGACGCTTTTATTTTACCTTCGCTTGCAGAACCTTGGGGGCTGGTAGTTGAAGAAGCTCTGTCGCTGGGATTACCGGTTATTATTAGTGATCGCGTAGGATGTAAAGAAGATTTAGTCAAAGAAAACGGAATAGTATTTAAGGCAACAAGCAAAGATTCACTAAAAAAAGCGTTGAATAAAATGAAACTTGAATATAATATTTTTTATAATGCTGCGCAACTTTATGATTTAGAAGGCATGTATAAAAAACAAATTAATTCATATATTAGTTCAGTAGCAAAAAATGAAATTTAAAACCGTTAAAGACTTTGCAAACTATGCATTAGGAGATATGTTTGTTAAAGGATTTCTTTTTATATCCCTGCCACTGTTATCAAGAGTACTAGATCCGGAGCAATATGGTAAGCTATCTATTATTAACACAGCAATAATGATACTTTATGTGTTTATTAGCTTAAATTTGCAAAATGCTGTTATTAATAGATATATGCTTACGCAAGAAAATTTTGGCAGTTATTTAAAGAGTGTTCTTTATTTTCTCTTTCCCTTTCAACTTATGCTGTTAACCCTTAGTCCTTTTTTCATGAAACCCCTTTCGGCTCTGCTGGGTATTGAAGAAAGTGATTTTTTTTGGGTTATGGGTATATGTATCTTACTATCATATATATATATATATACCTGCTATCTACAGGCTGCAAGAGATAGTGGAAGCTATGTAAAAATCAATGTTATTTCTAAAGTAAGTGAAATAGTATTAATATTTATCTTTGCCATTACGTTAACACAGCATCAGTATTTGTCTAAAATTTATTCTCAAGTTATTGTTAGCTTAATTCTAATCATTTATGTAACTCATAAATTTAAGAAAATTGCCAGGGGAAACTTTGATTTTAAACTCCTGAAAGAGGCTGTTCTATTTTCGGTGCCGCTGATAATACATGTATTGTCTAATTCATTATTATCACAGGCTGACAGGCTGATAATAAACCGTGAGTTAGGAAGCTATGAGGCTGGTTTATACTCCTTTGCCTACAATATTGGCACAGGAATTCTTGTTGTAATTATGGCCTGGAACTCATCATGGCAACCTCGTCTTTACAGGCTAATTGAAGAGCAAAAAATTGATAAAATAAAAAATAATATTTATGCCAGTACGTTAGTTGTTTTCTGTATAAGCGTAGTCTCAATTTTATTCTCTCAAGAGGCTATTTTTGTTCTTGCTGATAAAAAATATTACGCCAGCGTGGGCATATTACCACTTATTTTTGTTGGCAATGCACTAATTCATATTTATCTAATATATGTGAATTTTCTATTTTATAAAAAACACGCAATGATAATTTCTGGTGCAACTCTTATTGCTGTAATTTTTAATATATTTCTAAACTATTGTTTGATACCAAGGTTTGGCATCGTGGGATCCGCTTGGGCTACAATCGCCTCCTATTTTATGTTGGCGTTAATGCATTATATAACGTCAACATGGATAATAAAAAATAATGTTATCTCTGGTGCTTATTTAATAGCCTTTACCGCAGGCCTAATTGTTGTATATTATTTGGCTGCATATATAAATAGCCATATGTCTTTTGCATTGAGCCTTGCGATCAAAAGTGTGATAACACTATTTGTTGCTGCCAGCATAATAAAGTCAGGGCTGCATAAAAAATTGAGCGAGTAATATTTATGGGAATTTATTATATTTATGCAGGGATGTTGCTTTTTTTTGCTAATCTCGATGTTTTAGCCGATCGCAAAAAAAATATACTGATAGTTATTGTATCGATTATAATTTTCCTGTTTATTGGCTTGCGGTATGAGTTGGGCGTTGACTGGCTATTCTATCGCGACTTTTATAATGGCGGCGCAATTACATTAACTATCGAACCTGGTTACCAGATAACTTCATTTTTTTTTAAATTAATCAATTTAAACTTTTGGCTATTTTCATTGCTTATAACTGTCTTTACGTTAATAACGTTGAGTTATACCATAAGAAAATGCTCACCTTATCCGGCTTTTGTCATATCGGTTTATTCGATAATTTCGTTTGGTTTTAATGTAGAGGCATTACGTCAAATTGTCGCCGTTTCGCTTTTTTATCTTGCACTAAATTTTTATCTGCGTGAAAAACAACGGCTATATTATATCTTTTGTTTGATAGGCTCATTGTTTCATGTTTCCGCATTATTGCTATTATTATTTCCACTAATTACAAAAAAGAAAATGCTTAAAGTAGGAAGAATAAGCTTAGTTGCAGGGTTGTTGCTTGGTATTGTTGGAATCTATCCTCTCGGTCAGATCTTTAAAGCTGTATCACTTATTTATAGTAACCCCTATCTTAATAAATTAATCTGGTACTCTTCAGGTGATAGTGTCGGCAGCATTTTAACCTTCAATTTGATATTTAAAATAGTAATGTACTGCTATTTTTTAAATAGGAAAAAATCTATTGTAAGATTATTTATTAAGCGCGGCATTAGCGTATCTTATTTATTGGTTTTTGAAGCTGCGTTTTTACTGATGTTAAATGTCGACGTGTTTTTAGGTCAGTTTGGTACGATATCCTCAAGACTTGACGAGTATTTTATTCCCGCGATGTTAATAGTGGTGTCATACATTATTGCTTCTTATAATAAGAGGCAAAATCGCGCTTTATTATCTTGCTTATTTTCCCTTTACGTTTTTATAAGTTTCCAACGATTTACTAATAATGAATATTTTATGGCACAGTTCGTACCCTATTCGAATATCATTGTCGAAATTTTGCACGGCAGTCCTTACAATTTGGAAAGAGAAAACGCTGTAAAATTACATTGGCAATTGAGAAAATGAAATGCTATTAGTTAATGCAAGTAATCTCTATGTAGGCGGTGGTTTACAGGTAGGAATATCCATAATCGAAGAGTTTGTTAAATTGGATCTGGAATTTATAGCAGCGGTATCTCCACCTGTTTATAACCAACTCGGTGAAAAAGGCAGAAAAAAAAGCATTATTATTGATAAAACGCCGTCTGGTTTATTAAATTTCACCACCAGGAGAAAGCTAGATGGAATTATAAAGAAATATGATATTCAGGATGTGTTTACTGTCTTCGGACCGAGTTACTGGAATCCGGGTGTGAAGAATCACCTTGTCGGCTTCGCCTTGCCGTGGCTGATTTATGATACTCAGGCCGTTTACAGAAAACTGCCAGCAAAAGAAAAATTAAAGAAAATATTGTTGCACTATCTTCAGCCTTATTATTATAAAAAAAATGCCACAAAAATAGTCGTTGAAACAGCGGATGTTAAATATAAAGCGGCTAAACTGCTTGGTTTTCGGCCTGAAAAAGTATATTTAGTATCTAACACTATATCAGCTAATTTTTCTCAACCGTCTTTATATGATAACAGCGCCGTCAGTAAATTACCTCCAAAAAAAACGGATGAGATCTGGCTGTTAACTGTAGCTTACAATTACCCTCATAAAAATTTGCAGGTCCTCTACCCTTTATTAGAAGCCTTGCCAGATAACTATAAGTTTGTGCTCACGCTGGATGCTGCATTTTTGGCCAGTGTTCCAGAAGAGCACCAGAAAAGAATAATATTAACGGGTAACGTTACGAACGCACAGTGTCCTCCATTATATCAGTACTGTGATGGCATGCTCCTCCCTACGCTTCTAGAATGCTTTAGCGCATCCTATGTTGAAGCCGCTTATATGAATAAGCCTGTTTTTACCTCTGATCGAGATTTTGCAAAAACGGTTTGTGGCGAAAACGCCTTTTATTTTGACCCATTAAACAGCGACGATATTGCTTTCGTAATCAAAAACGCTTTCGCTAGCCCCGATAAAATCGAACGTTACTGCATTGAGGCCAGGAAGGCCGTTGATAAATTACCTAATGCTACAGAAAGAGCTAAATTATATTTGAGTGCAATATATGCTGAATAACTCTTCAAAAATAAAACTTGCCCTGTTAATTGACGATTATGTGCCGTTTAGCACAAAAGTTGCCGCCAAAATGATGCATGAGCTTGCATGCGAGTTTTCCAAGGCTGGACATGACGTGACGGTAATTACGCCAGGTGTATTGCAAGACCAAAAGATTAAAGCGGATTTTATTGACGGTGTCGAAGTTATACGCTTCAAATCTGGGCCTGTCAAAAATTGCTCGTTTGTAAAAAGAGCTATAAATGAAACCCTCTTGCCCTTTAAGGCGAAAAATTATTTATCAAATATCCTTAATGAGAAAAAATTTGATTTAATTGTTAATTATTCGCCATCTATATTTTGGGGATATTTTGCACGTTACCTCAAAGAAAAAAATCATTGCCCTGTATATTTGATATTGCGTGATTTCTTCCCGCAGTGGGTTATTGATAATGGAATGATTAAAGAAAATTCTTTAGCAACTAAATATTTCCGATTTTTTGAAAAGATAAACTACCAAGCCGCTGACGTTATCGGAATACAATCAGAGGCTAATATTAAATATTTTAAATCGTGTTTTGGGGAAACGTATATAACCCGTTTACTATACAACTGGGCAGATCCAGAAATCACTGCGGAAAATTATGGATTTCGTGAGAAATATAACCTCCAGGAAAAAACAATCTTTTTTTATGGTGGAAATATAGGTAAAGCCCAGGATATGGACAACCTTGTTCGCCTTGCTGAAAAAATGCAGAACCGAACCGAAGCTCATTTTGTATTCTTAGGGCAGGGGGATGAAGTTGAGCTGATTCAGAGAAAAATAAATAAAAACAGCATCAATAATGTGTTATTGCTTCCACCTGTCAGCCAGGAAGAATTCAGGTCAATACTAAAGGAAATCGATGTTGGCTTATTTTCCCTTAGCCGTTGTCACTTAAGCCATAATTTTCCCGGAAAGATACTCGGTTATATGGTCAATGGCATACCTATCTTAGGTAGCGTCAATCCCGGCAATGATTTAAAATCTGTTGTAGAAAAGGCCGAAGCCGGTTTTATTTCTGTGAATGGCGAAGATGAACTTTTTTACGAAAATGCATTGAGACTACTGAACGACTCAGCCTTGAGAGAAAAGGCTGGGAATAACGCCCTGTGCTTGCTGCATGAGAAGTTTACTGTAACAGCAGCGGCTAAAGAAATTTTGTCTATTCTTATTAGTTAAGGTTTCCTATGTTTGAATCAAAAACTCTACTTATTACTGGCGGCACCGGCTCTTTTGGTAATGCTGTTTTAGATCGTTTCCTAGAGACGAATATTGCAGAAATTCGTATTTTTAGCCGTGATGAAAAAAAACAGGATGATATGCGTAAGCGTTACAAAAATCCTAAGCTGAAATTTTATTTAGGTGACGTACGTGATTACCAAAGCATTGCCAATGCCATGCGCGGAGTTGATTTTGTTTTTCATGCCGCTGCATTAAAACAAGTGCCGTCGTGCGAATTTTATCCTCTTGAAGCGGTTAAGACGAACGTTCTGGGCACTGAAAACGTAATTGAAGCTGCGATTAACTATGAAGTTAAGCGTGTGGTTTGTTTAAGTACCGATAAAGCGGTCTACCCCATCAATGCTATGGGAATTTCCAAAGCGATGATGGAAAAAATTATGGTCGCCAAGGCCAGAAATATCAATGGTAGCGGTACCGTTGTTTGTGGTACACGTTATGGTAACGTGATGGCGTCACGTGGTTCAGTCATACCATTGTTTGTTAATCAGGTCATGAGTAACGAACCTATTACTATTACCGATCCTGAAATGACCCGCTTTATGATGAGTCTTGAAGACGCGGTAGATTTGGTTCTTCACGCTTTTGTTCATGGTAATAACGGCGATATTTTTGTTCAAAAAGCACCTGCTTCAACAGTAGGTGTATTAGCTCAGGCTATTACTGAAATAATGAATAAGCCCGGCTATGCTATTAAAGTGATCGGCACTCGTCACGGTGAAAAATTGTATGAAACGCTTCTCACTCGTGAAGAGATGTTACATGCGGAAGATCAGGGTGATTATTATAGGATTCCCGCTGACAATCGCGATTTGAATTATGATAAATACTTTGCCGAAGGTGAGAAGAAAATTGCTGAAATTGTAGATTATAATTCACATAATACTACACGCTTAGATCTTGAAGGCACTAAAAAATTATTGCTCAAACTTAAATTCATGCAGGAAATAGTAAAAGGTAATTTAGTACAGCCGGAGCATTAATTTATGAAAAAAATACTTGTTACCGGTGCAGGAGGTTTTATTGGTAAAAACCTCCTTGCGGCATTGCAACAACATAATCTTCAGGTTATTACACATCTTCATAGTGACGCTATTGAATTGCTTGAAGATAAAGTAAAGGATGTTGATTTTATTTATCACTTGGCGGGCGTTAATCGCCCGTTAGAAAATAATGAATTTGTTACTTCAAATATAGATTTTACACAAACCCTTATCGACTGTATCGGCAAGGTAAACAAAGGCATCGCTGTAGTTTATTCTTCTTCAATACAGGCTCAGCTGGATAATCCATACGGGCAGAGTAAAAGAAGAGCCGAAGAATTATTAGCACAAGCTGAAGAAGCTGGCTTAGTTAAAAGCTATATTTATCGTCTGCCTGGCGTATTTGGGAAGTGGTGCCGCCCTAATTATAATTCTGTTGTTGCAACGTTTTGTCATAACATCATCAATCGGATCCCTTTGCGTATAGATAATTCGGCTCATCAGCTTGAACTGGTCTATATAGACGATGTGGTTTCAGCGTTCATCAGCCATCTGAGCGAATCCGACTCTGAGACAGGATTTAAAAAAATAACCGTCACCTATACTATAACATTACAGGAATTAGCGGACAGGCTACAACAATTCCACTCATCCAGAAGTACTCTTGTTACCCAGTCAGTGGGGGTTGGATTGAACCGAGCTCTCTATGCAACCTATTTGAGCTATCTCGACCCGGCGCGTTTTTCCTATTCGGTACCGGTCTACAAAGATGATCGGGGTGTATTTAGCGAAATTCTGAAAACGCCTGAACATGGGCAGTTTTCGTTTTTTACGGCTAAGCCTGGCGTGACACGTGGCGGTCACTACCATCACAGTAAAAATGAAAAATTTGTTGTTCTGCAGGGAAAGGCGCTTTTTAAATTTGAAAATATTATTACGGGTGAGATTTATGAGACGGTAAAAACGGCGGCGGAGATTGAGGTAGTCGAAACCGTTCCTGGTTGGGCTCATAACATTAAAAACATCGGTGAAAATGACTTGATTGTTATGCTATGGGCAAATGAGATTTTTGATCGAGATAAACCTGATACTTTCAGTTGGAGTATGTAAATGGGAAAGAAACTTCGAGTTTTAAGTGTCGTCGGTACTCGTCCTGAAATTATCAGGCTTTCTGCTGTGCTTAATAAACTAGACCAGTATTGCGATCACTATATTGCACATACCGGTCAAAATTATGATTATGAATTAAACGAGGTTTTTTTCAGCGATCTTTCTGTTAAGAAGCCCGATTTTTTTCTGAATGCGGCTGGCGATAATGCTGCTGCAACTATAGGTAATATAATAATAAAAGTGGATGAGCTGCTTAGTGAATTAAAACCTGAGGCTCTGCTTATTCTTGGCGATACCAATAGTTGTCTGGCTGCGTTGTCGGCTAAAAGGAAAAAAATCCCTGTTTTTCACATGGAAGCAGGGAACAGATGTTTCGATCAGCGTGTCCCTGAGGAGATTAACCGAAAAATTGTAGACCATATATCAGATATTAATATGACTTACTCTGATATAGCCCGTGAGTATCTTTTAGCTGAGGGAATTAGCCCGGACCGCGTGATCAAAACAGGCAGTCCTATGTTTGAAGTTATTAATCAACATCGGGAGGAAATCGATCAGTCAGATGTATTGAGCCGCCTTTCGGTTGAAAAGAATGGTTTTTTTGTTGTTAGTGCGCACAGGGAAGAGAATGTTGACAGCAGTGTGAATATTCATAAGCTTGCCGAAATCCTCAATGCTGTAGCTGAGAAATACAATCTTCCGGTTATTGTTTCCACGCATCCAAGAACGCGTAAGCGATTCGAGGAAAACAATATCCAGTTTGATAAACGTGTTCAGCTTCTTAAGCCTTTAGGATTTATCGATTATATAAAATTACAAATCGAAGCTAAGGCCGTTCTGTCTGATAGCGGAACTATTACTGAAGAATCTTCTATTCTGAACTTTTCAGCCTTGAATATCCGCGAAGCGCATGAACGTCCAGAGGGTATGGAAGAGGCGTCCGTCATCATGACTGGCTTGAGTGTTGAACGTGTTATGCAGGCCTTATCTATTCTTGAAGATCAGCCTTCCGGCGAGACCCGTCTGCTGCGTCCGGTTAATGATTACAGTATGCCCAACGTTTCTGATAAAGTTTTACGTATTATTCATAGCTATACTGACTATGTTAATCGTGTAGTATGGAAACAGTATTAACATTATGAGGTCCGTCAGTGATTATCCTCGATGAAGAATTTAAGGAAGCGCTATATACGCGTGCGCAAAATTCCGGTCGGTTAAGAGCTCACCATTGTTTGCACCAATCACATCAGGAGCCAGTACAGCGTTTAGTCATTGCGTTAATGAAAAACAGTTATATTCCGCCTCATAAACATGTGCTTCCGCATCATTGGGAATATTTTCATGTTATTGACGGGCTTATTAAGCTTATAAGTTTTTCCGAGTCGGGTCAGGTTGATTCCATTAAATTGCTTGGGAATGATACCGGCACTTTTGGCGTTCAAATACCAACAAATGTTATTCATACTTTAGTTTGCCTTTCGTCAAAAGCAATGGTGTTTGAATTAAAAGAAGGGCCTTTTTTTGAGTCACACGCAAAAGCCTTTCCGTCATGGAGTGTAATGGAGGACGAGCCTGCAGCGCACGAAACGGTAATCAGACTTGAAAATATACAACCAGGAGAATTTCTGGTGTGACCAAATTATGTTCAGCTTGATTTACCTAACAAAACATATATTTCCTATCGCATCAATCGCTACCTTGGTAATGTAGTGCTGCGTTAATATCAATGGTATACATAAGTAGCTAGTTAATTGCTATATACCATCATTAAACAGGAGTAAATAATGTCCAAGCAACAGATCGGCGTTGTAGGTATGGCAGTAATGGGCCGCAACCTGGCACTTAACATTGAGAGCCGCGGCTACACCGTATCCGTCTTCAACCGCTCTCGGGAAAAAACTGATGAAGTTATCGCCGAAAACCCGGGCAAAAAACTCGCGCCTTATTACAGCATCGAAGAGTTCGTTGACTCGCTGGAAAAACCGCGCCGTATCCTGCTGATGGTGCAGGCGGGCGAAGCGACCGATAAAACTATCGCTTCACTGACGCCCCACCTGGATAAGGGCGATATCCTGATCGACGGTGGTAACACCTTCTATAAAGATACGATTCGTCGTAACAAAGAACTTTCTGAGCAAGGCTTCAACTTTATCGGTACCGGCGTGTCCGGTGGCGAAGAGGGCGCGCTGAAAGGGCCTTCTATTATGCCTGGCGGTCAGAAAGAAGCTTATGAACTGGTTGCGCCAATTCTGGATAAAATCGCTGCACGTGCCGAAGGCGAGCCTTGCGTGACCTATATTGGTCCGGACGGTGCAGGTCACTATGTGAAAATGGTGCATAACGGCATTGAATATGGCGATATGCAGCTGATTGCTGAAGCTTACTCCCTGCTGAAAAATGCGCTGGGCCTGAGCAACGAAGATCTGGCGAAAACCTTCAGCGAGTGGAACGAAGGCGAGCTGAGCAGCTACCTGATCGACATCACCAAAGATATCTTCACCAAGAAAGACGAAGAGGGTAACTACCTGGTTGATGTGATCCTGGATGAAGCGGCGAACAAAGGCACCGGTAAATGGACCAGCCAAAGCTCGCTGGATCTGGGCGAACCGCTGTCTCTGATCACCGAATCCGTTTTCGCACGTTACCTCTCTTCACTGAAATCCCAGCGCGTTGCCGCTTCTAAAGTACTGAGCGGCCCGACTGCGCAAGCATTCAGCGGCGACAAAGCTGAGTTTATCGAGAAAGTACGCCGCGCGCTTTACCTGGGCAAAATCGTCTCTTATGCGCAGGGCTTCTCTCAGCTGAAAGCGGCTTCCGATGAAAACAACTGGGATCTGAACTACGGCGAAATCGCGAAAATTTTCCGTGCTGGCTGCATCATCCGCGCCCAGTTCCTGCAGAAAATCACCGATGCCTATAAAGATACGCCGGACATCGCTAACCTGCTGCTGGCGCCTTACTTCAAAAATATCGCTGATGAATACCAGCAGGCGCTGCGCGACGTGGTCGCTTATGCAGTGCAGAATGGTATCCCAACGCCAACCTTCTCAGCGGCTATCGCCTACTATGACAGCTATCGCTCAGCGGTGCTGCCGGCGAACCTGATCCAGGCGCAGCGTGACTACTTTGGTGCGCATACCTATAAGCGTATCGATAAAGACGGCGTATTCCACACCGAATGGCTGGATTAATTCTCCGTTGCTTAAAAAACCTCCCAATGGGAGGTTTTTTATTGATTTCAGATAACTCTTTACCTCTCCTTTTGCTATTGTTTTCTTCCTGGCGTTTATCATTCCGCTTTTCATTTTATCAGTTGGGCATACCAGAAACATGAACCAAGAAAATAAGACAACTTCGGATCAGTCTTTACTTCGTCAGACCTTTTATAACAATGATGATGAGCTTGACCTGCTGGATGTTGTGGCTCAGCTGTGGAACGGTAAAAAGACCATTATCGCCACCGTGATTTTATTTTTGTTACTGGCTATCGCTTATCTCTTTTTGGCGAAAGAAAAATGGACCTCAGAAGCGATAGTTACCCAGCCCAGCGCGGGTCAGGTGGCCAACTATAACGCCGCGCTAAACGTGCTTTACTCCGAGTCGCCGCAGGATAAGCCGGGCGTGGTAGAGCTGCAGCATCAATTGTTCAACCGTTTTAGCGCCTCCATCACTGCGCTTTCCGGCGCGCTGCAAAATCTCGATCAGCCGCTGGCATTAAAAATTGCCTCAGTTACGGCAGGCCAGCCCGATCCGCTTAGCGTTAAGTTCACCGCGCAGACAGCGCAAGAGGCCCAGGCGCAGGTAACGCATTTTATACAGCTGGTAAATAATGACGTGGTGCAGGATTACGGCGCGGATATCAAACGCAACCTGGCGGTAAAAACTCGTGAGTTAACCGACTCGCTCACTTCACAGCAGGAAGTAGCGAAAGAGAGAAAAACGCGGCGTATCGAAGCGTTAAAACAGGCGCTGAAAGTGGCTGAAGATGCTGGTATCACTAGCTCGCAGCTGACTCAGGCGGAGTTTTTATCGGATGATACGCTCTATCTGCTGGGTTCCAGGGCGCTCTCCTCGTCAATTGCGAATGAAGCGACTAAGCCCTTGCCACTGGATGATAACTATTACGCTACCCAGCGCGCGTTACGCTTGATTCAGGATCTGAAAATCCAGGTCGATAATCTGCAGTCCTTCCGCTATATCATGGAACCTGATTTACCTATCCGTCGCGATAGTCCGAAAAAGGGCCTGACGCTGGTGCTGGCGGTACTGCTGGGCGGAATCGTTGGCTCTGCGGTAGTGCTGGGGCGCAATATGGCTTCGACGTACCGGCAGCGTAAACAGTCTGCCTGATAAAAAACCCGGCCGTGAGCCGGGTTTTTTGTTTTTACGCCTTATGCCTTGCGCGCAGGTTATTGATAATCGCGCTCAGATCGAGATCCTGATCCTGCAACAGCACCATCAGGTGATAGAGCAGGTCAGAGGCTTCGTTGGTCAGCTCATGACGATCGTTAACCGTGGCGGCCAGGGCGGTCTCGACGCCTTCTTCTCCCACTTTTTGCGCAATGCGCTTGGTGCCGCTGGCGTATAGCTTAGCGGTGTAAGAGCTGTCTGGATCGGCCTGTTTGCGTTCCGCCAGCAGCTGTTCCAGCTGATAAAGAAAGGTCCAGTCTGTTGCTGCGGGCGAAAAGCAGCTGGAGGTGCCCAGATGACAGGTGGGGCCAATGGGCTGCGCCAGCACCAGCAGCGTATCGTTATCGCAGTCGGGCGTGATGCTGACTACGTTGAGGAAATGACCTGACGTCTCGCCTTTAGTCCACAGGCGCTGTTTGGTGCGTGACCAAAAGGTAACCTTCTGCTCGCGCAGAGTTTTATCCAGCGCTTCCGGGTTCATATAGCCGTGCATTAATACTTCGCCGGATACCTGATGTTGGACAATTACCGGCATCATGCCGCCGGTTTTTTCCCAGTCCAGTTGGGAAAGCTGCTGTTCTGTTAACACGGGCGAATCTCCACACCTTGTTCAATCAGGAACCGTTTCAGGTCGCCGATATTGATAATCTGCTTATGAAATACCGAGGCGGCCAGCGCGCCATCGACGTTAGCGTCACGGAAGGCTTCGAGGAAATGGGCCATGGTGCCTGCGCCGCCGGAGGCGATAAGCGGCACTTTACACACCTCGCGCACTTTCTGCAGCTGCACTAAATCATAGCCGTTACGCACGCCGTCCTGGTTCATCATGTTCAGTACGATTTCGCCTGCGCCGCGCTTTTGCACTTCCTCTACCCACTCCAGCGTCTCCCATTGTGTAACCCGGGTACGCTTTTCATCGCCGGTATACTGATTAACGTGATATTTTCCGCTCTGCTCGTCAAACCAGGTATCGATGCCCACTACCATACACTGCACGCCAAAGCGGTCCGCCAGGCGCGTAATCAGCTCGGGATCGGCCAGCGCCGGTGAGTTAATAGAAATTTTGTCGGCGCCAAAAGAGAGGATCTGCGCGGCGTCTTCGGCGCTTTTAATGCCGCCAGCGACGCAGAACGGAATATCGATCACTTCCGCTACGCGCGCCACCCAGCTTTTATCCACCACGCGGCCATCGCTGGAAGCGGTAATATCATAAAAAACTAGTTCGTCCGCGCCTTCCTCAGCATAGCGCTGCGCCAGCGGCACGATGTCGCCAATGATTTCGTGATTGCGAAACTGCACGCCTTTAACCACCTGGCCATCGCGCACATCAAGACAGGGAATTATCCGTTTTGCCAGCATGAAATGGCCTCCGAAACCGTAAATTTATCTTCCAGCAGGGCGCGTCCAACAATCACACCCCGTGCGCCGCTGTTGCGCAGGGCAGCGATGTCATCCAGTGAGCCGATACCGCCGGAAGACTGAAAAGCGACCTGCGGGAAACGCGAGGATACTTCCTGATAGAGCGCAACGTTCGAGCCGCTTAGCGTGCCGTCACGGGAAATATCGGTGCATAACACGTGCTGTAGTCCAAAGGGCAGGAACTGCTCGATAACCTGCTCCAGCGTAACGCCTGCCGCTTCCTGCCAGCCGCTGATCGCCACCTCTTTGCGATTATCGGCATCGATGCGCACATCCAGCGCCAGCACAATCGCCTGCGGGCCAAACTCGTTAAACCAGCGCTGTACCTCTTCCGGCTGTTTCACCGCCGTCGAGCCAACCACCACGCGTGTTGCGCCCGCTTCCAGCAGTGCGGCGACATCGTCACGGCTGCGAATGCCGCCGCCAATCTGTACCGGCACCTCAACGCCCGCTAGCAGCTGTTTTAATAATGTCAGCTGACGCGCCGCCGGATTTTTGGCGCCGGTTAAATCGACCAGATGCAGCAGCTGCGCGCCCTGGTGCTGATATGCCTGCAGGCGCGGCAGCGGATCGCTCCCGTAATCGCGCTGCTGACCGTAATCTCCCTGATGCAGACGCACCACCTTGCCATCAATCAAATCTAACGCCGGGATTATCATCCTTACATCTCCAGGAAATTTTTCAGCAGCTGCGCGCCCGCTTTGCCGGAACGCTCCGGGTGGAACTGGACGCCGTAGAAATTGTCTTTCTGTACCGCAGCGGTAAAAGGCTGACCATAGTCGCACTGGGCGATGGTGTACGGGTTAACCGGCATCGCATAGCTGTGGACGAAATAGAACCAGCTGTTATCTTCAATGCCGCGAAACAGATGTTCGCCCGCTTTCGGCGTGACGCGGTTCCAGCCCATATGCGGCAGCGGCAGGCCGTGGTCGGTCATGAGCTCTACCGGCTGGTCAATAATCCCTAAGGTGGCCACCCCGCCGTTTTCATCGCTGCCGCTGCCAAGCAGCTGCATGCCCAGACAGATCCCTAAGGTCGGCTGGGTACAGGCTTTAATCAGCTCCACCAGCTCGCGTTCACGCAGCTGATCCATTGCTGCCTGAGCGGTGCCGACGCCCGGCAGAAGCAGCTTGTCTGCCTGCAGCACAATATCCGCCTCGCGGCTGACCTGCGGCTGATAGCCCAGGCGTTGGATGGCTGCTTTCACCGACGAGAGATTGGCGCAACCGGTATCCAGAATCACCACGTTCATTACAGCACTCCTTTCGAACTCGGCAGGGTGTTGCCTTCCACACGAATCGCCTGGCGCAGCGTGCGGCCAAAGGCTTTAAACAGGCTTTCTACCCGGTGATGATCGTTTTTGCCCTTGGTTTTCAGGTGCAGCGTGCTGGCCATCGAGTAGGAGAGGGAGCGGAAAAAGTGTTCCACCATCTCTGTGCTGAGATCGCCGACGCGCTGATAGTTAAATTCCGCCTTGAATTCGAGGTGCGGGCGGCCGGAAATATCCAGCGCGCAGCGCGCCAGGCATTCATCCATCGGCAGCACGAAGCCGAAGCGTCCGATGCCGCGCTTGTCACCCAGCGCCTTCAACAGCGCTTCGCCCAGCGCCAGACCGGTATCCTCTACCGTATGGTGATCGTCGATATAGAGGTCGCCTTTCACTTCGACGTTCATGCGTAGGCCGCCGTGCGTGGCGATCTGGTCCAGCATGTGATCGAAGAAGCCGACGCCGGTATTGATTTTGCTGCCGCCTTCGCGATCCAGCCACACTTCGATTTCAATCTGCGTCTCTTTGGTATTGCGGTTTACCTTTGCATAACGGTCGCGCTGCGTCAGCTTTTGGCTGATGGCGTTCCAGTCCAGGCCGTCCTGGCTATAGCGTAAGCCCTGAATGCCCATGTTTTGCGCCAGCTCAATGTCGGTGGCGCGATCGCCGATCACATAGCTATTCGCCTTATCCAGCGCGCCTTCCGCCAGCCAGGCTTCCACCATTTTGACTTTTGGCTTACGGCAGCCGCAGTTATCGGCCGGCAGGTGCGGACAGATCAGCACCTCGTCAAAACGCACGCCCTGCGAGTTAAAAACCTGCATCATCAGGTTGTGCGGGCCATCAAAATCGGCCTGCGGGAAACTATCAGTGCCAAGACCGTCCTGGTTGGTAATCATCACCAGCTGGTAGCCCGCTTTCTGCAGCGCCAGCAGCGCCGGGATCACATCCGGCTCAAAGGCCAGTTTCTCCATGCGATCCACCTGAAAATCCTGCGGGGGTTCACTGATAAGGGTGCCGTCGCGATCGATAAAAAGGGTTTTCTGACTCATGCTTACTCCACAATGCCGGCGGCGCCGGGCAGGGCTTGCAGTGCGGCGATCAGACGCTCGCACTCGTTTCGGGTGCCGATGGAAATGCGCAGGCATCCGGCGAGGCCCGGGTTCTTGTTCTGGTCACGCAAAATAATGCCCTGATCCCACAGCGATTTAAATACTGTCGCAGAGTCAGTAAAGCGCACCAGAATATAGTTAGTTTCGCTGGGAAATACCTGTTCCACGCAGGCAAGCGGCGCCAGCGCCGCCGCCAGCCAGGCGCGGTTAGCGTTTAGCTCAACGACATGCCGACGCATCAGCGCAACGCCCTCATCGCTTAGCGCCTGCGCGGCGATATCAGCCACCGGCGTAGAGAGCGGGTAGGGCGCGATCACTTTCAGCAGCAGCTCGATAACCGCGGCATTGGCCAGGGTAAAGCCGCAGCGCAGGCCCGCCAGCGCAAAGGCTTTTGACAGGGTGCGCAGCACCACCAGATGCGGATATTCCGCAATCCAGCCGGCCAGCGTCGCCTGCGGACAAAATTCGATATAGGCTTCGTCAGCCACCACCAACGCTTTGCCGCGCGTCATTTCCAGCAGCTCGCGGATAGCCTGCGGGTCAATCAAATTACCGGTGGGATTATTCGGGCTGCACATATAGACCAGCTTCACGCCGTCCAGCGCGGCGGCGATAGCGGGCAGATTCAGCTGCCAGTTATCCAGCGCCGGCACGGTGCGATATTCCACGCCGATAGTTTCAGCGCTCACGCTGTACATGCCATAAGTAGGCGGACAGAACAGAATAGCGTCCTGACCGGGCTCGCAGAAAGCGCGGATCAGCAGTTCAATACCTTCATCCGCGCCGCGGCTAACCAGCACCTGATCCGGGTTCAGACCGGCGTAGGCGGCGTAACGCTCAATCACCTGCTTTGGCTGGCACTCCGGATAACGGTTCAGGCTGTTTTGCGACAGTTCAAACGGGACCGGCAGCGGGTATTCGTTGGCGTTCAGCCAGACGTCGCCGTTGCCGCCGAGACGACGCGCCGACTGATAAGGTGTCAGCGCCCGCACGTTAGCACGCGCTAATTCAGCAATATTCAGGCTCATGCTTGCTCCTTCAGCGCGGCAACGCGCAGCGTAACGGCATTTTTATGGGCGATCAGCTGCTCGGCGGCGGCCAGCGTCTCAATAGTGGGGGCCAGGTTGAGGAAACCCTGCGGCGTTAGCTCCTGCACCGTCATGCGCTTTTGAAAATCAGCCAGGCCGAGGCTGGAGCAGGTAGCGGTATAACCATAGGTTGGCAGCACATGATTGGTGCCGGAGGCATAATCGCCTGCTGACTCCGGCGACCAGTCACCGAGAAACACCGAACCGGCGCTGGTAATCTGATCCACCAGCTCGCGCGGCTGGCGCGTCTGTATAATCAGGTGTTCCGGCCCGTAACGATTAGAGATCTCCACGCACTGCTGCAGATCGCGCGCGACGATCAGACGGCTGCTGGCTAATGCCTGACGCGCAGTGGCGGCGCGCGGCAGCTGTTCCAGCTGCGCTTCCACCGCTTCGGCCACCGCCTGAGCCAGACGGCGCGACGGCGTCAGCAGAATCACCTGTGAGTCAGGGCCGTGCTCTGCCTGCGACAGCAGATCGGAAGCGACAAACGCGGGCGTAGCCTCTTCATCGGCAATCACCAGTACTTCGGACGGACCGGCCGGCATATCGATCGCCGCGCCATCCAGACGCTGGCTTACCTGGCGCTTGGCTTCGGTTACCCAGGCGTTGCCGGGGCCAAAAATCTTATCCACTTTCGGCACCGATTCGGTACCGAAGGCGAGGGCGGCAATCGCCTGCGCGCCGCCGACCTGAAACACTTCCTGCACGCCGCACAGCTGCGCGGCGTAGAGAATTTCATCGGCAATCGGCGGCGGCGAGCAGAGCACCACGCGGGCGCAGCCTGCAATGCGCGCCGGGGTGGCCAACATCAGTACGGTAGAGAACAGCGGCGCTGAACCGCCGGGGATATAGAGCCCCACGGAACGGATCGGGCGGGTCACCTGCTGGCAACGCACGCCCGGCTGGGTTTCAATATCCACTGTCGGCAGCTGCTGGGCGCGGTGAAAGGTTTCGATATTCGCCACCGCTACCGCCATCGCCTGCTTCACGTTATCGTCGAGCCGTGCAGCCGCTTCGGCAATCTGAAGCGCGCTGATGCGCAGCTCGTCAACCTGGGTTTTATCAAAGGCAGCGCTATACTCACGCAGCGCGGCGTCGCCCGCTTCGCTAACGCGAGCCAGAATCGTTCGCACCGTTTGCGTAATATTGTCGGAAGCGGAAATCGCAGGCCGCATCAGCAGCGCCTGCTGCTGCGCCTCGTCGCACTGCTGCCAGTCTGTAAGCGTGTCAAAGCGGCTCATGGCATTACTCCATCATCTTCTCAATTGGCAGCACCAGAATGGAACTGGCGCCCAGCGCCTTTAATTTTTCCATGGTTTCCCAGAACAGGGTCTCGCTGCTGACCATGTGCATCGCCAGGCGACTTTGATCGCCCGCCAACGGCAGGACGGTCGGACGCTCAGCGCCTGGCAGCAGCGCAATCACCTCCTCCAGCCGCTCGCTTGGCGCGTGCAGCATAATGTATTTCGATTCACGCGCTTTGATCACGCCCTGAATACGCGTCATCAGCTTATCCACCAGCTCTTGCTTGGCGGCGGAGAGTTCGCCGTCGCGCTGGATTAGTACCGCTTTCGAACGATAAATCACTTCCACTTCGCGCAGGCCGTTAGCTTCCAGCGTGGCGCCGGTAGAGACCAGATCGCAGATAGCATCGGCCAGACCGGCGCGCGGCGCCACTTCGACAGAGCCATTCAGCAGGCAGGATTTAAAAGCGACGCCCTGTTTATCAAGATACTGTTTCAGCAGATGAGGATAGGAGGTGGCGATACGCGAATTTTGCAGGCACTGGACGCCGGTATATTCTTCATCAACCGGCATCGCCAGTGACAGACGGCAGCCGCCGAAATCGAGGCGGCGCAGGGTAAAATAGCGCGGATCTTCACCCTGCGCGCGGCGGGTCAGCAGCTCTTCTTCCAGCACGTTTTCACCGACGATGCCGAGATCCACTACGCCATCCATCACCAGGCCGGGGATATCATCATCACGCACGCGCAAAATATCGATTGGCATGTTTTCAGCAAAGGCGATCAGGCGCTGTTGCTGCAGATTAATTTTAATGCCGCAGCGCGCCAACAGCTCGCGTGATTCATCGCTTAAACGGCCAGATTTTTGCATAGCTATGCGTAAACGGGTGTTATCTAACATCTCTCCAGTCCTCTTGTCATTTATCCTGTCTGTTGCAGTCAGCCAAAAAAAAGCCCCCGGAAGAAGATCTTCCGGGGGCCATTTGCGCTCTGCACCACTGGAAGATCCTAAACGTCTTCCAGCACACATCGCCTGAAAGACTAGTCAGGATGATGGTGATGATGATGGTTGAACTGAACGCGTGTCATAATTTCTCTGCATGTATATTCATTTGCCTGTCAATTAACCTAGCGGAGATAGCGCCCATTGGCAACCGTTTTTTCGCCGACCGGGAAAATCTCTTGTTGCGCGAAGATTGTCACGCTGCGAGGCGTGACGTAGCCTTAGTATTAATCAAGCTAAAGCGTCAGGAGTGAAGATGAAAAAAGTCGCGATTGTAGGTCTGGGATGGCTGGGCATGCCGCTGGCAACGGCGTTAACGGCGCGCGGCTGGCAGGTCACCGGCAGTAAAACCACGCCGGACGGCGTCGAGGCGGCGCGCATGTGCGGCATCGCCAGCTGTGAGCTGCGGCTGACGCCAGAGCTGGAGTGCGATGCCGATGAACTGGAGGCGCTGCTGTCAGTGGATGCGCTGGTGGTCACCCTGCCGGCCAGCCGGACGGCAGAGGGCGGCGAGAATTATCTGCGCGCGGTGCAAAACCTGGTGGATAGCGCGCTGGCGTTTAACGTGCCGCGCATTATTTTCACCAGCTCCACCTCGGTTTACGGCAACGGTGCTGGCGTGATGAAAGAAACCAGCCCGCTGCAGCCGGTGACCGTCGCTGGGCAAACGCTGGTGGAGCTGGAGAACTGGCTGCACGATCTGCCGGGTACCTCGGTCGATATTCTGCGGCTTTCCGGGCTGGTGGGGCCTAAACGTCATCCGGGGCGTTTTCTGGCTGGTAAAACCAACGTGCCGGATGGCGAGCATGGGGTGAATCTGGTGCATCTGGATGATGTGGTCGCCGCCATTACGCTGCTGCTGCAAACGCCGAAAGGCGGCCATATCTATAACCTGAGCGCCCCGGCGCATCCGGCTCGCCAGCAGTTTTATACGGCGGTGGCCCAGCAACTGGGATTAACGCCGCCGACTTTTGCCGCGGCCGAAAATCAACACGGCAAGATTATCGATGGCAATAAAATCTGTGATGAGCTGGGTTTTGAGTACCGCTATCCCGATCCCGTGACCATGCCGCTGGGTTAAGCGCATCCCCTGATCCGCTTTGCGGCGGCCGGCCGACAGCCTGCTGTTATCAGACGCCAAGCCGATCGCGCAGCGCATACCAGGCGGCGCCCACGGCGGTTAGCGGCACTTTAAACCGCCGGCCGCCGGGAAAAGGCAGATGCGGCAGCCGGGCGAAGGCATCAAAACGTTCGGCGTCGCCGCGTAGCGTTTCCGCCACCAGCTTGCCGGCCAGATGGGTAAAGGTGACGCCATGCCCGCTGTCGCCCTGAATATAGTAAACCTGTTTATCCAGACGCCCCAGCTGCGGCATACGCGACAGCGTCAGCAAGAAGTTACCGCTCCAGCTGTGGCTGAGCTTGACATTTTGCAGCTGCGGGAAGGTTTTCAGCAGCTTGGGACGGATCAGCGCGGCGATATCCTGTGGCTCACGGGCGCCGTAGATAACGCCGCCGCCGTACAGCAGGCGGTTATCGGCGGTTAAACGGAAATAGTCCAGCAGGTAGTTACAATCTTCGACACAGTAATTATCCGGCAGCAGCGACAGCGCCTGGTCCGCGCTAAGCGGCTCGGTGGTAACGATTTGCGAACCGCAGGGCATGCTTTTGCGGCTCAGGCGCGGCTCCAGCTCCGGGGCAAGATAGGCGTTACCGGCAAAGATGACATACTTAGCGCTGACGTCGCCCCGCGCGGTTTTAACGAGGTTGGGCGCGCCGTAGATCACTTTTTCCACCGCCGACTGTTCATAAATTCGGCCGCCATGACGCCGTATCGCTTCCGCCTCGCCCAGCGCCAGATTTAACGGATGCAGATGACCGCCGCGCCGATCCAACAGTCCGCCGACATAGCGTTCGGTTGCGATGGCGCGCCGGATACCGCGCTCATCCAGCAGGTCAAGCTGCTGATTGCCGTAGCGTTCCCACAGGCGCTGCTGCGCGCGCAGATGTTGCATCTGACGGGCGTTCAGCGCGGCGAAAATACCGCCGGGACGGTAATCGCAGTCGATAGCATAGCGATCGATACGATCGCGGATAATATCGGCGCCCTCAAACATCATGCTGCCCAGCATACGCGCCGCATCCGCGCCGTAACGCTGCTCAATCACATCAATATCTCGGCTATAAGAATTCACCACCTGGCCGCCGTTGCGTCCGCTGGCGCCGTAGCCGACGCGCGCCGCCTCCAGCACCACCACCTCATAGCCGGCTTCGGTTAAAAACAGCGCGGAAGAGAGACCGGTAAACCCGGCGCCGATAATGCATACATCGCACTGCACCGAGCCATCCAGCTGTGGCCAGGGTTGATGCGGATTCGCCGTTGCGGCGTAATAGCTGTCCACATGATTCACTGCGGTCTCCTCAGGCGCTTAGAAGTTAGCGGGCGTGTGGGCGCTGACAATACGGCAGACCCGATTCGAGGTATTGCTAAAGCTGTGCGGCTGTCCGGTATCGATGACATAACTTTGCCCGGCCTGCAGCAGATAGCGCTGCCCGCTAATGGTCAGGGTAATTTCGCCCTCCAGCAGCGTGCCGGTTTCCTCGCCCGGATGGCGGATTTTTTCGCCAGTGGTTGAGCCCGGCTGATAGGTTTCCAGCAGCATCGCCAGATTATGGCTGGCGCGGCCGTTATGGATTAGCTTCAGCGAAACGCCCTGACTGCCGATATCAATCAGCTCATGCGGCTCAATAACAATTTTCGGCGGCGTATTTTTCACCGTCTCTGAAAAGAATTCCGACAGCGACAGCCCGTAAACTGTGAGTAGCTTTTGTAGGGTACTGACCGCCGGGCTGACTTTATCCTGTTCAATGGTGCTGATAGCGCTGTGCGTCAGACCGGCGAGCTCAGCAACGCGCCGCTGCGACAAACCTAACTCTTGCCGGATTTGAGACAGGCGGCGTCCGGGGGCGAGAGTGGCTTCGTTCATAGCCGTTTTTCCTTGCGATAGTGGTGACAGGCGTTGATAAATGCCTCAAACAGCCGGGACGAGGCGTCTGAATCCTGATAGCGCCACTCCGGATGCCACTGAACGCCAATGGCAAACGGATGATCGGGGATGCTGACCGCTTCAATCACGCCATCCGCGGCGGTAGCTTCAGCCTGTAAGCGCGGCCCTGCATCCTTAATGCCCTGCTTATGCAGTGAATTCACCTGTAACGATCTGGCACCGCCCAACAGACGCGCCAGCTGACCGTCGGCCATTAGCTGAACGGGATGCGCTGGCGCATATTGCTCGGCCAGCGGCGCATCGGTATCGGCATAATGCAGCACCTGCTCGCTGGGAAGCTGCCGATTCAGCGTGCCGCCCGCGGCCACCACCAACTCCTGCATGCCGCGGCAAATCGCCAGCAGCGGCAGGCGCAGTTTCAGCGCCTGTGGGATCAGCGTCAGCGCCAGTTCATCCCGTCCGGGGTCGCTCTCGCTCTCTTCTCCTGAAACGTTATAGCGCCAGGGTTCGATATTGCTGGGGCTGCCGGGCAGCAGCAGTCCATCAAGCAGCGGCAGCGTACGGTGGGAAATGGTCTCGCCCAGTCCGGGCCGGTGGGGCAGTGCGGTAACCACGCCGCCGACATCCATAATCGCATCAAGATATTTTTGATGAAGCACCCAGGTGGGATGCCCATCCTTTACCGTATGGCACATCACCACGCCGATCAGCGGTTTGTCCATTATTCTTTCCACATCTTTTCACTCCGGCTGGCAAATATTTCTGACAAAGCCGCCCTGAACAGGCTGATTTAAGCGCCCGGTTTCAGGCGCTGGCTGCCCGGTAGCGGGAGAGAGCGTCGCCTGTGGTTCAGGCGCATCTGTTTTCAATCTAGTCAGGCTTTGTTCAATATTCAAACCACTCTGTAACATTTGCACACTTTTTGACTTATGACTATGTTCTAAATATGGCCGTTATTTTGAGCAGTACGCGCAATCCTTCTGAAACGGTAAAGGGCGGGTGGGATCATGACTAACCTGGTAGAAGTAGAGGACTTCACAAGACATAGTGAAGAGATGCGAACCAGCGCGTTCCAGAATGAGGTAAAAACCTATCTGGAACGCCATCCTGAAACGCAATATGTCGATATTCTTCTTAACGATCTAAACGGTATTTTTCGCGGTAAACGTATTCCCATCGGCAGCCTGGCGAAACTGGAAAAGGGCTGTTATTTCCCGGCCTCCGTATTTGCGATGGATATTCTGGGCAACACCGTCGAGCAGGCTGGATTAGGCCAGGCGCTGGGCGAGCCGGATAATATCTGTATCCCCGTTGAGGGCACGCTGGTTCCTTCCGCTTCCGATCCCGACCGCATTGCGCAGTTGCTGCTGACGATGCGTAATCAAGATGGCACTCCCTTTGACGTTGAACCCCGTAATGTCTTAAACAACCTCTGGCAGCGCTTGCGCAACCGGGGACTGTTTCCGGTGGTAGCGGTAGAGCTGGAGTTCTATCTGGTCGATAAACAACGCGACCATGACGGCTATATTCAACCGCCCTGTACGCCCGGCAGCGATGAACGCAGTATGCAAAGCCAGGTCTATTCCGTCGATAATCTCGATCATTTCTCGCAGGTGTTGGGCGATATCGATCGTCTGGCGCAGTTGCAGGGTATTCCTGGCGACGGCGCGCTGGCGGAAGCGTCACCCGGGCAGTTCGAAATCAACCTGCGCCACACGCGCAACGTGCTGAGCGCCTGCGATCATGCATTGCAGCTCAAGCGGTTGATCCGTCAGGTCGCGGAAAACCACGGCATGACCGCCACCTTTATGGCGAAACCTTATGAAGAGTACGCCGGTAGCGGGATGCATGTGCATGTCAGCATGCTCGATGCCGCCGACCATAACGCCTTTGCCTGCGACGACGGTAGCGACTCGCCGCTGTTGAAACGGGCGCTGGCCGGGATGATCGATCTGATGCCCGCCTCAATGGCGCTACTGGCGCCTAACGTGAATGCCTATCGCCGCTTCTGTCCGGAATCCTGGGTACCGCTGCAGGCGTCGTGGGGGCACAACAACCGCACCGTTGCGCTGCGCATTCCCTGCGGCGATATTGAAAACCGCCGCGTTGAATATCGCGTGGCCGGAGCGGACGCCAACCCCTGGCTGGTAATGGCCGCCATTTTTGCCGGCATTCTGCATGGGCTGGACAATGCGCTGCCGCTGCCGGCCGCAGTAACCGGCAACGGGCATGAAGCGGAAGGTTCGCCGCTGCCGGTGCGTCAGAGCGAAGCGCTTGATCTGTTTACCCACAATCGCGCGTTGCAGGATTTGTTGGGCGAACGCTTTAGTTTTGTCTGGCACAGCTGCAAACATCATGAGCTGATGCAGTTTGAACGGCTGATTACCGCAACTGAAATCGACTGGATGTTAAAAAACGCCTGAGGTGTTAATCATGCAAACCAATCAACAGTGGCAGGCGCGGCGCGAGGCGGCGGTCACGCCCGGCGTGGGTAATTCCCTTCAGGTCTATATCGCTAAAGCGCGCAACGCCGAACTGTGGGATGTCGAAGGGCGACGCTATATCGATTTCGCCTCGGGGATCGCGGTGTTAAACACCGGCCATAACCATCCGGACGTCATGCGTGCGGTGCAGGCGCAGCTGGAGTGCTTTACGCATCCCTGCTTTCAGGTCACGCCCTATGGCAGTTATGTTGAGCTGGCGGAAAAGCTGAATGCGCTGGTGCCGATTGCCGAGCCGACGCAAACGCTGCTGATGTCTACCGGCGCGGAAGCGGTGGAAAACGCCATCAAGGTGGCGCGTATTGCCACCGGCCGCGCCGGCGTGATCGCCTTTCGCGGCGGATTTCATGGCCGCACGCTGCTGGGCATGGCGCTGACCGGTAAAGTGCAGCCGTATAAAAAGGGCTACGGTCCTTTTCCGGGCGGCATCTTTCATGCGCCTTATCCCGTCAGCTATTTGGGCATCAGCGAAAGCCAGGCGCTGGGCGCGCTGCAAGGGATCTTTGCGGCTGACGTCTCTCCGGATGATGTGGCGGCGATTATTATCGAACCGGTACAGGGCGAGGGCGGATTTTATGCCGCCTCGCCCAACTTTATGCGTCAGCTGCGCCAGTTGTGCGATGAGCACGGCATTGTGCTGATCGCGGATGAGATCCAGAGCGGCTTTTGTCGCACCGGCAAAACCTTTGCCATTGAACACAGCGGCGTCGAGCCTGATTTGATCACCATGGCGAAAAGCCTGGCCGGCGGCTTCCCGCTGTCGGCGGTGGTGGGGCGCGCGTCGCTGATGCAAAAAGCGCAGGCGGGCGGGCTGGGCGGCACTTATGCCGGTTCGCCGATGGGCATTGCCGCGGCGCTGGCGGTGGTGGAGATTATCGAACGCGAGCAGCTTAATCAGCGCGCGCAGCAGCAGGGTGAACAGGTGGTGGCTTTCCTGCGCCAGCTGGCGACGCAGTATGACTGCATCGGCGACATCCGCCACCTTGGGGCGATGATCGCTATGGAGCTGGTGGAAGAGGGCGATGCGCAGCGTCCGGCAAAGGCGCTGACGCAGGCGCTGGTACAGGAGGCGGGACGTCAGGGGCTGGTGCTGTTGGCCTGTGGCGTTCGCGCCAATGTTATCCGTTTTCTGATCCCGTTAACGGCCGAAAAAGAAATTGTATCTGAAGGTCTTAACATCTTGTCATCCTGCCTCCAGGTAGTGCAGAATATGCGCCCTGCAAAATAGAACAATAACCGGCGCTTTACGCGTCGGTTATTTTTTTGCATTTAACCAGGCTAATCCATAAAAGAGGCCGGCCAACGTGCCGGATAGATACACGTAACACGTTCACCGTGTGGTTTAAAGGAAAACAAGATGGGGCAACTCGTTAACTTCTCACCGGCCTTCGCTGGTGTTCGTCTCCGTGATGATTATGGCGCGATCGGTCGCCTTACCGACGCTTCTTCCCTCACGCCTCTGAAGACTCTTTCTCGCATAGCGCGAAGTTTCCCTGTGGTTTGCCCCAATTCGGCCGCCGCTATGGGGGGACTAAACCATGACGCATAATACCCAATCCGCGCAGCCGCGCGCACAGCTGAAAAAAACACTGACTTTATTACCGGTGGTGATGATTGGTCTGGCCTATATGCAGCCGATGACGCTGTTCGATACCTTTGGGATCGTTTCTGGTCTGACCGACGGTCACGTCGCCACCGCTTACGCCTTTGCATTGATTGCGATCCTGTTTACTGCGCTGAGCTACGGTAAGCTGGTACACCGCTTCCCATCGGCGGGCTCCGCTTATACTTACGCGCAGAAAACCATTAGCCCGCACGTTGGCTTTATGGTTGGCTGGTCATCGCTGCTTGATTATCTGTTTATGCCGATGATCAACATTCTGCTGGCGAAAATCTATTTTGAAGCGCTGGTGCCGGATCTGCCGTCCTGGATCTTTGTGGTGCTGCTGGTCGGCTTTATGACGCTGACAAACCTGCGCGGCATTAAAACCGTCGCCAACTTCAACAGTCTGATCGTGGTGCTGCAGGTTGCAGTGATGATCGCGCTGACGGCGATGGTAATTTATGGCGTGGCGCACGGTGAAGGCGCGGGCACGCTGGTGAGCAGTCGTCCGTTCTGGTCGGAACATGCGCATGTGGTGCCGATGATCACCGGAGCGACCATTCTGTGTTTCTCGTTCCTCGGCTTCGATGGCATCAGTTCGCTTTCTGAAGAGACCAAAGATGCAGAGCGCGTGATCCCTAAAGCGATCTTCCTGACGGCGCTGGTGGGCGGCATCATCTTTATCGTGGTGTCTTACTTCTTACAACTCTATTTCCCGGATATTTCGCGCTTTAAGGATCCTGACGCCTCGCAGCCGGAAATCATGCTCTACGTGGCGGGTAAAACCTTTCAGTTCGGCATTTTGATTTTCTCCTGTATCACGGTGCTGGCTTCCGGCATGGCGGCGCATGCGGGCGTAAGCCGTCTGATGTACGTGATGGGACGTGACGGCGTGTTCCCGGAGCGTTTCTTCGGCTACGTACATCCGAAATGGCGTACGCCGGCGCTGAACGTGCTGCTGGTTGGCGCTATCGCGCTGCTGGCGATCCGCTTTGACCTGGTAACGGCAACGGCGCTGATTAACTTCGGTGCGCTGGTGGCCTTTACCTTCGTTAACCTGTCGGTCATTGCACAGTTCTGGATCCGTGAAAAGCGTCGTTATACGCTGAAAGACAATATCAGCTATCTGCTGCTGCCGCTGTGCGGCGCGCTGACGGTCGGCGCGCTTTGGGTGAACCTTGAAGAGAGCTCAATGGTGCTGGGGCTGATCTGGGCCGCGGTTGGGATTATTTATCTCGCCGTGGTTACCCGCAGCTTCCGTAATCCAGTGCCGCAGTATAGCGAAGAATCGCTCTGATTCAGCGATTGTTGATAAAACGCCCGCGCTAGCGTTAGCGGCCGGGCGCGAAGGCCAGACGAGCGTCTGGCCTTTTTTATGGACGAAAGGCTATCGGCGCGGCTTTTTACCGGTATACGGCTTCGCCCCGCCGGGGCGGCAGACTCCGGTTCGGACAAAAGGCCTTGTAACCCGCCGCGCGCCTGGTTACCCTGCGCCAGCAATTTCTGCCTGAATCAATGGAGTTGGCAATGTTTAAAAAAGTAGTGGTAAGCAGCGGTGTTGCGCTGATGTTGGCAACGGGAGCAGCGCAGGCTATCGAAGGCAGCGTTGATGTGGGTGAACATTACACCAACCTGAACGTTGGACTGGGAACCACTTCCCCTGGCCTGAGCCTGTCCGGCAACTGGATGCGTAGCGACCATGACGGCGACGTTTCCGGTCTGCGTCTGGGCTATAACGTAGAGATCGGCTCTGTTTTCCTGACGCCGGGCATCAAAGCCATGTGGATCGATCCGGAAGATGGTAAAGATGGTTTTGCCGCCGCCGTAGGTGCTGGCGTGAGTCTGCCGGTAACCAACATGATCGGCCTGTATGGCGAATATTATTACTCACCGGAAGCGTTTACCGATCATCTCGACAGCTATCAGGAAGCCTCCGGCGGTATCAGCTTTACGCCGATTTCGCTGCTGAACGTGCGCGTTGGCTATAAATACGCCGAGCTGAACAACAAAGGCGACCGTAAAGATAACGTGCTGGCTGATGGCCCTTACATTGGCGCCTCGCTGCGCTTCTGATGCCTTAGTGCAACAGAGAAAAAAGCCGTCCATCAGGACGGCTTTTTTTATGAGACCAGTTCGCGTGCGTAGTCATACAGCGCCTTCAGCTGCGCTAATTTTTCATTGTCGCCGTCGTGCAGGTTAGCCAGCGATTCCAGCTCCAGCAGGAAGGATTCAATACGTTCGCTGTTTAAGGCCTCACGGCGATGCTGCAGCCAGCGTTGCTGCTCGCTATCGTCGAGCGTGCCGGGAAAATTCCGCGCACGATAGCGAAACAGTAGCTGGGCGATGCGCTCATCGTTGAACGTCAGATCCAGCGCGGGCAGATTGGCGGGCGTGGTTTGCTGAATAATGTTCATCGCCGCTTTATCGGCATCGCTGAAAAAGCCGTTATAGAGCTGGGCGTCCACATCCTGCGAAGGGGTAAAAGGCTCCGCTTCGGCATACAACGCCACCACTTTTTCACGGATTTCCACATGCTGACGCAGCTGCGCCAGATTATTCAGGCAGTGCTGGCGATCGATGCCAAGCCGCTCGGCATCTTCCGGTCGCAGCGTATTCGCTGGCGCCAGCACCGGACATTTATTGATATGCACCAGTTTAATTGGCACAGCGGCCTCATCGCCCAGCTGCTGGCGCGGCGTATAGAGGCGCTGGCGCAGGGCGTCGGCGTCCAGCGCCAGCAGCGGCGTAATATCGCCAGCCAGGTCGCAGACAATCAGCGCATTACGGTTTTCCGGATGCCAGGCCAGCGGCGCAATCCAGCTGGTATTACCGCGCAGTGCGCCGAACATGCCGGAAATATGCATCAGCGGCTTCATCTGTGGGATATCAATCAGCGTATTGATTTTCTGTTTGGTACGATGGCTGAAGAGAAAATCGAACAGCTTCGGCTGTTTGGTTTTAACCAGCTTCGCCATGGCGATGGTGGCATAGACATCCGACATCGCATCATGCGCCTGGGTATGCTCCACGCCGTTAGCCTGCGTCAGCTGTTCCAGCTTAAAGCTGGGCAGACCATCTTCATTTTCCGGCCAGACAATCCCATCCGGGCGTAGCGCATAACAGGCACGCATCACATCCAGCAGATCCCAGCGCGAATTGCCGTTCTGCCAGCTCCAGGCGTAGGGATCGTAGAAGTTGCGATAGAAGATATTACGTGTGACTTCATCATCAAAGCGCACATTGTTATAGCCCACCACGCAGGTATTTTCGACGGTGAAAATCTCATGAATACGCCGGGCGAATTCCGCTTCCTTAACGCCGCGCGCCCGTGCCAGCTGCGGCGTAATACCGGTGATCATCACCGCTTCCGGCTGCGGTAGATAGTCATCGGCGGGCTGGCAATAGAACACTTCCGGTTCGCCGATAATATTGAAATCCATATCGGTGCGGATGCCGGCAAACTGCGCCGGTCGATCCAGCGCCGGGCTTTTACCAAAGGTTTCATAATCATGAAAGAGGAAGGTCGGTTGCGCGCGTTCGTTGGCCAAAATGTTATCCATTGACTGCTGAGTGGTAATGTTCGTTACATGGTAAACCATATTCCGGTTCATCAGAACCGCCAGATAGCGTTGATTTTACCGCGCCTGGTTTGGATCGCTATCGTTACGCTTTTAACTATAAATCCGGATGGCTTTCTTTCAACATAACCCGTTGCGTTTCAATTAATTCTGTCTTAACTGTTCTGGTGATAAAGCCAGGCATAAAAGCGTTTTACCCTCTTTATCGCAAAACTCTACTTCATAAGCTAGCGAAGGTGAATTATATACATCTAAAATTACACCTTTTTGACCTTTAACTAATCCTAATTCAGGCATGTTTTCATTCAAGAAAATAATATCAAAAGGTGATAAGTTCATCTGTTACCTTGTCATTTCACATAAATGGTTGTCATACGCGGGACGAAAGCTTCCGTCTCATACATCCAGCCTGTACGGATAACTTCTATTTTTCCATTGATACCTATAATTTGCATATCTACAGACATTCTCTGGCCAAAGTTATCATGTAATCCTGGTGTCGCTGGATGAGTGAGTATGCCTTGTTTAACTTTGAAAATTAAGTCATCCATATTAGATGAATTATAACCCAATGCAGATTCAAACACTTTTGCCTTATTGCCCCCTATTGGGTGGCCTGGGTTTAATGCGTAATTAGCGAGCTTTTTTGGGTCTATTACTGCATGTTCAGCATTCAGTAACGTTCCAGACTTTGTTATAAACCCCTGCAGGTAGGGAGATTCTAAAGATGGGGAAGTGTTATAAGTTGGTAATTTTTTTATATTATCTATTATATGTAGTCTACCTATTCCAAGGCCGACAGCAACAGAAGCGCCCGTAATCAGCAGGCCTTTGGCCTGGTCCGACATCATCTGGTCATAACCGGCGGGCGCCTCGCCTCCCAGTTGTTGCGCGACCTGCCTGAACCCTTCAGGGTTGCCGTTATACATCCCGCCTGCCGCCAGCAGCCGTCCGGCGGCTTTGCTGTTGATGACGCTCAGCGGCGCGGGCTGTTTTATTTGCGCCTGGCGGGCAGGTAACGCCGTGGGACGCGGTTTTCCGCCCCGTTTGCTGTAGTCGCGGCGGGCAACCGACCGGTTATATTCCCGGATAATATCCCGCGCCCCGTCAAACTTAAACGCCAGCCGGTCGCGGCAAATCAGTGCGCCGTGCTCATCAATATAGAACAGCGTTCCCTTTGAGAAAGAATTGCCGCCGAGCATCACCACCTCGCCGCTGAAGAGCATTCTTTTCAGCTTTTCCCGCTCCCGTGGCCCGTGCGGCGGCGGCTGGTTGTTGTAACCGTTAAAGGCGCGCTCATGCATATTAATCAGCTTAAAATCCAGCCTCTGGCGGTCATCAAAAACATATTTTTCTCCAATTCGGGACCAGGCAAAAACAGGGCTGGTTATTTCTTCGTATCTTTCCGGCGCCAAATCGTCGCGCGGCAGGTAATAAAGATCGGTGCCAGGCAGACTGAAGCTCATATATCATATCCTTATGATAGAAACGCATAGACAAACAATGCCATATGTCAGGAAAAGAGACAATATCCTGATAACTGATTATCTCAGTTTGATGTTTAGCTGAAAAAGTTACTGATATGGTTAATGGCCAGATATAAATTGTTTTTCTGAGTGCGATATATTCCAGTATCCCGGCGCGAACCGTGATTTATGGCTGTACGCATTAAATATCAGCAATTTATTACACCAGTCCTGGAAAGCTTATATTTTTATACCCCCCTGAAATATTAAAGCCCCCGACATTGCGGGGGCTTTAATACCGATTGCTCGGTTTTTATCAGCGCAGTGCGCCGGAGGTTTCTACCGGCACCGCGCAGGGTTCCATCTCAATGGGAATGCTTTTATACGCCGGAATGCCGCTGGCAGTATCGTGGCTATCAAGCGGCACCATCACATTCGCTTCCGGATAATAAGCGCCGACCGAGCCGGGCGCCATATCCAGCACCACGATCGTCAGATTATCCATGCGGCGATCGGTACGTTTGCCCTCAGGGTCAAGTGCGATGATGTTCACCTTATCGCCCACCCGCAACTGGCGTTTTTCCGCCTCGTCCGCGTTAATAAACAGCACATCGCGTCGCCCGGTCACGCCGCGATAGCGATCGTTCAGGCCGTACAGCGTGGTATTGTACTGATCGTGGCTGCGCAAGGTGGTCAGCACCAGATCGTGGCATTTCAGCGAACGCGGATCTTCATTAACGCCTTCCATCACCATAAACTGCGCCCGGCCGGAAGGGGTATTCCACTCGCGCTCTGAAGCTGCGTTGCGCAGGCGGAAACCGCCCGGCTGCTGCACGCGACGGTTGTAATCTTTAAAGGCCGGGAAAACCGCTTCAATCGCTGCGCGGATAAAGCTGTAATCGCCGATCATTTGGTCCCAGTTAATTTTGGTATCAGGCAGCGTCGCTTTAGCCAATCCAGCAACAATTGCCGGCTCTGATTTCAGATATGGCGAAGCGGGTTTTAACATACCGCGCGAGGCGTGAACCATCGACATGGAATCTTCCACGGTAATGCTCTGCTCGCCGGAGGCCTGCACATCCTGCTCGGTACGGCCCAGTACCGGCAGAATATAGTTATGTTTGCCTAACAGCAGATGCGAACGATTTAATTTAGTGGCCATGTGCACCACTAAATCGAGCTTACGCATCGCTTCAAAGGTCACTTTGGGATCGGACATCGCCTCCGCCAGGTTACCGCCAAGACAGAGCAGCGCTTTCGCTTTACCGTCGCGCATCGCCTGAATGGCAGCAACGGCGCCGTGCCCGTGATGTTGCGGCGGTTTAAAGCCAAAAACCTTTTCAATACTGTCGAGCAGTTCCTGCGAAGGAATCTCCGTAATGCCTACGGTGCGGTCGCCCTGTACATTGGAGTGACCGCGCAGTGGACAGATCCCCGCGCCGCGCTTGCCGATATTGCCGCGCATCAGCAGCAGGTTAGCGATTTGCTGAACATTCTGAGTACCGTACTGATGCTGCGTGATGCCCATGCCGTAGCAGATAATGGTTTTCTCTGATTTGGCATACAGGCGCGCAATATTCAGGATTTCTTCGTAATCCATCCCGGAGACTTTCAGAATATGCGGCCATTCGGTCGCATCCAAATCCTGCTTCAGCGCTTCAAAGCCTTCGGTATGTTCACGGATAAAATCTTCGTCGATAACGCCCGGCTGACCCTCTTTCAGCGCGCGCTCATGCATGGCAAGCAGCGCTTTCATCACCCCTTTCAGCATCGCCGCATCGCCGCCGACGCGCACTTTATAGTAGGTGGAAGCCAGGGCGGTAGAGCTGAGCGACAGCATTTCAATCGGGCTTTGCGGCGAAGTGAAGCGCTCCAGTCCACGCTCGCGCAGGGGGTTAATCGCTACGATGGTCGCGCCGCGTTTAGAGACTTCACGTAGCGTACCGAGCATACGCGGATGGTTGGTGCCGGGGTTATGGCCGATACAGAGCACCAGATCGCAGTGATCGAAATCTTCCAGCTCAACGGTGCCTTTGCCGACGCCTATTGACTGCGGCAGGCCGACGCTGGTCGGTTCATGGCACATATTGGAGCAGTCCGGGAAGTTGTTAGTGCCATATTCCCGGGCAAATAGCTGATAGAGAAAAGCCGCCTCGTTGGAAGCGCGTCCGGAAGTATAAAACTCAACGCTGTCCGGATCGCTATAGCTTTGTAATTTTTCACCTATTTCACGAAAGGCGGTTTCCCATTCAATTGGCTGATAGGTATCGCTGGCAGCATCATATTTCATCGGATGGGTCAGACGGCCTTCGCCCTCCAGCTCAAAGGCGTTGCGCTGCCACAGCTCGCTTACCGTATGTGCGGCGAAAAATTCTGGCGTGGTGCGTTTGCTGGTGGCTTCCCAGGAAACCGCTTTAGCGCCGTTTTCGCAAAATTCAAAAGAGGAGGCGTGACGGGGATCGGGCCATGCGCAACCGGGACAGTCAAAACCCTGCGGCTGGTTAACTTTAAACAGAGCGATAACGTCCTGCTTTACTGACATCTGACCACGTAACGCATCGGCAACGGCTTTCAACGCGCCCCAGCCGCCTGCCGATCCGCCGTAAGGGGCAATACCAATAGTACGATTCTTGTGTTTCATAATTCTCTGTATTTTGTTGTAAGACTGTTACTAAAGCGTAGAACACGCTGGCAGGACGGGGGAAAAACAGGGGGCGAATTGCTTTCGAAATATTACAAAGGCTACAGGCGAAGAAAAGAGCGATAAATTGCGTAATGGTTAAAGTGTGCTAAACATTAAGTGTAAATATCTGAACAGGAGGTTATGATGAAAAAGACCGCATTAATAGCATTTGCATTTGCCGCAGCCCTGCCGTTAGCGGGTTGTTCCAGCAGCAACTACTCGATCCATACTAACGATGGACGTACGATTGTCAGCGATGGCAAACCGAAAGAGGATAATGCTACCGGCTTGATTAAGTATAAAGACGCCAACGGTAACGAACAGCAGATTAACCGTTCCGACGTGAAATCAATGACCGAAATTCCGCACTAATTTCCTCTGCGAATGTTAATCAGCTAAGCCACCGACCGGTGGCTTTTTTGTTATTTCGTGCTGGCAGCTAATGTAGGTTATTCGCGTCCCGAAACAAACTGGCGTAATAAACAGTAGCCAGGCCGCCACTAAATACATAATTATTTGCAATTTATTAAGATAAATCCGCGCTTAATCCCGTACAACAACGCCCTGGTTAAATTCATGTTTATGATTGAGGGTGTTCCGTTGAAAAGGCGTCAGCTTGCAACTATTACCGGTTTTCTGTTTTTGGCATTTCAGGCCCATGCGGCTGCTATCTCTTTTCCGCTGACGCCGCCGCCGGTGGATGCGGCATCCTGGGTGCTGATGGATGCCACGACCGGGCAAATACTGACTGAGGGCAACGCCGATGAACAGCGCAATCCGGCCAGCCTGACCAAACTGATGACCGGCTATGTGGTCGATCGTGCTATCGATCAGCACCGTATCAGCCGCGACGATAAAGTCACCATCGGTCAGGATGCCTGGGGCGCCGGTAATCCGGTATTTAAGGGCTCTTCGCTGATGTTCCTCAAGCCGGGCGAGCAGGTAACCGTGCGCGACCTGAGTCGCGGCGTGATCATCGATTCCGGCAATGATGCCTGCGTCGCGTTAGCTGATTACGTGGCCGGCAGCCAGGACGCCTTTGTCAAAATGATGAATGACTATGCGGCGAAGCTGGGACTCACCCACACCCATTTTGAAACCGTTCACGGTCTGGATGCGCCCGGCCAGCACACCACCGCGCGCGATCTGGCGGTGCTCTCTCGCGCTATTATTAACGGCGAGCCGGACTTTTATCAGATGTACAGCGAGAAATCGCTGACCTGGAATGGCATTACCCAGCAAAACCGCAACGGCCTGCTGTGGGATAAAAATCTGCATGTCGACGGCCTGAAAACTGGCCATACCGAAAGCGCCGGCTTTAACCTGATTGCATCCAGCCTGGAAGGGCGCCACCGGCTGATCGCGGTGATCATGGGCGGTAAAAGTCCTAAAGGCCGTGAAGAACAGGCGCGCAAGCTGCTGATCTGGGGCAACAGCAATTTTGATACCGTGCAGCTGTTCCATGCTGGCAAGGCGCTGGGTAAAGAAACCGTCTGGTACGGCAATCCGCATCAGGTAGAGGTAGGCACCACCGAAGATATCTATCTGTCAGTGCCGCGTAGCGCAATGGACAATATCAAAGCGAAATATGTTATCGATCGCCAAGATCTGGAAGCGCCGCTGAAGCAGGGCGAGAAAGTTGGCACGATTCAGGTGATCGACAAAGATCAGGTGCTGGCCAGCTATCCGCTGATGACGCTGAATAAGGTGGAAGAGGGCGGCATCGTCACGAAAATCGGCGACTATCTGAAGAAGAAACTTTAATTTTACCGGCAGAGGCGAGGTTGCGTCTCTGCCGTTACTCTCCGGCGTCATCGCTTTTTCCCTTTCCTTGTCTTTTCCTTTGCCAATCCGCCTGGCCTTAATGCAAACCGAGTGGTTAGGCCGACAGCCAGAGCTGATCGGCAATATTTGCAATTAGCCACGTCAGGTAAACCAATAGTCGGCTCGTTACGTTAATTACTCTTTTCATTAGTGTTAAATTAAGATAAAAATCAGCGAAATATAGACGAAAGTCTCATGTCGTTGGTGACTCCAGGTTATGATAACGTCCCGTTTTTTCATCACTGCGGAGAGTTCACTTGCGCCCCGATAAGCCGCTTTCAGCCATTGAATTCAGCGTTTACCGTCATTACCGTATCGTTCATGGTGTACGCATTGCGCTGGGCTTTGTTTTAACTTTCCTGCTGGTGCGCCTGAGCGAAATCCCCGAGGGTAGCTGGCCGCTGATTACGCTGGTAGTGGTCATGGGGCCGGTCTCTTCCTGGGGCAACGTTTTCCCGCGCGCGTTTCAGCGCATTGGCGGCACCATTTTCGGTTCGATTTCCGGGCTGATTGCGCTGAAGCTGGAGCTGATTTCGCTGCCAGCGATGTTGGCGTGGTGTACGGTGGTGATGTTTATCTGCGGCTACCTGACGCTGGGTAAGCGGCCCTATATGGCCTTGCTGATTGGCATTACCCTGGCGGTGGTTTGCGGCGCGCCGGCAGGCGAGATGACCACCGCGCTATGGCGCAGCGGCGACGTTATCCTCGGCTCGCTGTTGGCGCTATTGTTTACCAGCATCTGGCCGCAAAAAGCCTATATCCACTGGCGCATTAAACTTTCCGATTCGTTAGCGTCAATGGCGAAAATTTATCATGCCGGCTTTTCACCGAATCTGGTGGATAAGCCGCGCCTCGCCAAACCTTTGCAGCAGGTATTGACCGATGTGGTGCGGATGCGTTCGTTGCTGGAACCTGCCAGCAAAGAGACGCGTATTCCGAAATCGGTGCTGGAGGGTATCCAGACCACTAACCGCAATATTCTCTGTACGCTGGAGCTGCAAATTAACGCCTGGTGGTCTTCCCGCGCCAGCCATCTGATCTTGCTGAATGCATCCACCCTGCGCCGCACCCAACAAATGACGGAAAATACTTTTAAGGCGCTGGCGGAAATGTTGATTAACGGCAACACCGACCGGGTAGCGGCGAATAATCATGAGCTGGCGGAGATCGTGCGTGAACTGCGACAGCTGATTGCGGAAAACGGCAGCGACCGGCTGGTGGAAACGCCGATCCATGGCTATGTCTGGCTAAGCCTGGAGCTGGCGAAACAGCTGGAACGTCTCTCCGATCTGATTCGGCTGGCCATGCGTAAATAGCCGTTTCGACAATCGACGCTGTGGCTACGCAAGATTTCGCGCTAAAATATCCCACAGTCTGAATTTAAATGTGAAAATTGCCATCGGCCCAGGCGAGCCGCTAAGCTGAAGGCTACGACAATACCGCCTGTTCAGGCAGGCCTAATGAAAGGTGTCAACATGGAAAATGCAAAGCAATCATTTCAGGACGTGCTTGAATTCGTGCGCATGAACCGTCGCAAGAACAAGCTACAGCGCGAAATTCATGACGTTGAAAAGAAAATTCGTGACAACCAGAAACGTGTGCTGCTGCTGGATAACCTGAGCGAATACATCAAGCCGGGCATGAGCGTTGAAGCGATTCAGGAGATCATCGCCAGCATGCGCAGCGACTATGAAGATCGCGTGGATGAATACATCATCAAAAATGCCGATCTGTCGAAAGAGCGTCGTGAGCTCTCCAAAAAACTGAAGTCAATGGGCGTGCATAAAGTCCCGGGACAGAATCAGTAATCTTTGCGACCAGCTGTGGTGCTGGTTGGTTATCATCGGGCCGCTTAGCGGCCCGATTTCGTTTTTGCCGCTGGCTTGACGTTGCCCACCTCAGGAGTGGCAGACCAAAGGCCAGACTCTCTTTGCCGTTATTTTCTCAGCGGGTCGATCGATAGAGCAGCGCTGTTTGTTGGTTAGATTACTGTGTAGCGGCCACTTCAGGCGATAAATATCCATTGAGGCGATGCCGCCTGCGGAGATTACTCCGCGGTTACGGTTTTCCGCATCGTAGAGAATGGTGCCGAAAGGCAGCGGCTGGCCGCTGGCTTGCGTAATGCGCGCATAATGTTGCTGTTGATGAGAGGCGCTAAATTCCACCGCCATAATCGCGCCCTGGCGCGGTACCAGACGATGCACCGTACCATCGATTTTGATGGTATGAATATGACGACTATCCAGCGTGGGCGTGAGCTCATTATAGTAATAGGGCACCAGATTCGGCACGATGGCATTCCCCCAGCGATCGGTCCTGATGTGCTGAGTATTTTCTATTCCGATATCGCCAATGCGCGGCGTATGAACAACGGCAGCGCTCTCGCTCAGATACTGGCCCAGCGTTATGCCATGGGAATGCATGACCACCGAGCCGCGGGCGTCAGCCTGCCACTGCTGCGTTGTTTGACTGTGTGACTAGGCAGCACGCGCGACGCCCTGACTGGAGGTATAATTTGCCGAGGCGTCATAATGATATTCAGAGCCGCTTTTCGTGGCGCCCAGGCTGTAAATCAATTTTCTCTCTTCGCCAGCCCCGCCGCTAAAAGCAAAATGGCTGTTGTGACTGGCGCCGCCGCTCTGGCTCATATCAAAGTAATAATTTCGCTCTCGCCCCAGCGGGATACTGATGCTGACGGAAAGATAATCTTCGCCTTTGCGTCCAGGCGCATAGCGACGGGACCAGGAGGTCAGCAGCGTGGTATGTCCGAGATTGAAATTAAGGCTGGCCTGCCAGCTGCGGTAACGCTCGCCGTTCCAGTCAAGTTCCCGATCGACGTTCAGCGCCAGATTCACCCCTTTAATGCTTTGGCTTAGCTGCAAATTATATTTATTGCGATAGCTGCGCGCCATATCGTCTTCTACGACACGCTGCGAGTGATTAAAATCGTGATACCAGGGATTAGAGCGGTGCCTGAAGGAGGCATAAATATAACTGTCGGTCAGCGGCAGAAAGCGACTAAGGCCCAGCTGTAGTTGACTGCCGGTGCGCTTTTGCCGATAGCGGGTGCTCTGACTTTGATTAAACAGGGCGCTGAGGCCGCCGAGCCAGTGCACATTAGCGCCCAGCCCGGTGGCGATATTGCGATAATCGGTCGCATACTGTACGCCGTCCAGCAGCGTAAAGGTGTTATTCAACCCGTATAAGAATGAGACTTCCAGCAGACGCTGAGCATCATCTTGTCGGCTTTGGCCCACGTTTACACTGTAGCGCAGGCTATGCCGGGGCAGTTGAAAGTTAGTCGTGTTAAAAGGTTGAATAAAATGCTGACGTTTTCCGCTGGCTTCAATAACCGTCACGTCAATATCGCCCGCTGAGGAGGAGACAGGAATATCATTGATATTAAAGGCGCCCGGCGGAATTTGCCGGGTGGCGATCACATAGCCGCTCTGCCTAATGATCACCGTGGCGTTTGCGTTCACTGAACCCAAAATCGCCGGTACATAGCTGCGTTCGGTGTTAGGCAACATCGCCCTGTTTGAGGCCAGTGAAACGCCGCGCAGCGTGGTGCTTTGAAACAGGCTACCGTTGGTATAGAAATCGCCAACGGTTAAAGTACTGCGCAGACGATCAATATCATAGGCCAGCCAGCTACTGCTGCTTTGGTAATGCGGATGCGCCATATCAGGCGCAGAGAAAAAGCCGCTGTTGCGCAGGCGAAAACCAAAAAGATTAATACCGTTAGTCAGGTTGCCGTAGAGGTCATTACTCACGCTGTCGTTTTGGTAGCGCTGCAGAGAGAGATCGTAATTGATAAAGGCGGCGTTAATGCCGTTATCCCATTGCCAGCTGGGAGCGATGTCATACAAATTTGGCTTACTCCACGCCTGCTGCGGCAGCGTCAGGGCCAGTTTATTTTCCGCCAAATCAATATCAAATTTGGCCTCTTTAACCCAGGCGGAAAGAAAATTTTCTGAACGCGGGCAGCGTTCAATATGAACGCCCCATTGCTGTAGATCCCGGCAGCTAAACAGCGGCTCGGTACGATGGTGATGCAGGCGGAACAGGACATTCTGCTGTGCCACTTCCTGGTCGTTAATGGTGATGGTAAACGCGTATTTTCCGGGAAGGATATCGCTGTCGCCGTTAAATATCTCCGCATCCTGTCGGCTAACCTGCGTTTTATTTTCCAGTAAGGATAAATCGAATTCTTCTTCGGCCTTTAAGGGGGTTGCCATGAGACAGCTCAGACAAACAACTAATAATAACGTTGCAACGGGTTTATTTGCAGCGCTCATAAAATTCTAGCCGGAAAGAACAGCCATGGATTAGACCATGGCTGATTTTTAGTATAACGATAAAGCGGAATTAACGGTATTCCGTTACGAAGGTGACATCAGCGCTGACGTCGCCGCCGGTAACGTCTTCACCCAGGCGCGCATAGCGGACTTTCATCGCAATATTATCATCGCCCTTATTAAGGTTAGTAATTTTAGTGCCATCCAGTTCGCTATTAGGTTGCAGCACTTCATTATTATAAAAAACTTCCAGTCCCACGCCGCTTGAATCACTGCTAAGATTTTTCAGGGCCTGACGTTGATTAGTATCAGCTGACGCCTGCATGATAAGTTTCACATGATTGCCTAAATTAGCTGCCTGGCAATTAACATGAATCTGAAAGTCGCGGGCGCCGCTTTCAATACTTTCACCCACGGCAACGCCATCAAAGGCGCTGGCGCCTACGGTGTCCAGCGTAATATTTTGGTTATCAGGAATAATAGCGCAGGTTGGTTCAGTAACATGACCGTTAAAATGCACCACGCTGCCTTCACCTTGTGCAAAGGCGGCTGAGGAGGCTGCTATTAACAGACTCAGAGAAATCGCGCTTAATTTCTTCATTTGTACATCCTTTAGTATTAACAAAAAAATAGTGAGCGCAACCCCGTTGCTCACTGGAAAGTTTGAACGTGTAGAATTCAATGATTAATCATAATGTGACATGCACAGTCTCACTGATATCACCGTAATCATTAATAATGCGGTAATGAATATCGTGCGAGCCATGATAGCCTTTTATGAATATTGTTGACCGGGGGGCGATCATGTCGACATCCAGCGGATGCGTTTCATTGTGGCCTTCCCATACTTCGCTAAAGGTCACGTAATAAGGCGTTGGGTTAGTCACCTGGAGAGCGCCTGGCGATTTTTTCCACGTTATTTTTTTATATTCATTACCTATCTCAGGGGACAGTGCTGTTGGGCGGTATAATATTTTTACTTTAGTCAGCATGACCAACAGCAGCTGAGAACCGCTTTTCTTTTCTACCTTTGGAATCTCTTTAACATTAAGTTGGAAAAGTTTTTCCTTTTTTTGAGCGGCAATAGCAGCGTCGATGGCTTCTATATGCAATGCGACTTTATGATGTGCTTTGATTTTTACCAACGGTGGCTGTACAAAAAGTTCTTCCTGTACGCCATCATGATCACCGCTTACCCAGCTCTGAATAAGGTAATCATGGTCGGTAGGATTATCTACTTTTACTATGCCCATGCCGCCGTTATTGGCGCTCATCACAATTCTGCTTTGGTCGAGAATTAACGACGCCCGGGCCTTTGCACTTATAACAGTAAATACTATTAACAAAAATAAAACGCTTCCTGTGCTTACGGCGTTGACCGAGCGCCATAACCTGCATCCCTTTAACATTGAGATAAAGTTCATGCTTATAATACCAATAAATATAACGCGTATATAACGTTAAGAATTATCCGATGAGTTATTTAATAGCGCATAGGGTAATTTTTAATATGGCGTACTGTCAACTTCTGTAATGAGGGAGGATAAGCATTACAATGATGTTTTGTTTCATTTACAGATTGATTGCATGTTGGCTACTTTTATGCGGAAAATGCGCCTAAAAAGAATATCAAGAAGGGTTATTAGAATAATAAGGTTGTTTGGCCGTGAACAGTAAAAAAATTATTAGGTATCGTTATGCATTAGCGGGTTGAAATCAAAGGGAAAGCCCGTTTTTGTAAGGTAAAACAACAAAGTTTAACCCTGAAGAATGAGGAGCCGTATGAGACAGGCATCGGAGATTTTAAGGCTGAATCGCTCGCTGTATGGGTTATAAAGCCATTAACAGTAATTGTTTTGAAATTAAATTCCATAATATGGTCATTTTTAAGATTTAAAATTTGTTCTGCTGGCGGTGGTGTAGTGGGTGAATCTGCCTTAACTCAAATTAAACAACAGTACTTTTGCTTATAGATTATTTATGTAGGTGGCCCGGCAGTAACGGCTATAAAAATCACCTTGTCCCACTAAATGTGTTATTGGACGGCGAATAACGCCAGGGACACAGCAGGAAAAAAGGCGCGAGAGCGATAACTGAAAGGCAGAAAGGAGATGGCCGGGCCGGAAAGCAAAAAAGCAGACGCCAGGCGTCTGCTTTTTCTAAATTTGGCTCCTCTGACTGGACTCGAACCAGTGACATACGGATTAACAGTCCGCCGTTCTACCGACTGAACTACAGAGGAATTGTGTGAACGGGGCGCATGATATCGAGGGCATCCGAACTTGTCAAAGCCTGTTTCGCAAAAAGCGACTGAGTGCTGAAGAAAGCAGCAGTCCGCCGTGATCTTAACCGTTATCAGCGGCGTGCTGATATGCATAAAGGTGGCTATGGTTATGAAGGCGGTTTAAAAGCGAGGCGAAAGGAGCATCCATGACGCAGAGAGAAAATCTGGTACGGCAGCGACTGGCATTGACCACGGCTCAGCGCAGGCAGAGCGTAAAGGCCGTTGCCGAAGGAAAAACAGAGCAGGCAGAGCCGGATAGCCGACGCGCGCAGCGTTATGCCTTTCAGCGCATGCTGGAGCGGACGGCGATTATTGGACCGGAAGCCGATTTCTTACCCACCGGCTTTTTACTGCAGGGCGCTGAACGGGCCAGAGCGGTGGCGCTGGTACGAGAGGATGGCGTACCTAAAGGCACCGGTTTTCTGACTGGCGCCGGGTTATTTGTTACCTGCTTTCACGTACTGCCGGATCGTCAACGCGCCGCTGGCTATAGCGTGGAGTTTGGCTATTGGCAAAATGAACAGGATAAGATCGCGGCGACCGCGGTTTACTCACTGGATGCCGACAGTTTTTGGCTGACCAGCCCGGAAGATAAGCTGGACTGTACGCTGGTTGCGCTGGGTGAACAGCGTGCGGGCACAGCCGATATGGCGCTGCCAGGCCAAATCGTACTCAGCGATCGACCCGATAAACATCAGCTGGGCATGGCGGTGAATATCATTCAGCATCCTGCCGGCGCTGCGCAGCAGGTCGCGCTGCGTGATAATTATTTACTGGCGCGCGGGGAAGAGGGCAGCGCCGCAGCGAATGTGCTGCATTACACGGCGGATACCGATGAAGGCTCCTCTGGCGCGCCGGTTTTTAACGATAGTTGGCAGCTGGTAGCGCTGCATCATGGCGCGGCGCAGGACGAAAGCGGAACCCTGATAAATGAAGGCATTCGCATCAGCGCGCTGGTGGACTGGTTAAAAGCGGAGGCGGTAACGCTTGAACCGCTGGCGCGTCAACGCCTGATTGCGGCACTACGCGGCGAACGCGCGCTGACGTTGATCGAACAGGCGCGCGCCGCGCCGGATGCTAACTATGCCAATCGCAATGGCTATCAGCCCGACTTTCTCGCCGGTTATGCGGTGCCGTTAGCGCCGATCCTGCAGCCCAGGGCGGCAGAGATCGCGCCTCTGCGCTCCGGTGCGACCGGCACTGAGGCGATTCTGGACTACCAGAATTTTTCGCTGGCGGTCTGCGCCGAGCGGCGCATCGCTTTTCTCACCGCCACCAATATTGATGGCGCGCGCTATATCAGTATCAATCGCGACAGTGGCCAGCCCTCGCTATTGGCCGAAGGAGACAGCTGGTATGAAGACAGCCGCATGGACAGCCGCTATTACCTGGTGCAGTCTTTTTATCGCGAATTCAGTCGCTGGTTCGATCGTGGGCACCTGACTCGTCGCAGCGATCCTACCTGGGGCACGCCGCAGGAAGCGATCCGCGCCAATAAGGATACCTTCCATTTTACTAACTGTTCGCCGCAGCATTTTCGCTTTAACCAGAGCCTACAGTACTGGCAGGGTGTAGAGCGTTACATCCTGGAATATGGCGTGTTGCAAACTAAAAAACAGATTACGGTGCTAACCGGGCCAGTGCTGAACGATCAATGGCGGCAATATGGCGAGGCGAAAGTGCCGCTGATGTTCTGGAAAGTGGTATTGCGTATTGGCAGCGAAGGCGAGCCACAGGCTACGGCGCTGCTGGTTAGCCAGGCGAACCTGCTGGACGAGCCACGACGGGCCATCGCCCCCGCGCAGCAGGATAGTGTGCCGCGGGTAGATGAATTTCGCATTACGGTCAGCGGGCTGGAAAGCCTGACCGGGCTGGATTTTTCCGCCTTTCGCGCCTGGGATAGCTGGCAGCCGTCGCCAGGCGTGCGCGCCGATCCGCTTCCGGCGGCGCTGATTATGTCATGGCGCGATCTACTGTAACCTCGTCAGGCTGCCTGCTTTAATTGCCTGAGCAGGCTGGCGATGCGATCTATGCCAGCCTGCTCGCGCCGGCAACCAGAAGCTAAGCCGGGGTATCACAGCGTCGCAAATAACGCAGCGTGGCGGTGACGGCCAGCTGGCGGTTACGCTTAATGCTTTCCGCCTCGCTGTTATCAGACATAAACAGCGTATTAAAGGTATAGCGGTTTGAAACATGATGAACGCAAATACTGCTGATCAGGCGATGCACATCAATTGTATTCACATCCTGATGAAACAGACCTGCCTGTTGCCCGCGTGACAAAATATCATCCAGCAGATCCAGCGCACTGCGGTTAAGCGCTTTAATCCGCGGTGACTGACTAATATAGCGGCCGCGCAATAGATTTTCACTGCACACCAGGCGCATAAAATCGGCATGGTTAGCATGATAATCAAAACTCTCTTCTACCAGCCGGGTAATCGCTTCCTCCGGCGGCAGTGCGCGTAAATTGAGGGCAGTTTCATGCTCGCGAATCTGCTGATAAACCCGCTCCAGCACGGCAATATAGAGATTTTCTTTATTGCCGAAGTGGTAAACCACCATACGTTTAGTGGTTTGCGCATAGCCCGCAATCTGCTCCAGCCGGGCGCCCTGCATGCCATATTCAGCAAAGGCTTGTAGCGCGCCTTCAAGAATACGTTTTTTTAATCCTTCCGGGTCGTTCTTGCGTTTTACCTGTTCAACCATATCAGGGGAATTCCCGTTAACTAAGCCGCTGGCAGGGTAACTTGTTGCCAGATCAAACACAATGTATCAGCGGTCCGGTAGAGGGATGCGCGGGGCCGCGGGCGTATTTTCTTAAGCGTTCATGTAGCGGCAGACAAGCGCAGCACTAGCCATCATCGCCAGGGGAGGCTCACTTATAACTGGTTGCAATAAACAGAGCGCAAGCAGCCATGCATAATAATAGCGGCGTTTATTCAAGGAATTAATTGCATCGCGAATAAAAAAACAGGGCTAACTGGGGCCAGTTTAAATAAGACTATAAACGTTAATGATTCTTATTTTTCCCTGACTGCATTTATTTATCTCGCAGACCTCCTATGATTAACGCGGCCAGACCAGGGCTGTCAATAACGACGATTTAACGCCATATATTAAAGAAACTTATAACAGGCAGGGTGCTATGTCTTTTGTTGCAAATATTGATCCGAATGCTGTATCGCAGTTATTAGAAAACATTGAAAGCCAGGGATACGCCGTACTGGAAAATGCTGTTACCGCTGAGGGTCTGGCAAAATTTCGTCACTGGATTGATGAGGTCAGTGCAAATACAGGAAAGGGATACCATGCTATTTTTGGCGATGTAGATAAGATCGATCATACGCCGCTGGCTGAACTGCGTGAAAACGCAGATTTTCGTCAACTGCTGCGACTGATGGCGGAGAAATCGCTGGGGCGCGCCTTAGACCAGCAAAATATTCTGGCGGTGCTGCGCTGCGTACAGGGTGAAAGTGGGAAAAAGAAATCGAACACGTTTCATTATGATGCCAGCGTTATTACCGCGCTGCTGCCGATTGAAATTCCGCAGAAAGGCGAGGCGCGCGGAGATTTAATTTTATTCCCTAACTTACGGCCTTTCCGCTCCAGCGTAGTGTTTAACGTGCTGGAAAAAACGCTAATGCAAAACGGCGTGTCGCGAACTCTGTTAACCCAGGCGGTGAAACGTCGGCTGGTTAAACCTATGACGCTCTATTTACAGCCGGGCAATATCTATTTTTTCCATGGCTATCGCTCTTTCCATGCTAACGGCCCCTGCGATCCCGCTTTTCGCCGGGCAACAGCGCTATTTCATTTTGGCGATCCGCATGATGGCAGCGTGTTGACCCGTTCTATCGTGAAAGTTAACCGACTGTTAGCTAAGTAGCGCAGCGCTAACCATACTGGCGCTGCGGATTGGACGCAGCCTGTGGCTTACGTTAGCCGATTACAGCGCTGCATAAATCAGTCTACGGCAATGCAAAAAGCCCGCTCAGGTTTCCCTGAGCGGGCTTTTCTAAATATGGCTCCTCTGACTGGACTCGAACCAGTGACATACGGATTAACAGTCCGCCGTTCTACCGACTGAACTACAGAGGAATCGTGTGAACGAGGCGAATATTACCTGGCGCCTTTATGAATGTCAAAGCCTGTACCGCTTTTCGCGGTGCGTTTGCTGGCAAAATCAGCAACTCTCCGCCTTTTGCTGCTTTTCTGATCTGCTGTGTGGATCTCAATTTAACGCCTTTTCCCCGCTGATGTTAGATGTATGTCAAATTTTTGTTATTTGGTAATTTTAAAACGCGCGTTTCGATGCTTTTATTATGAAAATTTCAATTAACGTTATTATGAAACAAATAAACTGTCTCATCAGGTTATCAGTGCGACAAAGCTCGAATAACAGGCATCTCCATAACCATTAGGATATAAATCAGCATGTTGAAAAAAAGGAGGGCAAGCATAAAAAAGCCGCTGGGTACAAGGTTTTATCTTTTTTCGTAGCTTATAACCCTGGTGATGTTGTGTGAATGTAAAAATTATTTTTCATTCGAGGTAACGGCCCGCCAGCGCAATTTAACGAATCGAAGGGTGAACTATGAAGATGAAAAAAGCGATTGTCGCCTGCGTTATTGCCTGCCTGTTGCCCGCAGCTGCGCTGGCGAAAGATATCCAGCTGGGCGTGTCGATGGCGCTGTTTGATGACAACTTTCTCACCATCGTGCGTACCGCCATGCAAAAAGAGATGGATAAAACCCAGGTAAAAGGCCAGATGGAAGATGCCAAAGGCGACGTGGCGCAGCAGCTTCAACAGGTACAAAACTTTATCGGGCAAGGAGTGGACGCCATTATCGTCAACCCGGTTGATACCAACGCGGTGAAGCCGATTATGGACCAGGCCAGTAAAGCGGGCATTCCGCTGATCTTTGTTAACCGCCGACCGCAGGCCGAGCTGACAGACAAAATGGCCTATGTGGGATCGGATTCTGAGCTGGCGGGCCGCCTGCAAATGGAAGCGCTGGCGAAAGCGATGCAGCAAAAAGGCAACGTCGCCATTTTAATGGGGGACCTGGCGAACGAGGCGACGCGCGATCGCACCAAAGGCGTTGAGGCGGTGGTGGCGAAATATCCACAAATCAAAATTGTGCAGAAGCAGACCGCTAAATTTATGCGTAACGAAGCGGTGGATGTGGTGAGCAACTGGATGACCGCAGGCGATCAAATTGACGCCATCGCCTCCAATAACGACGAAATGGCTATCGGCGCATTAATGGCGTTGGGCAAGAATAACAAGGTACTGATCGCCGGGGTGGACGGCACGCCCGATGCGCTGCAGCAGATCAAAAGCGGCCGCATGATCGCCACGGTTTTTCAGGACGCCAAAGGCCAGGGCGAGGGCGCGGTTCAGACGGCGATCAAATTGGTGAAGGGCGAGAAAGTGCAGAAAAACGTAATGATCCCTTATCAGCTGATTACCAAAGAGAACTATCAGCAGTTTGTTAGCCGTAACCAAAAATAACCCTTTCCGTTCGCCTGCCGCCCGTTACGCGGGCCGCCAGCAGGCGAGCTGTCGAGCGGAGGTAAAGCATGACTGCTTATGCGCTGGAAGCTGAAGGCATCAGTAAATTTTTTCCTGGCGTGAAGGCGCTGAATAACGTCTCTTTGCGCGTCAGACCGGGTACGGTACATGCGCTGATGGGTGAAAACGGCGCGGGAAAATCCACTTTGATGAAGTGCCTGATTGGGATTTACCGTCCCGATCACGGTGTAATCCGTATTAAAGGTGAGACGGTACAGTTTCAGGACACGCTGGATGCGCTGCGCGCCGGTATTTCGATGATTCATCAGGAGCTTAATTTGGTGCCGTGGATGACGGTAGCGGAAAACATCTGGCTGGGTCGCGAGCCAGTAAAGTTTGGCCTGGTCGATCACCGTCAGCTAAATCAGCAAACTCAGGCGCTACTAAGCAAGCTTAATATCCGCCTGCCGGCGGATCGCATGGTCGGCGAGCTCAGCATCGCCAGCCAACAAATGGTGGAGATCGCCAAGGCGGTTTCATGGAACGCCGATGTAGTGATTATGGATGAGCCGACCTCGGCGTTGACCGAAGGCGAAGTGGGGCATCTGTTTACTATCATTCGCGATTTGCGCGCGCAGGGAAAAGCGATTGTTTATATCAGTCATAAAATGGATGAAATCTTTACCATTACCGATGAGGTCAGCGTATTTCGCGACGGCAGCTGGGTAGGCAGCGATCGTACCGACAGCTATACCCGCCAGTCGTTGATTACTCAAATGGTAGGCCGCGAGCTGACGCAGCTGTTTCCCAAGTTCAACAACGCCATCGGCGAAGAGGTGCTCACGGTGCGCCATCTGTCGCGGCAGGATGCCTTTGAGGATGTCAGCTTTAGCGTGCGCCGCGGTGAAATCCTTGGCGTTGCCGGGCTGGTGGGCGCCGGGCGCAGCGAAGTGATGGAAACCCTGTTTGGCATGGCGCAGGCCGATAGTGGTGAAGTGCTGATTGATGGCGTGCCGGTCACCATCGATTCACCCGCAACGGCAATCGAGAAGGGCATGGCGTTTCTCACCGAGGATCGTAAAAAGTCCGGGCTGTTTCTGGTGTTGTCGGTGCTGGAAAATATGAGCATCGTCAATATGCCAGAGTACAGCAGCAAAGGCGGCTTCGTCAGTCATGTCCAGATGGCGCAGGACTGTATGGAGCAGATCCGGCGGCTGAATATAAAAACGCCCACCATGGATCAAATCATCAATAACCTCAGCGGCGGCAATCAGCAAAAAGTGTTAATTGCCCGTTGGCTGCTGGCGCAACCGAAAATCCTGATCCTGGATGAGCCGACGCGCGGCATTGATGTCGGCGCGAAAGCGGAGATTTATCGGCTGATCAGCGAGCTGGCTAACCGTGGTGTGGCGGTGATTATGGTGTCGTCAGAACTGCCGGAGATTCTGGGTATGAGCGATCGGGTGATGGTGATGCATGAAGGACGGATAACCGGCATTCTCAATAAAGAAGAAGCCGATCAGGAAACTATTATGTCGCTGGCGTCCGAGTGAGGCGAGAGGAAAATCATGAGCAACGTGAAAATGAGTACCCAACAACCGCGAGTATCGCGTCCGCCGCTGTTCAGCCAGCTGCAGGGCAAATTGCCGAAAGATACCGGCATATTTATCGTGATGCTGGGCATCGCGCTAATTTTTGAAATAGCAGGCTGGTATGTGCGCGATCAATCTTTTCTGCTGAATAGCAATCGTTTGGTACTGATCGTGCTGCAGGTGGCGATTATCGGCATCATCGCCGTTGGCGTGACACAGGTAATTATTACCACCGGTATCGATCTCTCTTCCGGCTCGCTGATTGCGCTCACGGCGGTGGTAGCGGCCAGCCTGGCGCAAACGTCTGACAGCCTGTCGCCGATGTTCCCCTCATTGGTGGATCTGCCCGCTGTCGTCCCCATTATTGCCGGGATCGGCGTGGGTACGCTGTGCGGGTTGATAAACGGCGTGCTGATTACCCGAACCGGTATCCCACCGTTTATCGCTACGCTGGGCATGATGGTTTCCGCCCGTGGTCTGGCGCAGTACTACACGCAGGGCAATCCGATTAGCTTTTTATCCGATGGGTTTACCGCTATTGGCCAGGGCGCAATGCCGGTAGTGATTTTTCTGGTGGTGGCGATCATTTTTCATATTGCGCTAAAGCATACGCGTTACGGCAAATACGTTTACGCCATCGGCGGCAATATGACTTCGGCCCGCGTTTCCGGCATTAACGTAAATAAATATCTGGTGATCGTGTATACCATTGCCGGCGGTCTGGCCGGGCTGGCGGGCGTGGTGCTGGCGGCGCGCGTCAGTACCGGGCAGTCAAGCATGGGCATGTCCTATGAGCTGGATGCTATCGCGGCGGCGGTAATTGGCGGCAGCAGCCTGATGGGCGGCGTTGGACGTATTACCGGCACGCTGATCGGCGCGGTCATTCTTGGGTTGATTAAAAGCGGATTTACCTTCGTTGGCGTGGATGCCTATGTGCAGGATATTATTAAGGGCATCATTATCGTTGCGGCGGTATCTATTGATATGCACCGTAACCGTAAGAAAAGATAATAGGCTTTCAGGAGTAGGGGAATAAAAGAGCGAATTACAGCGACTGATATTATTTATAGCGGTAAACAATAAAGCTAAGACGTTCTGGTTGTGAGGTAACCCGAGAATCGTAATGAAACCGCTGTTAATTTGAATGAAAGAATAAGTGGGGCCTTTAACCTAATAAACGTTTACCTCATTATAATCCCACCAAAATATTTTGTTCGCTTCAGGGGGTTCCCCCTGAAGCATTGGCTATTTTCAGGCAGATTCCGTCAATTTTTGTCGCAGCCTGAAATTGCGCGCGACTTTATGGAACTGCACCTGCCAGCCGCGCTGCGCGCTATCTGCGACCTCAGTACGCTAAAGCTGGAATCAGGCTCTTTTGTTGAGCCTGATCTCCGCCAGTATTTTAGCGACATACTTTATAGTCTGAAAACCTCCGAAGGGGCGGGCTATATTCATGTGTTGATCGAACATCAATCTTCGCCGGATCGGCATATGGCCTTTCGTCTGATACGCTATGCCGTGGCTGCGATGCAGCGCCATATCGAAGCGGGGCATAAAAAATTACCGCTGGTGATCCCGGTGCTTTTTTATGTCGGCAAACGTAGCCCATATCCCTATTCTATGCGTTGGCTGGATGAATTTGATCATCCAGAAGTCGCTGAACGTCTCTATAGTGGCGCTTTTCCGCTGGTTGATGTTACCGTGATTCCTGATGATGACATTATGAATCACCGCAGCATGGCGGCATTAACTCTGTTGCAAAAGCATATTCAACAGCGTGACATTGCAACGCTGGCCGATCGTTTGGTCACGTTACTGATGGCGGATTATCTTTCTTCATCACAGGTAATGGCGCTGATACACTATTTAATCCAGGCGGGTGAGACGGCAGACTCCGAAGCTTTGGTTCGCGAACTGGCACAGCGAGTGCCACAACACGGGGACGCACTTATGACCATCGCCGAACAGCTTGAACAGAAAGGCATTGAGAAAGGTATCCAGCTTGGCCGACAGCAAGGCAGAAATGAGGGAAAACTCGAAGTCGCCCGCAGCCTGCTTGAAATGGGAATGCCCCGCGAGTCGGTGCTGAAAGCGACCGGTCTGACCGAAGACGATCTGGCCCAGCTTCGCCATTGATTGCTAACTTACTCTCTTATTGCCCGGCCGGAGCACGCTTTAATATCGGGGCGCGGCCGGGCAAACTGCTCTTCAGGTTTATTCCGCCACAGCGACTTAGCCTTGTTTTAACGGCTATTTAGCAAGCCTGATCAATGATTCTGGCCAGGCTTAGTGATGCCAGAGCGGAAATGCGCCAAACACAATGCCACCCACCAACAGCGCCATACTGACTACCACGCCCCACTTGATCGAAAAGCGCTGGTGGTCGCCGATATCTACCTTCGCCAGGCCAACCAGCAGATAAATCGAAGGCACCAGCGGGCTAAGCAGATGGAAAGGCTGACCGATAATCGAAGCGCGCGCGATCTCTTCGGCGCTAATGCCGTAGCCTGCGGCAGTCTGGGCGATCACCGGCAGGATGCCGAAATAGAACGCGTCGTTAGACATAAAGAAAGTAAACGGCAGGCTGACCACCGCGGTAAATACCGCCAGATAAGGGCCAAAGCTGTGGGGGATCACCGCCAGCAGGCTTTTTGCCATCGCATCGACCATGCCGGTGCCGGATAAAATCCCGGTAAATACCCCGGCGGCAAAAATCAACGCGGTTACTGCCAGCACGTTAGCGGCGTGGGCGCCGATACGCTCTTTTTGCTGTTCCAGCGAGGGATAGTTAAGCATTACCCCGATGGCGAACGCCAGCATAAACAGAATATGAATCGGCATCAGTCCGACCACCAACAGCACCAGTAGCGCAGTGGTAAGAATAAAGTTAGGCCAGAACATCTTCGGGCGACGGTTGGCTTCGCAATCTTCCGCATCGCCCAATCCCAGGCTGATATTATCCAGATGATGATTTTCCATTGTCATAATGCCCAGTCGCCGGCGCTCACGCAGGGCAAACAGCACCGCCATGCCAACCAGGGTAAAGCAGGCCAGCAGCATCGCCGGGATCATCGGAATAAAAATATCCAGCGCATCGATGCGCAGCGCCGCTGCCGCACGGGCTGTCGGGCCGCCCCACGGCGACAGGTTCATAATGCCGCTGGCAAGGTTAATTAAACAGAGCATCGGCAGCACATTCATCCCCAGTCGATGATAGAGCGGTAGAAACGCGGCGACCGCGATCATATAGGTGGTGGAGCTGTCGCCATCCAGCGAAACCAGCAGCGTCAGTACGGCGGTGCCCACCAGGACTTTTAACGGATCGCCACGCACGATTTTTAAAATTAATCGCACCAGCGGATCAAACAGCCCGGCGTCAATCATCAGCCCAAAATAGAGGATGGAAAAGGTCAGCATGACGCCGGTAGGGGCCAGCGTCTTGACGCCATCCAGCATCATTTCGCCCAGCCCGTGCCAGAAACCGCCCACCAGCGCGAACAATGTGGGGACGATAATCAGCGCAATCAGCGCCGACATCCGCCTGGTCATGATCAGATACATGAAGCAGATCACCATCGAAAAACCCAGCACAGTCAGCAAAATTCGTTCCTTCTTAAGGTTAAGGAGACAGCAGGCGCACTACCGCTAATCTCTGGTGGTGAGAAGCTATGGATATGACGTCACGTTATTTATCTTTGACATAGCAGGCCTAAAGGTTAACTAAGTAATAGTTTCATTTGATATAACCTACTGTTTTTGGGCTTCTTTCGTGGATTAAGGTAATAACATAGATTTTACATTTGCCATCAGGGAAAGAATGAACAGTGATGCGGCTCATATTTCGAACGGTACGAATGCAGATTTTTGTGACCGCGATCGGAAGAAAACCGATCGGGCAGGAATGAGAAGTTTCTCTTATCGCCTGCACAGCGCATACGCAACGGTTGCACCTTTATAGTGCAGCCCATCAAGAGCCTGGCGGGAAAGCACTGCTGATGCGGTGAGTTAACCCCTTCGGGGTAATTGGATTCTCTTATTTTATCATGAGTTAGCCGCGCTTGATTTTAGCGGCGCTAAAAGCTGGCCTGCATATTGCAATCCTTAACACACAGCCGCAATGCGCGCCTGAGCTGGTGATAACATTCGGGAACCCCGACGGAGGCAACATGAATTTAAGACGACTCAAATATTTCGTAAAAATCGTCGATATTGGCAGCCTGACCCAGGCGGCGGAAGTGCTGCACATCGCACAGCCAGCGCTAAGTCAGCAGGTGGCCACGCTGGAAAACGAGCTGGACCAACAGCTGCTGATCCGTACCAAACGCGGCGTAACGCCGACCGAGGCGGGGAAAATTCTTTATGCTCACGCGCGTACTATTTTGCGCCAGTGTGAACAGGCGCAAATGGCGGTTATCAATGCCGGACAAACATTGAACGGCCAGGTTTCAATCGGCCTGGCGCCGGGCACTGCCGCCTCATCGCTGACCATGCCGCTGCTGCAAACGGTGCGTGAAGAATATCCGGAAATACTGGTTTATCTGCATGAGAACAGCGGGTCATCTCTCAATGAAAAAGTAATGAACGGTCAGCTTGATATGGCTGTGCTGTATGACCGCACGCCGCTGGCGGGCATTACCAGTACGCCGTTAATGAAAGAGGATCTTTATCTGGTCGGCGCCAGCGACGCGCCCGGAACCACGGTCGATCTGGCCGAAGTCGCGCAGATGAATCTCTTTTTGCCGCGTGATTACAGCGCGGTGCGCAAGCGCGTCGATGAAGCTTTTTCTTTGCGCCGTCTCAGCGCGCGCATAATTGGCGAAATCGAATCACTTGCGACCTTAACCGCAGCCGTTTCCAGTGGTATGGGCGCCACGGTTCTGCCGGAATCGGCAGCGCGCGCGCTGGTGAGCGCAACCAACGGCTGGATGGCACGCATTAACTCACCTTCGCTGAATTTACCGCTGTCGCTGAATATATCTTCGCGTTTGCCGCTGTCGCCTTCCGCCCAGGCGGTAAAAAATATTCTGCTGACCTTGCTGAATAAACCTGCGCAGGAACAGCGTGAGCTGATGCTGGTGGGATAAGCCGCTTTGTGCTTCGGGCAGGCTGACTCATGATGTCTGCTCGCTCGTTTTTTATTACATAATTGCATAATAAACCGTTTTTTATTATTTGTAGCTATCGATAAGCCTGCTTAACATAAAGGCTTATTGACGTCAGATAAGGAGAAACGGTTTGAACTTTCAACAGCTTAAAATTATTCGTGAAGCCGCACGCTGTGAGTTTAACCTGACGGAAGTGGCGAACACGCTTTTTACCTCTCAGTCTGGCGTCAGTCGCCATATACGTGATTTAGAAGATGAGCTGGGCGTAGAGATCTTTATCCGACGGGGCAAGCGGCTATTGGGGATGACCGAACCGGGCAAAGCGCTACTGACCATCGCTGAGCGTATCCTTGATGAAGCCAGTCGGGTGCGCCGGCTGGCTGATGTCTTTACCAATGAAACCAGCGGCGTACTTACTATTGCCACCACCCATACTCAGGCGCGTTACAGCCTGCCAAAAGTGATCAAAGCCTTTCGCGCCCTTTGGCCGCAGGTGCGTCTGGAGCTGAATCAAGGCTCGCCGCAGGAAATCGTGGCAATGGTTACCGCCGGCGAGGCAGATATTGGTATTGCCAGCGAGCAGTTGGTTAACCAGGCGGCGCTGGCGGCTTTTCCGTGGTTTAGCTGGCATCATGCGCTGCTGGTGCCGAAAGGGCACGCGCTGGAGCAGGAGCCGCAGCTCTCGCTGGCGGCGCTCAGCCGCTATCCGCTGATTACCTATCGGCAGGGTATTACCGGACGCTCGCGCGTCGACCGCGCCTTTCAGGCCGCCGGGCTGAAACCGGATATTATCCTCAGCGCTCAGGACTCTGACGTGGTGAAAACCTATGTAGAGTTGGGGCTGGGGGTGGGCATCCTTGCCGATCAGGCGTGCCAGCTGGATACGCATTCCTCCCTGACGCGGCTGGATGCCCATCATCTGTTTGAGGCCAGCACCGTCTGGCTGGCGCTGAAACGCGGGCAGCTACAGCGTAATTACGTCTGGCAGTTCCTTGAATTGTGCAACGCCAACCTGTCGCTGGAAGAGATCAAACGTCAGGCGCTAAGCGTTCAGGAGGAAGAGATGGCGATCGATTTTCAAATTTAATCCCTCTCTCCCGCACATTGCAATTATTTCGCGCAGCGACTGGCGGCCGCAGGGCATGACCGCCTGGAGCCTGATGGGTCAGGCGATGGACTAATCGTGACGGTTGTGTTCTGAACAGGTCAGCTATGCTTAAAGTCTGTGTAATTTGCGAGGGAGAGACAGACGATGGCAATGAAGACCAGCGATTTTTTTGTAGAGCGCCTGAAAGCGTGGGGCGTGACGCGGATTTACGGCTACCCAGGCGACGGCATCAATGGGGTGCTGGGCGCAATCCAGCGAGCGAATAAAGCGGGCGCCGGTATTGAGTTTATTCAGGTACGCCATGAAGAGATGGCGGCATTTATGGCCGCAGGCCATGCCAAATTTACCGGCGAGCTGGGCGTGTGCCTCTCTACCGGTGGCCCCGGTGCCACCCATCTGCTGACCGGCCTGTATGATGCCAAAATGGATCACGCGCCGGTGCTGGCCATTTCAGGTCAGGCGGAAACCACCTCCCGCGGCGCTAACTATCAGCAGGAGCTGAATCTCGATCGCGTCTTTTCTGACGTCGCTAATTTTGTGCAGGAAGCCGCAGCCCCGGCGCAGGTCCGCCACCTGGTCGATCGCGGCGTACGCATCGCGAAAGCGCAAAACGGCGTAGCGGTGCTGATTTTGCCGAAAGATTTGCAGGACGAACCCTGGCAGGCGCCGCAGCATGCCCACGGTTTCACCCATTCCGGTCCGGGCTATCAGCGGCCGAAAGTGGTGCCTTACGATGAGGATCTCCAGCGTGCCGCCGAGGTGCTTAACGCCGGTAAAAAAGTGGCCATCCTGATTGGATCGGGCGCGCGCGGCGCGGCGGTTGAAGTGGTGCAGGCGGCGAATCTGTTGGGCGCGGGCGTGGCGAAGGCGCTGCTGGGTAAAGATGTGCTGCCGGACGATGCGCCGTTTGTCACCGGTTCTATTGGCCTGTTGGGCACCAAACCCTCTTCGGAAATGATGAATAACTGCGACACGCTGTTGATGATCGGCAGCGGCTTCCCATGGACGGAGTTTCTGCCGGAAGAGGGCAAGGCGCGAGCGGTTCAAATCGATATCGACCCGTCAATGCTCGGCCTGCGTTATCCCTGTGAGGTACATCTGCATGGCGACGCGGCGGAAACGCTACGTGCGCTGCTGCCGCTGTTAAAACATAAAGACGATCGCAGCTGGCAGGAAGGGATTGCGCGCCAGGTTCAGGAATGGTGGCAGATAATGGAAGAGAGAGCGATGGCCCCGGCGAAGCCGGTTAACCCGCAGCGCGTGGTATGGGAAATGTCGCCACTGCTGCCGGAAGATGCCATTGTAACCTCCGATTCCGGCTCCTGTGCCAACTGGTTTGCGCGCGATTATCGGGTGAAACAGGGGCAGCGCGCTTCGCTCTCCGGCGGCCTGGCCTGTATGGGCGCGGCGGTGCCGTATGCCATTGCCGCTAAGTTCGCGTTCCCGCATAAGCCGGTCGTGGCGCTGGTGGGCGATGGCGCGATGCAAATGAATAACATGGCGGAGCTGATTACCATTCAGAAATACTGGCAAGGCTGGGGCGATGGTCGGCTGATTGTCTGCGTGTTTAATAACCAGGACCTGAATCAGGTCACCTGGGAGCAGCGCGTGATGGAAGGCAATCCGCGTTTTGAAGCCAGTCAGGATATTCCTAACGTCCATTATGCCGCTTTTGCCGAGATGCTCGGCCTGAAGGGCATTTTTGTTGACGATCCGGAGAAGCTCAGCGCCGCCTGGCAGGAAGCGCTTAGCAGCGACCGTCCGGTAGTGCTGGAAGTGAAGACCGATCCGGAAGTCGCGCCGCTGCCGCCGCATATCACCTTTAAGCAGGCGAAATCTTTTATGACTTCCATGCTGAAAGGCGATCGCGGCGCCGCCCAGGTGATTGGCGATACCGCCAGCCAGCTGTTGAATGAAGTATTACCGTCCAAAAAGAAATAACCTGAGTGTGTGGCAGGGTTTTTCCGGAAATAGCACAATGTCTCTATTTGGAAAAGCCTGAAAATATAAGGAAAACAACATGACGACAGAAACGCGCCCGGTATGGTTGATAACCGGCTGTTCTACCGGTTTTGGTCGCGAACTGGCTAAACAGGCCATTGAGCGGGGTTTTAACGTAGTGGTCACCGCCCGTGATGTGCAAAAAGTCGCGGATCTGGTGCCGGGCAAAGAACACCAGACGCTGGCGCTGGCACTTGATGTCACTAACAACGACAGTATTGATGGCGCGGTTAAGGCTGCGCTGGCGAAGTTCGGCACCATCGATGTGCTGGTCAATAATGCCGGCTATGGTTATCAGTCATCGGTGGAAGAAGGGGTTGAAGCGGAGATTCGCGCGCAGTTTGATGCCAACGTGTTTGGCCTGTTCGCGATGACGCGCGCGGTGCTGCCAGCGATGCGCAAGGCGCGACGCGGGCACATTATCAATATTACCTCGGTTGCGGGCCTGATTGGTTTCCCGGGATCCGGCTACTATGCCGCCAGCAAACATGCGGTAGAAGGCTGGTCCGATGCGCTGGCCGTCGAAGGTGCGCCGCTGGGCATTAAAGTCACCTGCGTTGAGCCTGGCCCGTTCCGTACCGACTGGGCCGGTCGTTCGCTCCACCAGACCGAGAACCGTCTCGAGGAGTATGCCGAAACCGCAGGGGCGCGAATGAAAAATACCGCAGGTTACAGCGGCAAACAGCCGGGCGATCCGCAGCGGCAATGATCGCCATTACTGAAAATGCGCATCCGCCGCGCCATCTGGTGATGGGCGCTTTTGGCTTCGAAGCGGTGACCAGTAAACTACGTGAACGGCTGGCGGAAATTGAAGCATGGCAGGAAACCACGCTTGGCACCGATTTTCCACAGTAAAGCGCCAGGTTAAGTGGAGAGCGGGGCGCTTGCCCCGCAATTTAGCTTGCCTGCCATCAGAGGAGAGGCGGGATCTTATCCCGCTTTACGCTTTTCCAGCATCAGGGCGATTTGATCAGAGGGCACAGCCTGGCTAAACAGATAACCCTGTAGCTGGTTACAGCCCGCTTCAGCCAGCGCCGACATCTGTCCATCAGTTTCCACCCCTTCCGCGGTAACGGTCAAACCCATCGCATGGCCCAGCCGCACCACGGATTCCACAATTGCCGTAGAGTTTTCCGCTACGCCCAGCGATTGAGTAAACGAGCGGTCGATCTTAATTTTATCCACCGGGAAGGTGCTTAAATAATTCAGGCTGGAGTAGCCGGTGCCAAAATCATCCAGCGCAATGCGGAAGCCGGCCTCACGTAGAGCGATGATGATGGCGCGCGCCTCACGCTCATCTTCAATTAATACCCCCTCGGTAATCTCCAGTTCGAGGCAGCGCGGATCGGCGCCTTCTATCTGCACGATCTCCTTAAAGCGCTGCACAAAACCCACGGCGCGAAACTGCAGCGGTGACACGTTAATTGCAATCGTCAGCGCTGGCCAGCGCAGCGACACCCGGCAAGCTTCACGCAATACCCATTCGCCAATCTGCAATATCAGCCCGGTTTCTTCGGCAATTGGAATAAATTCTGACGGGGCGATAAAACCTCGCTGCGCATGGTGCCAGCGCAGCAGCGCTTCAAAGCCTAAAACTTCTTTGCCCGATACGTCCATTAATGGTTGATACCAGACTTCCAGCCCCTGTTTCTGCTGCAGCGCATGGCGCAGATCGGCAGCAATCTGCTGACGCGTTTGCACCGACTCATCCATTGCGCGCGCAAAAAGACGATACTGCGCCCGTCCTTCGTTTTTCGCTTCATACAGGGCAATATCCGCCTTGCGCATCAACTCCTGGCGCTCCATGCCATCCTGCGGCGCGATGGCGACGCCGATACTGACGCCGATCCAGGCTTCACTGCCAAGCAGCGTATAGGGCTCCGCCAGCGCATCAATAATTCCCTGACACAGCGTATCGACTTTGCTGAGATCCTGAATATCTTCCAGCACAATCACGAACTCATCGCCGCCGATGCGTCCAACGGTATCTATATCGCGTAGCAGGGTGGTTAGCCGGTGAGAAACTTCAATAATTAAGTCGTCGCCGGCATGATGCCCATAGGTATCGTTGATATTTTTAAAGCGATCGAGGTCAAGCAACAGCAGCGCCGCCTGATTGCGATTGCGCGCGGCACGCGCCAGCGTCAGACGTTCATCGATTAACGCCCGATTGGGCAGCCCGGTAAGCACATCATGAAACGCCAGATGCTGCGCCTGGGCTTCGCTGGCGCCCAGCCGCAGCATCGATTGCGCCAGCCGCAGCCGCAGCCGCCACAGGCGATACATCATCACAATACAAACCAGCGTAGTTACCAACAGCACCGCGCCGACCAGCGGTATCAGCGTCTTTATCATTTGGCTGCCCGGCTGTTCCGGACGCCAGGCAAAATAGCCGGCGGAAAAACCGAGGCGCGACATAAGCTGAAAGCGCACCTGACCCGCAGGCGCAGGGTCATCGCCGATATAGTGTAAACCGTTAATCAGACTGCGCTGGGCCAGCGCATTAAGAAAGCCATCGTCAAGATATTTAACGCCGACCAGCCTGAAGCCGCTATCGATCTTCGCCGGGCCAATATCGCTGTAGGCCACCAGTGCTGCACGTCCGTTAATACGGGCATAGTCCACCGTATCCTGGACGCCGCGGCCGCCGTGCGAACGATCCTGACGCAGCAGCCAGGGAGCCAGCGCCTCTTCAAACGAAGACCAGTGTTGGTTATCAATGCGCTGGCCCTTCTGCCAGCTAATCATTATCTGGCCCGCCGGATCGAGAATAAAAATATCCTGATGGCCAAACATCTCAAACAGCCAGCGGCCAACATTATCATCCAGCCAGCGCGGGTCGACGTTGGGCTGCTGTAAATACTGCCCGAAAGGCGGCCAGTTAGTCAGGCTATGCAGCTGGCGTAAATGCTCGCTCATACTTTGGGAAAAGGCGGTTTTAATAATGTTCTCCTGCTGGACGACCGCCTCGCTATTATTATGTTTTGCTGTCCATACCAGACTGAAGCTGGCCGCACACCAGGTAATGAGCAATACCGCCGCTAAAGGAACCATAACTTCCCGAATAAATTCGCGTCGAAAACTGTCCGGGAGTTGATCTTTATTAAACATTCGCTCACTCATCCTGCCACTCTCTGTTAGTTAATTGTGACAGATAAAAAAGAATTTGCTCCCTGTCGCTCCTGGCGTAGCGGGGCATATTACCCGCTGAGCTAAAATTGTGAGGGCGGTCATGTTTCATTAGGTTTGCTAATTTTTTAAGCCTTCAGTTCTGTACTTAAGGCAAATTCATTGCGCTGCCACCGCCGCGTAACTCAACTGTCATCTGACCAGGGCACAGTGATCATCAGGCTGTATTTCATTCACGGCGGCAGAGCGAAGCGCGCGCGACCGTAGCGCCGTGCTGATATCGGTGGGCTGGTGCTGATACGTTCTGTTAACTATCCTCAATAAGCGCCTGTCTGCTTTACCACTATTGCCGGGGCAGCGCCGCAACCCCACCAGCGAACTTAACGCTTTAACATCTGGCGATAAATAACGGAGAAAAAATATGAGTTTACTGGCGAGCTTAAACCGCCCTGTAGTCGAGACGCAGCACGTGCTGCGCAGAATTTTAAAAGCGATGAACGAAGCGGGTGTGACCGTCATGTTGCCCTGCGCCCAACGCTGGGCTGGCCTTTCGCCGGCGGCTACCGCGCTGCTGATGACCCTGAGCGAAGCGGATACCCCGCTGTGGCTGGATGAACAACTGGATACGCCTGCGCTGCGCGAGTGCTTGCGTCAGGCAGGCAGCGCGCCGCTCAGCCATCAACAGCCTGCGGGCCTGCTATTGCTGCACAGCGACAGTAACCCTGATCTGCACGCTATCGCGACGGTGGGCGCCACGGTAATTCTGGAAGTGCCGGCGCTGAACGGCGGCCTGACGCTGCGCCTGCGTGGCCCGGGCATTCAGGAACGCCGGGCCGTCGCGCCGCAGCTGCCGTCAAAGGTAATTGAATTTTTACGTGATTGGCCGCTCAACGGGCAGGGCATTAACTTGATGCTGACCTGCGGCGATATGCTGATGGTGCTGCCGCGTAGCGCGCAGGTCGGCGTTTGCTGATTATTGATGATCCGGCATCGGCGTCTCTGCGCTGATGCGCAGACCGTCACGGTTAAATACCATGCAGTGTCGGGCAGCAAAAGCCAGACTCAGGTGCTGCCAGGGGCGGAAATGCACATCGCCCGGCAGTAGCGTTTTGAAACCATCGTGACCGTAACACTGCCCGAACAGGCAGGTATTATTTCCCAGCCGCTCCACCACCTCACAGTGAAAATCAACGCGCAGCGGCGCATCGCTGTTAACCTGCAAATGCTCCGGTCGAATGCCCAGCGTGACGCCATCGCCTGGCGCCACCGCCTGCGTTGGCGCGGGCAGCGCTAAGCGGCATGCGCTTCCCGCAATATTGACCAGTAGCTGTTGCGTATCGCAGCTTACTACCGTCGCTGGCAGAAAGTTCATTTTCGGTGAGCCGATAAAACCGGCTACAAAGCGGTTCACCGGGTTGTAATAGAGCGCCATCGGCGAGCCCGCCTGTTCCACCTTACCGTAATTCATCACCACAATTTTATCTGCCAACGTCATCGCCTCGACCTGATCGTGCGTAACATAAACCATGGTGGTTTTCAGCTCCTGATGCAGCCGGGCAATATGCAGGCGCATATCCACACGCAGCTCAGCATCCAGGTTGGAAAGCGGCTCATCAAACATAAACACCTGCGGATTACGTACGATCGCCCGGCCAATGGCTACGCGTTGACGCTGGCCGCCCGACAACTGCTTTGGCTTTCTGTCGAGCAGATGGGAAAGCTGCAGGGTTTTCGACACCATCTCCACCTGATGGCGGATGCGTTCTTTCGGCACGCCGTTGACCTTCAGACCGTAGCCCATATTTTCCGCCACCGTCATATGTGGATAAAGCGCGTAAGACTGAAACACCATCGCGACGCCGCGGTGAGCGGGCGCGACGTCATTCATCACCTCATCGCCGATCAGGATCTCGCCGTCGCTGATCTCCTCCAGTCCGGCAATCAGGCGCAGCAGCGTTGATTTGCCGCAGCCGGAAGGGCCGACAAAAACCGCAAACTCGCCGTCTTCAATATCCAGATGAATATTTTTTAACGTTTCGGTCTTGCCGAAGCGCTTCGCCACATTTCTCAGTCTGATGCTGGACATACGATCCTCATCGCTAAAGGGCGGCTCTGCTCTTTTTTGTACTACGTATAACAAAAAAGAGAAAAGAGCCGGTGAATTCAGTAAGCCGTGTAATGACTATAACGTTGGCGCAGACCATGCCCTATCAGCGTTTTTCAATTTTGTAAGAAAGATCACAGATTAGCGCGCCGAAGCTAGAGTTGGTCGTGGCTTAAGCGTAGCGTATAACATCTACGGATAACGGCTTCCTCTGCTCTACAGGCAGCGTAATCAGCAGCCCATGTTCGTTGAATCAGCAATATCGATGGCTGATAAAAACCAATAATGTAATACCTTCACATGAGGTTACCAATGAAGAAAAAGCACCTTGCTACGCTGGTTGTCTCTGCGCTGGCGCTAATGCAGAGCTACAGCGCCTGGTCTGCGGCACAACAGATTACGGTTTGGGAAGATATTAAAAAGTCGTCGGGTATTAAAACCGCTATCGTCGATTTCCAGAAACAGTATCAGGTGGAAGTGAAAGTGCAGGAGCTGCCTTTCGCCCAGCAGATTGAAAAGCTGCGTCTTGATGGCCCGGCAGGCATCGGCCCGGATGTATTGGTGATCCCGAACGATCAGCTTGGTAGCGCGGTAGTGCAGGGGCTGCTGGCGCCGCTGCCGCTAACGGCGGAAAAACAGGCCGCCTTTACTTCATCGGCGATCGCCGCCTTTACCCTCGATGGTCAGCTGTACGGCGTGCCGAAGGCGGTAGAAAGTCTGGTGCTGATTTATAACCGCGATTTAGTCGCCACGCCGCCGCAAACGCTGGATGAGTGGTACAGCTTCTCACGCCAGCAGCGCGAGCAGCAGCAGTACGGCCTGCTGGCTAAGTTCGATCAGCTCTATTACAGCTGGGGCGTGATCGGGCCGATGGGCGGCTACATCTTTAATAAAGATGCGCAGGGCAGCCTGAATACTCAGGATGTCGGCATTAACACCCCCGGTAGCATCGAGGCGGTGAGCTACCTGCAAAAATTCTGGCGTGACGGTCTGCTGCCGACGGGCATTCTTGGCGACAACGGACTCAACGCCATCGACTCGCTGTTTACCGAGAAGAAAGCGGCGGCGGTGATCAACGGTCCCTGGGCCTTCCAACCTTATCAGGCCGCCGGGATTAATTACGGCGTCGCGCCGCTGCCCACGCTGCCGAATGGCAAGCCGATGAGCTCTTTCCTTGGCGTGAAGGGCTATGTGGTGTCGACCTGGAGTAAGGATAAGGCGCTGGCCCAGCAGTTTATCGAGTTTATTAACCAGCCGCGCTACGCCAAAACACGCTTCCAGCAAACGCAAGAGATCCCGCCGATCGTCGCGCTGATGAACGATCCGCTGATTAAAGATGATGAAAAAGCCAACGCGGTGGCGGTGCAGTCGGCACGAGCCGTACCGATGCCGGGCGTACCGGAAATGCAGGAGGTCTGGGGGCCGGCCAATGCCGCGCTGGAGCTGAGCGCCTCCGGTAAGCAGACGCCGAAAGCGGCGCTGGATAATGCGGAAAAGCAGATCACCATGCAGATAGAAGCGATGCAGGCCAGTAATCAGTAACCATTCAAATCGGGAGGCGCGCCTCCCGTTGGCACGAGGGACAGGTTGTGATGATTTCATCCAGTGAAAATCTGGCGTTGGGCAAGCGAACGCGGCGTCATGCGCTGACCGCGCTGCTGCTGGCGCTGCTGCCGGGGTTCGGACAGTTTTATCATCGGCAGTGGGCTAAAGGGCTCTGCTTTCTGCTGCTGCTCTGCAGTTTTATCGGCGTCTTCCATGATTTTCTGCAGCATGGCCTGTGGGGGCTGTTTACCCTGGGCGAAGAGGTGCCGCGCGATAACTCCATCTTTTTGCTGGCGGAGGGGATCATTAGCCTGTTGGTGATCGCCTTCGGCGTCACGCTTTGGGGCATTTCGCTACGCGACGCCTGGGTTAACGGCAAAAAGCGCGATGAAGGGCAGCAACTGCACGGCCTGCGCCAGCAGTATCAGCTACTGCTGCGCGACGGCTTTCCCTATTTGTTGATCACCCCGGACTTTATTCTGCTGGTGTTTGTGGTGGTGTTTCCGATTCTGTTTGGCTTCGCCATCGCCTTCACCAACTATAACCTCTACCATACGCCGCCGGCGAAGCTGGTCTCCTGGGTCGGCTTCAAGAACTTCATTAATATTTTCACTCTCTCTATCTGGCGTTCGACCTTTTTCGACGTACTGCAATGGACAGTGGTCTGGACGCTGCTGGCGACCACTTTGCAGTGCACCGTAGGCGTGATGTTGGCGATTCTGGTTAACCAGAAAGATCTGCGCTTTAAGCCGCTTATCCGCACCGTTTTTATTCTGCCGTGGGCGGTGCCGGGCTTTGTCACCATTCTGGTGTTCGCCGGCATGTTCAACGACTCGTTTGGCGTGATCAATAACGCTATTCTCGACTTTTTCGGCATCGCGCCGAAAGCCTGGATGACCGATCCCTTCTGGAGCAAAACCGCGCTGATCCTGATGCAGACCTGGCTCGGTTTTCCGTTTGTCTTCGCCATGACCACCGGCGTGCTGCAGGCGATCCCGGACGATCTTTACGAGGCGGCGATTATGGATGGCGCCAGTCCCTTCACCCGACTGCGCACCATTACGCTGCCGCTGGTGCTGTACGCCATCGCGCCGATCATCATCACGCAATACACCTTCAACTTTAACAATTTCAACATCATCTATCTGTTTAACAATGGCGGCCCGGCGGTAGCGGGATCGAACGCGGGCGGCACCGATATTCTGGTGTCATGGATTTATAAGCTGACTATGTCCTCATCGCAGTACGCTATCGCCGCCACCATTACCATCCTGCTTTCGCTGTTTGTGGTTGGGCTGGCGCTGTGGCAGTTCCGCGCAACCCGCTCTTTTAAACAGGATGAGATGGCATAAGGGACAATCATGGCAAATCGAAGCATTAAACGGGAAAAATGGCTGCGCCTGTCGCTAAGCTGGCTGGTTGTGCTGCTGGTGGCGACCATTATTATCTATCCGCTGGTCTGGACGCTGGGCGCCTCGCTGAACGCGGGCAACAGCTTGCTGAGCAGCGCCATTATCCCGGAAAACGTCTCTTTTCAGCACTACGCCGATCTGTTTAACGGGACGGTGCCTTATCTCACCTGGTACTGGAATTCGATGAAAATCAGTTTCCTTACCATGGTGCTGACCATTATCAGCGTTAGCTGTACCGCCTACGCCTTTTCGCGCTTTCGCTTTAAAGGGCGGCAGAACGGACTGATGCTGTTCCTGCTGCTGCAAATGGTGCCGCAGTTTTCCGCATTGATCGCCATCTTTGTGCTCTCACAGCTGTTAGGACTGATCAACAGCCATCTGGCGTTGGTATTGATTTATGTCGGCGGCATGATCCCGATGAACACCTGGCTGATGAAAGGTTACCTGGATGCGATCCCGAAAGATCTGGATGAATCGGCGCGGATGGATGGCGCCGGCAATTTCCGCATCTTCATTGAGATCATTATGCCGCTTTCAAAGCCGATTCTGGCCGTGGTGGCGCTGTTCTCATTTACCGGGCCGCTGGGCGATTTCATTCTTTCCAGCACCATTTTGCGCTCGCCGGATCAGTACACGTTGCCGATCGGGCTCTATAACCTGGTGGCGCAGAAAATGGGCGCCAGCTACACCACGTATGCCGCCGGTGCGGTACTGATCGCGCTGCCGGTCGCTGTGCTTTATCTCGCGCTGCAGAAATATTTCGTTTCCGGCCTGACCTCAGGCAGTACTAAGGGATAACTATGACCATCAAACCCCTGTTGATCGCCCTGGCGCTGGCCTGGGCGACGGCGCCGCTCGCCCGGGCCGCCGATAATTTTATCAAAGGCGCGGATATTTCCACCCTGGCGGAAGTCGAGCGTCAGGGCGGCAAATTTTACAATGAGGCGCACCAGTCGCAGGATGCGATCGCCATCCTGCGGGCCAACGGCTTTAACGCTGTGCGCCTGCGCCTGTGGGTCGATCCTTATGACAGCGCCGGTAAGCCCTACGGCGGCGGCACCAACGATCTCGCCACCACGCTGGCCCTGGCGAAGCGCGCAAAAGCGCAGGGGATGCAACTGCTGCTGGATTTTCACTACAGCGATTTCTGGACCGATCCTGGTAAACAGTACAAGCCGAAAAGCTGGCAGGGCCTTAGCTTCACGCAGCTGCAAACCCGTCTGCACGATTATACGCGCGACACCATGCAGGCTTTTAAGGCGGCAGGCGTCACGCCGGATATGGTACAGATCGGCAATGAGATCAACAGCGGCATTCTCTGGCCGGAAGGCAAAAGCTGGGGCGAAGGCGGCGGCGAGTTCGACCGACTGGCGACGCTGTTGAAGGCGGCCATCAGCGGGCTGCGTGAAACGCTGGCGCGGCCTGATGAGGTGAAGATCATGCTGCATCTGGCTAAAGGCACCAAAAACGACGACTTCCGCTGGTGGTTCGATGAGATCACGCGCCGCGGAGTGCCCTTCGATCTGATCGGCCTGTCGATGTACACCTGGTGGGATGGCCCGATCTCTGCGCTGAAGGCCAATATGGACGATATCAGCCAGCGCTATCACAAAGATGTCATCGTTGTGGAAGCGGCCTACGCCTGGACGCTGGATAACTGCGACGCGGCGGAAAACAGCTTCCAGCAGAAAGAGCTGCAGGATGGCGGCTACCCGGCCAGCCCGCAGGGCCAGGCGGCATACCTACGCGATCTGCTGGGTGCGGTGCGTGCGGTGCCCGACGGGCGCGGCAAGGGAGTGTTTTACTGGGAACCTACCTGGATCGTCGCGCCGGGCAACACCTGGGCCACGCCGGTCGGCATGAAATATATCCACGACGAATGGAAACAGGGCAACGCGCGTGAAAACCAGGCGCTGTTTGACTGTCAGGGCAGGGTGCTGCCCTCGATTCACGTTTTCCGCTAATGCGCACCGACTCGATTAACCCTCACGTTTAAGGAATCTTTATGTTTAAATTTCCGCCGTTAAGCGCCAAGGTGAACGCCTTACTGCACGGTGCAGACTACAACCCGGAACAGTGGACGCAGACGCCGGGCATTATCGACGACGATATCGCCATGATGAAACAGGCGCATTGCAACGTGATGTCGGTGGGCATCTTTAGCTGGGCGAAACTGGAGCCGGAAGAGGGACGCTATGAATTCGCCTGGCTCGATCAACTGCTGGATCGGCTGCATCAGCAACACATTTATGTCTTCCTGGCGACGCCAAGCGGCGCGCGTCCCGCCTGGCTGTCGCAAAAATATCCGGAGGTGCTGCGTGTGGGGCGCGATCGGGTGAAGGCGCTGCATGGCGGGCGTCACAACCACTGTATGACTTCGCCGCTTTATCGGCAGAAGGTGCAGGCGATCAATACGCGGCTGGCGCAGCGCTATGCGCATCATCCGGCGGTTATCGGCTGGCATGTCTCTAACGAATATGGCGGCGAATGCCACTGCGATCTCTGTCAGCAGGCCTTCCGCGGCTGGCTGCAGCAGCGCTACGAGACGCTGGATAACCTCAACGAAGCCTGGTGGAGCACCTTCTGGAGCCACACCTACAGCGACTGGAGCCAGATAGTCTCACCGGCGCCGCATGGCGAAGGATCCATCCATGGTCTGAATCTGGACTGGCGGCGTTTTATGACCGCCCAGGTCACCGACTTCTGTGCTCAGGAGATCGTGCCGCTGAAGGCGGCCAATCCGGAGTTGCCCGCTACCACCAACTTTATGGAATATTTCTACGACTACGATTACTGGCAGCTGGCGCAGCCGTTGGATTTCATCTCCTGGGACAGCTATCCGCTGTGGCACAACGAGCGGGATGAGACGATACTCGCCTGCTATACCGCGATGTATCACGATCTGATGCGCACCCTGAAGCAGGGCAAACCCTTTGTGTTGATGGAATCGACGCCGAGCGCCACTAACTGGCAGCCGACCAGCAAGCTGAAAAAGCCCGGTATGCATATTCTTTCCTCGCTGCAGGCGGTAGCGCACGGGGCGGACGCGGTGCAATATTTCCAGTGGCGTAAAAGCCGCGGCTCGGTAGAAAAATTTCATGGCGCGGTGGTGGATCATGTTGGCCATATTGATACCCGCGTCGGGCGGGAGGTAAGCGAGCTGGGGCGGATTCTGGCCAGCCTGGCGCCGGTAGTCGGCAGCCGAATTGAGGCGCGGGTAGCAATTATTTTCGACTGGGAAAGCCGCTGGGCGATGGATGATGCGCAGGGGCCGCGTAACAGTGGACTGCACTATGAGCGTACCGTCGCAGAACACTATCGCGCCTTTTGGGAACTGGGCATTGCGGTTGACGTGATCAATGCCGACATCGATTTCAGCGGTTATCAACTGGTGATCGCCCCGATGCTCTATATGGTGCGCGACGGCTTTGCCCAGCGCGCGCAACATTTTGTGGAGCAGGGCGGCCAGTTTGTCGCGAGCTACTGGAGCGGCATCGTCAATGAGAGCGATCTCTGTCATCTTGGCGGCTTTCCCGGCCCGCTGCGCCCGATTCTGGGGATCTGGGCGGAAGAGATCGACTGCCTGACCGATAGCGAAACTAACGGCGTGCGCGGCGTGAGCGGCAACGAGCTGGGACTGAGCGGTCCATGGCAGGCGCGTGAACTGTGCGAACATATTCATCTGGAAGGCGCGACGGCGCTGGCGACCTACACCAGCGATTTTTACGCCGGTACGCCTGCCCTGACCGTCAATGCGCTGGGGCGCGGCAAAGCCTGGTATATCGCTTCGCGCAACGATCTGGCGTTCCACCGCGACTTTTACGGTGCCATTGCGCGGCAGCTTGCTTTACCGCGCGCGCTGGAGGCCGAGCTGCCGCCGGGGGTTACGGCACAGCGACGCGGCGAGGGCGAACAGGCGTTTATTTTTATCCAGAACTTTACCGGACATGCGCAACGCCTGCGTCTGCCGGGAACTTGCGTGGACAGGGTGAGCGGCGAAACCCTGCAGGACAATCTTGAGCTGCTTCCCTGGGGATGCCGTATCGTAAGCCCGCCGCTGAGCTAAACAGTTACGCTGTTCGTTATTGTTGCACCCTCGCCACGGCGAGGGTTTTTTATGCATCCTGTGCAGGCCCAAAAAAAAGGATAACCAGCGAAGGTTATCCAAAACGACCCAAAACAATAACAGCAGTGACAACGAAGACGCAGCGTAATGCGTTTACCACCAGGCCTCGACCTGGACGCCAACGTTCCAGGTATCGCTGGCGGTGCCGTCCTGGAAGCTTTGGCCCTGTTCGGAATCGTTCAGCCAGGAAGCAAACAGGCGTAGCTCAGGACGCGACATAAATTCCGGACCGGCAGCCAGGCCAAGCGCCAGCGTATATTTCTGACCAGCCTGCTTATAGTCACTGCCGTCTTTATGTTCCTCTTTCTGCCAGAAACTGCCCACTTCGCCAATGGCGCGTACATAGTCGGTGAACTGATACTGCGCGCGACCCACCAGCGAAAGCAGGTGGGTCTCATTAGTCTGCGCGCTGATATCTTGCGCCGCGCCCCAGGTAAAGACATGGTTAAAAGAGAGACGATCGGTCAGCGGCAACAGGCCGGTATTGATCACGCGATAGCCGCTGGCATCGTTGGTTTGATTCCACATGTCATACCAGCCGCCGCCCTGCGATACCATATTCTGCGCCAGTCCCTTGTTGGCGTACTGCAGAACAAATTTGTTGTAGCCGCCCCAGATATCCTGACTGATTTCGCCGGTCAGCATCACGGCATTGTCGGCATCATACAGGCCGCCATACTCTTTCTGCTTGTTAGTGGGGTTAGGAATGGCATAGTCGGCGCCAATTTCCACCCACGCGCCCTGCCAGGGCTTTAGTCCGGCATAGCGCACATCGATATAGTTGATATTAACGTCGTTATCGCCATCGACGCGGTAGTCCACATCGTTTGCATCGCCGCGCAGCCAGGCCAGCGAAATCGCGCCGGGGCCCAGCGTCAGGTTCTCAATACCGGCGCCGGAGCCGGAAATATTCCAGTATTTGGTATCGATAATATGCAGGTCATGACGCTGATAATAGCGTTTTCCGCCCCAGATCACCGCGTTAGGATCGCCCGGGATCAGGCCTTTGATCTGCAGGTTAAGCTGACGAAGACCAAACTCCACGTCATCATCCAGCGTGCTTTCATTATCATTGGATCCGTCAGAGACCATACTGACCATGGTGTCGATATAAAAACTGACGTCATTCTTTTTGTAGACTTCGCTGCCAAATTCCACTTCCCCGTAGGTATCGGATTCATTGCCCAGGCGGCCCAGCTTGTTTTTCTGCCACTCCTCCAGGCCGCCGTCACGCGATACGCCTATGCCGCCGCGCAAATAGCCGTGAAAATCGATGGAGTTAATAGCAGCAAACAGAGAAGGAGAGGCAAGAGCGGCGGCCAGCGCCACTGCCGCAGTGCGTAGCTTAATCATGGTTTCCTCGTTATTATTTGTAATACGTTCACAACGCAGCGACAGTAAACGGCAATCCTGTAATTTACGGCAATATGGATCTTGATATAATGTGATTAACTGCAAATAAAACGGTGTTTTTCGCTAAGATCGTTGAAGCGGATCACTAATCCTGTATTGTGAACGTATTACTTATACTGCTTTTAACATCGTAACGATGGCGGGGCGCAGCCAGAGTGTTAGAATCGAGAAAAACGTAACAAGGAAGCCAGTGATGAAGTCAAAAAGTGCCACTCTGGAGGATGTCGCGCGTCATGCCGGTGTCTCTTATCAGACCGTTTCGCGCGTGCTGAATAAGTCCGCAAACGTTTCTGACGCCACGCGGCGCAAGGTTGAACAGGCTATCGAAACGCTACGCTACGTGCCGAACCGGCTGGCGCAGCAGCTGGTTGGCAAGCAGAGCACCACGCTGGGGCTGGTGACCACTTCGCTGGCGTTGCATGCGCCTTCGCAGGTGGCAGCAGCAATAAAACGCTACGCCAATATGGCGGGCTATCAGGTACTGATTGCGATGATCGATGAGAACGTCAATCAAAGCCTGCAGGATTGCATCAACGAGTTGAAGTCACAGCTGGTAGATAAAGTCATTATTAACGCGCCGCTGGAAACCCAGGATGCTGAACAGATCGCTACTGACAATGATGATATTGTCTGTCTTTTTCTGGATGTCGATCCTTTCTGTTCAGTGTTTAACGTTTCCTTTAACCCGGCCGACGGTACGCGGGCCAGCGTTAAATATCTCTATGAACAGGGGCACCGCGAATTCGCCCTGCTGGCCGGGCCGAAAAACTCCGTTTCGGCTAATCTGCGCCTGAAAAGCTGGCTGGATACGCTGGCCAGCTACCGTCTGCGGCCGGTTAGCGTGATCCACGGCAGCTGGGATGCGCAAAGCGGCTATGCCGGCGCGCTACAGTTGCTACGTGAAACACCCCATTTCTCCGCGCTGCTGGTCGGTAACGATCAAATGGCGCTGGGCGTGCTGAGCGCGTTTCATCAGAACGGCGTGGCGGTGCCCGGACAAAAATCGATTATTGGCTATGACGATACCTATGAGAGCGCGTTTTTTCATCCGGCGTTGACCACGGTTTCGCTCGATCTTGACTTACAGGGCAGGGAGGCGGTTGAGCGGCTGCTTAGCCTGGGTGACGGTGGGCAAGGGCGATCGTCATCCATTCTGCCGGCCCGGCTGGTGATACGCAGCTCTACCGGGCCGTATGGTCAACCGCAGCAGGATCTGAAGCAGATAGCCGATGAGCTGCGTCTGATTGCCAGCCGTCTCGGGTAACCTCATCGCGCCATCCGGGCGGCTCCTTGTTTTGGTGCGCTGCGGTTTTTTGGTGCCCCTGGGTGGTGCAGGGGCGCATAACGTGTAAAGCAGGCTGAAGCCGCAGACGAAAAAGGCGGGCAGCGGCGGTGGCATAGCTCTTGCTAATCAGGAAGGCTCTTATGTTATTTCGGCAAGAGAAACCTCACGCAAGTGACGACGCTAACGCTACGAGAGAAGCAGCATGCTAGAAAAACTATTTCAATTAAAAGCACACCACACCACGGTGCGTACCGAAGTGATAGCGGGTCTCACCACCTTCCTGGCGATGGCCTATATCCTGTTTGTTAACCCGACCATCCTGAGCGCTACCGGGATGGATAAAGGCGCGGTTTTTGTCGCCACCTGTCTGGCGGCGGCGATTGGCTCGTTGTTGATGGGGCTGATCGCTAACTATCCGATTGCGCTGGCGCCGGGGATGGGGCTGAATGCTTTTTTCACCTATACCGTGGTGCTGCACATGGGCTACAGCTGGCAAATCGCGCTGGGCGCGGTGTTCCTGTCGGCGCTGATTTTCTTCGCCCTGTCGATTTTTAAAATTCGCGAATGGATTATCGCCAGCATTCCGCTGCCGCTGCGTTCCGGCATTGCCGCCGGTATCGGTCTGTTTCTGGCGATTATCGCCCTGCAGGGCGCAGGCGTAGTGATCGCTAATCCGGCGACGCTGGTGGGGCTGGGAGATGTCACTCAGCCCGGCCCGCTGCTGGCGATGCTGGGCTTTATTATTATTGTGGTGCTGGAGGCGCGACGCGTCACCGGCGCGGTGCTGATTGGCATACTGGTGGTGACCTTTATCTCGATGGGGCTGGGCCTGTCGCCCTTTGCCGGCGTGTTTTCCGCGCCACCCTCTATCGCGCCCACCTTTTTGCAGCTGGATATCAAAGGGGCGCTGGATGTGTCCTTGGTCAGCGTGATCTTCGCTTTTTTATTCGTCGATGTATTTGACAACTCCGGCACGCTGATCGGCGTGACCAAACGCGCCGGACTGGCGGATGAGCAGGGCAATATCCCCAAAATGGGCAAAGCGCTGATAGCTGATAGCGCCGCCGCGCTGTTTGGTTCGCTGCTGGGCACCTCTACCACCACCAGCTATATTGAATCGGCTGCGGGCGTCAGTGCCGGGGGCCGAACCGGGTTGACAGCGATAGTGGTGGCATTGCTGTTTATCCTCAGCCTGTTCTTTTCGCCGCTCGCCTCCAGCGTGCCAGCCTACGCGACCGCGCCTGCGCTGCTGTTTATCGCCGTGCTAATGACGGCCGGCCTGGCGGAAATCGACTGGAAAGATATTACCACCGCCGCTCCGGTCACCGTAACCGCTCTGACCATGCCGCTGACCTATTCGATCGCTAACGGCATCGCCTTTGGTTTTATCACCTGGACGCTGGTAAAGCTGCTAAGCGGTCGACGCCATGAGCTGAACGCGGCGCTGATTGTACTGTCGGTGCTGTTTGTGATTAAGCTAGGCTGGCTGAGCGCCTGATATCCGGGCCGCCCGCTGCGGCGGCCTATGTTATGCCCTCATCTATCCGCACTTATTTTCTGCGCCTGTTCTGATAACTTATCGCCGTTTACCCCTGTTTATCATCCAGCAATAAATTGATTTAAATCAGCAAAAATAACGCCTGGAAATGAGAAATTTAAATAAAAGGCGGTTTCGTGCTATATTTTACTCTAAACCGTAATTTATTAATTTAATGAGGCGCTGGAACAGGTCATTTTACTTACTGACACAGTGAAAAAATATGCTGAAAGGTAGTAAGAAATTTTTGTCAAACTTCTTCGTTATTGGTTTTATCTCGCCGATGGTTGCTTGCGAAACCCACTGGTGTAGCGAGCTGTAGCCCCGTTTATGCTTCTTTAACCACTGCGCATCCTGCGTGCCGGAATTTTAGCTCAGGCTATTTACCGGGCTGGTGGTTATCCATTCAATGAAATGAATTTTTTATGCAGATTTTTCTGTATAAGGCTTATTTTACCGATTTTTCGGTGATTTTTCGTAATTTTATCGTCTTGAGGGTTTAAAGATGAAATGTTGGTTGTTTTTGGCGATTTCCATTATCGCAGAAGTCTCGGGGACGCTCTCTATGAAATATGCCAGCCTGTATGGCGGCCAGGTTGGGCATCTGGTGATGTACGCTATGATCACGCTCTCTTATGTGGCGCTATCGGTGGCGATAAAACGTATTGCGCTAGGTGTAGCGTATGCGCTGTGGGAAGGGGTTGGCGTACTGTTGATTACGCTCTGTAGCGTGACTTTATTTGCCGAATCACTGCCGTTGATGAAAGCGCTGGGCCTGCTGGTGCTGGTTGCTGGTATCGTGCTACTTAATGGCGGCACCGACAAAGCCGACAAACAGAAACAGGAAAAGGAAAAGGGAGGCCTGCATGCAGCCGCTTAATGGGTGGCATATCGCCTTTTTAATGCTGGCGGTGGTGCTGGAGATCGCGGCGAATATCCTTCTTAAATACTCGGATGGTTTCCGCAAGCGGCTGCCGGGCATTCTGTCGCTGATGATGGTAATGGGCGCTTTTAGCGCGCTGGCGCAGGCGGTAAAAGGGATTGATCTGGCGGTAGCCTATGCGCTCTGGGGCGGCTTTGGCGTTATCGCGACGCTGGCAGCGGGCTGGATCTTATTTAAACAGCGTTTGCGCCCGCGCGGCTGGCTCGGCCTGTCTTTGTTGCTGGTTGGTATGGTGATGATCAAGCTGGCGTAAGGCCGGCCAATCGAAAAAAGACGCCCACCGGCGTCTTTTATGCCGGTTTAACGGAAAGGCGGCTCGTTAAAGGTGCGGAGCTTACGCGAGTGCAGCTTATCACCCTCGGCGCGCAGCAGTTCTACCGCGCGGATGCCGATTTGCAGGTGTTCGGAAATCGCGCCCTCATAAAAACGATTAGCCTGACCGGGCAGCTTAATCTCGCCGTGCAGTGGTTTATCGGAAACACATAGCATGGTGCCGTAGGGCACGCGAAAACGATAGCCCTGCGCGGCGATAGTGGCGCTCTCCATATCCACCGCAACCGCGCGGCTGAGATTAAAGCGCAGGGCAGAGGCTGAATAGCGAAGCTCCCAGTTACGATCGTCGGTCGTCACTACCGTACCGGTACGCAGCCGCATTTTTACCTCTTCGCCTGGCATTCCGCTGATCTCTTTGGTGGCGTCATACAGTGCGCGCTGTACCTCGGCGATGCTGGGGATCGGAATATCCGGCGGCAGTACCGCATCCAGCACGTGATCGTCACGCAGATAGGCATGGGCCAGCACATAATCGCCGATCTGTTGGCTTTCCCGCAGGCCGCCGCAGTGGCCGATCATCAGCCAGGCGTGCGGACGCAGCACCGCAAGATGATCGCAGATGGTTTTGGCATTTGATGGCCCCACGCCGATATTCACCAGCGTAATGCCACGCTGATTCGGTGAGATCAGATGCCAGGCGGGCATTTGATGTTTTTTCCATGCCAGATCGGAAAGCGCGGCTTCGGCATTTTCCGTCTCTTTGGTGATCAGCGCGCCGCCAGCGCAGGAGAGCGCGGTATAGGGGCTGTTTTCATCCTTAATCTGCTCACAGGCCCAGCGGACAAACTCATCCACATAGCGGGTATAGTTGGTAAACAGCACAAAGGGTTGGAAATGCTCTGGCGGCGTGCCGGTGTAATGCCGTAGACGCGCCAGCGAAAAATCGGTACGCAAAGCGTCGAAATGGCTCAGGGGGAAGATGCTGGTGGTGTTAAAAATGCCGTCGGCGGTTTCATCGCCAATATTCGCCAGATCGGTGCCTGGAAAATGCTTCGCCAGCGCGCTGCTCATGGAGCGGTCCAGCCCAAAATCGGCGCCGTCGATCACGTAAGGGAAAGGGATCTCCTGGCGCGAAGGACCTACGGCTATCGTGACTTCGTAATCACGTTCGATAACTGCCAGCTGCTCGCGCAGATAATGGCGCAGCAGCTCCGGGCGGGTAATTGTGGTGGCATAGCTGCCGGCATGGCTGAATCGTCCCCATGCCCGGCTGCGGTTTTTCTGTGGCGAGGCGCCGTCCCAGCTGATACGCAGCTCCGGGTAGACGAACAGCCCATTAGCGCGCGCCTGCGGATCCGGCAGCGTGCCATCCTCAACAAAGGCTTTAATAGCGTCACGCAGGGCGCTTACCGCCTGGTAATAGAGCGCATCCAACTGCTCCAGCGCCTGCGCCGTATTCAATCCATTAGCGAAATGGTCGTTAGCCATTTTTTCTCCTCAGGTTTTCAGCTTTGCGTTGCACTATAGCTTAGAACCATTTCGCCAGAGACGTTATTCAGCTAACATTTTCTCCAGAGTAATCGGCAGATCGCGGATGCGCTTGCCGGTGGCGTGAAACACCGCGTTACTGATGGCAGCCGCCACGCCGACGATGCCCAACTCGCCTACCGCTTTGCCGCCGAGCGCGCTGGCCTGATAGTCCGGCTCGCCAACGTTAATCACTGTCATATCCGGGATATCGGCGTTAACCGCCACCAGATAGTCCGCCAGGCTGGCGTTCAGCACGCGACCATTATCATCATCGATCAATCCTTCTTCCAGCAGCGCCTGACCAATCCCCATGACCATCGCGCCAACCCACTGACTTTCGGCCAGTTTCGGGTTGTACAGGCGGCCGCTGTCGAAAGCGCCGACGATACGGCGCACCCGCACGGTGCCGAAATCTTCATCCACCGCCACTTCGACAAAAACAGCGCTCCAGCTGTGGGCTGAAAAGCCGCCGGAGGTGGGTGGGATCATTTTCGATGAGGTGCGGTCTGCCGCATTGCGATCTTCCTGCGTTGCGTCCGACGGGAAGGTGTCCGCCTGCACCTCCAGCGTTTCCCGCCCGGCGACGCGCAGCAGATCGGCAAAACTCAGGCTGCTGCCCGGCTGGCTGAATAGCCGCAGTTGGCCCTCCGCCAACATCACATCTTCGCGTCTGGCACCGAACAGCGGCGATTCTGCGCTGCCGATCGCCAGCGTAATCAGTTCCTCGCGCAGTTTCAGCGCGGTTTTATACACGGCGGCGGTCAGCAGATTCGCCAGCTGCGAGCCGCCGGCGACCGGCGCACGCGGCAGGTTGGTATCGCCCAGCAGCACATCGATATGTTCTGATGGCACGCTCAGCACGTCGGCGGCGGTTTGCGCCAGAATAGTATAGGTGCCGGTGCCGATATCCGCGCCGCTGCTGCGTACCTGCAGCGTGCCATCCTGGCGCAGCGTGATCCCCGCTTCGCCCGGCGTGCGGCGTACCGGATAGCTGCCCGACGCCATGCCCCAGCCGATGCGCTGACGGCCTTCGCGCAGCGTACCCGGCTCCAGCGGACGCTGTGACCAGCCGAACGCCTGCGCGCCGGCGGCATAAGCCTCGCGTAGCCGACGTGAACTCCACGGCAGCCTGGCCTGCGGATCTTCTTCAGCGTAGTTGCGCAGGCGAAACGCCAGCGGATCGAGTTTTAGCGCCCAGGCCAGCTCGTCTATCGCCACTTCCAGCGCCCAGCAGCTGGGGTTTTCGCCCGGCGCGCGCATCCAGCCGGGATTAACGGTGTTGACCGGTACCAGCCGATGGCGGGAATAAAAATTAGGTACCGCATACATCAGCGCGGTAACTGAGTTACAGGGCTCCAGATGCGTATCTTCCCGGGCGGTTTCGTTCCAGCTTTCATGAATAATCGCCTGAAGTTTGCCCTCGCTGTTGGCCGCCAGCGTCAGCTGCTGATGGGTACGGGGACGGCCGCCGAAGCCGGTGAAAGTTTGTCCGCGCGTGAGCACCAGCTTGACCGGACGGCCCAGCTCTCGTGAGGCGGCGCAGGCCAGCGCCGAGTGGGGCTGAATGCCGCCTTTCGAACCGAAGCCGCCGCCGGTAAACGGCGACAGCACGCGTACTTTATCGATATCGATCCCCATCCACTGCGACACTACGCTGCGCGCGCCGCCGACCCACTGACTTGGCTCCCACAGCGTCAGCTCTCCGTCGCGCCAGTCGGCGATACAGCCGTGCAGCTCTATCGGCAGATTATATTCGCGCGGGGTAGTATAGGTGCCGCTAATCGAGACGCTCGCCTGCTGTAGCGCCTGTTGGGCGTCGCCCCACTCAACGTCCAAATCCTCTACCGGCTTAGGCTGCGCCAGAGGATCGGTGGGATGGATAATCGCCGGTTGTACCACGTACTCAATATGAATGCTGGCCGCTGCGGCCTTCGCCTGTTCCAGCGTTTCCGCGACGACCAGCGCCACGTGCTGCCCGTTCCAGCGCACGCGCGGACTTTGCAACGGCACAAAAGATTGCGCCGCCGCGCCGCCGCTGGCAAAAGTGGCGGCAGGATGAATGGTCAGCCCGCTTTCATGCGTGTAAACCGCCAGCACGCCCGGCATTTGACGCGCCTTTTCGCTATCAATATGGCTGATTTCCCCTTCGGCAATCGAAGATTGCACCACCACCGCATGACACAGATTCTCTACTGGATGGTCGACGGCGTAGCGCGCCAGTCCCTGAATTTTTAGCTTGCCGTCGGCGCGCTCACGACGCGCGCCCAGCCCCTGAAGCGCATCGGCAGCGGGGCCGAGGTTATTCCGTTTAATAGTCTCGCTCATGCTATGCCTCCCGCGTTCAGCAACGCCCGCACGATAACGCGTGGCGCCAGCGTAATCTTATAACCGTTATGCGCCAGCGCGCTGGCTTCCTGCATTGCCAGCGGCGCCAAATCGCGCAGCTGCTGCTCGTTAAAGGGTTTTCCCTGCAGTGCCTGTTCCAGCGCGCGCAGACGCCAGGGTTTGGTGGCGACGCCGCCCAGCGCAATGCGGACCTCGCGCAGCGTAACGCCATCCTCCTCCAGCTCCAGCCCGACGGCAGCGCTGGCGGCGGCGAATTCATAGGCACTGCGATCGCGTACTTTCAGATAGTGCGAGCGCTGCAGGGCGGCGGTTACCGGGATCTCTACGGCGGTAATGATTTCACCGGCATGTAAATCCTGTTCCTGGTCGGGACGATCGCCCGGCAGCAGTAAAAAGTCTTCAACCGTGACGCAACGTTCACTGCCGTCCAGCGCTTGCAGCCGCAACGTGGCATCAAACGCGGTCAGCGTTACCGCCAGATCGCCTGGATAGACGGCAACGCACTGTTCGCTGTTGCCGAGTACCGCATGATCGCGATTTATGCCGTTACGGGCGGCGCAGCCGGAACCCGGCTGGCGTTTGTTACAATTTTGATAGCCGCGCGGATCGCGAAAATAGTTGCAGCGCGTACGCTGCATAATATTGCCGCCGATGGTCGCCATATTACGCAACTGGGCGGAGGCGGCGCCGGTCAGGCTTTGAATCAAGGCGGGCGCAATGCTTTGCAATCTTTCGTGTTGCGCTACCTGGCTCATTTTGCACAGGCTGCCGATACGGATAACGTCATCTTCCAGGTCAATAGCCGACATGCCGGTTAGCGAGGTAATATCGACCAGCCGGTCAGGCTGCTCGACGTCACATTTCATCAGGTCGATAAGGGTGGTGCCGCCCGCGAGGAAGCGGCTTCCCGGTACGCTGGTGGCGGCTGTGGCGCTGGCGATCGCTTCGGCGCGCAGATAGTCAAATTCTCTCATGCGGTCTGCTCCTGTTGTAGCTGCGCCGCCGCCTCGCGCACTGCCGCGACAATGTAGGGATAGGCGCCGCAGCGGCAGATATTGCCGCTCATATATTCCCGGATTTCGTCGTCGCTGTTGGCATGGCCTTCATTAATACAGGCCACGGCAGACATGATCTGGCCCGGCGTACAGTAGCCGCACTGGAAGGCGTCATGACGTAAAAAAGCAGCCTGCACCGCATGCAGCGTTTCATCCGGTCCAGCCAGCCCTTCAATGGTGGTGATCTCATGTCCTTCCGCCTGCGCCGCCAGCGTCAGGCAGCTTAATACCCGTTCACCGTCGATATGCACGGTACAGGCGCCGCACTGGCCGTGGTCGCAGCCTTTTTTTGCGCCTGGCAGGTTAGCGTGTTCACGCAGGGCATCAAGAAGGGTTACGCGCGCGTCAAGCGCCAGGGGATGTTCTTTGCCGTTAATACGCAGGCGCATTACTCGTTGCTGAGCCATAGCGGTCTCCCGTTACAGGGTGAAAGGATGGCAGCAGCCGTGGCGCTTCAGCGCCTGGCAGCACTGCCCACATTGCGTTAAACAAAAAGTGCAGAGCAGGCCGCTACGATGACGGCCTTTGATTAGGTAACCGCATAAGTGTAGACGCTATGAACAGGGGACGAGACGCGAGAAGGCAAAACAGGGGAAGCGGCAGACCAGGCTGCCGCCAACAGCGGGGCGCCTTAATGAACCATATGGCTGTGGGTGGGCGCGCCGGTTTGCAACAGCACCAGCAGCTGAGAAAGCGGGTTGCTGAGAATAAATTGATGGCAGCCGGTCTCGGCCATTAGCTGAGACATCGCCACCGCCAGGTTTGCCAGCGCGGTTTCCGGCGGCAAGTTTTGCTGCTGTAGCAGTGCAAGCAGCTCCTGAACAGAGTCCTGATTAGCCGCCGCCACCAGTTTTTGCGGTTGCTGAGAGAGGGTTTCATCGCACGGTTTCATTCGCCAGGCTCCCGACAATCAAATTTAAGATAATCCTGAACGCTATATATTGGCCAATCAAGGAATTTCAAGCATAAAAAATCAGCAATCATTCATTAAATTTAAGCGCTGCGTGCCTCCTTGTAGGAATCGCTATGCGATTGCGGCGCAATATCGTCTATTCTGACCTGACGCAATGTATCAAACCAATCGAAGGAGAAACAAAATGAGTGAAGTTATCGCTATTGTCGCCACCGTGATCCCAAAAGCAGGCGAGGCGGAGGTGGTTGAGCAGGCGCTGCGCACCGTAGAGCGCGACGTGCAGGGCGAACCGGGCTGCCAGCAGTATCAGCTGCATCAGGATTTGGAAAATCCGCAACGCTTTGTTTTGCTGGAGCGCTGGGAATCTGAAGCGCACCTGCAGCAGCACAGCGAAGCCGCGCCGTTCCTGCGCCTGATGGAAACTATTAACGATCGCGCTGAACTGCAGGTAACAAAACTGAAAGTGCTGGCCTGATGCTATAAACGCGGCAAATATAAAAAGCCCGCTCACGGTAGCCTGAGCGGGCTTTTTTGTCTGCGGCTTTTGCACGGCAAAAGCGGTCAGTGACCCAGCCTGCTATTGCCGAGCTGGTCACGCATCTGGCGACAAATGATCAGTAATACTCCGGCGCTACACAGCGGAAACAGCGCCAGTAGCAGCCAGGGATAGCTGGCCTGCGCTGACGGCGCCAGCGCACCATCCAGCAGGCCGCCAAAGAGAAAGTTGCCGATCAGCACCGCGCAACCGCCGGCACTGGCAAGGGCGCCATAGTGCGCGCCGAGGGTAGCTTCTTCAGCAAAATGCGGAATAAGGTCTTTTGCCGCAGGCACCAGCAGCATTTGCCCTACGGTGAGTAGGGTGACAAAGCAAGCCGCAGGCAGCAGGCGAAGCCAGCCGGTTGAGGGAGCATCTGCGGCGAAAAACGCCACGCTCAGAAAAGAGGCGGATACCAACACAAAGCCCGTGGGCAGACTCCAGACCGGCCCGACGGCGCGAGCCAAACGCGCCAGCGGCAGTTGAAAGGTAATGATTAATAACGAGGCCAGCATAAACAGCGGCCCCAGATCTTTTTCGCTTCCGCCGGCGCGTTGTATTTCCACCGGCAAAGCCAGATAAAGCTGGTTATAACTCAATAGCCAGGCGCTGTAAGCGGCAATAAACGCTACAAACCGCGGCTGACGCAATGCGGTCCACCAGGGAATCGGCCGCATGGATGCAGGTTTTTTCCGTGTGGGCGGCAGCGAAAAAGAGAGCACGATCAGCGCCAGTAAAAAAACAGCGGCGCCGGCGAACGCGACCAGACGAAAGCCCAGCCCGGTAAATAACGCGCCCAATACCGGACCCAACACGGCCCCCAGTTCGCCGCATACGGCAAAAAGAGCGAACCACTCGGCGCGGCTGCGCTTACCGCTAGCCTCGCTTTGCTGGCCCGCTTTAGCGAGCAACGCTTCAATAGAGGGGGAAAATAACGCTCCGCCAACGCCGGTCAGGCAGGCGCCAAGTACAATTGGCCAAAGGGATTGACCCAACGCCAGCAGCAGAAATCCCGCTATGCGGATAAAACAGCCCCAAAGGATAACGATACGCGCGCCAAAGCGATCCGATAGCGTCCCGCCGACGATAAACATCCCCTGCTGTGAGAAGGTGCGCAACCCAAGCACCAGCCCGATGACGCCGCCGGATAACAGCATATCATCGCGCAGGAACAGGGCTAAAAAGGGCACAACCGCATAAAAGCCAATATTGAAAACAAACTGGCTGCCTAATAAAACAGGCGGCCAGATTTGCGTCGTCGGTCGCAGGGAAGGCAAAAACATGAAATGACCTGCTGTTACGAAATAAAGTGGATATGTTTTTTGCCATGGTAAGGGGAAACCTCAATACGCGTTTCCACCTGAAACACCTGCCACAGCAGTGACTCGGTAAGTACCTGCTCCGGCGTCCCTCTGGCGATAACGTTGCCATTTTGCATGACGATCAGCGCATCGCAAAACATTGCAGCATGGTTGAGATCGTGAATAGCGACGATACTGGTTACCGCCAGCTCGCTGATAAGCTTCATTAACTGTATTTGATGATGGATATCCAGATGATTGGTCGGTTCATCTAACAGGATCTCTCCAGGCGTTTGCGCCAGGGCTCTGGCGATATGCACCCTTTGACGCTCACCGCCCGACAGGCTCTGCCATCTCCGATCGCTGCATTGCAGCATCTCCACTCTTTCCAGCGCTTCATCGACAATCTTATCGTCCTCCCGGCTCCAGCTGGAAAAGGGAGAATGATGCGGGATGCGGCCCAATTTCACCACATCCCGCACCCGCATATTCGCCTCGGTTGCAGCGTGTTGCTCAACGAAGGCGATACGGCGGGCCAGCTGTTTTTTGGCAATATAACGGATCGCCTTGCCATCCAGCGTAACCGTGCCAGCGTGCGGGCGACGAATGCCGGCAAGCAGGCGCAACAGTGAAGACTTTCCGGAGCCATTAGGGCCGAGTAGCCCGACGGTTGCGCCTGGGGAAACCGTGAGCGAGACATTGTCGACGATAACTTTGTTACCTACCTTCCAGGAGACGTTTTCAGCGCCGATACTCATGACTTGCTCCCTGAACGGTAAATAATGATGGCAAAAAACGGCACGCCGACCAGAGCGGTAACCACGCCAACCGGCAGGCTTTGTGGGGCGATCAGCAGGCGCGAAGCGATATCCGCTAATACCATCAGAATCGCGCCGGCCAGCGCGCTGGCGAGCAGCAAAGTGCGATGTAGCGGGCCGAAAAAGAAGCGCATAACATGCGGGACAACCAACCCCACAAAGCCAATCGATCCGGCCATGCTGACAATGGTGGCGGTAATCAGCGCGGTGGTGGTAAACAGGCTTAACCGTACCCAGGCAACAGGGATGCCAAGCGAAAGCGCGGCATCGTCGCCAAAGGTAAAGGCATCAAGCGCCCGTGAGTAGTAAAGGCAGATAGCCAGGCCGACCAGCACCACCACCAACACCAGCTGAAACTCAGGCCATCTTACGCCGCTGAAGCTGCCAAGCAGCCAGAACATGACGTCGCGCGCCTGCTGCGCGCTGGCGGACGTGCTAATGGTATAGGCGGTAATGGCATTAAAAAATTGTGACGCGGCAACGCCAGCGAGGATAGTGCGCTCATTACCGCCACGCGCGCCGTTGGTCAGAAAAGCGACAAAGGCGAAGGCGGCGAAGGCGCCGGCAAAGGCCCCCGCCGAAAGCGTCACGGCGCCAGAGCCGATACCCAGCACCACCACCGAAACCGCGCCAGTTGAAGCGCCTGCGGATACGCCCAGCACATAGGGTTCGGCAAGGGCATTTTTCAGCAGGCTTTGCAGTACCGCGCCGCAAATAGCCAGCCCCGCGCCGCAGCAGGCGGCCACCAGCGCCCGGCTTAAACGAAAATCCCAAATGACGCTTTCATGGATACGATTCAGCGGAACATGGGTTAAGCCTGTTTTATTACCCAGCACGCTTAATACGCTGCTCAGTGGAATAGAGAGCTCGCCAACGCTCACCCCAATCGCAATAACCAGCGCTAACAGTACCACTGAAAGCACGCCAGACAGCGTCAGAAACAGGCCGCGTCGCGCCTGTTGAACAACAGTGGCCATTAATTCAATTCCATCTTTCTAAGCTGTTCGCCGATCTGTTCAGCGCCATAAAGAGTGCGGATAGTCGGGTTCATCGCCTGACCATCCATAACGACAATGTGACCTTGCTTCACCGCATCGATCTGACTAACGGTAGGATCGCTGTTAAGGAATTTGATTTTTTCTTGTGCATTGTCGAGCGCCCAGCGGTTACGATCGAGACTGGAAACCACAATTACATCAGGATTCGCGGCAATAATGCTTTCCCAGCCAACGGTTGGCCATTCCGCCTCGGAGGTTATCGCGTTATGGCCGCCTAACACATTAGCGATAAAGCCCGATGCGCTGTTTTTTCCGCCGACGTAAGCGTCAGCAGAGGGCGAGGAACTGGAAAACCAGAAGACAAAAGAGCGATTCTTATTGTTAGCAAATTCCTGACGTAAATTTATCTCACGTTGTTTAAAATCGGCAATTAACGCCTGACCACGCGCTTCCACATTAAAAATTTTCGCGAAATCTTCTATCTCTTTATAAAGATAAGTCATATCCCATAGCTTCTGGCGGCTGCCATACATATCCCCGATAGCTTTTTCTGTGGCGCACATTCCCGGCGACATATAACTGTTTACGCCTAAGGTGGCGAGGTCTTCACGTTTAACGACTTTACTTTCCGGTCCCATGAGCAGGGGCAACTGCGCGGCGACAAAGTCAGGGTTTTGCGCCAGAACCGATTCAAGGGTGGGGATTTCAATGGTTAATGTTTTAATTTTGCTATTTTTTTCCGCCAGCTGAGGCAATACCTTCGATGGCCAAAAGGCGGTGGCCACCATTTTATCCTGTAGCCCCAGCAGCATTAATATTTCTGCGGTGTTTTGTCCTAATGCGACTACGCGTTCGGGGGCGGCGGTAAAAGTTTGTCGGTAGCCGCAATTTTCAATGGTCAGAGGGTAAGTGGTGGCACATACGGAACCGAGCGAGGCAAACATTAATCCTGCTGCGCAGAGAACTCTCTTCATTTAACGCTACCCTTTATAAAAATTATTGTTGTATTTTCAGCAATTAACGGTTGGGTTAAATGATAATGAAAATTATTCCTAAAGCGAGAGCTTTCTATACCTAAGAGACGATTTCGGGAAAAATAATAGCCCGCGCAGAGAACACTGAGCGGGCCGGTACCATTAAATATCAAACAGCGGCGCGCGCTTTTCTCCCAATGACTGCAGATAATCCTGCGCGCTCTTTATCAGGCGCTGATAACGCTCTGGCTCCTGCGCGGCGATATTATGCTGTTCGCTGCTATCGGTGCGCAGATTAAACATCAGCGGCTGTTTCAGGCGTTTCGGCTGCCCGCCGTCATACTGCGTAAAGACCAGCTTATAATCCCCTTCGCGCCACGCCTCCATTTCGCCTTTGTAAAAATAGGGCATAAAGGTACGTGGGCTGGGCTGACGCTGTAAAAAGGCGGCGCTTAAATCAAAGCCGTCCAGGGTTTTCTGCGCATGCGTGCTGCCGGTGATCTTCATTAGCGTAGGCAGCAGATCGAGCGTGCTGCCGATATCTTCCACCACGGCAGGCTTGATTTTGCCAGGCCAGTTGATAATAAACGGCACGCGCTGGCCGCCTTCCCAGGGCGTGCTCTTCCCATCGCGCAGCGGCAGCGCCGAGCCGGAGATACCATATTTGTCATACATCAGCCAGGGGCCATTGTCGGAGGTAAACATAATAATGGTGTTCTCCGCCAGATGGTTCTTCTCCAGCGCCTGCCAGATCTGGCCTACCGACCAGTCGATTTCCAGCATGATATCGCCGTAGCGGTTATGGCCTTTGCCTTTAAACTCTGGCGAGCCAAACAGCGGCACATGGGTTTGCGGGTAGGCCATATACATAAAGAAAGGGCGGTTCTTGTTTTCGCCGATGTAGTTGACCGCTTTTTCCGTGACCACTTTTGTAAAACTGGACTGTTGAAAACCCTGCGGTATCAGATAGTCGACCTGCTTGCCTTTATAGCGATAAGAGTGATAGAGCGGAACGTTCCAGTACTCCTGACGCGGCTGGCTGTTGCTCTTTTCCACCACCGCAAGGGTATTTTTAAATATCTGCGGGTCGGAGGAGGTTAAACCGTCAAACAGATCGACCTGGGTGCTATAGCAGTCGTTGCTGATGGGAATGCCGAACCACTCATCAAAGCCGTGGCGGGTAGGAAAATCCTGCGCGTGATTACCCAGATGCCATTTGCCGTACATGATGGTGTGGTAGCCATTTTGTCGCAGTGAGTCGGCGATGGTCAGTTCATCGGCGGGAAAACCGTCGGGATCTTTTTCCAGCAGCACCGGAGTTTGTGCGCCGTATAGCCCGGTGCGCGTCTCCAGCCTGCCGGTCATCAGCCCGCCACGGCTGGGCGAACAGACCGGGGAAGAGACATAAAAATTGGTCCAGCGCTGTCCGGTCGCCGCCAGCTGGTCAAGATGCGCGGTAGGGGTTTTCGCACCCTGAACGGAGATATCGGCCCAGCCCATATCATCAGCGAACAGTAAAATAATATTCGGGCGGGCTGGCGCAGCCGCAGGGCTTGCCAGCGCAGGCGCCGCCATTAATGCAAGACTTATCGCCGCCAGGCTTAATTTAGCGTTCATGTTTGCTCCCTTTTACAGTAACGTTAATGCGTATAGTGAATCAGTCCTGTATCGGTTAATGTTTAAAAAAGCAGATAAAGGGGTTTATGCATTATTTCCTGAAGATATTTATTACGAGCATAAAAAAACCTGACGATGGCACATATGGGCCAGCATCAGGTTTCGCCTCATTATTTGAGTTACGATCGCCCCGTTAACATCCGCTTTTTAAATTAAATTGCAAGTTCCGCGTTTATTATTGTGATCTCCTTCATAGGCTTTGCTGTTTTTACTGGTAAACATTGATTTATAACAAGGTTGTGGAATGGCTGGCATTTTTTTCGTGGCGGGTAATTTATTATTTTATGCTGGCGACCACTGGTCGTTGTGCATGAAATTTTGTAATTAAATAGTCGTGTTAAATAAAGGCGTAAAAAAATCTAATTTTTTGAGGCATTGTCTGCGCATCAAAAGGAAAGGTTTATACAGGGTTAAAGTATAACAGGGCTATTTTTTACTGGCGTTGAAAAACGGTACAGGTGCCATTTTGCTATTCCGTTGCGCCGTTTTACAGCGGTAACAGATAATAAGGAGATTGGACATGGTAGTTGCGGATTGTCACGTGATGGCGAAACCGAGCGGCGCGGTCTGCAATATTGATTGCACCTACTGCTTCTATCTTGAAAAAGCAGCGCTTTACCCGGAGCGCAATAGAAACTGACGCATGACGGATGAGACGCTGGAGCAGTTTATCCGCCAGCATATTGCCGCGCAGCGTGGCGAGCAGATTAATTTTGCCTGGCAGGGCGGCGAGCCGACACTAATGGGATTGCCGTTTTTCCAGCGCGTGGTGGCACTGTGTGAGCAATACGCTAACGGCAGGAGAATTACACATACACTGCAAACCAACGGGATTCTGCTCAATGAGGCGTGGGTGGCCTTCTTCGCAGAACAAAATTTCCTGATTGGCCTGTCGCTTGACGGCCCGGCACATCTGCATAACCAGTATCGGGTCAATCGCGCCGGGAAGGGGACGCACGCACAAACCATGGCGGCGATGGCGCTGCTAAAGGCGCACAAGGTCGAGTTTAATACCCTAACGGTGGTGGGCAAACATAACGTTGACCATGCGCGGGAAGTGTATGAGTTTTTGCTGGCGGCGGGTTCCCGTTATATTCAGTTTATCCCGCTGGTGGAGCGGATAAGCACCAACGCGTCCAGCCGGTTAAATCTGGTGATGCCGGGCGAAAGCGCTGCGATGCTGGCGCCCTGGACGGTGCCCGCCTGGCAGTACGGCGAGTTCCTCAATCAGATTTTTGATCTCTGGGTTCGCCGTGACGTAGATCGTGTCTATGTCCAGATGTTTGATCTCGCGCTGGCCGCCTGGATGGGGCAGCCTCCTGTGCTGTGTGTGCATGCAGAAACCTGTGGTCATGCGTTTGCGCTGGAAGCAAATGGCGATCTCTATAACTGTGACCATTATGTCTATCCGGAACACCTGCTGGGCAATATTCATCAACAGAGCATCCAGGCGCTGAATAACAGCGAGCGGGCCATTGTTTTTGGCGAGGCGAAACGGGAGCGGTTAACCGCGGACTGCCGGCGCTGTGATTATCGCTTTGCCTGTCACGGCGGTTGTCCGAAACATCGTTTTGCGGTATCGCCGTCCGGCCTTCCCGGCCATAACTACCTTTGCGCGGGCTATCAACATTTTTTCCAGCATATCAGTCGCTATATGAATGTCTGGCGCGGGCTGCTGACTCAAGGTTATCCGCCCTCCGCGATCATGCCGTGGCTGGCGCAGAAAGCGCCCAAAGCAGCCGAAGCGGTAGGGCGCAACGATCTGTGTCCGTGCGGAAGCGGAAAGAAATACAAGCGATGCTGCGGTTGACCGGCTCTGAAACGCCCGGAGAGACAAAAAGCAAAAAGCCTGCTGTAAGTGCAAGGCTGCAAAAAAAGTTAAAGATAAAGCATCATTAGATAAGAAGGCGGCTTTCAGGCCGCATTTCCTTTTATCTACTCAATGTAAGATTCGTTGCCACCTCTTTTGGGCATGACTGAGAGTTCGTGATGATTTTAAACAAATCAAAACCATTTTTTATTCGTGTTAGAAAAGCATGACAGGCATCATTTTCGCTTGCAAAATATTCGGGTTCCTTACGATGTCCTCGCTCACTATAAAAAACACACCACGTTAAGCCATCGAAGATCATACACAGAGATTCGTCTTCAATGCTTCCAATAGAATAGCTATCATTTGGGATACTTAATTTATTCAATTTTTTTAACAATTCTTCTTTATCCACAAGATTTTCCTTTGATTTTTTTATTCTCTCAGGTGTCCAGAATCTATATATTTCTGCACTGATTGATCTAGTTTATACTGCGTGCCTCTCAGCCCATTCAGCCAGCGCCAGAGAGATAAATTCCGGACCATTATCCATGCGCAGCATGACCGGATAGCCACGGTTTGCCGCGATCCTGTCGAGTACACGTGTAAGTAGACCCGTTTTAGTTCCAGGCACTTTTTGAGATCCCGGCCAAATAATGGTGTTGTCGGTATTCCTCCGGTGTCATATTGTTCAGTGATTCATGCGGGCGTTCACAGTTATATTCTGACTGACCTGCCCCCGGGATTAGATACAACGCTCAGTTAGTAATGTCGGATCCTTCACTATTAGAATTACCCTTTCGCCAGGCCGCCGCAAATTCAGACGGCGTCTGATAATTCAGCGTGGAGTGCGGGCGGCACTCGTTATAATCCTGACGCCATTCACTGATGATTTTTCTGGCATTACTGACGTCGTTGAACCAGTGTTCATTCAGGCATTCATCGCGAAAGCGACCGTTAAAACTCTCAATAAATCCGTTCTGGGTCGGCTTGCCGGGCTGAATAAGCCGCAGCTCCACGCCATGCTCAAAGGCCCACTGGTCAAGTGCTCTACAGGTAAACTCCGGCCCCTGGTCAGTTCTTATCGTCGCCGGATAGCCGCGAAACAGTGCAATGCTGTCCAGAATACGCGTGACCTGCACGCCTGAAATCCCAAAGGCAACGATGACAGTCAGGCATTCCTTCGTGAAGTCATCGACGCAGGTAAGGCACTTGATCCTGCGACCTGTAGCCAGTGCGTCCATGACGAAATCCATCGACCAGGTCAGATTGGGCGCTGCCGGGCGAAGCAGCGGCAGACGTTCTGTTGCCAGCCCTTTACGACGTCGTCTGCGTTTACACCCAGCTCCCTCAGATGATAAAGGCGGTACACGCGCTTGTGATTAACATGGAACCCTTCACGGCGCAGTAACTGCCAGATGCGGCGATAGCCAAAACGCCTGCGCTCCAGTGCCAGCTCAGAGATGCGCCCTGATAAATGAGCATCAGCAGCTGGACGCCGGGCGTCATAGCGGCAGGTCGACAGGGACAAGCCTGTGAGCCCGCAGGTACGACGTTGCGACAGACCGGTCGCATCACACATTAACATCACGGCTTCCCGCTTCTGGTCTGTCGTCAGTACTTTCGCCCCAGAGCCACCTGTAGTGCCTCCTTATCCAGCATGGCTTCGGCAAGCAGCTTCTTGAGTCTGGCGTTCTCTTCCTCAGGCGACTTAAGGCGCTTAACCTCGGGTACTTCCATACCGCCATACTTCTTGCGCCACGTGTAAAAGGAGGCGTCGGAAATGGCGTGCTTGCGGCAGAGCTCACGGGCAGAAACCCCGGCTTCGGCCTCGCGGAGAATACTGATAATCTGTTCGTCGGAAAAACGCTTCTTCATAGGGGTGTCCTCATGTGGCTTATGAAGACATTACTAACATCGGGGTGTACTAATCAACGGGGAGCAGGTCAATCATAAAACCTACCTATTAAAATGGGAAGGAATTCCTTGAAAATTCTATATATATATCTTCAAGCGCATCTATAAATGCACCCTTAGTAGTAACATTTTTTAACCTATCGAAAGTTTCTTGTTTATAAACTTCTGTATGTATTTTTGAGTGTGCAGGCATTATAGTTTCTGAGGCTAATTTAATCTTATTACTCGTAGGTAAGAAAATACCATTCTCAGCGTTATTGATATCAATCCCTAAGCGATTCATTTTTCTTCTTAATCAATGCATTCTGACATCACGTGAATTAGATAAAATAAGCGCTATCAGCGTGTCGGCTATCGACCCAACAGGGGCGACACCTCCACACCCGCCATCAATATCAGCGGCAAGTGGCTACAGGAAGCCGGGTTCGGCACCGGGCAGCCGCTCAAGCTGCGTGTGATGCCGGGCTGCATCGTCATCACCGTGCAGGATATTCGGGAGCTGTGGCGCTGTCTGGAAGGATTAAGCCGGGAACCGTTTGATGAACGTGCCGCCGCCGACTGGCTTAACCGCTTTCCCGGCGGACTGGATCTGGCGGGGATAATGAATCAGTAAATAACTGCGACAGAGCAACATATAAAATGAAGCCGGAAGGATCGTTAAAATCACTTCCGGCTATTTTTATTTCTTCCTTATCTTCTCATATTGATAGGAGACATTAATTAGTTCCTCTATCAACCCATCGGCGTCTGGCCAATCTAAAATAAAACGAGGATATCCCGGCATATAAATATTAGGATTCATCACCTTAATCATTTCTTCCAGCTCTTTTTTTACCTGAACCAATAACTGTATAGAAAGTGGTGCTGCTTCATTACGCTCATGCCGACCAATAGCGTCAATGACTTTTTTTAGCGCGCTACTTAATGATAATTCGAGAGAAGAAGTCATAATAAAGAACCATATTTCCAAGGCTGTAAAGCAAAAATTTGTTCTGCTCCGCCACTGTATTGAGAACCATACTCAAATTGTGGTGCAGCTCTACCTCTAATCATTTTTGTACCAGGTTTTATCTGCCATTGTTTAATTCCTGTCATACCATTCCATTCAGGCGGTAATGCAAGACCAGCTCTATTCGTTTGAGGAGTAAAGGTTTCAAAAACATATTGTCCTTCTGGTCTGGCGGTTTTTCCATAATCATGGAATCGAGTCCCAAATTGATTATTACCAGCTTTTTGTACCGATATTGTTTCCAAATCGAAGGAATTGATAATTTGTTTTCTCTGGGCTCTACTTACTCCCATTGAACGTAGATACGCAGAAGCATCTTTTGCACCTTGATAAGGATCTGGGCGGCCATTACTTGAACATTTACTCAACCCAAGCGGGTCGATCCACGTCAGCGGATTCGGCGCATAAGCATACTGGTTCAACCCGCCAAGCAACCCTATCGGGTCCTGCACTATAAAGCGTCCAGTCTGCGGATCGTAATACCGGAACAGATTATAATGCAGGCCGGTTTCACTGTCAGCGTACTGCCCGGCGTAGCGCAGCGGCTGGTGATGCAGGGCGGTTTGTCGCGCCAGACGGCAGAAGCCTTCCGTCTGTCGGGCGACCTCACCAAAACTCCCGTAGCGTCCGCTCCAGCGCAGTTCGCCGTATCCGTCCGTGACCTCCAGCGGTGCACCGTTCAGATCGGTGCTGAACCAGAGCATCTCTCCGCTATTTTCATCACGCAAATGGTCAACACGCGCCAGCGGGCTGTATGCTTCGTTCGGGTCGTAAACATATGTCTGACACTGGCCGTTCTGCTGCTGTTCCTGCAACAGTCTGTAGCCCTGCCACAGGAAACGGGTTACAGCGGTGCCGCGCTGCGTGGTGACGTTTTTACGAATGCGACGTCCGAGGCCATCATAATGGTAGTGCGCCGTGAAGCGGCCTTCCGGGCCATGGCCCTCTGCTGTTATCAGCCGGTTTTCCGCGTCATATTCATAATGCTGTTCATACAGGCCGCTGCGGCGACTGATCAGGTTGCCCCACCCGTCGTATTTCATAAACAGGTTCTGCCAGTGCGTGAGGCGGTTATCCGTCAGTGGCCGGGCAGGCAGGCCATCGTCCGGCAGCAGGTTATCCGCAGCGTCGTAGCGGAACGTCCTGGTGTTGTGGCCCGGATGGGATTCGTAGTGCCTGAGAAGACGACCTTCCTCATCATAACCATAAATCGTGTTGCCACGCAGTGTGTCACTGACGTCAGACAGTTCTCCCCGCCCGGTGTAGCTGAAGGCGCGTTCGAAGATTGCCTGTTCCGGCAGGTCAGGCGCTAAGCCGCGTATACTGCATTGCCGGGTACGCCTGCCCAGACTGTCATACTGGCGGGTCTGTTCACGGGTTCCCTGAGTGCGTGAAACCTCCCGGTGCAGGCGGTCGCGGGTAAATTCAGAGATGATTTGCTGACCGAAGCGGATGGCACTGACGTGACCGGAGCCGTAGTGCAGCCAGCTTATCTGCTGCCCGTCGGGCAGGGTCAGCGCGGTGAGATTACCCAGAACGTCATACGCATAATGCAGCTCACCGTTCACACCCTGTTCAGCGAGCAGGCTTCCTGCCGCGTCAAATGTAAACTGAATTTTGTCCTCTTCAATACCCAGCGCCATGCCCGCTGCGGTTGGCGTGCGCTCCAGAGCGGTAAGCTGCCCGCGGTTGTCACGCCGGTAATGGTACTGAGCATCGCGGGTTGTTCGGGTAGTCAGCAGGCCGCTGCTGTCATAGCAGAACTGCTGAGCGCGTCGTGGGATGCCGCCATCGTCGTCTGGTCTGCCGCTTTCCAGCAGGGAAGTGAGCTGCCCCCGTTCGTTCCATGCCATCTTCCGGGATGTGCCGTCCGGGCGGACTTCGCTCAACGGGCGGCCTGTCGGGTCATACGTAAACCGGTACTCACCGCCGTTGCCGTTTTCCAGACGCAGCAAATTGCCTCGTGCATCGTAGTGCAAGCGGCGCATGATACCGTTGCGGCCGGTCTGACTGAGCGGTTGCCCCAGACGGTTGTACGTCCAGAGCACGTCGCTTTCCAGCGGGTCACGCCAGGCGGTGAGTTGTCCGTGTTCGTTCCACAGCAGCGTTTCCTGACTGCCATCGGCACGAATAACGGCGGTGAGCTGGCCTGCAAGGTTCCATTCCCTTTGGGTGATGTTGCCTTCTGCGTCTTCACTGCTCAGGAGCTGACCGAAGCGGTCATACGTAAAGCGGGCCACGCTGCCGGAGCAGTCGGTGCGTTGCGTCAGCAGCCCCTGACGGTTCCATTCCAGCAGCACGTCACCACCACTGGCGTCGGTAATACGTTCCGGCAGCGTTTCTTCTTCATCAGGATAGTGGTACGTGGTGGTGTGAGTCAGCGCATCGGTTTCCGACAACAGGCGACCTTTCAGGTCGTAAGTGGCCCGCGTCGCTGCTCCGTCCGGGTAAAGGGTCTGTGCAATACGGTCTGTGCTGCGGAACCAGTGGTAGCGGGTGGTGCGGCCCGCCGGGTCGGTTTCGGTTATCAGACGACCATAACGGTCCCACTGGCTGCGCCGCATGGCTCCGTCAGGCAGGATGATGTCGCACAGTTCACCGTGGCGGTAAACAAAGCTGGACTGGCGACCGTCATAATCTGTGAAACGTGCAACATTATCATCGTCGTCAACCAGCCAGTGTGCCTGAACGCTATCGTCGCGGGTGGCACGGCGGGTGCCGTTTTCAAAATCGTAATCAATATTAAGCTGCTCACCTGCGCTGTTGCGGTATGCCACCACGCGCGGCAGACCATCAATGTTCCGCCACAGGTATTCATTCAGAAGCCCGTTGCTGTCCTCATGGCTGCGCAGTAAATCCGTACCGTCCCCGTCGTCATACCAGCTGAAACGGCGGCGAATTTGCTCACCGCGCCCGGTTACGGTGAGCAGCCGGGCCTTATCATCGTAGTTGTAGCGGACCAGGCAGACTTCATCATCCAGCCAGGCCCCGGTCAGGCGAACCTGTCCGCATACAGTTGTGTAGCGGCATACCACGCGCTGCCCGGCGCTGTCGGTGAGTGAATGCAGCGTGTTGTCATCGTTCCACGCAAATACAATGTCGTTACCGCAGGGCTCGGTGAGTCGCAGCGGCAGGGCAGGAGAACTGTCCCGCAGAGATGAGTAATGCCAGCGCTCGCCGCTGATGTCATACACTGACCAGCTGTCGTCCTGATGGTGTTCCAGCCAGCGCTTCTCCGGTTCACAGAAGGTTCGCTGACCTTTCGGCACCGGCGGGAAGGAGACGTAATCTCCCGATGGCGCACGCCATACCAGCCCGCCCTGATATTTTTCAAGCCGGGTTTCCCAGAAAAGTGACCAGCCACGGCCCAGCACGCTGTCGCCGGGATTCCCACTGCGCCAGTAACGCTGCCAGACAACCGGCAGACGGGACGGTAATACAAAGTCCAGCTCATCATCACCGGAGAGAAACTTCTGGCCGCTGACAATATCCACCGGGCGGGCGATAATCCCCACGGCGGCGGCACTGGTCATCAGCACGCCAGCGCGGCAGGCGACGCGGGCCAGTTTGTTGATGCCCGGAATTTTACTGAACAGCTTAGCCAGCGCACCGACTTTGCCTGCGGCGCCGCCCGCTCCACCGAGCAGTCCGGCAAACAACAGCGTCAGGTCAGATGCTTTATAGAGCCACTCCGGAACTTCTGACTGTATCGGCAGTGTCTGTTCCGGCTCACCGCCGATAATCACATCTGCGGAACCGGTCATGACCTTTCCGCCACAGGTGGTCTGGTCACCGATGCGGGCAGCAGGCATGCCGTTAATAAAGACACGTGAGGAGCCTTCGGTCATCTGCTGGGAGCCACCGTCCCTGGTGCATTCCACCATGCTGTTAGTGGCAATGGCGGCAGGTCTGCCATTAATGAATACGTTATGCGAGCCGGTGGCGATAACGCCTTCCTTCTCCATACTGGCGGCCCCGGCATCCGCCATGCTGTCCCTGGCCTTCGTTGCCAGTTCGCCTGTCAGATAACCCACCGCCAGGCTGGCCCCGACCAGAAGCACGCCAATCCCCAGACAGGACGCACCGATACCGACCACCATAAGCGCACCTGCGGCGATACCACCCGCCGCCGTAATCAGTCCACCGACAAGCGTTCCGGCAATCATCCCTGCCAGACCATGGGAGTGGCCGATGTCATCCCCCACGCGTGCTGCTTCAAACATAACAACGTTCCTTGATTGTTAAGTGTTAAACCTAAAACCGAAAGCTGGCGAGGAGTGCCTGAAAGCACTGGCTGTCCGTATCCCTGATTTTTCCCGTACGGGTCATAGTGAACACCAGAATATGCTTAGCCGCTGTATTAAAGACGGCCTGCTGCTGAAAAATCCGCTGGTTATCACGAAGGTAACTGGCATGAATACATTCACCCTGTACAGTATCTTGCCCCAGCGCGGCGGCTTCGCGCAGAGACAGTTTCCATCCTTTAAGATGCTTATCCATGAGCGCTAACTGGCGGTCAATATAGTCTTGCAGCGCCTCTCCATCAGTGAGGGTGTCTCGTGAAATGTTAAATGCGGGGGCGTTCTCGCCGGAAAGGGTAAAGACATTAACTGTGCGGTCCTGATACCGGTCAGGAAGCGTTACCTGACCTTCGGTGAACAGACAGGTGGCGTGGTTTTCGGACATTGAGCAGATTCCCTGTGCCTGAAAAAACGTAAGTTTGCCACAGGGGATACACACTGGCTACCCAACGCTCATCCGGATTGAACTGTCGCTGGAGCCTGTTGGGCGACACGATACTGGCCTCGCCTTTACGTGCCCGCGGGCTCCGGTATCCGACCTGAGCCTTTATCCCGGCACGCTTCATCAGCCGGCAGACCCGGTTAATCCCACATTGTTGCCCGCTATCTCGCAGGTCGAGATGGATCTTGCGATAACCACAGACACATCCCGATTCCAGCCAGAACTGTTTAATCTGTCCTGCCAGTCTCAGGTCAGCCCGCCGCAAATTCCCCCCGTTTCGAGCCTGAATGCACAGAGCTCTGTCGCTACTGCCTCGCCCTGACGCAGATGCTGGCAGGGCAAGGTTTTTACTCTGAAATAGAGAAACACCTTAGCTGCCTGCTGTATGAACTGATCAACTATTTCGCTGCGGAAATGAAAGCCCCGCGCTGGCCCAAAGGCGAAAGGCTGATTGCTGAAGCGCTGGGCGTTGCGCCTGAGCAAATCTGGCCTTCACGCTATCGCTGATGTTCCTCCGGCGCAGCCCGGATCCGGAAGCTGCGCCGCATTTCGTTTATCTGATTTGTCATAATCCTTTGAACCGTAAGAAAAGTTTTCTATTATCGGCTTCTTTGTCACGAACCAAGCTCCCACCTGCACGAAATGCTTCATGACCTGAAGGGAGCGCCTGATGTATCAGTATGGTCGCTGTTTTACTGGCAATGCCGCCTTTGAAAACTGCCGGATCTGTCCTCCGATGGATTAAGGCTTTCTTCACGCGTTATTACGCTAAGGAAATCACAATGAATTTGATGGATAATTGTGCACTGCCTGCCGTTGATGTTATATTAAAATATAATATTCGGAGGTGCTCTATGTATACAACTCGCCTGAAAAAGGTCGGCGGATCCATCATGCTGGCGGTTCCTCCCGCCGTGTTGAAAACGCTGGAGCTGTCGACGGACAGCGAAGTGGGTATGACCATTGATAATGGCTGCCTGATTATTGAACCCCAGAAACGGCCCCGCTATTCGCTTGAGGAACTGCTGGCGCAGTGCGATCCGCACGCCGAAATGAGCGAAGAGGATCGGGAATGGATTAATGCGCCTGCGGTGGGCAAGGAGATCCTGTAAATGGACAGAGGGGAAATCTGGCTCGTTTCACTGGATCCGATTGCCGGCCACGAGCAAAGCGGAAAACGTCCGGTACTTATCGTATCAAAGGCATCGTTTAACAAGCTGACCCGACTACCCGTTGTTGTTCCCGTCACCAATGGCGGAAACTTTGCCCGCGCAGCTGGTTTTACCGTCTCACTGGACGACGCAGGAACAAAAACAACAGGCGTTATTCGTTGCGATCAGCCCAGAACCATTGATATGGGAGCCCGGAACGGTAAGCGACTGGAACGTATACCCGACGCTGTCGTGAATGAAGTGCTGGCCCGACTGGAAGCCATTCTGAGCTGATGCTTTCTATGTTAAACCGATGGTAGCGCTTTCGCTGCGCTGTTTTTTGATCGCCCCGGCGCTCAGGCATCGTTAGCAGCCCAGAACCGTTGAGATGGAAGCCTTGAGCAGCAAGCGTCTGGGACCTGTTTCTGATGCTATCGTGAATGAAGTGATGGTCAGCTGGCAAACCATTCTGAGCCGATGTTTTTGATGTGATTGATAGAATTACAACAGCAAAAAGCCCGCTCAGGTTTCCCTGAGCGGGCTTCTCTAAATCTGGCTCCTCTGACTGGACTCGAACCAGTGACATACGGATTAACAGTCCGCCGTTCTACCGACTGAACTACAGAGGAATCGTGTGAACGGGGCGCATATTACTGATTTTCCGCCGGGTGTCAAAACCCTTTTTTCATCCTGCAATACCGTTTGCGGAAAGCATAAACAGTTTGCTGCAATAATCAGCAAAGTCTGGCGCTTTTGGCGCTTTTTCCAACGGTCGAGGCGCTGGCCTGCGGCAATATTTGGCGTATTATGCAGAGGCAAAAAGAGCGGGCAGAGGCGGCGACGGCGAAAAAACGAAGTTGTAATAAAGCGTTAAACCGTACCGGAAAGATTTTGCATAATTGCTAACCATTGCCCATCATCATTATTCTCACCTTTATTAAGTCATCGGGTCGACCTTGCAAACTTTACTCGTCAAACTGCGACGCGCCATTGAGGGCACGGCGTGGTATCCCAAACGGCGTTCTTATCGGGTGCTGTTCTGGCGTGAAATTACGCCGCTGGCGGTACCGATTTTTATTGAAAACCTCTGCGTACTGCTGATGGGCGTGCTGAGCACCTTTCTCGTCAGCTGGCTGGGGAAAGAGGCGATGGCGGGCGTTGGGCTGGCCGACAGCTTTAATATGGTGGTGATCTCCTTTTTCGCGGCGGTCGATCTGGGAACCACGGTAGTAGTGGCATTCAGCCTCGGCAAGCGTGACGGCGAGCGCGCCCGCGCGGCTACCCGGCAATCGCTGGCGCTGATGACGGTCATGGCGCTGATACTGGTGGGCATTATTGAATTCTATGGCCATGTGATTATTGACGGCATTGCGGGCAGCGCCTCGCCGGAAGTAAAAGCGCTGGCGCTGAGTTATCTACAGATGTCCGCATGGAGCTACCCGGCAGCGGCCATTACGCTGATCGGCAGCGGCGCGCTGCGCGGGGCGGGTAATACTAAAATCCCGATGCTGATCAACGGCGGGATGAATATCCTGAATATCGTCATCAGCGGTATGTTGATTTATGGCTGCTTCTCCTGGGAGGGGCTGGGCTTTATCGGCGCTGGTCTGGGACTGACTATTACGCGCTATATCGGCGCCATTGGCGTGATTGTGGTGCTGATGGTGGGCTTTAATCCGGCATTACGCATTCCGCTGCGCAGCTATTTCAGTCGCTGGAACAGTAAGATCCTGATGGAAGTATTGGGTATTGGCGTGCCAGCCAGTATTGAATCGGTATTGTTTAACGGCGGTAAGTTGTTGACGCAGGTGTTTGTGGCTGGGATGGGCACCAGCGAAATCGCCGGTAATTTTATCGCCTTCTCTATCGCTTCGCTGATTAACCTGCCGGGTAACGCGCTGGGCTCTGCCTCGACAATCATTGTCGGCACGCGATTGGGTAAAAATCAAATTGGTCAGGCGACACGTCAGCTGAAGCATATTTTCTGGCTGGCCACTTTTGGCCTGTGCGTGCTGGCTTCCCTTTCGGTGCCGTTTGCCGGGCTGCTGGCGCGCTTCTATACCCACGAGGCGGACGTCATTGAAGTGGTGAAACATCTGGTATGGCTGAATGCCGCCTGTATGCCGATCTGGGCCGCCTCCTGGGTGTTGCCTGCCGGGCTGAAAGGCGCACGCGATGCGCGTTATACCATGTATGTTTCCATGCTCAGCATGTGGGGCGCGCGCGTGGTTGCCGGCTATCTGTTAGGCATTGTGCTGGGAATGGGGGTAGTGGGCGTCTGGCTGGGGATGTTCCTTGACTGGCTGGTGCGCGGTATCTTCTTCTGGCGCCGGTTGATTAGCGGTAAATGGCTGCAAAAATATCGTCCGCTTTCCGATCAAAAGCCGATGTTAAGCAAAAAATAGCGTAGCGGTCAGGGGCCGGAAAAAAGCCCCGCGCTGCGGGGCTTGTAACATATGAAGAGTAAACGGATTACTCCAGCGACGACAGCATATGGCGCTGTGCATTCCAGCGCGCCTCGACTTTTTCCGGATCGTGAATTTTAAAGGTAACGCCGGTCGCTACCTCGGCATAGTCGGAGCGATGCACCATAATATTGCCAATATCGATCTCAAATACCGCCAGATTCAGGTCGGTCTCATTTTCCGCTATCTGAATCGCGCGTCCGCGCATCTCGATAATGCCTTTATCATAGGCCAGCGCCACTGAAAGACGACCATCGCGCCGCAGATTCTCAGTAGTATGAGAATCGGGCCACAGCGCCACGCGCAATGTCTGGCGATCTATAGCAAAAACTTCGCCCAGGCTAAGCTGAGCGGCATGCGGCCAGCCATCGGCATCAACAGTAGAGAGACGCACAGCCTCGTTCACCGTCTGCGGCTTGATCTCGCCGCGCAGCCGGTTAAATACCGCTTCGGGTAATTCCACAATCGGTTCTGGACGGGTGTAAACCTCGCTTTCACTTTCCATGATGCCTCCGTTAGGGTTTTGCAACGTAACCCACAGTATAGACGGTAGCGATGAAGGCGCGCGGCGCGCTTTCCTTTGCCCGGATCAGCGGGCGCTTACGCTTTCCAACTGTTGGGTTAAAAAGGAAAGAAACAGATTCAGGGCGGCGCTGCGTGGTCTGCCCGCCACCGTTTGCAGCTGTAGCGTGCGCTGGCTGAGCTGATCAACGCCGGTGGATTTCATGATCAGCCCGTCGGCTTCAGCGCCGTAGAGCAGGGTAAAATGGCTGCACAGGGTGATTGCCTGCGACGTGTGACGCAAAAAATGATACAGCGCGGAAAAATTATCGCAGGTCAACACCGGTTCAATGATGCTGCCGCTCATCTGGCAGGAGAGATCGAACAGCTGGCGCACCGTGGTGTTCAGTTCCGGCAGCGCCAGCGGCCAGGTGCCCAGCTCGGCCAGATTGATCGGCCTGCTGGCCAGCGGGTGTGTCTGGTGCATCACCAGCAGCACCGGCGCCGGCCATGAGGCGATGACTTCCACATCACGCTCCGGATGCAGGCTAAACTGCAACGCCAGATCGCATTCACCGGCGCGTACCTGTTCAGCCACGCTCTGACTGCTGGTCACTTTTAGCGAAAAATGCACCGCCGGATTAGCTGCGCGAAAGTCGGCTAACAGGCGGGGCAGCAGACTGAAGGCCAGTCCGTCGGTGCAGGCGATGCGAATATGGGCGCGGCGCACCGCCTTTAACCCTTTGATCTCCGCTACCGCATACTCCATATCCAGCAGGCTTTTACGTACGTGGCGCGCAAAGATCTCGCCCGCTTCGGTTAAGACCATGCCGCGCGCGTGGCGTCGGAACAGCGGCGCGCCCACCTGCGCTTCCAGCCGCTGGATCTGCCTGCTGATAGCGGAAGTGGCGACAAACAGCTGTTCACTGGCAGCGCTGAGCGAACCTGCGGCCGCCACCGCCAGAAAATAACGTATTTCACTGCTGAGCATGCTGGCATCCTTATAGTATGTGCCTCTTTTTTGGGCAGTATAGCGTTGCTTTAAAAGCAAACCGAGCGTTAAAAATTGATAATTTTGGCAAAACCTGAAAAAGGTAAAGTCGAAAGAAAACGACAAAACCAATAACAATGGCAGGCAAACATGACGGCAGAACAGGCAGTGGCAAACGCGACCGATTATTTTGACAGCGGACAATTTCAACGGCTGTTGGCGCGCCGGGTCGCGCTAATGACGGAAAGCCAGCGCGACGATCGCGACGCACTGTTGGCTCACTATCTGGATGCGGAGATCGCGCCCCAGCTGACCGCGCTGGGTTTTAGCCTGCACCGGCTGGATAATCCGGTTGCAGCGCATCGTCCTTTCCTGATCGCGACGCGCATTGAGAATGACGCATTGCCAACGCTGCTCTGCTACGGGCATGGCGATGTGGTCTTCGGCGACGATGAAAACTGGCGCGAAGGGCTCTCGCCCTGGCAGCTGCAGGAGGAGGGCGACCGCTGGTACGGACGCGGCAGCGCCGATAATAAAGGGCAACACTGTATCAACCTGGCGGCGCTGGAGCAGGTGTTCCATGCCCGCGGCGGCCGGCTGGGCTTTAACTGTAAAATCCTCTTTGAGATGGGCGAAGAGATCAGCTCGCCAGGGCTGGCGGAGATTTGTCAGCAGCAGGCGGAGCTGCTCAGCGCCGATCTTTTTATCGCCTCTGACGGCCCGCGTCTGAATGCGGAACGGCCGACGTTGTTTTTAGGATCGCGCGGCTGCGTTAATTTTCGTCTTACCATCCATGCGCGTGATAACGCCTATCACTCCGGCAACTGGGGCGGTCTGTTAAGCAATCCCGGAACCCAGCTGGCTAACGCTATCGCCTGTCTGGTCAATCAGCAAGGGCAACTGCGCGTTGCGGCGCTCAGGCCCGATTCGCTGACTGACAGCGTACGCCAGATACTCAGTGATATTGAGGTGGGCGGCATGCCAGGCGATCCGACAATCGACGCCGGCTGGGGAGAAGAAGGATTAACGCCGACCGAGCGGCTGTATGGCTGGAATACGCTGGAGGTGTTGTCGATGCTGACCGGCAATCCGGCACGGCCGATGAATGCCATTCCCGGCTCCGCCACCGCCGTTTGCCAGCTGCGCTTTGTAGTCGGCACAGACTGGGAAAATCTGGTTACGCATATACAGGCGCACCTTCAGCAGCACGGCTTCAACAACGTAGAGGTGAGCTTTATGCGCGGATCGCCCGCGACACGGCTCGATCCATGCGATCCGCTGGTTGACTGGGCGCTGGGCATCCTGGCGCAGAGCAGCGGCAAAAAGCCTGCGCTGTTGCCCAACCTCGGCGGTTCGCTGCCGAATGAGGTATTCTCCGACATTCTTGGTCTGCCTACGCTGTGGGTGCCGCACTCTTATCCCGCCTGCGGCCAGCATGGGGTGAATGAGCATATGCTGAAATCTATCGCGCGCGAAGGGCTGCAAATAATGACGCGGCTGTTCTGGGATCTGGGGGAGCAGGGCAATGTCTTGCTGGCACGTCGGCGCGTCTGGCAGGGGGAAGCATCATGAGCAGCCTGAGCGCAGTACATGATTCCGCAGCGGTAAAACCCAGCCTGCATAAAACCCTGTTTGCCACCTGTATCGGCAACGCGCTGGAATGGTTCGATATTGCGGTATACGGCTTTTTCGCCAGCTATATCGCCCACGCGTTTTTCCCCACCAGCGACGCTTCCGTTTCGTTGTTGCTGACCTTTGGCAGCTTTGGCGTTTCGTTTTTGATCCGCCCGCTTGGGGCGCTGGTATTAGGCAGCTATGCCGACCGACACGGGCGTAAAAAGGCGCTACTGTTGTCGATCAATCTGATGATGCTGGGTGGGGCGATGATAACCCTGATGCCCGGCTACGCCACCATTGGGCTGGCGGCGCCGCTGTTGATCCTCGTGGCGCGTCTGATTCAGGGCTTTTCCGCCGGCGGCGAATTTGGCAGCTCTACGGCTTTTCTGGTAGAGCATTTTCCGGAACGGAAAGCCTTTATCGCCAGTTGGCAATTCGCCACCCAGGGCGCCAGCACGTTAATGGCGTCGGCGTTTGGCCTGGGTCTGACGCAGTTGCTTAGTGAAACGCAGATGATGGCGTGGGGCTGGCGTATTCCGTTTGCCTTCGGCCTGTTGATTGGCCCGCTGGGGCTCTATATTCGGCGGCATGTGCCGGAACCGGCAAGCTTTACGCCGCAGGCCAAATCATCCGCGCCGCTGAAAACCTTATTGGGGCAGCAAAAAGAGCTAATGCTGTTGGCGATTGGGCTGATGGTGATCTCAACGGCGGTCAATTACATGCTTAACTATATACCTACTTACGCTACTAAAAGCCTGCACCTCTCCGGCAGCGTCGCGTTCAGCGCTACGCTGCTGGCGGGGGTGATCCTGACGGTGGTGACGCCGCTGATGGGGCTGTGGGCCGAACGAATTGGTCGTGCGCCGCTGTTATGGGGAGCGCTGCTCTTGTTGGTGTTGACGCTCTGGCCCGCCTTTCATTTTATGGTCAGTTATACCTCACCGCTGAGCCTGATTCTGCTGGTGGGCTGGATGGCCTTTCTGAAATCGATCTACTTTTCAGCGGTGCCGTCAGTCATGGCGGATCTTTTCCCGGCGGCGACGCGCGCCAGTGGCATGGCGGTAAGCTATAACGTGGCGGTCACCCTGTTTGGCGGCTTTGCGCCGCTGATCTGTACGCTGCTGATTCAGGCGACCGGATCCAGCCTGGCGCCGGGTTACTATCTGATTCTGATGGCGCTGCTCAGCGGCGCGGCGCTCTGGCGCAGCAGAACCTATCTGCGCTAATCAATCTGCCCGCCGGGTAGCCGCGCGGGCTTTTTGCTCATCCCCATTTGGTAGTGATAACGTTCTGTACATAACGATGCTCACCTGTAATCCGCATCTATTTCTTGATTTTATTCCTGCCGTTATCACCGAACACTTCACATTATTACGTATAAAATAGTTTTCTCTTCAAACTGTTACGTTGGGGAATAGCCCTTGCGTTTTTGTGACGGCTGCTACACTTATTGCTGGTTACCGGTAACGATTCAGCGCCATTTTCCGCAGGCAAAAAGGCCTGTTTTTATCAGGCAACGTTGCTTTTCATCAAAGGAGAAAACGTATGACAAACCGTCCACAACATCCGCAGCAGGCACAACAGCAAAACTGGCCCGGCAGCTTCCTGCAAATGCAGCCGAAACCCGATCATGGTGAAACCAGCTATCAAGGCTCTGGCCGTCTGCAAGGTAAAACAGCGATCGTTACCGGAGGGGATTCCGGCATTGGCCGTGCTGTTGCCATCGCCTATGCCCGTGAAGGCGCAGACGTGGTGATCTCTTATCTGGATGAGCATGATGACGCGAAAGATACGGCGAAGCTGGTTGAAGAAGCGGGACAGAAAGCGCTGCTGATTGCCGGCGATATCACTCAGGCCGACCACTGCCGCAGCATTGTGGCGCAGGCGGCGGAACGCTTCGGCAAAATTGATATCGTGGTGAATAACGCAGCGTTTCAGATGACGCGCAACGCGCTGGATGAAATCAGCGATGAAGAATTCGATCGCACCATGAAAACCAATCTCTACGCGATGTTTTACATCTGCAAAGCGGCGGTGCCGCATATGCCTTCCGGCGGTTCGATTATTAATACCGCATCGGTGAATGCCGATCAGCCGAAGCCGAAGCTGCTGGCCTATTCCGCCACCAAGGCGGCAATTGTTAACTTCTCCGGTAGTCTGGCCGCGCTACTGGCAGATAAAGGTATTCGCGCCAACGCCGTGGCGCCGGGTCCCATCTGGACGCCGCTGATCCCGGCAACGATGCCGCCTGAACAGGTGGAAAGTTTCGGTGGAGAAGTGCCACTACAGCGTATGGGGCAGCCTGCCGAACTGGCGCCGACCTACGTGATGCTCGCCAGCGATGAAGCAAGCTATATCTCTGGCGCAACCATCGCCGTTACCGGTGGCGTCGCGGTTATCTAACCTTGCGGAAGGGGGAATGATGAAAGCTTATCCTTTAAAGCTGACCACGCCGTTGGCCACGCATATTTTTGGCGGCCAGCGTATTAAGCAACAGCTGGGAAAAGCGGGGCTGCCTGATACGCGCGTAGCGGAAACCTGGGAAATCAGCGATGTAGACGGCATGATCGCCTCGGTAACCAATGGCGAACTGGCGGGCACCAGCCTGCGTGAACTGACCGAGCGCTACCCTGATGAGATGGTTGCGCCCGGCTGGCGAGGCCCGCATTTCCCGCTGCTGAGCAAATTTATTGATGGAACCGGTATGCTGCCGGTTCACCTGCACGCTAATGACCCACTGGCGCAGCAGCTTGAACAGCAGCCAAACGGTAAAACCGAAGCCTGGCATATTCTCTGGGCGGCGCCGGATGCCACCTGCCTGTTGGGCGTACGCGATGGTGTGGATAACGCCCAGCTGAAAGCGGCGCTGCTGGCGGAAGATTATGATGCGGTGATGTACCGAGTGCCGGTAAAAGCGGGCGATACCTTTTACGTGCCAGGCGGCATGCTGCACAGCTTTGGTCCCGACACGCTGATTTATGAAATCGAACAAACCTCCAATATCCAGCAGCACGCCATGCCCTGGAAAATGGAGGATGGTTCGCGCCTGACTCAGGAAGAGTGGGAGAAAAATATCGATGCGCTGTTACAGGAGCTGCGTCCTGAACTGCGTTGCACGCCACAGGCTGGGCTGACGTTAAAAGAAGCGGATTTAATCCGGATCTTTTGCTGTGCCGGACCTTATTTTGCCCTGGAACGCTGGCAGTTCAGCCAGCCGCAGCGCTTTAGCTTCAACAGCGCACGCATCCTTTCCAATCTGGGCGAGCCGTTTACGGTTGAGGCAAACGGCGTCAGCGTTAATGTAGGACGCGCCGAATCGCTGCTGCTGCCTGCCGCGCTGGATGAAGTCACATTACGTGATAACGGCGAAGTGCTGATCGGCTACGTGCCGGATCTCGCCGCTGACGTGCTGCAGCCGCTGCAACAGGCCGGTTACAGCGAGCAGGAGATTGCGGCGTTAGGCGACATTCATCAGACAATGCGTTAGGAGGAACGATGCTTCCTTACAGTAGTCAGGGGCAGGGCGAAACTACGCTGGTGCTGATGCATTATCTGGGCGGCTCGCATCGAACCTGGTTTCCAGCCTTGCCTTATCTCGATCGCCATTATCATTGTGTGGCGTTGGACACGCCCGGCTTTGGCGATGCGGCGGAGCTTAAGGGCTATGACGTGGCTTCCATGGTACGTCAGGTGGATGAAACCATCCGTAGCCTGGGATTAAAAAAAGTTATCCTGGCCGGTCACTCTATGACTGGTAAAGTGGCGCTGGCCTTAGCCGCGCAGCGCCCCGATTATCTGGAAAAACTGGTGCTGGTGGCACCGTCGCCGCCGGGCCCGCAGCCGATGAGTGAACAGGATCGCCAGACGCAGGCCAGCTATCAGGGAACGCGGAAGGAAGCCGAGACGTTTGTTGACGGTTCCTGTTCCGCACCGCTGCCCGAACAGGTACGAGAGGTCGCGATTGCCGATGCGCAAAGCGCCAGCCTGGCGGCATGGCATGCGTGGCCACTCTCTGGTAGCCGGGAAGAGTGGCGCGATCGCATAGGGCGAATCGATCTTCCGGCGCTGCTGGTGCTGGGGAGCGAGGATGGAAACGTGCCAGGAGTGGATGCGCAGCAGGAAATGATGCAAACGCATCTGCCGCAGGGAACGCTGACCGTTATCGCAGGCGCCGGGCACCTGATGCCAATGCAGACGCCGCAGGAATTGGCCGCGCGTATCCTGGCTTTTGCCGCCAGCTGAGTTGCGCCGGGCCGGGATCGTTAATCTGCTGCGTTCCTGAATTGAACCGCCAATGCTCAGAAGGACGCTGACATTCTGGATTGGTAGCCACAACAGTTGGCTGGGCAGAGCCAAACCCAGGGATCGACCTCATGGCGATAAAGCTGCCTTGCTCAGCAACGGGCAACAAAAAACCCGCTCGGGTTTCCCTGAGCGGGCTTCTCTAAATTTGGCTCCTCTGACTGGACTCGAACCAGTGACATACGGATTAACAGTCCGCCGTTCTACCGACTGAACTACAGAGGAATCGGTTAAGTGGCGCGAATATTACCGTTAGCTTGCCGGGCTGTCAACAGCAAAAAAACTATTACTATTCAGTTGGCTAGCTTTACAGCAATTCCTACGGCGGCACACCGTTTTACCCGGTGACCACGGCAGGTTGCAGCCGCGCCAGCGGGTCCTGCCGATAAAAATGCGTCATCCGCTGATAAAAGGCGGGAAAACGTTGCTCCAGCAGCGCCGGCGCGCTAAAAAAATATTCTGATAGCACGGCAAAGCATTCAGCCGGATCGGAAGCCGCATAGGCATCAATACTGGCCGCGCTTTCTCCCACCAAATCGATCTCATCCTGAATAGCTTCCATCGCCGCGTGCAGATCTTGTTCCCAACTGGCGACCTCACGTAGCGGAATGGGCGGTACGCCGTTGGTATAACCGCTGCCGCGCGCATCCAGCTTATGCGCGACTTCGTGAATAATCAGATTAAAACCGCTCAGATCAAAAGAGTCCTGAATATCCAGCCAGTTCAGAATAATTGGACCCTGTTGCCAGCTTTGACCCGACTGCACGCTGCGATCGCTGTGAACCAGTCCATCTTCATCCTGCCAGCTATCTTCGGCAATAAAAGGCGCTGGATAGATTAACACCTCATGAAAGCCATCCAGCCACTCCAGCCCCAGCTTTAATACCGGCAGGCAAAAGAGCAGGGCGATGCGTGCGTTATACAGCGCATCCAGAGGTAGCTCGGCCAGCGGAACCAGCCGTTTCTGCTGTAAAAAGCGTTGCGCCAGCTGGATCAGCGCCTGCTCCTCATCAGGATGTAGCGAAGCAAAGATCGGTACCGCCAACGCCTGTTCCCAGGGAAGAGGCGCCGGAGAGACCTTTTCTTTCCATGGCCATTTGATCATCGCAATACTCACTCTGCGCAACGTTATTCACGGCGTACCATGCCGCAGCATAAGGTTTCACGCAACCGCTGAAGGCGCTAAAGCAGCGCACCGTCACAGCCTGACGGATCAGACGCGGCGAAATTCAATCACCCAGACCCAGGGGTTAACCTCCCAGCTGGTGCCGCCGTACTGTTTTTCCCAGGCTTTGCGGTAAGCCTCTTTCGGCGCGATCGATTCGCTGTTCATAGTAAAAAAGTGATTTAAAAAGTGCGAATCGGTTTGCACGCCTTCCGCCATCACATCGTCATCGCTGATATCCTGGATGCGCTCGGCCCGCACATGGGTAATCAACAAATCGAGACGGCTGGCCCAGCGGGGCATATGGATCCCGGTCTGCCAGCCAAAGGTTTCGCTTTCCTGATCATGCTGCAAGCCCAGATCCCGACTGTCGGCGCGATACTGGCAATATTTTGCCTGACGAAAGCTGCCCGGCGAGCGTTCGTAGGCTTCCAGCTGATCCGTCGGCACGATTGGGCCACGCCAGGTTTCACGTACCCACAGCCGATCGCCCGGCTGGCCGTAAGGGCATTGATAACTCAGGTTAGCCATGCTCATCATTTTTTTGCCGTGCAAATAGTTGCCTGTTACATCAACAACATAGCAACCTTCATGATTATCTTGCCCCGGGCCAAAAGGCTGAGACTTCATGATTCGCCGGGTTTGAGTTTGCTGGCCAGCCAACAGAGCGCGTACACGTTGTTCAGAGAACAGAATTGGCCTTTCTTTCATGTCTACCTCGTTTTTCTTCTTTTCTTAACTACCCGATAATGGCTGCTCAAAACAGACAATAGGATAAATCCTAACATTACTCATGATAAAAGGGGCAATCATTTCAATATTTATTCATGAGAACATCTTATGAAACAGGACGGTTCGCTGGCAAACGGGCTGGCGACCAGATATCGTCTGAAAACCTTACCGGTTAGGTTGAAAGATATTCGCGTCTCATTGATTTAATGTATATTTTTACAGGCTCTTAACCCTCAGTAAAGCAATGAACGTTCCTTTTAGTGAATAAGTTTGGCTTAAGCCATAACCGCTTCAATATGGCACAAGCTGGTCGGACATGCAGTAGGCTTGTTGTCTGATTTATTGCTCAATCATTAATATTTATAATATTTAAAGATTTATTCTTAGCGAGCGAAGCGTGACCTATGTTGCAGATGTGTTGTTATTTTGTAATGAGGGGTCTATAAATTGATATAGATCGCATTTTCAAAATTTGTTTTACATGAATTGCAATGATGGTCTGCATCATCAGGCTGTCATATAACAGCGGTATACCCGCAGCGGGAGCAGGGCGCTCCTGCTCCCGCATACGGTCCTGCCATGTTGCCTCTCTGCAAATAATAAAAAGGAGAAGATGATGTCGTTGACTCTCTGGCAATCCCGCTTTGAAAACTGGCTGCATGCCAGCTGGCCGCAGGACGATAAAGCTCATGATATTGCGCACCTGCGACGCGTCTGGCAAAGCGCGCAGCGCATTATGCAGGGTACGGATGCCGATCCGCTGGTGGTGATGACCGCCTGCTATTTTCACGACGTGGTCAACCTGCCAAAAAACCATCCGCAGCGGCATCTGGCCTCCAGTAAGGCCGCGGTGGAAACCCGCCGGATTCTGAATGAAGATTTTCCGGATTTTCCGGTTGAACTGCACAATGCGGTAGCGCATGCGGTTCAGGCACACAGCTTTAGCGCAGGCATTACGCCGGAAACGCTGGAAGCGCGCATCGTTCAGGATGCGGATCGGCTGGAATCATTAGGGGCGATTGGCCTGGCGCGCGTATTTTATACTTCTGGCGCACTAGGCCGCGCGCTGTTTGACAGCGAGGATCCGTTAGGGCGCGATCGTCAGCTTGATGACACCAGCTGGACGCTGGATCACTTCCAAAAGAAATTGCTGCGCCTGCCTGATACCATGCAGACCGTGGAAGGTAAACGCCTGGCCCAGCACAATGTCGCTTTTTTGGTCACCTATATGGCCAAGCTGTGCGCAGAGCTGCAGGGCGATCTGGTTTCTTTGGATGAATCGGTACTGCGCGACTTCACGCCCGCGCTGAGCGAATATTAAATTTTTGTGACAGTCTGTTAAATTCATCGCCGTTCCGCTACGTTGACCCAAACAACCAGGAGGAATGGTATGACTGACACGGTTAGCTTAACGATCAAAATTGATCCGAACCTAAAAGATGCGTTAAAAACCCTTGCGCTGGAAAACCAGCTGTCGCTGAGCCAGGAAGTAAGCCAGCGCTTGCAGGCCAGTTTATTGACTCAGCCGCATCCGGCTATTGATAACCAGCATACCCAGGAAATAGAAAGCCAAACCGCAGAGCAGGAAGAGGATGATGCGCAGCAGCTTACCAGCAGCGAGCTGAAACAAATCCGCTCGCTGCTGAAAAAAAGTAAAAAGAAGAAATAACTACAGGCTGAACTGGCGCACGCTTTGAGAGAGACGCTGCGCCTGTTGAATCAATACCTGCGAGGCGCTGGCGCTTTGTTGTGACAGCGCCTCATTCTGCTTTACCTGCTGCGCCATCTTTGAAATCTCTGCGGCAATCTTACCGACGCGCTCGCTTTGCGCCGTCGCGTTCTGTTCCAGCTCCGCCAGCAGCACCACAACGCCGGAAACCTCCTGACGAATCTGATCGTAGAGCGCCTCCAGCGCCTGTACGCGCTCAGAGCCGGTTGAAATATGCTGATGGGTATGTTGAATGCGCCGATCGATTTCGCGCGTTGAATGGCTGCTCTGATTTGACAGTAGTCCAATCTCTTTCGCCACGATGGAAAAGCCGCGGCCATAGACGCCGGCATGCGCCGATTCAATGGCCGCGTTCAGCGCCAGCATGCGCGTCTGCAGCGATAGCCCTTCCAGCAGACTGACGATGCCGGAAATCTCGCCCGACGCCAGCACGATATCACGCATATGCGTATCGACCTGATTGACCATCTCACCGCAGCGCTGCGTTAGGGTATCGGTATGCTGCACCTGGCGGGTGGCGTGCTGCGTAAAGCGGCTGCTGCTTTCTACCTCTTCCGCCATACGCGTCAGACGGGCGGAAATATGGGCGAACGCGCTGCTTTGTTGCTGATTGCTGTGATTCAGCGTGTCGCTGTGCTGAACGATCCCTTCAGCGCTCTGCATCACCGCATCGGCAATGCCGTTAATTTCGCTGACGATATGCTGTAACCCCTGCTGCATTTGTCGCATGGCCAGCCACAGACGCTGCATCTCATGAGACTGCCGCCCGGACTCCGCCAAAGGCTGCGTCAGATTGCCGGTGGCAATATGCTTCAGCGCGGTGGTTGCCTGCGTCAGAGGCCGCAGTACGCCACGCAGCAACAGACCTCCCGCTACTACCAGCATCGCCAGCAGCAGCAGCGAGAAAAACAGCAGCAGATTACGGCTGTCGGTCAGCGATTGCAGCGTGGCCTGATTGGTGGTGGCGACCTGTCGATCGGCCTCGGCTATAGTGGTGTGCCATGCGTCATTAAACTGCTGTTGAAAGGCTTCCATCGGCACCATAAAAAAGCCGTCGATGCTGTTATCGCTCAGGCTTTTTAACTGCTCCTGCAGGCCGCTCGCCAGCTGATTAAAACTTTGCGCCAGCGGGCTGTCTGCCGGTGCGCCATAACGGGTAAAGGCGCGCTGCGCCTGGGTTAGCGCCTCTACGGCGCTGGCGGCCAGCGGCTTCCAGCTATCCACTGAACCGGTCTCTTTATCCTGCATAAACCAGATGCCGGCACGGTGACTGTTATCGCTGGCGGTCAGCAGCGCAACGCGGGCATTCTCCAGGCGCGCCTGACGTTGATGCAACTGTTGCGCGGTTTCGACGGTGGTATGGGTGTGACTGACGGAGCGGGTTAAAATCAGGACGCTGGCGCACTGCAACAGACAAAACAGCGCCAGGAAGATCCAAAAAACCGCGCTCAGGCTGAAGATAAAATGAGGCAGACGAAAACGCAGCGGGCGCACCAGGCGCAGCGGAAGCACTGAGAGTAGCGACATGATCCTTTCCATAAAAATAAAAAGGAGTATTGGCGCGGCTGATGTCAATTTTGTGACAGCGGCAGCGCCTGGCGCAGTTTCGATAGTTCTGGTGGTATTAAGACAAATCTGAGGAGGATGGAGCGGCGTTAGCTTTCGTCATCGCCATAATAAACCACGCCCAGCTTGATCAAAGGACGGCCCTGAGATTTGCGATGCAGGTTGCTGTCGCGCAGAGAGTAGACGCAACCGCAATACTCCTGCTGGTAAAAGCGCTCGCGTTTACTGATTTCAATCATCCGCGCCGAACCGCCTTTTTTGCGCCAGTTATAATCCCAGTAGGTCATGCCCTGGTAAGGCGCCGCCGCACGCTGACCGCAATCGTTGATCTGCTGCATATTCTTCCAGCGGGAGATCCCTAACGAACTGGAAATAACCGAAAAGCCATGTTCCCAGGCATACAGCGCGGTACGCTCAAAACGCATATCGAAGCACATGGTGCAGCGCACGCCGCGTTCCGGCTCCCACTCCATGCCTTTGGCGCGTTCAAACCAGTTATCGGTGTCGTAATCCGCATCCACAAAGGGTACGCCGTGCTTTTCTGCAAAGCGGATATTTTCCTCTTTGCGCAGCAGATACTCTTTTTGTGGATGGATATTGGGATTGTAAAAGAAAATCGTGTAATCAATGCCGGAGGCGTGCAGCGCTTCCATTACTTCACCGGAACAGGGGGCACAGCAGGAGTGCAACAGAAGTTTGTTGGCGCCATTGGGCAATGACAGTTGTGGGCGTTCAGTTTCGCTCATTTCAGCTCTCCTGATGTTTCAATGCGGCTAGTGTAGGGCGCGCGCCATGGCTTGTCACCCCAGAGGTGGTTAAAAAGCAGCGGCGCTAATCAATGGAGCGCTGGGTCAAACAGGTGATACACTTGCGTCACTTTTTACCAAAACAGCAAAGTTATGAGCGAATTTGACGAAGTAGCGCTTCAGCTGGCTCAGCAGGCGCAGGCCGATGAACAGCAGAAACGGATAGAGGATAGTCAGCTACTGCAACAGGTGCTGGAGATTTACGATCGAAAAACCGTCGCGGCCTGTTTGCGTCAGCTCAGTCAGAATGAATGGACGCGCGAATCGCTCAGCCGCTGGTTAACGGGCAAGGGAAATCAGCGCACCTTGACCGCGGCAGAAGTGGCGCTGTTGCAGCAGATGTTGCCAGCGCCGCCAGCACATCATCCTGATTACGCGTTTCGCTTTATCGATCTGTTTGCCGGCATCGGCGGTATTCGCAGCGGTTTTGAAGCTATCGGCGGGCAGTGCGTATTCACCAGCGAGTGGAATAAACATGCGGTGCGCACCTATAAGGCTAACTGGTACTGCGACAAACAGCAGCATCGCTTCAATCAGGATATTCGTGATGTCACCTTAAGCCAGCGTGCCGATATCGATGAGCAAACGGCATGGGGACATATCAATCAACAGATCCCCGATCATGACGTGCTGCTGGCCGGTTTTCCCTGTCAGCCGTTCTCGCTGGCGGGCGTATCAAAGAAAAATGCGCTGGGACGCGCGCACGGTTTTGCCTGTGAAGCGCAGGGCACGCTGTTTTTTGACGTAGCGCGGATTATCGCCGCCAAAAAACCAGCAATTTTCGTGTTGGAAAACGTAAAGAACCTGAAAAGCCACGACCAGGGAAACACCTTCCGCATCATTATGCAGACGCTGGATGAGCTGGGCTATGAGGTGGCGGATGCCGACGCGCCGCCGGGACCGGACCCAAAAATCATCGACGGTCAGCATTTTCTGCCGCAGCACCGCGAGCGCATCGTGCTGGTGGGGTTCCGACGCGATCTGGGCTTATCGCCCGGCTTTACCCTGCGCGATATTTCCCGTTTCTGGCCGCAGCGGCGGCTTACGCTGGCGGAACTGTTGGAACCGCAGGTGGATGAAAAATATATTCTGACGCCGACGCTGTGGAAATACCTTTATAACTACGCCCGGAAACATCAGGCGAAGGGCAACGGCTTTGGCTTCGGCCTGTTCGATCCCGCCAGCACCCAGGGCGTGGTGCGCACGCTTTCTGCGCGCTACTACAAAGACGGCTCGGAAATATTAATCGATCGTGGCTGGGATCGTGCGCTTGGTGAAAAAGAGTTCGATAACCCGACCAACCAGCAGCGTCGCCCACGGCGTCTGACGCCGCGTGAGTGCGCCCGACTGATGGGGTTCGAAACGCCCGGCGGCAAGAAATTCCGCATTCCGGTCTCTGATACCCAGGCTTATCGACAGTTTGGCAATTCGGTTATCGTGCCGGTGTTCGCTGCGGTGGCGAAGCTGCTGCAGCCGTGGATTGCGCAGGCGGTGAGTAAACGCCAGTGAATGTCGTGGAGCACGTCAGCTACTATCACCCGCATGGGATGCCCGGCATGGTGCTGGGCGAGGCACGCCTGAATCATTCTGACTTTGCGCCGCATTTTCATCTCGATTATCACATCGGCCTGATTGCTGATGGCGCGCAGCGGCAGCGTTTTAATGGTCAATCCGATCTGCTGTGCAGCGGACGTATCGCCATCATGCCGCCAGGGGAAGTGCATACCGGCACACGTGAAGGGGAACATAGCTACACCTTACGCACCTTTCGCATTGCGCCGGAGCTGTTGCAAACGCTGGCGGAAGAGATAGCCGACCAACCGCAGATGTTAGCCTGTGGACCAACCATTATTGACGCGCCAGCGCTGAGCTGGCAGTTGCTCCAGTTGCATTCTCAGGCCGCCATGCACAACGAAGCCTTTAATGCGGCGACGCTGCTGCTGCTGGAGCCGTTACTGATACAGATGAAGCTTATTTCGCCGGTAGGCCGCGCTGGCGGTTTATCGGCTCAGGCGTTCCAGCGGGTGCGTGATTACTGCTTTAGCCATCTGGCGCAGCCGATTTCATTACAGACGCTGGCGACGCTGTGCGGCCTGAGCCGTTTCCAGTTTTTACGCCGCTTTCAGCAGCATACCGGCATGACGCCGCACGCCTGGCTAAAGCGTCTGCGACTGGAACAGGCGTGTCGGCTATTAGCACAGCCCGCGCGCAATTTGGCGCAGGTGGCGGCAGAGGTGGGCTTTTATGATCAAAGCCATTTTAGCCGCGCCTTTCGCCAGGCCTTTGGCATTGCGCCGTCAGCCTGGTAACAGCTCATAGCTGATGCGCACGCCATTTTTCACTTTAATCTTACGCAACGTCAGCGCATCAATCTCTCCGCTGTGGGTCACATGCGTGCCGCCGCAGGCAAAAGGCCGATAGTCGCCTATTGACACCGTACGGATCTGCGGCTGCTGCGGAATTTTATCCGCCAGTTCCGGGCGCAGGGCGGCAATCTGGCTAAAGCTGCTGGCGGCAATCGCGATCGGTAAAGCGGCGGCAATGGCTGCGTTTACCTGCTGCTGCGCCCGCTGTAAAAAAGTCTGAGCATCCTCAGAGAGTTCACCCTGAAATTCAACATAGGCGCCGGGTAAAAAATGGTGACCTTTATCGGGAATTAAACCGGGCTGCAAGGTTTCAACCACGTGAGAGATAAGGTGTCCGGCGCTGTGCGAACGTGAAGCTAATAGCCGAAACGCCGTATCAATAGCCAGCGTTACGCCATCTCCTGGCGTCAGCGTGGCGGGTAATGCCGCAATATAATGCCGCACGCTGCCGTCACGCATTAATGCTAAAGAGGAATCGATTTTTTGCTCGCGCAGAGTCAGCGTGCCGCGATCGGACATTTGCCCGCCGCCCTGCGGGTAAAAAGGGGTGCGATCGGTCGCGATCCAGCTGCCTTTTTCATCTGTTCCCCAGGCGGTCACCTGTGCTTCACAGCGTGTGGCAGCAGGTTCGGTGCGATAAAGCAGGTTAGTCATAATGTCTCCCGATAATAAAGCGTAAAAACAGCATCCTGCCAGTTTGGGCTGGCGCGGGCTTGTAAATAATTGCAGCGCGTGCAGGTTTGCTGGTTTTCACTATCGCCGCATACACTGTTAATACAACAAAAGGAGAAAATTATGGCTGATGTACATTCGGCTGCGGTGCGCAGCAAAAATATGCGCGCAATCCGCACGCGTGATACCGCCATTGAACAACGCCTGGCCGAATTGCTGACGGATCGCGGCTTTCATTATCGGGTGCAGGATAAAAATCTGGCGGGACGTCCCGATTTCGTGCTGGATGAATCACGGGCGATTATCTTTGTTCACGGCTGCTTTTGGCACCATCATCACTGCTATCTGTTTAAGATACCGGCGACCCGCACCGCTTTCTGGATGGGAAAAATCGGCAGTAACGTTGAGCGCGATCGTCGTCATATTGCGCAGTTAACGCAGCAGCAGTGGAAAGTGTTGGTAGTATGGGAATGCGCGCTGCGCGGCAAGTTAAAGCTGGATGATGAGGCAATAGTGAGTCGTCTTGAAGAGTGGATCCTTGCCAGCGACAGTAATGCCGCCATCGACCATCAGGGCATGCATCCGTTGCTACTGGCGCCGGACGGTTCTGCTCCCGCCTTGTCAACGCCGGGAGCAACCTGAGGCTAAAACCTTAGCTGGCGGTTAAAGAAAAGCGTTACCGTCTGGCGACAGCAGGGAAGAGATATCCCGTTCCAGTTTAAAGACGTTGACCGCCCTGGTGAGCTGTACCGCCTGCAGGCTAAGATCCTGGGTGATTTTTGTTGAGTCTTCCACCAGCAGGGCATTTTTCTGCGTCACGTTATCGATATCATTCAGCGCCTGCGCTATTTGAGTTACGCCCGTACTCTGTTCAGCGGAAGCAAGGGTGATTCCCTGCATAATCTCATTTACCTGACCAATGGAAGAAACCAGCTCTTTCATGGTGTTGCCAGCCTCGGTAACCCGTTCGGTACCCTGATTAACATTTTTTACTGATTCGGCGATGAGCTGATTAATTTCTTTCGCTGCATCAGAACTGCGCTTCGCCAGATTGCGTACCTCTGCTGCCACCACGGCAAAACCGCGGCCTTGCTCACCGGCGCGTGCCGCTTCAACCGCTGCGTTCAGCGCCAGAATATTGGTCTGGTCGGCAATGTCATTAATCACGTTATTGATGAAGGCGATACGGTTAGCGCTGTTTTCGATATTGCCCATGGTGGCGATCACGTTGCTCATTATATCAGCGGCGCTATGGGATATCAGGCTGGCTCGCGTGGTTAACTGGCTGGCCTGATCGGCGGTTTCAGCATTTTGCGATACGGTAATTTTAATCTCTTCCATACTGGCGGCGGTTTGCTGTAACGAAGAGGCTTGCGATTCGGTGCGTGAGGAGAGATCGGTATTTCCCGCAGCAATGTTGTTGGTGTTCTGTTGGATATGCGTGGCAGAGTGTTGCACCGATGAAATCATATCAATCAACGCATTTTTCATTTTATTCATCTCGGCGAAAAGCATGCCGAACTCATTTTTATCCTCACAGGGAACGGGCACCAGCAGATTACCCTTACTGATTTCAGAAAAGATGAGCGATGACTGATGTAGCTTATAAAGCAAATTATTTTTCACCCAGCGCCAGGTGGCAATGGAAATCAATACAATCAAAATAAAAACGCCGGTTGATAACACGATGATTTTATTTTTATAGTCACGCGCCAAACTGGCATACAGTTTATTTTCTTCCGCTTCCTCCTGCAGAAATTTATTCACATGATCGCTTAACTCACTTAAAAGCGAAGAGGTAGAGGTGCTGGCGCTGCCGCCGTCAAGCAGCTGCTGCAACGAGAACGCGTAAACACCGGTTAGCTCCCTGGTCACTTTTAGGATGGCTTCCACATCCTCGTCCTGCTGGTATACGGCCAGCTTGTCCAACGCAACGGCGATCTCTTTCATACGGCGGCGGGAAGAGTCTACATAACGCTGCGTCAGCGGCGCTTTGCGCCAGACATCCGCATCTAATGTATTGATGTCGGCGCGCGTCATGGCGATTTTATATCTTATTTCATTCAGGATTAGCGCTTTATGACTGGAAATTTTTGATTGTTCAAAGTTGTATTCGGAATTTAAACCAATATTAATAACATAAGTGATGAAAACAGTGATAACGGTGAAAATGATCAATATCAAACTGTTTGCGGCGGTAACTATCCTGATGTTGCGCATAAATACCCTTCTCCATTTTTTGGGTTATTAATAGAATCGGTATTAACCGGGAAAACTTAAGGGATCAATAAAAGGCCGGTTGTGGTGTTTAACCGCTCAGAAAATTTTTAATCGTTAATCGGAGTGGTAGAGCTATCTGCGGCAAATAGCGGCTTCCCGTCTATCGCTGTCGTTAGCGGGTAAGGTCGGTATGCGCCGAGAAACCGGCTAGAGGGCTTAACTATGATGGCAGGGCGCAATTTTTAATCGATTATCAGCGTACATTAACGCGAGCAGGCGCAAAGTTTGCCAAATCAGGCCATAATTGGTTAGATCGCTGTTTTAGCCTAATCGGTCCTGGAGAAGAGTATGCCCAGCATTAAGCTTACGGTACGGCGACTGTATAAGCTGCAGGGAGAGCGCCTGGTTAATACGCGTGCAACAGCGCGCGTTTATGTTGGGGAGACCCTGATCGCCACGGAAGAGATTACCGGCATGACGGAAAGTTCGGTCAGCAAATATTTGCATCATCACGCCGGTGATGGGCCGTTACGCGTGGAATGGGACTGTGAAGGTATAGCTGATATGGCGGTCAGCGAGATGCAGGTTTGCCCCTGTTGTCAGCATGATGAACTGTAAAAAAGGATTCTAACTTGGCTGGAAGTAGCTTACTGACACTGCTTGATGATATTGCGACCTTACTTGATGACATCTCCGTCATGGGTAAAGTCGCGGCGAAGAAAACGGCTGGCGTACTGGGAGACGATCTGTCGCTCAACGCGCAGCAGGTTACCGGCGTAAAAGCGAACCGGGAGTTACCGGTGGTGTGGGGCGTGGCGAAAGGCTCGTTCCTCAATAAGCTGATCCTGGTGCCGCTGGCGCTGGTCATCAGCGCTTTTGCGCCCTGGGCGATCACGCCATGGCTAATGATCGGCGGCGCCTGGCTCTGTTATGAAGGCGTGGAAAAAGTCATGCACAGCCTGCAGCATGACAAAAATGCTGAAACGCCCGAGGCGCGTCAGCAACGGCTAAAGAAGCTGGTGGAGCAGGATCCGGCCGGCTATGAGAAAAAGAAAATCAAAGGCGCGGTGCGCACGGATTTTATTCTCTCTGCCGAGATCGTGGCGATTACGCTGGGAATTGTCTCCTCCGCGCCGCTGTTAAACCAGATATTGGTTCTATCCGGCATCGCTATTTTGGTGACCATCGGCGTATATGGCATTGTGGCCGCCATCGTTAAGCTGGACGATCTCGGTTACTGGCTGAGTGATAAGGCTTCCGCGCTTGCGCAGGGGCTGGGAAAAGCGCTGCTGGTACTGGCGCCATGGCTGATGAAGGTGCTTTCTGTGGTCGGCACGCTGGCTATGTTCCTGGTGGGCGGCGGTATTGTTGTACACGGTATTCCCCTCCTGCACCATACGATCACCCATTTCAGCGAAGGTTTTCACGGTGTGATTACCACGTTACTGGAAAACGGCGCTAACCTGGTTATCGGCTTTATTATTGGTTCGATCGTGCTGTTAGCGGTAAATTTGATTGCGAAGCTGCGTGCTTAAGGTATAAAGAGCGGCGAAATTGATTAACGGGAGCATGCTATGAACGACGATATCTTTGAATTTGACATCGATGCCCAGCTGGAAGAGGCGCAGGCCAACGCTGAAAAAAAAGCCAGCGAAGTGCCGGCTGATCTGGGTGATGAAGCTGATTGCGAAGGTTGCAAAATTTAATCACCAGCGGCTTTCGTCAAGATGAAAAACGGACATCTGTCCGTTTTTTTTCGCCTGTCGGCGGCGTAAACCAGGCTTTAACTTTTAGCGGATTACTTTTACTGTATATTTCGCTGGCTTGCGTTGGCTATGCTCTATTTTTGGCTGGGGCGGCAGGAAATTTTTGGCGCAGCCTGCTATATATAATGGGTGCTTTTTCACCAAAAAAGGAGGCCGCATTATGTTTATCAGCGTCAGTGATGAAGTGAAGCATAAAGAGGATGGTCAGACGATGATCGTCACCGGCATCGCCAGCGGAATGGTGGAATGTCGCTGGTACGATGGTTACAGCGTAAGACGTGAAGCATTCCGTGAAGATGAACTGTTTCCAACAAGCCGTGCCCGTCAGCTTGCCAGCTAATCCCTCTCTTCTGTTATCCCGCTGGTCTTGACTGGCGGGATGCGTTTTTGTACATTTGGTTCATTATTTCTCTTTTTTGCGCCACCTTGGCGCTATTAATGAACCAGGTGAACCATGTCAGAAGAAACTCTCCGTCACGCTTTTTCCGCAAGGCTCATCGAAGCCTGTAACCGTAAAGGTCTGGAAGCGCACGGGCGCGGCGTCACGCTGGCGCGGGCGCTGACGGTAACGCCGCGCGCCGTAGGGAAATGGCTTAACGGCGAAGCATTGCCGCGTGACGGTAAAATGCAGGCGCTGGCAGACTATCTGGATGTCAGCCGTGAATGGCTGCAGCTGGGTACCACGGCACTGGATAACAACGTACGTACGGTACCGCAGGCGCCGGGCTATAACAGTTATCCTCTCATCAGTTGGGTCAGCGCCGGGCTGTGGAGCGAGGCCGTTGAACCCTGGTCGCGTGCGGAAATCGATCGCTGGCCGGCCACCACGCGTCACGTTAGCGAAAATAGCTTTTGGCTGGAGGTTAAAGGCGACTCAATGACCTCGCCGATCGGCCTGAGTATTCCGGAGGGAATGATGATTCTGGTCGACCCTGATATCCCCGCTACTTCAGGAAAACTGGTGGTTGCGCGCCTGATTAATGCGAACGAAGCCACGTTTAAACGCTATATCGAAGATGGCGGGCGTAAATATCTTAAGCCGTTGAATCCAGAATATAAAATGCAGGAGATCCATGACGACTGTCGCATTATCGGCGTGGTGGTGGAAGCGAAATGGGAAAATTTAGCTTAAGCGATTCCGTTAACAAAATGAACTAATTGTTCTTGTTATTAATGTACTAATAGTTCATTATCTGTCTATCCTTTTATCGTCGGGAGAAGAGGAATGGATATGATAATGAATGGTATCCTGTTGTTGTTGGGCATAGTAAAAGGCTGTATCAGCCAGTTAACGCTGCAGGAGTGGGGCTATCTGCTTGGCATTGTTTTTACGCTGTTGCGTGGGATTATGATCTGGCGAGATAACCGTAACGAACAGCGGCGGCGTACCGAAATTTTTGAGCGCTATGCCAGCCAGCTGGCGCAGCGGGGCGTGCGACAGGCATGGAAGAAATTGCAGCAGCTGGAAACCAGGCCGCCTTCTGAACCTCCTAAAAAGTAAACGCCTGCCATCTTTTGATAACAGGCGTTACTGGCGAAGCAGGGCGGTGGTCGCCGTCTCTGCTGTCCGGCTTAAACGTGACCTTCGTTATCCTCTTCAACCGCCTGATAAATACGCTGCAAAATATCAGGGAAGGCAGACTGTACGCGACTCCAACTGGGAATAAATGGCTTATCGTTAGGGCGCTCCATAAAGGCCTGACCCGCCTCCAGAATCGCCTGGGTAAACATTTCGACCGCCGCTTCTTCACTGTGCTGATCGAAATGCAGGCCATTCATGGTCGCTTCATGGCTGTAGGTTTCCATCATATCCAGCGCGTTACGGTAGTAGGTCGCTTTTAGTACCCGGAAAGAGTCGCTGGTCAAGCTTACGCCCATTGTCGCCAGCTTACGCAGCAACGACTGTACAATATCGTTACTCATCCGGCGCAGCCCGCCGGTGCCATCCTCCTCTGAGAGCGGCTGATGCTTATGGTCGTAATTATGCGCAATCTCCGCCTGGCAGCTCTGACGGGTAGTGTAGTTGCGATAAATCTCAGACAGCACCCCAATCTCCAGCCCCCAGTCGCCGGGAATTTTAATATTATTCAGTACATGGGTACGCATGGCGAATTCGCCGGATAATGGATAGCGGAAGCTGCTGAGATATTCCAGATATTCAGAATGACCATAAACCTGCTGTAACGAACGCAGCAGCGGCCCAACCAGCAGACGACCCACGCGTCCGTTCAGTTTGTTGTTAGCCACCCGCGCGTAAAAGCCTTTACAGAACTCATATTGAAATGCCGGGTTCGCCACCGGATAGAGCAGGCGCGCCAACATCCCGCGCTCATAGGTGACAATATCGCAATCGTGCAGCGCTACGCAGCTGCTACGATCGGAAGCCAGCGTATAGCCGGTGCAGAACCAGACATTGCGTCCTTTACCCGGTTCGGTGGGCGATAACCCCTCTTTATCCAGTTCAGCGTCCAGCGCTTTCAGGCGTGGGCCGTCGTTCCATAAAATTCGGTGGCGCTGAGGCAGGCGGGAGAAAAACTCGCGAGCAAATAAAAACTGATCGCGATCGGCGCGATCGAGGCCAATCACAATCTCTTCCAGATAGGGCACCTGCGCCAGCTCATCAACAATATGATTAAGTGCCGGTCCTTCCAGCTCAGAAAACAGCGAGGGCAAAATTAAACCCATTTTGCGTTTACGCGCAAACTGCACCATCTCTTGTTCCAGCGACTCAGTTGAGCGACCGGTCAGATTATGAAAATTCGTAATAACGCCGTTCTGGAAAAAATCACTCATATCTGGTCCCCATAAGGCAATCAGGCGAAAATGCCATGGTTGAGTTATTCCTGCGAGATAAAGTAGTCAAGGCCTTCGCTCCAGCCTGTCGGGCCATATTCCATAGTTTGATAAACGTGCCGCTCATCCTGACGCGTCAGTTCTACCGGAAACTTGCTGTAGCCCTTGATCACGACAGCATAATCAACACTATCCAACATCGGCGCATCGTTAGGGCCGTCGCCAAGCCCGACGGTAATAAAGCGTTTGCCTCCCGCCGTGGTCATATTTTGCAGCAGCCAACGCAGCGCCTCACCTTTGCCGCTGCCTTTTGGCATGACATGCCAGAAACGCCCTCCCTGTACCAGCATCAAAGATTCTTGCTCCAGCTGTTGCTGAAAAAGCGTAAACTGTTCCTCGGTATCACGCCAGACCAGTGCTTCCGACGCTTCACGCATGCGCGCCAGGGCGACATTTGCCAGTGGCAGACCGGTGATATTCGCCAGCTCTTTTTCCGTAAAATCAGCAAAGCCGGTGAAGCGAAACTGGTATTGCTGTTGCAGACGGCGCAGACAATCGCAAATTTCCACATAGTTCTTACCGGCGTGATGACGCACCATTTCGCCCTGGGCATTATCGATCTGCACCAGTGCGCCATTTTCCGCAATAAATGGCGCACCAGGAAACCCCAGTTGCTGCTGCAGCGGGATTACCTCAGCAGCAGTCTTACTGGTGCAAATGACCAATGGAATATCCTGCTGCTGCAGCAGCGTTAGCCAGCGTTCTGCCGGTTGCCAGCTGTAAGTATGATGATCCAACAATGAGCCATCCAGGTCGGTAACGATCATCAACGGGTCGTGCAGATGCGGCATGCTTAAATCCTCATGATAACGGAGGGGCGCTCCGATAAATGCTGATGCCTAAGTATAACGACAGATGTTAATTATGAGGGCTGATTAGCGTAAAAGGCGGGTTAACTTGCGCTCAGATTACTCTGTAAAATTAACGAATATTGGTACATTAGTCTGTCATTTAATGCGAAGTGAAAAGGCGTTAACCTGACGATATTTAAGCACTAACTGGCGGAGTAGTAGTGAACGACGGGAATAGTTAACGTTAAATAAGATTTGTCTTAAGGAGAAAATAACGTAATCTGTCTCCGTTAAGGAATTTCCTGGTGTAACGAATTTCATTGACGATTCTGTCATCCCGGCCTCGCGAGGCCGGGATTTTTTTTGCCGTTTAGCGGTTAACTTCGCTAATCGAGCAATCGTGAATATCAAATTCAAACGATCGCGCTATCAATGGCCCCACGCCATAGCCTTCAGGCGTGCCTGACTGCTGTGCCAGCTCCCATTCGCTGTCAGCATTTATTTTATCGTAAAGCCGGGCCTCATCGCTGGATAAGAGGGGAGCGGGATTATTCGTTGCCTCAGCGTTACGCGGTTGATAGTGGCTCATGATGATCTCCGGCAATCAGGCGTGCGGATAAGTATAGGCAAAGGGTAGAAAGGAAAAGAGATAAAGCTCGCAGGGTGACACAACCAGGAAATACCTTAAAAAAAAAGCCCGCGCTGCGCGGGCAAAATCCTTGTTACTTTTAGGTTGACTGCGCCTATGGGGTTGGTGCAGTAAAAACAGTGTAGATAAAACCACCGTTAAAAGTCTCGCTGAGAAACGTTAAGAAATTGAAAATCTTGCACGGAATAATCTCCTTTTCATTGCCTTTACGCAGCCTTACAGGCAACAAATAACCAGCCTGCTACACTTAACCGCTGGAAAAATGAAGAAAACAGGAGTCGTTATGGATTTATTGCGCATTATTATTGCCATTCTGTTACCACCGCTGGGCGTATTTTTACAGGTCGGTTTTGGCGGCGCGTTCTGGCTAAACATCTTGCTGACGCTGCTGGGCTATATTCCCGGTATTATTCATGCGGTCTGGGTGATTGCGCGTCGTTAATTCACCGTTTATGCTCCGCTTTTAATCTAAAAGTTCAGGCAAAAGAGCATGAAAATGAAGGTAAACGATCGCGTCACGGTAAAAACTGATGGCGGCCCGCGTCGCCCAGGTACCGTCCTGGCGGCAGAAGATTTTAATGAAGGCACCATGTATCTGGTGGCGCTGGAAGACTATCCGTTGGGTATCTGGTTTTTTAATGAGACCGACCATGACGAAGGCGTGTTTGTCGAGCCTCTGGCGGACAGCGAATAAATAAAAACCCACCGCTAAACGGTGGGTTTTTGCGTTATGTGGTCGCCTGCTTGAGACCCAGACCGACAGGATTAAAACTTTTCCCAGTTATCGTCGGCGGCTAAGGCCGGTGCCGGGCGCAGCTTAACGGCAGCCGGTGCGGCTGGGGCGGCGACGTTAACCGGCGTGCTGCTCTCCTGCTGCGACAGGCGGAAAGCGGCTACGGCTTTCGTCAGGCGTGCGGCCTGTTCTTCCAGCGAAACTGCAGCTGATGACGCCTCTTCTACCAGCGCGGCATTCTGTTGGGTAACATTATCCATCTCGGTGACCGCCTGGCTCACCTGCTGAATACCGCGGCTCTGTTCATCGGAGGCAGCGGCTATCTCCGCCATAATATCGGTAACGCGCCGCACCGCCTCGACGATATCGGTCATGGTTTCGCCAGCATGACTGACCTGCTCAGAACCCTGGCCAATCAACTGCACTGATTCAGCAATCAGGCTGTCAATTTCTTTGGCCGCCTGGGCGCTGCGCTGCGCCAGATTACGCACTTCGCTGGCCACCACCGCAAATCCACGACCCTGCTCACCGGCTCGCGCCGCCTCTACCGCCGCGTTCAGCGCCAGAATATTGGTCTGAAAGGCGATGCTATTGATCACGTTGGTAATTTCAGCAATTTTCTTTGAGCTGCCGGAGATATTATCCATGGTATGAATCACGCCGCTGACGATATCGCCACCCTGGCGCGCCTTGCCGGAGGCATCGGCGGCCAGCTGGCTGGCATGATGAGCATTATCCGCGTTCTGTTTCACCGTGGCCGTCAGCTGCTCCATACTGGCTGCCGTCTGTTCCAGCGCGGAGGCCTGCTGTTCGGTACGTGAAGAGAGATCGGTATTACCGGCAGAGATTTCACCAGAACCCTGATAGATAGCGACGGCGCCTTCTCGCACTACGCCGACGGTTTGCACCAGCGACAGCTGCATCGCCTGTAAATGCGCGCCCAGCATGCCGATTTCGCTGCGGCCCCAGTTGCGTAGCGGGGCGGTAAGATCGCCGGCGGCAATACGTGCGATGCGTTCACCCGCCTGATGTAGAGGCTGAATAACGATATGGCGTAAAAAGATAAAGGTCATCAGCGTCAGTACCAGCGCCACGGCGAACGCCGCCCCCATAATGATAAAGCCAAGATGGGACTGCTCGCTGGCCTGGTGATTAATCGCTTCGGCGCGCGCGGTGCGAATTTTAATCGCTTTCAGCAGCACCTCATTATATTGATCGTCAAGCTTGCGGGTAACATCGGTTTCCTGGGCAATCACCCCTTCAAAGCTGCCCTGTTTCGCCGCTTTCACCATCGGCAGCAGCCCCTGATTAAGATAGGCGTTAAACCGCGTTTTTAACGGATCATCAAGCGCGCTATCGGCTTCGCTTTTATTCGGGCGATCCTGATAGGTAGTGAAATTTTGCTGCGCCTGCGCGAGACGTTTTTCCACCGCCCCGAGGATCGAGCTGAACTCATCCATTTCGCCGATGCGCGCCGCGGCGCCGGCATGAATCACCAACAGTCTGGCGGTACGTAAATGGTTCGAGCTGTTAGATAACGCCATACGCACCTGAATTTCCTGCGTCGCTTCGTCCAGCGAGCGGTTGCTTTGCAGCAGAAACCAGCCGGAAAGCGCAATACACAGGGCAAACAGCACTAAGATGCCGCTAAAAATAGTGGTAAACAGGGGAACCAAACGCAAATGCTGCCAAAAGCTGACCCGATCTTGGGCCTCGTCAGGGGAGGTGCTTTTCATATCCTTTTGCTCTCTGTAGGTAAGGTTGGCGATGTGAAATCTGTCATAAGCATCGGCAACCCCGGCAAAAGGCTTAGCGGGATAAATGAGAGGCGCGTCGCAAAACGCAAAAGCATTATGGCCGGCAAGCGCCGGCCATAATGTTTATCTTACGTTCACGTAGATACCGGACGTCACGTTGTCCGTCAGACGCACCACATGATAAATAACCTGCTTGTTGTGGGTCTTGATTTTACGCTTAATGTTGCCTTTGTGTGATGAAACCGTTTTGGCTTTAATTTGCATCTTGTCAGAGATTTGAATGGTATCGTGCCCGGACATCCACATTTTAAGCATATTTGATTCGGTCTGGCTGAGCGTTAAGGGATTCGCGTCAATGCCAGAGGAAATGCGTGTGTTAGCGCTAACTTTTTTCTGTAAATAACTGCTTAATAACTTATCCAGCGTGGCGGACTTTACCGATTTTGATGTAATAATCAAGTTCTTACGAACATAGAGGTATTCCTCAAAATGGATATTAGCAATCGCCATAAAGATAAGAAATAACGTATCAGGATGCTGTAAAATAATATTGCGAATGCGCTCGCTGGAATCAGCTTCATGAATGAAGCATTCTTCGTTAATAAAGACAACGCCTGGCTTTAGCTGCTGGCATTTAATGTGTAGCTGCTCAATATCGTTAACGGATGAGATATTTTTCTTTTTAATCCCTTTTGTAGCCATGTAATCCATTAAACCCAGACGTGTGTAGCTGCATGAATCCATAATAATCGTTGGCATGATAGCGACCCTCACCAATTTGTTATCCGTTAAATCAACGATGAATACGCGTTTGCGGTACGGGAAAGATTTCTATTAACAATCTTGTAATTTTACTCAGCTGTGCTGAATCCGGAACGGAGCAGTGCCGAGGTCATCTTTCGTCCTTGTATCTACAGCAGATTTTTTGCAGGACAGCATAAATGACTACCTTTAAGCGCAGCAGAACGCTAACGGCACTCTGTCGTAACGACAAATCACCGTACTCAGCGCCTGATGCACCTTTTGAGAACGCTTCCACTATCGCGCACAACTCAGACAATCCTGATAGGACAAATCTTAAAATGATTTGTTTCGCGAATGTGTAGCATACTCGGGAGCCGAGACAATGCCGTAAAAATCCGTTTTAGACAAGAAAAAAACGCAGAAAAATTTTTCCTTTCGAAAACATCCATTTGCGTATTTTGCCAAAGGCTGACCTGACATAAAACTCGTTGCGAAGTCCGTTTTAAAATACGCGATGCGCGATTTAATGCGAATAATTTTCATCGCCTTACGCTATTTATCAGAATTTCCTTAGTGAAATTCTGATAAAAATGGTTCGAAAAGTACCCAAAAACATTGTGGATGCTTAAGTATCTATAAGTAGCGACTTAAGAGATGTTGGAGTTTAGTTTTGCGGGAGTTCAGAAAGTATGTCAGAAAGTAAATCAAAGACTTCACTGAACAGGTGCTCACAAAAGGGGGCGAGAAGCGGCATAAGTATACCGATTGTTAAAATTCCGATCGATAAGGTTACAGGAAAGCCGATAGCGAAAACGGATAGCTGTGGTGCAACACGGTTTAACAAACCCAGGGCCAGGTTAATCGTGAGCAGTAAAATGATAAGCGGCAACGCTAATCGCATACCGTTCAGAAAGATTAATCCACCGGCTTTGGCAAGCGCCAGGAATGCATTGGCATTAAGTGGATCTCCGCCAATCGGTAATGTATGAAAACTGTCCGCCAGCAACGAGATCAACCACAGGTGACCGTTAAAGCTTAAAAACAGCAGCATCGCCAGCATATCCATGAAACGGGCCAGCACCGGCATATTCAGTCGGCTGCCGGGATCGAAGAAGGTGGCAAAAGAGAGACCCATCTGCAATCCAATAAGTTCCCCGGCCATTCTCACCGCGGCAAAGGCAAACTGCATGGTAAAGCCTAAAGCGATGCCGATCAGGATTTGCTGAATCAGTAGCCAAAAACCGCCCACCGAAAACAGGGTGACATTCGTTGGCGGCAGCTGAGGCGCCAGAAGCCAGGTGATCATCACCGCCAGGCCGATTTTGACTTTTTTGCTGACGGCGCGTTCGCTGAAAATCGGCGCGGTACTGAACAGGGCAAGCAAACGCACCAGCGGCCAGAAAAACTGGCCGACCCAAAGCATAAGTTGGTTGCTGTCCAGCGTTAACATAGGTGCGGTCTCTTAAAGGTCGGACGGAGCAGTACGGGTGGGTTAGCCAATCATATAGGGCAGATTAGTGAACAGCGTGCGGATATAGTCCAGCAGCAGATTCAGCATCCACGGACCGGCCACTACCACGGTAGCGGCCACGGCCAAAATTTTGGGAATAAAGGAGAGCGTCTGCTCGTTGATTTGGGTCGCCGCCTGCAACAGGCTGATAATCAGGCCGCTGACCAGCGCTGCCAGCAACAGCGGGGCCGCTACCATCAGGGCGATCTTCATTGCGTCGTGGCCAAGGACCATTACCGATTCTGGGGACATGATTGCTCCGGGTATCAGGAATAAAAGCTCTGCGCCAGCGATCCGACCAGCAGCTGCCAGCCATCCACCAACACAAACAACATCAGCTTAAATGGCAGGGCAATCGTTGCCGGCGGTACCATCATCATCCCCAGCGCCATCAGTACGCTGGCAATGACCAGATCGATAATCAAAAAGGGAATAAATACCGTAAAGCCAATCTGGAAAGCGGTTTTCAACTCGCTGGTAACGTAGGCCGGCAGCAGAATGCGCATCGGCACCGCTTCAGGCCCAACGATCGGCGCGGTATTCGCCAGGCGGGCGAACAGGGCGAGGTCCGCTTCGCGTGTCTGACGCAGCATAAACTCACGCAGCGGCTGGGCGCCTTTGTCCATCGCCACTTCCATCGATATCTTGTCCTGACTGAACGGCAGGTAAGCGTCCTGATAAATTTTATCGAACACCGGCGCCATAATAAAAAAGGTCAGGAACAGCGACAGGCCCAGCAGCACCTGATTCGGCGGTGCCGACGGCGTACCCAGCGCGTTGCGCAGCAGGCCAAACACGATGATGATGCGCGTAAAGCTGGTCATCATCAGCAAAATGGCCGGCAAAAAAGTCAGCGAGGTGATAAAAACCAGCGTCTGCACCGGCAAAGACCAGCTCTGACCGCCGTTCGGCAGCGGCTGAGTGACCAGACCAGGCAATTGAGCATGCACCTCCGGCGTTAACAGCAGCAGCGGCAGAAGGGGAAGCAGACGACGAATCATTGTGGTTTTCCGGGACGTTTCACTAACGTCTGTAAAATCTGACGGAAGTCAGGTGCCGCCTGGGCGGGCGGCGCATCCTGTTGTTCGGGATCTTTGGGCGGCAGCGTATGCAGATGGGTAATCTGCTGCGCGGTCACGCCCAGCACCAGGCGGGCATCTTCCACTTCAACAATCACCACGCGCTCGCGCTGACCAACCTGCACGCTGGCGCTGATTTTCAGCGCCTGTGGGCCGCCAAGACGTTTCGGCGTAAAGCCGAGACGTCGCGCCAGCCAGGCGCAGGCGAGGATCAGTAACACGATCCCGGCCAGCACGCTGCTGACCTGCGTTAACGCCGACCCGGTAGAAAAGGCGGGCTGTGGAGCTTGTTGCGTTGTTGCCTGCTGGGTGCTGTTGTTCATTATTAGCGGCTCAGACGGCGCATACGTTCAGACGGCGTGATAATGTCGGTGATACGTACGCCATATTTATCGTTCACCACTACCACTTCACCTTGAGCAATCAGGTAACCGTTGATCAGAATATCCAGCGGCTCACCGGCAAGGCCTTCCAGCGCCACCACGGAACCCTGCGACAGACGCAGCAGCTCTTTGATAGTCATCTTGGTGCGGCCCAGTTCAACGGTGAGTTTGACCGGGATATCCATAATCAGATCGATATCCTGCAGCGATCCGCCGATATCTTTGCTGTCCAGCGATTTGAACACGCTCTCGGTGGATGACGCGCTGTCGGTCGAAGCTTGTTCACTCATCGCCTCGGCCCACAGATCGTCCGCAGAGATGCTGTCATCGGACGTTTTGTTGCTGTCACTCATCGGGCTGTTCCTCATTCAGCGAATTCAATATCGGATTAATCAAGTGTTCTACACGCAGCGCGTATTGTCCATTCAGGGTGCCATACTGGCTGGTTAACACCGGAACGCCATCAACGTGAGCGATAATGCGATCCGGTTTTTCAATCGGTAATACATCGCCGGGCTTCAACTGCAGGATGCGCGACAAACGCAGCGAAACGTCGGCGAAGTTAGCGATCAGCTCCAGCTCGGAGTGCTGTACCTGCTTCACCAGCGTGTCGCGCCAGTGTCTGTCTTCCTGTCGCGAGTTTTCCAGCGGCGGGTTAACCAGCAGTTCGCGCAGCGGCTCGATCATGCTGAAGGGGATACAAATATTAAATTCCCCAACCAGGTTGCCGATCTCTACCTGAAACGGCGTGGTAACCACGATATCGTTCGGCGATGTGGTGATGTTGGTAAATTTCACCTGCATCTCCGAACGCACATATTCAACATCCAGCGGATAAATCGCTTTCCATGCATCGCTGTAGCCTTCCAGCGCCAGCTTCAGCATGCGGCGGATCACGCGCTGTTCCGTATGGGTAAATTCACGCCCCTCAACTTTAGTCGGGAAGCGCCCGTCGCCACCGAACAGGTTATCCACCGCAATAAACACCAGGCTGGGCGAGAAAACGAACAGCGCTGTGCCGCGCAGCGGCTTCAGGTGGATCAGGTTCAGGTTGGTCGGCACCGGCAGGTTACGGGCAAATTCATGGTACGGCTGAATTTTAATCGCCCCAACGCTGATATCCGGACTACGGCGCAGCAGGTTAAACAGTCCCATACGGAACTGGCGCGCAAAACGCTCGTTAATAATCTCCAGCGCCTGCAGGCGCTCGCGCACCACGCGACGCTGGGTATTAGGATCGTATGGGCGAATATTGTCATCGCCGATACTCTTATTCTTATCATCTTCCGCGCTTTCACTGTCGCCATTGAGAAGCGCGTCAATCTCAGCCTGTGAAAGAATGCTATCGCCCATTAACTCACCTCAATATGAAGGCGGTAAACAGTACATCGTTTACGACCTGCGGAGGTTGACCTTTAACCAGCGGCGGTGCCAGCGACTGCTTGATCTGTTCTACCAGCGCTTGCTTACCCTGTTCCGATGCCAGCTTCACTGAATCCTGGCGAGAGAGCAGCAGCAGCAACCGGCTACGAACTTCAGGCAGATAGTCGTTCATGCGAACACGCGTTTCCTCATTCGGCAGACGCAGCGTAAAGCCGACGTACAGCACGCGATCGGGATCGTTATCCGCATTGACCAGGTTAACCGTAAATGTATCAAGAGCATAAAAGACCGGTGCGGCAGGCGGTTCCACTTTCGCGGCTTCCGGATGTCCGTCGGTTTTATTCATCATTCGCCACACTACATAGCCTGCCACGCTGCAAGCGGCCAGCGTTACAACCAGTAACACCGGAATCAGGATGGAACGTTTGCGGCCTTTAGCTTTCGCGTTATCAGACATTTTGCAGAAATACCCTGTGAATTATCTGGGGCAGGCCATAGTGGCGAGCCGAGAGTGATTATCGCGCGTCTCTCGCCAGTCAATGGGGGGAAAAGACGCGCCTTTTGCTTTTACCTTTGGCGTTTGTCACCGTCAGGCGAATGTATCTACTGCGCTACTGCCTGCCGCACGCGCCTGCAAAGCGGCGGGAACGGCCAGCGGCGTAACGTCATCTTCGCTGCCGGAACTCAGCGAAAAACTGCCTGGCTGCTCGCGGCGCGATTCCTGCTGGTTGCCAAAGCTCTGGTTCTGCGGGAAAGCATCGCTGCTGACGTTGCTCTGGGCCAGGTTGATGCCGCTTTCCGCCAGCGCGGTACGCAGATGCGGCAACGCGGCTTCCAGCGCGGCGCGCACCTGACTGTGGTTTGACACCATATTCAGCTGCGCCTGATCGTTATCCAGCTTCAGGCTGATCTGAATCGCGCCCAGATCGTCCGGGTGCAGACGCAGCTCGGCGTTCTGCTGGCCGTTGCGGCTGAACATCAATACCTGCTGACTCACTGCCTGCTGCCATTCCGGGCTGCCCAGCTGCGCATTAATCTGCGGCGTGGCTGGCGTCATTGCCGTGGCCGATGCAGCAGGCGCAGCGGTAGCAGCGGTGGCGTGATTCATCACGGTTGAAAGCGCGCTTAGCGTATGCGTCGGCAGGCTTTCATTCGTCTCTTTTCCTTCACTTTGACGCGTCTCGCTCATCAGGCCCTGGAAGCTGGCGAGCGGGGCTTTCTCCTCGCTGTCGGTAGCGGCGCTGGCCAGGCTGGTGTTAGCCGCGCCGGTATCCGCTTTATCACCAGGCTGCTGCGCGGTTAACACCGTCAGCGTCGCCTTCAGATTACCGCTCTGGGTGCTCAACGCGTTGAGACCCTGACCGTCCAGTTTCACGTCATTGTTTTTCGCAGCCTGCTGCACCAGCGGCGTTTGCGGCAGCATGGCGAACAGTGCCTGTAAAGATTGCTGATCGGCAGCGCTTAAACTGTCTCGTTTCAGCTCATCCTTATCATCGGCGGACTTCAGGTTCTCTTTAGCCTTTTCCGGCGTCAGCAACGCATTAATCGCCTCCGGCTTTTGCAGCGCGCTTAGCAGTTGGCTAAGCTCGCTCGCCGGCGTTTTCTCCGTCGGCGTTTTTTGCGCGTCGGCGGCCAGCGCGGCTTTCCCATCGCCCTGTTTCGCCAGCGTCAGCAGACGATTGCCGAGCAGTGTCAGAAACGCTTCCGACAGCTGACCGGAAGCCGCGCCTTCGCCGCTAGCCAGGCCGCTGCCGCTGGTAACATCAGCGCCGCTATTGACGCTGACGGTATTGACTGATGTTGGCAACTTAATCATTAGCCTTCCTCAAAGATGCCCGCTGGGCATACTCATCCATCCGTTTCTGATCGAGACGGTTTTCCTGTAATAATTCATTGGCCTGCGAACGAGCCTGGAGCGTTTCCCAGGCGTGCAGCCGTTGCTGTTTGTTGCGCCAGACATTAAGCGCCTGTTCGACTTTTTGCGTACACTGCGCCAGCTGGTGGCGATGTTGTTCAATTGCTTTTTCCAGCGTCTGAATAAACTGGTGATAGTTTGTCCAGCGCGAACTGGCGATGCCGGTCGACATATTGCTGTTCAGCTTGTGGCGATATTCATCCTGATAGTTGAGCAGCATATTCAGCTGCTCGTCCGCCTGCTGTTGGGCGCGACGCATCGTACCCAGCCGGATAGCCGCGTCTTCCACCTCTTGCTGCGCCAGGTCGCGCAGGGTTTCCATCGCACTGTTAGCTTTAGCCATCGTCAGGTGACCTCATTTCTCGCGCCGGGAGGGCCCGACGCCATCAACCAAAAATAGCCTGGAGATGCAGGCAGGCATCGTCATAGCGGCTCTGCTCGAAGATGCCCTGTTGCAAAAAGGATTCCAGCATCGGCCACAGCTTAATCGCCTTATCCAGCATCGGATCGCTGCCGGCTGCGTAGGCGCCGACGCTAATCAAATCGCGGTTGCGCTGATAGCTGGAGAGCAGCTGCTTAAACTGGCGTACGCGCGCATAGTGCGTTTCATCTATTAGCGCGGTCATCGCACGACTGATCGAGGCTTCAATATCGATGGCCGGGTAGTGACCCGCCTCCGCCAGCCGACGCGACAGCACCACATGGCCATCGAGAATGGCGCGCGCGGAGTCGGCGATCGGGTCCTGCTGATCGTCGCCTTCGGTTAATACGGTATAAAAGGCGGTAATCGAGCCGCCGCCGTCGATGCCGTTACCGGCGCGCTCCACCAGCGCGGGCAGCTTGGCGAACACCGAAGGCGGATAGCCTTTGGTGGCCGGCGGCTCGCCGATCGCCAGCGCAATTTCACGCTGCGCCATCGCATAACGCGTTAATGAGTCCATAATCAGCAGCACATGCTGGCCGCGATCGCGGAAATCTTCGGCGATGCGCGTGGCATATGCCGCGCCCTGCATACGCAGCAGCGGGGAGACATCCGCCGGTGCGGCAATCACCACCGAGCGCGCACGGCCCTCGGTGCCAAGAATATTTTCAATAAAGTCTTTAACTTCACGGCCACGTTCGCCAATCAGCCCGACCACGATCACGTCGGCTTTGGTGTAACGCGCCATCATGCCGAGCAGCACCGATTTACCCACGCCGGAGCCGGCAAACAGCCCCATACGCTGACCGCGGCCTACCGTCAGCAGCGCGTTGATCGCACGGACGCCGGTATCCAGCACGTCGGTGATCGGCGTACGCTGCAGCGGGTTAAAGGGCGGGGTGATCAATGGCGCGCGATAGCCGGTTTCCGGCGCGGGCAGACCGTCTAACGGACGGCCGCTACCGTCCAGTACGCGGCCCAACAGCTGCGGACCCAGCATCAGCTGTTTTCCGCTCTGTGCGCTGTCGCCGTTGCCGCGCGCAAACACGCGCGCACCGGGCAAAATGCCTTCCACTTCTTCCAGCGGCATCAAAAAGAGTTTCTGCCCGTTGAAGCCGACCACTTCGCTTTCAACTTCAGTAACCTGTTTACCGTCGTGACGTTCGATAACGCAGGTCGCGCCCAGCGGCAGCTGCAGGCCGGTCGCCTCCAGCACCAGACCGGTGGCGCGCGTCAGGCGTCCGTAGCGGCGCACCTCCGGCACATCCGCCATGCGTTTTTCAAACGCGTCCAGTGAGCCCAGCCAGCGTGAAAGACGTGTGGTCATTACAGCTCTCCCGGTGCCGCCAGGCGGCACAGTTCATGCCAGCGCGTCGCCACGCTGGCGTCCAGATCGCCATCTTCCGCGCTCAGTTTGCAGCCGCCCGGGTGCAGCGAACTGTCGGCCAGCAGGCGCCAGCCGTGCAGGTCTAGCGTCGGGCCCAGCGTCTGTTCAACGCGTTGCAGATCGTCAGGATGTACCCGCAGCTGCGGCTTGCCGCTGAACATCGGTTCCTGCTGGATCATCTGCTGAATCTGACGCAGCAGGGCAGAGCCGTCGACCGCGGTCGCCTGGCCGATAACCTGACGCGCCGCTTCCAGCGCCAGCTGCAGCAGACGCGAGGCGATAACGCTGTCGAGCGCTTCCAGCGTGTGCTGGAATTCGGTGACCAGCTGCTGCATACGCGCCTGTACCGGCGCCTGCTGCTGCTGCGCTTCCGCCAGCCCCTGCTGAAAACCAGCATCAAAACCTGCCTGCTTGCCTTCATTAAAGCCTTTCTGTTGTCCCTCAGCGTAGCCTTGCGCATGAGCCTCAAGGCGCGCCTGGGTCTGGATCTGTTCCAGCTGCGACTGTGGCGAAAACGCGTCGTTTTCTTCGCTCACGTCGAAAGTCAATTCAGGTTCGACCTGCGGCTCGGCGGCCGGCTGGTCAAAGCGTGTTAAATCGTCAGGCTGCCAGCGCTGCCATGGACGGGAAGAAAAGGCATCAGACATAGGTTTCCTCGCCGCCGCCAATTACCATTTCGCCGCTTTCCGCCAGACGACGAACGATAAGCAGAATCGCTTTCTGTTCGTTCTCTACCATCGACATACGGACCGGACCACGGTTGGCGAGGTCGTCGCGCAGAATATCGGCCGCACGCTGCGACATATTCTTGAGGAACTTCTCGCGCAGCGGCTGATCGGCGCCTTTCAGTGCCACCAGCAGCGATTCGGATTCCACTTCCTGCAGCAGGCGCTGGATACTGCGGTCGTCCACATCCACCAGGTTTTCGAACAGGAACATTTCGTCGACAATCTTCTGCGCCAGTTCGCCATCGAACTCGCGTACCGCTTCCATAACCGCTTCTTCCTGCTGCGTTTTCATCAGGTTGATGATTTCCGCCGCGGTTCTTACGCCGCCCATCTTCGCGCGCTTGAGGTTTTGACCATCCAGCAGCGAGTTGAGCACTTCGGTCAGTTCCGCCAGCGCCGCTGGCTGCACGCCGCCGAAGGTGGCGATACGCAGCATCACATCGTGACGCAGACGATCGTCGAACTGGGCCAGGATATCCGCCGCCTGTGAACGCTTCAGGTGCACCAGGATGGTGGCGATGATCTGCGGATGTTCGTCGCGGATCAGATCGGCAGCCGCCTGCGGCTCCATAAAGTTGAGCGTTTCCATGCCGGAGGTGGTTTCGCGCGTTTCCAGAATGTCTTCCAACAGCGTGGAGGCGCGCTCTTCGCCCAGCGCCTTGATCAGTACCGAACGCAGATATTCATTAGAGTTCAGGCTCAGCGCCGCAAACTGCTCGGCATCCGTTTCAAACTCACGCAGCACTTCAGCCAGCTGCTGGTGAGAAACCTGATTCATATTGGCCATGGCTGCGCTCAGGTGCTGTACTTCCCGCGTGCTGAGGTGCTTGAACACCTCAGCGGCACGGTCTTCACCAATCGTCATCAGCAGGACGGCGCTTTTTTCAGTACCGGTCAGACTCATAGTTCGTTACTCATCCATTGGCGGATCACCAGCGCCACAACGCGTGGATCGTTTTCAGACATATCGCGGATGCGCTGGCTCATCACTTCGGCGCTGACGCGATGTTTAGATTTACGTTCCTGCTCCTGATCGTCTTTGCTGAGCGAAACAGAGAAGGCTTCTTGTTCTTTACGTTGCTGCTCCAGCGCTGCCGCTTGTTCAATCGCCGCTTTGGTCAGCTCCTGTTTACGCAGCAGGTGCGGACGAATCAGTTTGCGGTAGAGGATGAAGGCAACCAGCGCAACCAGTAACCAACGTCCCGCATTCATCATCTGCTCGAAGAAGGACTGCTGCTGCCAGAACGGAAGATCGCCACCGGTATCCTCAGTTTGGGTAAACTGCGAGTTCACCACGTTGACGCTGTCGCCGCGATCGCTGGAGTAGCCCATCGCTTCACGCGTCAGATCTTCAATCTGTTTCAGCTGTTTCTCATCCAGCGCCGCCGCTTTGCCTTTGGCATCGGCGCGGTAGTTCACCACCACGGCAACCGACAGACGTTTCACGCTGCCCACATTCATCTTGGTGTGACGAATGGTGCGATCCAGCTCGTAGTTAGTCGTTTCGTCATGGTGCGTATTGGACGGCACCGGACGCGCTGCATTGGTGCTGGCGGTGGTGTTGGCCGCTGCGCCGTTATTATTGCCCGCCGTGGCATTTGCATTGTTATTCGCTTGCGGCGTTTCGATCGGCGCGTTGTTAGCAGGCGCAGGCTGATTAGAGAGCGCGCCCGGCACGCCGCCAGGATACTGGCCGCCAATCTGCTCGTTATTGCTGCTCTGACGCGAGCGAATAGCAGCATTGGCCGGATCGGTATTCGGTTTGTACTGCTCTTCCGTTTGCTCACGGGTATCGAAATCGATCTGGGCGGTAACCTGCGCATGGACATTACCGTTGCCAACAATCGGTGCCAGGATCGCTTCGATACGCTGCTGATAGCGACTTTCCACTTCGGTGGCATACTTCAGCTGGGCATCGTTCAGGTCACGACCGGCCGCATCGGAACGCGTCAGCAGACGACCACTTTGATCGACAACCGTTACGTTGCCCGGCGGAAGTCCGGCCACGCTGCTGGAAACCATATGCACGATGGCGTTAATTTGGCCTTCATCCAGTGCTCGTCCCGGCTGCAGGATCAGCGTGACGGAAGCGGAGGGGGATTTCTGCTCGCGAACAAACAGCGTAGGTTTAGGCATCGCCAGGTGGACGCGTGCGTTTTTTACCGGACCGAGCGTCTCGATAGTGCGTGACAGTTCGCCTTCCAGCGCACGCTGGTAGTTAACCTGTTCGCTGAACTGGCTGATACCAAACTTCTCTTTATCCAGCAGTTCAAAGCCTACGGCGCCGCCTTTTGGCAGGCCCTGCTGAGCGAGACGCAGGCGCAGTTCGTGCACCTTTTCTGCGGGCACCATCAGCGCGCCGCCATTCTCTTCGAAGCGGTAAGGGACGTTCATCTGAGTCAGCTGCGTCACGATCGCGCCGCCATCCTCATTTGAAAGGTTATTATAAAGGACGCTGTAAGCCGGCGCTTTCGCCCACAGTACCATCGCGACAATGATGGCAGTAGCGGCGGCTGCAGCGATGATCAGCGGGATCCGCGGATTGGCGCGCAGGCGAGCAACAAGGTCATTTAAGCCTTTCTTATTTGTTGTTTCCTGAGTTGCGGTAGCATTCATGACCATTTCCTGCCTGACAGTTGACCGGACTGTGTGTTAAGTGGTGACAAAACTGACTCCCTGATACGGCTTAGAAAAGTTCCACTTCAATGGATGCCATTATTTTCCTATTCGCCAATTTCGATGGGTCAAAAAGCCATGTTTTTTGCTGTCATTTACACCCTTTGTCCTATTGACTTTGTGTTAAGTTTGTTTGCGTGAACTAAACGAAACGCCAATAACACGAGGGTTAACATGGCAATCCAGGGGATAGAGAGTGTGATTCAGCAGCTGCAGCTTGGTTCGCTGCAGGCGAGTAATAAGAACACCGACAGCGTGGCGCAGGCGGATTTCTCCGCCCAGATGAAAGCGGCGTTGGATAAAATCAGTGAAACGCAGAACCACGCCCGTGCGCAGGCGCAGGACTTTACGATGGGCAAACCCGGTATCGCCCTGAACGATGTCATGATCGATCTACAGAAATCATCGGTTTCTATGCAGATGGGCATTCAGGTGCGTAACAAGCTGGTGTCGGCTTATCAGGAAATTATGAATATGCAGGTGTAGTGGGGCGATTCGCAACTAGCCTGAAGAACGCTCTGTATCGTCCTGTCCCGGCGTGTTATTCGCACACCGGGTTTGGCGTATCTGGAACAATAGCACCCCGGCTACAGGCCGGTTCGCAGAAATAAAAAAACCGCAGAAGCAAGGATGATTGGATTCGGCTGAGGGTTATAGCAATGAGAAGTGCCATGATCCAATAGCTTTGCGGGTCAGTATCATCACTTTTTCTTGCTCATCAATCACCACGTAAAACTGGTCTTTAACTTTCAGGCTGCGTGGGAAGCTCTCATTGCCGTCGTAGCGCACGGTGATCTTATTACCAAAAACTTCAGCCTCAGCTTTTTTGTCGAATTGGGGCAGGTATATGGTTTTCTTCATTGTATCTCCTCCTTCTGATAAACCGCATCGGCGTTGCGCGACATGGCAAAGCGATCTGCCTGTCATCGTGTAATCTCGCCCCGAGCGGCGCTCTGACATCTGCCGAGGGCGGAATCTTAACTAGCAGGATAGCGGAATCTCAAACAAGAGGATAAAGGAAGCGTGGAGCGGCCAGCGGGAATCGAACCCGCGTCATCAGCTTGGGAAGCTGAGGTAATGCCATTATACGATGGCCGCCTGGTGGGTCGTGCAGGGTTCGAACCTGCGACCAATTGATTAAGAGTCAACTGCTCTACCAGCTGAGCTAACGACCCGAGCGGGAAGTATCCTACCACATGTCGGGGCGAAAGAATTGAGACATATCAAATGTGCCCAAAAAAGCGGGCAGGCTGCGTAATATTCAAGCGCCAGCGAGGCTTCTGGTGCCCTGGGCGATAAAGGTTAATTCAAAGTCCTCTACTGTCTGGCCCGACTATTTTTCGTTATTAGCTAAACCCCAGAATCAGGTTAACTACCGCCGAGATCATCGACACATAACCAGTAATTAAAAAAGCTTTATGTTTCTGACGGTAAGCCAGTAACAGCAGCATCATCGCGGTGGCTGCAAAAGGGATAGCGACGATAACAGGCATAGAATACAGATTCTACTACGCTAAAGTTATTCTTATCGAAACTGTGTCACCTGTATCATGACGAGGGGAATGTGATGTCTGAAGATAGAGAAGTGAAGAACGTCGTTTCAAGCAAAATGCGTGATATGGATTTGGTTTATCTCACCAACATAGTGAATGCGGTAGACGGATCTTTTGGTATTACTCTGTTTCTGAAAGGCACGGTGATCAGCGGCCTGATGATTTCAGGTAAAGAGTATTACACTACGCTGGCTGAAAACTTAGCGCAGGTTGGCGATATCGGCGAGAACTTAGCGCAACATTTTTCGCGAGTAGCGGATGATGTTTATACGCCCGCTTCAGAAAGCGAGTCCGTTCCGGCTAACTTTATACATATGAAGGATTTAAAAGTTAAATCCGGCGGAGGGGAGTTTGATGAGATGCAAAACGCCCTGTTACGGTTAAAAATCGAAGAGATAGATGGCCACATTGTAGGCAACGTCTCTTAACTTACCGCCTGTTTATCAAACCGCCCGAGGGCGGTTTTTTTTATGGGCATCGGCGAGCCCACCATGAGAGAAACAATAAAAGTAGTTGTTAATTAGCAGCAATAATCAAATAGAATAATTAGCAATTTTGTAGCCTGGTCGCTATTTCATTACATGAAAATATTAATTTTATGCGCTCTCTTATATCCGCTTGATAATTTGTTAACATTATTTTCTTTGCTGGTTTTCTTTCAAAGGCATCAGTATTTAACAGGGTAAAAGAATATACCGCCTGGATTTTGAACGTTTACCTTGAACAGGGGTACAGGGAAAATCTGATTTTTAGCGATATTCTCCTGAAGAGGATAATTAGGAGCAAAACTGCCTTTTTATTCTTGATTTCGATCATTTTCTCATCGGCAGTTACTGGCTAATAATAGCGGCCTTTAATATAGGTTTGCGTTCGTTCTTATTATTGGCTTTTATTTGCACAGCAAAATACCAGGATTATCTATGAACAGATTTGTTTCCGATTGGTCGCCAGAACGTATCAGGTCATTACTTAACTGGGTGGAAAAAAGCACGCCTGCGACGGTAACGCTTAACGCTAATGATTTCTCCTCTTTAATGATTTATTGCGAACAGCTACGAAAACATGATGACACCATGCTGCTGCAGGAAAACGAAAAGCTCAAAAAAACCATTGCCGCACAGGCACGTAAAATAAAATTGATCAGTCAGGCGCCGGCAAAGGCGAAACGCTTAGCCGTTGCGATAGCGACGATCCACAGCTATGCGGATGAAGCGCTAAAATCTGGCCAGGTTAATTTACAACCTTAATCCGTTTTGTTGAGATAAATCCGCCGTTAAGGCATCACGCTAACGCAGAGCCAGGTTCCACCGGCTCTGCTACGCTTTATCCGTAAGAGATACGAGGAGGGCAGTGATGAACAAGCGATTACTTTTTGCTATTTTGGCCGTTGCCTTTTTTGTAGGCGCTATTTTACGTTTCATGGCGGACGGCATAGCTTATGGCGTAATGCTGTTAATTCTGGCTGCGGCCTCGGCCTGGTTTAGCATTAAATCGAAGCGGGATTGAATCACGTCCTGATATGCGCCACAGTTATTTAACGGGCGTAGCAAAGGATCTGCTAAAAATAAAGCGAGCCGCGACGTTTTTTTCTATACATTTCTTTACGTATTTGTCGGGGTAGTATAAAAAAACGCTGCGCTTTTATTGTCAGCCTCTGAGAAAAACAATTTAAAATAACGCTTGCGCTCGCTTAGGTTCCATGAGTAAATGGCGCATCGGTTTGGAAGTCAGACCTTATGAAAGCAGTTTTAGTAAAGCAGTCCTCATTTAAAGCGTTATCTTAGATACCCTTCTTCTTGAGCCTCTTCCTAAGTGCCCAGTAAGTATTCTCTGCAATACAGACCTTGTATGCCACGATAACTGGCTCACCCATCAAGAAGGAAATATCTATGTCTAACAAAATGACTGGTTTAGTAAAATGGTTTAACGCTGAGAAAGGTTTCGGCTTCATTTCTCCGGAAGACGGCAGCAAGGATGTATTCGTACATTTCTCTGCAATCCAGAGCAACGATTTCAAAACCCTTGACGAAGGCCAGAAAGTTGAGTTCTCTATCGAGAACGGCGCTAAAGGTCCGTCAGCAACTAACGTTGTTGCGCTGTAAGGCGTTTTAGCCTGCATCCGGCCGTGTGATAGCGATGAAGGTGTTAACCTGAGCAGCAAGGCTACATGATAAAGGCAAAAGCTTCGGTCTGCTGACCGGCGCACTCTTTCAAAAGCGGCTTCGGTTCGTATTTTGAACAAAAAGGCTCACTTCGGTGGGCCTTTTTTTATGGCTGAAATTGCCATAGGCCAACCCGCCAGACGCTGATACACACCTTAACTGTGACCCAGTCAACAGGTGATAAATTTGTTCCCTGGTGATCGGCGGCAGAGACCTACACTTATTAAGCCCCTGTCGGGCTACTGGAGGTTAACATGTCAGAGCGTCCCGATGTAAACGATCCGCTGGAAGATGATGAGCCCGTGCCGCAAACCCCGGACGAAATCGCTGATGACGATGATGATGCCGATCCGTTGGAAGATGACGATGATGAAAGTCAGGATCCCAGCACGGTTATCTAGCCAAAAAAACCGCCCCGAAGGGCGGTTTCTTTATCTGGCATCGGGTTATTCCGCCACCAGCCACATATCCGCTTCATCAAACATCTCTTCAACAATGCGGATAATAATCGATTTATCGCTTTTGCTGGCGTCGCTTTCTATGGCGTTACGCTGCATGGCTTTGGCTTTCACCTCTGCATCCGGGAAGGTGCGATGAATTCTTTTTTGCAACTCTTCCAGGATAAGTTCGTGCGCGCCAGGCAGCCCGGCAACGTTGCGCTTGTCATAAATCAGTTCAACAAACATGGTTAGCAATCCTCTTGATTCCGCACCGCTCGAAGCGCCAGCTATCATACTGGATATGCAAACAGTATCAAATGCATTTTTCGCGTTTTGGCCAGAGAAAATTGGGATGCTCTCGGCTTTACGTTTTGTCTTATACAATCCAGCACCCATGCATGCTAGTTTCGGCGTAAATTAACAGGGGATTATTATGAAACATCTTGTCATCGATATTTTGATGAAACTGGCAAAAATGGATGTCGAAGCCAAAGAAATCACGGCGCAGGTAGAAGCTCAATCTTTGCTGATCGCCGCGCTATTGTTAACTGCCGGGAAAGAAGGTTCAGACAGCATCGAAAAGAATATTAATAACGCCATACTGGCGGCATCGTGCGCTACGCCCGATGTGATCCAGTCCGATGTGGATCTGCTTTTGACGCACATTAACCGGCTGTTGGCGGTGAGGCAGTATATTGATAAGGCGGCGGAGCATTAATTAAAAATAACCTCTGGAGGTGGAAATCCAGCGACACTTCCAGAGGTAGTGCAAAGCACTATTCGTTCAAGGTTGGTTGTGACTGTCGCCACCCGATCAAGTTATACAAAATCAATTCTCTTGTACAACTATATTCGCTATTAGCGTGACTGGTTGGATCAGTAACCCACTCTTTTTATTAGGATGCCACTCCAGCTTTTACAGATCGTTTTTCTGACAAAACTCTTCCCATGTCATCCCCAACGCCGCAGCGTGCTCGTGCAGATAGGCTTCTATCGCCTGCATCGCCACTTCTTTATTGGGTTCCGCCAGCTGGATTGAAAACAGAATCGCATCTTGATTTTTTGCGCGTAAGAACGAGGCGTACAGCCGATCTGCTTGCAGACTGCGATACTGCGCCAGCGGCATATTAAAGCTGTCCGCTTCTTCCTGCGTCAGGCTATCAAGGGCGGCCTGAAAGTCAGGATGGGCCGACAAAAACATAGAACGGGCGATGGCATAATACTCTTGAGGCGTTTTCATGGCGGTAACCTGTAAATAAAGACAGCACTAAGTGTAACCTGACGCGCCGTGGCTGTCAGGAGATCGCCGTTTAACCGCCGTAAACTTAGGCACCGCGCGCCGGGCGGGGGTAAAAACCCCCGTCACATGCACGCATTCTCTCTCTGATGCGCAAGTTTCTTGCGCTGGCGGGGTGAAAAATTATAACGTAGCCGCCATCAAATGAAGGTTAGGGAGCCAGAATGAAAAAGTGGATGCTGTTGGGCGCGCTGGCGCTGACGGGCTGTGCGCAGATTGATCAATATCAGCAGGCGGTAAAAACACCGGCTCCGGCCAATCTGCAAGGTTACTGGCAAACTACCGGGCCGCAGCGCGGGCTGATTAGCGATCGGGCGATGGGTAGCCTGATCATTACTGCCGAAGGCGATACGCTGGACTGCCGCCAGTGGCAGCGCGTGATAGCCAAGCCTGGTAAGCTGACGCTGCTAAACGGAGAATACGTTAACGTGAATAAGCAGCTACGCGTAATGCCGCTGGCACTGGAAGGCAATGAACTGCATTACGACAAGCTGACGCTGAAAAAAGTAGAACAGCCGACGATTGAATGCCAGCAGGCGCTGGAGCAGGTGGCGTTACAGCCGGATGCCGCGGTTATTCAGAATATCGAGCCGCACAATATGCGCGCCGTTTTCGCGACGCAACCCGCCGCAGGCCAGCCGTAGCCAACAGAAGATGACGCGCGGGCGTCATCTTCTGCATTTCGGTTATCCATGCTTTTGCCCGGCGCCCCGATTTACAGATCGGAAGGATGAAGAACGTTGCCGGAAAAACGTCCGTAGGCAGAGGTCACGTTCTTTTGCTGGTTGCCCTGATTCACCATCGTGCGCAGCTCATCCATGCGGCTGACAAGCAGACTTTTAATCAGGTTTTCATTATCCAACAATTGCTTCAGCAGCGGGCGGATTTGCGTTTGCAGCGCGGCGGGCAGGGAAGTGCCGGCCATGGCAAGCGTCACGCTTTCTACCGCCTGCACATAGCCCATCTCATGACCGATCAGTTCATCCCATTGGCTCTGCTTCGCCAACGCCAACATGGTATTACTAAGCATCAGCAGCTGCTGATAGCGGCGCAGCAAATCGAGGTTAGCCGACATTATCAGGCTTCCTGAGTCGCGTGCGCGTTCGGCCCGATCTCTTTCCACGCATCGGCAATATTGGTCAACAGTCTTTCCACTTCGGCAATTGCCTCAGCGTCATTATGCAGGTTGGCATGCAGCAACCGGCGAGTCATATAGTCATACAACCCGTCAAGGTTCGCTGCAATTTCGCCGCCAGCTTCATGGTTCAGGCCGGCGCGCAGACCGCCAGTGATAATGTTGATCGCTTTAGAGAGCGCCTGACCTTTGCCGGGAATGTCGCCCTGTTCCATCAAAATGACCGCTTTTTTCATCGCGCTTAGCGCGCCATCAAATAGCAGGACCACCAGCTGATGCGGCGTGGCGCTCATCACGGCACTTTCAACGCCAACCTGGGCGTAGGCCTGGATTCCCGATTTTGCGTACATGTTATTCCTCTGATTAGCTATTCATCGCGTTGAACTGTTGGGTCAGGTAGTTCCCGGTCTGCGTCATCGATGAAACTAAGGTACTTAAACTGGTAAATTGTGTTTTATAACGCGCCATGGTCGCCTCAATCTGCGTGGTGACCTGATCGTACTGATCGGACAGACGCTTCAGCGAAGTATTGATACCGTCTTCCGCACGCTGAATTGAACCGTCAGAAGCCAGTATGGACTTCAGCAGATTGCTGGCCTGGGTGGCGAAGCCGGTAGTTTTATCGTCGCCCGACAGGAAATTCACCACGCTGGTTGATTTTTCATTCAACGCTTTGTTCAGCTTATCGCTGTCTACCGTCAGCTTGCCGTTAAGATCTTGCGTCACGCCAATTTGCGACAGCAGCGAAATATCACCGCCGGTCTGCGAAGCGGTGGACAGCGTTGAGCGCAGGCGCGTTTGAATATTACGCAGCGTGCCGTCACCCAACAGATCGCCGTTACCGGTGTCCTGGCTGCCGCTGCCCTGATCCACTGCGGTATATTTCGTCTGGTTAGCAATGGTGGTCTGCAGCGAGTTATAGGCGTCAACGTAGGCCTGTACCGCATCAACCATCGGCTGATTATCTTTTTCTACCGTCAGGGTTTCCGGACTGCCGATGTTGGTTTTCGTCAACGTCAGGGTGACCCCTTCCGGCGCATCGGTGATGGTATTGCTGCTGCGCGTAATCGCCACGCCGTTAAGCGTTAATTGGGCGTCTGCGGCGGCAACCTGCTCGCTCATTGCGTTAGTGGTCGACGATTTATCGTAGCTAATGTACTGCGCCAGCGAGCTGTCGTCGGTGGTCACCGTCATTTCATTAGCGGTACCGGTATCGCGCGAGGTCAGCGACAGGTAATAGGTGTTATCGTCAGACTTAATAATGCTGGCGGTAACGCTGCCCTGCTGTTGGTTAATCGCATCACGAATATCCGCCAGGCTGGTTTTATCCTGAGCCAGCGTTACGGTCATCGGTTTTGACTGGCCGCTTTGCGCAATGGTAATGGTGCGCGAAGCCAGCGAGCTGTCGCCGAGATCGGTATCTTTACTGGTGGCAGATTTAGAGAGCAGTGACTGCGCTTTAGCCAAAGTAGTCACTTCTACCGAATAGCTACCTGCCGCCGCGTCGTTAGCCAGTGCCGCGCTAAAAGCGGTGTTAGTGCTGCTGACCTTGGTTGACGCGATACTGGAAGTATCCTTCAGCTTATCAGCGGCGGTTTGCAATTTTTCCAGCGACGTTTGCACGATGCCCCAGGCGGTCAGCTTCGCCTTATAGGAGGACTGCTGGGTAGTAATCGGCGTCAGGCGTGTTTTTTCTGATGTCTCAAGGCTGTCATACAACGTTTGCAGATCGAGACTGGTTCCCGCACCGAGAGAGCTAACACTTGCCATGTTGTAATCCTTCGTTGGTTGACTATCACTGGGTGAGGGTATCGGCAGCAGTTGAGAAAATATTAGCCTGAATGAAAAAAAACAATCGGCAGATATAAAGCCCTTCTTTATTGCACTTCCGGCTTTTAATTTTTCGCAAAAATTTTCTAAAGGTTGTTTTAGCGCTGACGATAATGAGGTTGACGGTGATGAAGCCGTATAACAGATGCCTGAATCTGAACCAATTTTTTAAAGGAAAACCATCATGGCAGTTATTAATACTAACACCCTGTCGCTGATGACTCAGAACAACCTGAGCAAATCTCAGTCTTCTCTGGGCACCGCGATTGAGCGCCTGTCTTCTGGTCTGCGCATCAACAGCGCAAAAGATGACGCAGCAGGTCAGGCGATCGCTAACCGCTTCACCTCTAACATCAACGGCATGAACGTAGCAGCACGTAACGCTAACGACGGTATCTCTCTGGCGCAGACCGCTGAAGGCGCGCTGAGCGAAATCAACAACAACCTGCAGCGCGTACGTGACCTGACCGTTCAGGCGCAGAACAGCACCAACTCTGCTTCTGACATCGACTCCATCCAGGCTGAAGTTAACCAGCGTATGGCTGAAATCGACCGCGTGACCAGCCAGACCGACTTTAACGGCATCAAAATCCTGGATAACGATTCAGACAAGACATTCAATTTCCAGGTTGGTGCTAAAGATGGCGAAACCATCGGTATCACCATGAACAGCAGCTCCGGCTGGAACCTCTATGATGCGACCGGAGCTTCAGGCGCCGGCAACGCCAGCGTTGCCTCTGGGGATCGTAAAATCCTGGCCAGCGGCTTTGATGTACTGACAGCAACCGGTACCGTCAGCGGCGCAACCACCGGTGCACTGTCTAAGATTGATGATGCGCTGAAAGCTGTTGATTCTCAGCGCAGCCTGCTGGGTGCGTCTCAGAACCGTTTTGAATCCACCATCACCAACCTGAACAACACGGTGAACAACCTGTCTTCAGCCCGCAGCCGTATTCAGGATTCTGACTACGCAACGGAAGTGTCCAACATGTCCCGTGCGCAGATCCTGCAGCAGGCTGGCAGTTCCGTACTGGCGCAGGCCAACCAGGTTCCGCAGACCATGCTGTCCCTGCTGCGTTAATTGTTATCAATTACGCATCCGAAAACGCCCTCTTTACGAGGGCGTTTTTTTTAGCCGTTATTTGTCGCTTTATCGTTATTAATTTATTTAGCGACACTGCAAAAAAATTCTAAAGTCCTGCTTAACGTTGTCGATAACATTTATGACGGTGATGAAGCCGCAGGCCAAATGCCGAACCCTAATTTAACTTGAAGGATACTTATCATGGCAGTTATTAATACTAACACTCTGTCGCTGACCACTCAGAACAACCTGAGCAAATCTCAGTCTTCTCTGGGCACCGCGATTGAGCGCCTCTCTTCTGGCCTGCGTATCAACAGTGCAAAAGATGACGCAGCAGGTCAGGCGATCGCTAACCGCTTCACCTCTAACATCAACGGCATGAACGTAGCAGCACGTAACGCTAACGACGGTATCTCTCTGGCGCAGACCGCTGAAGGCGCGCTGAGCGAAATCAACAACAACCTGCAGCGCGTACGTGACCTGACCGTTCAGGCGCAGAACAGCACCAACTCTGCTTCTGACATCGACTCCATCCAGGCTGAAGTTAACCAGCGTATGGCTGAAATCGACCGCGTGACCAGCCAGACCGACTTTAACGGCATCAAAATCCTGGATAACGATTCAGACAAGACATTCAATTTCCAGGTTGGTGCTAAAGATGGCGAAACCATCGGTATCACCATGAACAGCAGCTCCGGCTGGAACCTCTATGATGCGACCGGAGCTTCAGGCGCCGGCAACGCCAGCGTTGCCTCTGGGGATCGTAAAATCCTGGCCAGCGGCTTTGATGTACTGACAGCAACCGGTACCGTCAGCGGCGCAACCACCGGTGCATTGTCAACAATTGATGATGCGCTGAAAGCTGTTGATTCTCAGCGCAGCCTGCTGGGTGCGTCTCAGAACCGTTTTGAATCCACCATCACCAACCTGAACAACACGGTGAACAACCTGTCTTCAGCCCGCAGCCGTATTCAGGATTCTGACTACGCAACGGAAGTGTCCAACATGTCCCGTGCGCAGATCCTGCAGCAGGCTGGCAGTTCCGTACTGGCGCAGGCCAACCAGGTTCCGCAGACCATGCTGTCCCTGCTGCGTTAATCGTTTACCGGTTACGCACTCAAAAACGCCCTCATTACGAGGGCGTTTTTTTTTACTTATTTCCTTTGACTGCGCAGCATTAGCGTTATCCCCACCTATTTGATTTTTCTCGGTTCGGTGTCTATCAGACAAATTAATGCCATTTTAGCGCTGATCTCGGCGCTTTGGAAAAGCACGGCCGCGGTAGATTAGCAATCAAATCTGTTTTTCCTCGGAATCTCATTCTGCATTACTTTCGGGGAAAGTCACAATAGAACCTGGAAGATATTATGTCGCGTATATTGATCTGCTCAAACCATTTAGAAAAGCTGCAAGGTAGTGAGTTAGTTACACTAGAGCTGGTTGAGTTTATGCTTGATCAGGGGTGGTATGTGGATGTATTCACGCATCTTTTAGGTGGCGACATTCAAAATGAGTTTGAAAGCCTTCCGAACCAGGAACGTTTACTGGTTACTGATGATGACAGTTATCCTTTTGAACAGGCTTATGACATTGTCTGGATACAGCATACTGTCCTCAATGCCTATATGATTGAGCGACTCTGTAAAGAGGGAACTAACACCCGCTTTATCTTTAACCACATGTCGTCTTTTGCATCAATGGAAATGCCTCTGGATGCCGAGCTGGAAAATCGTCTGGCAGCAGTTGTACTAGCTGTTTCGCATGAATGCGCGGAAATGCTGGTGAAAAAGGGTATTAAAAAAGAAAAAATTATTCTTTTCGATAATCCTGCTCCGGTAAAATTTGCCGATACGCCAGTTGAATATAAAGAAACGCTAAAAAATGTTCTGTGTATATCTAATCATCCGCCACAAGAACTTTTTGAAGCACAGCAGATGCTGGTAAAGCAGGGCGTCCGCTGCGATATGATCGGTGCTGCAGGCAAGCAATTACGCGTATCCCCTGCGCTTATTGCCAGTTACGACGCTATTATCACTATTGGTAAATCAGTTCAATATGCTTTGGTAGCCGGTATTCCCGTTTATATTTATGATATGTATGGCGGTGAAGGCTATCTTACGGAAAGCAATTTTACCCAGTCGGCATGGCATAACTTTTCAGGGCGGGCCACCAAACAAAAACGCGAAGCAGCGAAAATTTGTCAGGAATTAATTGACGGGTTTGAGCAAGCACAGCGTTATGTACTGCAGCAGCATTCTGAATTTATCCAACGCTGGAGCCTGACAGAACAGCTTCCTGCTCTGCTGGCAGGTTTGGCGGAACCTCAGCATTATCAACTTAGTGATGAGGAGTCTCGCGTTTTATCCATTCATAATAAGGCGCAGCGGCAGGGGACTGCCCCTGTATGGTCATATAAAAAATGGACAGAAGCTCGTGCGCTTAGTCAGCATCGACTGGCTGCAACCGAAGCCATTCTGAGAAACAACGATGCTGCCTGTCGTATTGATATCATCGTGATTAATGCAGGTGATGTTGCAGATACTATGGCTTCGTTACACAGTGTTATGGCACAGCACTATCAGGCAGATAACATCTGGGTCACCGGTCAACATTTTGCGGAAACAACAACCTTACCGATTAACGTTATTCATCAGCAGGAAAGTTGGTGTGATGGCATAACACAGATCGCTGAAAAGAGTCAGGCTGATTTACTATTGGTATTGCATGCCGGCGATTGCCTTTTGCCGCATAGTTTATTGAAACTTGCGGAACACAAACTACGCTATCCTTCATCGCTAATTTTTTATTTTGATGAAGAGGCTTCTGATGCTCAGGGTGGAATAAACCCTATGCTGAAGCCTGATACAAATATTGATTTGCTACGCAGCTATCCTTATATCGGCAGGACATTGGCGTTTGAACGCGGTCTGCTACCGGCTGTTAACGGGTTAAATCCGGCATCTGGTGAGTTTGCACTGATTGATATGGTATGGAAAGCCATTGAGGCTGCCGGTCCGGGCTGCGTAAAACATATCGATCATGTCAGCGTCAGGGCCGCTTTACCTCTGCTGTGTTGGTTAAATAGCAGCAATAATGATTTATATCAACAAGTCATTAATGAACATTTTAAACGGTTTGGCATTGCCGCAGATATCAATAGTGCACATGAAGGTTCTGCATTAAAGATTCGTTATCATCATCAGTGTAATTATAAAGTCAGTATCATCATATCGACGAAAAATAACTATAAAACTTTACGTCAATGTATTGAATCATTGATGGAAAAGACAGCTTATCACCATTATGAAATTATCATCGTCGATAATGGATCAACTGATAGTGATATGGTTGAGTATTTGCAAAAATTAAAGGCACTAAATATATCTCAGTTAAGATTACTGGAATGGGATGGCAACTTTAACTATGCAAAAATTAATAATTTTGCTGTTAACGCTGCTACAGGTGAACTGCTCCTGTTTATCAATGACGATATTGAAGCTTTTGAATCTGATTGGCTTGACGAGATGATTTCCCATGCCCTACGACCTGAAGTAGGCCTTGTAGGGGCCAGGCTCATTACCAAAGCGGGTATAGTACAACATGGAGGTATCGTGTTAGGCCTGAACGGGGTAGCAGGTACTGTTAATCAGGGGCTAAGCTCTACTTCGTCCGGTTATATGAATCGCCTGAAAGTGGCTCAAAATATGAGCGCGCTTAGTAGTGCCTGCTTAATGATAAAAAAAGAGGCATTTCTCTCTATCAATGGTTTCGATGATAAAGATTTCCCTCAACATTTTACTGAAATTGATTTGGCTCTAAGGCTGAGCCAACAAGGTTATCTGCATGTATGGACGCCTTATGCCACGCTGTTTCAAACTAACAGAACATCCCTCTATAAAGGGGAAAACAGAGCGAAAGCTTTCCCCAGTAAAGAGGATAAAGATCGACTGTATCATAAATGGCTTCATCAGCTTTCCATTGACAGTGCTTATAACAAGCAATTAAGTAAGCATGTCCCTGGATTTGAGCTCTCACCTTATATGGCTTCCGTGCAGGATCCATTGCCGGGAAGGCCGCTGCCAGTGATATTAGCCAATAATATTGATCGTCAAGGCTGTGGCTATTACCGTGTGATCCATCCTTATACAGCGCTTGAACAACAGCTTTATATTGATGGCGGGGTAAACGATACGCTGATAGCTCTTCCTGAGATTGAGCGTTTACAGCCTGATGTAATGCTAATCCAACCGGGATTAAGAAGAGGGTTAAGTAAATATTTTGAACAGGTGAGAACTTATTCCTCAGCCAAAATTGTTATCGATTATGATGATTATTCGCCTAATATCCCTGTCCGTAGTATGGTCAGAAAACATATTAAACAGGATATTATTAAAGATATTCGTCGTGATTGCGCGCAGGCTGACTGGGTTGTTGTTTCTACAGCCCCGCTGGCTGATGAGTTTTCGCGTTTTACCTCTAATATCAGGATCGCGCCAAATGGGTTACCTGTAGATATTTGGGGAGAACTGAAAAGTAATAAAAGGACTAAAAAGAAGCTGAGGGTAGGTTGGGCCGGTGGCTCTACGCATACAGGAGATCTTTCGCTTATTAAACCTCTCATTAAAGCCTTTGAGCATGAAATTGAGTGGGTATTTATGGGCATGAAACCTGAAGGTGTTCAATGCGAATTTCATCCGGGCGTGCCAATTGAAGTTTATCCGGAAAAATTGGCCAGCCTTGATTTAGATTTGGCCTTAGTACCGCTGGAAATTAACCAGTTTAATATATGTAAAAGTAACCTGCGTTTACTTGAGCTGGGCGCTTGCGGCATACCCGTGATCTGTACTGATATTGAACCTTTCCGCTGCGGTTTACCTGTTACCCACGTAAATAACCGCTACGCAGAGTGGGCTGAGGCAATTAATATGCATATTCACGAAAAGGAAGCCCTTGAGCGACAAGGAGAAGAGTTAAGAAAAGCGATTCATGAGAACTGGATGCTAAGGGACGGCTTGCTTGAAAAGTGGCGGAACGCCTGGCTGCATTTATAAGCGATGTAGATGATCACTATTTTACATCAAGGGAAACAGTAACAACTTTAAGCGATAAAACGCGGACAGGATTCGCTGTCCGCACTTATCTGTAACTCATAGCGGGTCTAAGCCCGCCATTTTACTCATCTACCTGCAACCCGCCCTACGGCCTTCTGAACAACACAATACTCCGGCCTTCCAGTTCAAATTCCTTTTCACGCGTAATCACCAGCCCACGCCGGTCGGTATCGGAGGTGGAGAGCTCCAGCACCCAGCCGCCTTCGCCAAACTGCGGGATAAGGAACGGCACGTTGCCTTCAAACGGGTTAAGCAGAATCAGCACATCGTGCCAGATGCCTTCCTCCGGCTGAAGATCGGCGCGGCCGAGGTAGACGCCCAGCGTCGAGCCTTCATCCCACTGCTCGGGCTGCTGAAAGCCGCCGCCGGCGTTAAACCATTTAATATCCATGCCGTCGCGCCAGCTTTCGCGGCGCAGCAACGGCTGCTTCGCACGCAGCGCGATAACCTGACGGGTAAACTCACGCAGCGCTTCGGCGCTCGGCGGCAGGTTTTCCCAGTGTACCCAGGAGATTTCGCTATCCTGACAGTAGCCGTTATTGTTGCCCATCTGGCTGCGGCCGAACTCGTCGCCTGCCAGCAGCATCGGCGTGCCGTGGGAAAAGAACAGGGTAGCAAGGAAGTTACGCTTCTGACGCTCGCGCACCGCATTGATACCTTCATCATCCGTCGGACCTTCGGCGCCATAGTTATAAGAGCGGTTATCGCTGTGGCCGTCGTTATTATCTTCGCCGTTGTCGTCGTTATGCTTCTCGTTGTACGAAACCAAATCGTTCAGCGTAAAGCCGTCATGCGCGGTAATAAAGTTAACGCTGGCCCAGGGACGGCGGCCGCGCAGATCGTAAAGATCGCCGGAACCAAGCAGGCGGGCGGCGAAATCGGTCGAAACATTGTCGCCTTTCCAGTATTCACGCACCGTATCGCGATATTTATCATTCCACTCCGCCCAGCCGGGCGGGAAGCCGCCGACCTGATAGCCGCCGGGGCCGATATCCCAGGGTTCGCCGATCAGTTTTACTTTTGACAGCACCGGATCCTGCATCACCGCATCAAAAAAGCCGCCGCGCTGATCGAACCCTTCCGGCTCGCGGCCCAGAATGGTGCCCAGGTCGAAACGGAAACCGTCGATATGCATGGTCTCTGCCCAGTAGCGCAGCGAATCCATCACCATCTGCAATACGCGCGGGTGCGAAGTATTGACGGTATTACCGGTGCCGGTATCGTTGATGTAATAGCGGTGCTGGTCAGGCAGGGTGCGGTAATAGGAAAAATTATCGATGCCCTTGAAAGAGAGCGTGGGGCCAAGCTCGTTGCCTTCCGCCGTATGGTTATATACCACGTCCAGAATCACTTCGATGCCGGCATCGTGGAACGCACGCACCATATCGCGGAATCCCTGAATGCTATTCGGGCCGTAATAGCGTGAGGCAGGCGCGAAGAACGCCAGCGAGTTATAACCCCAGAAGTTTTTCAGGCCTTTATCCAACAGATGCTGATCGTCCGGGAACCAGTGAACAGGCAACAGCTCTACCGAGGTAATCCCCAGGCTCTTAATATAATCCACCGAAACCTTATGGCCCATCCCTTCAAAGGTGCCGCGTAGTTCAGGCGGCAGAGCGGGATTGAGTTGGGTAAAACCTTTTACATGGGCTTCATAGACCACGCTATTCGGCCAGGCTACGCTCGGGCGGTTATTGTCCTGCCAGTCGAATTCATGCGGATCGATCACCCGACATTTCGGGGTATAAGGGCCGCTGTCGCGCGTATCGAAGGTCAAATCCTTGTCTTCGTGCAGCAGATCGTAAGCAAAATGCGCCTCGTTCCATTCGATATCGCCCACCAGCTCGCGTGCGTAGGGATCGATCAGCAGTTTATTCGGGTTGAAGCGGTGGCCGTTTTCCGGATCGTAAGGACCATGCACGCGATAACCATACAGCGCGCCAGGCTTCAGTCCCGGCACATAGCCGTGCCAAATCTCATGGGTATATTCCGGCAGATCCAGCCGGGCAATTTCTGTTTTGCCATCCTGATCGTAAAGGCACAGCTCGACGCGTTCAGCATGCGCAGAGAAGATAGCGAAATTGACGCCCTCGCCATCAAAATTGGCCCCAAGCTGGTGGCTCTGTCCCGCCGTGATTTCAAAAGGCTTACCGTTTGACATACATCTCTCTCCGTTGAAAGATAATTTTTAAGCACAACAGCAATTTATAACGTTTTTATTTAGCTAAAATCATGCACTTACCAGTATGGCAGACGAACTGCAGGCGACCGTTTCCAGGCGATAGCGGTCGGTCAGCGAGACGATTTCTCCACTCAGGATGTCACGGTAACGGCGATTGGCGAGAGGCGCAGGCAGCGCGATCTCCGTTTCCAGCCAGCGCTGCGGATCCGGCTGGTCCAGGCTTTCGCCGAGACTGCTGAACACCAGGCGCGGCGCGATAACGATCAGCGCTTCGTCATGCGTTGCCCGGGCATAGGCGATAACGTTCTCCGCCCGCTGGCCGCTGGCGCTGAGCGGCAGATAGTCGCCCTGGCGAAACAGCGCCGGCTTCTGCTGACGCAGGTGCAGCAGACGCGCAATCAAATGCTGTTTTAAACGACCACTTAACCAGCTCTCTTCGGTAGCGGATTCCGGCGTTTCATGCCCATTCAGCATGGTATCAAGCGCGGTGAAATCAGGTTCGCGACGGTTATCGGGATCGACCAGGCTGAAGTTCAGCGCTTCGCTGCCCTGATAAATATCCGGTACGCCCGGCGCGGCCAATTTGATCAGAGTTTGGGTCAGGCTGTTGACCAGACCCGCGCGGATAAAGGGCTGCAGCGCGTCGGTAAAGTCCTGCAGGAACGCCTGATTAGCCGGCGACAGCAGGTGGCGCACATAGTCAAGCACCGCCGTCTCATAGCTATCGTTACTGTCGGCCCAGTCGGTGCGCAGCTTCGCTTCTCGCAACGCCTTCTCGACAAACGGCAGAAAGCGTTCTTCCAGCGCCTGCAGTCCCGCCGCGTCCTGTGGCTGCAGCGTCGGTGGCCAGACACCGGCCAGCGCCTGATACAACATCCATTCCACGGCAGGTTTCGGGGCCGGACCATCGTCCAGCACGCTGATTTTAGAGCGGTTCATCTGGCGCCAGCGGGCGACGCATTCAGCCCAACGCTCCGGCGCCTCGGTCAGCGTATAGAGCCGGGCGCGGGCATCTTCGCCGCGTTTGGTATCGTGGGTTGAGGTGCCGGAAAGCGCATCGGGCTGTTTTTCCAGGCGCGTTTTCATCTCGCTGTGGAAGCGATCGAGCGAGAAGGCGCGCGGGATCGGCTCCGCGCCGACCTCGTTCAACGCCAGCTCCATGTTTTGGCGGAAAAACAGCGTATCCTCGACCGATTTCGCCATCAGCGGGCCGGTCAATTGCTGGAAGCGCGTGCGGAAATGCGTTGCTGTGTCGCTCGCCGCCTGCGACACCTCGCCGCTTAATATTCGGGTAAGAAAATCGAGCGCTTCAGGCGCAGGCGCCTCGGCGCTGGTTCTCACTTTTTCCGCTACCCGTTGCAGCATCTCGCTGCTTTCCGTCGGCAATCCTTCTGCCGTGCCGTAGGTACGGTAAACCGGAAAAGCGACCAGCAGCTCGCGCAACGCCATGCGCAAGGTTGGCTGATCCAGCGTCACGTTATCGATGCTGGCAATGTCCATTGCCAGGTGTAGCAGGGTAGAAAATTCACCGGCAAAATTCCTGTCGGTCATCAGCAGTTTGGCCGCGCGCAGCTCGGCGGCCATATTGACCGGCTTGCCGGTGACCTGATCATAGGCCTTACGCAGCAGCCGAATATTTTCACCGTCCACCAACACATCGGAAAGCGACTCGATAAACTCATAGCCGGTAGTGCCGGAAATTGGCCAGTCCGCCGGGATCTGCTCATCTTTACCGAGAATTTTCTCCACGGTGATATAGCAATCCGGCCCCGCCTGTTGACGCAGACGCTCAAGATAGGCTTGAGGATCGGCCAGTCCATCGACATGATCCACTCGCAGCCCGTCAACCGCGCCGGAGTGCACCAGTTCCAGGATTAGCCGGTGCGCATCATCAAATACCGCCGGGTCTTCGACGCGCACGCCGACCAGTCCGGTAATCTCAAAGAAGCGACGGTAGGAGAGATCGTGCGGCGCATCGCGCCACGACATTAACCGCCAGGGCTGACGCTCATGCAGTTTGGCGATCTCCGCCTTATCGGTTAGCCGCAGCACCTCTTCTTCGCGGCCCTGCCAGGTGTCCGGCGCCAGCGGATAAAAGCTTTCATAGTAAGCTAAGGCGGGCCTGCCGGTTTTGGGATCGGCCTTAACGCTGATTTCGCCGTTTTCCAGCACCGCCTCAAAGGTATCGCCAAGGAAAGGCAGCGTCAGGCGGCGTGACCAGTTAATGTCGAAATGGCGGGCGTAGCGGCTTTTTTCGCCATGTTCAATCACATCGCGCCACCAGGCATTTTCCAGTGAGGCAGCCATATGATTCGGCACAATATCCAGAATCAAACCCAGCCCGGCATCCTGCAGCGCCTTTACCATGCGGTCAAAGCCGGCGCGCCCGCCAAGAACCGGATCGATCTCGTTCGCGTCCGTCACGTCATAGCCGTGAGTCGAGTCAGAGGTTGCGGTAAAAATCGGCGAGGCATACAGATGGCTGATACCAAGCCGCTTCAGATAGGGCACCAGGCCCGCGGCACGATCGAAGGTCATGCCGTTACGGAACTGTATACGATAGGTAGCGGTCGGGATCTTCACTTGGTGACTCCTGAAGCAAGGCGAACGATAATCGAATTCTGTGGTAGCTCCGCTGACGCCTGCGGCCAGGCAAACAGGGTTTCGCCAGGCAGATCGGGAAGCGGCTGGGGAGTGGCGCCAATATTAAATGCTAAAGAGAGCGTGCCGGCCGGGAAAGCCCAACTCACGGCAACGAATCCTTCCGCCGTCTTGACAATCCTGCCTGCGTTGCCGGCCGCGTTAGCCAACAACGGCACGATATGTTGCTGGCGCAGCGCCAACAGTTCACGGGTGAGCGCCAGCCAGGCTTTACCCTGTTCGCTCTCCCACTTTTGCCAGTCCAGCTTCGAGGCGGCAAACGTCGTTTCGGCGTTGGGATCGGGCACGCTTTCACCTTCATGGCCCGCGTGACCTTCGAACTCCCGGGCGCGGCCTTCACGCACCGCTTTCGCCAGATCGCCATGGAAATCGGTAAAAAACAGGAAAGGGTTAGTTTCGCCATACTCTTCGCCCATAAACAGCAGCGGGATATGCGGAGAGAGCAACAGCGTGGCAAACATCACTTTGGTGCGCTCAACGCCCGCCAGCTCAATCAGCCTTTCGCCCTGGGCGCGGTTGCCGACCTGATCGTGGTTCTGGATAAAATCGACAAAGGCCGTCGGCGGCTGGCCGCCGCTTTTTACGCCGCGCGGCTGGCCCGACTGCGCCGACACTTCGCCCTGATAAGCGAAACCCTCCGTCAGAATACGCGCTATCAGTTTTTCCGGCTCACTGGCGAAATCCTGGTAATAGGCATGCGTCTCACCCGTTGCCAGTACGTGAACGGCATTGTGGAAGTCATCATTCCATTCGCCGGTAAACAGCGGCACCGTGCCATCCTGCTCGCGCGGATGCAGGAAGATGACATTGCGGCTGTCTTCGGTAGTCAGATGGATAGGGCGGTCGGTAATTTCAGCGCGGATACGCTCGGCTATTTCAATCAGCGCATGCTTTTCAGAAATATCTTCGATTTGATCGATGGCATCGAAGCGCAGGCCGTCCAGATTGAACTCTTTCAGCCAGTAGAGCGGGGCCTCCACGATGTAACGACGCGCGGCATCCACATCATAGGCGATACCGGCGCCCCAGGGCGTCATCCGCTCTTTATGGAAAAAATCCGGCGCCAGCAACGGCAGGTAGTTACCCTCTGGGCCGAAGTGGTTAAGCACAATATCCAGTACCACCGACAGGCCATGACCATGGGCGGCATCAATAAAGGCTTTAAAATCCTCCGGGGTGCCATACGCCGAATGCGGCGCGTAAAGCAGCACGCCGTCATAACCCCAGCCGCGATTGCCGCCAAATTGCGAAACCGGTAGCACTTCAATCATGGTAATACCCAGCTCGGCGAGCCGGGGCAGTTTCTCAATAGCGGCCTGGAAGGTGCCCTGGGGTGTAAAGGTGCCGATATGCATCTCGTAGACTACCGATTCTTCCCACGGGCGCCCCTGCCACGCGTGTTGCCAGGCGTAGCTGGCGGGATCGATAACCAGAGAAGGGCCGTTAACATCCGCCTTCTGAGCGCGGGAAGCGGGATCGGGTACCACCATGCCATCGGCAAGCACGAAATTATATTCCGCGCCGGGCGCAACATCGGTCGTCAGCAGCTCGAACCAGCCGTCGCTGCTATTATTCATCTCACGGTCTTCACCGTCGATCCTCAGGGTTATCGTCTGTTGGCCTGGTGCCCAAAGACGGAAACGAACCGTATCGGCGGCCTCATATTCGGCGCCCCAACTTTTACGAAATGATTTGGACTCCATTCATTTTCCTCGCTTAACGCAGAAATGACCCATGGACGACATCATCTATTGTTGTTCAGTGATGCAAGCTAATCGCTTAAGCCTGTAGCGCGAGTTGGATGCCGTAGCGGACCGGCCCGCTGCTGATGGTGATCATCAGGGGGCTGTTCCGCTGAGTGAGGATGTGAAACGGTGTCCGGTTAAACTGGCCTCAGGCTGCATACACAAAACAATCATAGACTATGCAGCGAGAGTTGAAGGGTTGGGGTAACGAAGCGGCGCATACGCCTGTTTTTGGGCAAGCCAGCAGGGGTTATTGCTGGCTTGTTACGGCTGTTTCGGCGGGAAACCGCCATTTTACTCTCTCTTTCAGGCCGACATCACCATTCCCAGTGCTTTATCCCAGCAGGAGGGCTGCGGCGCAGCTTTTTCGCTGATCATGACCGAGTTCACCGGGCGGCACGCCTGTTGTTTATAGCTCGCCGCCGAAACAGGGCAGACTTCAACCGAGCGCAGCGCAGGAAATTCATCGCTAAAGACGCGGAATATGGTCAGCGCGAACTCATACCAGCTCACCGCCTTATCGCCGCAGTAGTGATAAATCCCCGATGCGTTGGCATCGGCGGCCAGGGTGATCATCGCCTGCGCCAGATCGCCCGCATAGGTTGGGCAGCCGCGCTGATCGTTCACCACGCGCAGGCTCTGCTGGGTTTGCGCCAGGCGCAGCATCGTTTTGACGAAATTATTGCCATATTCGCTAAATACCCATGAGGTACGTACGATAATGGCGCGCGGCAGCATCGCCTGTACGCGTTTTTCGCCTTCCCATTTGCTTAAACCGTAAAAGTTAACCGGGCAGGGCGTGTCGCTTTCGACATAGGGTGTCAGTTTGGTGCCGTCAAAAACGTAATCGGTAGAAATATGGATCAGCTGAGCGCCAGTATCGCGCGCGGCGCGCGCCAGGTTTTCCGGCCCAAGCGCATTAATTTTCATCGCGCGGATACGATCGGTTTCCGCCTTATCCACCGCCGTATAGGCGGCGGCATTCATAATCACCTGTGGGCGAAAGCGGCGCACAATGCGATCGACCGCCGCCCGGTTGGTAATATCCAGCTCGGCTGAACCACAGGCCAGCAAAACCCAGTCGGCAGGAAAGCGATCCAGCAGGCTACGGCCCAGCTGACCGTAAGCGCCGGTTAACAATACGCGCATGGCAACAACTCCCTAAGAGGCAAACCTTTTTTATCTTTTTCTGACAGCAGCGGCGCTTTCACCGGCCAGTCAATATTTACAGAAGGGTCGTTCCACAGCAGACAGGCTTCATCCTGTGGGTTGTAGTAATCGGTACATTTATATTCAAAATCCGCCAGGTCAGACAGCACTAAAAAACCGTGCGCCAGACCGGGCGGGATCCAGAGCTGCGTCTTGTTTTCTTCCGAAAGGATAACGCCTTCCCACTGGCCAAACGTGGGTGAGTCCGGGCGAATATCCACCGCGACGTCAAACACTTCGCCGCGCACTACGCGCACCAGCTTGCCCTGCGGCTGCGTTTTTTGAAAATGCAGGCCGCGCAAAACGTTTTTGCCGGAACGGGAATAGTTATCCTGCACAAATTCCAGATCGATGTTCAGCAGTTGCTGGTAGCGTTTTTTCTCGAAGGTCTCAAGAAAGAAGCCGCGCGCATCGCCATAGACGGCGGGTTGAATGATCTTTACATCAGAAATACGCGTATTAGTTACCTTCATGCTTCCACCAGCAGCTGATGCAAATAGGATCCGTACTGGGTTTTGTTAAGATAGTTTGCCCGCTCGCGCAGCTGACCGGCGCTCAGCCAGCCCTTACGCCAGGCGATCTCTTCCAGACAGGCAACTTTAAAACCCTGACGTTTTTCAATGGTGTGAATAAAGTGCGAGGCTTCAAGCAGGCTGTCATGGGTGCCGGTATCCAGCCAGGCGAAACCGCGCCCCAGCACCTCGACTGACAACAGGCCATCTTCCAGATACATTTGATTCAGCGTGGTGATCTCCAGCTCGCCGCGTGCCGAGGGTTTTACCTGCTTCGCCATGGCGCAGACCTGGCGGTCATAAAAATAGAGGCCGGTCACCGCATAGTTGGATTTAGGCTGCGCAGGTTTTTCTTCCAGCGAGATCGCCTGAAACTGCTGATTAAACTCCACCACGCCGAAGCGTTCCGGGTCCATTACCTGATAACCGAACACCGTCGCGCCGCTGTCGCGCGCGCTCACCTCTTCCAGCTTTTTGGCGAAACTTTGGCCAAAGAAGATGTTGTCGCCCAGCACCAGCGCGCAGCCTTCGCCGGCAAGAAAATCCTCACCGATGATAAACGCCTGCGCCAGCCCTTCGGGTTTTGGCTGAACGGCAAACTGCAGCTGAATACCGAAACGGCTACCGTCGCCCAGCAGTCGCTGAAAAGCCGGTAAATCTTCCGGCGTGGTGATCACCAGAATGTCTTGAATGCCCGCCAACATCAGGACAGAGAGCGGATAATAGATCATCGGCTTGTCATACACCGGCAGCAGCTGTTTGGACACGCCGCAGGTTACCGGATGTAGCCGGGAGCCTGTGCCGCCAGCGAGTACGATACCTTTCATACAGAGTCTCGATATAACAAGGTGCAGGGAAGCCTTCCCCGGGAATGGATAAAGATTACGCCTGAGATCCGATGAGTAATGGCGCAAATAAGAGGGCAAAGCGGGGGCTTTATTGCGGATAACCTGCGGGCAAAAAAGATTTTAGTTCTGCGTTACAGAAAAGTAACAGCCTGCCGATAATAACGGCAAAGCAGCGTCCTTACGCTGATTAACCCGTGGCTCTTTTTCTGGAGTGTTTATGCGCTTCAATTATGACTTGTTACCTGGGGAGCGGCTGACCTTTGAAAAAATCAGCCAGCGCTACGGGCAAAAATATCCGACAGAAAAGGCGCTGACTTTTCGCGGCTTATTAAGCCCCTCCACCAGCCCGCGTCAGTTGGTTATTCGCGCGGTGTTTGCCCACCAGGCGGAAAATAGCCCGCTGGAAGATCTGCTGTTTGTTTCAGACGATAACGATCGGAAAAATTATCTGCGCCGCTTTGAGCACTATATGCATCAGGGGCAATCCTTTCTTTATCTTCGGCGCAACGATCCCGCCGTAGCGTTATGGAAAGTGATGGGAGAAAGCCGGGTTTACGCCATGCTCGATCCTGGCGGGGCAACGGCGCAAAATCTGCTGGCCAGCCGGGGCTATCGCTTAACGCTGATGCGTCAACAAGGCAATGATGATTACTGGCAGTTGTACGATCCTCAGGCGCAGCCCTGTTTTAGCGAGGCGCGTACGCTGCAGTTTATCGTGGTGCTGGAGACCCCTGCGCTGCCCACTCCTGCGGCGGTGATCGCCGGGCAGCAGGTTGGCCGGCGTGTCAGGGTGAAGGTGTTGCAGCGCGCCGGCCAGACGGAATTCAGCACGGCGGTGCAGGCGCGCTACGGCGGCTGCGTGATTACCGGCACCTCGCTTTCGGCGAATGTTTCCGCGTCATGGGTGGAAGCTTGCCATATAGATGCCAGCGAAAATGAGGAAGGGCTGCTGGCCGATAATAGCGTCGACAACGGTCTGTTTTTACGCAGTGACCTGAAGCGGCTGTTTATTAGCGGACGGTTATTTATCGATGCCGAACAGGGTACGGTGCATTTTCGCCAGGCGCCGCAGGCTGAAGATCAGCTGCAAAGCTTTTATCAGGACATTGACGGCAAAGCATGCGCGCTGTGGCAATACGTGCCGCAGTCCACGCGCGAACGCTTAAAAAAAATTGTCCGTCACTTTTAATAAAAGTGTGATCTCATCGGCAACGCGCCGGTAGTGGTCACACACATTTTCTAAATAACCCGCCTTTTTTATCCCTATTCCGCCAATCGATCGCCCTACAGAATCGGATAATCATGCCGATAACGTAACTAACGCAGGGTAGTCAAAGTGAACGATCTCTATACCGCCGATGGCGTGATGGACAAACACTCGCTGTGGCAGCGATACGTACCGCTGGTGCGCCATGAGGCGTTGCGCCTGCAGGTACGGCTGCCCGCGAGCGTTGAGCTGGATGATTTGCTGCAGGCCGGGGGTATCGGGCTGCTGAATGCCGTGGAGCGCTATGACGCGCTGCAGGGTACAGCCTTTACCACGTATGCCGTGCAGCGTATACGCGGGGCCATGCTGGATGAGCTACGTAGCCGTGACTGGGCGCCGCGCAGCGTGCGACGCAACGCGCGTGAAGTCGCGTCTGCGATGCATCAGTGCGAACAGTCGCTGGGGCGAGCCGCATCCGAGCAGGAAGTCGCTAAACAGCTAAATGTTTCGCTGGAAGAGTATCGGCAGATTCTGCTGGATACCAATAACAGCCAACTTTTCTCCTATGACGAGTATCGCGAAGAACATGGCGATAGTGCGGAACTGGTGACGGAAGGACATGAAGATGCCAATCCGCTTCACCAGCTAATGGAAGGGAATCTCCGTGAACGCGTCATTGAAGCGATCGAGGCCTTGCCCGAGCGCGAAAAGATGGTGCTGACACTGTATTACCAGGAAGAGTTGAATCTGAAAGAGATTGGCGCGGTGTTGGAGGTGGGAGAATCCCGCGTCAGCCAGCTGCACAGTCAGGCGATTAAACGCCTGCGCGCCCGGTTAACGGGAGCGCGCTGACAGCGTCAGCTCTCGCTTTCGAGACATATAACCGGGGGGCTCCTCAATGGGAACCAAACTAAAAACGAGGCCATTAAGCCGTTATCTTAAAGACTTTAAACACAGCCAAAGTAATTGTTCACACTGCGGAAAAGTACTCGACAGGATGGCGTTAGTTTTTCGCGGTCAGATCATCAATAAAGAAGCCATATCCCGGATGGACCAGCCGATCGACGATCAGGTCTGGCTTAAATTACAAAACGAACTGACCGCCCTGTGCCGGTTTTGCAGTGATATTTACTGCAATACCCACCCCAATTATTTTGACATTATGGCATTTAAACAATACCTGTTTGAGCAAACGGAAATGAGCCACAGCACGATTCGCGAGTATGTGGTTCGTTTGCGCCGGTTGGATGATATGCTATCGGCGAAGAATTATCCGGCAGAGAAATTACGCGGCGGGAGCTGGCATGAATGTCTGGAGAATGATTTACCGGACGCTGGCAATAATAACTACCGTATCGCCCTGCGCAAATATGATCAGTTTTTAGGTTGGCAGCGTAATTAAGCGTGCGGCACGGGTGGATTTCATCCGTGCCGCGCCGATTTTCTCAGCAGCCGGGCGCGTCTGCGCTTTATCACACGAACTGACCATAGATCCCTGACAAATCTTCTGCAACACTGTAGCCATTATCCTGTGTGCGTGGAGGCTGCCTTGTCCCTGTCTAATTTGATCCAATTCCCCCGTCTTGAACTGGTTGGCGCGCCGACGCCGCTGGAGCATTTACCGCGTCTTTCCGACTATCTGGGCCGCGATATCTTTATTAAGCGTGATGATATTACACCGCTGGCGTTGGGCGGCAACAAGCTGCGCAAGCTGGAGTTCCTGGCGGCGGATGCGCTACGCGAAGGGGCAGACGTGTTAATCACTGCCGGGGCGATTCAGTCAAACCACGTACGTCAAACCGCCGCGGTCGCGGCAAAGCTGGGCCTGAAATGTTTCGCTCTGCTGGAAAATCCGATTCAAACCCAGGCGGAAAACTACCTTAGCAACGGTAACCGCATGCTGCTCGATTTAATGGATTGCGAAATCGAACTGGTAGATGCGCTACATGCGCCGGCGCAACAGCTGGAAGCGCTGCGCGTTCGGCTGGAAGCGCAGGGCTTTCGTCCTTACGTGGTGCCGGTTGGCGGTTCAAACGCGCTGGGTGCGCTGGGGTATGTTGAGTGCGCGCAAGAGATCGCTCATCAAAGCGAAGGGGTTGTGGATTTCGCGGCGGTGGTGGTCGCTTCCGGCAGTGCGGGTACGCATGCAGGACTGGCGATCGGATTAGAGCACTTGCTGCCGGAAACGGAACTGGTTGGTGTGACAGTGTCACGTAAAACCGCCGATCAGTTGCCGCTGGTGACCGGCTTACAGCAGCAGGTTGCCAGCCTGCTGGAAACCCGCAGCAGCGTGGACATCACCCTGTGGGATGACTATTTTGCGCCGCGTTACGGCATGCCCAGCGAAGAGGGGATGGAAGCGGTTAAGCTGCTGGCGCGGTTGGAAGGCATCATCCTCGATCCGGTCTATACCGGCAAAGCGATGGCGGGATTAATTGATGGCATCAGCCAGCAGCGTTTCCAGCGTGAAGGGCCGCTGCTGTTTGTGCATACCGGCGGCGCACCGGCGTTATTTGCTTATTATCCTGCTGTCTAATCACGGAAAACGAAAAAGATTTATATTCGTCACGCTTCAAGCGGTCTCTTTGTTGGCAGCCTTCTCTCAGCTGAACCACTTATTTGGGGAAGCGCATCGGGATTCAACGGGTTGCCGCCGCGATGCAGCTTGAATTATTGAGGGTATACAATCATTCTGTTTAATGATCTTTGCTTTTTACTAACAAGGTCGGGCTGTTCGGCTTTGCTTTTTCATAAAAGCGTTTTGCACACAATCCAACAAGAAACGGGGTAAATATGATTTTTTCTCAGGCACGTCGTCAGCTGGTTCTGGGCGTAATGGCTGTGGCGCTGGTCGCCGGCGTTAACGTAAAAACATTCGCCGCGGAAAACCTGCTGAACAAGGTTAAAGAGCGCGGCAGCCTGCTGGTGGGTTTGGAAGGCACCTATCCGCCGTTCAGCTTCCAGGATGAAAACGGCAAGCTGACCGGTTTTGAAGTGGAGTTTGCTGAAGCGCTGGCCGAACATCTGGGGGTTAAAGCCAGCCTGAAGCCGACCAAATGGGATGGCATGCTGGCGTCGCTGGATTCCAAACGCATCGATGTGGTGATTAACCAGGTTACCATCTCCGACGAACGTAAGAAAAAATATGACTTCTCCACGCCGTATACCGTTTCCGGTATCCAGGCGCTGACCCGCAAAGATAAAGAGGGCACCATCAACAGCCCGCAGGATCTGGCGAACAAAAAAGTGGGCGTCGGTCTTGGCACTAACTATGAGCAGTGGCTGCGCGAGAACGTGAAAAACGTCGATATCCGTACCTACGATGACGACCCGACCAAATATCAGGATCTGCGCTCTGGCCGTGTTGACGCGATTCTGGTTGACCGCCTGGCCGCTCTCGACCTGGTGAAAAAAACCGGCAATACCATGGCAGTAGCGGGTCCGGCTTTCTCACGTCAGGAAGCGGGCGTGGCGCTGCGTAAAGGCAATGAAGATATGCTGAACGCGATTAATCAGGCGATTGCCACCATGCAAACCGATGGCACGCTGAATAAAATTTCACAAAAATGGTTCGGCGCGGACGTTACTAAATAATGCAAGAAAGTATCCAACTGGTGCTGGATTCAGCACCTTTTTTATTAAAGGGCGCGTTATTCACGCTGCAGCTCAGCATCGGCGGCATGTTCTTCGGCCTGGTGCTGGGCTTTATCCTGGCGCTGATGCGCCTCTCTTCATTTTGGCCGATTAACTGGCTGGCGCGCATTTATGTCTCTATCTTTCGCGGCACGCCGCTCATTGCCCAGCTGTTTATGATCTATTACGGTCTGCCGCAGTTTGGTATTGAACTCGATCCTATTCCCTCGGCGATGATTGGTCTGTCGTTAAATACTGCGGCCTACGCCTCTGAGTCGCTGCGTGGCGCGATTGCCGCCATTGAGCGCGGCCAGTGGGAAGCGGCGGCCAGTATCGGTATGACGCGCTGGCAAACGCTGCGTCGCGTGGTGCTGCCGCAGGCGGCGCGTACCGCTCTGCCGCCGCTGGGCAACAGTTTTATCAGCCTGGTAAAAGATACCTCGCTGGCCGCCACCATTCAGGTACCGGAGCTGTTCCGACAGGCACAGCTGATCACCTCACGCACGCTGGAGGTTTTCACTATGTATCTGGCGGCATCGCTGATCTACTGGGTGATGGCCACGATACTGTCGGCGCTGCAAAACCGCCTGGAAAACTATGTTAACCGTCAGGATCGGGAGGCGAAATGAGCGCCATAGAAGTCAGCAAACTGGTAAAACAGTTTAATGGGCAGACGGTGCTGCACGGCATCGATCTTGAGGTGGCCTCCGGCGAAGTGGTGGCGATTATCGGCCCCAGCGGTTCTGGGAAAACGACACTGTTGCGCAGCATTAATCTGCTGGAAGTACCGGACAGCGGCACCATCAAAGTAGGCGGCATTGCCATTGACGTCGCGCTGTCAATAAGCAAACAGAAAGAGCGCGTCCGCCAGCTGCGCCAGCAGGTGGGCTTTGTGTTCCAGAGCTTTAATCTGTTCCCGCATCGCTCGGTGCTGGAAAATATTATTGAAGGCCCGGTCATCGTTAAGGGCGAGCCGAAAGCGGAGGCGATCGCGCGCGCCCGTGCGCTGCTGGAAAAGGTGGGTTTGCATGGCAAAGAGCAGAGCTATCCGCGCCGCCTTTCCGGCGGGCAGCAGCAGCGTGTGGCTATTGCGCGTGCGCTGGCGATGCGTCCCGAGGTGATCCTGTTTGACGAGCCTACCTCTGCGCTTGATCCTGAGCTGGTTGGCGAGGTGCTGAATACTATTCGCTCGCTGGCGGAAGAGAAGCGCACCATGGTAATCGTCACGCACGAGATGAGCTTTGCGCGTGACGTAGCCGATCGCGCTATTTTTATGGATCAGGGCCGCATTGTAGAGCAGGGACCGGCGAAAGAGCTGTTTGCTCATCCTCAACAGGCGCGTACTCGTCAGTTCCTCGAGAAGTTCCTCAGCCAATAGCTGGTCTGCGCGGCACCAGGAAACTCCTAAATATTTTTATCCCACGGGTGGTCAAATTAACTGACTACCCGTTTTTTATTGCCTTTTTTTCTCTTTGGCTATTCCCTGTCAGGGCCGCTCTTTTTTTTTAAGATAAAAGCTACAGAGATTTTATTCGTACGCCGCTGATAATGCAGACTGGCTATTCTGCCTTTTTACTTCCGTCAACTTAGCGGGAATCACAGCAATGAACGATAAAAAAAGCCAGGAAATTCAGTGGGTGAATACGCTAAAAGGCGGCTGCATCCTGCTGGTGGTGCTCTATCATGTAGTGTTGCCTGGATTTGAAGGCACGCTAAAACACCTGACGGCGGGCCTCTTACCGGCCCAGCTATGGGTGGCGTTTAATACCGTGCTGTCGCCGTTGCGTATGCCAGCATTCTTTTTTGTCTCCGGCATGCTGGCCGCGCGGGCAATTAATGATAAGCCGTGGAAAAAAGTATTTACCAGTCGGGTAACTAATCTTTTTTACCTTTATATTCTCTGGGGCGTTATTCAGTGGCTTTCTATTTACGGTATTTCTTCGGAAATAACGCATCATCGTATTTCCAGCAATATTAACTCCTCGTATGCTGAGTCGCCGCAGGAATTTGTTTCCCTGATGCTGCTGGCAATGAGCAGTTCCTGGTATCTTTATGCGCTGGGTCTGTTTTTCCTGTTGGCCAAACTGTTCCGCAAACAGCGTCTGCCGCTGTTTATCGCTGCGGTGCTATTGAATTACGCGGCGGTGGAAAAAGTGATCCCTGGCTGGGGACCGGAGAGCCTCTCACAATATTTTATCTATTTTATTATGGGCTCGTTCTGGAGCGCGCAGGTTATTCATCTGAGCGAATGGCGTAAAAGCAATCTGCTGCCGTGGCTGGGATTAGCGCTGTTGGCCGGCGCGCATCTGCTGTTGGGTCTGCAAAAAAATCTGTTCCTGTGTACGCTGGCGATTCTGGTTTGTATCGCGCTGTGCCGGATGTTGAATACCCATTTCCGCATGACGTGGATGAACTGGATTGGTAAAAACACACTGCAAATTTACGTGCTGCACCGCATCTTTATTGAATACTTCGGTATGACGGCGATCCTGTTTGCGTTCGATCATCATCTGTTTAATTCTCAACTATTTTCAATACTATGGGCGGTGGGCTTTCCGATTGGTATGGTGGCGCTCTGTTCACTCTGTTCGATTGCGGTGTGGAAACTGCTGAATAAAGGGCTGGGGAAATCACTGTTTATCTATCCGCGCCTGCTGCGGATGAAGTTCGACGTATAAAAGAAAGGCGCTCAATCCAGACGGGTTGGGCGTCAGGCTTAATCTCTCTTACCCTTCCTTTCTGTTCCAACCGCTGTGCGATGGTCATCAGTGCATCCTCATGCATGTTGCGGCACTCGCTGTGCCAGTTTGCGTACAAAGGATAAAAATAAAGCCGCCTTGTATCAAGGCGGCTTGTGGTAACGTGCTGCGTTAGCCTATCGTCATCAGGCTGGCGTTTCCTCCCGCAGCGGCGGTATTAATACTCAGCGAACGTTCAATCAGCAAACGCTCCAGCAACAGATTGGTTTCGCCACGGGCAAAGCCCTGTACCGTCACGATCGCACCGCCGCGTGCCGCAATTTTCTCGCACAGCAGACGCAGCTGATCGGCATCGCCGTGATAGATCACCGCATCATAATGCTGTTCCTGCGCCAGCGGGTCCAGGGCGAAGTCGATCCGCGCCCGTACGGTTTCCGGTAGCGACTGCGCCAGCTTGCGGTGCAGTTCATCATCCTGCCACAACGCGCGGCTGCCGACGCTGGTAACCGCCGCCAGCTGAATCAACGCATCCTGCTCGTTATCCGCCAGGCAAAGCACGCGTTCGCGCGGCAGCAGGATATAGGTATTGCGCTCGCCAGTCGGGCCCGGCAGTAAACGCACCGTACCGCCCTGCGCCAGTTTTTCAAAGCGCGTACAGACTTCCGCCAGCTGCGGCTGCGCTTTAGCCCAGTCGCTTAGCGCTTTATGCGCCTCGATCAGGGAAGGGCGCAGCGTTGCGTCAAGCGAGTATTCGGCATCGTGGCGATCCAGCGTGACCTGTAGCGCGTTATCCGGACGATGCGACAGCAGGCGATAGAGATAAAGCGGACCGCCCGCTTTCGGACCGGTGCCCGACAGGCCTTCACCACCAAATGGCTGTACGCCAACCACGGCGCCAACCATATTACGGTTGACGTACAGGTTGCCGACTTTAGCGCGCTGGGTTACCTGACCGATAGTTTCATCGATACGGGTATGCACGCCCAACGTTAAGCCATAGCCGGAGGCATTAATCTGCTCGATCAGCTGCGGCAGCGTGCTACGCGTATAACGTACCACGTGCAGCACCGGACCAAAGATCTCTTTATCCAGCTCGTCGATACTGTTCAGTTCAATCAGCGTTGGCTTAATAAAGGTACCCTGCGCCCACTCTTTGCTGTCCTGCTGGTTTTCCTGTACCGCCTGGAATACCGTCAGTCCTTTGGCGCGCATCGCCTGGATATGGCGCTCGATATTTTCTTTCGCCTCGGCATCGATCACCGGACCGATATCGGTTGAAAGACGCTCCGGGTTACCCATCCGGCACTCCGCCATCGCACCGCGCAGCATCTTCAGCGTATGCTCGGCGGCATCTTCCTGAATGCAGAGCAGACGCAGCGCCGAACAGCGCTGGCCCGCGCTGTCATAGGCAGAGGAGACGATATCCAGTACCACCTGCTCGGTCAGCGCCGAGGAATCTACGATCATGGCGTTCATGCCACCGGTTTCAGCGATCAGCGGCGTTGGGCGTCCCTGCGGATCGAGACGTCCGGCAAGATTACGCTGTAACAGGCTGGCGACCGCGGTCGAACCGGTAAACATGACGCCACGTACCCGCTCGTCGCTGGTCAACTGGGCGCCGACAGTTTCGCCGAGGCCCGGCAGCAGCTGGATCACGCCACCAGGCACGCCCGCTTCCAGCAGAATACGTACCGCCTGCGCGGCGATCAGCGGCGTTTGCTCAGCGGGCTTCGCCAGCACGCTGTTGCCAGCCGCCAGCGCGGCGGCGATCTGACCAGTGAAAATGGCCAGCGGGAAGTTCCATGGGCTGATACAAACCACCGGCCCTAACGGACGATGGGTTTCATTGTCAAAGTCGCTGCTGACCAGGCCAGAATAGTAATAGAGGAAATCGACCGCTTCGCGTACTTCGGCAATGGCGTTGTTAAAGGTTTTGCCCGCCTCGCGCACCAGAATGCCGATCAGTGTCTGCATCTGACCTTCCATCAGTTCGGCGGCGCGCTCCAGAATGGCGGCTCGCTCCTGCGGCGGGGTGGCAAACCAGATGGAACCGGCATTTACCGATGCCTGCAGCGCCTGCGCCACTTCCTGCTCGCTGGCCTCACGCACTTCGCCCACGATATCGCTGGGGTCGGCTGGGTTAAGCACCGGACGATATTCGCCCTGGCTCAGCTCGCCCTCAATCATCGGCCCGGCACGCCATAAATGCGCGGCGCTGCTTAACAGCGCGCTGGAGAGTGAGGCCAGGCGGTGTTCATTGGCTAAATCCAGTCCGGCTGAGTTGGGGCGCTTATCCCCATACAGATCGCGCGGCAGCGGGATTTTCGGATGCGGCAGCCCGATTGCGCCTTCCGTTGCGGCCAGCCGTTCCACCTGCTGAACCGGATCGGCCACCAGCTCATCCAGCGGCAGGGTTTTATCGGCGATGCGGTTCACAAAAGAGGTGTTGGCGCCGTTTTCCAGCAGACGACGCACCAGATAAGCCAGCAGGGTTTCATGGGTGCCGACCGGCGCATAGATGCGGCACGGGCGGTTCAGCTTGCCATCGGCGGTTTTGCCTACCACCTGCTCATACAGCGGCTCGCCCATGCCGTGCAGGCACTGGAACTCATACTGGCCCGGATAATAGTTATTTCCCGCCAGATGATAGATTGCCGCCAGGCTGTGGGCGTTATGGGTGGCAAACTGCGGGTAGATCAGATTCGGCACCGCCAGTAGTTTGCGGGCGCAGGCCAGATAAGAGATATCGGTATAGACCTTGCGGGTATAGACCGGATAGCCTTCCAGACCCTCAGCCTGGGCGCGTTTGATTTCACTGTCCCAGTAGGCGCCTTTTACCAGACGAATCATCAGGCGACGGCGGCTGCGCTGCGCCAGGTCGATCAGCGAGTCGATAACGAAAGGACAGCGTTTTTGATAAGCCTGAATCACGAAGCCGATGCCGTTCCAGCCTTCCAGCTCCGGTTCGAAGCAGAGTTTTTCCAGCAGATCGAGCGACAGCTCCAGGCGGTCAGCCTCTTCGGCATCAATATTAATACCAATATCGTAAGAACGCGCCAGCAGCGTCAGCGATTTAAGAATAGGGTAGAGCTCTTCCATCACGCGCGCATACTGCGCTCGGCTGTAGCGTGGATGCAACGCGGAAAGTTTAATGGAGATGCCCGGACCTTCATAAATGCCGCGTCCGTTAGAGGCTTTGCCAATCGCATGGATCGCCTGCTGGTAAGAGAGCAGATAGGCTTTCGCATCGCTGGCGGTCAGCGCCGCTTCGCCCAGCATATCGTAAGAGTAGCGGAAGCCTTTTTCTTCCAGCTTACGCGCATTGGCCAGCGCCTCGGCAATGGTTTCGCCGGTAACAAACTGCTCGCCCATCAGGCGCATCGCCATATCCACGCCTTTGCGGATCAACGGTTCGCCGCTTTTGCCGATGATACGGTTAAGGGAGCGCGACAGGTTCGCTTCGTTATGCGTTGAAACCAGACGGCCGGTAAACAGCAGACCCCAGGTCGCGGCATTCACAAATAGCGAAGGGCTGCGGCCGAGGTGCGCTTGCCAGTTGCCGTTGCTGATTTTATCGCGGATCAGCGCATCGCGCGTCGGCTTATCGGGAATACGCAGCAGCGCTTCCGCCAGACACATCAGCGCCACGCCCTCCTGAGAGGATAATGAGAATTCTTGCAGCAGGCTTTGCACCATTCCGGCGCGTCCGGTTGCCCCTTTTTGGTGCCGCAGCTTATCGGCCAGCGTCCAGGCAAGCTGGTGAGCTTTTTCCGCCAGCGGGGCAGGCAAGCGCGCCTGCTCCAGCATCATAGAGACCGCTTCAGGCTCCGGGCGGCGCCAGGCGGAGGTAATCGCGGCGCGGGTGACCGTTTGCGGCAGAATCTGTTCCGCGAAATCAAGGAACGGCTGATGCGGCTCTTCCTGCTGCGTCTCTTCAGCTTCATTAGCCGCCGCCTGCAGCGGGAATTCAGCAGGCTGCGCGCCTTGTTCCAACTGCTCGAGATAGTTAAAAATCGCTTGTTTGATCAGCCAGTGCGGAGTGCGATCGATCTGTTGTGCGGCCAGCTTAATTCTGTCGCGGGTGGCTTCATCCAGTTTGACACCCATGGTCGTAGTTCCCATGCCTTTAACGCTCCTCAAAACCTTATATCACCGTGGTATGGCGCAATATCACCCATGTTGCAACTTTGTGCAACCGTGTTAATTGTGAGCCTGTTAACACTCTGCGCAAACGCCAAATTGTTAAATCAGCGAAAGCGGCATGAATATTGCTGCAAATTTCTCGCCATCTTTGCAAAAGCCCGAATTTTCTTGCTTTACCATGGTTGCGACCGGGGTAGAACCGGTTTAAACGTGACCTGGTGCAACCTTCTGAACATCTGATGACGAGGGGGAGTGAATTCACTGTAACAGCTGTGTTAAATGCATTGTGCGTGATAAACCTTTCCGGCAGGATAGCGCGCCACAGATTAACTCATGATAAAAACCGCTGCGTTCCGGCGGGAATAACAGGGCAAATAACCCTCTGCGTAATACCGATAATAAATGGAGAACCTGATGACAGTAAGCACACCGATGGTGGTGACATTCATCATCTATATTCTTGGCATGGTGTTGATTGGCTTTATCGCCTGGCGCTCAACCAAAAATTTCGATGACTACATTCTTGGTGGCCGTAGCCTGGGCAGTCTGGTTACCGCGCTTTCCGCCGGCGCGTCCGATATGAGCGGCTGGCTGCTGATGGGGCTGCCTGGCGCTATTTTCCTGTCAGGCATTTCGGAAAGCTGGATTGCCATCGGGCTTACCATTGGCGCCTGGCTAAACTGGAAAATCGTTGCCGGCCGCCTGCGCGTACAAACTGAACATCACAATAACGCTTTAACCTTGCCTGACTTTTTTACCAGTCGCTTCGAAGATCGCAGCAAACTGCTGCGCGTTATTTCCGCCATCGTCATCCTGGTGTTTTTTACCATCTACTGTGCGTCCGGCATTGTAGCCGGGGCGCGTCTATTCGAAAGTACATTCGGTATGAGTTATGAAACGGCGCTGTGGGCCGGTGCGGTCGCCACCATTCTTTATACCTTTGTGGGTGGTTTTCTGGCGGTGAGCTGGACCGATACCGTCCAGGCCAGCCTGATGATTTTCGCGCTGCTGTTAACGCCGATTATGGTGATTGTCGCCGTGGGCGGTTTTGATGATTCTCTGCGGGTTATTGAAGCGAAAAGCCTGGAAAACCTCGATATGCTGAAAGGGCTAAACTTTGTCGCGGTTATTTCGCTGCTGGGCTGGGGCCTGGGCTATTTTGGGCAGCCGCATATTCTGGCGCGTTTTATGGCGGCCGACTCTCATCGCTCAATTCGTACCGCTCGACGCATTGGTATGGCGTGGATGATCCTTTGCCTGGCCGGAGCCGTCGCAGTGGGCTTTTTCGGTATCGCTTATTTCCAGAACAACCCGCAACAGGCGGCTGGCGTAAATGAAAACGGCGAGCGCATATTTATCGAGCTAGCGCGCATCCTGTTTAACCCGTGGATCGCCGGTATTTTGCTCTCTGCTATTTTGGCAGCGGTGATGTCCACGCTGAGCTGTCAGCTACTGGTCTGCTCCAGCGCCCTGACGGAAGATCTCTACAAGGGCCTGCTGCGTAAAAACGCCAGCCAGAAAGAATTGGTTTGGTTCGGACGTATGATGGTGCTGGTCGTTGCGCTGATTGCCATTGCGCTGGCCGCTAACCCTGACAACCGCGTTCTGGGGCTGGTGAGCTATGCCTGGGCGGGCTTCGGTGCGGCGTTTGGACCGGTGGTGCTGTTCTCTGTCTGCTGGAAACGCACTACGCGCAACGGCGCGCTGGCCGGTATGGTGATCGGCGCGATGACGGTACTGGTATGGAAACACTACGGCTGGCTGGGGCTGTATGAGATCATCCCTGGCTTCCTGTTTGCCAGCATCGCTATTTACGTGGTTAGCCTGATGGGCCGCGCGCCCTCTGCACAGGCGCAGGCGCGCTTCGATGCGGCGGATGCGGAATACAAGACGCCCTGATTCCTGATGGTGAAGGCAAGGCCGGTAGCAATACCGGCCTTTTTTGTGTCTGTATTTCGCACCAATTTGTCCACTTTAACCGAGCCGTCGCGCCTGCAACTATTATCGCCAGGGCTCTGCGCGATAAACCACAAATAATCACGCAAAGTCACTTGTTTTTTATCTGCCGATAATGATAATCAGTATCGTTTTTATTTACGCTTCTTTACGCCAGTTTACGCGTACAGAAATTACTGAGGATCAGGCATGTTCGTTCCCTTTCTTATATGCTACGCGAAGGGCTGGAAGCGGCGCTTATCGTCAGCCTGATAGCCAGCTACCTGAAACGTACCCAGCGCACCCGCTGGTTTGGCGCTATGTGGGCCGGCGTTTTTATTGCCGCAGCGCTCTGTCTGGCGCTTGGCCTGTTCATCAACGCTACAACCGGTGAATTTCCGCAAAAACAGCAGGAGCTGTTTGAAGGCATCGTAGCCGTTATCGCGGTTTTCATCCTGACTTACATGGTCTTCTGGATGCGTAAAGTCTCACGCAACGTCAAGGCTCAACTGGAAGTGGCCGTCGATCAGGCGCTGCAAAAAGGCAGCAACACCGGCTGGGCGCTGGTGCTGATGGTCTTTCTTGCCGTCGCGCGCGAAGGGCTGGAATCGGTCTTTTTTCTGCTCGCCGCCTTCACCCAGGATGTCGGCCTGGCACCGCCGATCGGCGCCGTCCTTGGGCTGATAAGCGCCGCGCTGCTCGGCGGGCTTATCTACTGGGGCGGCGTCAAACTGAACCTGGCGAAATTCTTCAAATGGACCAGCCTGTTTATTATTTTTGTCGCCGCCGGCCTTGCTGCCGGCGCTATTCGCGCCTTCCATGAGGCGGGGTTGTGGAATCAATATCAGACCATCGCCTTTGATCTTAGCAACGTACTTTCCACACACACGCTGTTCGGCACGCTGCTGGAAAGTCTGTTGGGCTACCAGGAAACGCCCACCGTCAGCGAAGTCGCGGTGTGGCTTATCTACCTTATTCCGGCGCTGCTGCTGTTTTTTATGCCTGCCCGGCCAGGCGCCGCAGTAGCAGGCTCAACGCGCTAAAACCGTGGGCGCGCTCGTCGCGCCTGTTTATGACTTTAACAGGGACACTATTGATGACCATTTTCTCTCGCCGCAAAGCCTTGCTGGCTTCACTTCTGACGTATTCAGCGCTTTCCGGCGCGGCTGAGGTGCCACAGGTTAACGTCAGCGTGAACGATAAACAGTGTGAGCCGATGGCGCTCACCGTTAACGCCGGGAAAACTCAGTTTATTATCCGCAATAACAGTCAGAAAGGGCTGGAATGGGAAATCCTGAAGGGAGTCATGGTAGTGGAAGAGCGCGAAAACATCGCGCCAGGCTTCACGCAAAAACTGACCGCTACTCTCCAGCCCGGCGAATATGAAATGACCTGCGGGCTGCTCAGCAATCCGAAAGGTAAACTGATCGTTAAGGCGGCCGGCGACACGCAAAATAACGGCAAACAGGCGGAGCTGGCGCAGCTTAGCGACGCGATTGCCGAATATAAAACCTGGGTGGTTGGCGAAGTGGCGCAGCTGGTCAGCGGCACCAAAGCCTTTACCGATGCGGTCAAAGCGGGCGATGTGAAAAAAGCGCAGTCGCTTTATGCGCCAGCCCGCCAGCACTATGAGCGTATCGAACCCATTGCCGAGCTTTTCTCCGATCTGGATGGCAGCATTGATGCGCGCGAAGATGATTACGAACAAAAAGCGGCAGATCCTAAATTCACCGGCTTCCACCGTCTGGAGAAAGCGCTATTTGGCGATCGCAGCAGCGATGGGATGAACACCTATGCCGATCGCCTCTATCAGGATACGCTGGAGCTGCAGAAACGTATTAATGAACTGGCTTTCCCGCCGGGCAAGGTAGTAGGCGGCGCGGCCGGGCTGATTGAAGAAGTGGCGGCCAGCAAAATTTCCGGCGAAGAAGATCGCTATAGCCGTACCGATCTGTGGGATTTTCAGGCCAACGTTGATGGCGCGCAGAAAATTGTCAACCTGCTGCGCCCGCAGCTGGAAAAGGCTAATCCGCAACTGCTCGGCAAAGTGGATAACAACTTCAAAAAAGTTGATGCCATTCTGTCTAAATACCATACCCAGGATGGGTTCGCCTCGTATGAGAAACTGACCATTACCGACCGCAACCGGCTGAAAGGGCCGATCACTACGCTGGCGGAAGATTTGGCGCTGTTGCGCGGTACGCTGGGACTGGATTAATCAGGATGAAAAAGATGACCGACGCGGCGATGCCTTCACGGCGCCGCTTGTTAAAAGGTCTCGGTCTGCTGAGCGGCGCCGCTGTGGTGGGCAGCAGTTGCCCAATCAGCGGCGCGGCAGCAAAAAGCTTCTCGCCTGGCGCGCTCTCTCCCAGCGCCCGGGAAGAGCGCCAGCCGTTTTATGGCGCGCATCAGGCAGGGATCACCACGCCGCAGCAGGCGGCAATGATGCTGGTGGCTTTTGATGTGCTGGCGGATGATAAAAACGAGCTGGTGCGGCTGTTTAAACTACTCACTGAGCGCATCGCTTTTCTCACCGGCGGCGGCAACGCGCCGCCGGTCAGCAATCCGCAGCTGCCGCCGCTGGATTCAGGCATCCTCGGCGAACATATCTGGCCCGATAATTTGACGGTAACCGTTTCGGTAGGGGAGGCGCTGTTTGACGAGCGCTACGGCCTGACGGCGCTGAAGCCTGCGAAACTGCAAACCATGACGCGCTTTCCCAACGACGCGTTAGATGCCGAAAGCTGCCATGGCGATCTGCTGCTACAGATTTGCGCCAATACCAACGATACCGTCATCCATGCGCTGCGCGATATCATCAAACATACGCCTGATTTACTGGCAATCCGCTGGCGGCGCGAAGGGTTTATTTCCGACCATGCGGCGCGCAGCAAAGGCAAAGAAACGCCCATCAACCTGCTGGGTTTCAAAGATGGCACCGCCAATCCGAATACGGCAAATCAGGCGCTGATGGATGCGATCCTCTGGGTCACAAAAGATCAGCAGGAACCTGCCTGGGCGGTGGGCGGCAGCTATCAGGCGGTGCGTATTATTCAGTTTCACGTTGAATTTTGGGATCGTACGCCGTTGGGCGAGCAGCAAACTATTTTTGGGCGTGAAAAGCTGAGCGGCGCGCCGCTGGGGATGAAAAACGAGCGCGACGAGCCAGACTACACGCAGGACCCCCAGGGAAAAATCATTCCGCTTGATGCCCATATCCGTCTGGCCAATCCGCGCACGCCGGAAACACAAAGCAGCCTGATGCTGCGTCGCGGCTACAGTTATTCCGCTGGCGTCACCTCTGCCGGTCAGCTGGATATGGGGCTGCTGTTCGTTTGTTATCAACACGATTTGGAAAAAGGATTTTTAGCGGTACAAAGGCGGCTCAACGGTGAAGCGCTGGAAGAATATATCAAACCCGTGGGGGGCGGCTATTTCTTTGTTCTGCCCGGCGTGGCAAATAATCAACATTATCTGGCGCAGTCATTACTTGAGGCTTGATTAACAGTCGCTTTCCCGCCCGGTTATAAATGGCGGGAGGCGTTTTTTTTGCAATTTTTTCTGCTGGCGCATGCCTTCCATAGGCGATTATGGAATTTCTGAATAATCTCAGATTTATTTTCTTTTTTTATCCCTCTGTATTTTAAGTAAAAATAAAAGGGTTTCTTTTTATTTGCCCATTGAGTGATTGTTTTTTATTCATTCAGGTGAAATTGCTGTTGCAAAAATAGAAGAATCTGTTGCACTTTATACAGGTCGGTAGTCTGTCATGTTCAGCTTCCTCGATGGAGAATGCGAATGGAAAAGTCCTGTAATGGACAGCCCGTTTCAAATAAAAAACATCGCACGTTTTTTCGCGAGAGTTTTTCTTTCTCCTGGCTATTTTCTTCTTTTTTCAATCCTCTCGGCTTAACACATTCCTTTTATGATTTCCGGCGTATGCCTGCGGCGTATGCTCATTCAATGGCTTGTAAGGCTCTGAAGGAAGCCACCCTCTAAAGCGTTCACGTAATCGCACCAGAGAGACTCCGGTGCGGGAAATGAAACCAACTGTAAGGTGCCACTATGGGAAGACAGAAAGCAGTGATCAAAGCGCGTCGTGAAGCGCGTCGAGTGCTTCGTAGCGATTCACGTAGCCATCGGCAGCGTGAAGAAGAATCGGTCACCTCGCTGGTGCATATGGGCGGCCTGGATGCCATCGGTATGGCGTGTGATTCACGCGATCGTTCACCGATTGAAGCGCGTAATGAAGCTCAGGCGCACTATCTTAACGCCATAGAGACAAAACAGCTGATCTTCGCTACCGGCGAAGCGGGTTGCGGTAAAACCTGGATCAGCGCTGCAAAAGCAGCAGAAGCCCTGATTAACAAGGATGTCGACAGGATTATCGTGACCCGACCGGTGCTGCAGGCGGACGAAGACCTGGGCTTTTTGCCCGGCGATATTTCTGAGAAGTTTGCACCTTATTTCCGCCCGGTCTACGACGTTCTGGTTAAACGTCTCGGTTCTTCCTTTATGCAATATTGTCTGCGTCCGGAAATCGGCAAGGTAGAGATCGCTCCCTTTGCCTATATGCGCGGGCGTACCTTCGAAAACGCCGTAGTGATCCTCGATGAAGCGCAAAACGTCACCGCGGCACAAATGAAAATGTTTTTAACCCGTCTGGGCGAGAACGTCACGGTTATCGTGAATGGCGATATTACCCAATGCGATTTGCCAGCGGGTGTGACATCAGGCCTCGCCGACGCGCTTAACCGTTTTGTCGAAGATGAAATGGTTAGCCTGGTGCGGTTTGAAAAAGAGGATTGCGTGCGTTCCGCGCTCTGTCAGCGCGCGCTGCATGCTTATAGTTGATTGAGTGAGTAGCTGTAGCCCAAGCCCGGACGCAAGTCCGGGCTTTTTTATACCTGAAAGGTGTAGGGCGTTATGCAGACAAAAAAGCCTGAACTTTCGCTCAGGCTCTTTCATAGAATATGGCGGTGAGAGGGGGATTCGAACCCCCGATACGTTGCCGTATACACACTTTCCAGGCGTGCTCCTTCAGCCACTCGGACACCTCACCGTATTGTCTGTTGACACCGCTCTGGGTGGCAACGGGGCGCTACTATAGGGAGTTGTTATTACAGAATCAAGCACTATTTTTCCCTTTCGTTACCACCGCTTAAGGCTTATACAATTTCTTCCTTTCATCAGGGCTGTCATAAAAACGACATCGCAGCGTAAGAAAAACGACATCTTCCTGACTTACGCTTCTTTACACACCTCGCAATAAAAATTTACCAAGGATTAAGTAAATGAAAAAACAGCCCTTATTAGCGCTCTCGCTGCTGGCAACCCTGATCGCTGGCAACGCCATGGCAGAGATGGCGACGCTCTCTCGTGCCGCCTCAGGCGACATCACCCAGCAGGGCGGCGCGCGCCGTTTTAGCGGTGACCAAACCGCAGCGCTAAGGGCATCGTTAAGCAATGCGCCGGCGAAAAACGTTATTTTGCTGATCGGCGACGGCATGGGCGACTCGGAAATCACCCTGGCGCGCAACTATGCCATGGGCGCGGGCGGCTTTTTTAAAGGAATCGATGCGCTACCGCTGACCGGACAATACACTCACTACTCGCTGGATAAAGAGACGCATAAACCTAACTACGTTACCGACTCGGCCGCCTCGGCAACTGCCTGGTCCACTGGCGTAAAAACTTATAACGGTGCGCTTGGCGTTGACGTTAACGGTAAAGATCATGTCACCCTGCTGGAACTGGCGAAAGCAGCGGGCAAAGCCACCGGTAATGTCTCTACCGCTGAGCTGGAAGATGCCACGCCTGCGGCGCAAATCTCTCACGTCACCTCGCGCAAATGCTACGGCCCGGTAAAAACCAGCGAACTCTGCGCCAGCAATGCGCTGGAAAAGGGCGGCAGAGGATCGATCGCTGAACAGTTACTGGTGACACGTGCCGATGTTACGCTGGGCGGCGGTGCGAAAACCTTTAGCGAAGTGGCTAAAGCGGGCGATTATCAGGGCAAAACGCTGCGTGAACAGGCTGAAGCGCGCGGCTATCAGCTGGTGAGCGATCTGCAAACGCTTAATGCGGTCAACGTAGCCAACCAGCAAAAACCGCTGCTGGGCCTGTTTAGTGAAGGCAACATGCCGGTGCGTTGGCAGGGGCCGAAAGCCAGCTATCACGGTAATATCGATAAGCCCGCCGTCACCTGTGAAGCGAATGCGCAGCGTCCTGCCAGTACGCCGACGCTGGCGCAAATGACCGATAAGGCCATCAGCCTACTGAGCAGCAATAAACAGGGCTTTTTCCTGCAGGTGGAAGGGGCCTCGATCGATAAACAGGATCACGCAGCTAATCCCTGCGGACAAATCGGCGAAACCGTGGATTTAGACGAGGCGGTACAAAAGGCGCTGGAGTTCGCCCGTAAAGATGGCAACACGCTGGTCATCGTGACCGCCGACCATGCACATTCCAGCCAGATCGTTGAAAACGGTACCAAAGCGCCGGGTCTGACGCAGGCGCTGAATACTAAAGATGGCGCGGTAATGACCGTCAGCTACGGCAATTCGGAAGGAGAGTCGCAGGAGCACACCGGTACACAGCTGCGTATCGCTGCCTGGGGCCCGCATGCGGCTAATGTCGTTGGCCTGACTGACCAGACCGATCTGTTCTTTACTATTCACGATGCGCTGGGGCTGAAAAAATAAAAGACGAGGGGTAAGGGGATAATTTTCTCGGGAAGTCGAGCCGCTCGTAAAGATACAAAACTTTTTGATGCAGCGTCCCGCAGCCTGAACGGCGCGGGACGCTTTCTTTATTACCGCTTATGAAGATGACTTCACGCGGTTAGCAAAACTTTTACGCAGCTTCTGCAGCTTCGGCGGGATCACCGCCATGCAGTAGCCGTTGCGCTGACCCGCGCCCTCCCAGTAATCCTGGTGATAATCTTCCGCCGGATAAAACTCTGTCAGCGGCTCGATAGTGGTCACGATCGGGTCGTTGTAATCCTGCTGCGCGCGTGCGATCGCCGCTTTGGCTTCCGCTTCCTGTTCAGCATTCGCCGGGAAAATCGCCGAGCGATACTGGGTGCCAATATCGTTGCCCTGACGGTTCAACTGGGTTGGATCGTGCGTAACAAAGCTGATGTCCAGCAGATCGCCAAAGCTGACTTTTTCCGGATCGAAACCGATGCGGATGGCTTCAGCATGACCGGTCGCGCCGCTGCATACCTGCTCATAGGTGGGGTTAGGGCGCGTACCGCCGGTATAGCCGCTTTCTACGGATTCAACGCCGATAATGTCCTTGAACACCGCTTCAGTACACCAGAAACATCCGCCTGCAATTACCGCATATTCAATTGCCATTCTTTTACTTCTCCAGATTGGGTCGTGACGCTAAGCCAGTCATCCTCGCATAATCTGCTATTCACCGGCAATTCGCGCCGCTCTTTCTGTTCAGCTAACCGCCTAACAGGAAAATTTTTCATGTTAAATCAGCATCTCTGGCTTAAATTTCCGATGCTGATCGCTGGTTTGCTCGCCCATTACGCGGAACAGGCCCTCACCGGTATAGTGCAGCGTGGCAGGAGAAGTGACCTGCTGATCGACGTGCGCCTTCACCACTTCAAAGATAAAAAAGTTATAATTATCCACTAGCGCGCCGTCGTACAGGCGGCATTCAAAACTGGCGAAACATTCGGCAATCAGCGGCGCTTTAACTACGCTACCCGGCTCAGCGCTAAGGCAATTAACCGTAAATTTATCCACCTCATCGCCATGGCTGTTACCGATAGTAACCACCTGATCGATCAATTCATGGGTGGGCACATTAATCACACATTCGCCGCTGTTGCGGATGAAATCGTGGCTCACGTTCATGCTGGCGATCATGCAACCCAGCAGCGAAGGAGAAAATTCCAGAATGGTATGCCAGCCAAGCGTCATAATATCGCTCTGGTTTTCCCAGCTAGATGTCACCAGAACCACCGGTCCCGGCTCCAGATATTTGCGCACCTTTTCTACGGGAAAATTTTGCTTATCGTAAACAGCCATACTGCCTCCACTGGTGAAAGAGACTCTTCTCTCAGTGTAGCGGCTGACGCCTGAGGCACCAGCCACAGGCAACGCATTATCGGCTGCGCAGACGCAGTATCAGGCCGCCCGCAGATGCCAGCGTGGCCAACACCACTACGCCGGTCCAGCCCGCTAACGCTAAGGCCTGACTGCCGAGGATAGAACCGCTGGCCATGCCAATAAATATCACCGTAAACATTACCGCGTTCAGGCGGCTGCGGGCAGCCGGATCCAGTCCATAAACCAGCGACTGGTGAGCAATCAGCGTGGCCTGTAAACCCAAATCAAAGCCTACCGCGCTAATCACAATCACCGCCAGCTGGACCGGCGGCGACAGCAGCGGCATAACAAACATCAGCGCAAACGAGAGCATCACCAGCGCCGAGCCCACCCGCGTCACCTGGTGCGGTCCATGACGATCGGCGATGGCGCCAGCAATCGGCGCGGCCAGCGCGCCCGCGGCGCCTGCCAGCCCGAAGGCGCCGGCGGTAGCGCTGCCCAACTGATAACGTTCGGCCAGCATCAGCGCCAGCGTTGACCAAAAGGCGCTGAACGCAATGGAAAGCAACCCCTGCGCCAGCGCGGCGCGGCGCAGCGCGCCATGCTGTAGCCACAGCTGGCCCAGCGAGCGCAGCAGCGCCAGATAAGAGAGGCGCGAAGCGGGGGTAAAACGCGGCAGCGCCTGCCAGATCGCCAGGGTAATCAGCAGCACGCCTAACGCGGCGGCGGCATACATGCTGCGCCAGCCAAACGCGTCGGCCACCGCGCCGCTCACTACCCGCGACAGTAAAATGCCGGCCAACAAACCGGTCATCACCGTACCGACCGTTTTGCCGCGCTGCCGATCCGTAGCCAGCGCCGCCGCCGCTGGAATAATGTCTTGCGCCACGGTAGCCATCAGGCCAATCGCCAGACTGCTCAGCAACAGCATGTTCCAGGTGCCGGTAACGCTGCACAGCAATAGCATTAAGGTCAGCAGCAGGCCTTTCAGCAAAATAATATGACGGCGATCGTAGCGGTCGCCTAACGGCGTCAGAAATAAGATCCCCAGCGCATAGCCCAGCTGAGTCAGGGTCGGCACCAGCCCGGTTTGGCTAACGCCGGTATGAAAACTGCTGCCCATAATGCCCAGCATCGGCTGACTGTAATAAATAGACGCGACGCTAAGCCCGGCGCCACTGGCCAGCAGGAACTGTGATTTGCGTGACAGGCCAGCCATGTCCGTAGGGGAAGAAGCCGTAACGGTCGACATAACAATATCTCCGGAAGCGAAAGTAGCGCTATTTTTCGCTTTTGCCGCGCCGGCGGGTAGCTATCATCGAAGTAAAACTGTTATACACTCAACGTATGAAAGAACTTAGCTCAGGCAGTACCGATCGTATAACGCTGCTGCATACCTTTGTACGCATTGTGGAAAGCGGCAGCTTATCGGCGGCGGCGGCGCAGATGCAAACCAGCCAGCCGACAGTAAGCCGACGCTTACGCGCGCTGGAAGAGTTGCTTGGCGCGCGTTTAATTCAGCGCACTACTCATACCATGAAGCTGACCGATGACGGCGAACGCTGTTATCAACATGCGCGTCGCCTGACGGAACAGTGGCTGCTGCTGGAGGACGATCTACATGCGGTTAGCGACGAGCCGGTAGGCATTCTGCGCGTGCGTGCGCCGCACGCTTTTGGTCAGGATCAGCTGATCGCGCCGTTAGGCGACTATTTACAACGTTATCCGCATACCCGTATCGAATGGACGCTAAACGACCATACGCCCGACTTTATTGCCGAGGGCATCGACTGCGCGATCCACGTCGGCGATATTACCGATCCGTCGGTAGTTGCCGTGTTGTTAGCAGAGGTGCCGCGTATTGTGGTCGCCGCGCCCGATTTGCTGCGGCAGTATCCGCCGGTGCAACAGGTGCAAGATTTGGCGCAGCTGCCCTGGCTGGCGCTGAATATATTTTATCGTAATGAGGTGCTGCTAACCCATACGCACAGCGGCGAGCATGTTCAGTTTCCTGTCACACCGCGTCTGAGCAGCGACAGCCTGTATGCGGTACGGCGCGCGGCGCTGATCGGACTGGGCGCGGCGATGCTCTCTTCATGGGTGGTGAAAGAAGATTTGCAAGCGCAGCGTCTGCGGCAGCTGGCGCCTGAGTGGCAGGCGCCACCGCTGCCGGTTTACCTGCTCTATCCCTATGCCAGCTACTATCCGGCCCGCCTGCGTCAGTTTATGGCGCTGATGCGCGAAGTGATGCCGCGTATTGTTGGCACCCAGCCGCCTCAGGGTACGCAGGCGAAATTATGATCGGCAGGGATTGACCGCGACCTCAACCATTAGAGAAGATGAAGCTTCCCTCTCTCTCTGAGAAACTGTTATGTCTGCACGTATAGTGATTGTGGTTGATATGCAAAACGGCGTTTTTACTACGCCGCGTTTCGATCGGGCCGGGCGCGCCGCTGCTATTAATCAGCTGATTGCCGCGGCCGAACAGACTATTTTTATTCAGCATCTGGATCATGACATGCAGCCCGGCAGCGAGGCCTGGCAAATCTTGCCGGAACTCAGTCAGCCGCCGGGCGCACGCTACATTAATAAAGAGGCGTGTGACAGCTTCTGGAATACCGAGCTTGATGCGCTGTTGCAACAGCTTAACGCCACTTCCTTTGTTATCTGCGGCTGCGCGACCGACTACTGCGTGGATACCACCATTAAAGTCGGCAGCAGCAAGGGATACGGCATTTGCGTGGCGGCGGATGCGCATACTACCTCCAATCGGCGCTGGGCTACGGCAGAACAGCTGATTGAGCAGCATAATGAGGTATGGGCTAATCTGATCCTGCCGGGCAATGCGGTGCAGGTCGCCAGCACCGCGGAAATCGTACAGAACTGGCGCGCCGCCGCCTGATTTGCTGGCGCCTTCTATACTGCACTATAAAGGAGGCGCTATGTGCGGACGTTTTACTCAAATTCAATCACGCGAAGTCTGGCTGTCAGCGCTTGAGGGTCAGGCCGAACGCAATATAGCCTGGGATGAGCAGCCGATCGGGCGCTATAACGTTGCGCCCGGCAGTCATGTGCTGTTGCTGAATCATCGCGATGATGCGCTGCATCTCGATCCGGTTTTCTGGGGCTATGCACCGCCCTGGTGGCATAAAGCGCCATTAATTAATGCCCGAGTAGAGACGGCAGCAGAAAGCAAAATGTTTCGCCCGCTGTGGCAGCACGGCCGGGCAGTGGTCATGGCCGACGGCTGGTATGAATGGAAACGCGAAGGCGATAAAAAACAGCCGTATTACATCTATCACCGTCAGCGCCAACCGCTCTTTTTTGCGGCAATAGGCCATGCGCCTTACGCCCGCCAGCAGGAAAAAGAAGGCTTTGTAATTATCACCGCCGCCAGCGATCGCGGCATGGTTGCTCTGCACGACAGGCGGCCCCTGGTGCTGGAGGCTTCAGCCGTCAGCGAATGGCTGCATCCCGCTACCAGCGCCCAACGCGCCAGCGAGCTGGTGGAACAGGCGGCGCTGGATCCCCAGCAGTTTAGCTGGCATCCCGTCAGCCGGGCGGTAGGCAATCCGCATCATCAACAGCCTGAATTGGTGGAGGCCATCGCGGATCCGCTCTGCTGAACTGACAAAGTCCATCTTTTTTTGCAAAATTCAGTCTGTTCTGAAAATTGACCTGTGGCTGGCGAAGCCGGAAAGGGCGACTATACTGGTTTGGTACGATGTCCGCATGAAGTGATGCGAGATGGGCAGTCGGCTCAGGGCCGACCAGGCAACAGGTCAACCCGGGGAGAGTCGCCATCATTAGCTATCCAGCATTGTGCCACTTGTCTCATTTAGCCGCGCTGTAAACCTGCCCAGAATCGCCTCCTTCTGCTGCATCAAACGTTCTACGTGCGTTACCGATGGCGTTTTCGTCAGGTTAACCGCGTTAATCCGAGCAGGAGGAAGAGTGTGAAAACCGTAGCAGCAGAAAACCACGTATTACCTTCCCTGAGCGGCGGCCTCTACGCATTCTTCTTTGATGTTGACGGTACGCTGGCTGCTATTCAGTCGCGTCCCGATGAAGCTTTTATTCCCGATCCGGTGCGAGATACGTTACAGGCGCTCTCTCGCTTAAGCGATGGCGCGCTGGCGTTAGTCTCCGGACGACCGATTCACGAGCTGGATATGCTGGCCGCCCCGTTACGGGCGCCGGCGGCTGGCGTACACGGCGCTGAACGACGCGATGCCAGCGGCGAGTTGCATCGTATCTCTTTGCCTGCCTCTATGGGGCAGGAACTGAGCGATACGCTGCATAACGCCATGGCGCAGTGGCCGGGCACGCAGTTGGAAACCAAAGGCATGGCGTTTGCGTTGCACTATCGCCGTGCCGTGCAGTATGAAGACGAAGTGATGCAGCTGGCTCACAAGCTGGTTGAACGCTTTCCGACGCTGGCGCTGCAGCCGGGTAAATGTGTTGTGGAGATAAAGCCACAGGGTGTGGATAAAGGCGAAGCGATCAAGGCATTTATGGGAGAAGCGCCGTTTGCCGGACGTATCCCGGTATTTATTGGTGATGATTTGACGGATGAAAAAGGATTCCGTGCAGTCAATGCGCTGCAGGGCATATCCGTTAAAGTCGGTGAAGGCTCAAGCGAGGCGCACTTTCGCCTGAAAGGGGTGAATGATGTCTATGCCTGGCTGGAGCAAATTAAATTACAACTAGATCAAGACAAGACAACGTCGGTAAGGAGTCAAGGTTATGAGTCGCTTAGTAGTCGTATCTAACCGTATCGCTGTACCAGATGGATCCAAAGCCAGCGCCGGTGGCCTGGCGGTTGGCATCCTGGATGCGCTGAAAACTACCGGTGGATTATGGTTCGGCTGGAATGGCGAAATTAGCGCCATTAGTGAAGAAGATAACGAAGAGATCGACATTGTTAAACAGGAAGGCATTACCTACGCCTCTTTCCCTCTCAATCAAAATGATTACGATCTCTATTATTGTCAGTTCTCTAATACTGTTATTTGGCCCGCCTTCCATTACCGTCTCGATTTAGTGCAGTTCCAGCGTGAAGCGTGGGACGGTTATTGTCATGTGAATGAACTATTGGCAGAACGCCTGATACCGCTCATCGAGCCTGACGATATTCTGTGGATCCACGATTACCACCTGTTGCCGTTTGCTGCCGAACTACGCAAACGCGGCGTGAATAACCGCATTGGTTTCTTCCTGCATATTCCTTTCCCAACGCCTGAAATTTTCAACGCGCTGCCGCCGCATAAAGAGCTGCTGGAAATGCTCTCTGACTACGATCTGCTGGGCTTCCAGACGGAAAACGATCGTCAGGCGTTCCTGGAGTGTATGGCGCTGCTGACGCAGGTACAGGATAAAGGGCCGAAGCTGCATCGCGCCTTTGGTAACACCTTTGCCACCGAGGTTTATCCGATCGGTATCGAGCCGGACAGCATCAAAGAGATGGCGGAAGGTCCGCTGCCGCCGAAGATGGCGGCGATGAAACGCGAACTGGGCGATGCGAAAAACATCATTGCCTGCGAGCGTCTGGACTATTCTAAAGGTTTGCCGGAACGTTTCCTCGCCTATGAGGCGTTGCTGGAGAACTATCCGCAGCATCGGGGCAAAATTCGTTACTCGCAGATTGCGCCAACCTCACGCGGCGACGTACAGGCGTATCAGGATATTCGTCACCAGCTGGAGACGGAAGCAGGGCGCATCAACGGTAAATACGGCACGCTGGGCTGGACGCCGCTCTACTATCTGAACCAGCATTTCGATCGTCGCCTGTTGATGAAAATTTTCCGCCTGACCGATGTCGCGCTGATTACGCCGCTGCGTGACGGGATGAACCTGGTAGCGAAAGAGTATGTGGCGGCCCAGGACCCTGAAGATCCAGGGGTGCTGGTACTGTCGCGTTTTGCTGGTGCGGCGAACGAGCTGACCTCAGCGCTGATCGTCAACCCGTATGACCGTGATGAAGTAGCCGCGGCGCTGGATAAAGCGCTAACTATGTCACGCACCGAGCGTATCTCGCGCTATAACGACATGATGGATATTTTACGCAAGAACGACATTAGCCACTGGCGTGAAAGCTTCCTGCAGGATTTACGCGCGGTTACGCCGCGTTCTGATGAGGGCAAGACGGATAATAAGGTAGCAACCTTTCAACGTCTCGCCTGATTAAGCTAACGCATCGACAGGGAGGTGGATGCGTTTTCTCTCTTTTCAGCCTTTCGCGTTATCTTTTAGCTTTCCGCTTAATCTGCCGTTACGCCTGGTTGCGCTAAAATAAGTTGCTAAAAAATCGGCCCCACAACCGCAGAAAATAATGCATCTCCCCTTACTAATGGATCGAATGAAAAAAAGACAGAAAAACGTCTAACGCCTGTTTTTTGTTCGCTTGCTGCGCATTGCGTGTAAAAAACAGCGGTTATCGATAAAGAATCGCTTACCAGTGCCGATAGTTACTCAAGCCTCCTGCGCTTTTTTCATAAATCATTCATATTCCTTATGTAACAGCTTGTTACACCTGCTGAAGTCCTTCATACAATGCCGCTTCACTGTTAACGAACCGTTGTCATAAAGCGCTCATCTGACCTGTTCACCCCATGCAGGATAACCATCTTCGTTCGAAACGATTACGGTAAGTGATTAATATCACAACGGGTTCAATGGTCCTTAATCAGCATTATATATGGCACTTACAAAAATATACCGATGTTAATTTCGCGTAACGGCGCTTTTTGTCATGCCCTGGCGCAAAATGAGCAAAAAGCAAACTTTTGCTGCGTTTTTGTTATGAGAAAGCTAAAAAATTAACAAAAAGTGGCTTTTTTGGTTGCGGAATGCACTATTCACAAGCGTTACTGATGGATTTTTTTCGGGAATTTGCCTTAAAAGTGTGACGCAGATCACACTTTATCTAAAATTTTACCGATCGCTCGTTGTATGTCGAAATCAGAGGGGATACATTTGCACTGCTTTCGGAATTATCTTAAAAAACTGTAAGCGAACGTCACGGAAGGCAGGTACAACTCAAGTAATACATGGCCTGGTGTTATGACTATTACTAAACTCAGTATCCCGGTGGGATGTGAAAAACGTTCAGAAAATGTTTGGCTTCTGCCGCTGATTTTTTGCCATCTTTAGATTTACCAGCCAGCAACCAAGAATGCGGTAACCATTCCGCACAGTTAAAAGTAGTGTTAGTCAGGATGGAAAAAAAATGGGTACATCCGAATTATTAAAACATATTTACGATATCAACTTGTCATATTTGCTGCTTGCACAACGTTTAATTAACCAGGAAAAAGCTTCTGCAATGTTCCGTTTAGGTATTGATGAAGCAATGGCTGATACTTTGTCGCAGTTAACGCTGCCAGAGATGGTAAAATTAGCGGAAACCAATCAGTTGGTATGTCAGTTTCGTTTTAACGACCATAACCTTATTAACCGCCTGACGCAGGAATCGCGTGTGGATGATTTGCAACAAATTCACACCGGCATTTTATTATCCAGCCGTTTGTTACGCGATGCAGCAAAAGATGAAGCGCCGAAAAAGAGGGCGGTATAATGAGCGAAAAAAGTATTGTTCAGGAAGCACGTGATATTCAACTGGCGATAGAATTAATTTCGCTGGGTGCGCGCCTGCAAATGTTAGAAAGTGAAACGCAGCTTAGCCGTGGCCGTTTAATCAAATTATATAAAGAGCTGCGCGGCAGCCCACCGCCAAAAGGCATGCTGCCGTTTTCTACCGACTGGTTTATGACCTGGGAACAGAATATTCATGCGTCTATGTTCTGCAACGCCTGGAAATTTCTGCTGAAAAGTAAACTGACCAGCGGCGTGGACGCGGTGATTAAAGCCTATCGTCTGTATCTTGAACAGTGTCCGCAGTCAGATGAGGGCCCACTGCTGGGTTTGACGCGCGCCTGGACTCTGGTGCGCTTCGTTGAGAGTGGCATGCTCGAACTGTCCGACTGCAAATGCTGCGGTGGAAGCTTTATCAACCATGCGCATCAGCCGGTGGGCAGCTTTGCCTGCAGCCTGTGCCAGCCGCCATCACGTGCGGTAAAAAGACGTAAACTTTCGGCAGAGGCTGCCGATAACATTTCACAACTGCTGGATGAACAGGTTAAACACGCCGTTTAAGTTTGTTCGCACTGTGAAATGACATCCAGCAGCGGTTATTAACCGCTGCTTTTTTTTTGTCTTCACGCTGACGAATAACGCCTGCGGCTCTCTGGCTTAACTTCCACCAACACGTTACTGACGTAAGGATTTATTGTGCTGGTTATTTTGGGTTATATCCTCGTTGTTGGCTCGGTGTTAGGCGGCTATATGATGGTCGGCGGTCACCTGGGCGCGCTTTATCAACCTTCAGAGCTGGTGATTATCGGCGGAGCCGGTATTGGCGCTTTTATTGTCGGAAATAGCGGCAAAGCGATTAAGGCGACGTTAAAAGCGTTACCACTGCTATTCCGCGGCTCTAAATATAATAAAGCGCTATATATGGATCTAATGGCGCTGCTCTATCGTCTGATGGCTAAATCACGCCAGCAGGGCATGATGTCGCTGGAACGCGATATTGAAAACCCAAAAGAAAGTGAAATTTTTGCTAATTACCCGCGCATTCTGTCCGATAACAAGTTAGTGGATTTTATCACCGACTATATGCGGTTAATGATCAGCGGCAATATGAACGCGTTTGAAATTGAAGCGCTGATGGATGAAGAGATCGAAACCTACGAGCATGAATGCGACGTACCCGCGCAAAGTATCGGCGCTATGGGCGATTCGCTTCCGGCTTTCGGTATCGTGGCGGCGGTTATGGGCGTAGTGCATACGCTGGCTTCAGCGGATCGTCCGGCGGCGGAACTGGGTGAGCTGATTGCTCACGCGATGGTCGGCACCTTCCTCGGTATCCTGTTGGCTTACGGTTTTATCTCACCGCTGTCGTCGGTGCTGCGTCAGAAATGCGCGGAAACCACCAAGATGATGCAGTGCATCAAGGTAACGCTGCTTTCCAGCCTGAACGGCTATGCGCCGCAGATTGCCGTAGAGTTTGGCCGTAAAACGCTGTACTCCACCGAGCGTCCGTCGTTCACCGAACTGGAGGAGCACGTACGTAACGCGAAATCAGCCGGTAAACAGACTTCGGGCCAAGACGCATGAACAACCACAATCACCCCATAGTAGTGGTAAAAAAGCGCAAGCATAAAAAACATGAGGGTGGTCACGGCTCATGGAAAATCGCCTACGCCGATTTTATGACCGCGATGATGGCGTTTTTCATGGTGATGTGGCTGATCTCTGTTGCTAACCCCAAGCAACTGACGCAGATCGCGGAATATTTTCAGACGCCGCTAAAGGTGGCGTTATCGGGCGGTCAGCGCAGCAGCGACAGTGAGAGTCCGATTCCCGGCGGCGGCGACGATCCGACGCGAAAGGAAGGCGAAGTACAAAAGCATATCGATTTGGATGCCGAGAAACGCAAACTGGATGAGATCCGTCTTAACCGTCTGCGCGAACGTCTGGACCAGCTAATTGAATCGGATCCGCGGCTGAAAACGCTGCGACCGCATCTGATTATCAATCTGGTGGAAGAGGGGCTACGCATCCAGATTATCGATAGCCAGAACCGGCCGATGTTTAAAACCGGCAGCGCGCAGGTCGAGCCCTATATGCGCGATATTCTGCGCGCGATTGCGCCGATTTTGAACGATTTGCCAAACAAGATCAGCCTTGCAGGCCATACCGATGATTTTCAGTACGCGACGGGCGACCGTGGCTACAGCAACTGGGAATTGTCGGCCGACCGCGCCAACGCCTCACGTCGTGAGCTGGTGGTGGGTGGCCTGGATGGCAGCAAAATGCTGCGTGTGGTGGGCATGTCCGACACCATGCGGCTGAAAAACCGCGGCGGCAATGAGGCGATTAACCGTCGCATCAGCCTGCTGGTGCTGAATCGCGATACTCAGGCGCAAATCGAAAAAGAGAATGCCGAAAGTGACGCTGTACAGCTCAGCGATCCGCAAAGTATGAAAGAAATTACCGCGCCGGCTCAGCCGTCTGCTGCGGACATAAACCCAGATCATCAACCCTCACAGGCCGCGCCGGTCAGTCAGGAGAAGCCGGTAACTGATATACCGCCAGCTCCTGCCAGCACGCCGCAGCCTGATCGCGACTCACAGCAGAGGTGATAACCGTGAGCATGGATATCAGCGATTTTTATCAGACGTTCTTCGATGAAGCTGACGAGCTGTTAGCTGACATGGAGCAACACCTGCTGGGGTTAGACCCGCAGGAGCCCGATTCGGAACAGCTTAACGCCATTTTCCGTGCGGCCCATTCGATCAAAGGCGGGGCCGGCACCTTTGGCTTCGTGGTTTTGCAGGAAACCACGCATATTCTGGAGAATATTCTGGACGGTGCGCGCCGGGGCGAAATGCAGCTCAGCACTGACATCATCAACCTGTTTTTGGAAACCAAAGATATTATGCAGGAACAGCTCGATGCCTATAAGGCGGGTCAGGAGCCTGACGCCGAAAGCTTTAAATATATTTGTGAAGCGTTGCGCCAGCTGGCGCTGGAAGCGAAAGGCGAAACTATCGCGCCGGCAGCCGCCGCGCCGGTTGCCGCTGCGCCTGCCGTTGTTGCTGCTTCTGGCCTGCGCCTGAAGCTAAGCGATCTGAAACCGAACGAAGTGGCCCTGTTGCTGGAAGAGCTGGGTAACCTGGGCACCGTCAGCGACGTGCAGAAAGGCGAAACCAGCCTGGAAGCCACGCTGGACACTACTATCGGTAAAGACGATCTGGTGGCGGTGCTCTGTTTTGTGATTGAAGAGTCGCAGATCAACTTCCTGGATGCGGCGTCAGCGCCTGCGTTGGCTGAACCGGCGGCGCCTGCCGCGCCGACCACCATGGCCGAAGCGGACATCACCGCGACGCCGGCCACGGTAACCGAGCTGGCGCCGGCGGCCAAACGTGAAACGAAAAAGGCCGCTCCGGCGAAAACCAGCGAATCGAGCAGTATTCGCGTGGCGGTTGAGAAGGTCGATCAGCTGATCAACCTGGTCGGCGAACTGGTGATTACCCAGTCGATGCTGGCGCAGCGCTCCGGCGCGCTTGATCCAGTGGCGCATGGCGATTTGCTGAACAGCATGGGCCAGCTGGAGCGTAACGCGCGCGATTTGCAGGAATCGGTAATGTCGATCCGTATGATGCCGATGGAATACGTCTTCAGCCGCTTCCCGCGTCTGGTGCGCGACCTGGCCAGCAAGCTGGGCAAAGAAGTAGAGCTGACGCTGCTGGGGAGCTCGACCGAACTGGATAAGAGCCTGATCGAACGCATTATCGACCCGTTAACGCACCTGGTGCGTAACAGCCTGGACCACGGCATCGAATCGCCGGATAAGCGCGTCGCCAACGGCAAAAGCGCAGTGGGCAACCTGACCCTGTCAGCGGAACATCAGGGCGGTAACATCTGTATCGAAGTGATCGATGACGGTGCCGGTCTGAACCGCGAACGTATTCTGGCGAAGGCGCTCTCATCCGGCCTGCCGGTCAGCGACGCGATGAGCGATGAAGAAGTGGGCATGCTGATTTTCGCCCCGGGCTTCTCTACCGCTGAGCAGGTTACCGATGTATCAGGCCGTGGCGTCGGTATGGATGTGGTGAAGCGAAACATTCAGGAGATGGGCGGTCACGTTGAGATCGCCTCGAAGCAGGGCAAGGGCACCACCATCCGTATCCTGCTGCCGCTAACGCTGGCCATCCTTGACGGCATGTCTGTACGCGTTGCGGATGAAGTCTTTATCCTGCCGCTGAATGCGGTAATGGAATCATTACAGCCGCGCGCGGAAGATCTGAAACCGCTGGCGGGCGGCGAATGCGTGCTTGAAGTGCGCGGTGAATATCTGCCGCTGGTGGAGCTGTGGAATGTTTTTGATGTGCAGGGGGCGAAAACCGAAGCGACGCAGGGCATCGTCGTGATATTGCAGAGCGCGGGCAAACGCTACGCCTTGTTAGTTGATCAGCTAATTGGTCAGCATCAGGTGGTAGTTAAAAACCTGGAAAGCAACTATCGCAAAGTGCCGGGCATTTCTGCCGCCACCATCCTTGGTGATGGCAGCGTCGCATTGATCGTTGATGTCTCTGCACTGCAATCCTTGAACCGTGAGAAGCGCGTGGCCGGCGCCGCGTAAACGTAAGCAATTAGGGGCAAACCTATGACTGGAATGGCAAATGTAACGAAACTGGCCGGTGAGACCGTCGGACAAGAGTTTCTGGTTTTTACGCTCGGTGACGAAGAATACGGCATCGATATTTTAAAAGTGCAGGAGATCCGCGGTTACGATCAGGTAACCCGTATCGCCAATACCCCGGCATTTATCAAAGGGGTAACCAACCTGCGCGGCGTGATTGTACCCATTATCGATCTGCGCGTTAAGTTCGCGCAGCCGGGCGTTCAATACAACGATAACACCGTAGTAATTGTGCTTAATTTAAAGCATCGTGTGGTGGGCATCGTGGTTGACGGCGTATCTGATGTGCTGTCGTTGACTGCCGATCAGATTCGTCCTTCCCCGGAATTCGCGGTCACCATGTCTACCGAATACCTGACGGGGCTTGGTGCGCTGGGTGAGCGTATGCTTATTTTGGTTGATATTGAGAAGCTGTTGAGCAGCGATGAAATGGCGTTAATGGATACATTGCGCAGCGCATAAAATCAACAGCCAACCCCGGCAGGTAATAATCATGTAAAACTATAACGGGGTGACACAATAAGAAAAGGGCGCCATAATGGCGCCCTTTTCGTATGTCTTTAAGAAATTTCTTGGTAGTGAGCGTGAATGAAATAATAGCGCTGCAGTATAAACGGCAGCAGAAAAATCTGCTCATGGAAGTAAGTATTAAATATTAAAAAGTGAAGTAATGCGTCAGGCAAAACCTAAAATCTGAGGAATAACAACAGCCGGTAAAGCCGGAGCAGATACGGGTTATCTGGAGTGAACCTGTATTTGATGGAAAAAATGTCTGCGGGTGCGGGTTGTTGTTTTTATGTTTATAAATAAGGGAGCTATATGTTTAAAAATATAAAGATTGTGACGGTGCTGTATGCAGTGCTGGCATTATCCAGCATTATGCAGCTAACAACTAATGGCTTATTCTATAACTCTCTGAAAGAAAATCAGCGGAATAGTCATACAGAGCAAGTTATCCGAAATCAGCAAACTAAATTATATAAACTTGGGGCGACGCTGATAAAAACGCGCAATACCCTGAGCCGCTACGCTCTCTATTCAACGCTGGCGGAAAAGAATAAAAAGTACATCGGTACCGCCGAAACCATGTTTACCTTATCCGCAAAATTGCTGGCTGAGGCGGATGCAGGCTTCAATGAATTTTCTAAATCGCTGCAGCCATCGTCGGAACAGGACAACGAGGAATTAATCGCAGCCTATCGCGAATATTACCAGGCGCTGAGCGATCTGAAAGAGATGCTTAGTAAAGATAATATGGCGGGCTATCTGGCGCAGCCGACGCAACAATATCAGGATCGCTTCATTTTGGCTTATGAAGGCTGGCTGGCAACAAAACAGGCGCAGATGGATGAAACAGCTGACAATAACGAGCGGGAGCATAATTTTTCGATAGGCATCGCCATCTTTATGTCGCTGCTGTCGTTGATCACTACCGGTTTAATGTGGCTGATGCTGCAACGCATCTTGCTGAAGCCGTTGGCGGCGCTCATCGAGCATATCAGGCATATTACTCGTGGCGACCTCACAGATACTATTCACGTTGAAGGTCAGAATGAAATAGCGCAGTTAGCAAGTAGCCTGAATGAGATGCAGCAATCACTGACGCGCACCGTTAGCGATGTGCGCGGCGGGGCAAAAAGTATTTTTACCAGTGCGACAACCATTTCTCACGATAGCGGCGATCTGGCCTCGCGAACTGAACAGCAGGCGGCGTCACTGGAAGAAACGGCCGCCAGTATGGAAGAGCTGACCGCGACGGTAAAACAGAACGCCGATAATGCCCGTCAGGCGTCGCAGCTGGCCCTGAGCGCATCGGAAACCGCACTGCGCGGCGGCAAAGTGGTGGATAACGTGGTCACCACCATGGGTGAAATTTCTCATAGCTCGAAAAAGATTGCCGACATTATTAGCGTAATTGACAGCATCGCCTTCCAGACCAATATTTTGGCGCTGAATGCGGCGGTGGAAGCGGCGCGCGCCGGTGAGCAGGGACGTGGCTTCGCCGTAGTCGCTGGTGAAGTTCGCAGTCTGGCAAGCCGCAGCGCGCAGGCAGCAAAAGAGATCAAAGACCTGATTGTCGAGTCCGTCAGCTGTGTGGATACCGGCTCTGTGCTGGTGAGCAGCGCAGGCGAAACCATGAATGATATTGTCGACGCGGTAAAACGTGTGACCGATATTATGGCGGAAATCGCTGCCGCTTCAGATGAGCAGAGCCGGGGAATTGAACAGGTAAGCCAGGCGGTGACCGAGATGGATAGCGTTACCCAGCAGAACGCCGCGCTGGTGGAGGCGTCCGCCTCTGCGGCTGCCACGCTGGAAGAACAGGCCAGCCGCCTGGGTAAAGCGGTAGCGGTGTTTACGTTGCCGGGCAGTGTAAACAGTCTGAACGAGATAACGGAAATGCCTCTGCTGTCGCCGAAAAGCAACGCGAAGCTGGAAAATAAAGCGCAACCTGCCGAAGATAACTGGGTGACTTTTTAAACGCTGAACCCTGTATGCCGATGCCGTCATTCGACGGCATCATTTTTTGCTTTCCGCGCGCTTTTTTTACTTCAGTAAATAAATCTTACTCCTGCTTTGCCGATAAAGGACGGGTAGTTCTTTTCTCAATACCAGGGGTAAACATGTTAAAGCGAATTAAAGTAGTGACCAGCCTGATTATGGTGCTGGTCATTTTTGGCGCAATGCAGCTGCTGTCGGGTGGGCTGTTTTTCCATGCGCTGAATAAAGATAAAGATAATTTTTCCGTCTCACAAACGTCCAGCCAAAACATCGCGGCGTTAACCGATGCCTGGATTGGGCTTAACCAGACGCGTATCACCCTGAACCGCGGCATGCTGCGCCTGCAAAGCTCGCTGGCCAGTGAGATCAATGGCGGCGGGCTGGATGCGCTGGTGCAGCAAAGCCGGATGCAGCTGGTAGAGGCGGATAAGCATTACCGTGAATATAAAGCGCTGCCTGACACGCCTGGCCTCGACAATAACCTTTCGCAGCGTATGGAAGAAAAATATACCACGCTGGCAAAGACGCTCTCAGAGATGACCGATCTGCTGGCGGCCAAGCAGCTGGAAGGGATGCTTAAGCTGAATATTGAACAGAAACAAGAGGATACTCAGGCAGTGTACACCGAATGGCGCAGCGCTCAGGCGGTACTGTCAGCGAAGGGCGTGGCTGAGAACGAAAGCGCCTTTATTTCTATGCTGTGGATCCTGGGTTCCATTATGGCGCTGGTGGTACTGGTAATCGTGCTTTGCTGGTTTGGCCTGCAGCGCATTCTGTTATTACCGCTGCAAAAAGTCATGCAGCACATTCAGGCGATCGCCGCAGGCGATCTGACGCAGCCGATCGAGGTAGAAGGGCGCAACGAAATGAGCCAGCTGGCCGCCAGCCTGAAGCATATGCAGCAGGAGCTGGTGCGCACCGTCAGCGATGTGCGTGACGGTTCAGACGCCATCTACACCGGCGCCAGCGAAATCACCGCCGGCAGCAACGACCTCTCTTCCCGTACCGAGCAGCAGGCCGCCTCGCTGGAGCAGACCGCTGCCAGCATGGAAGAGCTGACCGCCACGGTGAAACAGAACGCGGAGAACGCCCGTCAGGCGTCGCAGCTGGCGCTGAGCGCGTCGGAAACCGCGCAGAAGGGCGGCAAGGTGGTGGACGGCGTGGTGAAAACCATGAGCGAAATCGCCGGCAGCTCGAAGAAGATTGCCGATATTATCAGCGTGATCGACGGCATCGCCTTCCAGACCAATATCCTGGCGCTGAACGCGGCGGTGGAAGCGGCGCGCGCCGGCGAGCAGGGTCGCGGCTTTGCGGTGGTGGCCGGTGAAGTGCGTAATCTGGCGCAGCGCAGCGCCCAGGCAGCGAAAGAGATCAAATCGCTGATTGAAGATTCGGTTGCCCGCGTCGATACCGGCTCCGCGCTGGTTGGCACCGCCGGCGAAACCATGAGCGATATCGTCAGCGCGGTGACGCGCGTGACCGACATCATGGGCGAAATCGCGTCGGCGTCGGACGAGCAGAGCCGCGGCATCGACCAGGTGGGCCTGGCGGTGACCGAGATGGATCGCGTGACGCAGCAGAACGCCGCGCTGGTGGAAGAATCCGCCTCCGCTGCCGCCGCACTCGAAGAGCAGGCCAGCCGTCTCAGCCAGGCGGTATCGGTATTTAAAGTGCGCCAGGAACAGGCAAGCCGTCCGACCGCGCTGAAAACGCCGATGCTGAGCAAGCCTGCGACAGCAAAGCTGGCCGCCGCGCCAGCCGCAGGCGACAGTAACTGGGAAACCTTTTAATTTACCGCCTCCGCTAACTGACAGGTAAGCAGACTAAAGGATGCTGTCATAAGACGGCATCCTTCACCTGTAGGTAACGGCCATACGCGGTCAGGCATTGCTCTTTCTGTTTTACCTTCTCGTTGTTATGCGCCTGATACCGCCAGTTAATTTCAGATAAGGATAAAGATCCCGCTGAGGGTGCCGATAAAACTCATCATTCAACCACGCTTTAAGGTTCACCATGTTTAAACATATTAAAGTTGTGACGGCACTTGTTCTGGTGCTGGCGATATTCGCAGTACTACAGATCGCCTCAAGCGGGCTGTTCTTTAACGCCCTGAAAGGCGATCGGCAGAACTTTATACTCACGCAGGATATCCAGCGCGAGCAGATCAACCTAAACGCCGCCTGGGTGGCGCTGATTCAGGCGCGTAACACGCTAAACCGCGCCGGTATCCGCTATATGCTGGATGCTAACAATGCAGGCAGCGGCAGCACCGTTGCCGAACTGGTGGCGCTGGCGAATCAGCAACTGGAAATGGCGGATAAAAGCTTCGCCGCCTATCACCAGGCACTGCCGGATGACGTCAAAAATATGGCTTACCTGGTGGCGGTAGACGAAAAGTATCAGGTACTGCACGACGCGCTGACCGAACTGGTGCAGATGCTGGGCGCAGGCAACCTGAAAGGTTTTGTTGACCAGCCAACGCAGGGTTATCAGAACGATTTTGAAAGCGCCTATAACACCTGGGCGCAGACTACCAGCAACCTGATGACTGCCGGTGCCGAACAGAATGAGAGCGCCTACCAGCGCGCGCTGTGGATTATTGGCCTCGTACTGATGATCCTCGCCGCTGTGGTGGCGCTGGTCTGGACCGGTATGCATCAGATCCTGCTGCGTCCGCTGAAAACTACCATGGAACATATTCGTCATATTGCCGCAGGCGATCTGACGCAGACCATTGAGGTAGAAGGGCGCAACGAAATGAGCCAGCTGGCCGCCAGCCTGAAGCATATGCAGCAGGAGCTGGTGCGTACCGTCAGCGATGTGCGTGACGGTTCAGACGCCATCTACACCGGCGCCAGCGAAATCACCGCCGGCAGCAACGACCTCTCTTCCCGTACCGAGCAGCAGGCCGCCTCGCTGGAGCAGACCGCTGCCAGCATGGAAGAGCTGACCGCCACGGTGAAACAGAACGCGGAGAACGCCCGTCAGGCGTCGCAGCTGGCGCTGAGCGCGTCGGAAACCGCGCAGAAGGGCGGCAAGGTGGTGGACGGCGTGGTGAAAACCATGAGCGAAATCGCCGGCAGCTCGAAGAAGATTGCCGATATCATCAGCGTGATCGACGGCATCGCCTTCCAGACCAATATCCTGGCGCTGAACGCGGCGGTGGAAGCGGCGCGCGCCGGCGAGCAGGGCCGCGGCTTTGCGGTGGTGGCCGGTGAAGTGCGTAATCTGGCGCAGCGCAGCGCCCAGGCAGCGAAAGAGATCAAATCGCTGATTGAAGATTCCGTCACCCGTGTCGATACCGGTTCAGTACTGGTGGAAAGCGCCGGCGAAACCATGAGCGATATCGTCAGCGCGGTAACGCGCGTGACCGATATCATGGGCGAAATCGCGTCGGCGTCGGACGAGCAGAGCCGCGGCATCGATCAGGTGGGCCTGGCGGTGACCGAGATGGATCGCGTGACGCAGCAGAACGCCTCACTGGTGCAGGAATCGGCCTCCGCTGCTGCCGCCCTGGAAGAGCAGGCCAGCCGTCTCAGCCAGGCGGTCGCCGTGTTCAGAATTCGTAAAGAATTTGCCGCCGCCGCCGTTAACGTTAATACGGCAGCGAAAAAACTGTCAGTCGCTACGCCGGTAACGGCAGCACCTAAATCCACAGCCAGGGATGAGAACTGGGAAACCTTCTGATGAGGTGCGCAGTGGCAGTAAGCGATGTGTTGACAGACTAGTTGATGAGTCGGACGGGGCAGAAATTCATCCCGCTCGTGCAGGTGAGAGGCAACGGCAGTTAAGGTGCGTCGCTCACCGGGCTGAAGCGCATCGGGAAGTCTCCGTCCAGCTTCACAGGATGGCGGGTTAGACGATGATCCGCCAGCCAAATGGGGTCACACAGCAGAACGCCGCGCTGACGAAGGAAGCGGCAATGGCCACGAATTAGCTTGTAGCCGGGCTAATTCGGCTGAGCAACAGCCGCGCGGTTGGCGCAGCTGATTGTCAGACAGGCGCTAAGGCGAGGCGCTACATACGCATCGTCAGGACGCGGCGTCTTTTAACCTTTTATCTGCTTTTTGTTGGGTGAACCTGGATGAAGAAATCGACATTACTGGCACCGCCCGAGAACGCAACGCTGTTGTCCCAGATGGTTCAGCGCTTGCCTCTCTCTGATACGCACTTTCGCCGTATCAGTCAGTTAATTTATCAGCGCGCCGGTATCGTACTTGCCGATCACAAGCGCGAGATGGTTTACAACCGGCTGGTGCGTCGTCTGCGCACGCTGAATATTGATGACTTCGGGCGTTATCTCGCACTGCTGGAAAACGATCAGAACAGCGCTGAGTGGCAGGCGTTCATTAACGCGTTGACCACTAACCTGACGGCGTTTTTCCGTGAGGCGCACCACTTCCCGATTCTGGCCGAGCATGCCAAACGGCGCGGTGGGAACTACAACGTCTGGAGCACCGCAGCGTCGACCGGCGAAGAGCCTTACTCCATCGCCATGACGCTGGCGGAAACGCTGGGCACCGGACCGGGGAAATTCGCGGTCCACGCCAGCGATATTGATACTCAGGTGCTGGAAAAGGCCTCATCGGGAATTTATCGCCAGGAAGAGTTGCGCACGCTCTCGCAGCCGCAGATGCAGCGCTTCTTTCTGCGCGGAACCGGTCCGCATTCCGGCATGGTACGAGTGCGTTCTGAACTGGCTGGCATGGTGAATTTCACCCAGCTCAACCTGCTGGCGCACGAGTGGTCGCTGCCCGGGCCGTTTGATGCGATTTTTTGCCGCAACGTAATGATCTATTTCGATAAAGAGACTCAGGAAAAGATCCTGCGGCGCTTTGTCCCCTTGCTGAAGCCTGGCGGCCTGCTGTTTGCCGGTCACTCGGAGAACTTTAGCCAGATAAGCAAAGAGTTTTATCTGCGCGGACAAACGGTTTACGGGCTGACTAAGGAAAGATCATGAGCAAAATCACCGTAATGTGCGTTGATGATTCAGCGCTGATGCGACAACTGATGACGGAGATCATCAACAGTCACCCCGATATGGAAATGGTGGCAACGGCGCCCGATCCGTTGGTGGCGCGCGATTTGATTAAGCAGTACAACCCGCAGGTACTGACGCTGGATGTTGAGATGCCGCGTATGGACGGCCTCGATTTTCTTGAGAAGCTGATGCGTCTGCGTCCAATGCCGGTGGTAATGGTGTCGTCGCTAACGGCAAAAGGCTCGGAAGTGACCCTGCGCGCGCTGGAACTGGGGGCGATCGATTTCGTCACCAAGCCGCAGCTGGGGATCCGCGAAGGGATGATGGCCTACAGCCAGATGATTGCCGACAAGATCCGCGCCGCCGCGCGCGCCCGACTGGTGCCGCGCGTCGCGCAGGGTACGCCGACGATGCTGAAGGCCGGCCCGCTGCTCAGTAGTGAGAAGCTGATCGCCATCGGCGCATCGACCGGCGGCACCGAAGCGATTCGCCATGTGCTGCAGCCGTTGCCGATGACCAGCCCGGCGCTGCTGATTACCCAGCATATGCCGCCAGGATTTACCCGCTCGTTTGCCGAGCGTCTGAACAAGCTATGCCAGATTACTGTGAAAGAAGCGGAAGATGGCGAACGTATTCTGCCGGGGCACGCCTATATCGCGCCCGGCGCAATGCACCTGGAGCTGGCGCGTAGCGGCGCCAACTATCAGGTGAAACTGAACGATGGTCCGCCGGTTAACCGCCACAAGCCCTCTGTGGATGTGCTGTTCAAATCGGTGGCGCAACATGCCGGACGTAACGCCGTTGGCGTCATCCTGACCGGTATGGGCAACGATGGCGCGGCGGGGCTGCTGGAAATGCATCGCGCCGGCGCCTGGACTATCGCGCAGAACGAAGCGAGCTGTGTCGTTTTCGGCATGCCCCGTGAAGCGATTGCTTACGGGGGAGCCAGTGAAGTGGTGGATCTGCACCAAATCAGCCAGCACATGTTGGCAAAAATTAGCGCCGGACAGGCATTGCGAATTTAACCGAGCCCGTCCAGCGGGTCGAGATAACACAGGAGTAGATATGGCTGACAAGAATATGCGCTTTTTGGTGGTGGACGATTTCAATACGATGCGTCGTATTGTGCGCAACCTGCTGAAAGAGCTGGGCTTCAACAACGTTGAAGAAGCCGAAGATGGGGCAGACGCGCTGACCAAGCTGCGTGCTGGCGGTTTCGATTTCGTCATTTCCGACTGGAACATGCCGAACATGGATGGTCTGCAGCTGCTGCAAACCATTCGTGCCGACGCCACGCTGGGCAAGCTGCCGGTGCTGATGGTAACCGCGGAAGCGAAAAAAGAAAACATCATTGCTGCGGCGCAGGCGGGTGCCAGCGGCTATGTAGTGAAACCTTTTACTGCGGCGACCCTGGAAGAGAAGTTAGGTAAGATCTTCGAAAAATTAGGTATGTAAGGAGACGTGATGAGCGAACTTACGAAACCAGCGACCGACGCGGCGTCGGCGCAGGACATCATCACACGCATTGGCTCGTTAACGCGCATGCTGCGTGACAGCCTGCGTGAGCTGGGGCTGGATCAGGCGATAGCGGAAGCGGCGGAAGCGATTCCCGACGCCCGCGACCGCCTTGATTATGTGGTTCAGATGACGGCTCAGGCTGCTGAGCGCGCGCTGAACTGCGTAGAAGCATCACAGCCGCGCCAGGATGCGCTGGAGAGCGGCGCCAAAGATCTTAAGACACGCTGGGATGCCTGGTTTGAGGACCCCATCGAGCTGGCGGATGCTCGTGTACTGGTTTCGGATACGCGCGAATATCTGGCCACCGTGCCGGAACACACGTCCTTTACCAACGCACAGCTGCTCGACATCATGATGGCGCAGGATTTCCAGGACCTTACCGGTCAGGTTATCAAGCGCATGATGGATGTGATCCAGGAAATTGAGCGTCAGCTGCTGATGGTGCTGCTGGAAAATATGCCGGAAGCGAACGCGCGCCAGAAGCGGGAAGAGAATAGCCTGCTGAACGGTCCGCAAATCAATGCCGCCGCGCCTGGCGTGGTAGCAAACCAGGATCAGGTCGACGACCTGCTCGACAGCCTGGGCTTCTGATCAAGCGCTGCCGTTCTGTACATCGGAACGGCAGCAGCCTTGCCTGTAAACAGGCCGACGATCGCCCGATCGCCGGCCTGCTTTTTCCATTCCCTGAAATAACCCCTGTTTCACCCTGTTACTCCACCCATTAAATTTGCCCATGTTTGGCAAGCTATGCCCCATTCCCATTGCGAAACAGGTTGATCAACGTGGCTGAAGGTAGCGACGAGGAAAAAACAGAATCCCCCACACCCCACCGACTTGAGAAAGCACGTAAAGAAGGGCAGATCCCGCGTTCCCGCGAACTGACTTCTCTGCTGATGTTGGTGGCGGGGTTACTGATTTTGTGGATGGGCGGCGAGCCGATGGCACGTCAGCTGGCGGAAATGGTCGCCTCTGGTTTTAGCTTCGATCACCGGTTGATTAACGATCCCGGTCAGATTGTACGGCATGTCAGCCGTCTGCTGGGACAGGCGGTATGGGCATTGGTGCCGATGATGGCGGGTCTGGTGCTGGTAGCGATCGCCGCGCCGATGCTGCTGGGCGGTATCGTGCTGAGCGGCAAATCCATCTCCTTTAAGTTTAGCAAGTTAAACCCGCTGAGCGGGCTGAAGCGCATGATTTCCGCGCAGACCTGGGCCGAGCTGTTAAAAGCGATCATGAAAGCGACGCTGGTAAGCTCGGTGGCGGGTTGGTATGTCTGGGTCAGCTGGCCGGAGATGCTGCACCTGATTAGCGAATCGCCATTTGATGCGCTGGCGCACGGCATGCACATGATTGCCGTCTGCTGTTTTCTGGTGGTGCTGGGGCTGGTGCCGATGGTGGGCTTCGATGTGTTCTGGCAGCTGTTTAGCTATTTCAAACAGCTGCGCATGACCAACCAGGAAATCCGCGATGAATATAAAGAGATGGAAGGCGATCCGCACGTTAAAGGCCGCATCCGTCAGGCAATGCGCGCCGCCGCGCGCCGCCGCATGATGGCGGACGTGCCGAAAGCGGACGTTATCGTAACCAACCCGACGCACTATTCCGTCGCGCTGCAGTATGACGAGAAGCGCATGAGCGCGCCGAAAGTGCTGGCGAAAGGGGCGGGCGATGTAGCGCTGAAAATTCGTGAACTGGCGAAAGAACATCGTGTGCCGATTCTGGAAGCGCCGCCGCTGGCGCGCGCCCTTTATCGTCACAGTGAAATAGGGCAACACATTCCCGGCGCGCTGTATGGCGCGGTCGCGGAAGTGCTGGCCTGGGTATGGCAGCTGCGTCGCTGGAAGCGCGAAGGCGGCCTGATACCGAAGAAACCTCAACGTTTGCCGGTACCGGCTGAACTGGACTTTGCAGGAGAGACGAAAGCTGATGGCTAATCTGGCCGCTTTACTTCGCTTACCGGGTAACATGAAAGATACGCAGTGGAAGGTGCTGGCTGGCCCGCTGTTGATCCTGATGATCCTGTCGATGATGGTGCTGCCGCTGCCGCCCTTTATCCTCGATCTGCTGTTTACCTTCAATATCGCGCTGTCGATTATGGTGCTGCTGGTGGCGATGTTCACCCAGCGGACGCTGGAGTTCGCCGCGTTCCCGACCATCCTGCTATTTTCAACGCTGCTGCGTCTGGCGCTGAACGTTGCCTCGACGCGTGTGATCCTGCTGGAAGGTCATACCGGTGCGGCGGCGGCGGGTCAGGTAGTGGAGGCATTCGGCCACTTCCTGGTCGGCGGCAACTTCGCCATCGGTATCGTGGTATTTATCATCCTGATCATTATTAACTTTATGGTGATCACCAAGGGTGCCGGACGTATCGCCGAAGTAGGCGCGCGTTTTGTACTCGACGGGATGCCCGGCAAGCAGATGGCGATCGATGCCGACCTGAACGCCGGTTTGATTGGCGAAGAAGAAGCGAAAAAACGCCGTTCAGAAGTGACGCAGGAAGCGGATTTTTACGGTTCAATGGACGGTGCCAGTAAGTTCGTTCGCGGTGACGCCATCGCCGGCATCATGATCATGATTATCAACGTGGTGGGCGGCCTGCTGGTGGGCGTGGTGCAGCACGGGATGTCGCTGGGTTCAGCGGGGGAAACCTATACGCTGCTGACCATTGGTGACGGGCTGGTGGCCCAGATCCCAGCGCTGGTGATCTCGACCGCCGCCGGTGTAATCGTGACGCGCGTCAGCACCGATGAGGATGTAGGCGAGCAGATGGTCACCCAGCTGTTCAGCAATCCACGCGTAATGATGCTAAGCGCCGGCGTACTGGGTCTGTTGGGACTGGTGCCGGGCATGCCGAACCTGGTGTTTTTGCTGTTTACCGCCGCGCTGTTAGGGCTGGCCTGGTGGCAACGCGGCCGCGAGATGCAGCCGAAGCCGGTCGCGCAGCCTCTGCCGCGCGCGCAGGAAACGGCCGCCACGGTTGAAGCGACGTGGGGCGATGTGCAGCTGGAAGATTCGCTGGGGATGGAAGTGGGCTACCGCCTGATCCCGATGGTGGATCAGCAGCAGGATGGCGAGCTGCTGGGCCGTATCCGCAGTATTCGTAAGAAGTTTGCACAGGAGATGGGCTTTCTGCCGCCGGTGGTGCATATCCGCGACAATATGGATCTGCCTGCCGCCCGCTACCGTATTCTGATGAAAGGGGTAGAGATTGGCAGCGGCGACGCTTATCCGGGGCGCTGGATGGCGATCAACCCTGGGACGGCGTCCGGTACGCTGCCAGGTGAGGCGACGGTCGATCCGGCCTTTGGTCTGGCGGCGATCTGGATTGACAGCGCGTTGAAAGAGCAGGCGCAGATTCAGGGCTTTACCGTGGTGGAAGCCAGTACCGTAGTGGCGACGCACCTTAACCACCTGATCGGCCAATATGCCAGCGAGCTGTTTGGTCGTCAGGAAGCGCAGCAGCTGTTGGATCGCGTTAGCCAGGAGATGCCGAAGCTGACCGAAGATCTGGTGCCGGGCGTGGTGTCGCTGACGACGCTGCATAAAGTGCTGCAGAATCTGCTGGCTGAGCGGGTATCGATTCGCGATATGCGTACCATTATCGAGACGCTGGCGGAACATGCGCCGGTGCAGACCGACCCGTACGAGCTGACGACGGTGGTGCGTGTGGCGCTGGGCCGCGCGATTACCCAACAATGGTTCCCGGGGAACGGTGAAGTGCAGGTTATCGGTCTTGACGCGACGCTGGAACGACTGCTGCTGCAGGCGCTGCAGGGCGGCGGCGGGCTGGAGCCGGGTCTGGCGGATCGTCTGCTGGAGCAGACGCAGCGTGCGCTGCAAAATCAGGAGATGCTGGGCGCGCCGCCGGTGCTGTTGGTTAACCATCCGCTGCGTGCGCTGCTGGCGCGCTTCCTGCGCCGCAACCTGCCGCAGCTGGCGGTTATCTCTAACATGGAGCTGAGCGATAATCGCCATATCCGTATGACGGCAACCATTGGAGGTCAGTAATGCGTGTTTTACTCTGTTCGCTGATGCTGCTGTTACCGCTGGCCACCCAGGCAGCGGACGGCGCCTGGCAGGGAAGCGGCACCGGCGTGACGCTGAGCAACCGCGGCGTAGAGGCGTCATCACCGCCGATTGCGCCGCCGGGACCGATTTCCGGCCTGATGAATGTGATTTACTGGCGTTTTGAGCTGACCGGCCCGCAGCCCGCCGGCCTGTTGGTTAAGCTCTGTTCCAGCAGCCGCTGCACCCCGATTGAAGGTGCCAGCGGTTCGACGCGCGGACTGACCAATGTGCCGGCCAGCGATACGCTACGCTTTGTGTATAGCGTGCCGGGGCAGGGAAGACTCTTTCCGGTAACCCGGATTCTGAGTAATCAGGTGATGGTGAATTATAAAGATTAACCCACGCCGTACGCTGGTGAGGTGACTTCAACCTCATCAGCGTACCTGGGCGTCTGGCGCCGCAACCACACCCTCGCAATTTTGTTGTTTAGCTTTTTCCCTCTTTATTTCAAGCATCGTTATCTGGTTGTTTCCATTCTGCTGTGATCTCTATTTGATAAATCAATTATTAAACCTGGCTAATTTATTTATTGTGTTAAATAAAAGATAAAATAAGCGCATTAACCATTGGGGACGTATCACCTCAACGCGCTATTGGATTTTTAACGCGCTTCTCGTTTATTCTTTAATTATCTGTTCGCCTGGATTATTATCTCGACCTGATTCAGGATGAACGATTTGTTATTTAATCTCATAAGGAATATCACGAGGTTGGTTTGCGTGAAAGTATTTGTTATTAATTTGGAAACAGATCAGGTGCGGCGTGAAAAAACAGTAAAACAATGCACGCTAAATAATTTAAAATATGAAGTAATAAAGGGAGTTGATGGACGAACATTACCGTCAGACATTTTACCGCTGGTTACGCATGATTATCCACAATGTGCGCTGACTAAAGGGGAGATTGGCTGTGCCCTGAGTCACTTAAGTATCTATGCCCGGATGATAGCTGAAAATATTCCTTATGCGTTGGTGCTGGAAGATGATGCCTTGCCGGGGCCCGAGCTTGCCAGCCATTTAGCGGGCCTCAAAACCATCATCAGCGCCACCAGGCCAGAAGTTTTTCTGCTTACCGGAAATAGTGCCTATAATCCTAAATTAAAAAAAATGGATTTACATAATAATGTATATTATCGGGTTGCCTACGGTAGCGGCGGATATGGTTATGTTATTAACCGGTCTGCCGCCCAGGAGATCCTTAAGCAAAACCGGCCAATTATTTTTGAAGCTGACCGTTGGCCGCTGTTTCGGCTGAATGGTTGTTTGCGGGTTTGGTGCAGCAAGCAGGCGGTTATTACCACTTCTGATGTTACCAGGGAAACCTCTGTTCTGGATAGTGGCCGAAAGCAGCGCTTTGCCGCCCGCTCGGCATATATCAATAAATTTAAAAGGACTATACGATTTTATCAGATGCGGAGAATAAAGGATCTGCTGTTAAATAAAACCGGTTTGGCTCAGCAACGATAACAAGCGTGGGTAAAGCGCTGCTTGTATAAGCTTGTTTTGGTGTTATGCCATCTGACCGCTGCTGTAGCCGATAACCGCGACACGGATATAGGGGGGCATTAAAGCCGCCCTGTTCGTGACTTCTCTGTAGCACTATTTTTGATGCTTTACGCCTCATATAAAAAGTCCACGCCGAGGCGTGGACTTTTTTACCCGTAGCTTCCCTTGCAGGCTTGAAAGGGAAGCTTTCTGCGGCTTACATACGCTCGACGGTTTCAATACCCAGCGTATCCAGACCCTGCTTCAGAGTGCGCGCCGTCAGCAGCGCCAGCTTCAGACGGCTCTGGCGTACGGCGGCATCTTCCGCCGCCAAAATCGGGCAGTGCTCATAAAAACCAGAGAACAGGCCGGCCAGATCGTACAGATAAGCGCACATCACATGCGGCGTACCGTCGCGCGCTACCAGCGTAATCGTCTCTTCAAACTGTAACAAACGCGCCGCCAGCTGCGCTTCGCGCTCATCGTTCAGCTGAATAGCGCCTTCCAGCTGCGCATTCTCATCAATGCCGGCTTTGCGGAACACCGACAGCACGCGCGTATAGGCATACTGCATATAAGGCGCCGTATTGCCCTCAAATGCCAGCATATTATCCCAGTCGAAAATGTAATCGGTGGTACGGCTTTTCGACAGATCCGCATATTTTACCGCGCCGATGCCGACAATGTTGGCCAGCTTACGCAGCTCATCCGCGTCCATCTCCGGGTTCTTCTCAGAAACCAGGGCGGTAGCGCGTTCAACCGCTTCATCCAGCAGATCGGAAAGCTTAATGGTGCCGCCGCTGCGGGTTTTAAACGGACGTCCATCTTTGCCCAGCATCATGCCGAACATATGATGCTCAAGCGGTACCGATTCCGGCACATAACCCGCTTTACGTACGATAGTCCAGGCCTGCATCAAATGTTGATGCTGACGCGAGTCGATATAGTACAGCACGCGATCAGCGTGCAGCTGCTCGTAACGGTATTTCGCGCAGGCAATATCGGTGGTGGTATACAGGTAGCCGCCGTCCTTTTTCTGAACGATCACGCCCATCGGCTCGCCTTCCTTATTTTTAAACTCATCAAGGAAAACCACGGTAGCGCCTTCGCTTTCTACCGCTAAACCTTTGGCTTTCAGGTCGGCGACGATGCCCGGCAGCATATCGTTATACAGGCTTTCACCCATGACATCGTTACGCGTCAGCGTCACGTTCAGACGATCGTAAACCGTCTGGTTTTGCGTCATAGTGATATCGACCAGTTTCTTCCACATGGTACGGCAATATTCATCGCCGCCCTGCAGCTTCACTACATAGCCGCGCGCGCGCTCGGCAAAGGCTGCATCTTCGTCATAGGCCTTTTTCGCTTCGCGGTAGAACGCTTCCAGATCGGCCAGCGCGATCGCTTCATGATGTTCGCGCTGTTGCTTTTCCAGCCAGGCAATCAGCATACCGAACTGCGTACCCCAGTCACCGACATGGTTGGCGCGAATCACTTTATGGCCAAGGAACTCCAGCGTACGCGCTGCTGCATCGCCAATAATGGTGGAGCGCACATGGCCTACGTGCATCTCTTTCGCGACGTTCGGCGCGGAGTAATCAATAACGATAGTTTGCGCGTCTACCGGCGCAACGCCCAGGCGCGGCGACGCCAGCGCGGCTTCTGTCTGCTGCGCCAGCCATTCAGGCGCGAGGAAAATATTAATGAAGCCTGGGCCGGCGATTTCGACCTTGCTGGCGATGCCGTTGAGCGCCAGATGCTGTACCACCTGCTCGGCCAGCTGACGGGGCTGCTGACCCAGCTTTTTCGCGACCGCCATAATGCCGTTGGCCTGGTAATCGCCAAACTGAACCCTGGCCGACTGACGAACCATAGGTTCGCAATCTGCCGGTGCGCCAACCGCCATCATCGCCTGACTAACTTTTTCCGAAAGGAGAGCCTGAATATTCACCGAGTTACCTTCATCTGTCTGCACTGCCCGCCGCGCCAGGGCGACGGGCATAATCATCGCGACGCCTGACAGCCTGGCAGGTTGCTGTACAATGGCGACGCGGAAAAAAGAAGGGGAGAAGTATACTTTATTTGGAGGGGAGCGTCAGCAGCCGTAGCGGGCGGAAACACTGCTGTATATGTTTCCGCCACCGACGAAAAAAAGGTTAGCGACGCCGAGAATGCCGATAAGGGTTATTTACCGTTTTTTCATTGCGCACCTTCCAGTGGCGGGAGAGAGCATACCCCATCAGCGCGATAAGAACTGCAATAATAATGAGTTTAAGCATAAAGCCTTTCCTTGTGTGATGGTTCGGGTAAATCTATAAGAAAGGCTTAGGAGCCGCAATTGCGCACCTGACCAATTAGGAATTACCTTAAAGCCACAGCAAACATAATTAAAAACATTAGGTTAACCGTGGTTTTATAAAATATTTTCTGGTCCTGTGCCGTGTTAAACTGGACATTAATACGGTAAATTACGTCAACTTATCTAAAAATTCCGTTCTGAACGCCATTTTTACAACTATAAATGGCCTTGTAAAACTGCTCATAAAGCAAACAATGTTTAATAAAACTGTATAAAATTGGAGAGTAATTGTGCCATTCAGGAATAATCTGGAAGCGCTGTCTGAGCTGGCTGACGATCTGCCGCGTTTCGAAGAATCACTGGTAAATTTGGCTAAAAAGTTGGGTTTAGTGCTGGAAGATCTCGAAGCCGATCATATTTCGCTGCGCTGCCATCAAATTGCAACAGCGGAGCGCTGGAAACAAGGATTGATGCAGGTTGGCCAGTTGTTTTCAGAAAAAATGATTAATGGCAGACCGATTTGTTTGTTCCTGCTGAATGAGCCGCTGCGCGTAGGACCCTGGCACATTAAGGTGGTGGAGTTGCCGTGGCCGGGCAATAAACTGTACCGCCATGAAGGGTGGGAACATGTTGAGATCGTACTGCGCGGCGATCCGGCCACGCTTGGTGCCAGGGCAATGGCGTTGTTATCTGACAGCGGCCTGCTGCAGCCGGGCATTTCGTTTAAAACCAGCGCGCCGCAGGGCGAAGGCGAGCGGTTGCCTAATCCCACGCTGGCCGTTACCGACGGTCAAATCACTATCAAATTCCATCCATGGAGTTTGCAGGAGATTGTCGCCAGCGAGCAGGATTAAGTTCCGGCGGCGGCGACCGCACGCTCCATGCGCACCATCGCCTCTTCCAGCGTGGCGCGCGTGCAACCGAAATTAAAACGTACAAAACCATCGTCGCCGAATTCCCGGCCCGCCGAAAAGCCCAGTCCGTATTGTTCAAACCAGCTCGCCGGGCTGGCAACGTTCGGTAGCCGGGCGGCAATCCAGGCCAGGTAAGTGGCTTCCGGCGGCGCGACGCTTAAGCCCGGCAGCGCGTTAATGCGTTCGCATAGCCAGTTACGATGACGACGCAAATAGTCAAGCTGTGCATCCAGCCAGGGCTGGCCATCGCGCCAGGCGGCAGTGGCAGCGGTCAGCGCCAGGATATCCACTGAGGGTACTACGCCGCGCCGGGCTTTTTCGAAGCGCTGGCGCAACGCCTTATTCGGGATAATCGCCAGCGATGCGCCCAGGCCGGCAATGTTGAAGGTTTTGGACGGTGAAATTAAGGTCACCGAGCGTTGAGCGGCATCTTCGCTAAGCGTCGCGAAAGGGATATGCCTTAAGCCGGACTCCAGGATTAGATCGCAGTGGATTTCATCAGAACAGACGATCAAATTATGGCGCTGGGCAAAGCGTAACTGCTCCGCCAACTCCTCGCGGCGGTAAACCGTGCCGCCGGGGTTATGGGGATTGCACAGCATCAGCAATTTCTCATTGCCGCTTAACTGCATCTCAGCTGCCGTCAGGTCCATGACCCAGCGCTGATTCTCCAGCCGCATTTGCACATTGATCTGACTGCGTTCCGCCCAGGCTGCCGCCAGCCTGAAAGGCGGATAGACCGGCGTAGGGGCAAGCGTGCCTTCGCCGCGTGAAGTAAAGGCGCGTACGCATAAGTTCAGTCCGGCTACCACACCAGGCAAAAAAACTAACCACTCTGGCTCAATCTGCCAGTTATAGCGAGCCGCCATACGCGCTATAACAATATCAATCAGTTCGCTGGGCTCACCGCCGTAGCCGAACACGCCATGCTCCACGCGCGCATGCAGCGCGTCGATAACCGCGGGCGGCGAGCGAAAATCAGTATCGGCGACCCACAGCGGCAAAATATCGCGATCGCCATATTTTCGCCACTTGAGACTATCGCTGTGATGCCGGTCTATCCATTGGTCGAAATTGAATGTCATGATTAAGCTTCTCTTTACACTGCCCTGCAAACTGAGCCTAACTGAGAATCAGAAAACCAGCCAGCAGTCATTAACAGGAGGATGAAATGGTTAAACTGGAAGTCTGCTGCTACGGAATCGACTGTGCGGTTAACGCCCAGCAGGCGGGCGCTGACCGCATTGAGCTTTGCGCCGCGCCAAAAGAGGGCGGGTTAACGCCGTCCGCCGGCATGTTGCAGGCGGCACGCGAACAATTACATATACCGGTTCACCCTATCGTTCGTCCGCGCGGCGGGGATTTTTGCTACAGCGCCAGCGAATTTGCCACGATGAAATCCGATGTCGCATTAATCCGTGAGCTGGGTTTTCCCGGCGTGGTGCTGGGTATGCTGGATGAAGATGCTTATATAGACATCAAGAAGATGCAAGAAATCATATCGCTGTGCGGCGATATGCAGGTGACCTTTCATCGCGCTTTCGATCTTTGTCATAGTCCGAAACGTACGCTGGAGACATTGACCGCGCTGGGCGTTGCGCGCATTCTGACATCAGGCCAGCAGCAAAATGCTGAGAATGGAATTGTACTGTTAAAGGAACTTACTGAGTTAAGTAAAGGTCCAATCATTATGGCTGGTGCAGGCGTCAGGTTAAGCAACCTGCAAAAGTTTCTGGATGCGGGAATTCGTGAGCTACACAGCTCCGCCAGCCATCTGGTTTCTTCCTCGATGCGCTACCGTAAAGCAGGCGTTTCCATGAGTTCCGATGTCGAGACCGATGAATTCAGCCGCCAGTGTGTCGACGGTGAAATGGTTGAGGCGATGAAAAGCATCATGCAGATGAATGTTGTTCGGGTTGCCTGACCATAACAGTTTTTGCCGCGCAGCACGCCGTTCCTCAGACGTGATGTTTGCAAGTACCAAACCCCAGCACTTTGTTGGGGTTTTTTTTATCCAAATTAATTATTGGAAAATGCGGTTGTTGGTGTGAGAGGTTACCTGCGTGCTGTAGGTAGTATTATGAACATCATACCCTCCACAAACTACCTGGACATGGCTTCGCAAGAGAGTGATGCGCAGGCTCTCCGCAGGGACATTCTAGCCATCAGTAGGGATATGAAGAGGGTGGTTGATATCATCGAAAAAGATTCCAATGGAAGAAAGCAAACAGGAAATGTTGCTACAAAATCATCCCTGTTTAATACCGCAGTACCCATTAGTTAGGCGTCTCTGGCTGGAAATTCAGTCACCTGTTTACCAATATCCGAGGGGATTGGCCCAATAGCACTCATCCCAGGCCTTGGGAAAGTAGGATATGCAAAGGCAATTTTCGGCGTATCGTTATTCATAATTCACCCAAACGTCTCTCCCGGCCTAAGCCCCTGGCATCCACGCCCCGCTGGCGATGAACCAGATCAGAAGCACCACACCGGCAATGCCGCACACCGCTGGGAAAATGTATCCAATCTTCATAGCTTCATCCTGGCGTTTTTTTCATCTGTGAGGCCTTCAAGGATATGATCAACGTGACCTTATGATTAACGGAGCTAAAGGTTAAGCTTTTTTTTCTGGTTTGGTAAATGGTTTTTTGCATCCCAGTAGTTCGTTATAGCGCTCATGGAGCGATTCTGGGAATAGTTTGGTTTATACCTGCCACTGCACGATATCTCATGACTCACTCAGCAGAGGCACTTCCATATGATTGTCTTCCTTTTTTCTCGGGCTCTTACAGAAAATTTCCCGAGAAGGGCGCTGTTGGATATGCCGTTTCCTCACGCTTTTTGAGTGCATTGAGCAGGCGTTCAGTTTCTATTTTAGTTGGCCGACGGCTACGCTTGCCAGAGGGGCTATCATGCGAATCTTTGTCATGTGAGAGCACGCATTACGATAACTACCGATGGCTGCCTCAATATTGAACATTGGTTTTGCTGCTTGCGCCGCAGCCTGTTTATAGTCCTTTTATGTTCGCTCATTTCGTAACAACAGAAAATTTCACTACGTATAATCTCTGTTATTTGACTTAAATCCTTATATTGTTTTTTATCATTACTATATTTATGTCGATGTGGCAATGTTCCTCTTGAAAAACATTAAGGTAAAGGATATGAAAAACAGGAAGTTAAGGATTATTCTCATCGTTTTGGCGCTGGCTTTAACCGGTTGTAATGACGAAGAAGGTATAACCTTTGTTAAAGATCCAGATAAGGCAGGCGAACCATTGACGCCACCGCATTGGGCTGCGATTGCGCGAAAAGATATCCAAAGCGGCTTAGCAATGACGCAGTTTAACGCCCTTTGTAAACTGCTTTATCGTGAAGATCGCTGGTTTGTAGGTTGTACGCCGAGAAACAATGCGTCATTGTTTCTGCTCTATTCTGTTCGACAAGATAAAACATCACAGAAAAGCGCTGTTGTGATCGCGCTTAACGATCAGGCTAAAAAATATGCCCATCAGAACCTGATGCTGCGTCAGATTATTACTGCCGATACGCAACCTGTCTCGCTTGAGCAGGCACGCTTAAAACAAGATTTTGAAGCACAGTCAGGAGGATGAGAAAAGGGGAGATCCCTGTTTAGCTTAGGCTTGCCGGATCATGGCCCCTATAGCTGCTTATCTCTGTTTCTGGATCGCACTGAACGTACTTCTCCTGCCGCGGGTTAACCCACGGCAACCCCATCTGTGCTGGTATACCTTATAAGTTGCCAGGCAAATTCCACGCGCGCGCTTAAGCGTTTTACCTACTCTACCGGTCGATTTTTGATGCGCTGCGTTAAGGCCGGATATCAGGCTAAAAAATTTGCTATTAACTTTAATACGCTTTGGTCCTTGGCGTAGAAGTTAATGTTGCAAAGAATTTAACTAAACGAACCCGATCACATTTCTCACATTGATTAACATTGCTAACCACATAGGGGTAGTTCTTCCGTTGTTTTAACGATTACGCTAAAGTAATTCAATGTTGTTTAACTTGTTGAAAAATAATATAAATATAAGTGACCGTTACTTTTTATCGCCGAAACAAATTTCTTTCGCTAGTGCATGGGTAAAGCTATTAGACGAGGTGTTTTTAATTAACCAATTGAATTTTAAGATGTTTAACATAATCGGTAAAGTTAAACAAATTGGGGAAAAAAGTTTTTTTCACCTTTACGGAAATTTTTTTTAGCTCTTTTTCATCCCTTGTTACCGTTAAGCTTGTTTAATCATTAAAACTGAAAAAATGATTAGCTGGCACGAAGTTAGCTCACCTCAGGCCCCACCGAAACGCCTGCCAATGGTACGTTTTGCTATCAGAACCCCCCCCGATTAAGGCCATTTTTTCCAGTTAGCAAACTTGACAGTTTTTTAATAGCTAATAGTATTTTTAATAACAAAGGTTATGAAGTGTGGTGAATGTGTTAACCGCCTCGTCAGCGAACTAATAAGCAGCATTCATGCTTCATAGGCGTGTTGAAGCATAGTTGAACCCGGAGCGGCGCTTAGGCGCCGATGGGAAGTTAGATAACTGACGGGCTAGGTAGCTGAAGAGGTTCGCCATGATTTATGTCTTATATCGTGTCGCCGGTGGGCAGTATCGCGAGTTCACCTTACCGGATGATGATGTGGCGGCTTACCGGCGCAAATCACGGATTAAAAAGATAGCGACGCCGATGAGTTCGGCGGAGGAGGAGAGTTCTACTGCCGGTAAACGTGGATCATCCACGGTTAAAAAGCCGTTAGATGGACCTTCGAGATAGCGATAGACGCTGATGCGCTCATTGACGCGAGCGATCACCAGGTCGCCTGATTCCGGCGGAATATCAGTATCAATAATGACGATACTGCCCGCAGTAGCTTCAGCACAACCGCTGTTTCGATCGATCAAATAGGCTCGCCAGGTTTTTTTGGCGCGGACGCCGTTAGGCGTGGTAACGGTCTCGCTGGTTTTGCCCGCCAGCGTCCAGACAGGAACGTCGCTGGCCGCGGGAGTATGTGAAAAACCTTCTCTGGTGGAAGGTCCCTGCATCTCTCCCTGACCTTTGGCCAGCCATTCGACATTGACGTTGAGTGCGGCCGCGATGTCAACCAGCTTGCGTGATCCAGCGGCCTGACCTTTGGTCAGACGCCAGATAGTAGGCTGGGAAACGCCGGATGCTTTGGCTAAAGCACCCTGAGTCATTCCGGCCATGTTCATCGCTATATTGAGCCGCGTAGCAAGAGAATCTGTTTTCATAAACGAAAATTTATAGCGCGCCGTATTGTTCGTCAAACACGCTTTGCTATGGCCTGATTTGATACGTTTTGTTATGGGTTCAAGCATTATACATAACAGAACGAAAACCACCAATGCGGCAGAGCCAACTTTTAACAAGGTCACGGGTAAGTTGAAAAAGGAGTGTGCTATGAGCGAAATAATAAAAATACTTAAATTTGAAGAAGGTTATCGGGCAAAGCCTTATATCGACACAGAAGGTTATCCGACCGTGGCTTATGGCATCAAACTCGGGCCACGCGGTTGCCCGATCAGCAATTATACCTTTACGGTGCCGGAGGTGGTGGGGAGCGTATGGCTGGAAACTTTGTTAAGCAATAACAGGTTACAAATGAATGCCATACCGGGAATTGTTGATGCGCTGCGACACTGTAACGAACCGCGTAGCGATATTCTGCACAGCATGGCCTGGCAGATGGGAGTGGAAGGGCTGGCAGGATTCAAGAATACGCTGGCCCTGATCTCCCAGGAAAATTTTACCGCAGCGGCCAGCAGTATGTTGATGAGCAAGTGGGCGCGGCAAACGCCTAACCGGGCGAAGCGCCATGCTGAGGTAATGCGTAGCGGCAATTATGACAGCTATAGAGGGGTAATTATATGATGAAATTACGTCTGGTTAAGGATTGGCCAAACTGGTGGCGCTGGCATTCTACGAAAGCGCTGGTGGCCCTGGGGCTGCTGCCGACTATCTGGCTGGAAATGCCACCGGACTGGAAAGCAACGATTCCGTCTCACTGGCTACAGATTACTTCATTTATTGTAATGCTGTTAGGGATGCTTTCTCGTATTACCCGACAGAAAGCACCGCCTGGTTCAAATACACCCGTTGATACAGGCGATAATAATACGCCACAAAATTAAGTAATACGCACCAGGGCGAAATAATAAAAACGGAGAAATATAATTCCGCAATATAAGCGGAAAGGGATTTCCGCAACCTGAATTTACGCGCTAAATGTTTTTAACAAGGACAAAAACCCTTATTTTTCATTCTGGAGGTTCATCATGGCTTTAACTACATCTTCCCAAAAAATTGCTGCAACTAGCGCAACTGATTATAAAACTGATAATACCGCCGCCTTTCAAGCGCTGCTTAATAAAGAAAGATATGTCATCGTCGATACCATTATTAATCTTTCTGCGCAGGTTAAAACTGCCTTTGAAGGGCAGATTATCGAAGGAACGGAGACGGGTGAAATCCGGCCAATAGGCACCACTATGAGCGGCCGCGCCATGATTGCGCTAAAACATCAGCGTTGTCAGGTGCGCAGCCTGAAATCAACTAACCCGCTTTTACTGCAAAGTAATGAAAAGGGCGGTGGACGACAGGGTACGATTGATATTCAGGCTGACTTCTGCGTGGTTGAAGGCTGTACCATGGTTAACCAGGTGAATGCGGTGATCGCCGGTTCGGTTCAGCGCGCCCATGGTTCGCGGATTATTAATAATAACTTTCTCGACTGTATCGGAGTGGGGCTGGAGGATCGCGGTGATGCGGTCAGTATTTGGGGCTCGGGAACGGTTATTGCGCATAATTATGCTTCCTGTAAAGCGGATACTGATGGCCGTATCGCATTCCATGCCGAAGCGCCGGTTACCTCGAATACGGGCCGCGCGCAATTTGATGCCCAACACACCATTATGGCGAATAACCTGGCCTATGGTCCGTTCCGTCGTCACTTTGTGATGGAGGGGATTACTAACGGTTCGTCAATTGGTAACGTCTCTATCGGCGGGGCTACCTGGTGGTGTGAAGCGTATATTATGTGTACTAACGTACTGGCAGAAAATACGCTTAAATATACCCGTAGCGCGACTGATTTGCAGGGCGCGAACTGGGCACCGAAACGCGGAGCGATTTGCGTGCAGAATTGGTCATATAACGTGACTGTACGCTCAACGGTGGTCATGGATGAGGGAGCTATCGGCGACGGTTTTATTCTTGACCGTTCATCAACGGTTTCCGGTGAGCATAAACTGACGCTGCAGCTCTCTATGCTGAATAAAGGCGACCCGAAAAATAACGCCTTTAATTTAGTACCGGCGGAAGATTTGCATCTGAATAACTGCTTTGCTGATGGTTTCGCCAATTTAATCAAAAGTTCTACCAACGCGGTTAACACTATCCTGTTGACCGGTTGTCGTCTGCGGGGCAACGGGACCGCCAGCGGTATTTTGTTCCAGGGTGGTTCTGGCGGTACACTCTCTATTAACCACAGCATTATTGATGTTGGCAGCAACGATTATGCGCTCAGCCTGATGAATCTGGCGAAAGTGCATGTAACCAGTACCGGTTTTTCCTCAGGGCAATATGCCGCAAGTATGCGTGACATTAGCGAGAAGTTTATCATGAGCAACTGTTACAATCTTAATTCAGCTTCGCCGCTATCTATTCGCTATACCAAAACTAACTCCTCGGGTGGTTCCAGTTCATCAACCGCAGGGGACGTACCGGAAATTGAATGGCTGTTTAATGAGAATGACGGCATCACCTGCGGATTCGTCTATTCTCAGGCACAGCTGAAATCATTGACCTCTATGGTGAATACTTTCGGTAAGGCGATGGGTAAAATTGTGCTGGCTTACAATGCTGATAAGAAACTGCGTTATTACTACGCAACAGGCGAAGATGCTAAAGCGTCTTGGGTCACCTTCGATTATAGTGATACGGTAACACCGGTATAAGTTGTCGGGCCTTCCGTGCAACGCGGAAGGCTTTTTTAACATTTCAGGCACCGTTCTATTTCTTTCCCTGTCGCCGCGCCTTCTCTATACCACTCCTGATCCGATGGGCTATGCTGGATAACACAGCCGCAGTTACGCCAGCCTGACCTTATCCCTCCTGTGAACGGAAGGAAGTTATGCCAGCGTCCCGTTGTATTAACACAGGAATTGATCATGAAGTCTGGATATCTGGCACTGACTATCATCCTTTTCAGTCTGAGCGTTTGCCGCCCGAGCATGGCAGCGGAAACCTGCCGTCCTGGGTCTGAAGCAATAAAACAGAGCAATAGCGTGATCCTACTGGGCGGCACGGCCAAAGGGCCGATTAAGCAGGTGGTGATGGGCGAGTTCGGCAAAAATGTTAACTCGCAAAAACGCGTGCTGGGTCAGTTCGACCGTTGCGGCCAGCTTACCATCGCGGATATTAGCTACGATAAAACCGATCAAAATATCGTGCTAGCGATGGAGCAGCATATTTTTCGCGTTAGCCACGGCTGGCTGGCGGAATATCAGATTTCCGTAAAGGTGCAAAAAGAGGATGCCCTGGTTGAGATTAATAACAAGCAGGGCAATATCAGCTATATGGTGGGAAACCAGGGCAATATCATCAGCGCCAGCGACAGTTTTACCTTGATGGGGAAGAAAGGTTTCACCGAGACGACTTACGGCTATGATAAACAGCTGCGTTTAATCAGCAGCACTTCTCGCGGTTCGGATGCGCTGACTAATGGTGAATACCGTTATCGCTGGAACAGCGCTGGGTTACTGCTAAGCAGCCGCTCGGCCCAAAGCCAGGAAAGCTATACCTACGATAAGCAACAGCGCGAGCTGGGAATGCGGATGGTAAACACCACCAGCAACGGCAGCGTCACCACGCTTGATGAGTGCCAGAGCTGGGATAAGACGGGTAACTGCACCCTGAGCTATTCTCATGAAACCGAGATTGTCGGGCAGGAGACGCTACAGCGTCAGCTGGGTACGGCGTATCGCTTCGAGTACTGGGATGACAAGGCGGAATAGAACCTCCAGAAAAAGAGTGGAACGCGGCGCTGACCGTTGGCCTGACGCGTTTTAACCCTACAATTAGAGGCGCCAGACGGCGCCTCCAACATTGCGCGCAGATATTACTTCACGCTTTTGCTAAAGGCATCTACCGCCAGAATCGCGTTAGCGACCGCTTCCGGGGTCAGGCCTGGGTTAAGATTTTTCAGCGTATCGCCCTCGCTGTTCGCCAGCGCGCCGATTTTTACCATATTTTCCCAGCTCTCATTTTCCAGATGCATCTCTGCCAGGGTCGTCGGCATTTTGATTGCGCGATAGAAACGGATATAGCGGGCAATCTCTTCATCAGGCCGTTGCTCCAGCACCATCTGCGTCAGGGTGCCATACGCTACTTTTTCACCGTGCGTCAGATGATGAATATCCCCTTCGATAGCGGTAAAGCCGTTATGAATCGCATGCGCGCCCGCCAAACCGGCGTTCTCAAAGCCCAGCCCTGAAAGCAGCGTATTGGCTTCCACTACCGCTTCCACCGCAGGCGTGACGCGCTTTTGCGCGACGGCGGTCCAGGCGCTGTAGCCCCAGGTGAGCAGCGTCTCTTCACAGGCGCGAGCGATCGCCATACCAGCAATGGTCGGATCGCCGTTTACCATTGATTTACCGTGTGAACGCAGTACCGCCTGCGCCTCAACGTAGGTAGCCAACCCATCGGCAATACCGGAAGCGAACAGCCGCACCGGCGCCTGCGCGCAGACCCAGGTATCGACCAGCACCAGATCGGGGTTTTTGCTGTAGAAGCGATAGCTTTCAAAGACGCCGCTATCAGAGTAGATCACCGACAGGGCGCTGCAGGGCGCATCAGTTGAGGCGGCGGTCGGCACAATCACCACCGGCGCTTGCAGCTCATCCGCGACGGCTTTAGCCGTATCCAGCGTTTTCCCGCCGCCCAGACCCACAACAATCGCAGAGCCGTGCTGACGCGCCGCATTGGCCAGACGGGTAATTTCATTTCCGGACGCTTCGCCATTAAATTTTTCATAGTGCTGCTGAATATCGCTCTGTTTCAGCGTATTTTGCACCTGCTCGCCGACCAGACCCCAGACAATATCGTCTGCAATGAGAAAGGCGCTGTCGCCCAGTTCTTTTAAATAGGTTCCCAGTTCAGCCAGTACGCCCGCGCCCTGAACATATTTGCGTGGGGAGGAAAAAACAAACTTACTCATTCCCGTTCTCCTTTTAGCTATTGATTTAACGCGTTAGCTAAAGCCTGGCAGGTTTCCAGGCGCTGGTTGGTTAAAGAGTGGGAAAAAATATTATCCGTAGCGCTGCTGGTGGGCTTTTTTCCGCTGCAGGTAATCTTCATCGGCGCGGATTTTGTCCCAGTAAGCTTTAAAAATCGTCGCTGACTCTACCTTCTCCGCATCCAGCTGTTGCGGCAGCACCTGACGCTGGGCGTCATATTTTTTACCGCCCGGATGGTTGGCGTAGCGGCGCGCGCGGGTAAAGCCCATCTGGATAAATTTACGCGCCATATCCATGCCGACAAAATCATCCTGCTGCCGATAGGCTTCGAACAGCGTCATAATTTTCTCTGCTGATTCACGTGCGATAGCCGGGGTACGAAAGCGCCAGTGCGGTAAAATTTCCGATTTATAAGGTTCGACAAGCAGCACGCCCTGTTCGCCGCGCCCTACCTGATACAACTCCGGATGTTGGCGAAAATCGATAGTTTTAAAATCCAGCTTATAATCAAACTCTTTCATCGCTCCCTCCTCTGATCGCTGCGTTAAGTTTAGCGTTTATCGCTGAACGCTGCTTGCGGCGAAAGGGGGGGTAAGGCAAACCGAAGGGCGGGGCGGCAGGCGTTGAAGGGCAGGGCATCCGCAGATGCCCTGCAAAACGGGATTAAGGCTTACGCGCTACCAGTACGGCGCGTAAGGGAGCAGGGTAGCCTTCCAGCGTTTTGCTGCTGTCGTTGGGATCCAGGAAATCTGCCAGCGATTCGGTGATCATCCAGTCGGTACGGCGCTGCTCTTCAGTGGACGTACGGGAGAAGTCCACGATACGCACATCAACAAAGCCGCATTTTTCCAGCCAGCGCGCCAGGGCCGGCGCCGAAGGAATAAACCAGACATTACGCATTTGCGCATAACGTTCGCCCGGCACCAGCACATCATGCTCGTCGCCCTCAATCACCAGCGTTTCCAACACCAGTTCGCCGCCGCTCACTAGCTGATTTTTTAGCTGATAAAGATGGTCTAGCGGAGAGCGACGATGATAAAGCACGCCCATTGAAAAGACGGTATCAAACGCCTTTAGCTCCGGCAGTTGCTCAATACCGACCGGCAGCAGATGCGCGCGCTGATCGTTGCCCAGCAGCTTGCGTACTGCTTCAAACTGGCAGAGGAACAGCTGCGTAGGGTCGATGCCTACCACCAGCCTGGCGCCCGCGCCGATCATCCGCCACATGTGATAACCGCTGCCGCAGCCCACATCCAGCACGGTGCGATCGGTCAACGGCGAAATATGCGGCAATACGCGATCCCATTTCCAGTCGGAGCGCCACTCGGTATCGATCAGGGTGCCGTACAGCGAATAAGGGCCTTTGCGCCACGGCATGAGCGTACGCAGCAATTTCTCAACGCCCTGCCGCTGGCGATCGCTCAGCGCCTCGCTGTCGGCGGTGACGCTATGCTGTAAGTCGAGATGCTGTGGCGTTAGCAGCGGCAGGTTATCCACCGCTTTGGTCCAGTTGCGAAAATGGCCGTGCAGGTTTTCACGCTGCCAGGCGGCCAGCTGCGCTGGCAGCACCTCCAGCCAGCTGGCCAGCGGCCCCTGCGCGATAAGCTGGTAAAAATTGCCGAAATCGATCATACCGCACCTGCTTTTAATGCCACCAGCGAGCCAAAATTAAAACACTGGAACCAGAGCTCGCTATGTTGAAAACCAGCCTGGCGCAGGCGTGCCTTATGGGTTTCCACCGAGTCGGTGAGCATCACGTTTTCCAGCATGCTGCGCTTCTGGCTAATTTCCAGCTCGCTGTAGCCATTGGCACGCTTGAAGTCGTGATGCATGTTAAACAGCAATTCGCCTACCTCGGCATTTTCAAAGCTGAATTTTTCCGACAGCACCAGCGCGCCGCCGGGGTTTAGCCCCTGCCAGATACGCTTCAGCAGCGTCAGACGATCGTCCGGCGCCAGGAACTGCAGGGTAAAGTTCAGTACCACCATAGAGGCATTTTCAATAGGGATATCGCGGATATCGGCTTCGATAACCTCAACCGGCGTGCTGGCGCGGAAAGCATCGATATGACGGCGGCAGCGCTCGACCATCGCCGGCGAGTTATCAACCGCAATAATTTTGCAGTCTTCCTCCCGTACCGAACGACGTATGGAGAGCGTGGCGGCGCCCAGCGAACAGCCTAAATCATAAACCCGGGTTTGAGGCTTGACGAAGCGTTCGGCCAGCATGCCGATCATAGAGATGATATTGGAATAACCCGGCACCGAACGCTGGATCATATCCGGGAAAACTTCAGCTACGCGCTCGTCAAACGTCCAGTCGCCCAATTTATCAATAGGCGCGGAGAACAGCGTATCTCGATTAGACATAGGGGTAAATCCGGTCAACTACGGAAAGGGCGTTATTTTGGCAGAAAGCGCGGCGCGCTGCACCTGTTGTAGCGCGCCGTCGCAGCGGATCAGGCAGTAACTTTATGAAGAAGAAGCCGGCCGTTTAGCAAGAACGGTCTCAAAAAGCCGTGAGTATGGTGTTGGGCACAGATTATTTTTTGTTCGCTTTTATGCTCTGTCGCTGCTGGCGCGTTTACGCCTTCTCCTTATACCCTGACGTATGGCGGATAGCTTAAGGAAATGCATAACGGCCAGAACGGATATTCAGGCTAAAGGAAACGGCAACGATGGACAGGGCTAAAGAAGGAACGCTGCGTTTATTAACGCTGGAAGAGATCGCGCTGGCACGTTCCATTTTTGGTGGATCGATAGATTACGCACGCGTATGGATTCATTGTGACAGCTATTTGCCTTTTGGCTTACAGAGTAGGGATACGGCAATGTCACCTAATGGGGAGATTTGGTTTCGCAAAGAACTCTATTCTGATAATTTTGCTAAGGAGGCTGATGTCAGAGATCGGCATCTGTTCATTCATGAAATGATGCATGTCTGGCAACATCAAAAGCATATGTGGGTCAGGATGCGTGGCTTATTTAGCTGGGCGGCGGATTATAGTTATCAGCTAGATGGCAAGCCTTTATTAAGCTACTCGCTGGAGCAGCAGGCGCAGATTGTCGCTGACTATTATGTTTTGTACACGTATGGTTATAAAGAATGGGACACACAAAGAAGGAGATCGACCCCACTCGTTACCTTACGGGGTGCGTTCAACCGTGATAATTTAATCTCTGTTTACCAAAAAACCATATTTTCCAACTCATCCAAGGATTGCCAATGAACTGGATTCGGTTAATTTATCTCTCAGTCAGCCTGGTGGGGCTGACTGCCTGCGAATCATCTATTCTGGATATTCATCCTGCCAAAGTTATAACTGTGGGAGAAAAAGCGTGTGTATTAATTGCAGCGCAGGAAAATGAATTTCTTAACGGTATTCAGATTGTCGAGGCGAGTCGAGAAAAAGAGGCGTGGCGTAAACATTTTGATCATCAAACCACAGTAGATCCTATTCGACTTTATCCTGATCGATGCGTACCCGATTTTGGCTACGCCTGGCAAACCGGGAGAGCTTACAGTTTTCTTACGGAAACGTTCTATCGGGATAAGGGGAAATTAGGCGGCAGAAATTACACTGTCAGTTTCACCCTCTATCGCGTCGATGGCAAACTGATGGCGACCCGGATATAAAATCAGAACAGCGCCGCCTGCTGCGGCCAGTCCGGGGGCGCGCCCACCTGTGGCAACGCCTGCTGCAGGCGCGGCCACAGCGTTTGAACCAGATCCAGCACCTCGCCAATATCCGGCGTATGAATAAACAGCCACGGCGTGCCTTTTTCCTGCCAGCCGGGCAGTTTTGCTAGCCAGTCCTCAAACCATACCTGGTTTTCCTGCGGCGATTCGCTGCCGATAAAACGCACCATTGGATCGCTGGCGGTCATAATGGCGTGCGGCGGCACCTTGGGCTTTTTCGCCTGGGCATCCCGCGTGGCGGGCGTAACGGAAGTAGAGGCGTGCACCGGACGGCTGTCGAGGATCACGCGATTTACGCCGCGCTGGTGCAGCCCGCGATTGAGCGCACGCTCTGCCTCGCCCTTGGCGAAAAAAGCGGCATGACGCACTTCAACGCCATAGCGGAAGGCGCCAGGCAGACGATCGAGAAACGCCCACAGCGCAGCCAGCGAGTCGGGACCAAAAGCGGCGGGCAATTGCAGCCAGTATTGCCCAATGCGCGCGCTAAGCGGATCCAGCGTGCGGAAAAAAGTCTCCAGCAGCTCGTCGCAGTCGCGCAGGGCAGCCTGATGGCTGATGGTGGCGGGGAATTTAAAACAGAAACGAAAGTCATCGCTGGTCATATCACGCCAGCGTAGCACCACTTCCGCTTTCGGCAGGGCATAAAGCGTGGTATTGCCTTCAACGCAGTTAAAATAGCGCGCATAGTCAGCCAGCGTTTCCAGCCCATAGCGTTTCCAGTGCGGATGCTGCCACTGCGGCAAACCAAGACGAAATGTCATAATGCTCCTGTAATGAACCCCGGCGGATTAACCTTGCGCTGTCGATGCAGACGCGGTTCCGCCTCCGGGGCTTCAATAGCGGACGCGATGCGCCGTCCCCTTTCGCTTACAGCGCGGCGATAATCTCATCGCTACGACGGATTTTCGCAATGCGCGGGAAAATCCATTCCAGGCTGCTGTTGTGTTGTTCCTGGCTTCCGGCACTGCAAATATCTTCGGCAATTACCAGGTTAAAACCCAGCTCCCAGGCGTTGCGCGCGGTAGATTCTACGCCGATATTGGTGGAGATGCCGCCCAGCACGATAGTGTCAATGCCGCGACGGCGCAGCTGCAGCTCCAGATCGGTGCCGTAAAAGGCACCCCATTGATGCTTTACCACTTCAATATCGCCGGGCTGGGCGCCCAGCGCCGGCGGATAATTCCACCAGTTTTCTGGCAGCGCGCCGTGCATCAGTGGAGAATCGACCTCCTGCTTCGGCGCATCGGCAAAATCGGGTGACCAGCCAACGCGCACCAGCACCACCGGCGCGTTAACGGCGCGGAACTTTTCCGCCAGCCTGGCCGCGCCGTCCACCACCTGCTGCGCGCTGTGGGGACCGCCAGCAAAAGGCAGAATGCCTTCCTGCAGATCGATTAAAACCAGCGCGGTTGATCCAGGATTGAGTTTCATATTGCTCTCCGCAAACAGACAAAAGAATTAGCCTACGTGACGCGCCCACCTACGGGCGAGCAGAAAAATGTCGTTAATTCATGAATTTTGTGAATTTCTGTGTGCGCGGCGCTAACATTAGCCAGCAGGGGATAACAAATGAGCATGCTTTCTGCTCTGCACGCCGTTCCCCCTTATCGTGCCTCGCTTTTTACATTATAATGCCTGCCTTTTTGCGGCAGCGTCTGCCTGATGGTTATCCGCCGGATGACCTGACTCCAAGACGACACAACAGCGCTGCCCATGCTGCAGCGGCGAAGTTAAAAGGATAGCGTTATGCGTACAGAATATTGCGGACAGATCAATCTGTCTCATGTTGGTCAGCAAGTGACTCTCTGCGGTTGGGTTAACCGTCGCCGCGATCTCGGGAGCCTGATCTTTATTGATATGCGCGACCGTGAAGGCATCGTGCAGGTCTTTTTCGATCCGGATCGCCAGGAGGCGTTCAATCTGGCGTCTGAGCTGCGTAACGAGTTCTGCATTCAGGTTACCGGCGTGGTCCGCGCCCGCGACGAGCGCAATAAAAACCCCGATATGGCTACCGGTGAAGTGGAAGTGTTCGCGACCGAGCTGACCATTATCAACCGCGCTGAACCGCTGCCGCTCGATTTTAACCAGGTCAACACGGAAGAGGCGCGTCTGAAATATCGCTACCTTGACCTGCGTCGTCCTGAAATGGCGCAGCGCCTGAAGGCTCGAGCCAAAATCACCAGCCTGGTGCGCCGCTTTATGGACGATAACGGCTTCCTTGATATCGAAACGCCGATGCTGACCAAGGCCACGCCGGAAGGCGCGCGCGACTATCTGGTGCCAAGCCGCGTGCACAAAGGCAAATTCTACGCGCTGCCGCAGTCTCCTCAGCTGTTTAAACAGCTGCTGATGATGTCCGGGTTCGATCGCTACTATCAGATCGTGAAATGCTTCCGTGACGAAGACCTGCGTGCCGACCGTCAGCCTGAATTTACCCAAATCGATGTGGAAACCTCTTTTATGACCGCGCCGCAGGTGCGTGAAGTCATGGAGCGCCTGGCGCGCCAGCTGTGGCTGGAAATAAAGGGCGTCGACCTGGGCGAGTTCCCGCAGATGACCTTCGCGGAAGCAATGCGTCGTTACGGGTCCGATAAGCCGGACCTGCGTAACCCGATGGAGCTGGTGGATGTCGCCGACCTGGTTAAAGAGGTCGAATTTAAAGTCTTCTCCGGTCCGGCGAATGATGCGAAAGGCCGCGTCGCGGCGCTACGCGTGCCGGGCGGCGCTCAGCTTAGCCGTAAGCAGATTGACGAATACGGCAAATTTATTGAAATCTACGGCGCGAAAGGTCTGGCTTATATCAAAGTCAACCAGCGCGCGCAGGGTCTGGAAGGCATCCAGAGCCCGGTAGCGAAATTCCTTAACGCGGAAATCGTTGAGGCGATCCTTGAGCGCACCGGCGCGCAGGATGGCGATATGGTGTTCTTCGGCGCTGATAAGGCGGGTGTGGTCGCTGATGCGATGGGCGCGCTGCGTCTGAAGCTGGGCCGCGATCTGAACATCACCGACCTTAGCGCCTGGAAACCGCTGTGGGTTATCGACTTCCCGATGTTTGAAGATAACGGCGAAGGCGGCCTGACGGCGATGCACCATCCATTCACCGCGCCACGCGACATGACGCCGGAACAGCTGAAAGCGGCGCCGGAAACCGCGATCGCCAACGCTTACGATATGGTGATCAACGGCTACGAAGTGGGCGGCGGCTCGGTGCGTATTCACAACGGTCAGATGCAGCAAACCGTGTTTGGCATTCTGGGCATTACCGAAACCGAGCAGCGCGAGAAGTTCGGCTTCCTGCTGGATGCCCTGAAGTTTGGTACGCCGCCGCACGCGGGCCTGGCTTTCGGCCTTGACCGTCTGGTGATGCTGCTGACCGGTACCGATAACATCCGTGACGTGATCGCCTTCCCGAAAACCACCGCTGCAGCCTGTCTGATGACCGAAGCGCCAAGCTTCGCTAATCCGGCCTCGCTGGAGGAATTAAGTATTCAGGTGGTCAAAAAGGATAAGCCAGAGAGCCTGTAAGATGCGCTTTAAGCAGCCCGTTTCGGTACTGGTAGTGATATTCGCGCAGGATACCGGGCGGGTGCTGATGCTGCAACGGCGCGACGATCCCGCTTTCTGGCAGTCGGTCACCGGCAGCCTGGAGCCGGGTGAGGCGCCCTTTGAGGCGGCGCAGCGCGAAGTGTGGGAAGAGCTGTGCATTGATGTGGCGGCTGAAGGGCTAACGCTGGAAGATTGTCAGCGGCAGATTGAGTTTGAAATCTTTCCGCACTTTCGTCATCGCTATGCGCCGCACGTTACGCATAATCGCGAGTACTGGTTTCGCCTGGCGCTGCCGGGCGAACGCAGCATTACATTAAGCGAGCATCTGGCCTGGCAGTGGCTGGATGCTGCCGTTGCTGCCCGTCTTACCAAGTCCTGGAGTAATCGCCAGGCGATAGAAGAATTCGTCGGCTAATCGCTGCCGACAGCCGCGCAGCGCACTGCAAAGTGCGATGCTGTTTATCAGCATTCGCGCGCTGAAGCCGTCAGTCAGTCTGGACTGATACAAAATCAACAGCGTCAGGCAGAAGGTGCGTTGTTTCCCTGAAGGGGAACCGGCCTTAAGGCGTCTGACCGGTGTCAACCTGGAGAGAGCAGAGTTATGGCAGGTCATAGTAAATGGGCCAACACCAAACACCGCAAAGCGGCACAGGATGCCAAGCGCGGTAAGATTTTTACCAAAATCATTCGCGAGCTGGTTACGGCGGCGAAGCTGGGCGGCGGCGATCCCGCATCTAACCCGCGTCTGCGTGCGGCGATGGATAAAGCGTTATCCAACAACATGACGCGCGACACCATGGATCGCGCTATCGCTCGCGGCGTAGGCGGCGACGATAACAGCAACATGGAGACCATTATCTATGAAGGCTATGGTCCTGGCGGCACGGCGGTCATGGTGGAGTGCCTGAGCGATAACCGTAATCGTACCGTCTCTGAAGTGCGCCACGCCTTTACCAAGTGTGGCGGCAACCTGGGCACCGACGGCTCCGTAGCCTATCTGTTCACCAAAAAAGGCGTGATCTCCTATGCGCCGGGCCTGGATGAGGATACGGTCATGGACGCGGCGCTGGAAGCGGGTGCGGATGACGTCGTAACCTATGACGACGGCGCGATTGACGTCTTCACGCCGTGGGAAACCTTCGGCGAAGTGAAAGATGCGCTGGATGCGGCGGGCCTGAAAGCGGAAAACGCGGAAGTCTCTATGATCCCTTCCACCAAAGCGGATATGGATATTGAAACGGCGCCGAAACTGATGCGTCTGATCGATATGCTGGAAGATTGCGACGACGTGCAGGAAGTGTATCACAACGGTGAAATGTCCGATGAGGTGGCGGCGACCCTGTAATGGTTGCTGTTATTCACCAACCTGACGGAGCAGCCTGATGGCGATTATTCTGGGCATTGACCCGGGTTCACGAATTACCGGCTACGGCGTGATCCGGCAGGTTGGACGGCAGCTGACCTACCTGGGCAGCGGCTGTATCCGCACCGGCGTTGACGATCTCCCGTCCCGTTTAAAGCTGATTTATGCGGGCGTTACGGAGATCATCACCCAGTTTCAACCGGACTTTTTCGCCATCGAACAGGTGTTTATGGCGAAAAACGCCGACTCGGCGCTGAAGCTGGGACAGGCGCGCGGCGCGGCGATCGTGGCGGCAGTCAATCAGGATTTGCCGGTATTTGAATACGCGGCGCGTCAGGTGAAACAAACGGTGGTCGGCATCGGCAGCGCAGAGAAAAGTCAGGTGCAGCATATGGTGCGCACCTTGCTGAAGCTGGCGGCCAATCCGCAGGCGGACGCCGCCGATGCGCTGGCGATCGCCATTACCCACTGCCACGTCAGTCAGAACGCCAGCCGGCTAAGCGATACGCGGCTGACGCTGACACGCGGCAGGCTGCGTTCGTAACCCATTATCAGGCTGGATATTCATCCAGCCTTTTTTATGTTATAACTCTGGCACTTTCTCTCTCCCTGAATCAAAGGAAGCTACTGTGATAGGTCGTCTGCGAGGCATCATTCTGGAAAAACAACCGCCGCTGGTGTTAATTGAAGCGAACGGAGTGGGATATGACGTCCACATGCCAATGACCTGCTTCTATGAGCTGCCCGAGCTGAATCAGGAAGCGATCATTTTTACCCAGTTTATCGTGCGTGAAGATGCTCAACTGCTGTATGGCTTTACCAGTAAGCAGGAGCGCGCGCTGTTTCGTGAACTGATTAAGGTCAACGGCGTCGGGCCGAAGCTGGCGCTGGCGATCTTGTCCGGCATGTCAGCGCAGCAGTTTGCCACCGCCGTAGAACGTGAAGAAGTTGCGACGCTGGTGAAACTGCCCGGCGTCGGCAAAAAAACCGCCGAGCGGCTGGTGGTGGAAATGAAAGATCGCTTTAAAGGCATGCATGGCGATCTGTTTGGTGGCGACGCCGTCTTTACTCTTACCAGCGAGAATGCCGCCGCCGACAGTAACGATGCCGAAGCCGAAGCGGTTGCCGCACTGGTGGCGTTGGGGTATAAACCGCAGGAAGCCAGCCGTATGGTCAGCAAAGTGGGCCGTCCGGATGCTGATTGTGAAACCCTGATCCGTGAAGCGCTGCGTGCTGCGCTCTGAGGTAAACCATGATTGAAGCCGATCGCCTGGTCTCACCCGGCAATGTCAGCGAAGAAGAAATTATCGATCGCGCGATCCGTCCGCGCCTGCTGGACGAGTATGTCGGCCAGCCACAGGTGCGCGAACAGATGGAAATTTTTATTAAGGCGGCCAAAATGCGCGGCGACGCGCTGGATCACCTGCTGATTTTTGGCCCGCCGGGGTTGGGCAAAACTACGCTGGCGAACATTGTCGCCAATGAAATGGGCGTTAACCTGCGTACCACTTCCGGCCCGGTGCTGGAAAAAGCGGGCGATCTGGCGGCAATGTTGACCAACCTGGAGCCGCATGACGTCCTGTTCATTGATGAAATCCATCGCCTGTCGCCGGTGGTGGAAGAGGTGCTCTATCCGGCGATGGAAGATTATCAGCTGGATATTATGATCGGCGAAGGTCCGGCCGCGCGCTCTATCAAGCTGGACCTGCCGCCATTCACCCTGATTGGCGCCACCACGCGCGCAGGCTCGTTAACCTCGCCGCTGCGCGATCGTTTCGGTATTGTGCAGCGCCTGGAGTTTTATCAGGTGAAAGATTTACAGCATATCGTTGGCCGTAGCGCCGCCTGCCTTGGGCTGGATCTTAGCCCGGAAGGCGCGCTGGAAGTGGCGCGTCGCGCGCGCGGCACGCCGCGTATCGCGAACCGTCTGCTACGCCGCGTACGCGACTTTGCGGAAGTGCGCGCCGAAGGCGTGATGGACGGCGAAGTGGCGGCAAAGGCGCTGGACATGTTGAATGTCGATCATGAAGGTTTCGACTATATGGACCGCAAGCTGCTGTTAGCAATTATCGATAAGTTCACCGGCGGGCCGGTGGGGCTGGATAACCTGGCGGCGGCCATTGGCGAAGAGCGTGAAACCATTGAAGACGTGCTGGAGCCTTATCTGATTCAGCAGGGCTTTATTCAGCGCACGCCGCGTGGACGCATCGCCACGCAACACGCCTTCAAACATTTCGGCATTACTCGCGAAGTGTAAAAAAGCCGGGCGAGGGTTATCAGGGAGTCTGCACGAGAGGCCACGGCCATCCAAAGACGCAACGGCCGTCATCCATAACATGCTCGGCCCGCGCCTTGTGAGGCCGCGGGACGCTTTACTCCAGGCCGTGGCCTCCCGTGCTTCAGGCTTCAGTGCCGCCTGTTTGATATTACACCGGGGCTTTTTTCATCTGGCTGAAAATAAACAGCAGCGCGGCGCAAAGCACCACCGAGGGGCCGGCCGGCGTATCGTAAAAGGCCGAGAAGGTCAGCCCGCCGGTCACGGCAATTATCCCGGTGCCGATAGCAATGAACGCCATCTGCTCCGGCGAGCGAGCAAAGCGTCGGGCGGTAGCGGCCGGGATCACCAGTAGCGAGGTGATAATCAGTGCCCCGACAAACTTCATCGCCACGCCGATGGTCAGGGCGGTAACCAGCATCAGCAGCATACGCGTACGCGCGATATTCACGCCGTCTACCTGCGCCAGTTCCGGGCTAATGGTCATTGACAGCAACGGCCGCCATTGCCAGGCGAGTGCCGCAAGCACCAGCGCCACGCCGCCGCCGATGATCCATAAATCTTCCGGCGTCACTGCCAACAGATCGCCAAACAGATAGGCCATCAAATCGACGCGGACATTCGACATCAGGCTCACCACCACCAGCCCCAGCGACAGGGCGCTGTGCGCCATAATGCCCAGCAGCGTATCGATGGCCAGATGAGGACGCCGCTCCAGCCAGACCAGACCCAGCGCCAGCAACAGCGTGACTGCAATCACTGCATAGAAGGGATTGACGTTCAGCAGCAGGCCGAAAGCCACGCCCAGTAATGAGGCATGCGCCAGCGTATCGCCAAAGTAGGACATGCGGCGCCAGACCACAAACGAACCCAGCGGACCGGCCGCCAGCGCCAGCATTACGCCGCCCAGCCAGCCGGGAAGTAGTAATTCGAGCATTATTTTTCTTGTCCTTTACGCAAAACGATTCGTCCCTGGAGATCGTGACGATGATTATGATGATGACGGTAAATTGCCAGCTGCTCTGCGCCGCGTGGGCCAAACATGGCGATAAATTCAGGATGGCGCGACACCGCTTCCGGCGTACCCGAACAGCAGATATGGTGATTCAGGCAGAGCACCTCATCGGTTTTCGCCATCACCAGATGCAGATCATGCGAGACCATCAGCACGCCACAGTTCAATTCAAGGCGCAGCTGATTGATCAAATCGTACAGCGCAACCTGACCGTTAACATCGACGCCCTGTGTCGGCTCATCCAGCACCAGCAGATGTGGCTGATTTAGCAGGGCACGGGCCAGTAATACGCGTTGGGTTTCGCCGCCAGAGAGTTTTTGCAGCGCGGCATGCTGCAGATGCCCAGCCTGCACCCGCTTAAGCGCGGGTAAAATATCCGCTTTACGTGTGTCGGGGCGCAGCCGTAAAAAACGCTCCACGGTAAGCGGCAGAGTGGGGTCAAGATGTAGCTTTTGCGGCACATAACCGATGCGCAGCGAGTTATTACGTTTTAACGTGCCACTATTGGGTTCAATCAACCCCAGCACGACGCGAACTAAAGTCGATTTACCGGCACCATTGGGGCCAAGCAGCGTCAGGATCCGTCCTGGTTCCAGCGATAATGAGATATTCGACAATACCTGACGCTGGCCAAAACTGACTGAGATATTTTCCAGACTAATCAGTGAGGTCATAATTATTAATACTTGCAGAAGTTATCGGATGTTATAATATCACAATCCATCACCCAGTCACGATGGATTGACGCATTATGTTACAGAATAAAAAGGCCCTTTTTCCCCTGCTAAGTTCCCTTGCTTTTGCCGCTGCGTTTAGCGCCCCGGCCAGCGCAGCGGTTATCGCTTCTATCAAGCCGTTGGGTTTTATCGCCTCGGCTATCGCTGATGGCGTAACGCCGGTCGAAGTTTTACTGCCCGATGGCGCCTCTGAACATGATTACGCGTTGCGCCCTTCCGACGTTAAACGCTTGCAGGGCGCGGATCTGGTGGTGTGGATTGGCCCTGAGATGGAAGCGTTCATCAGTAAAACCGCCAGCGCATTTCCGGCCGAAAAGAACCTCGAAATTGCTCAGTTGCCCACGGTGAAACCGTTGCTGATTACCGGCGCGGAAGAAGATGATGAGCATGAAGAAGAAGGTGATGCGCATCATGACGCAGCGCATGAACATCATCATCACGGGCAATATAATATGCACCTGTGGATGTCGCCGGAAATAGCGCGCCAATCTGCGGTTGCAATCCATGAAAAATTATTGGAACTTATGCCGCAGCGCAAAGACAAACTTGACGCTAACCTGCAGCAATTCGAAGCAGAATTAGCGAAAAGCGATACGCAAATAGCGCAACAGCTGACACCGCTCAAAGGAAAAGGATATTTCGTTTTTCATGACGCTTATAGCTACTTTGAAAAGCATTACGGTCTCACGCCACTTGGCCATTTTACCGTTAATCCTGAAATCCAGCCGGGCGCACAGCGTTTACATCAAATTCGAACACAGTTGGTTGAGCAAAAAGCGATCTGCGTTTTTGCTGAGCCACAATTCAGGCCGGCCGTAATCGATGCCGTTGCCAGAGGAACGCAGGTGCGCAAAGGCACACTCGATCCGCTGGGAATGGGTATCAGCTTAGCCAAAGACAGTTATGTGAAATTCCTCTCACAGCTGTCGAGCCAGTATGAAAGCTGCCTGAAAGGAGCATGAGGAATCCCTAAAAGTGCAACAGATAGCCCGCTCTGTCGCTCTGGCATTTAATAATCTGCCGCGACCCCACCGCGTTATGCTCGGGTCGCTGACCGTTGTTACTCTGGCCGTCGCTGTCTGGCGGCCTTTTGTTTACCATCCGGGTGAAACATCGCCCATCGTAAAAACCATTGAAATCGATAAAGAGCAGCTGCGTACGCTACTGCCTGAAGCCAGCGAGCCGCTCGATCAACCCGCGCCGGAAGATGAGCTGCCGCAGGATGAAATCGACCAGGACGTCACGGCCGAAACCGGCACCCATGATTACGTCGTTTCCAGCGGCGATACCCTGAGCAGCGTACTGAATCAGTATGGCATCGATATGGGCGAAATCAGTCAGCTGGTTAAAATTGATAACGATCTGCGTAATCTCCAGGTGGGGCAGCAGCTCTCCTGGACACTAACCGATGATGGTCAGCTGCAGCGCCTGACATGGGAAATGTCGCGGCGCGAAACCCGCACCTACGATCGCATCGATAACGGCTTTAAGATGTCCAGCGCGCTGCAGAAAGGCGAATGGACCAATAGCGTCTTGTCCGGCATCGTGAGCGGCAGTTTTGTCAGCAGCGCCCAGCGCGCCGGCTTGAACAGTGCCGAGATCAGCAGTGTGATTAAAGCGCTGCAGTGGCAGATGGATTTTCGCAAGCTGCGCGCGGGCGATAAGTTCAGCGTCCTGATGTCGCGTGAAGTGCTGGATGGCAAAAACGAGCAGAGCCAGCTGTTAGGCGTGCGCCTGCGCACCGGCGGCAAAGATTATTACGCTATCCGCGCCGAAGACGGCAAATTCTACGATCGCACCGGCTCCGGTCTGGCGCGTGGCTTTATGCGTTTCCCGACGGTGAAACAGTATCGCGTCTCCTCCAACTTCAATCCGCGTCGTCTGAATCCAGTGACCGGGCGCGTAGCGCCGCATAAAGGGGTAGACTTTGCCGTACCGATCGGCACGCCGGTGCTGGCAGTGGGCGATGGTGAAGTGGTACAGGCCAGGCGTAGCGCGGGTGCCGGTAACTATGTCGCTATTCGTCATGGTCGCCAGTATATGACGCGCTATATGCATATGAATAAACTGCTGGTTAAACCGGGCGATAAGGTAAAACGTGGCGATCGTATCGGCCTTTCCGGCAGTACCGGACGTTCAACCGGCCCGCACCTGCACTATGAAATCTGGATCAATAATCAGGCAGTGAATCCGCTGACGGCGAAGCTGCCGCGTACGGAGGGGCTGACCGGTAAGGATCGTTCCGAGTTCCTGGCGCAGGTAAGGGAAGTGCTGCCGCAGCTGAAACTCAACTAACCCAGGCTATTTTCCTTTCTCTACAGCGGAGCGCCACCTTTAGCGCGCTCCGCTGGTCGATATTTTCCCCGCCGGTGAGCCAGTTTGCCGTTATTTAGGGTTGGTTTAGCGACAACCTGCGGTAAGCATTGCAAAATTACCTGCCGACACTATCATTAGCCGGTTATTGATAGAGGCGAGTGCATGGAAACCAGCAAGAAAAAAAATACAGAATTTATTCCCGTCTTCCAGAAATCCTTCCTGTTGCCCAAATACTGGGGGGCCTGGCTGGGCATCGGCGCGTTTGCCGTGATGGCCATGCTACCTGCGGCGCTACGCGATCCTGTGCTTGGCGCGGCGGGCCGCCTTGCTGGACGTTTTGCCAAAAGCGCGCGTCGTCGTGCGCAAATCAACCTGCTTTATTGCCTGCCTGAAGTGCCAGAAGCCGAGCGCGAAAAGATTATCGATGACATGTTCGCCACCGCGCCACAGTCGATGGTGATGATGGCGGAGCTGGCGTTGCGTAAGCCGGAGCGCGTGCGGCAGCATGTGTGCTGGCACGGCCGGGAAATTATTGATGCGATGCAGGCGGAGAAACAGAACGTTATCTTTCTGGTGCCGCACGGCTGGGCCGTAGATATTCCGGCGATGCTGCTGGCTTCAGAAGGCCAGATGATGGCAGCGATGTTTCACAACCAAAGCAACCAGCTGATCGACTATATCTGGAACCGGGTGCGTCGCCGCTTTGGCGGACGTATGCACGCCAGAAACGATGGCATCAAACCCTTTATCAGCTCGGTGCGCCAGGGCTATTGGGGCTACTATTTGCCCGATCAGGATCATGGCGCGGAACACAGCGAATTCGTTGATTTCTTTGCCACCTATAAAGCTACGCTGCCCGCGGTCGGACGCCTGATGAAGGTGTGCCGCGCGCGCGTGGTGCCGCTGTTCCCGGTCTATAACGCCAAAACGCATCAGCTTGATATCTATATCCGCCCGCCGATGGACGATCTGCTGGAGGCGGATGACCACACGCTGGCGCGCCGCATGAATGAAGAGGTGGAGATTTTTGTTCGCCCGCATCCGGAACAGTACACCTGGATCCTGAAGCTGCTGAAAACGCGGCGTGAAGGGGAGATCGAACCCTATAAGCGCAAAGAGCTGTTTCCGCGTAAATAACGGGAAAAGTCGCGCCGCAGGCGGCGGAAAAATGAGCTAGCAGAGGCGCCAATCCCGCACCGCCATGGCACGGGATTGGCGGGCTAACCCGTTAAAGCGGATTAACCGCACTGCGACGCTTACGCTCGCGCAGGAAGGCGGTGACCAGCACCAGCCACAGCAGACCGCTCGCCAGATTAATCAGGCTAAACCAGCCGCTACCGCCGTGAAAATAGCCATACTTCGACAGCTCAATGCCTAACGCAAAGACAATAATGCTGACCATGCCTAACATGGCGGCCACGCTGCCTTTACCGGCATTGCTGGAAAACAGCGTCAGGCGATACAGCCCGGCGTTAACCATGCCCGCGCCGTAAGCATACAGGCTCAGCCCGGCGGTCAGCCACAGATAGCTGTGGTTATCCAGCAGGCTGGTTAATGCGGCAAGCCCCAGGCCAGCCAGAATCGGCCATGCGCCAAAGCGCAGCGGGCCTTCAATCGGCAGGCGGCTGGCCAGTCGGCTCAACGTCAGGTTACCGGCGATCATCGCCAGAAAAACCGGCAGCTGCAGCAGGGCGTAATCCATACGCGAGAGCCCTTCATCCTGAATCAGGATCACTGGCGATAACGCCACCCAGGCAAGGATCGGAATGAAAACCAGCCCGATCGCCAGCGAGCCGCTCATAATCTGGCGATCGCGCGCCAGCGCCAGATAGCTACGGGCCAGATGCGTCAGGCTGACGGAAACGCGGCGATCGCCGGCGGTTTCCGGCATCGCGCGCCACAGCCCAATCAGCGCCAGTGCAGCGATCAGCGCAAACAGCCAGAACATGGTGCGCCAGTCGCCTACGGTTAAAAAGGCCGCGCCCGCCAGCGGACCAGCCAGCGGTGCCAGCAGGGCGACATTGGCCATCAGCGCCATAATGCGTACGCTGCGCGCTTCGTCAAATGCCTCCTGAATCGCGGCATAGCCTACCGCGCCAATAAAGCAGAGACTGATGCCCTGCAAGAAACGCAGCGTGACAAACTGCTCAATGGATGAAACCCAGTGCATCAGCGCGCAGCAGACAATAAAAAACAGCACGCCAGCCAGCATCACCGGACGACGGCCATATTTGTCCGATAACGGACCCAGCAGCCATTGCAGAACAATACCGCCAATCAGGTAAGCGGTCAGGGAAGTCGAAACCCATTCGGCTCCGACATGAAATTCACGGGTAACCAGCAGCATGCCGGGCTGGATCATGTCATGCGCAATATAGGTAGCAAACTCAAACAGCACCAGCGAAAGTGGGAACAGTAAATGCCTGAAGGTCAGGCTGGAAACCGGGGTATATGCGGCCATGCAGGTATGCTCCAGAAAGATAAAAACGCGACCGCAAATGCGGCCGCGTCAGTATAGCGATCAAAACACGATTACATATGAATTATTCTTGATGCGCGAAAGCGGCAATTGGGTTGGTCAACTCACCGGCAAATTTCAGGTTTTCCGCCGGATCGGCCAGGTTAATCATCTGCTGATTATTCGCCAGCTGCAGGCGATTCAGGCAGGAGAGGGCGAAAGTGGGCGCAAACAGGTTATAGCGGGCAAATTTCTGCGCCAGCTGCGGATGCGCCTGCTGATAATCATGCACGCACTGCGCCACGCGTTGCCAAAAACGCGCTTCCGGCAGCGTCCCGCTCTCATCCAGGATGGCGGAGATAAAGCGGAAAATGCAGTCGAACACATCGGTAAAGATAGAGAGCGCCTTCAGGTTTTCCGGCACGTCTACCGCCAGCCGCTGCGCCTTCTCTGGCAACACCGCATCCGGGTTCAGTACTGCGATCTCCTCGCCGATATCTTTCATATAGGCGCTAACCGGCACATTGTTTTCCAGCAGCAGGATCAGGTTTTCGCCGTGCGGCATAAAGACGATGTCATGCTGATAGAAACAGTGCAGCAGCGGGCTCAGGTAGCAGGTCAGATAGCGATCGATCCAGGCTTCCGCTTCCAGCCCGGAATCGGCAATCAGCGCCGGCAGCAGCGCCTGCTGATGGTGATCGATATGCAGCAGCGAAGCCATGGTCATCAGGCGCTGGCCGGGCGCTAATTGGGCAACCGGATTATCACGCCACAGCGCGGCGAACATCTTTTTCCAGGCAGAGTCGCCCTGAATAGCGCGCTCATAGTAGCGGTTATGGTAGCCAATCGCCGCGACTTCGCGTAGCAGGCGGAAGTTGCACTGCTGTAGCCAGCTATCCTGGCTGACCACGCCCTCCAGCCACTGGTTTACCGCTGGCGTGGTCGCCATATAATAAGGCGACAGGCCGCGCATAAAGCCCATATTCAATACCGAGAGCGCGGTTTTGACATAACGTTTGGTCGGCTGGCTGCGGTTAAAGAAAGTGCGGATTGACTGCTGCGCCTGATAGTTATCTTCACCTTCGCCCAGCCAGATAATATCGCGCGCGGCGATATCGGGCGCGAAAACCGTCAGCAGCTTATTCTGCCACTGCCAGGGGTGAACCGGCATAAACAGATAATCCTGCGGGTTAACCGCCAGCGCCTGTAGCCGCGCGTTAAACCCGGCGACGGTATTTTCCCCCAGCTCTTCCTGCATTAATTGCTGATAGCTGAGGGTATCCAGGCTGGAGAAGTGCGCATTGCGGGTATGCACCGCCACCCACACCAGGCGCACCGGCGTGGCTGCTTCGGGAGCGTAGGCCAAATAATCACGTGCATCAAAACCGATGCGGCCATTATTGGCGACAAAGCAGGGGTGGCCTTCGGTCATTGCCGCTTCCACCGTCTGGAAATCCGCGTTCACCAGCGCGGCGCTGTCCGGGTTACCCTTTTGCAATTTGTAGACGCTGCTGCACAGCGTGCTGGTAATCTCTTCCATATAGATCGCCAGCATGGCGGCAGGAATACCAATCTGCTGATTAAACTCAATAATAAACTGCAGCGCATCCAGCGGACGCGGCTCGCCGTTTTCCTGTTTTTGCAGCGAGTCGGGATCGATCTGCCAGTGATCGAGCGCCAGACGGCGGGCGCGGAAAGCGTACACCGCTTCGCCGCCCGGCACCGCCAGTTGATAGCTATCGTTAGCGCCCGGCTGTGGTGAAATCAGTTTCTCATGAGCGAATTCGGCAATCGCTTTGCGTACCAGCAGACGGTTCGCCAGCGCCCAGTTATCGCCGCTCAGGTGTTGTCCGTTAAGTAAAGGATGAGTTGTCGTCATTGGTAATGGTTCCTGCAATTGCGCTTGCTGATAATCTTCGCGCTGGCAAAAGGCGAGCCAGGCGGTTTTATGTCCCATATCGATGGTGTGCTGATAGCGGAAGCCGGCCCGTTTGTTCAGACGATGAATTTTCTCGTTGCGCACGTCCGGCTCGACCACCACCCGCCGCACCTGCGGCAGGCTGAACAGGTAATCCATTACCGTACTGAATACCTGCCAGCTGAACTGCGGCAGCGGCTTTTCCGCCGGGGCGATCAGAATATGCATCCCGTAATCGTCAGGGCGCGCCGGATAATGTTTGCCGACTTCATCCTGCGCGGCGCGATAGAACTCCATCAGGAAAACCGGCTGGTCGTTGCACAGGCCGATGATAGCCGCCTGCGGATCGCTGGCGGTCAGCTGCTGGTAAAAGCCGGCAACCTGTTCCAGCGTCTCATTTTGCATGCCCCAGAAGCGGGCATACTCTTGCGTTACCCAGCGGTGGATAAGCGGCGCATCGTCTGTGGTCATCGGCCGCAGGGTAAAGTCGCCGGCCGGTCGTTTGCAGCGGTATAAAATGCTCATTTTAGCGCTCCGTTTCGGCCGGGAAGGTCTGAAAGGCGATGCGCTGTTCAACCGGGTAGATTTCGCGCCCGGCGATTTCACGAATCAGCGCTGAGTTGCGATAGCAGGCCATGCCGAGATCGGGGGTGACGAAGCCATGGGTATGCAGTTCGGCATTTTGCACAAACACCGCATTATGACGATCGATACTGTAGTTGCGCTGCACATCGTAGCGGCCCTGTTCGTCCCAGCGCAGGCGATGTGCGATGCCTTCGATAAACTGCGGCGGCTGATAGTGATAGCCGGTGGCCATCACCAGACCTTCGGTACGGCGCGTATAGTGCTCATCCTGTTCACGCTGATGCAGCGACAGCTCCAGCTCGTTGCTCGGCAGGCGGCGCAGCCCGGTCAGCGCCGAATTGGTAAACAGCCGCACCTTCAGATCGCCATCCAGTTGCTTGATATACATTAGATCGTAGATGTCATTGATCAGGCTACTGTTAATGCCCTTAAACAGGTTTTTATGTCCGGCATTGAGCTGGTCGCGTTTAGCCGGGGGCAGGGCGTGGAAATAATCGATCCATTCCGGCGAGGTCATTTCCAGCGTCAGCCTGGTGTATTCCAGCGGATAGAAGCGCGGCGCGCGCGTTATCCAGTTGAGCTGATAGTCGTGACTGTCGATATCGCTCAGCAGGTCGTGAAAAATCTCCGCCGCGCTCTGACCGCTGCCCAGCACGGTAATAGAGCGCTGCGCCTGCAGCTGCTTTTTATTTATCAGATAATCGCTGGAGTGCACCACCCGATCGCGCAGCGGGCGGCTGCACTCCGGCAGCCAGGCGACCGGCCCGGTGCCCAGCACCAGCTTGCGCGTCAGCCAGCTATGGCGCTCGCCGCTGCGGGTATCCACCGTCTGAAGCTGATAGCATTGACGGCCCTCATCGTAGCTGACGTAGTCGACGCGCGTATTCCAGCGCAGGTTATTCAACTGCGAGCAGGCCCACTGACAGTACTGGTTGTACTCCTTACGCAGCAAAAAAAAGCTTTCGCGGATATAGAAGCTGTAAAGCTTGCCCTTTTGCTTCATATAGTTCAGCAGGCTGAACGGGCTGGTGGGATCGGCCAGCGTCACCAGATCGGCCATAAATGGCGTTTGCAGATGGGCGCTTTCCAGCATCATGCCGGTGTGCCAGTCAAACCCAGGGTTCTGGTCGAGGAACAGGCCGTTAACCTCTTCCAACGGCGAGGTCAAACAGGCAAGACTCAAGTTAAACGGTCCGATGCCAATACCGATAAAGTCATAAATGGTGTCGTTCATCATGATGTCCTTACTGATTTGCCGCGTTTAATGGCGCGTTGCGTGACAGCTCGCGTCCGTAATGGGTAATCAGCGCAATCACGTCTTCCATATCGGCTACGCAGGTGGTGGGGTTAAGCAGGGTGAATTTCAGATACTGACGGCCGTTAACCTTAGTACCGGCCACCACCGCGTTGCCTGAGCGGAACAGGGCTTTACGGATCTGCGCGTTGATTTCATCCACCGTTTCATCGCTAAGGCCGGGGCGCGGAATATAACGGAAGACCTGCGTGGTGAGCTCTGGCGCATGCAGCACCTCAATGGCCGGATGCGCCTGCAACAGGCGATGGGTTTGCTGAGCCAGCGCCAGTACGCTATCAAACGCGGCGCCCAGCTGTTGCGCGCCCATGATCCGCAGCGTCATCCACATCTTGAGCGCATCAAAGCGACGCGTGGTCTGAATACTTTTATTTACCAGGTTAGGCGTGCCTTCCTGTTGCGCGCTGAGCGGGTTGAGATAGTCGGCATGAACCGTAACGTGGCTGAGGTGCTGGCTTTCACGTACAAAAAATGCGCCGCAGCTGACGGTCTGGAAGAAGGATTTATGATAATCCACGGTAACGGAATCGGCGCGCTCGATCCCTTGTAGGCGCGCGCGGTGCTGCGGCGACACCAGCAGGCCGCAGCCGTAGGCGGCATCCACATGCATCCAGAGCTGATAGTGCCGGCAGATATCACCGATCGCCTGCAGCGGATCGATGCTGCCGAAATCGGTGGTGCCTGCCGTGGCAACCACGGCAATCGGGATCAGCCCATCCTGGTGGCATTGCTGAATCGCCTGCTCAAGCTTAACGGCATCCATACGGTAATGATCATCGTGATCGATAGCGATCACCGCATCATAGCCCAGACCTAAAATCGCGGTTGATTTCTGAATACTGAAGTGGCTCATTTTTGAGGTGAAAATACGCCATTTTCCTGCCTCAGGCGGCAGGCCGCGCTGCTTAATTAAATGGTCAGGATGCTGACGCAGGCACCAGCTGTCGCGTGCCAGCAGCATCGCCATCAGATTCGACTGGGTGCCACCGCTGGTAAAAATCCCATCCGAGCCGGCCGGCAGGCCGATACGTTGTAGCGTCCAGTCGATCACCTTTTGCTCGATGAGCGTGCCGCCAGCGCTTTGATCCCAGGTATCTACCGAGCTGTTCACCGCGCTCATTACCTGTTCCGCCAGCAGGGAGGGCAGAACGATCGGACAGTTCAAATGAGCGACATATTTAGGATGATGGAACCACACCGCATCGCGCAGATAAACCTCCGCCAGTTCGCTCAGCGCCGCCTGGGAATCGCCTAACGGCTGCTCCAGGTCGATATCACGTAAGGCGGGCGCCAGCTCATGCGGCAAGATGCCGCTAAACGGTTTTTCAGTCTGCTGTAGCTGGTGGCGAATTAACGCCAGCGCACTCAGGGTTTGTTGCGCGTATTGCTCCAGCTGAGCCTCGTTAAAGAAAAATTCGCTGCCGCTGGCGGATGACGTATCACGATCGCCTGCAGCGAGATTTTGCGTTGTTGCGGAAACTAAAGCCATTTCCTGACCCTTTTTCTGGACGTAAGAAACCCGTACCGCCAGTAAAAAAATGGCGGCCCTGTACGCCTGATGCTTTACGGCATCAGTTAAATTTATCTAATGTTTTGTGGGTGGGGGAATTTTACCCACAATAAAATGAAAACAGAGGAATAGCCGTCTGAAGCAGATAAACCTCCTTTTTATGCGGTTATAGCGCTGTTTTGTTACATAAATGCTGCGCATGAGAATGAAAATGTGATTATAAATAGCAATCATTATCATTCAATAAGATTTTGGTGACAATTAAGTTATAAGCGTTATTAATATTTAAAGTGTGATGATGATCACAATTTTAGGGGCAGCTATCTGCGGGCAAGGCTGAAAAAGCGCCTGGGTAGCCTGCGCAAAAAGCGATCGGGCTTAACGGATGGCAGTATGGAAACGCAGGGAAGGAGTGCAAAAGAGGCTGACGGTGCGACAAGAAACGGGCTTATGCGGATGAACTACAGCGGAGAGTTAACGGCGCAGCGGTATTCGGTGAGTGCGCAAACGTTGAGGAAAGTTGGCGATGCGGCAACCATCGGCGATTGCGAAACAGGAAAGGGCAGTAAGAAGCTGCCGCAGCGGGGCGGCAGCTTCCAGCATTATTCGACGCGCAGAACGCGGCTGGTGTTAGTGGTGCCGGTCGTAGCCATCACGTCACCCTGAGTAACAATGACCAGATCGCCGGAGACCAGGAAACCCTTGTCACGCAGCAGATTAATCGCATCATGGGCTGCCGCCACGCCGTCATTGTTGCTGTCAAAGTAAACTGGCGTAACGCCGCGATAGAGCGCCGTCAGATTAAGCGTACGCTCGTGACGCGACATAGCGAAAATCGGCAGCCCGGAGGTGATGCGCGACGTCATCAGCGCGGTGCGGCCCGATTCCGTCATAGTGATAATCGCCGTGACGCCCTGCAGATGGTTGGCCGCGTACATCGCCGACATGGCAATCGCTTCTTCAACGTTATCGAACTGCACTTCCAGACGATGTTTCGATACGTTAATGCTGGGCACTTTTTCCGCGCCCAGGCACACCTTCGCCATCGCGCTAACGGTTTCCGCCGGATACTGACCCGCTGCGGTTTCTGCGGAGAGCATCACCGCATCGGTACCATCCAGCACCGCATTGGCGACGTCCATCACTTCCGCGCGCGTCGGCATCGGATTGGTGATCATCGACTCCATCATCTGCGTGGCGGTTATCACCGCGCGGTTCAGCTGGCGAGCACGGCGGATCAGCGCTTTTTGAATCCCTACCAGCTCCGGATCGCCAATTTCGACGCCCAGATCGCCGCGGGCTACCATCACCACGTCAGAGGCTAAGATGATATCGTCCATCGCTTCCTGGCTGGAAACGGCTTCGGCGCGCTCAACCTTAGCGACGATTTTCGCATCGCTGCCTGCTTCCTGCGCCAGGCGGCGCGCGGTGTTAAGATCTTCGCCGCAGCGCGGGAAAGAGACCGCCAGGTAATCCACGCCGATTTTCGCGGCGGTAATGATGTCCGCTTTATCTTTTTCGGTCAGCGCTTCGGCAGAGAGACCGCCGCCCAGTTTGTTAATGCCTTTATTGTTAGAAAGCGGGCCACCGACCGTGACTTCGGTAAAGACTTTGCTGTCGCGCACTTCCAGCACTTTCAACTGTACGCGGCCATCATCCAGCAGCAGCACATCACCCGGCACCACATCTTCCGGCAGGCCTTTATAGTCGATGCCAACTTTTTCTTTATCGCCTTCACCTTTTCCCAGACTGGCGTCCAGCAGAAAGCGGTCGCCAACGCTGAGGAAAATTTTCCCTTCTTTAAAGGTAGAAACGCGAATTTTCGGCCCCTGAAGATCGCCAAGAATGGCGACATGGCGCCCCAGTTTCGCCGCGATTTCACGCACTTTATCGGCACGTAGCTGGTGATCCTCTGGCGTGCCGTGGGAGAAGTTAAGTCGTACTACGTTAGCGCCGGCGGCAATAACCTTTTCCAGATTATTATCGCGATCGGTTGCCGGGCCTAAAGTCGTCACGATCTTGGTTCTTCTAAGACGTCGAGTCATGGGTTTTCCTTGTGTGGTATGGGGACCTGAAGTGAAGCATAGGTATTCACTTTGAGGGTCACAAATGTTCATTATTGCTAAGATGTTCTGCTTATTTATTCATTCTTATGTGTCAGTCCCTATCTGTAACCGCCTTCAAGGGGGCCGTTAATGACACTCTTGATTGATACAATACTGACACAAGCGCCCAAAGTCACCTTACTGGCTACTTTAGCGAAACCTAATTTGATTCGCCGCAAAGCATCCGGGCGTTACACTATGCGCCTTCGTAAAGTAGGAAGTACCGCGCCTATCGTCAGTATCGGTCTGAAGACCACAGTCAGGAGTCTTGCTATGTCCCGTTTAAATGAACTCTCAGCCACCGCTAAAGCCTTCTTGCTGGATAATCCTGAGGCCACCTCTGAGGAGCTGCGAGAGCATCTTAAATGGATGGCTGAATGTTTCCTTACTGATGCCACGAACGATTACTGGGATGGGGTCGAAGTAGCGCACCTTCATGATGCTAAGGCTGACTTACGGGAGATTGCGGCTACTCAGGCATTATCTGTTGACCAGCAGAAGCATATCAGGGAAGCCATTAAGTTAATCTCTGCGGCACAGCAACGGGTCAATGGAGGCGACGCTGGTCCACTGTTGGACATCCTTGATGGTAGCAAAGCAATTGATGTCAGCAGGGCTGATAGTGACGCTCCTGTGTCGATTCTGGAAGGAAAGCAGGGTGGTAGCCCGTCAGAATTCACGAGAGAGCATCAAAAGGGTAGCGGAGCTAGTGGTGAGCCTCTGTATTGGGATGAATTATCATCAGCCTATAGAGAAGAACACAAAGTAAATCAGACTGAACGAAACCAGAAGGACTTACTCTCGACCCATAAGGCAGTCGGTCGGTTTGCCGCAGGGATAAACTTCAGGGCCTATACGCGACCAGAGGTTAGCGCGATAAGGGATGCCATGATAGCAGCCAACCTTGCCCCTTCTACGGTCAACAAATTGCTGACACGGTTGTCTACGGTTATCGCTTGGGCCTGCCGTAATGGTCACATTCAGGATGATTACACGAAGGGCCTGAAGCTGAAGTGTAGTGGTTTACTGAATTTGGCCACCCGAACAGAGGTGATATGCTCACCTCAGAACATTACAGGTGCCTCAATGAAAAAAAGAAATTTCAGCGCAGAGTTTAAACGCGAATCCGCTCAACTGGTCCTTGATCAGAACTACACCGTTGCAGCTGCGGCCAGTGCTATGGATGTGGGTCTTTCTACCATGACGCGATGGGTAAAGCAGTTGCGGGATGAACGACAGGGCAAAATACCTAAAGCTTCCCCTGTAACCCCGGAACAGATTGAAATACGTGAGCTGAAGAAAAAGCTACAACGCATTGAAATGGAAAACGACATATTAAAAAAGGCTACCGCGCTCTTGATGTCAGACTCCCTGAACAGTTCTCGTTAATCGGGAAACTCAGAGCGCAGTATCCTGTGGTCACACTTTGCCACGTGTTCGGGGTTCATCGCAGCAGCTACAAATACTGGGAAAAAAGCCCCGAAAAGCCAGACGGCAGGCGAGCTGTGTTACGCAGTCAGGTTCTGGAGCTGCATAACATCAGCCATGGTTCTGCTGGCGCAAGAAGTATCGCGATTATGGCAACCCTGAGAGGCTTCAAAATGGGACGCTGGCTTGCCGGAAGGCTCATGAAAGAACTGGGTCTGGTGAGTTGTCAGCAGCCTACCCACCGATATAAACGTGGTGGTCCTGAACACATCGTTATCCCGAATCGCCTTGAGCGACAGTTCGCAGTGACAGAACCGAATCAGGTGTGGTGCGGCGATGTGACGTATATCTGGACAGGCAAGCGTTGGGCTTACCTTGCTGTTGTTCTCGATCTGTTCGCAAGGAAACCGGTAGGTTGGGCAATGTCATTCTCACCGGACAGCAAGCTGACCATCAAAGCGCTGGAAATGGCGTGGGAAGCTCGCGGTAAACCAGCCGGAGTGATGTTCCACAGTGACCAGGGTAGCCACTATACAAGCAGGCAGTTCCGGCAACTACTGTGGCGTTGCCGGATCAGGCAAAGTATGAGCCGACGTGGAAACTGTTGGGACAACAGCCCGATGGAACGCTTCTTCCGGAGTCTGAAAAACGAGTGGGTGCCAGTGACAGGTTATATAAACTTTAGCGAAGCTGCTCATGCGATCACAGACTATATCGTCGGGTATTACAGCTCGCTAAGGCCGCATGATTATAACGGTGGGTTGCCCCCAAACGAATCGGAAAAGCGATACTGGAAAAACTCTAAATCGGTGGCCAGTTTTAGTTGACCACTACATAGAACACTGAAAGTACACGCAGAGCCTTCTCAGAGGATGAACTGAGTAAGGTGGTTACCACCATCCATGAGGAAACCAATGCGGCTAAGAGGTTCTTTGGTCTACTGGCGGTCATCACAGGCGCTCGCTGTGGGGAACTCACTCAGCTTACCAAGGCTGATATTTATGAGGATGGTGATAATGGCCTGCTATGTATCGACATCAACGCTAACAACGGGAAGGCCCTGAAGAACAAAGCGAGTGCCCGCGTGGTCCCTCTGATTGATGGAGCCTTTGGGTTCCGCTCTGAAGAATTCCGTGAGTATGTCGCTTCGCTCCCTGATGAAGAAAACTCATCGGTCTTCAGGATGTCCCGCGATGTTGCATCCAAATGGTTCAATGAGGTCATTCTGCCGAAGGCCATAGAGAACCGCTCAGGTGACCTTGTGCTTCATTCTTTACGACACACGATGGCTACCTTGCTGAAACACGCTGGGGTCGCTGAGAGTACCGCTCAGGATGTCTTAGGCCATACTAATCAGTCGATTACGTTTAATCTTTACGGGAAGACCAAGAGTGTGAACTTAATGGCTGAAGCCTTGAAGCAGGCTCTGCCTGAACCGGCTGGCCTTCAACATGCGCGGGTCTAAAATACCCGTCACAAAGCATCGCCAGTACCGCGAAGAAAGGCTCTGGAGTGAGATATAGTGAAGTTGTACCTCACTCTGTTAAGTTATTGGATGCGAAGGGAAATACACTGAGGCAGTTCAGAATGTTAGGCGCTATTTCAAAGACTGTAAGTGCTTAATTATCAGTGACTTACTGATGATTGCCACTCCGAAAGATAGGGCATCCTGCGCATGAGCTGCTGTTTGTGGGTAAGCAGGTGACGGTAATGTCCGGGGTCCAACACTCAAACACGGTAACAGATGCAGCCCGCAACTACCCGGAACATTGTATTCAAATCAAGGACATCCGCAACAAGCACCCTGAAAGGGTGTCTGACTTGTTACGCGATTCGGTAGGGTGGGATTAACGGCCTGATTTATATGGATTTAATGATGCAAGGCTCTCAATCTGAGAGGGTAGGTCTGCGATTAGAGGACTCGCTCGGTGTTCGTTACAAGGAAGTGTCAGGGGGTTTTAAAAACCCTTTGTATCTCTTTGACCCGTTAGGCCGCCGCCTGCGCTCAGACGCTCGTGGCTGATGGCTGCGGAGCCAGCGGTCTATGGTATGCAATTTGGATACTATGGCGACCTATCCACGCTGGCGCGACCAGTGGTTGATGAGTGAGTCGCTCACGTACCGTATGCTCAATTCAGACCCGTCCCTAATAAAATTAGAGACCCTCAGCGGGCAACTCAGCGTTAGCCTCTCAAATTGATAGGGTAGCTATGCAGTGAATTACACTACACAAGCCCAACTACCCGTTAAATCGACGGGTATTCTCAGCGGGACGTCAAGTTAAATCTAATACGACTCACTATAGGGAGACCACCTAAAATAAATAATTAAGGTTACCCGCTGATATTAACTTCAACATTAACCTTCAACTTCAGCAGCGAGCAAGCTGGGCCAACCATAACGTTCATCACTTACCGAGACCACCAAGGGGCGATTGGAAACCTCCCTTAACAAGCGTCGAGCTAGCACAGACGGTAGCTGCATATGAACATCCATCCACGTAACTCACCGCACCTCTCAGGGCGGGTAACAGTAGACACCACACGCACCGACCGTGCTTCTTTCGTGGATTACAGAACTGGGTGAGCGATTAGCACAGTGATTACGACACTATAACCGTATATAACACAGGGCATGGAAACTCAAAGTGGTTACTCTCTGAGCATCTTGAAGGTTTGAATACCTTGAGGTGACCGGTGAGAAGCCCCTTGGAACAAGGTAGACCTCAGCGCTACCGCTCAAGGCAGACCCAATAAGATGGATGGTCTGAATATAATTACCATCCTCCTCAATGAGTAAACCTGAAGATAATCCTTGAGGATTCTCCTTAGATGCTAAGGGGTCTCCTCAGCTGGTCTTCAGGTACAAGCCTTCAGGCTGACCAGCAGGTAAACTCGATGAGCTGACCTCCAGCCGGTCTCCTTCCGTTCTTCCCTTCATGTTTATCCTAAAGATGTCCCCGTTGTTCGCTATCGAGAAGCCGAATGCCATAAGACTCAGTGAGCCGTCAAGAAGTTTTTAATACGACTCACTATAGGGAGAAGGACAAAAGAAAAAACATTAGCGGTTAGCCTGCGTTCTGCCAGTTGGCACAATGTGGACCCGTGAGTGTTGCTCTGCGTGTCTTCCATCTTCCGTTTTCTCTTTAAAGTTGTTAGTTCACTAACGTTGTCTTGATTGTTCTCCTTAAAAGCTAAGAGCTGCCCGCGCTGGTCCCTTCAACCTTCGTTGGGCGGCCTCTTATATGACCTCATCGGCAACCACCAACAGCCTTCACACGGCTAATCAACATTAATCCAGTCTTTATGTATGCGCCTTCATGCTGCCGTCAGTGCCCTTGGTTTGGGGGTCTGGATGGCTGGCGTGCAGGTGTGACATGAGGGCGCAGCCATAAGGAATATCTAAACCATGAATACTTCAATTGCTACTCACATCTTCAATCAGACCAATGCTTCTGTGCGCACCGTCCAGCAAGGTGATGACGTTCTGTTCATCGCTAAGGATGTCGCTGAGGCCCTTGGTTATGCCCGACCGGACCAAGCTGTAGCGAATCACTGCCGGAAAGTTAATACCTATCCCCTCAAAACAGGGGGTCAGGTCCGACACGTACAGGCTATCCCTGAGTCGGATGTTTACCGGCTTATCATGCGCTCAAAGTTGCCTGCCGCTGAAGCCTTTGAGGATTGGGTCGTTGAGCAGGTCCTACCGAGTCTGCGTAAGCACGGTGGCTACATCAACGGTCAGGAGACCCTGAGTACCGAGGAGCAACGCTTACTGGCTCAATCTGCTGAGGCGCTGGCCCGACTGGCTCCGCTTAAGCTGGCTCTGCTGCTCTCTGAGAAGCGCTCAAAGGCTGATGAGGAGCGTCTACACAAGGTCCTGTTGACCTCCTGCATGTCCTCGGTGATGGCTGGTGATGAACAATCGGCTACGCTGACCAGTGCGGTCCAAGCGTTACATCAAGAGGGACTCCTCGAACACGCCAAGAAGCGAGTAAGCGTAGGCAATCTGGTAGCCACCAAGAGCGCCCCTGAAGACATCTTACGGGCACTGCTTGCGTCCAAGCGTGGTCACCGCTGATGGCTATGCAGATTGCAGAGACACCAGTCTTACTGGACCCTCGGACCCCTCAAGGCCGCAAGGCGTTAGGCTTCTTGCAATACCGTACAAGGGTCCTGCTGGAGTTGCTCAAGCTGCCGCCTAAAGAAGAACGTGAGCGTTACTACTCAAAGGCTGAGCTGTGTCTGATATGCGCTGAGCGTGGCATTAAGCGCCAAGAAGCTAATCTGCTAGCTCACACCGGCAACTCCAAACACTAATTAATACCCATATTTTGAACACTGACTGATGCGGGGAGACCTCTACCGGCCTTCGTACTATATATAAAACAGCTATTCCGCCCGCAGAAAACCGATAAGTTCTCCATTATTTCAAATAAAATTACAACTACAGTCAGTTCGGTTATTGAGTTAACTTCCCCTCTGGCAAAACTCATTAGCCACAATGGTTTATCAGCTTTATTGATTAAGCCTTCTTGGCATGCTGCAACCTTTAAGGGGGGAACAGCATTTGCTTTCCCGGGACGTTGCTACAAGCAGTTTATTAGGTTGTTATTACTGGGTAGAAGCATAGGATAAACCTCTGCTTGGGAAAGAGAATACTCTATGCGTTAACCGTAAGTTTTTGATTTGGATAATTAAAAAAAAAGGCTCATGGGTGTTCTGCTTTTTTTTGTGTGAAGCTGCTTAAAAATGTCCTTATATCTTTATCAAAAAGTGCACATTCTGCTAATAAAAAACTTTACTTACTTTGATTTGCAGACTTGAAATGGAAGGATGTTTATGGCTTGATCTAACATTAGAAAATTTGTTGAGTGTAATGTATAAATTACAGGCAAATCCCCTAAACTATTGATTATTAAACGGAATTCATGAGATGACACAGCAAGAAAGAAAAGTACTATGCACTATCGAAAAAGGGTATAGCTCAGAGAGGGATGAGCAAATTGGAAAATTAAGAGTTTATTTTGAGGTATTTGAGAATGGAGATATTTTACCTATAAATCAAATGGAGTTTTTTTGCGACACTGAGCAGGTTTTCGTTACAAGTGGATATTCTGATATAAAAGAAAGATTTAAAAATAATTTATTTGAATCCGTTTGTATACCAACTAATTTCGAACAGAAAGATGGTAACTGTAGATATGTCACCCGAGCAAGTTCCTGTGAAGAGATTAAAGGCTTACAGGTTTCTCAAATTTATGATGTCAGCTTACCTACTCCAAACGAGCCATCAATAGTCGTAGATGATATTCCTTTAACTAAAACATTACTCATTAAAGATGACAGCTTTATCTATGGTCCATTTGATTATACGAGTAAGTTTGACGATAAAACGGATAGCTACATTCTATCGCTTAAGTCGATTAATACACCCATAAGCAAGATACCACAGTATCATATCGGTAAAGTTGGAATACAAAAATGCATAGCTTATTTATCTAATGATAAAAGAAAACCTATTTTTTTAGCAAATATAAAGAAAGTGCTAGAAATTATAGATGAAGAAATAGATTTTATTACTGATGATCAAATATTATCAATATATGGAAATAAAATTGCCTTAAACGCTGATTTCAGATCTTTTACAAAAGGCACAATAGCTCAAATTAGAAAGCATTTCTCATCAGCAACAGAGTACCGAACTTTCCCTCAACGGTTTAATCGATTATTTCAATGCTTAGAAGATTCTTTAGTTTGGGATTCTACAAAAACGGAATTGATTCAAACGTTTTTAGGCACAAAGGAAGGAAAGCAAGTATTAGTAGATTATATATCACAGAATAGAGATGACTATTTTAAAGAAGAAAAAGCCAATTTCACTAAAAAGATGGAGGAAGAAACTAGAAAGCAAAAAAATGCATTTGATGAATTAAAAGAAAAGAAAGAAGCACTAGAGTCTGAAATTCGTAAAAAAACAAGAGAAAGAAATGATTTTGAAGTTAACAATGTAGGTGCTTTATCATCATTATCCGATGAAAACAGAAAGATCATTGAAAATCAAATAGCGAGTGAAAAAAGCAAACTAGATAATTTAATTAGTGAAGTGAAAAGTATAGAAGAAAAATATAGCAAGCTCAAAGAGTATGACAAACTCCATAAAGAGATTCAAATCTTAGAAGATGATCGAGACCGTGCCCGCGATAAAAAGAAACAAATGGAAGAGCAGGTTGATGAGGTTAGGGCTAAACTCAAGGAAAATAATGAAATATTAACCAGTCGTTTAGTTAAACTTAAACCTGATGTTGATGCTTTGTGTGGATTAAGGCCGCGTAATGCTGTACAGCAGCTCGATTATAATGTGCCTGTGAAAGTACATTACATTTCAAATGACATTGAAGATATTCGAGAGGATTTAATTGATACAGTTTTAGATTCTTTAAATAAGCAAGGTAGAAAAACTGATTATGCTACTGCTGCTAATATATTAACAACGATTTCTCAATGCCAATTTACTTTGTTTAGTGGGTTACCTGGGACCGGAAAAACATCACTCGCAAAAATGTTAGGAAACTGTCTAGGATTAGGCAATCGATTCTTGAATATTCCCGTTGCACGTGGTTGGACATCATCAAGAGACATTTTGGGTTTTTATAACGCATTGTCACAATCATTTTCTCCGGCTTCAACAGGGTTATATGAGTTGATCGAACAACTAAGCTCTGAAATTGATGAAAACAAAGAGGTAGCTGCTTCAATCATCTTACTGGACGAGTTTAATTTATCTCAACCAGAACATTATTTTAGTCCATTTTTAGAAATGGCTGATCCTGAGTCAAAAAGAGTTCTTACCACGGGAAATCCGGACAAGGCATATCTAAATATACCGGATTACTTGCGTTTTTTAGGTACGATAAATCAAGATGAATCAGTCCAATCGTTAACGCCAAGATTGCTTGATAGAGCAGCAATTATAAATTTTGATGATTTTGAACCAAACTATGAGATCAGTGTGGTTGGCTCTGAAAATATATTAGATGTTAATCCTGAAGCAATAAGTGGGAAGAAATTCATTGAAATATTTAAGGCTAATAGTTTAGAAGTTCCTGCGGATATTGAGAAGATATTGCAGTCAGTTGTTATGACTTTAAGAGACGATCGTCTTGAATATGGAAATCCAATAATAATTTCTTACAGGAAAATCAAAGCGATTAGGTCTTATTATAATGTTGCTGGGCCTCTGATGTCTATGGAGAGCAAATATCTCGGATTAGATTATGCAATATGTCAACATGTTATTCCTTTACTTAATGGTTATGGACAGGGGTTTGGGAAAAGGCTAGAAGCATTAATGCTCAACCTACCTGATGAAATGGAAAAATGTCATAGAATGTTGCGAAGAATTTTAAGCCATGGCAATCAAAATATGTTTAGCTATGGGCATAATTTATGATTAAGTGGAAGGTCTATATTAATTCTCTTGATGAAACTGCAAGTGTATATCTAGCGCACGGAGAAAAGATACAGGTGAAAGAGACCGATAAACTTGTATTTGAAGTTTGTATGGACACTGACGATTTCTCCTTACAGGGAGCGCCGACCGTTGTGGTCGGTGATATTCCCTTACTTATGACTTTACAGGAGAGTACAAAACAAGATTTTTATATTTTCTCATCGAAAGAGTTAATAAGCTCACATGGGGCTAGATATTTTTATAACTTTTTTGGAGAAAGTGAAGTTACATTGTACTTTGACAATACATTCTCAGACCCTATATCAACCACTTTTGATATATTAGCACGTAAAGAAAATGCAATAATAGCAAACGAAATGCTTTCTTTTTTAACAGAAAACCTTGATGATGCCCTTGCTATATGTTTTTCGCGCAGTAAGAAAGGAGCTGATTTATTAGGTGATGATGAGCATAAGTTCAATAAAATTGATGCAATCAATCAAGCCTTCGATTATCTGAGTAGTGCTGTACATCTTTTTTTACGGGAAAGAAAATCACACATTCAGACTGATCTGGTTTTGTCAGAAAACGGAGCTCCCACTGGCCCCGATTCAGTCTATTGGGCTCTGACCAACCTTGACCGGTTGTCGCCTGCAAATCAAGATAGCGTGAATATTTATTTTAATAATCGAGGCTTTCACTACGAACAATTACCAAAAGAAATATCATTTGAAGATTATGACGTTTACGAGAATAGAGTTATTAACACATTCTTAGTTAATGTGGTGAATTTTCTACATTCCTTAAAAAGTGAATACAGTACACGTGCTGAATTTCATGAGAGTCCCTCGCATAGTGATTATGTAAGGTTCGATCATACAATGGCAAAGTTTTCAAGGATGGTACTAGAAGTTAAAATAAAAGAAATTGATGCTTTAATTATTAAAGCAAGTGAATTAAGACGTGTTTATTTAAAGGTTATGCCATCTAAAATTAAAGTTTCCGCAGTACCTCGAATGACATCATATGTTGTGAAACATTCCCACTATAAAGAAGCATTTTCTAAAATAGAAAAGTGCTATAGGACGCATGCTCCAGATTTTTCTGATAACAAATTGCTCTTGGGACTGAAAAATCTTTCAATTATATATGAGTTAACTACTCTAATATTGCTTCACAGAGAAATAGAAAATGTCTTTCAGGCCTCGCTGACTGTTCAGAATTTTAGATCTCATGCAGAGTCAAATCCTTTTGGGGGTATCGACGCTGAGCGCCCTGAAGGAGTTATAAATAATCATTTTGTTTTTTCAAGTTCTGCTTTTCTTATCGATTTGCTTTATGAGGCTAAAATATATCCATATAGTGCCGATAGTAAACCCGGTGATTTGATTGATACGAGCAACACTAATGGTTCTGCTCTGTATGGGAAACATCACTTTTGCCCAGATTTTGTTATGAAAGTTACATCAAAAGATAAAGGTTTTACTTTCACTGCAATATTAGATGCCAAATTTAAGGATTTAAGTACTATCAAAGAGTATGATATGGATGCCCTTACCAATAAATATCTGATGAATATTCATTCGGTTGGTGATAATGGTAAGCTGAAAATATCATCAATTGACATGCTTATTATCTTGTTTGCTCATACGAAATCAGGCACGTTGTTAAGAAGAGTTGCCCCTCGTCATTGTTTAACGGGTCAACACCCTGTGTTTCCCCAGTCGACAGCGATTGCTCTTAATACAGTTGATGTTACATTGTTAAATGAGCATTTACTTGGCATAAAGAAAGTGGTTACAGGGATGTTTGGTATTGATTCAACATCTTAATACCTTGTCTCTGATGTTGATTTTAATTACTCGCTTATTCCCAAACCTCAATTATTCAGTGCTAGTTGGGGGGAGGGATACATTTTAAATACTTTTGATATCGATGCGTGTTATACATATTGATAGTTCTTTGCTGGCAATGCTGAATTTATCTACAAGTCTCCTTAAATATTAGGTTTAAAAATTTTAAATGCTGAAATTTATGCTTTATTGAAAGCGTATTAGACCGTATGGATGATGGAAATTAAATTGTTCTTGATGAAAAAACAACAAAAATTTTTGAGGGGTTAATATATGAATTGTAGAAGCAATCTACCCCCGTAGGCTCTTCGGTAAGCAATTCTTGATAACTAAGGTGCCACAAAATTGCCATAAAAGATGACACAAAGGCTTGACGCCATACCCACGCTCAGGCCAGACTACAAGCCACTTCAGGCAATCTTAATGCCGCACTACCATCGCTGGGTTCTTCTAAGACGTCGAGTCATGGGTTTTCCTTAAGGTGTAGAAACCTGAGTGATGCGTAGAGTAAGTCTGTATGTTCTGTTTATGATTATTGATGTTATTGCGGATTCATATTCCTTCCTGTTACTCCTGCATGCGGTGTCAGGCTGCGGTTTCTTTCTCGACAAATACAATACTGACACCCGATGCTAAAGTCACTCTTCAGTCGCGATGAAGGAAAAGTTCGTTGATAAGCGACAAAATTTATCGCGCCGGGGCGGCAGAGCAAGCAATGAAAAGCGGGCGTTTCCGGCGGTAAACTGCCTGATAAAACCGGCTTAACGCTGAACGGGAAATGCGTCGATCGCTTTATCCAGCCGCGAGGTTTTTAACGCCTCTTTCACCCGTTTCAGGTTATCGCGCAAGCTGGCGCCGTGATGCAGCGTAAAGCCAGTGGCCAGCACGTCGATTAACATCAACTGCGCCATACGCGACACCATCGGCATATAAATATCGGTATCTTCCGCCACGTCCAGCGCCAGCAGCAGAGAGGCCTCCTGCGCCAGCGGCGAGCCAGAGGCGGTAATGGCCAGCACCACCGCCCCATTTTCGCGCGCCAGCTGGGCCAGCTCCGCTAGCGATCGGGTACGCCCGGTGTGGGAAATCAGCACCACGACATCGCCCGCACCGCTGTTAATGCAGCTCATGCGCTGCATTACCACGTCGTCTGAATAAAACACCGGTACGTTAAAGCGGAAAAATTTATTCATGGCGTCATGGGCGACCACCGCTGAGGCGCCCAGCCCGAAAAAGCCGATTTTTTTCGCCGCTGCCAGCACGTCGACGGCGCGCTGAATGGCCTGCATATCCAGACGTTGGCGCACCTGATCCAGACCGGCCAGCGCCGACTGAAAAATCTTATCGCTATAGATTTCTACCGCATCATGTTCATCAATATTGCGGCTGACCCAGGGTGTGCCGGTCGCCAGGCTTTGCGCCAGCTGCAGTTTAAAATCGGGGAAACCTTTAGTTTGCAGGCGGTGACAAAAACGGTTGACCGTCGGATCGCTGACTTCAGCAGCGGCAGCCAGCGAAGCGATGCTGGAATGAATCGCTATTTCCGGCGCGGCAAGCACCACCGTTGCCACTTTGCGCTCCGATTTACTCAAAAAGGGAAGCTGCGACTGAATTCTGTCCAACATATTATTCATGCGGGAACGCTCATCAATTTTGACAATTTCATATACAGGTGCATCCAATGGCGATTTATTGCGAATATACCGCGCAATAGCCGCAGCATGGCAGCGCAGGTAAAACCTGACCTGACGTTTTTTGCCAGAATATGAGCTGTGTCTGATTTCGTTATGCAAAAGCCATAAGCGCTACAGGAAATAAAGCACGCAGGGCGTTGTTAAAGTGACCATTTATGGCAAAAGAAGCGGGTGCCGGTTTACCCGCATCGATCAAACACAGTACATTGTGCTGAAATAAAATTACAATAAGAGTCAAGTCAGTGAGGATCATCAGGACTCGACTCATCCTGCAACGAGGAGATAAGAATGGCGGTAACACAAACAGCCCAGGCATGCGATCTGGTTATTTTCGGTGCTAAAGGCGATCTGGCGCGCCGTAAACTTCTGCCTTCCCTGTATCAGCTGGAAAAGGCAGGGCAGATTCATGAGCAAACCCGCATCATCGGCGTGGGACGCGCAGAGTGGGACAAAGCGGCGTACACCAAAGTAGTACGCGAAGCGCTGGAAACGTTCATGAAAGAAAAAATCGACGAAGCGCTGTGGGATCGCCTCAGCAGCCGTCTCGATTTCTGTAACCTGGACGTGAACGATACCTCGCATTTCCCGCGTCTGGGCAAAATGCTGGATCAGAAGAACCGCGTAACCATTAACTATTTCGCCATGCCGCCCAGCACCTTCGGCGCGATCTGCAAAGGTTTAGGGCAGGCGAAGCTGAATGCCAAGCCGGCGCGCGTGGTCATGGAAAAACCGCTCGGCACCTCGCTGGAAACGTCGCAGGAAATCAACGATCAGGTTGGTGAGTATTTTGAAGAGTGCCAGGTATTCCGCATCGACCACTACCTGGGGAAAGAAACGGTACTGAACCTGCTGGCGCTGCGCTTCGCCAACTCTCTGTTTGCCAATAATTGGGATAACCGCACCATCGATCACGTACAAATTACCGTTGCGGAAGAGGTGGGGATTGAAGGACGCTGGGGCTATTTTGATAAAGCCGGCCAGATGCGCGATATGATCCAGAACCATCTGTTGCAGATCCTGACCATGATTGCCATGTCGCCGCCGTCCGATCTGAGCGCCGACAGCATTCGTGATGAAAAAGTAAAAGTGCTGCGTTCGCTGCGTCGTATCGATCATAGCAATGTGCGTGAAAAAACGGTGCGCGGCCAGTATACCGCCGGCTTTGTCCAGGGCAAAAAAGTGCCTGGCTATCTGGAAGAAGAGGGCGCTAACAAAGCCAGCAATACCGAAACCTTCGTTTCTATCCGCGTTGATATCGATAACTGGCGCTGGGCTGGCGTACCTTTCTATCTGCGTACCGGTAAACGCCTGCCGACGAAATGTTCGGAAGTGGTGGTCTACTTCAAAAATCCGGAAATGAATCTGTTTAAGGATTCCTGGCAGGAACTGCCGCAGAACAAGCTGACGATTCGTCTGCAGCCGGATGAAGGGGTGGATATTGAGATCCTGAACAAGGTGCCTGGTCTCGATCATAAACACAACCTGCAAACCACCAAACTGGATCTGAGCTATTCAGAAACCTTTAACCAGTCCCATCTGGCGGATGCCTATGAGCGCCTGCTGCTGGAAAGCATGCGCGGCATTCAGGCGCTGTTTGTGCGCCGCGATGAAGTGGAAGCGGCATGGAAATGGGTTGACTCCATTATTGATGCCTGGGCGGCAGATAATGAAGCGCCTAAGCCCTATCAGGCGGGTACCTGGGGACCGGTTGCCTCGGTGGCGATGATCACTCGCGATGGTCGTTCCTGGAACGAGTTCGAATAGTCCTGACTCTGCTAAGCCCGCGTAACGCGGGCTTTTTTTCGCTTTGAGCAGGGCCGTAAGAAAATTGAACCGCAGTTTCAAAAAATGATTAAGCGCGTGGACGCCTGAGGTAAAAATCAGGTATGGTATTGAGCGTTTCCTTTGCTGCGCGGATGTGCGCCATTATTGCCAGTGGTCGGAGAGTTCGCTGGCCTGACAGGAGAAAGTGCGATGAAAAACTGGAAAACAAGTGCCGAAGCGATCCTGACTACGGGTCCGGTGGTACCGGTTATCGTAGTGAATAAACTGGAACATGCGGTGCCTATGGCGAAAGCGCTGGTGGCGGGCGGTGTTCGTGTCCTGGAAGTGACGCTGCGCACGCCGGTGGCGATGGATGCGCTGAAAGCCATTATTCAGGAAGTGCCGGACGCTATCGTCGGCGCCGGAACGGTGATCAATACTCAGCAGCTGGCGGAAGTCACTGCGGCAGGCGCCCAGTTTGTTATCAGCCCCGGCATTACGGAGCCATTGCTGCAGGCGGCGGTGGAAGGCACCGTGCCGTTGATTCCCGGCATCAGCACCGTTTCTGAGTTAATGACCGGTATGCAGTATGGTCTGCGCGAATTTAAATTTTTCCCGGCGGAAGCTAACGGCGGTGTAAAAGCGCTGCAGGCGATCGGCGGGCCGTTCCCCCAGGTGCGTTTCTGCCCGACCGGCGGCATCTCACCAGCCAACTACCGTGATTACCTGGCGCTGAAAAGCGTGCTCTGTATCGGCGGCTCCTGGCTGGTGCCAAACGATGCGCTGGAAAGTGGCGATTATCAGCGTATTACTGAGCTGGCGCGTGAAGCAGTAGCTGGGGCTCGCTAAGCATACTGGCTCTCCCGCTGCGGGAGAGCCTATCGCGTTAACCGCTGACCTTGACCGCTGCCGCTGCGGCAACCGCGCGATTAACCGCGTCCTCAACGTTTTCCGCCGTGGCCAGCGCTACGCCCATCCGGCGTTTCCCGTCGATTTCCGGCTTGGCAAACAGCCGCAGCTGTTGCCCGGCGCCTAATGCCTTTTCCACTTCGCCATATCTGACGTTGCTGCTTTGCAGCTCCGGCAGAATAACCGCAGAAGCGGCCGGGCCATACTGACGAATCGCGCCTATCGGCAGGCCTAAAAAAGCGCGTACGTGCAGCGCAAACTCGGAAAGATCCTGTGAAATTAGCGTTACCATGCCGGTATCGTGCGGACGTGGCGAAACTTCGCTGAAAACCACCTCATCGCCGCAGACAAACAGCTCCACGCCAAATAAGCCAAAGCCGCCAAGCGCCGTTACCACTTTTTCGGCAATCTGCTGGGCGCGCGCTAATGCCAGCGGGCTCATCTGCTGCGGCTGCCAGGACTCACGGTAATCGCCATCTTCCTGACGATGGCCGACAGGCGCGCAGAAATGGATGCCGTCCACCGCGCTGACGGTGAGCAGGGTGATTTCAAAATCAAATTTTACCACGCCTTCGATAATAACTTTGCCCGCTCCGGCGCGCCCGCCCTGTTGCGCATAGGCCCACGCGCTGTCCAGCTGTGAGGCATCCCGAACAAAGCTCTGCCCCTTGCCGGAGGAGCTCATTACTGGCTTCACGATGCAGGGAAAGCCGATCTCTTCCGCTGCGGCGACAAATGCGGCCTGGCTGTCGGCGAAGCGATAGCTGGAAGTCGGCAGATCCAGCGTTTCCGCCGCCAGGCGCCGAATGCCTTCACGATTCATGGTCAAACGCGCCGCCTGAGCGGCAGGCACCACGCGCTGCCCCTGTTGCTCCAGCTCGATCAGCATATCGGTGGCGATAGCTTCGATTTCCGGCACCACGTAATCCGGACGTTCCTGCATAATTAGCGCTTTTAGCGCGGCGCCATCCAGCATGTTGATGACATGGCTGCGGTGGGCGACATGCATCGCTGGCGCATCGGCATAGCGATCGACGGCAATTACCTCAACGCCCAGACGCTGGCATTCGATCGCCACTTCTTTACCCAATTCGCCTGAGCCCAACAGCATCACACGCGTCGCGCCTGGACGCAGCGCAGTTCCAAGAATCGTCATAATACCTACCTGAAAAGTGAAGAGTAAAAACGCGCGCAGTATATACGAAAACGTTTGCGCTGACAGCTGTCGGGAAAGCTTGATCTCAGGAATTTGGCTGTTATACTGTATAAAAATACAGTATAACCCGAGGTGAGTCATGGCTGTTGAAACCAAATTTGTTGTGGTCAGAAAAGGTGAAGAAAAAATGACATTTGCCAGTAAAAAAGAAGCCGACGCGTACGACAAAATGCTCGATATGGCAGAAGCTTTTACTGACTGGCTGGTACAAAGCGAGCTGCCGCTGGAAGAAGCCCAGCTGGAAAACCTGGGTCTGTTCCTGGCAGAACAGAAAGATGCGGTGCAGCATATTTTGCGGACCAGCAAGCTGCCGGAAGCGCAGCCAGCCGTAAAAACGCCGAAAACCGCCGTTGCGGAAACCGACGCCGGCAAAGCGCAAGACGACGCGGGTAAAAAAGTCCGCGCGGTGAAGGCCGCCTGAGCCTCCCGCTGATTAACATTGCAGCCTGGCGAATATCAGCCACACTTTCCTGATAACCCTATTAAGCAGAGTGGCGTGAACGCTGTCGCGTTCATTTCCTCCTTTGCCGGCTAAGCAGGGCGATAGCGCGATGCGGCCGGGCCGCGTTTTCGGCGTACTGCCTGCGGCTGACGGTGCGAAACAGCGTCCGTCACGGCCCGTACCTCAACGCCTCACGCTGCGTCGGCCTTTTCCGACGCGGCGTTTTCCGCTATTTGCTCTCGCTTACGCTTCTTGACGTCCGGTGCTTCACACTAAGGCACATATCACAAAAGGAGAGTTTATGAGTAACTGGCTGCAGCAGGTGCAAAAAATGTTGAGCAATACGGCGATCGGCAACGCGGGCGCGAAAGCGCAGGGCGGCAGCGAAGGATTAAGCAAAATGCTGGCGCCTGGCGCGCTCGGCGGCCTGGCCGGCATGCTCATTTCCAGTAAATCTTCCCGCAATCTGTTAAGCAAATATGGCAAAAACGCGCTGGTGATCGGTGGCAGCGCCGCGGCTGGCGCGCTGCTGTGGAATAAATATAAGCAGCGCGTACGGGAGGCCCATCAGGATGAACCGCAGTTTGGTCAACAGGCGACGCCGGTGGATCAACGTGCGGAGCGGTTAATCACTGCACTGGTGTTCGCAGCGAAAAGCGATGGCCATATTGATGGCGAAGAGCGTAAGGCCATTGAGCAAAACATTCATCAGGCGGGTTACGGCGATCAGGCGGAAGCGCTGATTCAGCAGGCGATTAACCGTCCGCTGGATCCTCACTGGCTGGCGCAGGGCATAAAAAATGAGGAAGAGGCGCTGGAGCTTTACTTCCTGAGCTGTGCGGCTATCGATGTCGATCACTTTATGGAGCGCAGCTACCTGAAAGAGCTGGGCGACGCGCTGAAGATCCCGGCAGACGTGCGGGAAGATATTGAAAAAGATATTCGCGCCGAAAAAGAGCAGCTGCCATCCTGACCGCCGCAGTTAAGGCCTGTCGCATCCTGGCGACGGGCTGTCCGCCCTTCATCACCTGCTTTTTGCCGCTGCCGCTTGGCAATCATGGCCTTAGCTGCCAACCTTAAGGTATGTTTTTCTGAATACAGTAACCGTTATGATGCCACCGAAAGCGAAGAAAGTTCCTCATGAAATGACGCTGCATGACGATACGCGCGTCGATAATTACTACTGGCTGCGCGATGATCAGCGTGAAGATCCCGAGGTGTTGGATTATCTGCGCGCTGAAAACAGCTACGGCCATAAGGTGATGCTAACGCAAAAGGCGTTGCAGGATCGCTTATTGAAAGAGATGGTCGGGCGTATTTCGCCGCAGGATTACTCTGTGCCTTACGTGAAAAACGGCTATCGCTATCAAAGCCGCTACGAGGCCGGCAATGAGTACGCTATTTATTTCCGCCAGCCTGCGGAGACGGAAACGCCTGATGAGTGGGAAGTGCTGTTGGACGCCAATCAGCGCGCCGCCCACAGCGAGTTTTATACCATGGGTGCGCTCGATATCAGCCCCGATAACCGCATCATGGCACTGGCAGAAGACTTTTTATCGCGCCGTCAGTACGGGATTCGCTTCCGCAATCTGGAAACCGGCAACTGGTATCCCGAAGTACTGGAGAACGTCTCTTCCAGCTTCGCCTGGGTGAACGACTCAAAAACGCTTTACTATGTGCGTAAAGATAAGCAGACGCTGCTGCCGTATCAGGTATGGCGTCATAACGTCGGCACGCCGCAGCAGGATGATGAACTGGTTTATGAGGAGAGTGATGACACCTTCTACCTCAGCGTGCATAAAACCACCTCGGAACATTTTGTGCTGATTGCCCTGCACAGCACCACCACCACGGAAATTCATCTACTGGACGCAGAGTATGCCGATGCGCGTCCCCGCGTGTTCGTACCGCGTCGCAAAGGCCATGAATACACTCTTGACCATTATGATCACCGCTTCTGGCTGCGCTCAAACCGCGAAGGAAAAAACTTCGGCCTGTACCGCACCAGCTACCTGGATGAGTCGCGCTGGGAAACCATTATCGCGCCGCGCGATCACGTAGTAATGGAAGATTTTCAGCTGTTTCGTGACTGGCTGGTGGTTGAAGAGCGGCAGCGTGGGCTATCCAGCCTGCGGCAGATCTGCTGGCGTACCGGCGAGACCTTCGGTATCGCCTTTGACGATCCCGCCTATGTCACCTGGTTGGCCTATAATGCCTCGCCGGAGACCAGTAAGCTGCGCTACGGCTATTCATCGATGACCACGCCGACTACGTTGTTTGAACTGGATATGGATACTGGCGAACGGCGCGTATTAAAACAAACGCAGATTAACGGCTTTGATTCAGCGAACTATAAAAGCGAGCATCTATGGATTAAAGCGCGCGACGGCGTGGAAGTGCCGGTCTCGCTGGTTTATCACCGTCAGCATTATCAGCCGGGCAAAAATCCGATGCTGGTCTACGGCTATGGCTCTTACGGTACGATTATGGATGCGGATTTCAGCTCCAGCCGTCTCAGCCTGCTGGATCGCGGCTTTATCTATGCGTTAGTTCACGTGCGCGGCGGCGGCGAGCTGGGGCAGCAGTGGTATGACGATGGGCGTTTGTTAAACAAGATGAACACCTTTAATGATTTTCTGGATGTGACCGATGCGCTGGTGCAGCAGGGCTATGGCGATCCGCAACGGCTATATGCGATGGGCGGCAGCGCGGGCGGCCTGCTGATGGGTACGGTAATCAATCTGCAACCAGAGCGTTTCCATGGCGTGGTGGCGCAGGTACCTTTTGTGGACGTTGTCACCACCATGCTGGATGAGTCGATTCCGCTGACGACTGGCGAATATGATGAATGGGGCAACCCTAACGACCCGCAGTACTATCAATACATGAAGCAGTACAGCCCATACGATAACGTTACGGCGCAGCACTATCCGCATATGCTGGTTACCACAGGGCTGCACGATTCTCAGGTGCAGTACTGGGAGCCGGCTAAATGGGTCGCGAAGCTGCGCGAGCAGAAAGCTGATGAAACCCTGCTGCTGCTCTGTACCGATATGGATTCCGGCCACGGCGGTAAATCGGGCCGTTTTAAATCGTATGAGGGCGTCTCGCTGGAGTTTGCGTTCATCATCGGCCTGGCGCAGGGCACGCTGCACGGCAGCAGCGGTTTTTAATCCTCAACCTGATTAACCTGCTTTTGCAAGACGTTACGCAGGGCAGGTTTCAGATCGGGAATGGAATCAAGCATCCAGCGCAGGTAGCCGGGATCGCGTTTCGCCACATCCGCAATAGGGCGACCGCGATACTTTCCGAACGGCATCACTTCCGCTGCGGTTTGCTGCATGCGCGCAGCCAGCTGCGCGGCATCCCAGCCGGAGGTAGCCATAATGCGTATTAACAGCGCGGCGGTGACATAACAGTCATACAGCGCCCGGTGCGCATGCAGCTCGGCGGGCGGCGTAACATCCAGCTGCAGATGCTGACGCAGCGCCTGGTTACCGTAAGTTAAGCCGGGCCACAGCTGGCGCGCCAGTTTCATGGTACAAATCCATTCACCGTGCATTTCCGGCAGCATACGTCGATCGAAGCTGGCGTTATGCGCCACGTAATAAGGGCTGCCGTGATACCGGCTGATCAACGCCTCTATCGGCGGCTTGTTCGCCACCATCGCTTCACTGATGCGATGCACCGCCATCGCCTGACGGCTGATAGGCCGGTCCGGACGCACCAGATCGCTCATCGGATTGACTATCTGGCCATCAATCACATCAACAGAAGCAATTTCAACGATACCGCCCTGTAAACCACAGGTCTCAGTATCAATAACGCGTAGCATAAAGCCTCTTAGCGCTGACGCGCACTGTTATTTCTTCGGTTCCCAGGGCAGGCGGGAAAGATTAATCGAGGTTTGGCGATGATGCATCAAACGTTGGCGAAACCAGTCGCGTAGCGCTTCCGGCTGCTCACGTTCAACGATTTCCGCCACCACCGGCATATTGTACCGCTCTTTAAAAGCGACGCCAGCGGCGGCCAGATCAACATTCACTTTATCTTTTTCTTCCTGCGACAATGTTGCCAGGTTGTTAGACATTTTTTACTCCTCTGTATAAGCGCAGCACTGCCGGTTTTGAATAGCTGTTAATGCCTCGACAGGCTCCGGTGCGGGAGGTATGCTGCGGCCTCGTTGGTGACAACCACGATAGTTTACAGGATGAAATCATGTTGAAAACCCGCTTCTCTGCTTTACCCGGCGCAGCCGCCCTGGTATTGGCAGTTGCCTTTTCTCCGGCAGCGCTGGCCCATGCCCACCTGAAATCGCAATATCCCGCCGCGAATGCCAATGTCGAGGCGTCGCCGCAGGCGCTAACCCTGACTTTCTCTGAAGATATTGAGCCCGCGTTTAGCGGCGTAGATATCCTTGCGGCTAATCAGCAAGCGATGCCGGTAGCGGAAGTTGAGCGAGCGCCAAAACAGCACAATCAGCTTATTGTGCCGCTGGAGAAACCGCTTCCCGCCGGTAGCTATCAGGTAAACTGGCATGTGCTTTCGGTGGACGGTCACAGAACCAAGGGAAGCTACACTTTCAGCGTGAAATAGTGATGGCGCTGGAAACGCTGTATATATTCTGCCGCTGGGCCCACTTTAGTTCGCTGATGTTATTCACCGGCAGCGCCTTCTATAGCGCACTGCTGGCGCCGCGTCGTTATCAGCCGATACTAAGCCGACGCTTAATGCCGCTGCTTAGCGGCTGCGCCATTCTGACGCTATTAAGCGCGCTGGCAATTCTGGCGGCGCAGACCGGGCTGATGAGCGGCGACTGGCGCAATATTGCGCAGGCGCCGATCTGGTGGGCGGTGCTGCAAACGGGGTTTGGTCAGGCCTGGTGTCTGCAGCTATTGGCGGCGCTGCTTGCTTGTTTGAGCCTGGCGGCTGGCGGCAGGGCGCGCCAGCGTCTCCTGCTGCTCTGCGGGTTGGTTCAGCTTGGTGGTATGGCGCTGGTAGGGCATGCGGCGATGCTGGACGGCTGGCCCGGCGTGCTGCAGCGTTTCAACCAGGCGATCCATCTTACCGGCGCGGCCTTTTGGGCTGGCGGCCTGCTGCCATTACTGTGGCTGATGCGCGATGCGCGCCAGCCGCTGCTGCGTGATGCGGCTATTCGCACCATGATGCGCTTTTCGCGCTATGGGCATCTGGCGGTGGCGCTGACCTTGCTGAGCGGCATAATCAACACCGCTTTTATTGTGGGCTGGCCGTGGCCGGCAAATAATGATTACCGGCAATGGCTGCTAATTAAAATTGGGCTGGTGGCGCTGATGGTCTGCATCGCGCTGTTTAATCGCTACTGGCTGGTCCCGCGTTTTTCTATACCGGGCAGCAGGGCGCAATTATGGTTTGTGCGGGCAACGCAGCTGGAAATAGCCACAGCGATATTGGTGGTGGTCTCCGTGAGCGTTTTTGCCACGCTACAGCCGTAGTTAAGTAAGACAATAAGGTAACCTCATGAAAAAAATCATCGGACTATTACTGGCGATGGGATGCTGCACCAGCGCGCTGGCGGCATCGGAAATTATCACCGTCAGCCGTTTTGAAATCGGCAAAGATAAGTGGCCCTTCACCCGTGAAGAGGTGATGCTCACCTGTACGAAAGAGCATGCGCTATTTGCCATCAATCCCAGCACGTTGATGCAGTATCCGCTGAACGATGAAGCGGCGCACAATGTGAAGTCAGGTAAAGCTACCGCGCAGCCGATTTCAGTCATTCAGGCAGATGATCCGCAGCATCCAGGGCAAAAAGCCAGCCTGCAGCCGATTATCGATCGTGCCGAGAAATTGTGTAATTAATCCTGCCTGGCGCGGCTTTGCCGCGCTGATACGCTGTAGCTAACTTTGGCGCTAAACGATAGCGCCTTAATTCCTTTTTGCCGTTGATCTCACAGACTTAAACTCTTCCTTGCAGCCCATTTGCATCCGGCTGGACATTCCTCACGGCTGTTCTACGCTTTATAAGGCAAGGCGACATCGCCTGCATTAATGCCAACTTTTAGCGCACGGCTCTTACAAGAGCCATTTCCCTGGACCGAATATAGGAATCGTATTCGGTCTTTTTTTAACTTGTTGTTATGTAATTTATTTTTCGCGAATTTTCCGAAGATGTCCGAAAACTCGTATCCGCTTTAAATCATCACATATTCCTGACCACGTGAATCCAGATATTTCTTTGTCATAGAGATATTCTTATGAGCGAGTCATCGCTGTGCAAATTCCTCCCCATTCTCTGCCTCGTACAGCCGGCCAGAAAGCTTCTTATTTCATGAAAAGAGGGCGGATGCGGCCCGAACTGAAGACCACTCAAATCTCGCGCTTCTGCAAAAGCGCTGGTCAGGGCATCGTGTAAAACGGGGTCCGTTTATCTTCTGGCCAATTAATGCTAATCGTTATTAACGAACTTTGCGGTAAATGCACATCAGGGCCAAAGCAATAGCTGCTGACAGAACTGCCTTTGTACAGAGAACAGTAAATGCAAAATCGTCCATGGCTTCTTCGCCATCGCCATGTATGGGCATGTAATGACCAACGAAACCGTTAAGCCAGCTATCCAGAATCAAAACGATACCCGCAATTAACAAGATAAAGAACATTAAAATTTTCATCGTGCTTCACATTTTGAGAAATCAGGAACGCCGCGTACATCTATCCGGCCATAGGCCATCAACCCGTTTCCGCCCGGCACGCGAATTTTCTTCTGGTTCAGCACAGACCTTTTCAGCACCTGAAACTCTGAAGCTCTGTAAAAGGTTATGCAACCCCATAAGACTCCTGAGCCGTCAGTGTTTAGGGGGTGAAGCCTGAAACTACCGCGACGTATGCCGTTGACAAAGACATGGTCACTCATAGTCTGCGTGCTGTAGAGACCGAACCATTCAGAATGATGGTTTTTATAGAGATGTGCGATATCAATGGCTTCAGCGCGGATTCTGTTAAAGATAACCAACACCATAGCAATTCAGTTTTAATCTTTCCCATCCGGGGAAAGTTGCCCGTAGCCCATCATGCAGAGCTGCAATTCTGTTACTCCTGTAATCAGTCCTATCCAGGCGTCTCCGTTGAGCGCGGAGTATTACATTCCCGCGTTATCGACTCGCGGAACTGAATCGCCAGGCTAAATCTGGACAGCAAAATATCGCAGCGTTAGGATGAATTTCTTTGCAAAAACAGGGATGAGTTATGGATACGACAGAGCAACTTAACGGGAAATATTTTTTTGACGGGATGAATGTTGATAAAGAGGAGCTTCTTTACTGGCTTATCCTGGATGAGTTCCGAAAACAGTTTAATGATGCGATCGATATACTGGCTGTTGCCTCTATGCTGGTCAGCCTCCCTGTTATTCCTGTAAGCGGTAAACTGGGTGTTGGCATGGCGACAAAAGGGACAAGCCCGTTGTCACTGGTAAGCAGGACCCTGATTCGACAGCGATTTAAAAAAGGAAGAAGGACTATTACCTGGGCAAAAATGTTGCGGGGAGAGTGGGCCTACACCACAAGTGTTGGCGCTTATATTGGCCGCTGGTTGCCCTGGATAGGAGCGGTTCTGACCGCGTATGATTTGGCAATGATAACCCGGAATGTTATACACCGTTACAGGCTGATCGTAGGATAGGAAAATTTAAAATGGATAAAGCAGAACGCGTGCGGGCGCTTCTAAAAAAGCATTTCTGGGATATGCCTGATGAGGCATCGTTAAGCACAGGTAAAAAAACGGTGTTACCGGAAGATGCACTCGATTTTATTGAGGATTACGTAGAACAGTGTCAGGTTGATATGACGGGCTTTAATTTCCGTCGCTATTTTCCTAATGCCGGGATCCGCTTTCTTCCTAATGCAATATTGCCGGCTTATTTAAAAACTGACCATCACCAGCCGGAGCCACTGACGGTCAGTATGTTGATAACTTCTGCTGAGGCAGGGCGCTGGCTTTATAACCGTAAATGACCATTTAAAAAGGAATTAACAAACTCACACGGTTGGTGCTGCAGGCCAGTTGATATCAGGGGCTATCGCCGTAGCTTATCCCCTCGTAGCCTGAAAATGACCGAAACGGCTACCAAACATATGTATGAGCCCGGTCGCTATGTTCCTTCGCATATTCAGGAAAAAGCTATTCGTTACGGTAAGCGCACGGCAGATCCTCGCAAAGTTAAAGGGCTATAAAGATACGAGAATGAGATGTACAAGCTGTACCGTAAAAAAGCCATTGCCGGGTATAAAAAATACACTCTGGAAGTTGTGGTAAGGGAATCTGACTGGACGATTACCCACTTTATGTATTTTTAGGCCGCTGACAGGAACGCACCAATGTTTGATATTAAAAACGAAGAATTCACGTTTGCTATCTCTCCTTTTGAAAGGGTTGTCGATAACGAGATTGACCCGGAATATCCCCGCTGGGACTGGATTAAATCCTTTGTTGAATTCTCTGTTCCCGGCCTGAAAGCACAATTCCAGACTGAATTTACCGTGGGCGAGCTACAAATATTACGCGAACAGTTTTCTGCTCATCATGATGCGCTTATCGCCCAGCGTGAGATAAAGCCTTTTGAATTTCGCAGCGAATGTCATCAGCTGAATATGGTTATCAGAAAGGTTGCCGGTGCCGACGGTATAGTTATCGAATTTGACCTTCGACCTGAATCTCATGCCGACAGTGTACAGGTCAAAGGCGACTTCAGCCTTGATGAAAGCTTTTTCTCAGACATTCTTAAGCGATTAGATGAGATGATTGCATGGCAAAATTAGGCATGCAAACATTTAAAGTTTTCATCTATGGATCCCCGTCGTAACGGAGATTTTTTATTAAGGCTTTTTCGTCCAGGCAATATCCGTCGCGGCGGTATCCACAGCCTACACGTTCTGCACGTACTTCATCCACACAGTCAGCGAAGCTTTTTCCGCATCGCTGATAATGTCGATCCTCAGCTGCGTCTGCCACGCCTGCGTCGCGCTATTTGCCTCGGTGATACACGCGGTCTCTGCTGTGCTCACCGCTGCGGTCCGTTGTGCATCGCTGTCCGTTACCCATTTTTCGCCGTTCCATTTATCAAACACGGTTGCCGGTGCAGCTTGCGCACGGCCAGCGGATTCGCTTTGGCGGTGGCGCTGAAGCTCAGAATTTCAGTGCCGAGGCTCGCCGGGTCGTCGGTCACGGCCAGGCCGAGCAGATACGCCTCGCCGGTGCCGCACTTGGTTGCGCAGCCGATCACTATCACAGTAAAGCGGAAAGCTGGCGGGATACCGCGCATCGTTACCAGCAACTGGCTGCCAGCCAGGGCGAAACAATCGCAACAATGAATGAACGTCAGCGATCACTGGCCGCCCTCGATGCAAAATACACGCAGGATTTAGCCGATGCACAAAATCAGATTGCTGCTTTACAGCGTGCTGTTGCCGCTGGCCGTAAGCAGCTGCAGCTCAACGCGTGTTGTCCCGCCGCGTCAGCAAATAAGCCTACCAGCACCGCCAGTGTGGATGATGCAGCCGGCACCCGACTTACTGACGCCGCTGAACGAAATTATTTCAATCTCAGAGAGCGGATCGAAACAGCAACAGGGCAGATAGCAGGATTGCAGGACTACATCAGGCAGCAGTGTCTGAGATAACCCCTAATTTCTTGATACGACTACCTCGGCGGGCGGTGGGGCGAATAACACCCGCAGCATAAGCGCTGGTCGGCCCCAAGCCTAATCCTGCCGGTGGCTTATGCGGACAGCCGGAAAGACGGCAAACAATATCCGTTGGCTCTGTGCGTTTGGACTGCTCTAAATTACAGCGGTACTATCAAAAAATACGCAGCTAAAAGGATGAGCGTTATGGATACCACAGAGCAGCTTAACGGAACTTATTTTATGGTGGCCTGACGAACCTCATAGCCGGGGAGCTTTTTTCTGGATCATGGTTGATGTCACTGCCGAGCATTTTACTGGTGCAAAGGATGTAATCGCTGTGGCAGCGATTTACAGCGGGCAAAACACTATTCAGGTTAAAGGGAAATTTAACAAAGCCACGCCGGGAACGAGTTACGCGTCAAAGTATTCTCGTAAGCTTCTGAAAGGGTACATGCTGCCGTTTCAGTTACCCACCTGGATTCAGAATCCTGCCAATCCATTTGAAGTTAAAAGGGTAATGACTTACAGACTGGCTACGTTTGTAGGACGAACTATCCCTGAATCGCCACGGGTTTAACAGACACCTCAGAGTCTTAAGATGGCTTAAAGAGAGGTGCCCATGAGCGGTAAGCGTTATTCCGAAGAGTTTAAAATTGAAGCGGTAAAACAAGTTGTTGATCGCGGTCATACTGTTTCCAGCGTGGCAACACGTCTCGGTATCACCACCCACAGTCTTTATGCCTGGATAAAAACTTATGGCCCGGATTCCTCCACCAATAAAGTCCAGTCAGATGCTCAGGCTGAGATCCGACGGCTCCAGAAAGAGCTGAAGCGGGTTACGGACGAACGGGACATATTAAAAAAAGCCGCGGCGTACTTCGCAAAGCTGTCCGACTGAGGTACGCCTTCATCCGTGACAACAATCGTGGCTGGCCTGTCCGCCTGCTCTGTCGGGTACTGGATGTGCATCCGAGTGGGTTTTACGCCTGGCTCCGGCAGCCGCATTCACGACGGTATCATGCTGACCTGAAGCTGACGGGGCAGATCAGGCAGTTCTGGCTGGAGTCGGGCTGCGTTTATGGTTATCGCAAGCTCCATCTCGATCTGCGGGATACCGGACAACAGTGCGGCGTAAACAAAGTCTGGCGGTTAATGAAACGAGTCGGGATAAAGGCTCAGGTCGGTTACCGAAGCCCACGGGCGCGTAAAGGCGAGGCCAGTGTCGTGTCGCCCAACAGGCTCCAGCGACAGTTCAATCCGAAAGCACCAGATGAACGCTGGGTAACAGACATAACTTATATACGAACTCATGAAGGCTGGCTGTATCTTGCCGTGGTTGTTGATCTGTTCTCGCGCAAAATTATCGGCTGGTCAATGCAATCCCGAATGACAAAAGATATTGTCCTGAATGCGCTACTGATGGCCGTGTGGTGACGTAATCCCCGGAAACAGGTGCTGGTTCATTCTGATCAAGGTAGTCAGTACACAAGCTATGAGTGACAGTCGTTCCTTAAATCACACGGGCTGGAGGGCTGCATGAGCCGTCGCGGTAACTGTCATGACAACGCTGTTGCAGAAAGCTTTTTCCAGTTGCTGAAGCGTGAACGGATAAAGAAAAAGATCTACGGAACGAGAGAAGAAGCCCGAAGCGATATTTTTGATTACATCGAAATGTTTTATAACAGTAAACGTCGGCATGGTTCGAGCAATCAAATGCCACCGACTGAATACGAAAAGCAATATTATCAACGGCTCGGAAGTGTCTAGATTATCTGTGGCGATTCCGATATCGACTATTCCGGATGGAGTGAAAATGAAAAGCGAGTTATTAAAAATCATTACTGGTGGACATTAAAAGAGCTTAAAGATACTAACGAAACTATCTTTCCCCACGATTTAATCATCGACATACTCTGCAGAGATTTGTCCTACCCTACTGAACTCAGTGCATTGAAAGACTCTTGATGCCGGATAGTTAAAGCCGGTAAAACATTAACGTCCGCTTCCGGCACAAAGCGGACATTAACTTCAATCGGATATCATCATTTTGTCGGAAACGCTCTAAAAATGAATGGTTCAAATTACAAAAGTGCTTAGATTTCAAGTGCAGCAAGGATTACGGCTTCCATTTTCTCTGGGGTGGAAATCGGTGCAAAACGCTTGAGTGGTTTGCCATCGCGTCCGATCAGAAACTTAGTAAAGTTCCATTTGATCCGCCCGCCCAGTACGCCGGGCAATTCATCTTTCAGGTAACGAAACACCGGGTGCGCTAAGGCGCCATTGACCTCCACTTTCTCGAACATCGGAAAGCTCACACCATAATTGATGTGGCAGGTCTGCGAGATTTCGTCTGCGCCGCCGGGTTCCTGCTTACCGAACTGGTTGCAGGGAAAACCAAGCACCACCAGCCCCTGGGCGGCATACTTCTTGTAGAGCGATTCAAGGCCTGCGTATTGTGGCGTAAATCCACAATGGCTGGCAGTATTGACCACAAGAACCAGCTTGCCAGCATAGTCGGCCATAGGGATGAGCTGGCCACTCAGACTAGTGGCAGTAAGTTGATGAAAAGTGGTCATGTCGAAATCCTCAAAATTACTCACATTGCAGATTCGTTGTGTAAGACAGGACAATTGCCTGTTGATCATAATTGCACATTTTCCACGTCCGCTATTGGTAAGAGCGGACATGCGTGCAGGGCAAGGTCCGCTGTGAGCAAGAAGCGGACATCCATGAGATCCTTCCGTTTCGTAATAAGGGGTTCAATTGAAGTCAGGCGAGCGTTTTCACAGGCTTCATTAGTTATGCCGCCTGGGTTTTCCTTATAAAAACAGTCTTAGCGTATCAAGTGCGCCCACAACTTTACATCTCTACGCAAAAGAAAAACTGACGATCCTGTCGGTATCACACCGTTGTGCTATAGATCACATTACCTTTACAGCGAACCGGGAAACGGTTATGGCTTTGGCATTGAAAAAGGATTTACTTGTAGGAGCAGTACTGGTTGAAGTGCTTCGTCAACATCCAGAGATTGAGTTACCAGGGACTTTTGTGGATGCGGTTATAGAAATGAGTACTGCTTTGTGCGAAAAATTCCCGTGCGATGAAGATAGTACCGCATCAGGTAACTAAACCGGTCCGGTGACATGGACAGGTATCTGCAAAATATTAAGGCTCGCTTCGGCGGGCCTTTTCATCTTCGCATCGTGGCATATGCGCTATTTCTAGTTAGATGATAAAAGAAAGAACCAGAGGCACTGAATATTACTGAATATGGCCTCTGTTCAGTTGTTGCTGTGATCATCACTGCTGAATACACCATCCTGTTAATATCTGGATAATAGAAAACCCGCCTGAGCGGGTTAAATATTATCAGGCGGCCATCTGTCGGCACTGTTCAGCACAGTAGTGACAGGCTTTTGAACATTCCTGACAGTGATCGTGCTTATGCTTAGCACATTCATCACCGCACTTTTGACAGATATCTGCACAAAGCCGACACAGCTCTTTGGCTGAATCGCTATTAAGTGCCATGAACTGTGCGGCAAGGCGACAAATATTAGCGCACTGCATGTCCAGCCTGATGCAGCCGCGCATCATTTCCAAATGTTCTTCTTCCAGGCATGATGCTGCGCAGTTATCGCATGCGGCCGCACACAGATAACAGGCTTCGATGCATTTTTTGTAGGCGTCTAACATATTTCCTCCTTGGTTATGATTACCTGTAAAGCCTGGAAGAGATGCACGATTATGCAAATGCGGAATAAGTTAATAATTTTTTCAGCGCTTCGATTAGGGCACCGTCTGACCTCTTTGCATACCTCCCGGCACTGGCTGAGTTTCTACAGGCTTACCTCTTAAAGTCAGGCAACATGTTCAGACGCAATTGAACCGATCCGCGAAAACTTTTATAGGCATATTCTGTATTTTTACTCACCCTATAATTGTCGGGGTATAGTGTTCAAAGCCACCGACAGCACGATGGACTGTATCGGCTTCCGAATCCGGAAGCAGGAGGCTTCTGGCGGTGGCGCTATAAAGACGCCAGGTCAACCGGGCGCTTATTGAAATCAGGCCGTTAACCCAGCTCAGCCCGACAAGCGCCCTTACAGAAAGCTTACGAGATGGGTTGTTCCAGCGGAGCGGGCTGTAGTAAATCAATGATGTCATCGATCTCATTACTGGCTGCGTGCCGATCAAGCGCGACGGCATAATAGTTCCCGTTGCAATAATGCTTTTTTACCGCAACGCGGTGACCGGCATCACTGTCCGCCTTATCTGAAGAATGAGAAGATAAGGGTGTCGGAACAACCAGTTCGTCTTTTAACTCTTCCGCTTCGATAATTCTGTTATCCCCATCGCTGGCAAGCAGCAGGTATTGAGTATTCATTTTCCTTCCTCTTTTAACTGGATAAATGTCATAAGAGAATTGTAGCGCAACCCGTCTGGCATGCCGGGACGCTTCTTATGAGGAAGATTGCATGCCAGATAAAACGGCAGGCGCTTTAAAATCAATCTTATCAACACATTAAAAATTCATTAAACTAAAGTAATAAACCCATTATTATATTTATAAATATCTTAGTTAAAGCAACAAAATGTAACCATGTCAAAAAATATCCTGCGCGCATTGCATGCGCTATTTAGTTCATGTCTAAGGGGAATTTTTTTAATTACGCTTCGCTTGTATAACTTGCCAGGTGGTTGATATGCATCCTTGCAACGAAATTAGTATGAAACATATTCGCAGCTTATCGTGAAGCGTCTAGTATTATTCATGCAACACGAAATATGTCCGGTGTAATTAGCATTATGCTGGTTGCCATTAAACAAATGACAATATGTTCAGGAGGATATTATGGCCGAACATCGTGGTGGTTCCGGTAACTTCGCAGAAGACCGTGAAAAAGCATCTGAAGCAGGTAAAAAAGGCGGGCACAACAGCGGCGGTAACTTCGCTAATGATCCACAACGCGCATCTGAAGCTGGTAAGAAAGGCGGACAGAATAGCGGCGGTAATTTCGCTAATGACCGTGAAAAAGCTTCAGAAGCAGGTAAGAAAGGTGGCGAGCATAGCCACGGCGGCGGACGTAAATCCGACTAAAAAAGCATCCTGTTGGATCTTTTAACTGCCAGCCCCGACGGTAAAGCGTTGGGGCTTAATTTTATTGGCGCATAGTACAGCGCGCTACAAACCAGATAACACTACTCTGCAAGGCAGGCCAGGGCCAAAAGAGAAGCTGGCTTAAAAAGTAAAAAGGGCCGCCCAGGCGACCCAAATAGCTATCAGATTGGTATCAGGCTGCATGCAGTGCTGTTACGTCAATATCCGAGCGTAAAATGCCGTGGCGGGCAGATTGCTCATCAAAAAAATCATTCAAAGCGCGAGCTGCGTTTTCGCCATGAATTGGCAAAGACATTTCAATGTCTTGCTCGCCTTTTTTAATAATGAACTTTACGAACCAACTTTTCTTAACTGAACTCATTCTTTGCCCCCCTGGTGATAAATCGGGTATGTCCCCGTGCTTATTTAATCGGCGAATATTGCTAAAACTTTAGCCATTTCGCGCTATGAAGACTAATCAACGATAAAGGCTGAGGTTTTTTAACCAGTTAGCCTCACACGGGGTAACCGCTCTGACAGGCGGCAAATTGTGCCAGAATCCGTAGTGACCTCGCTCTGATATCGATCAAAATTTGCGCGTGCAAAGGTGTTGTCGCGGCGAAGCGCGCTTTTTTTCGCCTCTGGCAGCGGATTTTTTGATGACAAAACTCGGTTTATACGCATTTATACACAGGCTACCCCCATTTTCTGTGGATAAGTGACTGGCGGTTTTTTCATCAGGCTTAGCTTGCGGTGACGTATTCCGGCAGACGGGGTATAACATTGAAATGACACGGCAGCGTAGCGGCGGCGGGCGCAGACTCTGGTCAATACGCCCGGAGAAGAAAAAGAAAATGTTCAGCAGAAGAAAGCGAGCAAGGCGTAAAGCCGATTGTTTTTAACCAACTTTTTTCCGGCCAGGCTACAGCAGGAATACCATTCAGCTTAGGTTTAGCGAATAAATCCCCCTGAAAATTAAAGATGCCTGCGGCTTCCAGCCACATCCATTCTTCCGCTTTTTCTACGCCGGTGGCGATAACGCCTATCTCCAGCGAAGAGCAACATTTAATAATTGCCTGCACAATAGCCTGTTTGGGGCCGCTTTTATGTACATCGCGGATAATGCTGTGGTCGATTTTTACTCTGTCTGGTTGAAATCTCACCAGCAGGGACAGGCCAGCATAGCCCGCGCCAAAATTATCGATGGCGAGGCTAATGCCTGCGGCTTTAAGTTGCTTAATGGCGGTTTCGACCTCTTCGATACGCGAGATAACTTCATTCTCGGTAATCTCAACCACGATCTGCTCAGGAACCAGCCCGTACGCTTCAATCTCACCCAGCAAAAAGTTAACCGCATTCGGGACCATAACCAATGACATCGGCAGCAGGTTTACAGAGAGTCTTTGTCCTTCGATCCCGAGCTTTTTGGCCAGCGCGAAAGCTGCTTTTTTAGAGTGCAGGTCCGCCTGGTAGATTTTTTCGCGCGCAAGCTGGGATAAATGTTCCAAAGGCGAGCCTTCATAAGAACATTGCATCACGGCTTCAAGCGAGTCTGTCTGACAGGAAAAGGGATCGATAATCGGCTGCATAGCAAAACTGAAGGCATCGGTATCGGTGACGGTTGTCTCTGACTCAGCGCAAGAGGCGTCATCGGTAACAAAGTCCCAATAGTTTGCCGGGGGGATTTCAAAATAGTTTTCTTTTTCCCGCGCTTCAACAAAGGTACGCAGGAACTGCAGCGCCCGGTCATTATAGGTCAGCTGATATTTGGAGGTGCCCCGATCCAGAACAGCCTGCAGAACGCTTTCCTGACCATATTCTCTGAGATCGAACAGCTCCATGCCTGTATTGCCGAAGCGACGCGCCGGGGCGTAATCGCGTAACAGCTCAACCAGATTATGGTGGCGCGGATCGTTACAGATACCGTCATAGATCGACAATACTGCCTCTTCAGGGCCTTCCAGCAGCTGAAAAAAATGCGTGCCGTTAAAGAGCAAGATACCGGTTACGCCATATAACTCATTGTTATTATTGGCCTTGACGACCATTTCCTCTAACGCCTTTACCGGGACGTCATCAGCAAAGTGGCTGCGATAGATCAGGGTAGACAACATAGCGTATTCCGTGACTTTTACGTTTATGTTGCACACCTTAACAGAAGCCGTTGCGGTGTTGTCCAGTTCTATTAAAAAATTAACACCAGAAAGAAGAGAAGCAGCGATAAGGAAAGGGGAAGAGGGGGAACAGGAAACTGCTGAAAGGGAGCAAACTGGCAGGAAACCTGCCAGTCTGTCTGGGTATCGTTATTTACGACCTAACAGATAACCGAATACTACGCCGACCGCGGCTGCAACAGCCAATCCGCCCATCGGGTTAGAAGAAACCTGGCTTTTTACGGTATCAGCAGCATCTCTTACGGCGTAGCTTGCCTGGCTGGCATATTTACGTGCGCTGCCCTGAGCTTCATCAGTATAGCTGTCTGTTGCGCGACCATAAGCTTCCTGAGCCTTACCTGCGCCTTCACGAACTTTATCTTCAACTTTACCTAACATATTTTTTCTCCTTTGAAAGCGTTGAGTAAATTAAGTCTAGCAGAAATAAAGCAGAGCGCCGGGCAAAGGAAAAAGCAGCGTGGCGTAATAGTGTATTCACTTATTCGCGTTAACCCCGTTAGCCGGAAACGATCGGCTCAATAAAAAGTGTGAACAAACGCGCCAGGCGTTGGTATACGGGCTCAGACGGCCCGTTCTGCTGGTTATTACCTGGATGATTCAGGCAATAGCGTCTGCTGGATTGCAGCGTAAAAGGGGGAAAATCATAGATTAAAAAGCGCTAAATTAAGACTAATCCGTGCGTAAGTCATCTCTGGGCCAGATATAAATCGATAAAAGTTACTTATTTACTGATTAAAGAAAAGTTTATTATTATTTCACAGCACACGTTTCTTAAACAAAGAATCAATATAAATCGAATAGTTTTATTGTTGGCTTTTTTTATCAGCAATGAAGCAAAAAGAATTGATTGTCTTTGATGAGTTACCGCTGCCGGGCAAAAGTGACGCTGATGCGCGCCAGCAAGCGATCCGAAGAAAAAAGCAGGGGAGGTTGCTCCCCTGTTGATTATCAGGCGCGGGCCGCCGCCGCTTTGATCCAGGCCAGCACCAGCGGTGAAATCTGCTGGCGTAGCGCCGCCCGCTCCGACTGAAACAGCGTGGCGACAAAAAAACGATGATCGGGCAGTTCTATTGCGCGTACATCACCCGCCGTATCGTGAGCGCTGATACGTAAGGGGAAGGCCTCCAGTTCGTGAATGACATCAGGGTTAACGCCAAAATTGCAGTGATAGCCCTCATGTGTTGTCAGCGTACCGTAAGCCTCTGCAATACGGCTACCTGCCACCAGCTTCACATCGCCGGTTTGCTCCACCAGCGAGCATGCCAGCGGGGTAATCACTAAGCGCTTCGTATCGTCTGTCTCGGCATGTCCGGCATCATGCCAGCCCATCACATTTCTGGCATATTCCACCAGCGCATACTGAAAGCCGCCGCAGGAGCCTAAAAAAGGAACCTGTTGCTCACGCGCCCAGGTAATGGCGGTAAAAGCGCCCCGATCGTGCTGATAGGGGCTGCCGGGCACCAGCCAGATGGCATCATAACTAGTCAGGGCATCGGCGTTATGTATCGACGGGGTCGGCAACCAATCCCAGGTCGCGGTAATCTCTAACTGGCTTAGCGCCAGAGGAATCGCGAGCGGAATAGCCTGATGAGCAACGGCGGTTGGGCGATAGTCGCCTACCAGGGCAAGACGAATAGCAGCAGACATTTTCAGCTTCCTGTGCAGGGAAAAAAAGAGATTAAGCAAACCCTTTTGCTTTTGCAAACAGCCGACTGCCGGGTTCTTTTACGCCAGGCCAGGCGATTCAGGCTGGCTTTTCACTGCTGAGCGATGAGTGCAACATCGCCAGCGTCGCGCTTAAATCCCCGGCATCCAATTGTCCTGGCGCCGAGGCGCTGCCCGCCATACCAAAGGTTAATGCGGAACCGGTCAGCTCTCCGGCCAGCCGGCTCAGCGCGCCCATTCCACCCATCGACATGGTCAATAACGGGCGCTGGGCATAGCGCTGCGCCATCTCCCAGGTGGCGGACATCATGCGCAGCACATCGCCCGCGTCGTGCGGCATTGCAGCTATTTTAAGAATATCCGCACCCATCGCCTGCTGCTGGCGCAGGCGAGAGATGATTTCCGCCTGCGAAGGCGTTTGCTGAAAATCATGACTGGAAAGGATAACGTGCACGCCTTGCTGGTGCGCCAATGCAATCAGCTGTTCTACCTGCGGCGTGCCGCGATACATCTCAATATCCAGCAGATCCATCTGGCCGTGGGTCAGCAGCTGGTGGTAGAGCGCGGCGTAGCGTTGATCATCGATCGCCTGATTACCGCCTTCTGCTTTGGTGCGGAAGGTCACCAGTAACAGTTTATCCGGCAGTATGGCGTACAGCTCTCGCGTGAGCTGTACCATGGCCGCGACATCATCGCTGTTATCCAGCTGATCTAATCGCAGCTCGATGACCGCCGGTTCCGGACGTTTCGCCTGCTGTTGCACAAAATCTTTTACCGCTTCGCTGTGACTGGCGGTGGTGGAAACAATAATCTTTGGTTCTCCTGCGCCAATAACAATATTCTTCAGGGTTATCGGCTGGATAGCGCGGGGTGTTGGCACCGGTGAATGGGGCTCTGCGCTGGCCGAGGCGGAATTTGACATAAGCGCCAGTGCGATCAGCGCGCTGCCGGAGCCGATAAAATCTCTGCGTTGCATAGCGGTCCTCGTTGATTTATGCGATAAAGAGCACAGATTTAAGCGTAGCAAAGCGGTTACCGCGTTGCGGCGGCGGGCCGAACTCTGTTGTGCCCTCTTATCTTCCGGCCCACTCATCCTCTTTATTAGCGTCACGGGAATCCGTTTAATGCATAGCAAACCGGCAATTTTACTCGCAGGCGTTCTGGCGCTGGCGCCTGCTTTAGCGCAGGCGGAAACACAGCACAGCCACTGGGGAACGCGCTGGCAGCGGCTACCCGCCACGCCTGCACCGGTCGCTGGCATGCAAAGCGGCCAGGCGGAGGTGAACGGTATCCAGCTTTATTACGCCACGATGGGCCAGGGATCGCCGGTGATTCTGCTGCATGGCGGGTTGGCTAACAGCGATTACTGGGGACTGCAGGTTATGGCGCTGGCTAAGCACCATCAGGTGATCGTGGTGGACAGCCGGGGGCATGGTCGCAGTACGCGTAACGCGCAGCCTTACGGTTATGATTTGATGACCGACGATATTATTGCTCTGATGGATCGCCTGCAGCTGCCCACGGCCGCTATCGTTGGCTGGAGCGACGGCGCTATCATCGGGCTGGATATGGCGATGCGTTACCCACAGCGGGTGAGCAAAGTGTTTGCCTTTGCGCCAAATACCACCACGCAGGGCGTAAAGCCGAATGTGGAAAAGAATCCCTTGTTTGCCGCCTATATTGCTCGCGCGGGAGAAGAGTATAAAAAACTGTCGGCCACGCCCGATGATTATCAAAATTTCGTGCAGCAGATTAGCCAGATGTGGCAGTCGCAGCCTGAATGGCGCGACGAAGATTTACGCAGGATCCGGGCGCAGGTGGTCATTGTGGATGGCGATCATGATGAAGCGATCGACCGTAATCATCTGGAGCACATTGCCGCGACGATCCCTGACGCCGGGCTGCTGATTCTGCCGACCGTCAGCCATTTTGCTTTTCTGCAGGCACCGCAAGAGTTTAGCGACGCGGTGCTGCACTTCCTTGACGATAAGTAATTGCGCACGTTGGTTTCGCCAGCGAGCAGTACAGAAGATCGCGCCTGGGCCACAATGATTTTGTGCTTCTAACCCACAATGATCTTATGCGCCAGGCGGGCAAGGATCTCCAGTAGCAGCAGGCTTCCGCTAAAAAGGCAGAGCAGCATCAAAATAAACTTCTTCTGGTTATTCATTCCGTTCCGCACCTGTGAATGGACTCCGCTGCTACACTTTAAAGGCTGAAGCCTTAACCGCACGTCAATATCACCCTTACAGCTGTAAGGAACATCATCATGTTGTATCAATACCTTAACGGCGATAACTGGCGGCATATTTATATCGTCGGGGATTTGCATGGCTGCCGTGCTTTGCTGGATCAACAGCTGCTGGCGGTTCGCTTCGATGCGCAACAGGATCTGCTGATTTCAGTAGGCGATCTTATCGACCGGGGACCCGACAGTCTGGGTTGCCTGCGCCTGTTGGCGCAGCCCTGGTTTCGCAGCGTGCGCGGCAACCATGAAGAGATGGCGCTAAACGCGCTGCTGCAGCATGAGACGCTGCTGTGGAAAATGAACGGCGGTGACTGGTTCTGGCAGCTCAGGGAAGAAGAGCGCGAAGAGGCGCAGCGCGCCCTGATGCAGTGTCAGACGCTGCCTTTAATACTGCATATCAACCTGGAGGAGCGCATGGTGGTGGTAGCTCACGCTGACTATCCGTCCTCGCGTTACGCTTTTGAACAGCTGGTTGATGAATATCAAGTGGTCTGGGGGCGCGAGCGCATCCATCGCTTACAGCGCGGCCAGGGCGAAGCCATTGCCGGGGCGGATGCTTTCTATTTTGGCCATACGCCGCTGGACCAGCCGCTTAGCGGCTGGAACCAGCACTTTATTGATACCGGCGCCGTCTTTGGCAACCGGTTAACGCTGATTAAAATCCAGTAAACAGCCAATCAGACGCACGCCGGCTTAACGACGAAACAGCTTTCCGTCGCGCACCAGCTCACGCGGATAGCTGTTTTTTAAACGCTGCCCTACCTTTTTCGCCAGCCCAAGCGGCTGCTGCTGCCAGGTCACCAGCACTTCATCGCGCGGAAGCGGTGCCTGCGGCCAAATATCACGGCCGCGGTACCACTCTTCCGCTTCACTTTCGCTAAGCTCAACGCTATTGGCAGCATCGGGACGGGCGAGTGCGATCACCGCCTCGTGCTGCCAGCGATAGCCTTTATTAAAAGTCTCCGCCAGCTTCAGCCCAATACGGGAAAAGCGAACCCGCCCAAAGAGCGGCTCTGCTGCGCTGGGAAACAGCCAGATCTCTTTATCACGTTGCCATAGTGAGAGCGAAGAGGGGCAGTGCAGGCCCGATTTTGCGGCAGCCTGAATCACCGTCTGTGCATCTTTACGCGACAGCGGGCTGAAAGGAAACTTGCCGACCTTATAGCCCGGCGCGGGCAGTGGATCGACGCTGGCGGTTTTGCGCAGCCGCGCCACAAAGAAGCCTTCACTATCGAAAAGTTGCGGGAAAACGTGCAAAAAGCCTTCCGGCGTGGCGGCTTTTTCGGCGCCGGGAAAGAGATCGGCCAGTGAATCGATCGCCACGGCATCGGAGTAACGCTGACACAGCCAGCTAATGACTTGTTGGTTTTCCAGCTTGTTCAGGGTGCAGGTGGAATAGATCAGCGTGCCGCCGGGCTTGAGCGCGTGGAAGGCGCTGTCGATCAAATCGCGCTGGGTGGCGGCTATAGCCTGGGTACTTTCCAGCGTCCAGTTTCGCAACGCGTCGGCATCTTTACGGATCACACCTTCACCGGAGCAGGGCGCATCAAGCAAAATGGCATCGAAGGTTTCCGGCAGCGCCGGTCCGAACACGCGCCCGTCAAAATGAGTAATAGCCGTATTGCTGATGCCGCAGCGGCTGATGTTCGCGTGCAGCACTTTTACCCGGCTGGCAGCATATTCATTGGCGACAATTACGCCCTGATTATGCATCAGCGCCGCCATCTGGGTGGTTTTCGACCCGGGCGCGGCCGCCACATCCATTACACGCTCGGGCTGCGGTTGCGCGGCGAACAGTGCGCTAACCGGCAGCATTGAGCTGGCCTCCTGAATATAAAACAGTCCGCTGAGATGCTCAGCCACGCTACCCAACGGCAGCGTTTCATCTTCCTCGCTGCGCGTTATCCAGAAACCTTCGGCACACCAGGGAATCGGCGTCAGCTGCCAGCCGTAATCAGCCGTCTGGCTTAAAAAGTCCGCCACGCTGATCTTGAGAGTATTCACGCGCAGGCTACGGCGCAGCGGCTGCTGGCTGATAGCCAGAAAGGACTGCAGGCTGGTTTCGTCAGGCAGCGTTTGCCGCATCAGATCAAGAAAGGCCTCAGGGAAAGTGGCTCGGGATTGTTGGGGCACGACAGAATTCCGGTAGTTACGAAAAAATCAGGCGGGAAGTGTACCACAGCTGTGATGAAAGCTGATGAAGGGGGGAGCCTGACAGGCAGGCTCCCGCAACCGATCAGGAGGAGGGGATTGCCGTGCCCCATTTACGCCACTCTTTCGGCTCTTCCTCCTGTAACAGGAAGTGCTTGCCGGAGGCGGCCTGCGGCGCCAGCGGCACCGTCGGCGGCGTGGCGAACTGAATGCCGCCGCGAATAAACTGCTGGAAGGTGCCGGTTTTCACCACCCCGCCGATCAGGCCAAAGTCAAGATGATAGCCAGAGGCCAGCCAGAACACCGAGTTGTTGCGCACCAGATGCTGATATTTCTTGCTGATGCGCAGCTGAACCTGTACGCGATCCGCCATACTGCCGAGCGAGGTGCCGGTGACGATACCCACCTCAACGCCACGGAACAGCACCGGCGTGCCGATGCCCAGCGAGCCCGCTTCCGGCGCGTCTACGACGATATTCAGCCCATCCAGATAACGTGAGTCGGTAATGGTGGTTTCCTGCAGCTCGAAACGGCGATTCAGGCTCCCTTTACCCGGATCGACATTGATATAGGGCTGCAACAGCGTTTCCAAATGATTCACCCCGGTCGCCGAGATTTCCGGCGAAACTACCGAGAAACGGCTGCCGGTACGGGCAAAACTTTGCACATATTCCGGATACAGCACTGCTTTGGCGATCACCTGATTATGATCCTGGCTGAGCGCCAGCGATTCAACCTGGCCGATATCGATACCCAGATAGCGAATCGGCATGTTGGCCGAGAGCTTGCTGCCGTCATAGGTGTGCAGCAGGATCTGGCTGCCGACGGCACGCGCCGCGGTTTCGGAGCTGTAAAGCACGCGCGTTTCATTTTTGCTGCTGCTGGCGCCTTCCAGGTTATCAAAGCTGATGGCGCCGCGCAGCGCGCGGTTCAGCGGCGAAGCCTGTACCGTCAGGCCGCTGCCGTTTAGCTGCACTTTAGCGCCGCCCTCCGCCCAGAAGACGCTGTCGGGCGTCAGCAGCTTGCGATATTCCGGCTTGATGTGCACCGCCACCACAAACTCATTGGCTTTCGGCGTGACATCGACAATTTCACCGACCTGGAACTTACGGTACAGCACTACCGATCCCGGCTGGATATCCGGCAGGCTGTTTGCCGTCAGCGTCAGCGTGGTCGGCGGACGTTCGCCGGTAATGCCTTCTTCCGCTTTCTCCGCATTGGCGTAGAGCGGATACTGGCTGAGCGGCGCGCCTTTACCGCCGGGCTCCAGACGAATGCCGCCATCCACCCATTCGCTGGCGCTGGCACCCAGCACTTTCATGCCGTCCAGGCCAAATTTAACGTCAAGCCGGCTGTTGATAATGAACTTACTGTCGCCATGCACCAGTTGACGATGCTCAGGGGCGATCGCCGCCTCGAACTCCACTCCTTTAGTGGTGAGATGGCGACGAATAACCTGGCCGATCTGGATACCGCGCAGCATCACCGGCTGACCGGCATCGATGCCGTAGCTTTCCGGCGCGCTCAGGCGTACGGTCAGCACGTCAGGCTGCTGTAACAGCGTCTCGTTGCTTTGGCGAACCTGGAAGCGATTTTGCGGCTCGCCATCGCCCGGGATCAGCTCCAGCGTGGTGCCGGTAAGCAGCGAACTCAGGTTGGGATTATTCAGGCTAACTTTCGGGCTGCGCATTTCGATACGCGTTCCGCTGCGCATCAGCCCCACTACGGAGGGATCTAATGTTAGCTCGCCCAGCACTTTACCACCGGGCTGGAGAGCCATTTTAGTCAGCGTACCCACTTCCAGTCCCTGATAGATCAGCGGCGTGCTGCCCTCCTGCAGCCCTTTGCCATTAGGCAGATCGAGCGTAATGACCACGCCGCGCTGACTGTGTGCCAGATCGGGATAAAGCTGATAGTTACTTTCGCTGGCGGCCTGCTGTGATGTGGGCGGGGAATCAAAGGCGATAGCGCCGTTCACCAGCGCCGCCAGGCTTTCCAGCTCGACTTTCGCGCCGCTCAGATTCACATCCGCTTTAACGCCGGAAACGTTCCAGAAGCGGCTGTCCTTTTTCACCAGGTTGGTAAAACGGCGTTCAATCAATACATCCACGGTCACGCCGTTATTATCCGGATTGATGGTGTAATCATACACGCGCCCGACCGGAATTTTACGATAGTAGACCAGCGAGCCGGTATTTAGCGAACCCAGATCCGGCGCGCGCAGATGCACCAACATCTCGCCGGTATTGACGCGATATTTCGGCTGCGTATCCAGCGCGACAAAATTTTCGCGGCGCTGCCCGCTCTTGCCCGGCATCATGCCGATATAGTTACCACCGACCAGCGCATCCAGCCCGGACACACCTGCCAGCGAGGCTTTAGGCGTAACCAGCCAGAATTGTGCATCCTCGCGCAGCGCATCGCGCATATCGCTTTTGATACTGACGCGCACTTTAATTTTACGCAGATCGTCGCTGAGGCTGATGCCCTGCACGGTGCCCACCTCAACGCCCTGATAGCGTACCGGCGTGCGGCCCGGCACAATCCCATCCGCCTGAGCGAAGTCAATGGTAACCGTGGTGCCGCGCTCCTGATAGTTGGTCCACAGCAGCCAACCGGCAATCATCAGGGCGATAAAGGGCAATAGCCAAAACGGCGAAATTTTACGCTTGTTGGTTATCCGCGCTTTAGTCGGTGTAGTCGGCGTTTGTTGCATGAGCATCCCAAATAAGACGGCTATCCAGCCACTGTACGGCGAGGATAGTTAAAATTACCGCGGCGCCGAAATAGAAGGCGGCCGGTCCCATAGTAAAAGCCAGCAGCTGATCACGGTTGACCAGCGACATGGTTAACGAAATCACAAACAGATCCAGCATCGACCAGCGTCCCACCCAGGTGACCAGACGCAGCAGTCGGATACGCGTTTTTAGCCCCTGCTGACAGCGAAAATGAATGCTGAGCAGCAGCACCAATAGCACCAGTACCTTAGTAAAAGGCACCAGAATACTGGCGATAAACACGATGGCCGCCACCGGGATATTGCCGGAGGCCAGCGACAGGATACCGGAGAAAATGGTGTCTTCCTGGCGTCCGCCATTCAGATAGATAATGGATATCGGCAGCAGGTTGGCAGGGATGAGGAAAACGATGGCGGAGATCAACGCCGCCCACGATTTTTGCAGGCTATAAGGGCGACGATGCGCCAGGCGCGTATGGCAGCGCGGACAGCGCCCGCGTGCGTCTGGCATCCCGGTATGATGGCAGTTCAGGCAGATCTGCAACTTCTCCTGCGCCACCTCCGCCTGCGGCTGCGGATAGAAGCGGTGCCACAGCTGCTCTACGTTGAGATGAATCATCGTGAACAGGCTTAGGATCATCAGCGCGACAAACGCCACCAATCCGTAGCCGATATCGATATCGGCATAATCCTTCACCTTAATCGACGCCACCGCCACGCCCACCAGATAAATATCCAGCATCACCCACTCTTTCAGGCGTTCCAGCATCAGCAGCACCGGCCGCAGATTCATCCCCAGCCGATTGCCGAAAAAGAGAAACACGATCGAGGCGACCAGCGTTACCGGCGCGCCGATGGTGCAAAAGGTGACCATGGCGGCGGTCAGCACATCGCCCTGCATGGTCATCTGCATAATGCCGGTCAGCAGGTTAGCGCGAATCGGCGTGCCCAGCAGGCGGATTTGGATCAGCGGCTCGGTAAACGCGAAGGGCATCAGCAGCAGCATGGTGATCGCCATGGCCGTTAAACGCGTCATTGACCAGTCCCGACCGGTCATAATTTTGGCGTTGCAGCGCGGACAATGCGCAGACTGGCAGGATTTCACATCCGGTAAGGAAAAAAGGGTATCGCATTGCGGGCAACGCTGATAACGTTCATGGGGCAGAACGTGACTGATAGTATGTATTTTCATATAGTAAAGCGGTGACCCTCATCGTGCAGTTAAGCACGGTCCTTAAATGACGAAAACGGACGCTGAGGGGCATAGCCCGTTTTGATAATCCGATCCGCAAGATCCTAAGGTTATATTAACTGCCGGGATCCTTCACCTTGTGGCAATGGATATTTAATGCTTATTTTACCGGACGGCTCAATTGTAGCCGTCCGCTTGCTTTTACGATGGTCAGGAAATGAACAAACAAGAATTTTATCACGATCTTAACCGCGATCTGCGTGCGCTTATCGCCGGTGAAACCAGTTTTCTCGCTGCCCTGAGCAACAGCAGCGCGCTGCTGTTTGAGCGTCTGGAAGGGGTTAACTGGGCAGGCTTCTATCTGTTAACCGAAGAGAAGACGCTGGTGCTGGGGCCTTTCCAGGGCAAAATCGCCTGCGTGCGCATTCCGGTTGGCCGCGGCGTTTGTGGCACGGCAGTTGCAGAGAAAAACGTGCAGCGCGTGGATGATGTGCATGCCTTCCCGGGGCATATCGCCTGTGATGCCGCCAGCAATGCGGAAATTGTGCTGCCGCTGATTGTCGACGATGAGGTCATCGGGGTACTGGATATCGACAGTACGCGCTTCAATCGTTTCGACAGTGAAGATGAAATGGGTCTGCAAACCTTTACTGATGCGCTTTGTAACGTGTTAGCCCAAAGCGATGTTAAAAAATATATTCATCTGAATCGTGGCTAAAACGCTGGATTTCGTGGCAATTGCTGATGGGGTCATTATAATGTCGCCTGTTCATGCCCACGGCTTGCTGGCAACCCGTTGTAATCAGGAAATTTCATGGAAAATCAACCTAAGTTGAATAGCAGTAAAGAAGTCATCGCCTGGCTTGCGGAGCGTTTCCCGCACTGCTTTAGTGCCGAAGGTGAAGCGCGTCCGCTTAAAATCGGTATCTTTCAAGACCTCGTCGAACGTGTTCAGGGCGAAATGAACCTGAGCAAAACGCAGTTACGTTCCGCTCTGCGTCTTTATACCTCCAGCTGGCGCTATCTGTATGGCGTTAAAGCGGGCGCAACTCGTGTCGATTTGGATGGCAACCCCTGTGGCGAGCTGGAAGAGCAGCATGTTGAACATGCGCGCAAGCAGCTGGAAGAGGCGAAAGCGCGTATTCAGCAGCAGCGCCAGCAGCAGCAGGCGAAAAAGCGTGAAGCCGGTACCGGGGAAGAGACGCCTGCGCGTCGTCCGCGTAAAGCCGTCAGCCGTAAACCTGCCGAAGGCGCCCAGCCAGCGCGCAAAGCCCGCACTAACGATGCGCGTCCGGCTCAGGAGCGTGCGCCTGCCGCACCGCGACAACCGCGTCCGCAACCCGTTACTGACACCTCAGCGCTGCAGCCTGGTCAAAATATTAAAGTTAAAGCTGGCAAAAGCGCAATGGACGCCACGGTTCTGGAAATCTCCAGGGACGGCGTTCGGGTACAGCTGGCTTCCGGCCTGGCAATGATCGTACGCGCAGAACACTTACAGTTCTGAAACGGAGGCCACCCTGGGCATGAACAAATTTTTTAAGATGAGCGTGATGGCGGGCCTGCTTCTGGCAGGTCACGCCATTGGCGCTGATAGCATTACCCGCGCGGATCAAATTCCGCAGCTGCAGGAAGAACCGCAGCACGCCACCGTTAGCGAACGCGTTACCTCTCGTTTTACCCGCTCCCACTACCGTCAGTTCGATCTCGATCGGTCATTCTCAGCGAAAATCTTTGACCGCTACCTGAACATGCTGGACTACAGCCATAACGTGCTGTTGGTGACGGACGTAGCGCAGTTCACCGATAAAAAAACCACGCTGGGCGATGAACTGCGCAGCGGCAAGCTCACGGTGTTTTACCAGTTATTCAATCTGGCGCAAAAACGCCGTTTTGAGCGTTACCAGTATGCGTTGACGGTACTGAACCGGCCGATGAGCTTTACCGGCAACGATACCATCGATACCGATCGCAGCAAGGCGCCGTGGCCAAAAAGCAGTGCTGAACTGAACGCGCTATGGGACGCCAAGGTTAAATATGACTGGCTCAGCCTGAAGCTGACCGGCAAAACCGACGCTGAGATTAAAGATATTCTCACCAAGCGTTATAATTCCGCTATTCGCCGTCTGGCGCAGAGCAATAGCGAAGATGTTTTCCAGCTGGCGATGAATGCGTTCGCGCATGAGATCGACCCGCATACCAACTATTTATCCCCGCGCAATACCGAGCAGTTCAATACTGAAATGAGCCTGTCGCTGGAAGGGATCGGCGCAGTGCTGCAAATGGATGAAGACTACACGGTTATTAATTCCATGGTGGCGGGCGGCCCGGCGGCGAAAAGCAAAGCGCTGAGCGTCGGCGATCGCATTGTTGGCGTGGGTCAGCCCGGCAAGCCGATTGAAGATGTTATCGGCCTGCGGCTGGATGACGTGGTGGCTAAGATTAAAGGGCCGAAGGGAAGTAAAGTACGCCTGGAGATCCTGCCTGCCGGGAAGGGCACTAAAACCCGCACCGTCACGCTGACGCGCGAGAAAATCCGCCTTGAAGATCGCGCTGTCAAAATGAGCGTGCACAATGTCGGCAAAGACAAAGTCGGCGTGCTGGATATTCCAGGCTTCTACGTGGGCCTGACCGATGATGTGAAAGTGCAGCTGCAGAAATTGCAGAAGCAGCATGTCGATAGCATCGTGATCGATCTGCGTACTAACGGCGGCGGGGCGCTGACCGAAGCGGTATCGCTTTCCGGTCTGTTTATTCCCAGCGGTCCGGTAGTGCAGGTACGCGACAATAACGGTAAAGTGCGTGAAGATAGCGATAACGACGGCGTGGTCTATTACAAAGGCCCGCTGGTGGTGCTGGTCGATCGCTTTAGCGCCTCGGCGTCGGAAATCTTTGCGGCAGCCATGCAGGATTACGGTCGTGCGCTGATTGTCGGCGAACCGACGTTCGGTAAAGGCACGGTGCAGCAGTATCGCTCGCTGAACCGCATTTACGATCAGATGCTGCGCCCTGAATGGCCGGCGCTGGGCTCGGTTCAGTACACCATTCAAAAATTCTACCGCATCAACGGCGGCAGTACGCAGCGTAAGGGCGTCACGCCTGACCTGCTGATGCCTACCGGTATCGAAGCGGCGGAAACCGGCGAGAAGTTTGAGGATAACGCGCTGCCGTGGGATAGCATCGATGCGGCAAGCTATACCAAATCGGGTGATTTAAGCGATCTGGTGCCGCAGTTGACCAAAGCGCATCAGGATCGCATTGCGAAAGATGCCGAGTTCCAGTACATCATCAAAGATATTCAGCGTTATAACGCCATGAAGGACAAACGCAATATCGTGTCGCTCAATCTCGCCCAGCGTGAGAAAGAGAACCATGAAGATGATGCGCTGCGTCTGGAGCGGATTAACGCCCGCTATAAAGCGGAAGGCAAGAAGCCGCTGGCGAAGCTGGACGATTTGCCGAAGGATTATAAAGAACCCGATCCTTATCTGGATGAAACGGTAAATATTGCTAACGATCTGGCGCATCAGCAGCCGGAGCAGCCAGGCGAAAAAGCGGCAACGGCCAAATAAATCGTCGATTTAAGCCATGTTTCAAAGGCACCGCGTAAGCGGTGCCTTTTTTATTTGGCGTCATTGTTTAGCCGGGCTGTTTAATCCCTGCTCCAGGGTTAAAAAAAGTTTGCGACAAAATGTAAAGTTATGTCTTTTTAAGCACTTAAACGTTAAGTATGCTTGAAAAGCTACGCGATGCCCCTACGATGTATATCCGCGCATGGGCGCTTAGTTAACTGAGGAAGATTAAAGTTTATGATGCGTATTGCTCTTTTCCTGCTGACCAACCTTGCCGTGATGTTGGTATTCGGGCTGATTCTGAGCCTGACAGGAATTCAGTCAAGCAGTGTGCAGGGCCTGATGATAATGGCAGGTCTGTTTGGCTTTGGCGGTGCGTTTGTTTCACTGCTGATGTCGAAATGGATGGCACTACGTTCCGTTGGCGGTGAAGTGATTGAACAGCCGCGTACTGAAACGGAACGCTGGCTAATGGAAACGGTAGGGCGTCAGGCGCAGCAGGCGGGTATCGCTATGCCGCAGGTGGCGATTTATCATGCTCCTGACATTAACGCGTTTGCCACCGGCGCACGTCGCGACGCCTCGCTGGTCGCTGTTTCTACCGGCCTGTTGCAGAACATGAGCCGTGATGAGGCGGAAGCCGTGCTGGCGCATGAAATCAGTCATATCGCTAACGGCGACATGGTTACCATGACGCTGATTCAGGGCATTGTGAACACCTTTGTGATCTTTATTTCCCGCATTCTCGCGCAGGTTGCTGCAGGCTTTATGTCGGGCAACCGGGAAGATGAAGAGAGCAGCAACGGCAACCCGCTGGTCTATTTTGCCGTATCGATGGTGCTGGAGCTGGTATTTGGTATTCTGGCCAGCATGATCACCATGTGGTTCTCGCGTCACCGTGAGTTCCATGCCGATGCCGGTTCTGCGCGCCTGGTTGGGCGTGAAAAAATGATTGCGGCGCTGCAGCGGTTGAAAACCAGCTACGAGCCGCAGGAGCCAGGCAGCATGATGGCGTTTTGCATCAACGGTAAAGGCAAATCGCTAAGCGAATTCTTTATGTCGCATCCGCCGTTGGATAAACGTATTGAAGCGCTGCGCAGCGGTCAGTATCTGAAATAAGACGCTGGCCAAACGTTAAAAAACCACCTCATAGCAGGTGGTTTTTTATTGTCTGAATTTCCCGTCCTCCTTCAGGTACGGGCGTTAACTTTCCCGCTGCAACGGTTGACGCAGGCGTGACAGGCTGAACAGCGCGGCAAGGGTAGAAAACAGGCCCGCCAGCAACAGTGAGGCGTGCGTGCCCTGGGTATCAAACAGATTGAACATCAGCGCCACCAGCGCGGCGCCGCTGGTTTGCCCCAGCAGGCGTGCCGTACCCAACATGCCGCTGGCACCGCCGCTACGATGGCGCGGCGCGGCAGTGATAATGGTGTGGTTATTAGGCGACTGAAACAGGCCAAAGCCGGCGCCGCACAGGATCATACGCCAGATAATATCGCCATCCGCAGGCGCGGCGGGCAGCCATGCCAGCGCAAACAGCCCGCAGGCGAAAATAGCCAGTCCGATACCGCCTAACAGCCCGGCATGAAAACGCTCCAGCAGGCGTCCGGCAATCGGCGACATCACCATCGTCGCCAGCGGCCAGGGCGTTAGCAGCAGACCGGTTTCCACCTCGCTCCTTCCTAACATGCTCTGTAAAAAGAAGGGCAGGGAAACCATTGCCAGCATCTGGGCAAGAAACGAGCATATCGAGGTGCAGATAGAGAGCGAAAAAATGGGGATGCGCAGCAGATCCACCGGCAATAGCGGAAAGGTCATCGTCAGCTGACGGCGGATAAACAGCGTGCCGATCGCTAACAGCGCCAGCAGTTCGGCCAGAATAAGCCGAAAATCCTGGCCCTGAGCCGCGCCGCTTAACGCTGACAGCAGCAGCCCAAAGGTCAGCGCATTCATCACCGCGCTAATAATATCGAAACGCTGCGTGGATGACTTTTGGGTATTATCCGGCAGAAAACGCCAGGCGAGCAATAGCGCCAGCATGCCGGCCGGCACGTTCACCAGAAACAGCCACTTCCACGACGCAACGGCCAAAATCGCGGCGGCGACCGTCGGCCCCGCGGCGCTGGAGACGGCGACAATCAGTGCGTTAATCGCCATGCCGCGTCCCAAATAGCGCTGCGGATAAATAATGCGGATCAGGGCGGTATTGACGCTCATCAGCGCCGCGCCGCCAAAGCCTTGCATAACGCGGGCGACGGTCAGCATGCCAAGCGAGTCGGAAAAGGCGCACAGCAGCGAGGTGGCGCTAAACAGCAGCAGCCCGCCCTGATAGATGCGGCGATAGCCCCACATCTCGCCCAGAAAAGAGAAGGAAAGCAGCGACATGATAATCGCCAGCTGGTAGGCGTTGATAATCCAGATGGATTCCGCCGGGCTGGCCTGCAGTTCATGCGCGATGGTCGGGAGAGCCACGTTGGCGATGGTGCCGTCAAGCACCGCAACGGTTATTCCTAAAGCAATAGCGGCTATCGCGCCATAGCGGCGCGGCAGCGGTAAGCCGTCAGTGGGTATGGTCACAGGCATCGTTAAACTTAAAGAGGGTGAATATCACCATGCTAATGATTTTTTTATCCTGATGCACCTTAATCCCACCGTAAATTCCTGCAGACTCGTCACTTATGAATAGCGGATATTGCCTGCAACGGAAAGAGCCACGTATACTGGGAATGGCGTTCCATTTTTAATAAAACAATTTCAAAAAGGCTTTAACTATGGCGAATGTAGAAGGCGATAAGCAGCCGGATTCGGTCTCCTCTGTATTGAAAGTGTTTGGCATATTACAGGCGCTGGGCGAAGAGCGCGAAAACGGCATTACCGAGCTGTCGCAGCGCGTAATGATGTCAAAAAGCACCGTTTATCGTTTTCTTCAAACCATGAAATCGTTGGGTTATGTGTCGCAGGAAGGCGAATCGGAAAAATATGCGCTTACGCTTAAGCTGTTTGAGCTGGGCGCCAGAGCGTTACAGAATGTCGATCTGATTCGCAGCGCGGATATTCAGATGCGCGAGCTGTCACGCCTGACCAAAGAGACCATTCACCTGGGTGCGCTGGAAGAAGACAGCATCGTCTATATCCATAAAATTGATTCGCTGTATAACCTGCGCATGTATTCGCGTATCGGACGCCGCAATCCGCTGCACAGCACGGCAATTGGCAAAGTCTTACTCGCCTGGCGCGATCGTGCTGAGGTGCATGAAATTTTGCGTGAGGTTGAGTTTCGCCGCAGCACGCCGCATACCCTGGGCAGTGAAGAAGAGCTGCTTAAGGTGCTGGACGTGGTAAAAGCACAAGGCTTCGGCGAGGATAATGAGGAACAGGAAGAGGGGTTACGCTGTATTGCCGTGCCGGTTTTCGACCGTTTCGGCGTGGTGATTGCCGGTATGAGTATCTCTTTCCCGACGATTCGTTTTTCAGAAGAGCGCAAGCACGAATATGTGGCGATGCTGCATCGCGCAGGACGTATGCTCTCTTCCCAGCTCGGCTATCACGACTACCCCTTCTGAGCTCAGCAGAGCGGCACCCTCAGGTGCCGCTAACTCAGCAGGCGCAGCTACTCGTTATTGTCGACAACCTCAGATGTCTTTCTGAGCAGGGGACAATCCGCCACGCCAATAATGCCGCTGTCGCTGTGCAAATACTGGGCTTTAATCATGCCGCGTGCCGTCAGATACTGACACTGCAAACCGATGCCGGCGACATTTTTATGGCTGCCGGTCAGCACGCCATAGCCGGTGAGCAGCAGCCCCAACCAGATTAACGCCAGCAGACTCACAATTCGAAGCAATATTTTCATTTTATCTCCCTGTAAAAATGGCAAGCTTCCCGTTTCGCTGCCGAAAAAAGAGCAGCATAGCCTGGGCGAAGAGTGAGATCGATCGGAGGATGCTTAAAGCGCGGTCAGAGCGCAGCGGCTATCCATAACGGCAAATCCGGGTAAAATCGACGGCATAACGTAAGACAAACCGAGGTTGTTATGAACGAATTAAACGGCGGCGGCCTGATGCCGTTGATCGGCGGTATTGCTTTCGCAGTGGCGGGTTTAATCGCCTGGTTTTTTGTAAATCGCGCCAGCGTCCGTGCCAGCGAACAGATTCGTCTGCTGGAGGCGCTGCTGGAAGAGCAGAAAAAACAGAATGCCATCCTGCAGCAGCTGACGCAGCAGGTGGCCGGTAGCGAAGCAGATACAGTGGATGAGGAGCAGGATCGGGATTTTACCCGACTGATCCCGGAGCGATAAACAGTCAACACGGCTAAGGAGCGGAAGGATGAAGTGGAAAAACCCCTGGTATGATGCGGCAAAATCACACCACACGCCGGAAGGGTTTCGCAATCCCGAGCCAGACCTGCGCCAGCCTGGCGATTTACAGCGCTGGCGTAATGAGCGTAAAGCGCAGGGGCTGCCGCTTGCTCCCCGACAGGGCTATGAAGCCTTTATGCAGCAGTGGTGGCAGCCGGCCGATCTGAGCGGCGAACAGGATAGCGTATGGTGGCTGGGACACGCGGCTATCATGCTGCGGCTGGACGGACGTTACGGTTTAATCGATCCGGTACTATCGCAACGGGCTTCGCCGCTGCGTTTCTATGGGCCGCAGCGTAAAACGCCTGCGCCGCTGTCTATCAAGGATTTGCCCGCGCTGGATTGGGTATTGATCTCGCATAACCACTATGACCATCTCGACAGGCCGACCATCAACGCTATTTTGCGTCGTTTCCCGAAGGTGCAGTTTATTGTTCCGCTGGGGCTGGAACCCTGGTTCCGGCGGGCAGGGGCGCGGCATGTGGTGCAGCTTGACTGGTGGCAGCAAACGCAGCGTCACGGGATAACCTTTCATGCGGTACCGGCGCGTCACTGGAGCATGCGTACGCTATACGATCGTAATCGCTCGTTGTGGTGCGGCTGGACCATCGCTACGGAAAATCTTAATTTTTGGTTCTCTGGCGACAGCGGCTATAGCGAAAACCTGCTGGATATCACCCAGCGTTTGGGGCCATTCAATCTGGTGGCGTTACCGATCGGCGCTTATGCACCAAGATGGTTCATGCAGGGGCAGCATATGGATCCACAGCAGTCAGTATCATTGCATCAGGCCATTGGGGCACCGGTCACCATCCCTATCCACTGGGGCGTGTTCGAACTGGCGGATGAAGCGCTTGATGAGCCGCCTCTGGAGCTGGCGCGCGCGCTTGAGGCGGTTAACCAGGATAAAAGGCGTTTTCGCCCGTGGAAAATAGGGGAAAGGGCCAGCCTGAACAATATAAACCAGGAATAATCTGATAAAGGCGAAGGAGGTTTTAATAACGTAGCGGTTACGCTTAGATAAGCCTCTGCGCCTTATTCAAAAGATCGGAATAACTTTTAAATAATTGCGCTGCGTTTATTTGGGGCAGATCAATTTATATATTCCTTTTTTTGGTGCAGGATCTCATTTTTACCGGCGTCGGCGGGTTTATAGTGATACTGTTTCTGTTATTACGTGGCCCTGCGGCCGCATAAAGAGAGTGAAAAAAGGTGAAGTAAACCTGCCATAATTATGCAATATACTTCAGCTACAGTGAGAAGCGCGGCAGGGTCTCACTGAGATGCGTATCTCTTCAGGCCCACGGGCTGCTGGATGTCAGGCGTGGCAAGATCCAGTACGCTCCGGCCTGCAGGCGCGGCATTTATTCCTGCTTAATGCATAAATGTGCAAAGCTTGTAATGAATTAGCAAGAAGTGTGCGGCAGGTCGATCACTGTTTAAAAATAACTTGCCATAAATTATCGAATATGTGATAACGCTGTTTAAGCAAACGAGGTACAGCTCTGTTTATGTATGGCATATTCAGTAAAGAAGTAATGAGTAAAGACGTTGACGTTGAATACCGCTTCCTTGCCGAACCTTATATTAGTGCCTCATTCAGTATGTCTCTGGTTTTGTGTCAGTCGCCTTCGGGCAAATAAACATTCTAAGGAATTACAAAGATGGCAAAGATTAAAGGTCAGGTTAAGTGGTTCAACGAATCCAAAGGTTTTGGCTTCATTACTCCGGCAGACGGCAGTAAAGATGTGTTCGTTCACTTTTCTGCTATCCAGGGTAACGGCTTCAAAACGCTGGCTGAAGGCCAGAACGTCGAGTTCGAAATTCAGGATGGTCAGAAAGGCCCGGCAGCGGTTAACGTTGTCGCTATCTGATAGTCTGAACGCTCAGGCAAAGGCCCCGGTTAATCACCGGGGCCTTTCTTTTTTGGCGGATGACGCTGTTGGCCGCAGCGTGTAAACTGCGCGCCTGATTCAGCCAGAGAAAGAGACCATGGATTATCTTTGTCCCCTCTGTCAGCAGCCGTTAACGCAGGTTCACCACAGCTGGCGCTGCGCGCAACAACATCAATTCGATCGGGCAAAAGAGGGTTACGTTAATCTGCTGCCGGTGCAGCATAAGCGTTCCAAAGAGCCGGGCGACAGCGCGGAAATGATGCAGGCGCGTCGGCAATTTCTTGATGCCGGTTACTATCAGCCGCTGCGGCAGCACGTGGCTTCTTTATTAGCGCAACAGCTACCCGCAACGGCCAGCGTGCTGGATATTGGCTGCGGCGAGGGTTATTACACGGCGGCGGTTGCCGATGCGTTAGGCGAACAGGCTCGCGTTTGCGGGCTGGACGTGGCTAAAGTAGCTATCCGGGCAGCGGCAAAACGCTACCGTCAGATCGATTTTTGCGTAGCTTCCAGCCATCGGCTGCCGTTTGCCGATGCTGCGCTGGATGGCGTATTGCGCATTTACGCGCCCTGTAAGGCGGATGAACTGGCGCGCGTGATACGCAGCGGCGGCTGTTTATTGACCGTCACGCCGGGGCCGCGCCATCTGATGCAGTTTAAGGCGCTGATCTATGCGCAGGTGAAATTGCATGATACGCAGCAGGAAAGCCTGCCGGGATTTACCCTGGAAACGGAACAGCAGCTGGCCTATCCGTTAACACTGAGCGGTGAGGATGCGGTGACGTTGCTGCAAATGACGCCTTTTGCCTGGCGCGCCAGTGCGCAAGTGTGGCAAACGTTGCGCGACAGCGCGCAGTTTAGCAGCGAAGCGGATTTTATTGTGCGCCTGTGGCGCCGTGATTAATCGCCTGGCTCAGGCGAAATGCGACCAGAGGATCTGACCGCCAATCGCAATCAGCACTACGCCGCCAAGAAGCTCGGCGCGTTTGCCCAGCAGCGGTCCGATCACCCGGCCAATCAGGATGCCGATGGTGGTCATAGTAAAGGTAGAAAGGCCAATCAGCAGCGCGGTCAGCACAATATTCACCTGCATAAACGCCAGGCTTACTCCAATAGCCATCGCATCCAGGCTGGTGGCGATGGCGGTGGTCACCAGCAGCGCCAGCCCATGTTGCCTGGCCGGTTCGCAGGGCGCTGCCGCTACCGGCTGCGGTCGGCAGCCTTCAATCAGCATCCTTCCGCCTAAAAAGCAGAGCAGGGCAAAGGCAATCCAGTGGTCCCAGCGGGCAACGAAATGGGTGGCGAACTGACCCAGCGTCCAGCCGACCAGCGGCGTCAGGGTTTCAATCACACCGAAGATCAACCCGCAGCGCAGCGCTTCGCGTAGCTGAGGACGTTGCAGAGCGGCGCCTTTACCGATAGCGACGGCAAACGCATCCATTGACATGCCAAAGGCAAGAATAAGCAGAGCAGAAAAAGTCATCGAAGTCGTAACCTCGGCTGGGAACACCATAACCTGACGCGCCTTCCCAACCAGACAGGCACATCGGTCAATGGTCTCGCCTACCTACAAGGTCGCACGTGCCACGTTGCTATCACAACGAGTATGTTGACAGGTGCATTTCTGTATTAATAACAGAAATCGGCTACTCCCCAAGAACGGCGCTCACCTTACCACATTATCTTTTATCTTCAAAATAAAAAAAGTGTCACGACAAGGAGTATGGATATTAAAGGATACGCTGCTAACCAGAAGTAAAAATAATCCCGATAATGTTAAGGGAATGCTGTTTGAATAAACGAAATGGGCGTGATGGCTTAAGAATATAGCAAAGGGAATATGCCTTTTGCTATATTTTATCTTATTGATTTTCAAGCATTACAAGGTAGATTTTCTCTAAGTCGTCCAGCTTCCTTACTCTGATTAGCAGGTTGCGTTGTTCCAGCTGAATAACCAGAACCCCATCTTCCGATAAATTCATACTCTTTATACGGTCATAATTAATCCAGATATTGGCGAAGAAAAGCCCCTGGCTTTTAAGTAATAATTGTGGCGTACGGATCCAGGCGAGATAAACTGCTACGGCAATTAATGCCATCAATAATGTGGTGGTTATTACCGGGCCATGCTGGATAACGTTATTATAAATAAGAATCATTATCAGCCCGGTGATGCTGCCAACTTACTGATTTAGTGTATGATGGTGTTTTTGAGGTGCTCCAGTGGCTTCTGTTTCTATCAGCTGTCCCTCCTGTTCAGCTACTGACGGGGTGGTGCGTAACGGCAAAAGCACCGCCGGACATCAGCGCTATCTCTGCTCTCACTGCCGTAAAACATGGCAACTGCAGTTCACTTACACCGCTTCTCAACCCGGTACGCACCAGAAAATCATTGATATGGCCATGAATGGCGTTGGATGCCGGGCAACTGCCCGCATTATGGGCGTTGGCCTCAACACGATTTTACGTCACTTAAAAAACTCAGGCCGCAGTCGGTAACCTCGCGCATACAGCCGGGCAGTGACGTCATCGTCTGCGCGGAAATGGACGAACAGTGGGGCTATGTCGGGGCTAAATCGCGCCAGCGCTGGCTGTTTTACGCGTATGACAGGCTCCGGAAGACGGTTGTTGCGCACGTATTCGGTGAACGCACTATGGCGACGCTGGGGCGTCTTATGAGCCTGCTGTCACCCTTTGACGTGGTGATATGGATGACGGATGGCTGGCCGCTGTATGAATCCCGCCTGAAGGGAAAGCTGCACGTAATCAGCAAGCGATATACGCAGCGAATTGAGCGGCATAACCTGAATCTGAGGCAGCACCTGGCACGGCTGGGACGGAAGTCGCTGTCGTTCTCAAAATCGGTGGAGCTGCATGACAAAGTCATCGGGCATTATCTGAACATAAAACACTATCAATAAGTTGGAGTCATTACCTATCAGCCCGATAAAAATAATATTATCAATTTTACTGCGCCGCTGTAGCGGAACCTGCAGCAGGGTTTTGCCGTGGCGCCGCGGCATAATCCACTGATCATAAATGGCGTACAGCAGCAGCAAAGCAATAAACAGTACCAGAACGACGTCGGTTAACGGCATGGCGCCTCCTCAGATAAACCCGGGCCAGGCGGGATAAAAAAACGGCCAATCGTAGCGAGCGACTGGCCGTTTAACGCAATGATTACAGGCCCAGCAGGCCGATCCAGTAACCGAAAATACCGATAACAAAGAAGCCGATGATGATCCACAGCGCGTTTACTTTGCGACGCAGCAGCCACATACAGGCAAAGGTAAGCAACAGCGGCACCAGCCCCGGCATCAGCTGATCGAGGATCGACTGTACCGTGGTCACGGTGGTTTTACCGGTTTGGTCAGTAATACGCGACACCACCAGCGGGATGTTCACGTGCGTCCACTTGTTAACCAGCGCCCCCATGACAAACAGGCCAAGAATCGACGCGCCCTCCGTCAGTTTCTGCAGGAAGCCGCCGCCCATATCGTTAACGATATCCACCCCTTTTTTGTAGCCGTAGGCGACGCCGTAATAGCGAAACAGCAGGCGCACCGCGTTAAACAGCACAAAAAACAGCACCGGACCAAGCAGGCTGCCGCTCATGGCGATACCGGCGCCCAGCGCGGCGAAAACCGGACGCATGGTGCCCCAGAATATCGGATCGCCCACCCCCGCCAGCGGCCCCATCAGGCCCACTTTAATGCCGTTGATCGCCGCATCGTCAATAGGCGCGCCGTTGGCCCGCTGCTCTTCCATTGCCAGCGTTACGCCGAGGATGGGCGCAGCCGGGTAGGGGTGAGTATTAAAAAACTCCAGATGACGCTTAATGGCCTGACGGCGCTCCTCATTGTTTTCCGGGTAAAGCCGACGGATAGCCGGCACCATAGAGAAGCAGAAGCCCAGCGCCTGCATACGTTCAAAGTTCCACGAGCCCTGAAACAGATTGGAGCGCAGGAAGACGCTGCGTACATCGCCGCGCGTTAGTTTTTTTGCCGTTGCTGCAGTTGTATCTACCATTTTCACACCCCTTAATCTAATTCGTTATCCAGGTCGTTTTGGGCAGGGCCTGCAGCAGGCGCAGCGCCACCCGCGGCGCGGTTATATTTAGGACTGAGCTGAATATAGAGCGCGGCCATCACCACACCGATCACGCCCAGCGCAACCAGGTTGAAATCGGTAAAGGCGGCGGTCACAAAGCCCAGGTAGAAGAAGGGCATCAGATAGCCGGCGCGCATCATATTGATTACCATCGCGTAACCCACCACGACAATCATGCCGCCTGCAATATTCAGACCGCTGGTGACCACTTCCGGAATGGAGTTCAGCATGGTCTGGACCGCGTCGGTGCCGACGGAGACGGCAACAATCACGGCGGGAATAGCGATACGCATCGCCTGTAAAATCAGCGCGGTCACGTGGATCCACGAAATTGCCGTGAGATTGCCTTTATCCGCCGCTTTATCCGCCGCGTGCTGGAAGGCCACGGTAATAGTACGCACGATAATGGTTAGCACCTGACCCGCCGCCGCCAGCGGGATCGCCAGCGCAATACCGGCGCCGATGCTTTGTCCGCCAGCAATGACCAGGATGGTGGAAATAATCGAGGCCAGCGCGGCGTCCGGTGCCACGGCCGCGCCGATATTCATCCAGCCCAACGCGATCATCTCCAGCGTACCGCCGATAATGATGCCGGTTTTCATATCGCCCAGCACGGCGCCGATCAAGGTACAGGCGACCAGCGGCCGGTGAAACTGGAACTCATCCAGAATTGATTCCACACCGGCAATACAGGCGACAATAAACACCAGCGCAATTTGTAGAGTGGTGACTTCCATTGCACTTCTCCTGTGACAGAGTAAGACTACGTGAAACCTGAGGTATCAGGCGTGTGGGATGGCGATCAGTGATTCACTTTGGCGATCAGGTCCATCATTTTCAGCCGGGGATCGTTGGACACTTTCCTGACCTCCAGTTCGATACCGCGCGCGTTTAACTTTTTAAACGCCTCAATATCTTTGTCATCCACGGAAACCGCGTTGTTGACCTGCGTTTTCCCCTGACGAAAGGCCATGCCGCCGATATTGACCGATTTGACCTCGACGCCTTGCTCAACTACCCGCACCACGTCGGTGGGATTGGTGAACAGCAGCATCACGCGATCGCGGGCATATTTCGGGTTATTCCAGACGCGTACCATTTTATCGACGTCCACAACGTGGGCGCTGACGCCTGGCGGGGCGACCTGAGTAAGCAGCGTTTTACGCACCTTATCGGCCGCTACTTCATCACTGACGACAATAATGCGCGATACGTTGGTCTCCTTAGTCCAACGCGTCGCCACCTGACCATGAATCAAACGGTCATCAATGCGCACCAGTCCAATTTTCATATGATCGTTTGGGCCCAGCGACTGCGGCGGCGCGGCTGAAGGCGTAGCAGTCGCCGACGCCGGGGCGGAAACCGGCTCCGGCGCCTTGGCTTTCAGCGCTTTTACGCCTTCACGGCCGGTTTCCACCGCGATGGCCACCAGCTCGTCAAAGGCCGGATCGTCATCGCGCGCCATCAGCGTTTCCACCAGCATCGGAATGTTGACGCCGGCAATCACCTCATACTGCTCTTTATCTACCACGATACGGCTGGCCGCGTTGAACGGGCTGCCTCCCCAGGTGTCGACCAGAAAAAGCACGCCTTTGCTGGTATCCAGATCGGCGAGACGCGCATGATATTTTTCTATCAGGGTTTCAGCATTTTCGCCGGGCACGAAATCGATCCAGCCGACGTTTTGCTGCTCGCCTAATAGCATTTCGGCGGTTTTGAGCAGCTGCTCCGCCGCCCAACCGTGTGTGCCGATTACAATAGCAATAGTCACTTGCTACCTCCGTTTTCATTATTGAGCGATTCAGTGCTACACCGTTTCGCCAACGCTGTTATCCTGGCTATGCGGGTTTCAACGGTAATGAACATGCAGGCCTTGCCGTCAGCGGAGCGCTTCTTTTTATATAACTGACAACCTAAAGATAACGTCGCGATTTATTTTAGTGAGTGAAAAAATAAATTATGTGACCCGCCTCAGTTATTTACAGGCTTATCGTTTCGATGCGAATAATTGAGATCCTGTGTCAATCAAAGGTAAATTTTTGTTAACTGTAAGAAATTATTTTGACGGGCATGTGTCAGCTGCTAATATCACTTCCTCTTTTTCTATACAGGAGTAACGGGCCTCAGCCCTCCCTATGGACTGTCACCGACGTCTTTTATCCATGCCTCCGGGTCATCCGGCTTCTTTCTTAACGCCTTTCGGCGTCATCCTCGGTTCTGCTTCTTTTTTCTGCCGCGCTACGGTTGTTGAACCCGGCGTTCGGTTTTCCTGCTGCTTTATTCGGAGTCTGTAATGGAATTTCTTTTAGACCCTTCGATTTGGGCCGGTCTGCTGACGCTTATTGTTCTGGAGATCGTGCTGGGGATCGATAACCTGGTATTTATCGCTATCTTGGCCGATAAGCTGCCGCCGAAGCAGCGTGACAAAGCGCGTCTGATCGGCCTGTCACTGGCGCTGCTGATGCGTCTGGGCCTGTTGTCGCTGATCTCGTGGATGGTGACCCTGACCCGACCGCTGTTTAGCGTCTGGCAGTTCAGCTTTGCCGGGCGCGACCTGATCCTGCTGGCGGGCGGTCTCTTTTTGCTGTTTAAGGCAACGATGGAGCTGCATGAGCGGCTGGAAAATCATCCGCAGGACAGCAACGGCAATAAAAGCTACGCCAGCTTCTGGGCGGTGGTGATTCAGATCGTAGTGCTGGATGCCGTCTTCTCGCTGGATGCGGTGATTACCGCCGTGGGGATGGTGAACCATCTGCCGGTAATGATGACCGCGGTGGTTATCGCGATGGGCATTATGCTGCTGGCGTCGAAACCGCTAACGAACTTTGTCAATGCGCACCCGACCGTGGTGGTGCTGTGTCTGAGCTTCTTGCTGATGATCGGCCTGAGTCTGGTGGCGGAAGGCTTTGGCTTCCATATACCTAAAGGCTATCTGTATGCGGCGATTGGCTTCTCCATTCTGATTGAGCTGTTCAATCAGATCGCGCGGCGTAACTTTATCCGTCATCAGTCGCATCGTCCGATGCGTGAGCGTACCGCTGAAGCGATTTTACGCCTGATGGGCGGCCGCCGTGGCGGAGCGACCAACGTAGAAGCGGGGCAGGCCTCGGCAGAAAACCCGATGCTGCCGCAGGAAACCTTTAAGGATGAAGAGCGCTATATGATCAACGGCGTGTTGACGCTGGCATCGCGTTCTATTCGCAGCATTATGACGCCGCGCGGTGAAATCTCCTGGGTAGACGCCACCAAACCGCTGGATGAGATCCGTATGCAGCTGCTTGATACCCCGCATAGCCTGTTCCCGGTTTGCCGGGGCGAGCTGGATGAGGTCATAGGCATCGTGCGCGCCAAAGATCTGCTGGTGGCGCTGGAGCAGGGGATGAATATTCATACTTTCGCCGCCTCTTCACCGCCGCTGATCGTGCCGGAAACGCTGGACCCGATCAATTTGCTGGGCGTTCTGCGCCGGGCGAAAGGCAGCTTTGTGCTGGTGACCAATGAGTTTGGCGTGGTACAGGGGCTGGTAACGCCGCTGGACGTGCTGGAAGCCATTGCCGGTGAATTTCCGGATGAGGATGAAACGCCGGATATCGTAGTCGATGGCGATAGCTGGCTGGCAAAAGGCGGCACCGATCTGCATTCTCTGCAGCAACGGCTGGACTATTTCGATCTGGTTAAGCCGGGCGATGATTATGCCTCGCTCGCCGGTCTGCTGATTGCGCAGAAGGGGCAGCTGCCGCTGCCGGGCGAGACAATTGATATGCCGCCGCTGCACTTCGTGATTGTTGAAGCGACCGATTATCGTATCGATCTGGTACGTATTATCAAAGATCGCCCGCAGGATGAAGAAGAGAGCTAAGGCAGGGGCCGGGGCGCAGCGCCCCGGACATCACTTTGCCAGGCTGGCCTGATGCTGGGCCAGCCATGCCGGAAAGCTCTCCAATGGCATTGGGCGAGCATAGTAGTATCCCTGCAACGTATCCACGCCGCGCTGGCACAGATAGCTGGCCTGCTCGGCGGTTTCCACGCCTTCCGCCACCAGCCTGATATGCAGGCGCTGCGCCAGCGAAATCACCATATCCGTTACCGTAGCGTTAATCGCATCAGTGCCAATAGCAGCGGTAAAAATCTTATCCAATTTCAATATATCCGGGCTTAAGGTTTTCAGATAAGAGAGTGAGCTGTGCCCGGTGCCAAAATCATCAATGGCGACCCGAATGCCTGCCTGTTGCAGCTGCGCCACCACATTTTGATCCATCAGCGGCAGCGCATCGCGTTCCGTTAACTCCACCACCAGCCGCGGCAGCGGATTGGCGGGCCACCAGATTTTTTGCAAATCATCAATAATGGCCCGATTGTGGAAATGACTGGCGGCCACGTTAATCGCGATATGAAAACCGGCGTGCTGCGGCAACTGCGGCAAAGAGCGCACGGTTTCGCTAAGCACAAAACGGGTCAGAGGGGCGATCAGATGGTGCCGCTCGGCCAGCGGAATAAACAGGTCCGGCGGTACCCAGCCCTGGCGCGGGTTATTCCAGCGCAGCAGCAGCTCAATACCGTCGCAGTCGCCGGTGCGGCTATCGATTAGCGGCTGGCAGTAAACCATAAACTCATGCGCCGACAGGCCGTAGCTGATTTGCCAGGAGAAGCTCATGCGGTTAGCCGTTGCCAACCAGACACTATAGCCGGTCAGCAGGCTTAGCAACAGGGCGAGCGGCAGCTGAGAGGGCAACGTCAGCAAGGCCAAACGCGTTGGCGCGGGTCCGTACAGGGTAATGGTAAAGGGGTAGCGCAGCGAGGCTTTCTGATAGCTCACCTCGTCTTCGGCGGGCTGGGTATTTTCAATCAGCGGATTGCCATACTCCAGGCTTTTGCCGCCAACGTTAAACACCGCACGCTCTACCCATGGGAGCGTCGGCTCAAGCAGATAGCGGCTCATTAATTCGATATTGATAACCTGCAAAATACCGCTGTGATTATCCAACGCGCTGGCGGTCCAGAGCAGTAAAACCGGCGAACCCTTGATCAGATAATTATCCACGCCCAGCGACATGCGCTGATTATCTACCGCCAGTTCGGGATAAGTTTCACTGAAAATAAGCGAGCGATCGCCAAAGACGCTGGAGCAGTAGATACGGTCATTATTCACCAGCAGGATGGCGCGGACGATCTGCATGGCGGAGATCTTTTCATGCAGTAAAAAGCGGATATCGTTGCATTTAAGCCCAACCAGCCCGACGGTATTACTGGCCGCCACATCCAGCGGTGAAAAAAGGCGATCGAAACGCTGAATCGCATTGCTGGCAAACTGATGCGACTGACGTTCGATATGTTTTTTTTCTTCGAAAAAACGAACGGTTAAGGTAATGATAAGCACCAGTGCAGCGACTATTGACGCGATGAACAGCCGTTTACGACGAAATTGTCCAATAATCTGCTGGGATATTTGCATCCGTAGCCGCCCTTAACACCCAAATAAAATTCCGACAGTTTCATATCGGCAATTGCGCCATTAAGTTTAGCTGCGTTGGAGAAAAAGAGGCGCTGACAGGCGTCGGGCAAAGGCGTCAGACCGCCACGGGAGAAGCCCAGCCACCAATCCCAAAGCGAAGGAAGCCCAGACAACCCATCTTAAAGCGAGGGAAGCTCAAACACAAAACTCAAAGCGGGTGAAGCCCTGGCAGAAGAGTAAAGCGTCCCGCGGCCCTGGAAGGCGCGGGTCGAGCTGTCAGGGATGACGTTTTTGCGTCTTTACGAGCGGCCAGGGCTTCACCCGCAGGCACCTTAGACGGGCCAGGGCTTCACCCGCAGGCACCTTAGATGGGCGAAGGCTTCACCTGCAGGCGCGTTTTTAGCGCGATTAATCGCACTGCACCTTAATCGCCAGACCGCCGCGCGAGGTTTCGCGATATTTAGCGTTCATATCTTTGCCTGTCTCATACATCGTCTCGATCACTTTATCCAGCGATACGCGCGGTTCACTGGTACGACGCAGCGCCATACGCGCCGAGTTAATCGCTTTTACCGAGGCGATAGCGTTACGCTCAATGCAGGGAACCTGCACCTGACCGGCAACCGGATCGCAGGTCAGACCCAGGTTATGCTCCATACCGATCTCCGCGGCAACGCATACCTGCTCCGGGCTGGCGCCCAGCAGCTCTGCCAAACCGGCCGCTGCCATCGAACAGGCTACGCCCACTTCGCCCTGACAGCCCACTTCCGCGCCAGAGATCGAGGCGTTCATCTTATACAGCACGCCAACGGCGCCCGAGGCCAGAAAATAGCGGATAAAAATATCGGGACTAACCGATTCGATAAAGTGATCGTAATAGGCCAGCACGGCGGGCACGATGCCGCAGGCGCCGTTAGTCGGCGCGGTAACCACGCGTCCGCCGGCGGCGTTCTCTTCATTAACCGCCAGTGCGAACATATTCACCCAGTCGATCACCACCATCGGATCGTTAGAATGCTTGCCGGAAGAGACCAGCATCCGGCGCAGCGCGGCGGCACGTCGCGGTACTCGTAACGGGCCAGGCAACACGCCTTCGGTATTCAGCCCGCGATCGATACAGTCGCGCATAGTCTGCCAGACGGCGGCAAAATAGCTCTCAATCTCCTGACGGCTGTGCAGTGCCAGCTCGTTTTTCATCACCAGGCCGGAAACAGAAAGGCCGGTTTCACGACAGTGCGCCAACAGCTCTTTTGCCGAATTAAATGGATAAGGCACCGAAACCTCATCCAGCACCGGCTCGCCAAAGTGCTCATCATCAACGATAAAACCGCCGCCGATAGAATAATAGGTTTTGCTGTAGATACAGGTTTCGCCCGCGAATGCATGGATACGCATAGCATTCTCATGACGAGAAAGGTTTTCACTGCGGAAATTCATGCCGCCTTCGCGAGGAAAATCCACCTCATGCTGACCGTTGGCCAGCAGCAGGCGCTCGCGCTGTTCAACATCACGGATAAAAGCGGGAATGGCATCAATATCTACGCTTTCAGGCGAAGCGCCGGAAAGGCCCATAATAATGGCGATATCGGTATGGTGGCCTTTGCCGGTGAGCGAGAGCGAGCCGTATACCTCCACGGCGATGCGCGTAACGTCCAACAGCCGGTTATCGCGGCTCAAATCATCGACAAATTGTTTGCCGGCTTTCATCGGACCCAGCGTATGGGAACTGGACGGGCCAATGCCGATCTTAAACATGTCGAAAACGCTAATCACGCTACACGCTCCTTAATTATTAATTTTGCAGCAAACAATACTCTGCATATATACCCGTCATACTTCAGATTGCAGGCGCCTGAACTCAGTGTGCGGTTCATGGGGTCGCTAACTGCCTGTAACGCGAAATATTCAGCGTATAGTAATGATCCTGGTGGTTGAAAATTCATCTTTTCGCATGAAATAAATTCATTAATTTGGCTAAAAAATCTTATTCGGCACAGGCGCCATAAGCACCCGCCGCGCAGGCCTGTTTCCTGAACCAATATCATGCGCAACGCCTCAGAAACTTCCTGGTGAGAGCGCGCTAAATATAACGAGTTTTTAGTAGGAAGGAAGTGATTCGGATCGCTTACTGAGGAAAATTTAGTGAAAAATCACGGAAAGAATACTTTTTACCCAATATTTATTTGATTAATCGGTTAACAATTCCGGCATAACCTGCAGGCTAAGCTGGCGGATAATGCCCGCCGTCATACCCCAGACGAAATAGTCCTGATACCAGGAAAGCCAGACCTGATGAGCAACGCCTTCACGATGAATATCCAACGGCGTATAGCGCGAAAGGCGCAAGGCCTCCTGTAACGGCATCTCAAAAATAGCATCCACTTCGTCGGCGCTGGGCTGTAGCGGTAAATCGGGCGGAATAATTCCCACCACCGGCGTCACCTGAAAACCGCTACTGCTGCCGACCGTCGGCAGCGTACCGATAAGGCGCACATTCTGCGTCTGCAAGGCGATCTCCTCGCGCGCCTCGCGTAAGGCAGTAAACGTCAGCGAAGGATCGCTGGCATCGCGCATGCCGCCGGGAAACGCCACCTGACCCGCATGCTTACGTAGCCAGGGCGCGCGTCGCGTGAGCAGCAGCCCCGGCTCTTCGCGCGCAACAATCGGCACCAGCACCGCCGCCTGACGGCGGGCGGGCGCCAGCTCCGGCGACGGCGGGGGAGACTGAAGCTGAAAGCGCGTCAGAAAACTATTAAGCGTCAGCGGTGCAGTCATCGGGTGCGCTATCCTCCAGCAAAGGTAAAATACGGCCCAGCTTATGCAGCGTTTCCTGGTACTCCAGTTCAGCTTCGCTGTCGGCAACGATCCCGCCGCCTGCCGCACAGTAAAGTTGACCGCGTTCCGCAATCAAGGTGCGAATGGTAATGCTGCTGTCCATGCCGCCGCAGCAGCTTAAATAGCCGATACTGCCGCACCAGGCGTTACGGCGCTGCGGCTCCAGCGCTTCAATGATCTCCATCGCCCGCACCTTGGGCGCGCCGGTAATCGATCCGCCCGGGAAACAGGCGCGCAGCAGATCGCCGGCGCTCAGCTCCGGCTTCAGACGAGCATGAATGGTACTGACCAGATGATGAACGGCAGGAAAAGGCTCAACTACAAACAGCTCCGGCACCCGCACGCTGCCCGGCACCGCGACGCGGCCAATATCATTGCGCAGCAGATCGACAATCATTAAGTTTTCGGCGCGATCTTTTTCCGACTGCGCCAGTTTTTGCGCCTGCAGCCGATCGGCCTGTTCATCCGCCAGACGCGGCAGCGTGCCCTTAATCGGCCGGGTTTCAATCACATCATGCTTTAGCGAAAGAAAACGCTCTGGCGACAGGCTCAGAATCACGCTCTCCGGCAAACGTAAAAAAGCGCTGAACGGGGCGCGGTTACTCTCATTCAGCCGCCGGAACGCCTGCCATTCATCGCCTTCGTAGCCCGCCTGAAAACGCTGCGCCAGATTAACCTGATAGCAATCGCCAGCCTGCAGCCAGGCCTGAATACGATCGAAGCGTGCGCGGTAGCTCTCCGGCGTCATATTGGATTGCCAGCGGCGCGTCAGGCGAAAAGGCGCGGTTTCGGGCGGCGTCGGCAGCGCCTCCAGCCAGCGTAGCCGCGCGCCGTCCGGCTGATGATCGACCAGCGTCAGCGTCTGTTGCTGATGATCGGCAATCAGCACCCAGTCATAAATGCCTGTCGCCATATCCGGTGTGGCGATATCCGCCACGGCCTGTTGCGGCAGGCGCTCAAACCGGCGGCCTAAATCGTAGCCAAACAGGCCAAGCGCGCCGCCCTGAAACGGTAGATCGTCTCGCGGCGCTACCTTAGAGAGCAGGCTGGCCTGTTCGGTCTCCAGTAAACGCAACGGATCTGCGGTAGATTCAGTGACACTGTCACCTTTAATGATGCGGGTGACGGCGCCATGTGTTTCCAGCGTCGCAACCGGATCGGCCACCATCATATCGAAGCGGCTATCGGGATGATCGGCAGTGCCGGAGCTGAGCAGCATCGCCCAGGGCAAATGTGCTACGCGACCAAAGAGTTCAGAAAGCGCATCAGGCGTATAGGGTAAAGCGTGGTAGACTACGGGCATCACTTTTAGCAGCATGGGTGGTAATCAAACGGCAAGCCTGGCATATTTTTCCGTTGCTGGCATCTGTTTGTTTATCGTAAACCAGCCAGATGGCTGACCCGCTTCGAACATACCGTTCAGGCAGGTTATGATCGTTCAACTATTAACAGGAGCCATTATGTCTACAGGTTTACCGGCGTTAAGCCATGAACAGCAACAACAGGCGGTGGAGCGTATTCATCAGCTGATGGCCGAAGGGATGAGCAGTGGAGAAGCGATTACCCGGGTGGCCCAGGAAATCCGCCAGACGCATACTGGCGGACATGTTGCGGCGCTCTTCGAAGAGGATGACGAAGACGAAGCCTGATCAGGCGGGGTTGAGCGCAGCGATAATTTTAATTTCTACTTTATATTTTGGGTTCATCAAACCGGCTTGAACAGTGCAGCGCACCGGGGCATTGCCTGGTGAAACCCAGGCATCCCACGCCCGGTTCATCGCGGCAAAATCCGCTTTATCAACCAGAAAAATCGTGGCGTCCAAGATGCGGCTTTTATCCGAACCGACACGCGTCAGCAGCTGGTCGATAACGGCCAGCGCATTTGCCGTTTGCGCTTCAGCGTCCTCATCCAGGTTTTCCGGCACGCTGGTGTAATAAACGGTATCGTTGTGTACTACGGCTTCTGACATACGATGTTCAGGATCGATACGGGTAACTGACATAGCTTATTCCTTATTCCATTTTTTCGCCGTTAGCCTGGCACAGTTACGCCTGCGCTGTCATTAAGATGATGGCCGGCGCGTTATCTCCTGCCGCTCAAACTATTTAAGGTATAATCAGGCCGTTTTAACACAACCAGTGAGGATATGTGGCAGACGATTTTGCAGCCGATGGCGCTTTAGCGCAGGCAATACCGGGTTTCCGCCCGCGTGAGGCGCAGCAGCTGATGGCCGTGGCGGTCACGCAGGCCATTGAACAACGTGGCGAGCTGGTGGTAGAGGCCGGGACCGGCACGGGAAAAACCTACGCCTACCTGGTGCCGGTATTACGTGCCGGCAAAAAAGCGATTATCTCCACCGGATCAAAAGCGTTACAGGATCAACTTTACAGCCGCGACCTGCCCAAAGTGACGAAAGCGCTGGCCTATAAAGGCAAAACGGCGCTACTAAAAGGGCGTTCCAACTATCTCTGCCTCGAACGTCTGGAGCAGCAGAGCATGACCGGCGGTGAGCTGACCGTACAAACGCTCAGCGATCTGGTCTGGCTGCGCCGCTGGGCCAGCGAAACTTCGGATGGCGATATCAGCAGCTGTAGCGGCGTAGCGGAAGACAGCACGATCTGGCCGCTAGTCACCAGCACCAATGATAACTGCCTCGGCAACGACTGCCCGCTGTATAAAGAGTGCTTTGTGGTAAAGGCGCGTCGCCGTGCGATGGATGCCGACGTGGTGGTGGTGAACCATCACCTGTTCCTGGCCGATATGGTGGTAAAAGAGAGTGGATTCGCTGAACTGATCCCCGAAGCGGACGTGATGATCTTCGATGAGGCGCATCAGGTGCCCGATATCGCCAGCCAATATTTTGGTCAGCAGCTTTCCAGCCGTCAGTTGCTGGATCTGGCGAAAGATATCACCATTGCCTATCGCACCGAAGTACGCGACGTCCAGCAGCTGCAAAAAGCAGCCGACCGGCTGGCGCAAAGCACGCAGGATTTTCGTCTGGCGCTGGGCGACCCTGGTTTTCGCGGCAACCTGCGCGAAATCCTTAACGACCGTGATGTTCAGCGTGCCCTGACATTGTTGGATGATGCGCTGGAGCTGTGCTATGACGTAGCGAAAATGTCGCTTGGGCGCTCGGCGCTGCTGGATGCCGCCTTCGAACGCGCGTCGCAGTATCGTAACCGACTAAAGCGGCTGAAGAATATCAGCGAGCCGGGCTTCAGCTACTGGTACGAATGCACCTCAAGACACTTTGTGCTGGCGTTGACGCCGCTTTCCGTTGCCGAACGCTTTCGCGAGGTGATTAGCGAACGGCCGGCAGCGTGGATTTTTACCTCCGCGACGCTGGCGGTCAATGAACAGATGACCCACTTTATGGATCGGCTTGGCGTACATCAGGCGCAGAGCATGATCCTGAACAGTCCGTTTGACTATGCGCGTCAGGCGCTGCTTTGCGTGCCGCGCGATCTGCCGTCGCCAAATCAGCCGGGCGGGGCGAAACAGCTGGCGCGCCGTTTGCTGCCGCTGATCGAGGCGAATAACGGCCGCTGCTTCTTTCTGTGTACCTCGCACCAGATGATGCGTGCGCTGGCGGAGGAGTTTCGCGCCAGCCTGACGCTACCGGTGCTGCTGCAGGGTGAAACCGGCAAAGCGCAGCTGCTAAAACAGTTTATCGAGGCGGGCAATGCGCTGCTGGTCGCCACCAGTAGCTTCTGGGAAGGGGTGGATGTGCCCGGTGATGCGCTGTCGCTGGTCATTATCGATAAGCTGCCGTTTACCTCGCCGGACGACCCGTTGCTTAAGGCGCGCATGGAAGATTGCCGGCTGCGCGGGGGCGATCCTTTCGATGAGGTGCAACTGCCCGATGCGGTCATTACCCTGAAGCAGGGCGTGGGCCGTTTAATCCGTGATGTGGATGACCGCGGCGTGCTGGTGATTTGCGATAATCGCCTGGTGATGCGGCCTTATGGCGCGGTATTCCTTAACAGCCTGCCGCCTACGCCGCGTACCCGCGATCTGCAGCAGGCGGTCAGCTTCCTGCATCGTCCCGATGAGAAGTAATTCCCCGGCGGCTGTGCTAAGATGCGCGCCGAAAAAAATTTCTCGCCTGAGGTTGTTATGTCCGCGCGAATTTTAGCTCTTGATACTGCTACTGAAGCCTGTTCGGTAGCGCTGTTGCTGGACGGTGTCGTTGACGCCCATTTTGAACTCTGCGCGCGCGAGCATACGCAGCGTATTCTGCCAATGGTAGAAGAGATGCTGACGCGCCATCAGCTGGCCTTATCGCAGCTGGATGCGCTGGCCTTCGGCCGTGGGCCGGGCAGTTTTACCGGTGTACGCATCGGCATCGGCATCGCCCAGGGGCTGGCGTTTGGCGCCGGCCTGCCGCTGCTTGGCGTTTCCACGCTGATGACCATGGCGGAAGCTGCCTGGCAGCGTCACGGCGCCCGTCGCGTGCTGGCGGCAATCGATGCGCGCATGGGAGAGGTCTACTGGGCGGAATATCAGCGTGCCGATGATGGCCAGTGGCAGGGTGAAGCAAGTGAAGCGGTGCTGAAGCCGGACGCGGCGCTGGCGCGCATGCAGCAGCTCTCCGGCGAGTGGATGACGGTCGGCACCGGCTGGGCGGCCTGGCCGCATCTGATAGCGGAAAGTCCGCTGACGCTGCAGGCCAGCGAGATCACGCTGCCCGCAGCAGAGGCGATGTTGCCGCTGGCGCAGCAGCTGTGGCAGCAGGGCGCGGCGTTGCCGCCAGAGCAGGCAGAGCCGGCCTATTTACGTAATGAAGTGGCCTGGAAAAAATTGCCGGGCCGCGAATAGAGTGGCGGCAACTTATTTATTACGCAATAGTCTAAACAGGCAGGTTTCTGGAGAAAGCTATGCGTAAATATCTTAATCATGCGGCAGCCTTGCTGGTAGCGACGCTACTGCTAACCGGCTGCGTAACCGTACCGGATTCCGTTAAGGGGCGTTCGCCCATGCCGCAGCAGGATCTGCTGCGCGTGATGAACGCGCCTCAGCTCTATGTCGGACAGGAAGCGCGATTCGGCGGCAAGGTAGTAAAAGTCACTAACCTTAACGGTCGTACGCGGCTGGAGATCGCCACTCAGCCGCTGGACGACACCGCGCGACCCCGACTGGGCGCGGCCTCGGTTGGCCGGATCTGGGCTGATATCAACGGCTTTGTCGATCCGGTTGACGTCAATAATCAAATGGTTACGGTGGTCGGCACCATCAAGGGCAGCGAAAAAGGCGAGATCGGCAAGGCCAGCTACAACTTTGTGGTGGTGGATGTCGCCGGCTATCAACGCTGGCGCGTACAGCAGCAGGTCGTGATGCCGATGCAGCCGATCGATCCCTGGATTTGGTATGGGCCGACACGGCATCATCCCGGTTACTGGGGGCCCGGCCCGTGGGGGAATTATTACAATCCCGGTCCGGTACAGGTGCAAACTATCCTGACAGAATAAAGGCAGCGGTAGACGTGATTAGCGGCCCGGTCGCAGGGGATGTGACCGGGCCATTTTATTGTTAAAAGTCATAGAATTTAGTGATGGGCTTCGCAGCCTGAAAGCCGGGTGTTAGGCATACTGGTACAATGAGTTAAAATATTGTTAATAAAGGCGGGCTGAGGCTGCGATGGCGAATAAATATGATTTCCGAGGTGAATCCTTGAATAAGGTCTGGCTGAACCGTTATCCCGCCGATGTCCCGGCTGAAATCAATGCCGATCGTTATACGTCGCTTATCGATCTGTTTGAACAGGCGGCTCAGCGTTATGTCGATCGTCCGGCATTTATTAATATGGGTCAGGCGATGAGCTTTCGTAAGCTGGAGCAGCGTAGTCGGGCCTTCGCCGCTTATCTGCAGCAGTCGCTGGGATTAAGCAAAGGCGACCGCGTGGCCGTCATGATGCCGAACCTGTTGCAGTATCCGATTGCGCTGTTCGGCATTCTGCGCGCCGGGATGGTGGTGGTAAATGTCAACCCGCTCTATACTCCGCGAGAGCTGGAGCATCAGCTGAATGACAGCGGCGCCAAAGCGATTGTGATTGTCTCTAACTTTGCGCATACGCTGGAAAAAGTGGTGGCTAAAACGTCGGTGAAGCACGTTATTCTGACGCGTCTCGGCGATCAGCTCTCACCCGCCAAAGCCACGTTGGTCAACTTCGTGGTGAAATATATAAAGCGGCTGGTGCCGAAATATAACCTGCCGGATGCGGTCTCTTTTCGCAGCGTACTGCTGCAGGGCGCTCAGCTCGACTATTTCCGCCCGGAAATCCAGAATGATGACCTGGCTTTCTTGCAGTATACCGGTGGCACCACCGGCATCGCCAAAGGGGCGATGCTCACCCACCGCAATATGCAGGCAAATCTCGAACAAACCAAAGCCACCTATGGCTCGCTGCTGCGCGATGGCAAAGAGCTGGTGGTAACGGCATTGCCGCTGTATCACATCTTTGCGCTAACGGTGAACTGCCTGCTGTTTATTGAGCTGGGTGGGCAAAACTTGCTGATTACCAACCCGCGCGATATTCCCGGCTTTGTCAAAGAGCTGGGCAAATATCCTTTTACCGCTATCACCGGGGTCAATACGCTGTTTAATGCATTGCTGAATGATAAAAATTTCCAGCAGCTGGATTTCTCCACGTTGCGCCTGTCGGCGGGCGGCGGGATGTCAGTGCAGAAGGCGGTGGCGGAGCGTTGGGAAAAGCTGACCGGCCATTATCTGCTGGAAGGCTATGGGCTGACCGAATGTTCGCCGCTGGTGTCGGTGAATCCCTACGATATTACCTGTCATAACGGCAGCATTGGCCTGCCGGTTCCCTCTACCGAAATTAAGCTGGTGGATGACAATGGCATGGAGGTTCGGCCAGGCGAGCCGGGCGAGCTCTGTATCAAAGGGCCGCAGGTGATGACGGGCTACTGGCAGCGTCCTGAGGCGACCAAGGAGGTGCTGAAAGAGGGCTGGCTCTACAGCGGCGATATCGTTACCGTTGATGAAGAAGGGTTCTTACGCATCGTCGATCGTAAAAAAGATATGATTCTGGTTTCCGGGTTCAATGTCTATCCCAACGAAATCGAAGACGTGGTGATGCAGCATCCCAAAGTACGCGAGGCGGCGGCGATTGGCGTGCCGAGCGATCTTTCTGGCGAGGCGGTTAAAATCTGTATCGTTAAAAAGGATGATTCGCTGACCAAAGATGAGCTAATTGCCCACTGCCGTCGTCATTTGACCGGCTATAAAGTGCCGAAAATCGTTGAGTTTCGTACCGAACTGCCTAAAACCAATGTGGGTAAAATCCTCCGCCGCGAGCTGCGAGATGAGATAAACAAAGCGCCTGCCGCCTGATCGTCGCGAGTATGTTAAGATAGAAAAGAAAACGCCGGGTAACCCGGCGTTTTTATTGTTATTTCATCAGCAACGCAAACGAACCGCTGGCAAGAGAGCACGGATTTGAATTACACCTATATCACCACCAATGAGGCGCTACAGACCTGCTGCGACGCTGCGCGCCAGCATCGCGCGATTGCGCTCGATACCGAATTTGTTCGCACCCGTACCTACTATCCGCAGCTCGGCCTGCTGCAAATTTACGATGGCGAGCAGATTACGCTGGTCGACCCGCTGACTATCACCCAGTGGCAACCACTAATCGAGCTGTTGAGCGACACCCGCATAACCAAATTCCTGCATGCCGGTAGTGAAGATCTGGAAGTGTTTCTGCACAGCTTTGGCGTGTTGCCCACGCCGCTGATTGATACGCAAATCCTCGCTGCCTTTAGCGGCCGTCCGCTGTCGATGGGCTTTGCGGCGATGGTAGAAAACTTTACCGGAGAAGTACTGGATAAAAGCGAATCGCGTACCGACTGGCTGGCGCGTCCGCTTTCTACGCGTCAATGCGATTATGCGGCCGCCGATGTGTTCTGGCTGCTGCCAATTGCCCATACGCTGATGGATGAAACCGCGGCGGCAGGGCAGCTGGAGGCGGCGCGCAGTGAATGTCTGCTGCTGTGTCAACGCCGTACGGAAACGCTGCAGCCGGAGGAGGCGTATCGGGAAATCAGCAATGCTTCGCTGCTGCGCCCGCGTCAGCTGGCGGCATTGCAACGTATGGCAGCCTGGCGCCTGAAACTGGCCCGTGAAAAGAATATGGCGGTTAATTTCGTGGTGCGCGAAGAGAACCTGTGGAAGGTAGCGCGCTATCTGCCGGGCACCCTGGGCGAGCTGGATCATTTAGGATTGAGCGGTCACGAAATCCGTTTCCATGGCAAAACGCTGCTGGATATGGTGAATGAAGCTAACGCGTTACCGGAAGAGAGCCTGCCGGAGATGCTGCTCAATATTAACGATCATCCGCACTATAAAAAGGCGTTTAAAGCGCTGAAGGCGGTCGTGCAGGAGGTAAGCGAGCGCAGCGGACTGAGTACTGAACTGCTGGCGTCACGCCGTCAAATCAATCAGCTGTTGAGCTGGCACTGGCAAATCAAACCGCGTGAGCGGCTGCCCGAACTGGTCAGCGGATGGCGTGGCGAACTGATGGAGCAGGAAATCAAACAGGTGTTAGCGGACTATCCGCAATAGCCTGCTTAAACGTTCCCCTGCGTAAGGCAGGGGAAGGTCAGGACTGGAGACGCATCATTTCGTGGCTTCTTCCATTTCCGGCAGCGTCACGTTCAGTTCCAGTATCGAGATATCATCACCGCGCTGGTCCAGCTGGACCGTCACCATTTCTGGATCGATCTTCACATATTTGCAAATTACCTCCAGAATATCGCGCTTCAGCTGCGGCAGATAATGGGGCTCGCTATCGCCCCTCCTGCGTTCAGCTACGATGATCTGCAGCCTTTCCTTGGCTATATTGGCAGTGTTCTTTTTACGGGATAAAAAGAAATCGAGTAAGGCCATGGTTTATCCCCCGAACAGGCGTTTCAGGAATCCCTTCTTCTCTTCTTCAATGAAGCGGAAGGGGCGTTCTTCACCGAGTAACCGTTCAACGGTATCGGCATAGGCTTTGCCCGCATCGGATTCGGTATCCAGAATAACGGGTTCGCCCTGGTTGGAAGCGCGCAGCACCGACTGATCTTCCGGGATTACGCCAACCAGCGGAATACGCAGGATCTCCAGCACATCTTCCATGCTCAGCATATCGCCGCGGCTCACGCGGCCTGGGTTATAACGCGTCAGCAGCAGATGCTCTTTGACCGGCTCCTGACCGTTTTCGGCACGGCGTGATTTGGAGGCGATAATGCCCAGAATACGATCGGAGTCGCGCACCGAAGAGACTTCCGGGTTGGTGGTGATAATGGCTTCATCGGCAAAATAGAGCGCCATCAGCGCGCCGGTCTCAATGCCTGCGGGCGAATCGCACAGGACGAAGTCAAACTCCATCTTATCCAGTTCATTCAGCACTTTTTCGACGCCTTCGCGCGTCAGGGCATCTTTATCTCGCGTTTGGGAAGCAGGCAGGATATAGAGGTTTTCTGTTCGTTTGTCTTTAATCAGTGCCTGGTTCAGCGTGGCGTCGCCCTGGATCACATTGACGAAATCATAAACCACGCGTCTTTCACAGCCCATAATCAGATCGAGATTACGCAGACCGATATCAAAATCGATCACCACGGTTTTTTTCCCTTTCTGTGCCAGACCGGTAGCAATGGCCGCGCTTGACGTGGTCTTGCCAACGCCCCCTTTGCCGGATGTAACTACAATAATGCGTGCCATATATAAGAATTCCTTATAAATAAAAAGGGGCCTAATTCAAAGTCTGTATTGTCAGCGCGCCATCTTTTAGGCTAAGGCGCGCTGCTTTTGCAAAATATTCCGTCGGAATTTGATCCATAATCCAGTACTCGCCCGCTATGGAAACCAGCTCCGCAGATAAACTGGTACAAAATATCTGGCAATCGCGATCGCCGCTGGCGCCAGCCAGCGCACGACCGCGCATCATGCCATAAATATGAATATTGCCATCGGCGACCAGCTCGGCACCGGCGCTGACGCTATTTGTTACGATTAGATCGGTATTACGCGCATAAATTTGCTGTCCGGAGCGCACCGGCGTGGTCACCACGCGCGTTTTAGCCAGCGCGTTTTCCGGCGCCGCGACAGCAACTGGCGCTACCGGCTCAGGACTTTTCTTCTGTTCTTTGCCTTCAGACAGGATGGGCAGACCGGCGCGCGCGATCATGCGCTTGAGCGCCTCATCTTTACAGCCGCTGACGCCGACAATGCGTAGCCCCGTTGACGCGATAGCCTGCTGCATCTGTTTCCAGTTAACGTCACCGTCCAGAGAGGCTACATTCAGCACCACGGGCGCATTTTTGAGAAAGGCAGGCGCCTGATCAATTTTGTCCTGAAGCGCCTGACGAACCACATCGGGATGCGTGTGGTGTAAATGAACAACAGACAGAGTAAAACTACTGCCTTTAAACTCGATTGGCGTTTGCGACATCTGTCCTGGCTCAGTCCTGTTATGTCTAAACCCGACTAAATTATGCCTGATTTAGCCAGCGCGTAATCAAGGCGGGACATTATTCCTAACTACTGCAAGCATGTTATAGTTACTGCTATATTCAGGCAAGTCACCACCCCGCTTAATTCGAGTAAAAAATATGTTTTGTGTGATCTACAGAAGCCCTCAACGCGATCAGACTTATCTCTATGTTGAAAAAAAAGACGACTTTTCCCGCGTGCCGGAAGAGCTACTGCGCGGTTTTGGCAAACCGCAGCTGGCGATGGTGTTACCCCTTGAACGCACTAAGAAACTGGCGAATGCGGATATTGAGAAAGTAAAGCTGGCGCTGCGAGAGCAGGGTTATTATTTGCAGCTTCCGCCACCGGTCGAAGATCTGCTTAAAATACATTTGGGAAAAAAGGATCCGGCTTAATTCAGATTCATCTGTAAATAATAAATTGGCGAATAATTCTTCAGTTTATTTCCGGCGATTTTCAATTGATTAATAAGGACCTGATATGAAGCTAAATGCCCTGAGCGCGACGTTACTGACAATAATGTTGGCAGGATGCGCCAGTAAAAATAGCGTCTCGTCAGCGCCTGCTACCTCTACGCCCGCCGCTTCCGCGGGCGCAACCAAAAGCGGCGGCTTTCTCAGAGCGCCTGCCGGCAACACCACGCTGGCGCAGCAGGGACGCGATCCGGCAGAGTTTCCCGCTTACGTCGAGCAGCTAAAAGCGCAGGCGCGCCAGCAGGGCATTAATGAAGAGACGTTAAATAGCGCGTTCGCGAACGTGCGTTTTGTCGACCGGGTGATTAAATCCGATCGCAATCAGCCGGAACAGAAAATTACCCTTGATGATTATCTGGCGCGCGTCATCACGCCGAAAAAGATCGAGCAGGGCCGGAGCCGTTATCAGCAATATCAAAGCGAGCTGGCAAGCGCCAGCCAGCAGTATGGCGTACCGGCGCCATATATCGTGGCACTGTGGGGAATGGAGAGTCATTTCGGACAGATTCAGGGACGTGAAGATATTATCTCCGCGCTCGCCACGCTGGCTTTTGAAGGGCGTCGCGAAGCCTTCTTTACCAAAGAGCTGATCGCCGCGCTGAAAATGATCCAGCAGGGCCATATCAGCGCGCCAGAGATGAAAGGCTCCTGGGCGGGCGCGATGGGGCAGAACCAGTTTATGCCCAGCTCTTATCTCAACTATGGCGTGGACGGCGACGGCGACGGAAAAATTGATATCTGGCGCAACCAGCGCGATGTCTTCGCCTCCACGGCTAACTATCTGGCTAAAGAGGGATGGGATGCGAGCGAAGGTTGGGGCCGCGAGGTTATCCTGCCGGTCGATTTTGATCCTCAGCTGGCGGGCCTGAAAACGCAACAGGCTAAAACGGTAGGCGAATGGGAAAAACTGGGCGTGCGTCTGAGCAGCAGCGAGGCGCTGCCGGATACCGCACAGCGCGGCTGGATTATTCTGCCGGATGGCGTGAGCGGCCGCGCCTTCATGGTTTATGACAACTTCCGCACCATCATGCGCTGGAATCGTTCTTATTACTTCGCAATCAGCATCGGCAAAATGGCGGATGCGGTAGCACAGGCGCAGTAGACCATCGGCGCCGGCGTGGCGCTGTCACTCTCAGCAAGGGGAAAAGCATGTATCAACATCGTAACTGGCAGGGCGCACTGTTAGATTTTCCGGTAAGCAAAGTGGTTTGTGTCGGCAGCAATTACGCTAAGCATATTAAAGAGATGGGCAGCGCAACGCCGCAGGAACCAGTCATTTTTATTAAACCGGAGACGGCGCTGTGCGATCTGCGCCAGCCGCTCTCTATTCCGCGTGATCTCGGCGCGGTGCATCATGAAGTAGAAATGGCGATTTTAATCGGTTCGACGTTAAAACAGGCCAGCGAAGCGCATGTCGGTCAGGCTATCGCCGGTTATGGCGTCGCCCTTGATCTGACGCTGCGTGATATCCAGGCCGGCCTGAAAAAAGCCGGGCAGCCATGGGAGAAGGCCAAGGGATTTGATAATTCCTGTCCGCTTTCCGGTTTTATTCCGGTTAATCAGTTTGCCAGCGATCCGCAGCAGTGTGAACTTAAGCTGGTGGTTAACGGTGAAGTGCGTCAGCAGGGCAGCACCGCCGATATGATTACCCCGGTTCTGCCGCTGATCGCTTATATGAGCAAATATTTTACCCTGCGCGCGGGCGATGTGATTCTGACCGGCACCCCGGAAGGCGTAGGCCCGCTGCATGCGGGGGATACGCTGGAAGTGTCGCTGGCGGGTCACGGCGTAACTACGCGCGTGCTGTGACGCTTGCATCTGACCGCTGAACTGTTTATAAGGTGCGCTTTTGCTTAACCGGACATCACAATGACTGAGACCCCTTTCTGGCAGGAAAAGAGCCTGGAACAAATGACTGATGAGGAATGGGAATCCTTGTGCGATGGTTGTGGCCAGTGCTGCCTCAATAAGTTGCAGGACGCCGATACCGATGAAATCTATTTCACTAACGTGGCCTGCAACCAGCTGAATATCAAAACCTGTCAATGCCGTAACTATGAGCGTCGCTTCGAGTTTGAAGAGGACTGTATCAAGCTAACGCGTGATAATTTACCGACTTTTTCCTGGCTGCCGGCCAGCTGTGCCTACCGTCTGCTGGCGGAAGGCAAAGGATTGCCGGTCTGGCATCCGTTGCGCAGCGGGTCGCGCGCGGCGATGCATGCCGCCCGTATTTCGGTGCGTCATATCGCGGTACGTGAAAGCGAAGTCAGGGACTGGGAAGATCACATTATTAACCGGCCGGAATGGAAAGCCTAATCCAGCCGGTTAATGATTAGCGGGAAAAGAGATCGCGCCGCCTGGATTTAAATGGCTGAGCGATCAGCACCAGCAGCGCGACCAGTAAATAGGCGGCGAAAATCACCATCAGCCACTGCGGCATGCCCAGCGTCAGAAAAGACCAGACGCGTTCGGAGCAGTCGCCGGTGGCGACAAATACCGCGGGCAACCATTTGTCCAGCGGCAGCCAGCCAGGAAAGCGGGCGGCGAAATCACAGGTGACAAAGGGATTAGGGTGCAGCTGGATCATCGTATGTTTATACGAGAGATGTAATCCCTCCCAGGCGCTATACAGCCAGATCAGCAGCGCCGCATAGCGTAGCGGCGTCTTCGGCGCAATCGCGCCCACCAGCCCGGCACCCATCACACCAAACAGCGCGCAACGTTCATAAATACACATAACGCACGGCTTCAGCATCATAACGTGTTGAAACCACAGCGCGACCATTTCAAGAGCAAACGCGGTCAGCGCCAGCAGCAGCCAGGCACCGCGTCCTCTTGAGCATTGGTTCAGGTATCGCAACATAAATCATTCCCTGTCATTAGCGTTGAATCGGCAGTGTAAAGCAAATAGCGATCGCTGCCAGCCAGGGCAGCGAAAAAACCGAGCTAAAAATGACGTAAGATCATTTCGCCGCCACTTTTGCCGGGTATTAGGATGCCAGCGGCGGCAGCCAGCCGTGCGTTGTCATCCACAGCGTCATCGGCTCCAGCGTATACATGATGCAGAATAGCCCGACCAGCGCCAGCACAATGGTATAGGGCAGCGCCATCCAGACCATTCGCCCGTAAGAGAGACGAATCAACGGCGCCAGCGCGGAGGTCAGCATAAACAGAAATGCGGCCTGGCCATTCGGCGTGGCGACGGAAGGCAGATTGGTGCCGGTATTGGTCGCTACCGCCAGCAGTTCAAACTGCTGCAGGCTAATCGCGCCGCTGTTAAAGGCGTTTTTCGCTTCGTTAATATAAACGGTGCCGACAAACACGTTGTCCGAAATGGATGACAGCAAGCCATTGAATACATAAAACCAGGTCAGCTGCATATTCGCTTCCGCCTGCAAAACGAAATGGATCAGCGGGCTAAACAGATCTTGCTGAACGATAACCGCGACAATGGCGAAAAAGACTGTCAGCAGGGCAGTGAAGGGCAGCGCCTCGGAAAAAGCCCGGCCAATAGCATGCTCATCGGTAATGCCGCAGAAGGAGGTGGCCAGAATGATGACCGACAGGCCAATCAGGCCGACTTCCGCCAGATGCAGCGCTAACGCAGCGATCAACCAGACGGCAATCAAACCCTGAATCCACAAATTCAGCCGCTCCTGTCGGGTGCGCTTCTGACGGGATTCGCGGTCGAAGTCCATCAGCACGTTGCGCACTTTTTCCGGCAGCGGCTCACCATAGCCAAACAGGCGGAAACGCTCCAGCAGCACGCAGGTGATCAGGCCGCAAATCAGCACCGGCACGGTAACCGGCGCCATACGTAAAAAGAAGCCAATAAAATCCCAGCCGGCGGCTTTGGCGATAATCAGGTTCTGCGGCTCGCCTACCATGGTCATCACGCCGCCTAAGGCGGTGCCGACGCCCGCCTGCATCATCAGACTGCGCAGAAATGAACGGAACTTCTCCAGCGTCTGGCGATGATCGTCATTAGTGAGGCTATCGATATCAACATTTTCCTCTCCCTCCGACAATACACGATGGTAGATATCGTAAAAGCCTGCAGCGACGCTTAGCACTACGGCGACTACCGTCAACGCGTCAAGGAAGGCGGAAAGAAACGCGGCGGCCAGACAGAACGCCAGTCCAAGCAGCATTTTTGAACGGATGGACAACAGCAGACGGGTAAAAACAAACAGCAAAAGCTGACGCATAAAATGGATGCCGGCCACCATAAAAATCAGCAGCAGCAATACCTCAAGGTTATTCGCCAGCTCCTCTTTAACCTGCTCGGCACTGGCCATGCCGATAACAATCGCTTCCAGCGCCAGCAGGCCGCCGGGCAGCAGGGGATAACATTTTAACGCCATCCCAAGCGTAAAAATAAATTCTGCTACCAACAGCCAGCCGGCAAGAAAAGGGCTGACAAAGAAAAACAGCAGCGGATTAATCACTAAAAAGCCCAGCAGCGTCAGCTTATACCAGGTGGGGGATTGCCCAAGAAAATTACGCGTAAAGGCGCGCCCGGTGGAAATATCCATATGTAGCAGTATCCTCATACAGGACTCAGAAAATTTTCAGATGGAAAGGGTAAACGCCGCCAGCCGGCGAGGCAATGCGCTTTCGGTTAAAGCCGTTCAATTCGTCGATTTTTGCGCTGGATTCAGGTTTTAAACGAAGCGAGGCTAGGTGATGCCTGGGCCGTCTGGTATGATGAGTGGCATATTGCCTAATGAAAAAGCAACGAGAAATGCTATGGTTATAAAGGCGCAGAGCCCGGCCGGGTTCGCGGAAGAGTACATCATCGAAAGTATCTGGAACAGTCGCTTTCCCCCTGGCTCCATTCTGCCTGCCGAGCGCGAGCTTTCTGAGCTCATTGGCGTAACGCGCACCACGCTGCGTGAAGTGCTTCAGCGTCTGGCGCGCGATGGCTGGCTGACCATTCAGCATGGCAAACCGACGCGTGTGAATGATTTCTGGGAGACTTCCGGCCTGAATATTCTTGAAACGCTGGCGCGTCTCGATCATGACAGCGTTCCGCAACTGATGGATAACGTGCTCTCCGTGCGCACTAACGTTTCTTCCATCTTTATTCGCCGCGCTATTCGTCATTTCCCGGAGCAGGCGCGTGAAGTGTTACAGGCGGCTGAAGGGGTAGACGATCAGGCAGACGCCTATACCGAGCTGGACTATCGTATTTTCCGTGGGCTGGCCTTTGCCTCTGGCAATCCTATCTACGGCTTGATTCTCAACGGCCTGAAAGGGCTTTACACCCGCGTAGGGCGCCACTATTTCTCCAACCCTGAAGCCCGTAGCTTAGCGCAGCGCTTTTATCAGCAGCTGCTCGCCTTTTGTAACGGCACCGAGCCGGAAAACATTGTTACCGCGGTGCGTGACTATGGCCGCCGCAGCGGTGAAATCTGGCATAGCATGCAAAAAAGCATGCCGGATGAGCTGCATCGTCGCTGATAGTGGACGAACCAGAGCGCGGTATCAGGGCCGGTTTTCTGCCGGCCCTGAGGGTTTACTTATAAGGTATTAGGGCGGGGCGGACAGCGATCCAGGATCTCCACGCTGCCATCTTCATTCTGCTGTTCCAGATGGACCTCAAACCCCCACAGACGATGCACATGCTTTAACACCTCGCGTCGGCTTTTATCCAGCGGAGAGCGCTGATGCGGCACATAGCGCAGCGTCAAAGAGCGATCGCCGCGCAGATCAACGTTATACACCTGAATGTTAGGTTCCAGATTGCTCAGGTTGTACTGTGCGGAAAGCTGCTGACGAATCGCACGATAGCCCGCTTCGTCATGAATCGCGGCGATCTCCAGATAATTATTACGATCGTCATCCAGCACGGTAAACAGACGGAAATCCCGCATCACTTTCGGTGAAAGGAACTGGCTGATAAAGCTTTCGTCTTTGAATTCACGCATGGCGAAATGCAGCGTTTCCAGCCAGTCTGAACCGGCCATATCCGGGAACCAGTAACGATCCTCTTCGGTCGGCGACTGACAGATGCGTTTAATATCCTGGAACATGGCAAAGCCCAGCGCATAAGGGTTGATACCGTTATACCAGGGACTGTTATAGGCGGGCTGGAACACCACGTTAGTATGGCTGTGCAGGAATTCCAGCATAAAGCGTTCCGTCACTTTTCCTTCATCATACAGGTGGTTCAGAATGGTGTAATGCCAGAAAGTCGCCCAGCCTTCGTTCATTACCTGCGTCTGTTTCTGCGGGTAAAAGTACTGGCTTACCTTACGTACAATACGCAGCACTTCACGCTGCCAGGGTTCCAGCAGCGGGGCATTCTTCTCCATGAAATAGAGTAAGTTTTCCTGCGGTTCAGAAGGGAAACGCACTTTCTCAGTATGCACTTCCTCTTTTTCGCGCCGCGGCAGGGTACGCCACAGGGTATTCACCTGGCTTTGCAGATACTCTTCGCGGCTTTTCTGACGCGCTTTTTCTTCCTGCAGCGAAATTTTTTGCGGACGTTTATAGCGATCGACGCCGTAATTCATCAGTGCGTGACAGGAATCAAGCAGGCGCTCTACCTCTTCCACGCCGTAACGTTCTTCGCACTCGGCAATATAGTTTTTCGCAAATAGCAGGTAATCGATGATAGAACCGGCATCGGTCCAGCTGCGGAACAGATAGTTATTTTTAAAAAATGAGTTATGACCATAGCAGGCGTGAGCGATAACCAGCGCCTGCATGGTGATGGTGTTCTCTTCCATCAGATAGGCGATACAGGGATTAGAGTTAATTACGATCTCATAGGCCAGCCCCTGTTGGCCGTGCTTATAACGCTGCTCGGTTTCGATAAATTTTTTACCAAATGACCAGTGCGCATAGTTGATGGGCATACCGACGCTGGAGTAGGCGTCCATCATCTGTTCAGAGGTAATGACTTCAATTTGATGCGGATAGGTATCCAGACGGTACTGTTTCGCCACGCGATCGATTTCCGCCAGGTAGGTATCAAGTAGCTCAAAGGTCCAGTCGGGTCCGTCACTGAGTCGTTTGCTGTCCTTAACCGGATCGTCAAATATTGTCGCCATAGCGCACCCCTCGTTGGTGAATCCCGTTGGGCAAATCATTGCCCCAGGCATTCCTGTTGTTTAAGGCTCATCCTGAAAAAGAAGGCCCAAAGAACTGAGCGAACACTGTAATGATAGTTCACTGTTTTCCATCTGAAACCGGAATGCAACCGGAAACTGCAATACAAAATAAAGCCGCAATAAAAAACGAAATTTTAAATAATGAATAATGCCTTTATATAAAGGCTTTCTGGCATAAAATCCTGTTTATGTGTTTTTTGTATGACGGTTATTTAATCTGCTGGCGGCTGGCTGATTTATCCAGTTAAACCTGATTTGCTGCTGATATTGTTTTAAAAGCCGATTTTTCCACTGAAATTTAACCAGCATCTTGTTTTTAGCCCACGCTTAGGTAAAAAAGATGTGAAATATGTCACCGCTATGTTGATGCAAATGCGGCAAAATTATCATCCATGTGGTTGGCTGTGACTTAGTGGATTGTTCTATAGGGGTTGCCTCGGGGGAGTTATGCGAGTTGTCATTCTGGGAAGTGGAGTTGTCGGCGTTGCCAGCGCCTGGTATCTGGCGCAGGCGGGTCATGAAGTCACAGTTATCGATCGCCAGTCAGGTCCGGCGCAGGAGACCAGCGCGGCGAATGCCGGGCAGATTTCGCCGGGCTATGCGGCGCCCTGGGCAGCGCCGGGCGTCCCGCTGAAGGCAATTAAATGGATGTTCCAGCGCCATGCTCCTCTGGCGATCCGGCTTGATGGCAGCCGCTTTCAGCTGGAATGGATGTGGCAGATGCTGCGTAACTGCGATATGCGTCACTATCAGCAAAATAAAAGCCGTATGGTGCGTATTGCCGAATACAGCCGTGACTGCATGAAAGCGCTGCGTGAACAGATCGGCATCGGCTATGAGGGGCGCCAGGGCGGGACGCTACAGCTGTTTCGTACCGCGCAGCAGTATGAGAGCGCCAGTAAAGATATTGCGGTGTTAAAAGAGGCGGGCGTACCTTATGAACTGCTGGAGGCGCATCAGCTGGCGCGCGTCGAACCGGCGCTTGCGGCTACCCACCATAAGCTGACCGGCGGGCTGCGCTTACCCAATGATGAAACCGGCGACTGTCAGCTGTTTACCCAACGGCTGGCGCAGATGGCGTCAGAGGCGGGCGTCACTTTTCGTTTTAATACCCCGGTTGAGGGCTTGCTGCGCGAGGGGAATCGGATTATCGGGGTAAAGAGCGGCGCTGAGGTGATCACCGCAGACAGCTATGTGGTCGCGTTCGGTTCTTATTCTACCGCGCTGCTGGCGGATATCGTTTCTATCCCGGTTTATCCGTTGAAAGGCTATTCACTGACCATCCCGATCCGCGATGAAGCCGGCGCGCCGGTTTCCACCGTGCTGGATGAGACCTATAAAGTGGCCATTACCCGATTCGATCGGCGTATTCGCGTCGGCGGAATGGCGGAAATTGTCGGTTTTAACACGCAACTGCTGCCGGCGCGGCGCGAGACACTGGAAATGGTGGTACGCGATCTCTATCCCAACGGCGGTCATATTGAACAGGCCGATTTCTGGACCGGGCTGCGTCCCATGACGCCGGACGGTACGCCGATTGTTGGACCGACGCCGTTAAAAAATCTTTACCTTAATACCGGACACGGCACGCTCGGTTGGACGATGGCATGCGGTTCAGGACAGCTGCTTTCTGATATTATCTCCGGCAATAAACCGGCGATTGCTGCAGATGATCTTTCTGTACTGCGTTATCTGCCTGGTTATTCACCGGTAACGCACCCGCAACTGCATAATGCAAACGTTGCACGTTAACGAGTTACAAGGAGAGGTTATGTCACGTCCGATTGTCGCAACCATTCATAGCGCTGCGCTGCGACAAAATCTGGAGATTGTGCGCCGCGCGGCGCCGGGATCCCGTGTCTGGTCTGTTGTGAAAGCGAATGGCTATGGCCATGGCATCAGCCGTATTTGGCAACATCTGAGTGATACGGATGGTTTTGCGCTGTTAAATCTGGCAGAGGCGATTCAGCTGCGTGAGCTCGGCTGGAAAAAACCGATTCTGCTGTTGGAAGGCTTTTTCCATAGCGATGAACTTGAACTGCTGGACCGCTATCGTTTAACCACCAGCGTCCACAGCAACTGGCAGATCCAGGCGCTGGCTAAAGCGCAGCTCAGCGCGCCGCTTGATATCTATGTCAAAGTGAATAGCGGCATGAACCGGCTGGGCTTTATGCCAGAACAGGTGCATAAGGTCTGGCAAAAACTGCGTGCGCTGGATAATGTCGGTGAGATGACCCTGATGACTCACTTCGCTGAGGCGGAGAAAGAAGAGGGCATCATCGAGCCGATGAAACAGGTGGAGCGGGCGGCTGAAGGACTCAACTGCCCACGCTCGCTGGCTAACTCAGCGGCAACGCTTTGGCATCCGGAAGCGCATTTTGACTGGGTGCGGCCGGGCATTGTTCTTTATGGCGCCTCGCCAGGCGGCCAGTGGCAGGATATCGCCGGGACCGGGCTAAAGCCTGCGATGACGTTAACCAGCGAGATTATCGCCATTCAGCAGCTCAGGCCCGGCGCAGGCGTGGGTTACGGCTACCGTTATCATGCCGCTGCCGAGCAGCGTATCGGGGTGGTGGCCTGCGGCTATGCCGATGGGTATCCGCGTCATGCGCCCAGCGGAACGCCAGTAGTGATTGATGGCGTACGCACCACCACTGTCGGCGCGATATCAATGGATATGATCACGGTAGATTTAACGCCCTGTCCGCAGGCTGGCATCGGTAGCAAAGTAGAGCTGTGGGGCGATCGGGTTAAAATCGACGAGGTGGCAAGTAGTGCCGGTACCGTTGGCTATGAGCTGATGTGCGCCGTCGCGCCGCGGGTACCGGTTGAGGTGGTATAGATTATAGCGCGGTCAGCGAGCCGCGCATTTTTTTACTGCAGCGCCAGGCCAGAAAGGTCAGCGCTGCGCCCACCAACATCATCAATGCCAGCGCATCTTTTTCCTTCAGCGGCAGCGCCATCATGAATAGCCCGGCCGATGAGCCGCCCGCCATCTGAATAAATCCTGCCAGCGCGGAAGCGACGCCCGCCTGCTGTTGATAAGGTTCCAGCGCATAGCTGGTGGCTGGGCCAACGGTAAAAGCCAGGCCCGCCACGGAAACCGCGACCGGCAGCATGTAGAGCGCCCAGTGGGTTTGCAGCGCGGCAGGAAACAGCTGCTCGCCGGCAAACAGCAGTAGCGCCCCCAGCAGCATCGCCAGCGTGCCCAGCGCCAGACAAACCGGACGGCCCACTTTGCGGATCATTTTATTGACCAGAATGCTTACCAGCATGATCCAGAAACCGTTGGCGCCGAAGGCGATGGAAAACTGTAAAGCGCTCAGGCCGCCTTCGGTCATCAGCACATGCGGCGCCAGCGAGACGTAAGTTAACACCATTCCCAGCGCGCCGGCGTTGGCGAAGGCGAAAGCGAGAAAGCGCGGCTGACGCAAAATCGCGCCATATTGCCGCAGCGGCAGGCCTTTGACCTTGCGCGTATCGGCCGGGCGCGTTTCCGGTAGCAGCCAGGCGATCAGCAGGCTAATCAGCAATGCATAGCCCACCAGGAACCAGAACGGCGCGCGCCAGCCAAAGGCTGCGGCCAGAAAACCGCCGAGCATCGGCGCCAGCGCCGGTACGATATTCAGCGCGCCGTTAAGAAAGCCATAGGCGCGCGCCGCTTCATCGCCGGAGAGCCGATCGCGCACGCCGCTAAACGCGACCACGGCGGTACAGCATACCGCACAGCCCTGCACCAGACGCGCCAGCAAAAACATTGGCCAGTTTATCGCACAGGCGGCAAGGGCGCTGCCGCAGATATACAACAACAGACCGATCATGGCGACAGGCTTACGTCCAAAATTATCCACCAGCGGCCCGGCGATAATTTGGCCCAGCCCCATCACCAGCAGAAACACAGGAATGGTGGTTTGCACCGTGGCGACCGGCGTCGCCAGCCCCAGAGCGATATCCGGCAGCGTCGGCAAATAGAGATCGATGCCCAGGGGCGCTAAGAGCACCAGGCTAAGCAACAAAAGGGTAAATTTTTGCATCAGGGAAGTTATTATCCGATATTTTTGAGCTGCACAGCGTAGAGAGATGTGATGAAAAAGAAAAGGGAAAAATAAAATCAGGAGCAGCCAGGTTGCTGCTCCCTGATGGTATCAGGCAGGTTTTTTCAAAAACCAGCGATCCTGCTGTTTATCATAATGGCCGATCTCCAGATCAACCGGCTGGCCGTCAATCCACGCGGGAACGCTGGTTTCCTCGTCCCAGCCGTCAAGCTGGTAGCTGAGACCGGGATTGGTTTGACAGGGAATGCTGATAGTATCAGCCGGTTCAGCATTCAAATCTGCATCAATAATCTCGTAGCGACCAATTTTGACTACATGACCCATGGGTTATGTCCCTCCAGGAATGACGTGAACTTTAAGCTTAGTCGCTCTGGCAGGAAATTGGAGAGGGCCAGGCCAGGATTATTCCTTTTCTTCCGGTACCCGTACGCCGATTTTTATCACCTGATTATCTTCTTTCTCCGCCACGGTCCAGATCAGATGGTTCCATTCCACCTGATCGCCGACCACCGGCGCGCCGCCGAGCATACCCAGAATCAGCTGACCCAGCGACTGCTGATCATTAGTCTCTTCATTCAGATCCAGACCATAGATTTGTGCCACGTCACGCAGCCGTGCGTCGGCATCAAGAATAAAGTCGCCGAAAAAGCGCTGGTCGAGCGCCACCGGAGGCGACTGGCTAAACAGCTTACCCAGCGCGGGCAGATCGCGCTCGCGGCCAATCACGCACAGCACGTCGCCTTCACGCAGGCGAGTATTGCCGGTGGGATGCATCAACACATTCTGACGAAACAGGGCGGCGATACGGGTTTCACGCGGCATTTGTAAATCACGCAGCGCCGCGCCGACGCACCATTTATCAGCGCTTAACTGATAAACAAACTGTTCCCATGGATTTTCCGGATGAATATCCAGCCCTACGCGGCTAATCGGCGAAGCGGTAGGGGGAACGATCACTTTCGCTTTGCGTGCGGCGAAGCTCAGCGAGGTGCCCTGCAGCATCAGCGATACCAGCACTACGAAAAAAGCGATATTAAAAAACAACGAGGCATTTTCCAGCCCGGCCATCATCGGGAACACCGCCAGGATAATCGGCACCGCGCCGCGCAAACCGACCCAACTGATAAAAACACGCTCGCGTAGGGTAAAACTGCGAAAGGGCAGCAGGCCGATAAAGACCGATAGCGGGCGGGCAAACAGAATCAGCCAGAGGGAAAGCAACATTGCCGGTACGGCGATATGCCAGAGATCGGACGGCGTTACCAGCAGGCCCAGCACCAGAAACATGCCGATCTGGCTCAGCCAGGCCATACCGTCAAAAGTTTGCAGAATGCCGTGCCGGTTACGAATAGGTCGATTGCCCAACAGGAAGCCGCACAGATAAACCGCCAGAATGCCGCTGCCTTCCAGCACGGTGGTCAGGGCGAACACCAGAATCCCGCCGCTGACGGCCAACAGCGGATAAAGCCCATTGGCGAGAGAGATGCGATTAATCAGCTGCTGGATCGCCCAGCCGCCGCTTAACCCCAGCACGATGCCTAAACCAAACTGCTGGATGAGATGAACGACAAACATCCAGCTCAGGCCGGTTTCGCCCTGCTGGATCATCTCAATCAGGGTGATCGTCAGAAATACCGCCATTGGATCGTTGCTGCCGGATTCGATCTCCAGCGTAGAGCTAACGCGCTCGTTCAGCCCTTTATCGCCCAGCAGAGAGAACACGGCGGCGGCATCCGTAGAGCCAATAATCGCGCCAATCAGAAAGCCCTGCATCATATCAAGCCGGAACAGCCAGGCGGCGGCAAGACCGGTGAGCCCGGCGGTGATCATCACGCCAACCGTGGCGAGAGAGAGCGCCGGACCCAGCGCGACGCGTAGCGACGAGGCGCGGGTGCGCATGCCGCCATCTAACAGGATAACCGCCAGCGCAAGGTTAGAAACCATATAGGCCAGCGGATAGTTATCAAAGGCGATACCGCCGATGCCGTCGACGCCGGTCAGCATGCCGAGCGCCAGGAAGATCACCAGAATAGGAATACCTAAACGAGAAGAAAAGGCGCTGAGGAGGATGCTTGATGCAACCAGCACGGAACCAATAATGAAAAGACTGTAAATCGTGCTGGCATTCAAGGCGTTTTCTCCTCGTAAAACAGATGACAAAAAGCGGTTTTCCTGGGGCTTACACTATAACCGCTTTCAAAAGATAATGCTTTATCAATAGCTTGTCACAGCTCGCAGGAACTAAAATTTGTTTTTTTTCGTATCGTGCCGCAAAGTGAAATTGATTAAAAAAAATACTGGATATTAAACCAGTAATACGTATACTATTTGTACTCCCTCACGGGGCTGATGCTATTCGCAAGTCAATGGTGAAGCTATGATGATTTCTACTGAGAGCCTGAACGCTCTTCATCAATCCGTCACAATGAGTAGCCGTGAAATCGCCGAGATGACCGGTAATACCCATGGTGAAGTGAAACGTCTGATTAAAAGTCTGGAAACGGCGCAGCGTTTGTCACAGCCGCTAATCTCATGGGATTACGACGCTGACGGCGCGACACGACAGGAATATCGTCTTAACAAGCGTGACTCGGTGCTGGCGGTGGCGCGCTTATCGCCTGCCTTTACTGCCGAAGCGCTCGATCGCTGGCAGGAGCGCGAAAAAATGGCGCATCTGCCCGATTTTACCAATCCGGCTGAGGCCGCGCGCGCCTGGGCCGAACAGTTTGAACAGCGTCAAAAAGCAGAGCAGCAGCTGGCGCTTTTCGCTCCCAAGGCTGAATTCTTCGACCGCTATGTCACGGTGGAAGAAGAGTCGCTGGGCTTCCGTCAGGTGTGCAAAATGTTGAAGGTAAAAGAGCCTGACTTTCGCCAGTTCCTGCTGGAGCGCCATATTATGTACCGCATGAACGGTACGCTTACGCCACATCAGCAGCACATTAACGCCGGGCGTTTTACGCTGCGTTCCGGCGTAGGCGAAAACCAACACGCCTTCTCGCAGGCGCGCTTTACTGCCAAAGGCGTGAAATGGGTTGCCAGCCTGTGGGCCGGGCATATCGCTTCGCAGCCTAAAGGCGCTGCGGCCTGACGGAGGTTGTCCGTCTCATTGGGCGATTTTAGCCTGACATTCTGCTTTGCCATTCACCTTAATCCGCCTTCATTGAAGGCGGATTTTTAATATCCGCGATTCACTCTTGAACAGCCCTTTGTTGCCTTAAATATTCCATACCCTTTCCAGAAAAGTTGATCACGCACACATAAAAGACACGCAAAATGAGAATGCTTATCGTTTTTGTTTACCCGTCGCTTCTATTTTGTACAATCATCCCGCGCTTGAGTTGTATCAGGGCCAGCTATTAATGCAGGAAGGCTGGCTTTTTGTCGATTGCCATAAGGGATTATGAGTTATGCCTCGTATAAATATCGTTACCGTGCTGCTGGCTGCGGCCGCCGCGCCGTTGCTTCACGCTGCTGAAGAGCAGGCTATGGTGGTAACCGCCACCGGCTTCGAGCAAAAAATCCAGGAGGCGCCCGCCTCAATTTCCGTTATCACCAAAAAGCAGCTGGAAGATAAAGCTTACCGTGATGTCACCGATGCGCTGAAAGATGTGCCGGGCGTAGTGGTTACCGGGGGCGCCAGCAGCAGCGATATCAGCATTCGCGGTATGGCGTCTAAATATACGCTGTTCTTAGTGGACGGTAAGCGTATCAGCACGCGCGATACCCGGCCTAACAGCGACAACGCGGGCATTGAGCAGGGCTGGTTGCCGCCGCTGGAATCGATCGAACGTATTGAAGTCATTCGTGGCCCGATGTCATCGCTATACGGTTCCGATGCGATGGGCGGCGTGATTAATGTGATCACTAAAAAAATCGCCACGCAGCAGGCATGGCGCGGTGCCCTGCATGGCGATGCCACGCTGCAGGAGAAGCGTGATTCCGGCGATCTGTTCCAGACCAATGCCTGGGCTTCCGGCCCCTTAATAGAAGGGCTATTGGGAATGAAGGTCAGCGGGCTGCTGTCACGTCGCGCCGAAGACAAAATCCTTAATGGTTACAGCGAGCAGAGAATGCGTAACGGCGGCGTTACCTTTAATCTGACGCCGGATGAGGATAACAACATTGAACTTGATATCGCTCGCGAATTACAGGATCGCAACAGTACGCCGGGCAAGACCAAAGCGCTGGAGAGCTGTCGTAATCAACGTTGTACTCCCAACAGCCGCAGTGACAACCGTTATACCCATACCACCTGGGGCATAGCGCATAACGGCTATTACGATGCCTTCAATACCACCAGCTATTTGCAGCATGAAGAGAGCAGCAATCCGGGCCGTAAGATGGCGTTTTACAACACCATTCTGAATAACCTCAACCAACTGTTTCTTGGCGACCACACGCTGTCCCTCGGCGGTGAGTATCGCTATGAAAAATTGCGCGATCGGGGCAACCAGCTTGATGCCGCTGCGGGGCTGGATAAGCTGACGCGCTGGAACTGGGCGTTGTTTGCTGAGGATGAGTGGCTAATGGCGGACAATTTCACCCTGACAAGCGGCATCAGGATAAATGAAGATGAAAATTACGGTACTAACTGGACGCCGCGCGGTTATGGCGTCTGGCAGATCAACGAGCAGTGGATCCTGAAGGGCGGCATCTCAGCGGGCTATCGCGCGCCTGATTTACGCCAGTCCTCCGCCAACTGGGGACAGATAACTGGCGGCAGCAGGAGTAACGGCATCATTGTCGGCAATCCCGATCTTAAGCCGGAAAAAAGCCTGAGCGAGGAGATCACGCTGCTGTGGGATAACCAGACGGGCTTGAACGCAGGCGTCACGCTGTTTAATACCGATTTCAAAAACAAAATCACCGAAACGCGGCGCTGCAATAACAGCGCAGCACCCGCCTGTACCCTTGGCGATACGCATTATGATTTTGTCAGTGACCGGGTGAATGTGGATAAGGCGACGATCCGCGGCGTGGAGTCGACGTTCGGCTGGCGTATTACGCGAGATATTAATTTGACGGCAAATCATACCTGGACACACTCCGAGCAGAAGAGTGGGCAGTTTTCCGGCCAGCCGCTGAACAAAATGCCGAAGCATATGTTTAATGCCACCCTGGACTGGCAGGCGATGCCGAAACTGGGCTTCTGGAGCCGGCTGAACCTGCGTGGCAGCACCTCGGAATACCTGAGCCGGACCTCAATGGCACAGGGAACGCCTTCTTATACGCAGGTAGATAGCGGCATACGCTATCAGGCGCATAAGCAATTAATGATCACCGCCGGCATCTATAACCTGTTTGATAAAACTATTGATTATGACGATTACGCCACGGTGCTGGATGGCCGCCGCTATACTGCCGGCCTGAGCTACACTTTCTGAGAAAGGGTTTAATGAAAACATCAGGGCGAGCCGCGCGCGCCCTGATGCTGTTCGGTCAGCTTTCCACTACCTGCTTATGAAACAGTTCACGGAATACCGGATAGATATCCTCCGGCTCGCGAATATGTTGAATGGCGAAATTATCAAACGTGGCCTGCAGATGTTCATATTCACGCCACAGCGTTTGATGGGCGCGGCGGGTAATTTCGATATAGCTGTAGTAACGTACCACCGGCAAAATGTTTTTCGCCAGTATCTCGTGACACAGCGGCGAGTCGTCAGCCCAGTTATCGCCATCCGACGCCTGAGCGGCATAGATGTTCCACTGCGTAGGATCGTAGCGATCTTTTACCACCTCATCCATCAGCTTTAAGGCGCTGGAAACAATGGTGCCGCCGGTCTCCTGCGAGTAAAAGAACTCCTGCTCATCAACTTCCTTCGCCTGGGTATGATGGCGGATATAGACCACTTCCACATTCTTGTAGGTTCGGCTCAAAAACAGATAAAGCAAAATATAGAAGCGCTTTGCCATATCTTTGGTCGCCTGATCCATAGAGCCTGAGACGTCCATCAAACAAAACATTACCGCCTGGCTGGATGGCTCCGGCCGTTTCTCAAAGTTCTTATAACGCAGGTCGAAGGTGTCAATAAAGGGAACCCGCTCGATACGCGCCCGCAGCTCAGCAATCTCTTTACGTAGCTGTTCTTCTTCCAGCAGTTGCGCCGGCTCGGTTTTTTCCACCGTTTGCAGCGTTTCCTCCAGCTCACGTAGCATACGACGCTTGCCTGCGGTCATCGCGGTACGGCGCGCCAGCGAATTTTGCAGCGAGCGCACCACGCTAATATTGGCGGGCACACCGTTAGAGGTAAAGCCCGCACGATGCGTCTTATACTCATTCATCTGCCGCTGCTGCGTTTTACGCAGGTTGGGTAATGCCAAATCTTCGAATAACAGATCGAGATATTCATCCTTAGAGATTTGGAAAACAAACTCATCCTGACCTTCACCATCCTGGCTGGCATTGCCCTGGCCGCTTCCGCCGCCGCCGCCGCCGCTCTGAGGCCGTTCTACACGGTCGTTCTGTACAAAATGATCGTTACCGGGATGCACGCGATGACGGGTGCCGCCGCGGCCCTGATGGAAAACAGGTTCATGAATGTCATCTACCGGAATAGAAACGGATTCACCACTCTCAACGTCGGTAACCGAACGTTTATTGATGGCCTCGGAGATCGACTGTTTGATTTGCGACTTGTAGCGGCGTAAAAAACGCTGACGGTTCACCGCGCTTTTGTTTTTGCCGTTCAGTCGCCGATCGATAAAATAGGCCATAGCTCCCCCAAACAACGTTGCAAGCAAGGTCGGACATAATGTCCGACCTCTTTAATGTCGCTTCCGTTACGTTTATAGGCTGGTACGCCTTAACTTATGATGATTTGCGCACACGCAGATACCATTCGCACAGCAGACGAACCTGCTTGCGGGTATAGCCTTTTTCCATCATACGGTCGACAAAATCATCGTGCTTTTTCTGCTCGTCGGTTGACGTTTTCGCGTTAAAGGAGATAACCGGCAGCAGCTCCTCGGTATTGGAGAACATTTTCTTCTCAATAACTGTGCGAAGCTTCTCATAGCTGGTCCAGTTGGGGTTGCGTCCGCTGTTCTGTGCGCGGGCGCGCAGCACGAAGTTAACGATCTCATTACGGAAGTCTTTGGGATTACTGATACCGGCTGGCTTTTCAATTTTCTCCAGTTCGGCATTCAGCGCTTCGCGATCGAACAACTGACCGGTATCCGGATCGCGGTACTCCTGATCCTGAATCCAGAAATCCGCATAGGTAACGTAGCGGTCGAAAATGTTTTGGCCATATTCAGAATAGGATTCCAGATAGGCAGTCTGAATCTCTTTACCAATAAACTCCGCGTATTTAGGGATCAAATATCCTTTCAGAAACTCAAGATATTTTTCGGCGAGCTCTTGCGGAAACTGTTCGCGTTCAATCTGCTGTTCCAGCACGTAGAACAGGTGAACCGGGTTAGCTGCCACTTCGGTATGATCGAAGTTAAACACCCGCGACAGGATCTTAAACGCGAAGCGCGTTGAAAGCCCATTCATCCCTTCATCCACGCCGGCATAATCGCGATACTCCTGATACGATTTTGCTTTCGGATCGGTATCTTTCAGGCTTTCCCCATCGTAAACCCGCATTTTTGAATAGATACTGGAGTTTTCCGGCTCTTTCAGGCGCGAAAGAATCGAGAAACGGGCCAGCGTTTCCAGCGTACCTGGCGCGCAAGGAGAATGCGTCAGCTCGCTGTGGTTAAGCAGCTTCTCGTAGATCTTGATCTCTTCCGAAACCCGCAGACAATAGGGCACTTTGACGATGTAAACACGGTCAAGAAACGCCTCATTGTTTTTGTTATTACGGAAGGTCACCCATTCTGATTCGTTAGAGTGCGCCAGGATAATCCCGTTAAACGGCAGGGCGGAAATACCTTCCGTACCGTTGTAGTTCCCTTCCTGCGTGGCGGTGAGCAGCGGATGCAGCACCTTGATCGGCGCTTTAAACATCTCCACGAATTCCATGATGCCCTGGTTGGCGCGGCACAGTGCCCCGGAATAGCCATAGGCATCGGGATCGTTTTGCGCATGGTTTTCCAGCTTACGAATATCAACCTTACCAACCAGCGCGGAAATGTCCTGGTTATTTTCATCGCCCGGCTCGGTTTTGGCGATGGCCAACTGTTCCAGAATCGACGGCCAGACTTTAACAACTTTGAAGCGGGTGATATCGCCGCCGAATTCATGCAGTCGTTTTGCTGCCCACGGCGACATAATAGTGCCGAGATAACGGCGCGGCACGCCATACTCCTTTTCAAGTATATTAGCGTCTTCTTGTGGATTAAACAGGCACAGCGGGTGGTCGTTAACCGGGCTGCGTTCGCCGTCGGCGCTCAACACATAAATCGGTACGCGCTGCATCAGTGATTTTAAGCGTTCAGCGAGCGAGGATTTACCACCACCCACCGGGCCCAACAGGTACAGGATCTGTTTTTTCTCTTCCAGACCCTGAGCCGCATGTTTCAGGTAAGAAACGATTTGTTCAATCGCTTCTTCCATCCCATAAAACTCTTCAAAGGCCGGATAACGTGCAATCACACGGTTTGAGAACAGTCGGGAAAGGCGAGGCTCCTGAGCAGTATCGACCATGACCGGCTCACCAATAGCCATCAAAAGTCTTTCTGCCGCGTTGGCGTATGCACTGCGATCCTGCTTACAGGTAGCCAGGAATTCCTGCAGTGTGAACTCTTCGTCCTTGGCAGCTTCATAACGCTGACGATAGTGATCGAATATATTCATAGCGATGCCCGTCCTTTCGTTTTTAGCACAGGTAAAGGAAGCGTTATAAAAGGTGTATCAGCTTCCGGAAGATATTCTCTTAGGAGTACAGCAACCCGTATGCCAACCTGACGTATTTTTATCGGGGTACACAGATTTGATGGTCACTCTGCTCGAACGAATCACATAGGTTACTTTTAACTGTAGATGGCATTTCAGGAATTTTCTTTAATGCCATTTAATTTCAACAGGAAAGTGGGGCTGATAATAAGCATTGCCCTTGCGGGACGCGGCCTGTAACGTTTTTGTAAATAAGCCGCCATGACTGCGGCAAAGCGAACCTTTCTTTCCTTTTGAATATGTCAAAATGTATTAAGATTTAAACCTGCCACGCAATGGCGTTAAACTATGCCTCTAATTGTTATATCTATGGAAGAAACATATTGTGAACCGATTCAAAATTAGCGCGCTTGCTTTGCTTTTACCTCTTTGTGGTGCGGCCCATGCGGATGAGACCGCTCCGCTGACGTTGGGCGCCTCAGTCGCGTATGCGCAAAGCCCCTATAAAGGCGGACAGGATCGCTGGCTGCCGCTTCCGGTGATCAACTATGAAAGCGACAGTTTTTGGCTGCGCACGTTACAGGGCGGTTACTACCTGTGGAAAGATCAACAGGATCAGCTCTCCCTGACCATTGCCGGTTCGGCACAGCGTTACGATCCGGATGATAACGATCTGGGCGCAATGAAAGGGCTGGATGAGCGTCATATGACGGTGATGGGCGGTCTGGAATATCGTCATATCGCTGACTGGGGGATCGTGCGGACCAATCTGCTGGGCGATGTGCTGGGTAAAAGCGACGGTATCGTCTGGGATCTGACTTACCTTTATCGCTTTACGTTTGGCGATTTCAGTCTGGCGCCCGGCATTGGCGCTACCTGGACCAGTTCCAATCAGAACCGCTATTACTATGGTGTTTCCAGCCATGAAGCGGCACGCACCGGGATCAGCCGCTATCAGCCCGACGACAGCTGGAGCCCGTACGTTGAGTTAAGCGCTAACTATCGCCTGACCGAGCGCTGGAGCACCAGCGTTTATGCGCGCTATACGCGGCTGGCTGATGAAATCAAAGATAGCCCGATGGTGGATAAAGATTCCCAGCTGACCACTTGGGCAGGCATCAGCTATAGCTTTTAATTCAACGGGCTAAGGCGGGACGGCCAGGCGCCGTCGCCCCTGATAAGCGCGCTGTGCAAAGGAGAAGTGATGAGCAAAAGCATTCAGTTCGCTGAGGGTCTGCTGCTGCCGGCTATTGGCCAGGGCACCTGGTATATGGGCGAAAAGGCCGATCTGCGTCAGCAGGAAGTAGCCGCCTTACAGGCGGGGCTGGAGTGCGGTTTAACGGTGATCGATACCGCTGAAATGTATGCGGACGGCGGGGCAGAGCGGGTAGTGGGCGAGGCGCTGCGGGGAAGACGCGACCGCGCCTGGCTGGTCTCTAAGTTCTATCCCTGGAACGCCGGTACTGTCGATGCGCTGGAGGCCTGTGAGCGTAGCCTGAAGCGTCTGCAAACCGATTATCTCGATCTTTATCTGCTGCACTGGCGCGGTAATATTCCTCTTGAAGAGACCATCCGTGCCATGGAGAAGCTTCAGCAACAGGGGAAAATTCGCCGCTGGGGCGTTTCTAATTTTGACAGCGAGGATATGCAGGAGCTTTGGCAGGCGTCAGGCGGCGCAGACTGTGCCGCTAATCAGGTGCTGTATCATCTCGCTTCGCGTGGCATTGAGTTTGATCTGCTGCCTGCCTGTCGTCAGCGTCGGCTGCCGATTATGGCTTACTGTCCGCTGGCTCAGGCGGGGCGTTTACGTCATGATTTAATGACCCGTCCTGAGCTGAGCGAGATGGCCAATCAGCTTGGCATTAGCGTCGCGCAGCTGCTGCTGGCATGGGTGATTCGTCATCCTGACGTAATGGCGATCCCTAAAGCCAGCAGCATCAGCCACGTGCGGGAGAATGCCGCCGCGTTAACGGTCACGTTGGATGAGGCACAGCTGAAACTGCTGGATCGGCTGTTTCCCCCGCCGCAAAGTAAACAGCCGCTGGATGTCGTCTGACAAGCATCGCCGCTAACAGGACAATATAAGGCCGGGCAACTGCCCGGCCTTATACTATTGATTCTTGAGGTATAAAACGTTATCTGACGCTTTTACGCAGGCGGAAGGTGGTGGCAAGGCGAGCCGGCTGTTCTGGCGCGCTCTTCATCGGCTGATTGATACGCGCGGTTTCAACACACACCATGGTCTGAAAGCCGTCGTTAGCCATATCGGCCATGCTGCACGATAACTCTACGCCCGGATTCCAGGTAACCACATCGCTATGATGATGGTGATAAACCTCAATCACGCGCTGTCCCGCTTTATCATGAATCAGGCTGTAATCTTCCGGCTGGGTATAGATACGATCGACCTGTCCGACATAGCGCTGTTTGCCATCAGCGGAAGTTCCCTGTTCGCCGCCTTTCACTTTATCGATAAAGGATGAGCCGAGACCGCTGACCTCCACATCCTGGATATCCGCTACGTTAAAATAGCTGTGCAGGGCGCAAGTCGCCTGATATTCCCCGTGCGCTTCCAGTTCAATTTCGCAATGTTCGCCCAGGCGGAAGCGCGCAATCAGCGTGAAATCATGCGGCCACAGCGCTTTGATCTGCTCATTGCTTTCCAATACCAACGTCAGCATAACATTGTCGTTGTTTTCATCGTGCGCAGAGAGCGTCCAGGGCTGGTTACGTGCAAAACCGTGTGCCGGTTGACCCGCTGGGCCAAACCAGGGCCAGCAGATCGGTACGCCGCCGCGAATGGCTTTACCCGGCGTAAACGCGGTTTTCTCACTTAGCCAGATAACCGGTTTTTCACCGTTTGGCTGCCAGGCGATCAGCTGCGCGCCCTGTAGAGTAAGAGCTGCGCGTACTTTAGGATGATTAACGACAATAACCGGCAGGTCGCCAATTTGTCGCTGGCTCAGATAAGGAGAGATCTGGTTTACCACGGGAAGCGAAAAAATTTTTTCGGTCATGATGTTACCTTGCTGGAATTCAGACGATAAAAAAGGGCGACCGTAGTCGCCCTCTAAGCTTAGTCTGTCACCGTTGCTTATTTAGAAGCAACCAGCGCGATCAGATCCAGAACTTTGTGAGAGTAGCCAGTTTCGTTGTCGTACCAGGAAACCAGTTTCACGAAGTTGTCGTTCAGTGCGATACCGGCAGCGGCATCGAACACGGAAGTCAGCGTTTCGCCGTTGAAATCGGTAGAAACCACTGCATCTTCGGTGTAACCCAGAACGCCTTTCATATCGCCTTCAGAGGCGGCTTTGATCGCTTCACAAATTTCTTTGTAAGAAGCCGGTTTAGACAGACGCACGGTCAGGTCAACCACGGATACGTTCGGAGTCGGAACGCGGAACGCCATACCGGTCAGTTTACCGTTCAGTTCCGGCAGTACTTTACCTACTGCTTTAGCTGCACCGGTAGAAGAAGGAATGATGTTCTGCGCCGCGCCGCGGCCGCCGCGCCAGTCTTTATGAGACGGGCCATCAACGGTTTTCTGCGTTGCGGTGGTAGCGTGAACGGTGGTCATCAGGCCTTCAACGATACCGAATTTGTCGTTGATAACTTTAGCCAGCGGTGCCAGGCAGTTAGTGGTGCAGGATGCGTTGGAAACGATATCCTGGCCAGCATATTTGTCAAAGTTGGCGCCGCGAACAAACATCGGGGTGTCATCTTTAGACGGACCGGTCATAACCACTTTTTTCGCGCCAGCAGCGATATGTTTACGCGCAGTTTCGTCGGTCAGGAAGATACCGGTTGCTTCTGCTACTACGTCAACACCGACTTCGTCCCACTTCAGGTTAGCCGGGTCTTTTTCAGAGGTAACACGGATTTTTTTGCCGTTTACGATCAGCGCGCCGTCTTGTACTTCAACGGTGCCTTCGAAGCGGCCGTGCGTTGAGTCATATTTCAGCATGTACGCCATGTATTCCGCGTCCAGCAGATCGTTGATTGCAACGATTTCAACGTCAGAACGTTGCTGCGCAGCACGGAAAACGATGCGACCGATACGACCAAAACCGTTAATACCTACTTTGATAGTCATATATTCCACCAGCTATTTGTTAGTGAATAAAAGGTTGCCTGTAAAATTACAAAATCCTTACCAGGCGTCAAGCGGAATCGTGTCAATTATTGCGACAAATCAAACCTGTCTTAGTGAATTTACCGGTAAAAATCTGCTTCCGCGACTATTCTCCAGGAACAGTTTTACGCCTCGATTACCGAATATAAAGGCCTGCCTCCATTGGAAAGTGATCTGCGTCACAATTTGGCACTCAGGCTGCTGCCAAAACTCGCCAGGCACAAAATATTAAGCTGTTCTTGTTAACTGTTTGTTAGAATACTAGCCGATTTTTCCAGAATGACACTGCCAGAGATGATGAAAATGGCTAAAGAATTGAACGATCGTACGCCTGATAACCAGCTTAGTGAAATGCAGCTTTATGTCACGCAGCAGCGCGGCACCGAGCCGCCGTTTAGCGGTGCGCTATTACACAATAAAGCAGAGGGCATTTATCACTGTCTGGTGTGCAATGCGCCATTGTTTTTATCAGAGACAAAATATGATTCCGGTTGCGGCTGGCCCAGCTTTTATCAGCCTTACAGCGAGGATGCGATTCACTATCTGGAAGATAACTCACATGGCATGCATCGGATTGAAATTCGCTGCGGCAGCTGTGATTCCCACCTTGGTCATGTCTTCCCCGATGGCCCTCAGCCGAGCGGCGAACGCTACTGTGTAAATTCAGCCTCGCTAAGCTTTAGCGATAACGATGGCAATCAGATTAAAGGTTGATGCAATGAAATCTGAACTCAATGCGATAGTCGAAGGCATGACGCCTGAAATATATCAGCGACTGGTCACAGCGGTAGAAATCGGAAAATGGCCAGACGGCGTCGCGCTAACGGAAGAGCAAAAAGAGCATTGCATGCAGCTGGTTATGCTGTGGCAGGCGCACCATAACCATCAGCCGCAGCATATGAGTATCGGCGCGGGCGGGGAACTGGTCACCCGCTCAAAGCGCGAGCTGAAGGAAGAGTTCGGTATCAGTGACAGCGTCACGCGGATTACCCTGCAATAACATTCCCGCCGGAACGGCGGGATAAAGGGCTTACTGGCGGATAAGCGCGCCGCTTGCTGCCATTTCCGCAAATGCCTGAGCGCTGTCCTGCGGCTGCAGGTTTACGCCGCGACAACCTTCGGCAACTACTTCAACTTCATATCCCAGATGCAGGGCGTCCAGCACGCTGAATTTCACACAGTAGTCGGTAGCTAATCCCATCATCACCAGACGGGTCACGCCCTGCTGACGTAGCCAGGCATCCAGCCCGGTTTGACGCCGGTGACCATTATCAAAAAAGGCGCTGTAGCTGTCGATATCTGGCTGCTCACCCTTATGAAACACCTTATCGATCAGCGAACGGTTAAGCGTCGGATGAAAATCAGCGCCCTGGCTGTGTTGAATAGCATGATCGGGCCACCAGATCTGCGGCAGGCCGCTAAGCTCGCCCAGAGTGTTTACCGCCTCCCCGGAAACCGAGGCAAAGCTACCATGATTCGCCGGATGCCAGTCCTGGGTCGCCACCACGAGTTCGCCACGCCGATGAAACGCCTCGGCCAGCCGATTGGCGACGGCGATAGTTGCATCGCCGTCGGCCACTGCCAGCGCGCCGCCCGGACAAAAATCATTCTGCAAATCGATAAGGATCAGAGCCTGGGTCATAATAGATTCCGCCATCAGTTATCAGAGGTCAGTTCGCCACGCAGATTTACCTGCATCAGCTGACGCACTTCATCGCAGCTTAACGGCTGACTGAGCAAATAGTGCAGCTTGGTCAGAGTGGCTTCAACGGTCATATCGAAGCCGCCAATCACGCCCGCATGCGCAAGGGCATTACCGGTCGCATAGCCGCCCATATTCACTTTGCCCGACATGCACTGAGTCAGGTTCACTATCACAATGCCGCGCTCGGAGGCCGCACGCAGCTCGGCGAGGAACTCTGCGTTTTGCGGCGCATTGCCCACGCCGTAAGAGCGTAAAATCAGTGCCTTGACCGGCTGGCGCAGGAAGTTTCGCACCACCTCCGCAGAGATCCCCGGATAGATGGTTACCACCCCGATAGGCTGAGGCGTAATCGGATGAACGATCAGTTCGCCTTCGCTCTGCGGCGCGGCGGGGGTATTCAGGCGACGAATATGAATGCCCGCTTCCAGCAGCGGCGGCAGGTTAGGCGAAGCAAAAGCGTTAAAGCCATCGGCATGGGCTTTGGTGGTACGGTTGCCGCGGTAAAGCGTATTGTTAAAGAATAAGGTGACTTCTTTAACCGGATAATTAGCCGCAACGAAGAGCGCATTCAGCAGATTTTGTTGACCGTCTGAACGCAGTTCCGCCAGCGGAATTTGTGACCCTGTCACAATCACCGGCTTCGCCAGGTTTTCCAGCATAAATGAGAGTGCCGAGGCGGTAAACGCCATGGTATCAGTGCCGTGCAGGATAACAAAGCCATCGTACAGCGCATAATTTTGACGAATATCGTCAGCAATAGCCTGCCAGTCCTGTGGCGTCATATCCGATGAGTCGATCAGCGGCTGATATTCGTGAATGGTAAAATTCGGCATTTCCGGACGATGGAACTCTGGCATCGCCGCTAACTGCTGTTGCAGGTGACCGGAAACTGGAATATAGCCTTGTTCTGAACGCTGCATACCGATCGTTCCGCCGGTATAGGCCACGTAAATGGATTTTTTTTGCATGAAAAGCGACTCAGCTTTGCGGTAAAACCGCAGTATACGGTAAAGGTTCGGGAAGAGCAGCCCGACCAGCAGCAATGCCGATCGGGCTGAAGGTTAGCGCACCTCGCCGCAGGTCAGGCAGAGAGCGTAACGGTTTTGCGGATCGTTCATTTTACCCAGCAGACCCGGTTGCTGCTTCATAGCGCTAACCACATCGACCATCGGCGCAGGGAGCCAGGCTTTTAGTGTCGCAGGCAGCATGGCCTGTACCGACGCATCCATCTGCCCCAGCACCATATCAATAAAGGCGGGCTCGTCGGCGAACCAGTTCAGCTGTACCTCTTTTACTTTCGCCAGCTCTGCGGCTTTGGTGATGGCATCGTCAAAATCACCCAAGGCATCGACCAGGCCATTGGCCTTCGCATCTTCGCCGGTCCAGACGTGACCCTGGGCGATCTGATCGATCTGCTCAGGCGTTTTCTGCCGCGCTTTCGCCACCAGGCCGATAAAGTTGTGATAACCGTTTTCAATACTCAACTGCATCATCTGCTGCACTTCGGTTGGCAGCGCCTTGGTGGTGGCCACGTCTGCCAGCGGAGAAGTGGCGACGCCGTCGGTATGCACGCCAATGGCATCCAGTGAGTTCTCAACCGTATTGATCACCCCGAAAATGCCAATCGAACCGGTCAGCGTCGCCGGGCTGGCGATAATGTAATTCGCCGGGGTTGAGATCCAGTAGCCGCCGGAGGCCGCCATCCCGCCCATGGAAACCACTACCGGCTTACCGGCCGCGCGCGCGGCCGCCAGCTCCTGGCGTACCACTTCCGATGCGGTCACGCTGCCGCCCGGGCTGTTTACGCGGAATACAATCGCTTTGATGGCCGGGTCGAGGCGTGCCTGACGGATCTGCGCGGCGGTAGTATCACCGCCGACGGCGCCCGGGGTTTCCTCGCCATCCATAATGGCGCCGGTAGCGAGGATAACCGCGATGTTGCCGTTCTGCGAACTGGTATCCTTCAGCGGATAGTCATAAATGCTGATGGCGTTATAATCCTGATCCTGTTTATCCCAGCCAAACTGTTTGCTAAACAGCTGCTCGGTTTCGGCGCGAGTCGCCAGCTGATCCACCAGCTTGTTCTCTTTCGCATATTGCGCCGTATCGCCGCCGGTTTTTTGTAAACCGCTCAGCAGGCCCTGCGCGCCCGGGAAAAGCTGCTGGGCGCTAATCTGACGGTTAGCGGCAACGGTATTCAGATAGTTTTGCCACAGTTCTCCGACCCAACGGCTATCGGCCTCGCGGGCCGCCGGCGACATATCATCGCGCAGGAAGGGTTCCACCGCCGATTTATAGGTGCCGACGCGGAACACGTGCGAGGTGACCTTCAGCTTGTCGAGCAGGGTTTTATAGTAAAGCGTATTGGTGGCGAAGCCGTGCAGATCGACCGTGCCCTGCGGTGAGAGAAAAATTTTATTGGCGTAGCTGGCGAGATAGTATTGCGCCTGGCTGTAGCTGTCGCCGCTGGCATAAACCGGCTTGCCGCTATCGCGGAATTCACGCAGCGCTTTACCGATATACTGCAGGGAAGGCTGATCGGCGCCAGCGAAATTACGCAGGTCCAGCACGATGCCGGTGATTTTCTCATCTTCTTTGGCCTGGCGGATCGCCGCCACCACGTCAAAAAGCGAATTCTCTTTCAGGCGATCGCTGCTGGCACCCAACAGCTGACGGCCGATTTTGCTGAGCTTATTACTGACGGAAGGTTTATCCACCACCACGCCGGAAAGATCGACTTTCAGCGCGCCGCGCGGCACTTCTGCCGGCGCGCTGGCATTTTTAACCTGTAGCCAGATCCCTACGCCAACCAGCAGTAAAAAAATAAGAAATAAGTTGAGGATGCATTCACGAACAAAGTTCAGCACCCGCCATGTCCATTTAAAAAGGCCGGTTATAATTCGCCACAAGGTGCGCATGTTTTCTCCATAATCACCAGACAGAGCGCAGAAAAGCAGCTTTTCTGCCAGAATTTCATCCACATCCTAAAGAGCAGGCGGGCAAATGTCAGCAGGAAATCGCACGCGACTGTAACAAAACCTCAGCCTGTGCTAGTTTGCAGTAAATGCTAATCATTATCAGGAGGCATAAATGGATGCACTGGATTTACTGGTTAACCGTCGTTCCGCATCGCGCTTAGCCGAGCCTGCGCCGCAGGGCGAAGCGCTGGACAATATTATACGGGCCGGCATGCGCGCGCCGGATCACGGGACGCTACAGCCATGGCGTTTTCATATTATTGAAAAGCAGGGCCTTGAACGCTTTAGCGCGCTGCTGGAGCAGGCCGCGCGTGAAGGCGAGATGGATGATAAAGCCATTGAAAAGGCGAAGCAGTCTCCGTTCCGTGCGCCGATGATTATCACTGTCGTGGCGCACTGCGTTGAGCATCATAAGGTGCCGCGCTGGGAGCAGCTGTTATCGGCTGGCTGTGCGGTGATGGCGATGCAGATGGCTGCCGCCGCGCAGGGATTCAACGGGATCTGGCGCAGCGGCGCCTGGACGGATAATGAAGCGGTAAGAGCGGCGTTTAACTGCCGTGAACAGGATGCGATTGTCGGCTTTCTTTATCTGGGCACGCCACAGTTAAAATCCGCGACCACCGTGTTACCTCCTGATACCGCTCCCTTTGTCAGTTATTTCTGACAGATCGCACCCCTTTGTGTTGGCAGGATAGCGTGATTATCCTGCTTTTTATCCGCGCCGCTGCAGGGATGGCTTATCACGCCAGGGCGAACGCGTTAACATAGATGGCCGCTCTCCTTCAGCGCGAGCGGCCCGATGCCGGTTACCGCCGGCGTTCCTATTATTATCTTGTCTTAAGAGAGCTTTGCCCCATTAATGCGCCTGTTTATTGCTGAAAAGCCAAGCCTGGCCCGCGCCATTGCCGATGTGTTGCCGAAGCCGCATCGTCGTGGCGATGGTTACATTGCCTGTGGAAACGATCAGATGGTTACCTGGTGCGTGGGGCACCTGTTAGAGCAGGCCCAGCCCGATAGTTATGACAGCCGCTATGCGCGCTGGTCGTTAGCCGATCTGCCGATCGTGCCGGAAAAATGGCGTTTACAGCCGCGCCCTTCGGTGGCTAAACAATTAAACGTCATCAAAAAACTGCTGGAGCAGGCGGATGAGGTGATCCATGCCGGTGACCCCGATCGTGAAGGGCAACTGCTGGTGGATGAAGTGCTGGATTATCTGGCGCTGCCCGCCGCCAAACGCGAAAACGTTCAGCGCTGCCTGATTAACGATCTGAACCCTCAGGCCGTTGAGCGTGCGGTAAACCGCCTGCGGCAAAATAAAGAATTTATTCCGCTCTGCGTATCGGCGCTGGCCCGCGCGCGCGCCGACTGGCTCTACGGAATTAATATGACCCGTGCCTGGACGCTGCTGGGGCGCAATGCAGGCTACGATGGCGTGCTGTCGGTCGGACGCGTCCAAACACCTGTGCTGGGGTTAGTGGTGCGACGCGATGAAGATATCGAAAACTTTATCCCGAAAGATTATTTCGAGGTAAAAGCGCATATCGTCACGCCAAAAGAAGAGCGCTTTGTCGCGCTCTGGCAGCCCAGCGATGCCTGCGAACCCTGGCAGGATGAAGAGGGAAGGCTGCTGCATCGTCCGCTGGCGGAACATGTGCTGGCGCGCATTGGCGGTCAGCCTGCGCACGTCACCGGCTATCAGGATAAGCGGGAAAACGATACCGCGCCGTTACCGTTCTCGCTTTCCAGCCTGCAGATTGAAGCGGCCAGACGTTTTGGTCTGAGCGCCCAGACGGTGCTTGATACCTGTCAGCGCCTGTATGAAACCCATAAGCTGATTACCTATCCCCGTTCCGACAGCCGTTATCTGCCGGATGAACATTTCGCCGGACGCCATGCGGTGTTAAACGCGATTAGCGTTCATCAACCCGAGATGAAAACCCCGGCGGATTTTGATACCAACCGCAAAAATCGCTGCTGGGATGATAAAAAGGTAGATGCGCACCACGCCATCATTCCTACCGCGCGCAGCAGCGCCGTACGGCTTACCGATAATGAAGCTAATATCTATGGACTGATTGCGCGTCAGTATCTGATGCAGTTTTGTCCGGATGCGGTTTACCGTAAATGCGTTATCGAGCTGGATATCGCTGGCGGTAAGTTTATCGCCAAAGCGCGTTTTCTCGCCGAGGCGGGCTGGCGCGCGCTGCTGGGCAGCAAAGAGCGCGATGAGGAGAACGACGGCACGCCGCTGCCGGTTGTGGCGAAGGGCGATGAATTGCTGTGTGAGAAAGGTGAGATCGCCGCGAAGCAAACACAGCCGCCGCGCCCCTTTACCGATGCGACGCTATTATCGGCCATGACCGGGATTGCCCGCTTTGTGCAGGATAAAGATCTAAAGAAAATCCTGCGTGCGACCGATGGTTTAGGAACGGAAGCGACCCGGGCCGGCATTATTGAGCTGCTGTTCCGGCGCGCTTTCCTGACTAAGAAGGGCCGTTATATTCATGCGACCGAAGCGGGCAGGGCGTTGATTCACTCTCTGCCGGAGATGGCTGCGCGTCCCGATATGACGGCTCAGTGGGAATCGACGCTGACGAAAATTAGTGAAAAGGCCTGTCGCTATCAGGATTTTATGCAGCCATTGGTGGCAACGCTGCATGACTTAATCGCGCTGGCGCGTCAGCAAAGCTCGGCGCGCGCCTTTCGGGGTGTGGCGGCGCCCGCCGGGAACCATAAACGTCGTACTAAGAAGGCGAAGGCAAAGGTAAAGGAGACGGAATAATGAAACGGACGTGGGGCATTATACTGGCGCTGCTGTTAAGCACGGCGGTGCAGGCGCACCGACATGATTATAACAGCGGCAATAATCAGGATAGCGGCATCAACAGCGATGTGGTGGTCGATATGCCGCCGGAGGTCTGGACGCAGGGGCAGAACCGCTCGCAAAATCCGCCCTGTTTGCGCTGCTGCATTTATGAAAATCAGAGCTATACCGAGGGCGCAGTAGTGAAAGCGGAAGGGGTGCTGTTGCAGTGCGTGCGCGATGAAAAATCGTTGGGCACCAATAACCTGATCTGGCGGATCGTCAAATAAAAACGGGCGTTGCGATATTTGTCGCAACGCCCGCTGTTTATAGCTGGAATTCAGCCCAGATCGGCGCGTGGTCGGAGGGCTTTTCCATCCCACGGATCTGGTAGTCTATCCCGGTATCGATACAGCGCTCAGCCAGCGAACGCGTGGCCAGCAGCAGATCGATACGCAGGCCGCGGTTATCATCAAAGCCTTTCGAACGATAATCAAACCAGGAGAAGCGATCGGCGCAGTCAGGATTAGCGGCGCGCCAGGTATCGACCAGCCCCCAGTTCATCAAACGATCCATCCATTGGCGCTCTTCCGGCAGGAAGGAGCATTTACCGGTTCGTAGCCAGCGCTTGCGGCTATCTTCACCGATACCAATATCCAGATCGCTGCTGCTGATATTCATGTCACCCATTATTAACACGCGATCGTCCGCCGTCAGGTAGGTTTCCAGATAGCTTTGCAGATCGCGGTAAAATTTCTCTTTCGCCGGGAATTTTGTCGGATGGTCGCGGCTTTCTCCTTGCGGGAAGTAGCCGTTAATCACGGTAATATTGCCGGACGGCGCGGGGATTTCCGCCATGATCAAACGGCGCTGCGCCTCTTCCCCATCTTCAGGAAAACCACGCTGTACCTTAAGCGGCATCTCACGGGTTAACAGCGCTACGCCGTAATGGCTTTTCTGCCCATGATAAAAGACGTGATAACCCAGTTTGCTGACATCCTCCAGCGGAAACATATCATCATGCACCTTGGTTTCCTGCAGGCCGATAACGTCAGGATTATGCTGTTGGATCAGGGCTTCAAGCTGGTGAGGGCGAGCACGTAGCCCGTTGATATTGAAAGAGATAAATTTCATATTGCCGTAACTGCACTGTAAAAAGATGGCGGGATGTTAACAGAGATGTATAGAGGATAACAGTGTAGAAACCGCATTGCGCACGTTGTCTCGCGCTGCTCGACTCGAACCTTGTCGAAGCTTCTCACCTTCTCCCGATGGGGAAGATGTGGCTTTACAGTTGAATTTACTAAAGGGGAGCATGCAAAGATGGTGGTGGGAGAAGGATTCGAACCTTCGAAGTCTGTGACGGCAGATTTACAGTCTGCTCCCTTTGGCCGCTCGGGAATCCCACCAGATAAACAGGTCAATACTCTTTGTCGCTTTCAGCTTAGTCCGTCACGTCGCGTGACACCGCCTTTGTCCATCAAGCGCACCCTAAACGCCGGTTCGCTTTATCTTCTCTGCGTTAAAGCAGAAGAGTGGTGGTGGGAGAAGGATTCGAACCTTCGAAGTCTGTGACGGCAGATTTACAGTCTGCTCCCTTTGGCCGCTCGGGAATCCCACCACGGGTCAGGACAATATTGCCTGAAAGCGGGGCGCATCATAACAAATGAAACGATGCTGTAAAGCGCCCCGGGAAAAAAAGCGGTTCGTTCGCCGTTTTTTTATCCACGGCGCCGGTTTGTTGAACAACCCGCGCCGGTAAAGCATAACTTAAAGAATGATCGTGCGGTTGCCATAAACAAAAACGCGTTGTCCCAGCACTTTATACAGCGCGCGGCTTAACACATTTTTTTCGACGTCGCGGCCGGCACGCATCATCTCTTCTGCCGTATAGCTGTGATCCACATTAATCACATCCTGCATGATGATCGGACCTTCATCCAGGTTGTCATTTACGTAGTGCGCGGTAGCGCCGATAATTTTCACGCCACGTTCGTACGCCTGATGATATGGGCGCGCGCCGATAAAGGCTGGCAGGAACGAGTGATGGATATTAATGATCTGATTCGGATAACGCTGCACAAAGGCTGGCGTTAATACGCGCATATATTTTGCCAGCACCACGTAGTCAGGCTGGTAGCGATCGATCTGCTCCGCCATCTGATTATCGTGCTCTTCGCGCGTCAGGCCTTCGTGGCTCACCAGTACGAACGGGATATCGAAACGCTCAACCAGCGAACGCAACGTATCGTGATTGCCAATAACCGCGGCAATTTCCATATCCAGCCCGCCAAAAGCGCTTTTCATCAGCAAGTCGCCCAGGCAGTGCGCCTCTTTGGTGACCAAAATCACTACGCGACGACGTCCGGCGCATTGCAGCTCGCGTACCGAACCCTGCGGCAGCGCGCTGTCCAGATCCGCCAACAGCGTCGTATCGTTAAAAATCCCTTCCAGCTCGGTGCGCATAAAAAAGCGCCCGGTACGATGATCGACAAACTCATTATTTTGCACAATGTTAAGCTCGTGCTTGTAGCAAATGTTCGTGATCTTAGCGATAAGGCCCTTGGCGTCAGGGCAAATAGTTCGTAGTACTTTACGTTGTAAATTCTGCGCTTGCATGAGTTATCAATCCTGTCGAAGCGGGATAGCAGTGAATCTGAACGGCTCCAGCATTACTGGCCGCAACACTTTTTGTATTTTTTTTCGGAGCCACAGGGACAGCGGTCATTACGACCCACCTGTGGTGCGGTTCCGTCGATATAGTACCAGCGTTGATCCTCACGGACAAAGCGCGAGCGTTCATAAACCGCCCCCGGGCGGCCGTTTTCCACATAACGCGCAAAAAATGTCACATAAGCTTCATTAACGTGGGCGCCAGCCTCGTTGGCGACGATTCTCAGACTCTGCCAGACGGTTTGCGGAAAACTTTCAGATAATGCCTGGCCCAGTTGAACAGAGCGATGGGTACTGTGCCAGGTCGCCAGTAAATAATCGACATCATGCCGGGCATAGGCCGTATAGCGCGAGCGCATCAGGGATTCCGGACTGGGAGGGATCTGCTCGCCACTTAGATAGCGACCGCAACATAGGCTATACTGCAATCCGCTGCAGCATGGGCAATTTTCAGACACGTAGACTCCAGGTTTTGCAACAACAAGGCGAAAGGCGTTATTTTACGTTATGTTATCTGACCCAGGCGTTTAACGCTATTCAGTGAAGAGGGGTTAAAACAGGAATGCAATGAGACAGGTAAAAATAGGACTGGCGTTAGGATCTGGCGCTGCCAAAGGATGGGCGCATATCGGTGTGATTGATGCATTGTTGCGTGCGGGGATCCGTATTGATGTGATTGCTGGCTGCTCTGTTGGTGCGTTAGTGGGCGCCGCCTGCGCCACCGAACGGCTACCGCTGTTGGAAAAGTGGGTAAAGTCATTTGGCTATTGGGATGTGATTCGGTTGATGGATTTTTCATGGCAGCGGGGCGGGTTACTGCGCGGCAATCGCGTATTCAACCATATTCGCCGTTTAATGCCGGATGAGTCTATCGAACAGTGTCATATTCGCTTTGGCGCGGTCGCCACCAACCTGAGTACCGGTCGCGAGCTATGGTTAACCGAAGGCGATCTGCATCAGGCAGTACGCGCCTCCTGCAGCATGCCGGGCCTGTTACCGCCGGTCAGGCATAACGGCTACTGGCTGGTGGATGGCGCCGTGGTGAATCCGGTTCCGGTATCCCTTACCAGAGCGCTGGGCGCGGATATTGTCATCGCCGTTGATTTGCAGCACGATGCGCACCTTATGCAGCAGGATCTCTTTTCTGCCACACCCACGCAAAACATGCCGGAGGAAGCGATATCCTGGCGCGGCAGGCTGCGACAGCGCCTGGCACAACATTTAACACAGCGACGCACTTCTCTTTCGCCTGGCGCGATGGAGATTATGACCACCTCAATACAGGTACTTGAAAATCGTCTTAAGCGTCATCGCATGGCGGGGGACCCGCCGGATGTCTTGATACAGCCTTATTGTCCCCAGATCAGTACGCTTGATTTTCATCGTGCAGAGGAAGCGATTGCAGCCGGAAGAGCTGCGGTTGAGAAAAAAATGGATGAATTATTACCGTTAGTACAAAGCCGGTAATGAAAATGGGTCAATCACACATGTTACTTCAGGCAATTCTGACAGGCACAAGTGCGTTTTTTGAACCACTATTGAGTTATCTGGCTTACGGGGGAAAACAATGGAAAAACCATTAAATGGAAAACAGATCCTGATCGTGGAAGATGAGGTGGTTTTTCGCTCCCTGCTGGAAAATTTCTTATACTCGCTTGGCGCTACACTGCTGGTCGCCAGCGACGGTCTTGATGCTATCGAAACGTTGCGCTTTCATCAGCCCGACTTGCTGATTTGCGATTTAGAAATGCCCCGTATGAACGGCATCAAGCTAGTGGAACATTTACGCACCCATGGCAATCAAGTTCCCATTCTGGTCATCTCCGCTACCGAGCAGATGTCCGATATCGCGCATGTCCTGCGTCTTGGCGTACAGGATGTGCTGCTCAAACCGATCAGAGACATGGAGCGCCTGCGCGAGGCGGTCTATGAATGTCTTTATCCTTCCATGTTTACTTCCCAGGTGGAAGAAGAAGAACAGCTGTTTCAGGACTGGGATGCATTAGTTAGCGATCCCAGCGCGGCCGCCAAACTGCTTAAGCAACTTCAGCCGCCGGTTCAGCAGGTTATCGCAAACTGCCGCATGAACTACCGCCAGTTAACGATGGCGGAACAGCCTGGACTGGTCCTGGATATCGCCGCGCTATCGGATAACGATCTGGCCTTTTACTGCCTTGACGTTACCCGCGCTGGCGATAATGGCGTGCTGGCTGCACTACTGTTACGCGCGCTATTCAACGGGCTGTTGCAGGAGCAGCTTTCCGGACAAAAACAGCGTTTGCCTGAATTAAGCAGCGTGCTTAAACAGGTTAATATGTTATTGCGTCAGGCAAATCTTAAAGGGCAGTTTCCATTATTAGTCGGGTATTATCATCAGACCTATAAAAACCTGATTTTGGTCTCGGCCGGCTTAAACGCAACGCTGAACATTAGCGGACAAGAAATACAGCTTAGAAATGGTGTGCCTTTAGGCACTATGGGCAGTACACATCTCAACCAAATTAACCAGCAGGGTGATGCCTGGCAATGTCAGGTATGGGGGAATGGAGGACGGCTGCGTCTGATGCTGTCGCCTGAATAATAAGCGAATGCTTTTTATTTTTACGCCGCACAGACAGACCTTAGTATAAGTTTTACACTTGGGTAATAATCTTAATTTCGCCGGAAAGAAGTTATCCAGGATAAATCCGGCGTCCCTGAACTGATATACTCGTTTCGTTTTTTAAATCGACATATCAAGTATTAACTTGAACGGCCTATAAGAGAGGTATCTTAATGTCTGCCTATAAGTCAAAAGTAAAAAAAGCGGTAATCCCCGTTGCCGGTTTAGGGACGCGCATGCTGCCCGCAACCAAAGCCATCCCAAAGGAAATGTTGCCGCTGGTTGATAAGCCGTTAATTCAGTATGTCGTTAACGAATGTATCGCTGCCGGGATTAATGAAATCGTACTGGTTACGCACTCGTCTAAGAACTCGATTGAAAACCATTTTGATACCAGTTTTGAGCTGGAGGCGATGCTGGAAAAACGCGTTAAGCGCCAGCTGCTGGACGAAATTCAGTCAATTTGTCCGCCGCACGTCACTATCATGCAGGTGCGTCAGGGCATCGCTAAAGGCCTGGGCCACGCGGTCATGTGCGCGCATCCGCTGGTTGGCGATGAGCCGGTTGCGGTTATTCTGCCTGACGTGATTATCGATGAGTATGAGTCTAACCCGACCAAAGATAACCTTGCTGAAATGCTGAACCGTTTCGACGAGAGCGGCCGCAGCCAGATTATGGTTGAGCCGGTAGCGGACGTTACCGCTTACGGCGTGGTCGATTGTCAGGGTGCGGAACTGCAGCCAGGCGACAGCGCGCCGATGGTTGGCGTGGTAGAAAAACCGAAAGCGGACGAAGCGCCGTCTAATCTGGCCGTTGTGGGTCGTTATGTGCTTTCCGCTGATATTTGGCCGCTGCTGGCGAAAACCCCTCCGGGCGCGGGCGGTGAAGTGCAGCTGACCGACTCCATCGCTATGCTGATGGAAAAAGAAACAGTTGAAGCTTATCACCTGAAAGGCGTTAGCCATGACTGCGGCAACAAGCTGGGTTATATGCAGGCTTTCGTTGAGTATGGTCTGCGTCATCCGTCACTGGGCAGCGATTTCAAACAGTGGCTGAACGATACAGTTGAAAATAAAAAGTAATTCACACAGCAACAGGATAACGCAATGAAAGTCACCGTATTTGGTATCGGCTATGTGGGTCTGGTTCAGGCTGCGGTATTGGCCGAAGTCGGACATGACGTTCTTTGTATTGATGTCGACGAAAACAAAGTCGAAAATCTGAAGAAAGGGATCATTCCCATTTATGAGCCAGGTTTGACGCCGCTGGTTAAGCAAAACTATGAAGCGGGTCGACTGAACTTTACTACCAACGCCGAAGAGGGCGTTAAACATGGCGTTATGCAGTTTATCGCCGTGGGAACGCCGCCGGACGAGGATGGCTCTGCCGATCTGAAATATGTTACTGCGGTAGCGTGTACCATTGCTCAGCATATGGATGAGCATAAAGTGGTGCTGGATAAATCTACCGTACCGGTTGGCACCGCCGATCGCGTACGTAGCGTAATGCAGGAAACCCTTAACGCGCGTGGGCTGGATCTGACCTTTGATGTGGTCTCTAACCCAGAGTTCCTGAAAGAAGGGGCCGCGGTAAGCGACTGTATGCGTCCTGAGCGTATCGTCGTCGGTACGGATAACGATGAAGTTGTTGAACTGCTGCGCGAGCTGTATGAGCCGTTTAACCGCAACCACGATCGTCTGATTCTGATGGATATTCGTAGTGCTGAGCTGACCAAGTATGCGGCGAACTGCATGCTGGCGACCAAAATCAGCTTTATGAATGAAATCTCCAACCTGGCGGAACGCCTGGGCGCGGATATCGAAAAAGTGCGTCAGGGTATTGGTTCAGATTCCCGCATTGGCTATCACTTTATTTATCCTGGCTGCGGTTACGGCGGTTCTTGCTTCCCGAAAGATGTGCAGGCGCTGATCCGTACGGCGGAAACCATTGGCTATAAACCTCGTCTGCTGCAGGCGGTGGAAGCGGTTAATGACGATCAGAAACTGAAGCTGCCAACCTTTATCAAACGCCATTTTGGTGAAGATCTTAAGGGTAAAACTTTTGCGCTGTGGGGACTGTCATTTAAGCCCAACACCGACGATATGCGTGAAGCGTCGAGCCGCGTGCTGATGGAAACGCTGTGGGCTGCCGGCGCGACGGTACAGGCGTTTGATCCGGAAGCGATGGATGAAGCGCAGCGCATCTACGGTCACCGTGCGGACCTGAAGCTGATGGGAACAAAAGAAGCCGCTCTGCAAGGTGCAGACGCGCTGGTTATTTGTACCGAATGGCAGAACTTCCGCGCGCCGGACTTCGATGTGATTAAAAATGCCTTAAAACAACCCGTGATTTTTGATGGTCGTAACCTGTATGATCCAGAAAGAATTAGCAAACGCGGTTTTGTTTATTATGCAATTGGCCGCGGAGCGTCTATTCAAGTTGCATAATTAATGAGGTAAATATGAACTATCTGGTTACCGGCGCGGCAGGGTTTATTGGTTTTCACGTTACCCAACGCCTTCTGTCGGCCGGTCACCAGGTTGTCGGTCTCGACAACCTGAATGATTATTACGATGTAAATCTCAAACGTGCCCGCCTTAATCAAATCACTTCTTCTGATTTCACTTTTATCGAAGGCGATTTATCTGACAGAGACGCAATAGCCTCACTGTTTGCACAGCATCGTTTCCAGCGCGTTATTCATCTGGGAGCGCAGGCAGGAGTTCGTTATTCTATTGATAATCCGCACGCTTATGCTGATGCCAATCTGACCGGGCACCTTAATATTCTCGAAGGCTGTCGTCATCATAAAATTGAGCATTTGCTGTACGCCTCTTCCAGCTCTGTTTACGGCCTGAACCGTAAAATGCCATTTTCTACCGATGACAGCGTAGACCATCCGGTTTCGCTTTATGCGGCGACGAAAAAAGCCAATGAGCTGATGTCTCATACCTATTCACATCTGTATGGCATCCCCACTACCGGTTTGCGCTTCTTTACCGTCTACGGACCGTGGGGACGTCCGGATATGGCTCTGTTCAAATTCACCCGGGCTATTATCGCCGGGGAAAGTATTGATGTGTATAACAACGGCGAAATGCGCAGGGACTTCACTTATATCGATGATATTACCGAGTCTATTTTCCGTTTGCAGGATGTGATTCCGCAAAAAGATCCTGACTGGACGGTGGAAACCGGCTCGCCTGCCACCAGCTCCGCACCTTATCGCGTCTATAATATCGGTAATAGTCAGCCTGTTACTTTGATGGCTTATATAGAGGCGCTGGAGAAAGCGCTGGGAATAGAAGCGCAGAAAAATATGCTGCCGATGCAGCCGGGCGATGTGCTGGAAACCAGCGCGGATACACAGGCGTTGTTTGATGTGATTGGATTTAAACCGCAAACGGGCGTAGAAGAGGGTATCAGGCGCTTTGTCGAGTGGTATCGTGCTTTTTATAAGGTCTGATAAGTATTAATAAAAAAAGGAAGCCAGTGGGCTTCCTTTTTTTGGGTGTGGCCTGGCGTGACAAATACGACAAAAAGACCAATAAAAAACCCCATAGCGAAATGGGGTTAAGAGAAGCACCCTGAACAGGAATTACAGCAGAAAATCATCCAGCTGCTTGCCTTCCTCTTCAATGGCTTTCTTGATTACCGCAGGAGTACGGCCCTGGCCAGTCCAGGTTTTGCTTTCGCCATTTTCATCAACGTATTTATATTTAGCCGGACGCGCAGCGCGCTTGGCTTTGCCACTTGTTTTTGTTGCTGCCATAGTTTGCAGCAGTTCATTTGGGTCAATGCCATCGGCAATCAGCATTTCGCGGTACTGTTGAAGTTTACGCGTACGCTCTTCAATTTCAGCCTGCGCCTGACTTTCTTCTTCACGGCGCTCATTAACAACCACTTCCAGTTTTTCCAGCATTTCTTCCAGAGTTTCCAGAGTGCATTCTCTGGCCTGGGCGCGCAGTGTACGGATGTTGTTCAGAATTTTAAGTGCTTCGCTCATTGTCCTAATCTCAAAATATATTGGGTGGGAGAAATGTTCTGCCTGATAATAATAGAGGTGGAAAAAAGGAACTGCAATAGTTAATTTTGTAAGAAATTCACAAAGTCTTATTAAAGTGAGATTTGCATAACGCAATTGGCGGAAAGTTATAGTTGTCTCAGGCGAAAATAAGCACGCCGCATTAAAGTCTATACTTAAACAGCCTTAGGTTTACAGGGGATTATCTGTTCAGCTAAGCGGCTGGAATCATCGTATAACCTAAAGAGTTAGCATCATTACGCTTAAAGCGCTAAGGCTCAGCGCGGGTAAAAAAGGGCCATAATAAGAACCGGGCTTGAGGTTTTATCATTTAATGCCACAACCTGGATTAAGCGCCAGCGGCCAGGGATGTTAAACAAGCGCCGCGGTTAAAGAAGTTAATCCTGGAGTAGGTTATCCCGCCGGAATCACTGACGCTATGATACAATCGCCCGGTTTTTTCGTTTAACCCTTTTGGCGGAGTTCAGCCCTATGGCTCAGCTTTATTTCTATTACTCGGCGATGAATGCCGGGAAATCCACCGCATTGTTGCAGTCTTCTTATAATTATCAGGAAAGAGGTATGCGGACTTTGGTCTGGACGGCCGAGATAGACGATCGCTTTGGCAGTGGTAAAGTAAGTTCACGCATCGGCCTTTCTTCACCGGCTAAATTGTTTAACAATCAGACTTTACTGATGCATGAAATTACTGAAGAACATGAAAAAAAGCCGGTACATTGCATCCTGGTCGATGAATGCCAATTTCTGACGCGTGAACAAGTTCGGGAACTTTCCGATGTAGTCGATTATCTGGATATACCGGTATTATGCTACGGCCTGCGTACTGATTTCCGGGGTGAGTTATTTAGCGGAAGCCAGTATTTATTAGCCTGGGCCGATAAACTGATCGAATTAAAAACCATTTGCCACTGCGGCCGCAAGGCCGGCATGGTGCTGCGTCTGGATAGCGAGGGCAGACCCTACGCAGAAGGCGAGCAGGTGGTCATCGGTGGTAACGAGCGTTACGTCTCCATGTGTCGTAAGCATTATAAAGAAACGCTGGCTAAGGGCGTTTTACAGCCGACAGAGCGCCCCTGAAAGGGCTACCTATAGCGCGTGAATTTAGAAACGCTACGGTGGCTTACAGGGCGTTATACGCAGGAAGTGAAAAGGTCTTTCAGGCAGGGCAGCAGGGAGCCGCTTTATTGCGGCGATAAAAAAACCCGCCGAGGCGGGTTTTTTTGTTAACGGACTATCAAACTTTTTTGGCTTTCTTCTCGACTTTAGCGCCTTTGATCGGCTGAGCGCTGAGCGCTTCAGAAACGGATTCAAAGGGTTCTGCATATTCGCGGCCGTAGAAGGTATCCAGCATAATCTGTTTCAGTTCAGCAATCAGCGGATAACGCGGGTTAGCGCCGGTACACTGATCATCAAAGGCATCATCAGCCAACTTATCAACTTTCGCCAGGAAGTCAGCTTCCTGAACGCCCGCTTCACGGATAGATTTCGGGATCCCCAGCTGCGCTTTCATCTCTTCCAGCCACGCCAGCAGTTTTTCAATTTTCTGCGCGGTGCGGTCGCCAGCGGCGCTCAGACCAAGATGGTCGGCGATTTCGGCATAACGGCGGCGCGCCTGCGGGCGATCGTACTGGCTGAAGGCGGTCTGTTTGGTCGGGTTGTCATTCGCGTTATAGCGAATCACATTCGAGATTAACAGCGCATTAGCCAGACCGTGCGGAATATGGAACTCTGAACCCAGTTTATGCGCCATAGAGTGACATACGCCGAGGAAAGCATTCGCAAAAGCGATACCGGCAATGGTTGCGGCGTTATGAACGCGTTCACGAGCTACCGGGTTTTTCGCGCCGTCGCGATAGCTGTCCGGCAGGTTTTCCTTCAGCAATTTCAGCGCCTGCAGCGCCTGACCGTCAGAGTATTCATTGGCCAGCACGGAAACGTAGGCTTCCAGCGCATGGGTTACCGCATCAAGGCCGCCAAACGCGGCCAGCGATTTCGGCATATTCATGACCAGGTTCGCGTCCACAATGGCCATATCCGGCGTCAAAGCATAATCAGCCAGCGGATATTTTTGGCCGGTCGCGTCGTCGGTCACTACCGCAAACGGCGTAACTTCAGAACCGGTACCTGAGGTAGTAGTGACGGCGATCATTTTCGCCTTCACGCCCATTTTCGGGAACTTGTAGATGCGTTTACGAATATCCATAAAGCGCAGCGCCAGCTCTTCAAAATGGGTTTCAGGATGCTCGTACATCACCCACATGATTTTGGCCGCATCCATCGGCGAGCCGCCGCCAAGGGCGATAATCACATCCGGTTTAAAGGAGTTCATCTGTTCCGCGCCTTTGCGTACAATGCTCAGCGTCGGATCGGCTTCTACTTCGAAGAAGATCTCGGTTTCTATGCCGTGCGCTTTCAGCACAGAGGTAATCTGATCGGCATAGCCGTTATTGAACAGGAAGCGGTCAGTAACGATAAAAGCGCGTTTCGCTCCGTCGGTCGCCACTTCTTCCAGAGCGATAGGCAGGGAACCGCGGCGGAAATAGATAGATTTAGGAAGTTTGTGCCACAACATATTTTCAGCTCGCTTGGCGACGGTTTTCTTATTGATAAGATGTTTAGGGCCGACGTTTTCAGAAATTGAGTTGCCGCCCCATGAACCGCAGCCCAGCGTCAGAGAAGGCGCCAGTTTAAAGTTATACAGGTCACCGATACCGCCCTGAGAAGCCGGCGTGTTAATCAATATGCGCGCGGTTTTCATTTTGTCGCCAAAATAATTAACGCGGTCATGCTGGTTATCCTGGTCGGTATACAGGCAAGAGGTGTGACCGATACCGCCCATGGCGACCAGTTTTTCAGCTTTTGCCACCGCCTGCTCAAAATTCTCGGCACGATACATCGCCAGCGTCGGCGACAGTTTTTCGTGAGCGAAAGGTTCAGATTCATCGACCCGCTGGACTTCGCCAATCAGAATTTTAGTGCTGGCCGGTACGTTGATGCCGGCCATTTCGGCAATTTTTACCGCCGGCTGACCCACGATAGCCGCATTGAGGCCGCCATTTTTCAGAATGATATCCTGTACCGCTTTCAGTTCGGCGCCCTGCAGCAGGTAGCCGCCGTGGCTGGCGAAACGCTCACGTACCGACTCATATACCGCGTCCACCACGATAACTGACTGCTCTGAAGCGCAGATCACGCCGTTATCGAAGGTTTTCGACATCAGAATAGACGCCACGGCACGTTTGATATCGGCGGTTTCGTCGATAACCACAGGGGTATTACCCGCACCCACGCCGATAGCCGGTTTACCGGAGCTGTAGGCGGCTTTCACCATACCGGGACCGCCGGTTGCCAGGATCAGGTTGATGTCGGGATGGTGCATCAGCTGATTAGAGAGCTCAACGGAAGGCTGATCGATCCAACCGATAATATCTTTCGGCGCACCGGCGGCGATAGCGGCCTGCAGCACAATATCTGCGGCTTTATTCGTGGCGTCTTTAGCACGCGGATGCGGAGAGAAGATGATACCGTTACGGGTTTTAAGGCTAATCAGCGCTTTAAAAATAGCGGTTGAGGTTGGGTTGGTGGTAGGAACGATACCGCAAATCAGCCCGGTGGGTTCAGCAATCGTGATGGTACCGAAGGTTTCGTCGGTTTCCAGAATGCCGCAGGTTTTTTCATCTTTATAAGCATTGTAAATATACTCAGACGCAAAGTGGTTTTTAATCACTTTGTCTTCCACAATACCCATGCCAGATTCTGCTACCGCCATTTTTGCCAGCGGAATACGCGCGTCGGCAGCAGCCAGCGCGGCGGCGCGGAAAATTTTATCAACCTGCTCTTGAGTGAAATTGGCGTATTCGCGCTGCGCTTGTTTTACACGTTCAACAAGTGCGTTAAGTTCAGCGACATTGGTAACGGCCATAATGCTCTCCTGATGGAAGTTAAACTCTTTTAGTAAACAAGCCTGATGAAAGATGGGGCGTTACGCTTTACGGAGCGTGCAAATAACGCGTTTTGCGCTTTACTTACTCCATGCTGTTTACTGAAAGAGTTTCTATGGCGAAGGCGCTTTTGAACTGCAGCGCATCGTTATCAATTCCTTTTGATGGACTCAGCTTACCTGGAACGGGGTAGATGCTTGTTGATTTAGATCAATATTCCTTAAAGCTGACTCCTTTCAGCTTGATTCTTTTTTGACCGTAATCACAAATTTTCTCATCTACTGTTATAGCGGAAGGTTTTCGCATCATAGGCTAAACAAATTGTTAACAACAGATTTTGCGTCTCTTTATAGGTAAAAGTTAAGCTTATTATTCTGGCATTAGGCGCTGGCAAGTAGATGATATTTACATTAAATTAGGGCGGTTTTCATTGGCGCACTGGCGGAGTAGGTTGTGAATACCCTTGCACTGGATTTATCTGGCTATATTAAATTTTTTGTTGGCCTGTTTGCGCTGGTGAATCCCATCGGCATTATTCCTGTTTTTATCAGTATGACCAGCTATCAGCCGGCCGCGGAAAGAAACCGAACCAACCTGACGGCGAACCTTGCCGTGGCAATTATCCTCTGGACCTCGTTGTTTCTGGGCGACGCTATTCTGCATATCTTCGGCATATCCATTGACTCTTTCCGTATCGCCGGCGGCATACTGGTGGTGACGATTGCGATGTCGATGATTAGCGGTAAGCTGGGCGAGGATAAGCAGAATAAACAGGAAAAATCAGAAACGGCGGTGCGCGAAAGTATTGGCGTGGTACCGCTGGCGTTGCCCTTAATGGCTGGCCCGGGCGCGATCAGTTCGACCATTGTCTGGAGCACGCGCTATCACAGCTGGATCAACCTGCTGGCTTTTAGCATTGCCATTGCGCTATTTGCTTTTTGCTGTTGGCTGCTGTTTCGCGCCGCGCCGGTAATGGTGCGGGTGCTGGGGCAAACGGGCATTAACGTGATTACGCGTATCATGGGGTTATTACTGATGGCGCTGGGCATTGAATTTATCGTGACCGGTCTTAAAGCCAGCTTCCCGGGGCTGCTTAATTAATCTCTGCACACCGATGTAGTTATTACATCGGTATTACCCGCTGGGTTCACAACACGACTTAATTTTCCTTTTTAATTCCTTTTTGCTCCTTTCTGGTGCAATCGCATGCTTTGTATGCCTCTTTCTGGTGCAAATATTCATGTCGCTTAATAGAATAGGGTAATTATTAGCTTATCTGCTAATGCTTCTCTATCTTTCTCTTTCCCCCAGAAAAATGTGATTATTTTCACATCAGTTGCTGCGTTATTTTTTTCATTTATAAGGCTTTTATCAGGCATTTCGCTCGGGCTTTAGATGATCATTCTATGTAAAACAATTGTTATGATTCTTTGCTTGTTTTCCAGGTAATTATCTAATTTAGTCAGGGCTGGTGAGAGGGTGTGATACCTTTTTCTATTCATTATCAAAGGGTTAAGCGATAATTTATCGGAAAAAATAACGCTTCCGTGTTATGGGCGATCATGATAAAAGAGAAATAGATAACATTTTTACTATTTGTTTTTGGCACAAGAAAAATTCATCTGTTAACTTCCGGTTAAAGATTTTTCCGACTCTGGCAAAGTGAGAACGGATTTTGCTTTACAGCCTGCAGGTTACTTTTACGAGCAAAAGGTTTATGAATTCAGCAATCCATCAATATTATGGCAAAGCTGCAGTCGCCGTTCTCCTGACTTTGTCTGGTTATGCCCTGGCGGCCAGCGTGCCGCCTGGCATTCAGTTAGCTCAGGATCAAATCCTTACCATTAATAACGGTACCGAAGTCGCCTCGCTGGATCCGCATAAGACGGAAGGGGTGCCGGAAAGCGATATCATTGCTAATTTGCTGGAAGGGCTGATTTCAACGGATAACATGGGGCATCCGGTGCCTGGCGTTGCGCAGCAGTGGCAGCAGCAAAATAATGTCTGGACATTTACCCTGCGCCCGGATGCCCGCTGGAGCAATGGCGACCCGGTAACGGCAGCAGATTTTGTTTATAGCTGGCAACGGCTGGTGGATCCGAAAACGGCTTCGCCTTATGCCAGTTTTCTCCAGTACGCGCATATTGTGAATGTCGATGAGATTATTGCCGGTAAACAACCGCCGTCAGCATTAGGGGTGAAAGCGCTGGATGACCATCATCTGCAGGTGACGCTCAGTCAGCCGGTGCCTTATTTTACGGCAATGCTGGAAAATACCGCGCTGAGGCCGGTACATCGCCAGACTATTGAGCAGTGGGGCGATAAATGGACGCGCCCGGAGCATTACGTGGGCAACGGGGCTTATACGCTGAGCAGCTGGGTGGTAAATGAAAAAATTACGCTGAAGCGCAACCCGCGCTATTGGGATAATGCGCATACGGTGATTGAAACCGCTAACTTTTTGCCGATCAGCTCGGAAACCAGCGACGTCAACCGTTATCGTAGCGGCGGTATTGATATTACCAACAGCGCGATTCCCCCCGAACTCTTTCCGATGCTCAAAAAAGAGCTGGGCGCGCAGGTGCATGTTAGTCCTTATCTGTGTACTTTTTATTATGAATTGAATAACCAGCGTCCGCCGTTTAATGATGCGCGGGTGCGCACGGCGGTGAAATTAACCCTGGATCGCCAAATCATCGCTGAAAAAATTATGGGGCAAGGGCAAATTCCCGCCTTTGGCTTTACGCCGCCCTATATTAATGGGGCTAAATTTACCGCGCCCGCCTGGTTTACTCAGACGCAGGCAGAACGCAACGCCACAGCAAAACAGTTGCTGGCCGCGGCGGGCTATAGTGCGCAAAAGCCGCTGACCTTTACGCTGCTCTATAACACCTCCGATCAAAATAAAAAGCAGGCTATCGCCGCCGCCTCAATGTGGAAAAAAAATCTTGGCGCTAACGTCACGCTGCAAAATCAGGAATGGAAAACCATGCTGAATACCCGTCATGAGGGGAATTATGACGTGGCGCGCGCGACCTGGTGTGCTGACTATAACGAACCTTCATCTTTCCTGAATATGCTGCTGAGCGACTCTTCAACCAATACCGGCTTTTATCGTAGCCCGGCATTTGATGCATTGATGGCGAAATCGCTGGTGGCCGACGATGCGCAGCGCGCCGGGTTATATCAACAGGCGGAAGCGCAGCTGGATAAAGATTCAGCGCTGGTGCCGGTCTATTACCGCGTCAGCGTGCGGCTGGTGAAGCCCTGGGTGGGCGGCTACAGCGGCAAAGATGCGCAGGACCGACAGAACATTAAGAATTACTACATAACCCAACATTAATTCGCTGCCCGGGAGAGCGATAACGGGCGGTAGATGATGGCAGCCCTAAGAAAACAGGAAGCAAACCCTGTCCGGCTTCAGGTTCCGGAGCGCGTGGCAGGTAACCCGTACAGCGGGGGAAAGCCGCAGGTTACGACCGCGGTAATTATAAAAAACTGGAGTAAACATGACCAACATCACAAAAAAAAGCCTGGCGGCACTGGGCGTTATGGCAGCGCTGGGCGCATTAACCGTGAACAGCGCGCTGGCGGCCAATGTGCCGGCTGGGGTTCAGCTGGCGGAAAAACAGGAGCTGATCAGAGGCAACGGCGCCGAGCTGCAGTCGCTCGATCCGCATAAAGTGGAAGGGGTGCCGGAAGCCTATGTGAGCCGCGATCTGTATGAAGGGCTGGCGATTAACGACGCTGACGGCAAAATCCAGCCGGGCGTGGCGGAAAGCTGGGAAAGCAAAGAGGGCGGTAAAGTCTGGATCTTCCATCTGCGTAAAGATGTGAAATGGTCCAATGGCGAGCCGTTAACCGCCAATGATTTTGTCTACAGCTGGCGCCGTCTGGCCGATCCGAAAACCGCCTCGCCCTATGCCAGCTATCTGCAGTACGGCCATCTGCTAAACGTAGATGATATTATCGCGGGCAAAAAAGCGCCGGATACCCTTGGGATTAAAGCGGTTGATGACCATACGCTGGAAGTGACGCTGAGCGAAGCGGTGCCTTATTTTTATAAGCTGATTATTCATCATTCAATGTCGCCGGTGTATAAACCCGTTATCGAAAAATTTGGCGATAAGTGGACGCAGCCGGAAAACTTCGTCGGCAATGGCGCGTTTAAAGTAAAAGAGTGGGTCATTAACGAACGCCTGGTTTTAGAGCGCAACCCGCAATACTGGGATAACGCCCATACCGTACTGAACAAAGTCACCTTCCTGCCGATCTCTTCAGAAGTGACCGATGCGAACCGCTATCGCAGCGGCGGCAGCGATATGACCTATAACTATTTACCGATTGAGCTGTACCAGAAACTGAAAAAAGATATTCCGCAGGAAATTCATGCTGACCCGTATCTCTGTACCTATTATTACGAAATTAATAACCAGAAACCGCCATTTAACGATCCGCGCGTGCGTACCGCGCTGAAGCTGGGTATCGATCGCGATATTATCGTGAATAAAGTCAAAGCGCAGGGCGAAGACCCGGCCTGGAGCTATACGCCGCCGTTTACTGACGGCATTACCATGACCAAACCGGAATGGATGAACTGGACCCAGCAGAAACGCAATGAAGAAGCGAAAAAACTGTTGGCCGAAGCGGGCTATACGGCGGATAAGCCGCTCTCTTTCAGCCTGCTGTATAACACCTCCGATCTGCATAAAAAGCTGGCAATCGCCGCCGCCTCTATCTGGAAGAAAAACCTGGGCGTTGACGTGAAGCTGCAGAACCAGGAGTGGAAAACCTTCCTGGATACGCGTCATCAGGGCAACTTTGATGTCGCGCGCGCCGGCTGGTGTGCCGACTACAACGAGCCGACCAGTTTCCTGAATACCATGCTCTCTGACAGCAGCAATAACACTTCGCACTATAAGAGCCCGGCGTTCGATAAGCTGCTGGCGCAGGCATTAGGCGCGAAAGATGAAGCAACGCGCGGCCAGCTATATGGCGAAGCGGAAAAGCTGCTGGATAAAGATTCCGTAATCGTGCCGATCTACTACTACAAAAACCTGCGTCTGGTGAAACCTTACGTCGGCGGTTATACCGGTAAAGATCCGCTGGATAATTCGCACGATAAAGATCTGTATATCATCAAACATTAATGCAGGCTTCCGGGCGGCCGCAGGCTGCCCATTTTGAGCAAAATGGCCTCGCTATCCGGCTGAGGCCAGAGTCATCAGGTACGAGCAATGTTAAAGTTCATCCTGCGTCGCTGCCTTGAAGCAATCCCGACGCTATTTATTCTGGTTACCATCTCTTTTTTTATGATGCGCCTGGCGCCCGGCAGTCCATTTACCGGCGAACGCACCTTAACGCCGGAAGTAATGGCGAATATCGAGGCGAAATATCATTTAAACGATCCGATGTGGAAGCAGTATGCCGACTATTTAAAGCAGCTGGCCCACGGCGATTTTGGTCCCTCGTTTAAATATAAAGATTATACCGTTAATGATTTAGTGGCCGGCTCGTTCCCGGTTTCCGCGAAGCTCGGCGCGGCGGCTTTTATCTTTGCCGTCCTGTTGGGGGTGACGGCAGGCGTCGTCGCCGCGTTAAATCAAAACAGTAAATGGGATTATGTCGTTATGAGCGTGGCGATGACCGGCGTGGTCATCCCCAGCTTTGTTGTCGCGCCGCTGCTGGTATTAATTTTTTCCATCACCCTGAAATGGCTGCCCGGCGGCGGCTGGAACGGCGGCGCGCTGAAATTTATGATCCTGCCGATGGTGGCGCTGTCACTGGCTTATATCGCCAGCATTGCGCGTATTACCCGTGGATCAATGATTGAGGTAATGCACTCTAACTTTATTCGTACCGCGCGCGCGAAAGGGCTGCCGACGCGGCGTATTGTGTTACGCCACGCTTTAAAACCCGCACTGCTGCCGGTGCTATCTTATCTTGGCCCCGCCTTTGTCGGCATTATTACCGGCTCGATGGTGATCGAAACCATTTATGGGCTGCCGGGAATTGGTCAGCTGTTTGTTAATGGCGCGCTTAACCGTGACTATTCGCTGGTGCTGAGTCTGACGATTTTAGTCGGCACGCTGACTATTGTGTTTAATGCCATCGTTGACGTGCTGTATGCCGTTATCGATCCGAAAATTCGTTATTAATACCGGGGCTCGCCATGATTTTGAGTAAGAAAAATAGCGAAGCTCTTGATACATTCAGTGAAAAGCTGGAAGTGGAAGGGCGCAGCTTATGGCAGGATGCGCGTCGTCGTTTTATACATAACCGTGCGGCGTTGGCCAGCCTGTTTATTTTATTGCTGATCGCGCTGTTTGTGATTATCGCCCCCTGGGTTTCTCCCTTTGCCTATGACGATACCGACTGGGCAATGATGTCTGCGGCGCCGGATATGGAGTCAGGTCACTATTTTGGCACTGACTCGTCCGGGCGCGATCTGTTGGTGCGCGTGGCGATTGGCGGGCGCATTTCGCTGATGGTTGGCATTGCCGCCGCGCTGGTGGCGGTGGTGGTTGGTACCCTGTATGGCACGCTGGCGGGCTATCTGGGCGGAAAAACCGACTCCGTTATGATGCGCCTGCTGGAAATCCTTAACTCTTTTCCCTTTATGTTCTTTGTGATTTTGCTGGTGACCTTTTTCGGACAAAACATCCTGCTGATCTTTGTCGCTATCGGCATGGTTTCCTGGCTGGATATGGCACGTATTGTGCGCGGACAGACATTAAGCCTGAAGCGTAAGGAATATATTGAGGCCGCACAGGTTGGGGGGGTATCAACCATCAAGATTGTGCTACGCCATATCGTGCCTAACGTGTTGGGCGTAGTGGTGGTTTACGCCTCGTTGCTGGTGCCGGGCATGATTCTGTTTGAATCATTTCTCAGCTTTTTGGGGTTGGGCACCCAGGAGCCGCTCAGCAGCTGGGGCGCCTTACTGAGTGACGGCGCCAATTCGATGGAAGTGTCGCCCTGGCTGCTGCTTTACCCAGCAGGCTTTCTGGTGATCACGCTGTTTTGTTTCAACTTTATCGGCGATGGCCTGCGTGATGCCCTCGACCCGAAAGATCGTTAAGGAGTTTCCCGATGAGTATTATTGACGTTCAGCCAGCGATGGCGAAAAGCGCGGGAAGCGACTTACTGCTCGACGTAAAGGATTTACGCGTTACCTTTTCTACCCCGGACGGTGACGTCACGGCGGTAAATGATCTTAACTTCAGCCTGCGGGCGGGAGAGACATTAGGCATTGTCGGCGAATCTGGCTCGGGTAAATCGCAAACCGCTTTTGCCCTGATGGGGCTGTTGGCCAGCAACGGGCGTATCGAAGGCTCCGCGCGCTTTAACGGCCGCGAAATCCTGAACCTGCCAGAGAAGCAGCTTAATGCGCTGCGGGCAGAGCAGATCGCGATGATTTTCCAGGATCCGATGACCTCGCTGAATCCCTATCTGCGCGTAGGGGACCAGCTGATGGAGGTGCTGCAACTGCATAAAGGCATGAGCAGAGCGCAGGCGTTTGAAGAGTCGGTGCGCATGCTGGATGCGGTGAAAATGCCGGAAGCGCGCAAGCGTATGAAAATGTACCCGCATGAATTTTCCGGCGGCATGCGTCAGCGCGTCATGATCGCAATGGCGCTGCTTTGCCGACCCAAACTGCTGATTGCCGATGAGCCGACCACCGCGCTTGATGTGACGGTGCAGGCGCAAATCATGACGCTGTTGAATGAGCTGAAGCGCGAATTCAATACCGCCATCATCATGATCACGCACGACCTGGGCGTTGTGGCGGGCATTTGTAATAAAGTGCTGGTGATGTACGCCGGGCGCACTATGGAATATGGCAGCGCGCGCGACGTCTTCTATCATCCGGCCCATCCTTATGCGTTGGGGCTGCTGAATGCGGTGCCCCGTCTGGATACCGACGGCGAATCGCTGCTGACCATACCGGGCAATCCGCCTAACCTGTTACGCCTGCCGAAAGGGTGTCCGTTCCAGCCCCGTTGCCCGTATGCGATGGAAATCTGCGCCGCCGCGCCGCCGCTGGAAGCCTTTGGCGAAGGGCGTCTGCGCGCCTGCTTTAAGCCGGTGGAGGAATTAGTATGAACGCCGTAGCTGAGAAAAAAGTCCTGCTTGAAATCGCCGATCTTAAGGTGCATTTCGATATTAAAGATGGCAAACAGTGGTTCTGGCAGCCGTCGAAAACCCTGAAGGCGGTAGATGGCGTCAGCCTGCGTCTGTATGAAGGCGAGACGCTGGGCGTGGTGGGTGAATCCGGCTGCGGTAAATCAACGCTGGCGCGTGCGATTATCGGTCTGGTGAAGGCGACTGAGGGCCGCGTAGCCTGGCTGGGCCGCGATCTGATTGGTCAAAGCGACGAAGAGTGGCGCAAAGCGCGCAGCGATATTCAGATGATTTTTCAGGATCCGCTGGCCTCGCTGAACCCACGCATGAACATCGGCGATATTATCGCTGAGCCGCTGCGGACCTATCATCCCACCATGCCGCGTCAGGAAATAAAAGATCGTGTGAAGGCGATGATGATGAAAGTCGGGCTGTTGCCAAACCTGATTAACCGCTATCCGCACGAATTTTCCGGCGGTCAGTGTCAGCGTATCGGTATTGCACGCGCGCTGATTCTGGAGCCGAAACTGATCATTTGTGATGAGCCGGTATCGGCGCTGGACGTCTCTATTCAGGCGCAGGTGGTAAACCTGCTGCAGCAGCTGCAGCGTGAAATGGGGCTTTCGTTGATCTTTATCGCTCACGATCTGGCGGTGGTAAAACATATTTCCGACCGCGTGCTGGTGATGTATTTGGGACATGCGGTAGAGCTGGGCATCTATAGCGAGGTATATAACAACCCGCAGCATCCCTATACCCGCGCGCTGATGTCAGCCGTCCCGATCCCCGATCCGGACCGGGAGCAAAATAAAACTATCCAGCTGCTGGAGGGGGAGTTGCCTTCGCCGATCAACCCGCCGTCGGGCTGCGTATTCCGTACCCGCTGTCCGATTGCCGGGCCTGAGTGCGCGCAAACCCGCCCGCTGCTGGAAGGTAGCTTCCGTCATGCGGTTTCCTGCCTGAAGGTCGATCCGCTATAACCGTCCACTAAACAAAAGGCTGCCCAGGCAGCCTTTTTATGACGGCAGAGCGGGATTATTCACGCCACAGAATATGGCACAGCTTATGATCTTTCTCACGGCACAGCAGAACGCGGGCGAATACGTCGGTTACCGGTTCGCCTTCCGCTTCGCCGAGGCCAATCACCACTTCGGCGAAAAAGTCTGGGTTCAGATCGTAATCGACATGCTCGCGCCAGTCTTCGGAAGGATCAAACAGCTCTGCGCCGCCGCGTTCTTCAAACTGTAAATTAAACAGGATGATATCAGCCGGATCGAGGTTATCGCCCGCCAGCTCAAGGAAAATATCGTAAGCCTGTTCCAGCGTTTCATCTTCAGTAAGACGGTTATTTAAGTCCATCATTGATCCCGTATGCCCGCAGGCGTAATAGCATTTTCCGCACTTTTTACAGTAACGGGCTAAAGAAGTAAAACAGTCGTTCAACGATTCGCTGCCACCAGGGACGATGCGCCCAGCGTTTGGCATCCACCAGCCGGGAACGGGCGATATAATCGTCCTGCACGTGCGCCAAATCGCTGCCGAAGCCGTCGTCGTCAATTACCAGCGTGATTTCGAAATTCAGCCACAGGCTGCGCATATCAAGGTTAACGGTGCCTATCAGGCTCAGCTGTCCATCCACCAGCACGCTTTTGGTATGCAACAGGCCGCCTTCAAACTGATAAATTTTTACGCCTGCTTCCAGCAGCTCGGTAAAGAAAGCGCGACTGGCCCAGCCTACCAGCAATGAGTCGTTATGGCGCGGCACAATAATGCTGACGTCAACGCCGCGCAGCGCCGCCGTACAGATGGCATGCAGCAAATCATCGCTGGGCACAAAGTAGGGCGTGGTCATAATTAGCTGCTGGCGGGCCGAATAAACCGCCGTCAGCAACGCCTGATGGATCATATCCTCCGGGAAGCCGGGACCAGAGGCGATCACCTGAATAATATGCCCGCTCTCCTGTTCAAAAGGCATCACGTTGGTATCGGGCGGCGGCGGTAAAATGCGTTTACCTGTTTCAATTTCCCAGTCACAGGAGTAGATAATGCCCATGGTGGTCGCTACCGGGCCCTCCATCCGCGCCATTAAATCGATCCACTGACCGACGCCGGCATCTTGCTTAAAGTAGCGCGGGTCGACCATATTCATGCTGCCAGTGTAGGCGATATAGTTATCGATCAGCACCACTTTACGGTGCTGGCGTAAATCCATCCGGCGCAGGAATACGCGCAGCAGGCTGACCTGCAGCGCCTCAACCACGTCAATGCCGGCATTACGCATCATCGCCGGCCACTGACTGCGGAAAAAGGTGACGCTGCCTGCGGAATCCAGCATTAACCGACAGTGAACGCCGCGTCGCGCCGCCGCCATCAGCGACTCTGCCACCTCATCCGCCAGGCCGCCGGGATGCCAGATATAAAACACCATCTCGATATTATGGCGCGCCAGTTGAATATCACGGATCAGGGCTTTCATCGTATCGTCCGTGCTGGTCAACAGCTGCAGCTGGTTGCCTTTTACCCCGGCAATGCCCTGACGATTTTCACACAGCTGAAACAAGGAGCGCGCCACATCGCTGTGCTCGGTGGCGAAAATGGAATGGCAGCTTTTTAAATCATTGAGCCAGCGAGCGGTGGAGGGCCACATGGTACGGGCGCGTTCCGCCCGCCGTTTACCCAGATAGAGTTCGCCAAAAGAGAGATAAGCAATAATACCCACCAGCGGCAGAATATAAATGATCAGCAGCCAGGCCATTGCCGAGGTGACCGCGCGGCGTTTCATCAGAATACGCAATGTTACGCTGGCAATCAGTAACCAGTAGCCGAAAAACAATAGCCAGCTAATCAGAGTGTAGAACGTGGTCATAAAGTGGAAATCCGGTTCGCGCTTTGATGCAGGAAGTGTACGTGGAGATAGCCCCCTGCGAAACCCTTTGTCGCTAATCGGCAACAGAGAAGGATGTTGCCGGCGGACTAAAAGGTCTATAATGCGCCGCGTTGTTTGCCAATCGGACAAAAATGATGAAGCGAAGCAGAAATGAAGTTGCTCGCTGGCGTATGTTGCGTCAGGCCCAACGTAAAAAGGCGCGCTGGCTGGAAGGGCAGTCGCGGCGTTATCGGCGAATCCACGCTATCCGCCATCAGTTGGCGCAGCAGCAGCGTCGTTCAGTACTGTTTATCAACTATTTCTGGTAAGAAAAAAGGGAGCGGCCTGGCTCCCTTGATGTTTCTTTGAGGCTTTCAGCCCCCGTTTGTTTACCCGCCAGTCAGGTTTAAAATACCCGCTTAAACGGCTTAACCGCGACCTGTTTATAGACGCCTGCGGCAATATAAGGGTCATCCTCAGCCCAGGACTGCGCGGCCTCCAGCGACGGGAACTCAGCGATAACCGTTGAGCCGGTAAAGCCCGCTGCGCCCGGCTCATTACTGTCAACGGCAGGCATCGGGCCTGCGACTATCAAACGCCCTTCATCCCGCAGCAGCTGCAGACGAGCAAGGTGGGCCGGACGAACGGCGCCGCGCTTTTCCAGCGAATCGGCATTGTCTTCAGCATAAATGACATACAGCACGGTAGTTACTCCTGTAGGGGCGGGTCAGTTTGGCAGTTACGTTAAGTTATCGTAAAGTTTTGTGCAAATGAAAAGATAATGGCTTGTTGACCTGTAGCAATGAACGCGGGTTTTATGCCTTTTCTCACGCCTGTGGCAGGGCAGTTGTTGAAACTGATTGCTATTTGCATCTAAAATTGCAGCCTCACTTGACCATGCGAATAGTTATGACAACGCTGACGACTCCTTTACCTCGCCGCTTATCAGTATCGATGTTGCTTTCAGTGGCGCTGCACGGCAGCGTGATTGCCGCTTTGTTGTATGCTTCGTTTAACCGGAGCGTTGAAGCGCCTAAAATGTCGCAGCCGATTAGCGTCTCGCTGGTGGCACCGGAGGTTCAACCGCAGGCTCAGCCGACACCCGAGCCTGCTCCCGCACCCGAGCCTGAACCTCAGCCGGAGCCCGAGCCGCAACCTGCGCCCGAGCCGCCGAAGCCGGAACCGGTGCCGATCCCTAAACCCGAGCCAAGACCCAAACCGAAGCCGAAGCCGGTTAAAAAAGAGGTGGTGAAGCCGCGCAAAGAGGTTAAACCGCAGCCGCAGCCGCGCCAGACCTCACCTTTCCAGGAAAATAGCGCGAAAACCACGGCCGCTAAGCCTTCAACCGCGCCGAAAACCTCACCCGCGCCGTCACGTACCGTTTCTGACGGGCCGCGCGCGCTCAGCGTGGGCAAACCGGGTTATCCGGCCCGCGCTTTTGCTTTACGTATCGAAGGGCGCGTACGCGTGCAGTATGACGTAGACAGCAGCGGACGCGTTGATAACATCCGTATTCTGTCCGCGCAGCCGCGTAATATGTTTGAACGTGATGTGAAACAGGCGATGAGAAAGTGGCGCTATGAAAGCGGCAAACCAGGCAACAACCTGACAATGACCATCGTGTTTCGTATCAACGGCGGTACCAGCATCGAATAATGCGCGTACCGTCAGGGCGAGAGAGCAAATCGCTCGCATGTTGGCAGAACGTGTCGCGCCTGCGCGACACGTCTTTTTTACTCACAGACCATGGGTTATTCAGCGCTGCTCTGCGCCTGATAATGGCTTTTTCCCGTCGGTAATGGCCGGGATTTACCCTCTTCATCCACCGCGACATAGATAAATATCGCTTCGGTCGTACAGTAGAACTGGCCCAGCGGCTCAGAAGAAACTTTTTTGATCCAGACTTCCACGTTAATGGTCATCGAACTGCTGCCGGTACGGATACAGCGGGCATAGCAGCTAACGACATCTCCCACCGCAACCGGCTTCAGGAAGGTCATCCCATCGACGCGAACCGTCACTACGCGTCCTTCGGCCAGCTCTTTGGCCAGAATAGCGCCGCCGATATCCATCTGCGACATAAGCCAGCCGCCGAAAATATCGCCGTTAGCGTTGGTATCTGCCGGCATCGCCAGCGTGCGTAACACCATTTCGCCTTGCGGCTTGCGATTATTATCCATTGCTCAGTTCTTTGGTTAATCGAATAAAAACCCGGCGTAGAATCGCCGGGCGGAACGAAATTATTTTTCCTGCTGCGGCATCAGGCGATAAATATAAACGCCGCTCAGTAGAGTAAACAGCAGCGTCAGGCCGGTCAGGCCGAAGACTTTAAAATTAACCCAAAATGCCTGCGGCAGCCAAAAAGCAACGTAGATATTTGCCAGCCCGCATGCCAGGAAGAACAGCGCCCAGGCAATATTAAGCTTACGCCAGGCATGCTGTGGCAGCTGCAACTCTTTTCCCAGCATGCTCTGAATTAACGGCTTTTCCATAAAAAACTGGCTGAACACTAACGCCAGAGCGAACAGCGTATAAATCACCGTGACCTTCCACTTAATAAACTCATCGTTGTGGAAAACCAGCGTCAGAGTGCCAAATACCGCCACCAGCACAAAGGTGAAAATAGTCATCTTTTCCAGCTTGCGATAGAGGACCCAGCTGGCAACCAGCGCCAGGCCGGTTGCTGCAATCAGCGCGCCGGAGGCCACATAGATATCGTACAGCTTATAGAAAACGAAAAAGACCACCAGCGGAAGAAAGTCGAGTAATTGCTTCATAATGAATTCCCGATCGTGCCCGGCTAAAGCATAACGGCATACCCTGTATGCCGTCAGACCTTAACGCAGCAGCATATAAAGACGGAACAGATAAATAACCAATATGGCCGAAACCAGGTTGCTCAGCGCATTAAGCAGAACAGAGGCGACATTGGCCGGCAAGACGGTAAAGGAAGAGGCCAGCAGCAATAGGGCCATCTTGGCCAGCAGCCAGACAATAACCGCTGGCGCAATCAGACGAATATGCGCCCAGGCAAGACGGGAACTGGCGCGCATCGCGGCCAGAATGCCGGTTTTCTCGATAGCCAGAATCACCGGCGCCAGAGAAAGCAGGATCCCCAGAATCACGCCAGGGAGCACCAGCACCATAAAGCCCAACTGCACTACCAGCGTAATCAGAAAGGTTAACAGCAGCAAACGCGGCAACAGCGGGGCGGCAGCGCCGATGGCACGCAGCGCGCTGGTACGTTGACCAGCCGAAACCAGCGGGATCAGGCAGAGCATGGCGCCAAGCAGCAGCGTATTGCCGACCAGCGAGGCAAAGGTGCCGGCGGCGGAAGCGCGTAACAGCACCTGCTGCTGTTCCGGCGACAGGTTTTGGATCATCTCAATTAACGAAGTGGCGCCGCCATTATCACCTTCGCTCAGCACCGAGAGCTGATCCGCGCCCGGGGTTAACGCATGGCCGATCAGCACCGTAATCAGTGACGTCAGTAACGCTATCAGCACAATAGTGACCAGCTGATGGCGCAGAAAATTCCCCGTGTCACGGTATAGCGAGCCCGCCGTGATGGACATGTACACTCCTTTGGTAATTACCGGTTTACAGATCCGGCGATTGTACATGGTCTGGCAGGTGACTGGCACCCAGACTTACATAACTTTCAGTAAGCGATGGAATTGATGAAGAAAACAGCGGCGGCAGGCCATATTTTGCGCGGGCGCGGTCACAGGCCTCATTCCAGATGCCGTTTTCACCAGACATAGCAAATTCACGACAGGGCGTTGGACGGTTTTCATAGATACCGCAGGAGACGCACTGGCCGATCTCGCCCTGTAAGGCAACGCAGCGTGGCGCGCGCTCATTGGTGCCGCGCATATTGCGCATCAGCAAATTAAGCGGCTCGGTAAAGTCGGCAGGCACCTGGCCGCCGGCGTCATCAGCCTCAGCCCAGTAAAAGGAAACGCGAAAATGGGCGCAGCAGGAAACACAAGGGTTAAAATTATCGCTCATTTGATCGCCCGCCCCTCCGAGGCATCGAACCAAAATCACACAGGAAGATCAGCAAAATAATCCTTCACGTTACTTCCTGCAACGGGAATTTCACAGGTGTTACGCCTTTGTTTATTGATCTAAATCAATGTTGCCTTTTTTAAGTAGGGAGAAAAAATTGATCTACATGATTTTTCAGCGGTTTCGTTGTAAAAGGTGCTCCTGATACTTTTTTCTTACTTAAGAATGGGTAGGGGTTAATCCCTTTTAATTACACAAGGAGTAGTTATGAAACGGGCTGCATTAGCGTTGGCATTCCTCTCGGCTTTTCCGGTTATTACCAGCGCCCATCAGGCGGGCGACTTTTTTATGCGTGCAGGGAGCGCGACGGTTCGTCCTACTGAAGGATCGGATAACGTGCTGGGGATGGGGACTTTTGACGTTGATAACAATACGCAGCTTGGGCTGACTTTTAGCTGGATGGCCACGGATAATATTGGCGTCGAGCTGCTGGCTGCTACGCCGTTCCGCCATAAAGTCGGGCTTGCCGCGACGGGGACGCTGGCGACCGTCCGTCAGCTTCCGCCTACGCTGATGGCGCAATATTACTTTTTTGACAGCAACAGCAAGCTGCGTCCTTATGTGGGCGCCGGTATTAACTACACCACCTTTTACGACTCCGATTTTAACCAGACCGGGCGCGACGCAGGCCTGAGCGATCTGAGCGTAAAAGATTCGTGGGGCATGGCTGGTCAGGTAGGACTGGATTATGAGATCGATCAGGACTGGATGCTAAACATGTCGGTCTGGTATATGGATATTGATACCGAGGTCAAATTCAAAGCGGGTGGTCAGCAGCAGAATATCGATATGCGTATCGATCCCTGGGTATTTTTCTTTGGCTTAGGTTACCGCTTCTGATTGCGTAACTCTTTTCCGAAAGCTGGCTGATGAATAGCCAGCTTTGCCTCTCTTTTCTTTACCTTGCCATTACCCATCGCTTATTCACTGACTTCCATAAAGGTTCTCGTGTTTTATTAAGCAGGCCACCGTCTGTGACGGAATATTGGAATCAATACCCCTGCTGCGCCAATTCTTTAAGATAGGTTGATAGCCCGCCCAGCAGTCGATTACCCAACATTTCAGCTTCAGTGAGGTTGTGGCGGGATAAAACAGCAGCCAGTTGAATCGGGCTTAAGGCAACGGTTAAACCATCTTCCATAATGGCCCTCCAGTATTAGGTGGTAGTAATACTTTACAGAAACCGGAACGGACTGTATGAAAAATATGCGCTATCTGTGACCGCGATTAAAATGTGAGGGTGGGAAGGCCGTTCTGGAAAAGCGAGGGGGATACGCGACGAACCATCAGGCCGCTGGAGCAGCGGCCCGAACGGTGAATTATTTGATCTGCATATTATTGACGACCGATTTCACGCCCTGCACACGGCGCGTTACTTCTACCGCATGGTTAGCCATCTGTGGCGAAGAAACAAAGCCGCTGAGCTGTACCCGACCTTTAAAGGTTTCAACATTAATTTCGCGCGCTTTCAGTGATTCGTCACCGAGGAACTGAGATTTCACCTTAGTAGTGATCACCGTATCATCGATATATCCCCCGGTTCCTTCCTGCGTAGAGGTGGGGGCGCAGGCGCTCAGCATCATAGCCACCGCAGCGGCAGCCACTGTTCCGGTAAACAATTTAACAGCTTTCATTTTGCTACTCCCTGTCATGAAAAAGGCGGTTACCGCTTCGATTATCGGCACCTTAAGTGTGGTCGAGAATCACGGAAAATACAAACGGGCAGGGGAAAAGGCGTGATTAAAGAGTGCCTTACCTACGGCAAGGCACGAGAGATTTAGCGCGTGGCCGCTTTCAGGCCGCTGACAAAACGTTTCAGTTCAGTCAGCATTACTTCCGGTTCGGCATGATGCTTCTCGATAATTTTTACGATGGCCGAGCCGGAAATCGCACCATCGGCACCGGCGGCGATCGCTTCTTTGACCTGTGAAGGTTCTGAAATGCCGAAGCCCTGCAGCGTCGGCGCGGCATGATATTCACGCAGCTTATCGATTAAATGCTTTAACGGCAGGCTGGCGCGGTTTTCCGCGCCGGTAACGCCGGCGCGCGACAACAGATAAATATAACCCCGTCCGTAAGAGGCGACCGCGCGCAGCAAATCGTCATCGGCATTAGGCGGGCAGATAAAAATCGGCGCGATATTATGGCGCATCGCCGCCTGACGGAAAGGCCCCGACTCCTCGACCGGCACGTCGGCCACCAGCACCGAATCGACGCCGGCCTGCTCGCAGCGGGCATAAAACTCATCGACGCCATTAGTAAACACCAGGTTGGCGTACATCAGCAGCCCAATCGGCAACTCGGGGTATTTTTGGCGAATGGTGGTCAACATCTCAAAGCATTGCGCCGGGGTGGTACCAGCGGCGAAGGCGCGTAGCGTGGCGTTTTGAATGGTTGGCCCATCCGCCAGCGGATCGGAAAAAGGAATGCCTAACTCAAGCGCGTCTGCACCAGCGGCAACCAGCGTATCGATAATTTGCAAAGAGAGTTCCGGCGAAGGGTCACCCAGCGTGACAAAAGGAACAAATGCGCCTTCTTTGCTGGCCTGCAGACGTTTAAACAGTTGCTCGTAACGTTCCATTAAATCTCTCCCTGCGCTTTCAAAATATCGTGAACGGTAAAAATATCTTTGTCGCCGCGTCCGGAAAGATTGACCACCAGCAGCTGCTCTTTTTCTGGATCCTGCTGAATTATCTTCAGGGCGTAGGCCAGCGCATGCGCTGATTCCAGCGCCGGGATAATGCCTTCCGCCCGGCATAGCTGCTTAAAGGCCGCCAGCGCTTCATTATCGGTAATGGAAACGTACTCGGCGCGGCCAATGCTGTTCAGATGCGCATGCTGCGGCCCAACGGATGGAAAATCGAGCCCGGCGGAAATGGAATAAGATTCTTCAATCTGCCCATCTTCGGTTTGCATCATCGGCGCCTTCATGCCGAAATAGATGCCCACGCGCCCATGCTTCAGCGGCGCGCCGTGTTCGCCGGTTTCAATACCGTGTCCTGCCGGCTCAACGCCAATCAGGCCGACCTCTTTCTCATCAATAAAGTCGGCAAACATGCCGATAGCGTTTGAACCGCCGCCCACGCAGGCGATCACCGCATCCGGCAGACGCCCTTCGGCCTGTAGGATCTGCGCTTTGGTCTCTTCGCCGATCATCCGTTGGAATTCACGTACGATGGTGGGATAGGGATGCGGACCCGCAGCGGTGCCGAGCATATAGTGCGCGGTCTCATAGCTGCCGGACCAGTCACGCAGCGCCTCATTACAGGCATCCTTCAGCGTTGCGGAGCCGCTGTGTACCGGGATCACTTCAGCGCCCATCAGACGCATACGGAACACGTTAGGCGACTGACGCTCCACATCTTTGGCGCCCATATAAATGCGGCACTTCAGGCCCAGCAGAGCGCTGGCCAGCGCTGAGGCGACGCCGTGCTGACCGGCGCCGGTTTCAGCGATAATTTCCGTTTTGCCCATACGTTTCGCCAGCAACGCCTGGCCGAGCACCTGGTTGGTTTTATGCGCGCCGCCGTGCAGTAAATCTTCACGCTTCAGATAGAGGCGCGTCTTGCTGCCTTTGGTCAGATTTTGACAAAGCGTCAGCGCCGTAGGACGTCCGGCATAATTTTTCAGCAGATCGTTAAACTGCGCCTGAAAGTCGGCATCGCGCTGGGCGCTTACAAAAGCTTCTTCCAGCTGGCGCAGCGCAGGCATCAGAATCTGGGGAACATACATACCGCCAAATTCGCCAAAGTAGGGGTTTAGTAATGTCATATACGTTATTTTCCTTATCCGCGCCCGCGATGCGGACGTTTGCTGTCAGTAGGCGTGCAGCGTTTGAAATACTGCGGCGATCTTTTCGGCATCCTTGATGCCCGGCGCGCTCTCGACGCCGGAATTAAAATCGAGCCCGGCACAGCCCAGCTGCGCGGCTGATACGCAATTATCCGCGCCTAGACCGCCTGCCAGCAGCACGTTATCCAGCGGGCCGGTGAGCAACGACCAGTCAAAACGCTGACCGCTACCGCCGGCGCCGTTATCAAAAACGTAGCGATCGACATGAAGCAGGGTGCGCGCCGGCAGCTGGTCGCCAACGCTGAGCGCCTTCCAGATAGCGATGTCTGGCGGCAGTTCAGCACGCAGCGCATCAATGTAGACCTGATCTTCGCTGCCATGCAGCTGAACGGCGCTTAGCGCTAATGTGCGGCTTAACGTGACAACGTCACTGATGGCCGCATTGCGAAATACGCCGACATAGCGCAAAGCGGCGGCGGCGATGATCTGACGGGCCTGCGCGCTATCAATTTTGCGCGGCGATCCTTCAGCGAAGATCAATCCGCCATAAACCGCGCCCGCCTGCCAGGCGGCACGGGCATCTTCAGGACGGGTCAGGCCGCACACTTTATTATCGCCAAGCAGCACGCGGCGTACCGCCTGATGAAGATCCGCTTCGCCCATCAGGGCGGAGCCGATTAAAAAGCCATTGGCGAAACGGCTCAGCTCACGTACCTGCGCATAGCTGCTAATGCCTGATTCACTGATTACCGTGACGCCGGGACCAAGGCGCGGCGCCAGCTGGCGGGTGCGATTCAGATCGACAGAGAGGTCGCGCAGGTCGCGGTTATTAATCCCCACCACTTTGGCGCCCAGTGCCAGCGCGCGTTCCAGTTCCGCTTCGTTACTGACTTCGGTCAGAACGCCCATCTCCAGGCTATGCGCCACAGCTGCCAGCTGGCGATACTGTTCATCATCCAGTACGGAAAGCATCAGTAATACCGCATCGGCCTGATAAAAGCGCGCCAGATAAATTTGCCAGGAATCGATAATAAAATCTTTGCATAGCACCGGTTGGGTAACCGCCGCGCTAACCAGCGGCAGATAATCGAAGCTGCCCTGAAAATAGTGCTCGTCGGTGAGCACTGATACTGCCGAGGCGTAATCTTTATACACTTCAGCAATCGCCACCGGATCGAAATCGGCGCGGATCACGCCTTTCGACGGAGAGGCTTTTTTGCATTCCAAAATAAACGCGGTGCGCGCGCCCTGTAGCGCATGATAAAAACTGCGGGTCGAGGGCGTCAGCTGCTGCTGAAATGACGCCAGAGGCTGCGTTTTTTTACGCTTTTCCACCCACAGCGCTTTATCCCGGATAATCTCATTCAGTACGGTTTGCATCTCTAGCCTCTTGCTGCCAGCGCGACCACGCGCTCATAAGCCTGACCGCTCGCTATCGCTTTCAGCGCCCGCTGGGCATTATCGCGTAAATCTTCATTGCCGAAAATTTTCAATAACATAGCCACATTAACCGCTACGGCGTGCTGGTGCGCCTGCTCGCCTTTACCCTGGAGTAATTGCGTCAGAATGTCACGGTTTTCTTCCGGCGATCCGCCCGCCAGCGACTCTTTAGTATGGTATGGCAGACCGAAATCGTCTGGCGTCAACTGATAGCTGGTGATATCGCCGTCGCGCAGTTCCGCTACCTGCGTGGCGCAGTGGATCGCCACCTCGTCCATGCCGCCGCCGTGAACCACCGCCGCTCGCTGATAGCCCAGCACGCGCAGTGTTTCTGCAATCGGCAGCACCAGTTCCGGGCTGTAGACGCCAATTACCGCCAGCGGCGGGCGCGCCGGGTTAATCAGCGGACCCAGCACGTTAAACAGCGTACGGCTTTTCAGCTGCTGGCGTACCGGCATGGCGTGGCGAAAACCGGTGTGATATTGCGGAGCGAACAGAAAGCAGACGTTAAGGTCATCCAGCGCCTGACGCGCCTGCTCAGCGGGCAAATCGAGGCTGATGCCGAAGGCCGCCAGCAGATCGGAAGAGCCTGACTTGCTGGAAACGCTGCGGTTACCGTGTTTCGCTACCTTCAGGCCGCAGGTCGCCGCGACAAAAGCGCTGGCGGTAGAAATATTAATGCTATTGCTACCATCTCCGCCGGTGCCGACAATATCGGCAAAGGCGTAGTCAGGGCGCGGAAAAGGGCGCGCGTCCGCCAGCAAAGCCGATGCGGCGCCGGCGATCTCCTCCGGACGTTCGCCGCGCACTTTCATTGCAATCAGCGCCGCCGCCAGCTGCGTTGGCTCCAGCTGACCGGTAATAATCGCGCTGAATAGCTGGTGGCTTTCTGTTCGGGTCAGGGTCTGCGCCTGATAGAGTTTCTCCAGAATATGTTGCATCCTTTTCTCCTTTGCTTATGCCAGCGCCCAGGCCAGAGTTTGTTCCAGCAGGCGCGCGCCCTGCGTGGTCAGAATTGATTCCGGATGAAACTGAAAGCCGCATACCCGGTCGGCATCGTGACGCACGGCCATCACCATGTCATTAAAAGTGGCGTTGATGGTCAGTTCATCAGGCGTATTGCTGCCCACCAGCGAGTGATAACGCGCCACTGGCAGCGGATTGCTCAGTCCGGCAAACATCGCCTGATGATCATGGGTAATGGCGGAGGCCTTGCCATGCAGGATTTCGCCAGCCTGACCAACGTGGCCGCCGTAAGCCTCGATAATCGCCTGATGCCCAAGGCAGATGCCGATAATCGGCAAACGACCGCGCAGACGCTGCAGCAGTTCCGGCATACAGCCCGCATCGGCTGGCGCGCCGGGGCCTGGAGACAGCATCAGCACCGGGTTTTCCATCTGTTGCAGGCGCTCAATCAGGCTGTCGGCCGGAACGGTATTGCGATAAATCACCACGCGGTGACCAAAAGTACGCAGCTGATCGACCAGGTTGTAGGTAAAGGAGTCGATATTATCAAGCAGCAGAATGTCGGCCATTAGAACGTCTCCTGGCAATGATGGGCGGTGGCGATGGCGCGCAGCACGGCGCGCGCTTTATTACGGCTTTCATCCGCTTCGGCCTGCGGCTGTGAATCCAGCACGACGCCGGCGCCTGCCTGAACGGTGGCGACGCCATCTTCAACGTAAGCAGAACGGATAACAATGCAGGTATCCAGATCGCCGCTGGCGGTGAAATAACCGACGGCACCGCCGTAAACCCCGCGTCGCGTGCCTTCTGCGCTGGCAATCAGCTGCATGGCACGTACTTTCGGCGCGCCGCTCAGGGTGCCCATATTCATACAGGCGCGATAAGCATGCAGCACATCCAGATCTTCACGCAGCGTGCCCACCACGCGTGAAACCAGATGCATAATAAAGGTATAGCGATCAACTTTCGTCAGATCGGCGACGTAGCGGCTGCCCGGCTCGCAGATGCGCGCCAGATCGTTACGCGCCAAATCGACCAGCATCAGATGCTCCGCCAGCTCTTTATGATCGGTACGCATCTCCAGCTCAATGCGGCTGTCCAAATCACGATCCAGCGAACCATCGGCATGGCGGCCGCGCGGGCGCGAACCGGCAATCGGGTAGATCTCAATCTGGCGCGAGGCGGCGTCATATTTCAGCGAGCTTTCAGGCGAAGCGCCGAACAGCGTGAAATCACGATCCTGCATAAAGAACATATAAGGGCTGGGATTGTTGTTTTTCAGCGTCTCGTACGCCGCCAGCGGCGACGGGCAGGGCAGGGAGAAGCGGCGCGACGGCACCACCTGAAAAATTTCGCCGATGCGGATCGCCTGCTGCATATTGCGTACTACCTCGCAATATTCTTCGTCGCTCTGGCTACAGCTCAGGGTCATCTGCTCCACGCGCTGGACCGGCAACGGTTGGGCTGGCTGCAACATCTGCTCATGCAGCTGGTGAATGCGACGCTGCAGGCGCTGGAACTCATCGGTAGAGGGAACAAACAGGCTGGCCTGCAGGCGGGCGCTCTGATGCTGATGATCAAGCACCAGCAGCGTCTCGGCCAGATAGAAGCAGTAATCGGGGCAGCGCTGCTCATTACGTAAGTCTGGCAGCGGTTCGAAGCCTGCCACTAAATCGTAGGCGAACAGGCCGCCCAGCAGCATTGACTCACGTTCATCCGCCGGGGCATCAACCAGCTGTACAATCAGACGCAGCGCATCAAAAACCGACAGCGATTTCAGACGTGAATCTTCATCCTGGGTTCCGCCTGCCTCGGGAAAACGCAGCTCGCGGCCGTCGGGACGGTGCTGGTTGCTCACCTCGGCGGGCAGCGCGGCATCCAGCAACGGCAGCAGCTGGCGGCCATTTTCCGACAGCGCCTGTACGGTCACGCTGTTATCCAGGGCGGTGATGCGCAGCGCGCTATCAACGATTAGCAGGCTTTTCAGATTACGCTTGCTGTCGATGTCCGCGGATTCCAGCAGCAGCGTAGCCGGACGAGCGCCGCACAGTTGATGAAAAACCGCTGCGGGATCTTCACGGTAGGGGGCCGAGCCGGTAATCAGTTTCAATCCAGGTTTTCTATTCGACATAATCGGTTCTCTAAAATCGCTCAAAAAAAAGCCCGCATCGGCGGGCTCAGGTATCAGCATGTGATCAATACAGATGCGTGACATCGTCGCCCTTCAGCAGAAGCGCGCCACCATCCCATCATTAATTTATGCTTAAACATCATCATGGATACCCCCGCGTGAACTTGTGTACTAGTTAACGGGTTCAGGCGAGGATTGTCAATACTTTTTTATATAGCGGTTAATCCGTTATGATGCATCGACGTTTTATGTTTCTCAGGAGTTATTTTGACCGCAACCCAGCCGATAAGCACCTTTCCCATTTACGATCTTCACAGCCATACCCGCGCGTCGGATGGCCTGTTAACCCCTAAGGAACTGGTGCTGCGCGCCGTTGAAATGCGCGTTGGCGTCCTGGCGATAACCGATCACGATAGCGTGGCTGGTTTGGCCGCCGCCAGAGAAGCGATTAACCAACATGCTCTGCCGTTGCATTTGATTGATGGCGTAGAGGCCTCTACTCTGTGGGAGAACCATGAAATTCACATTGTCGGGTTAGGCATCAATCCGGCCCATCCATTGCTGGTCGAATTTCTGGCCGGGCAAACGGAATGCCGCCTGGCGCGCGCCAGACTGATGGCGGAGCGGCTGGAAAAGGCGCAGATCCCCGGCGCGCTGGAAGGCGCACTGGCGTTAGCTGAAGGCGGGGCGATTACGCGTGGTCATTTCGCCCGCTGGCTGATCGCCCAGGGCAAAGCCAGCAATATGGCTCAGGTATTCAAAAATTATCTGGCGCGCGGCAAAACCGGCTACGCGCCGCCACAATGGTGTACAATTAAACAAGCCGTTGATGCTATTCATCATTCCGGTGGTTACGCGATATTGGCGCACCCGGGGCGTTATGGTTTATCGGCCAAATGGCTGAAACGTCTGATCGCCCATTTCGCCGACATTGGCGGCGACGCCATGGAAGTGGCGCAGTGCCAGCAACCGCCAAACGAACGCAGTCAACTGGGACGCTACGCGCAGGAATATCAACTGGCGGCGTCGCAAGGATCCGATTTCCATCAACCCTGTCCGTGGATTGAGCTGGGTAAAAAACTGTGGCTGCCGGGCGGCGTGGAAGCCGTATGGTCCCGTTTTCCCGCATTAATGCCTTCTGCGGAAAGGTGATAAGAGGTTAGCTATGAGTCAGATGTTTCATATTCATCCCGACAATCCCCAACCACGCCTGATTAGCCAGGCGGTTGACGCGCTGAATAAAGGCGGCGTGATTGTGTATCCTACCGATTCCGGCTATGCGCTGGGCTGTCGGCTGGAGGATAAAAACGCCATGGAGCGTATCTGCCGTATCCGTCAGCTTGACGGCAACCATAATTTTACTCTGGTTTGCCGCGATCTTTCTGAGCTGTCGACCTATGCGCATGTGGATAACAGTGCGTTTCGCCTGATTAAAAATAATACGCCAGGCAGCTACACCTTTATCCTGAAAGGAACAAAAGAGGTGCCGCGTCGTTTGATGAATGACAAGCGTAAAACCATTGGCCTGCGCGTGCCGTCTAATCCAGTGGCGCTGGCGCTGCTGGAGACGCTGAATGAGCCGATGATGTCGACTTCGCTGATGCTGCCCGGCAATGACTTTACCGAGTCCGATCCGGAGGAAATTGAAGGCCGTATCGGCAAGCTGGTGGATCTGATTATTGACGGCGGCACGCTGGGACAGCAGCCGACCACGGTAGTGGACTTAACCAGCGATACGCCTGAAGTGGTGCGTGAAGGCGTCGGCGACATCCGGCCTTTCCGCTGAAACCGGACCGGCGCCAGGCGCCGGTCAATCCGTCAAGAGGCGATAGCGGCGTCCAGCCAGGCCTTAAAATCTTTATAAGGAATATAGAGGGAAACATCCTGCAAAATCACCTTATTGGTGCGCCGATTTTTAATCTCTTTGCTGTAGCCAATAATAACCCCGCCGATAGAATCATCCTGGTTATAAACCGCACCGCCAGACATGCCTTGTACTACGCCAGCGTTAGAGGCCATTGCCATACAGGGCGCTTTATTCCAGCTATTACGAATCGCCGTGCGCGCCAGATTGACGCCGCTGGAGGCCACCGGCATGGCGGAAATAAAGCTATAGCCATACATTTTGACGCTATCGCCCACGCGGCTGGGTCGAAAAATCGGCGGCGTTTTCATCTCATTTTTATGATAAACCACTGCCAGATCGCAGTAAGGGTGCCAGGCCTTAACGCGTTGCACGGAATATTTCGCCACGTGCGCCGCGGTTAAGCTGTATTTGGGAGTAAGGGGAATGCTGGTGCCGAGCGTACCGAGGCCTAAAATGGTCGGTATGCCGGTAAAATTCATATCTACACGGTTCATGGCTTCGCGGCTATATTCATATTTGCCGACAGAGCAGCCCGACAGCAACAGCATCACCGTTGCCGCTAACAGAGCGTTAATTTTCATTATCGTTAAAACCATTTGGGCATGCCTTGAAACCCCTGGTAAAGATTTGCGGCATACAAGTTAATCGCCTGATATCGGCGTTTATTACCGGCGGTTAGCCGGCTCGTTTATTTTTACAAAGCAAAATATTTTAAGATAAACAACAAGCTGTTTATTACATGACGGTTTACTGACGAAGCCGCACGTTACTTTTTTATCGCGGTGCTAATTTTATCAATGCGCCTTTGCTAAACAAAGCGCAGGCACAGCAAGCACGCTTTGCGTCCGTGACAGCGCCGCTGGCCGGTGGCGTGGCGGTCGGTGGAAAATTCAACAGGATCGCAATTGACCTTATCGGCAGCGCGCCGGAAAACTCCAGTGCAGGAAACTCAGGCAAGTCGGTAAACTTCATGTATACTGTGCGGCCACATTGTACCGGGTAGCGGTAAAAATGCGCACTCAGGGCAATCCCTCCTTTCAGGTCATGGCTCGCCACGCCGTGACAGAAGCAATAAACGACGCCTGTGAAGGCGACAGTGAGGCAGCTCAATGAGCGAAAAGTTACAAAAAGTATTGGCGCGGGCCGGGCATGGCTCTCGTCGTGAAATAGAAGCAATGATCTCTGCCGGCCGCATTAGCGTTGACGGCAAACTGGCGACGTTAGGCGATCGTATTGAACCCAACGCCACGGTAAAAATCCGTATCGATGGCCATGTCGTCTCCGTTAGTGAATCCAACCAGCAGGTTTGTCGCGTACTGGCTTACTACAAGCCGGAAGGCGAGCTTTGCACCCGCAACGATCCGGAAGGGCGTCCGACGGTATTCGATCGTCTGCCGCGTCTGCGCGGCGCGCGCTGGATCGCCGTTGGGCGTCTGGATGTGAATACCTGCGGCCTGCTGCTGTTTACCACCGATGGTGAACTGGCGAACCGCTTGATGCACCCCAGCCGCGAAGTGGAACGCGAGTATGCGGTACGCGTGTTCGGGCAGGTTGATGATGCGAAAATCCGTCAGCTGAGCCTGGGCGTACAGCTGGAAGATGGCCCAGCCTCTTTCCGCACTATTAAGTTCACCGGCGGCGAAGGGATTAACCAGTGGTATAACGTTACCCTGACCGAAGGGCGCAACCGTGAAGTGCGCCGTTTGTGGGAAGCGGTGGGCGTGCAGGTAAGCCGCCTGATTCGTGTCCGTTACGGCGATATCAATTTACCAAAAGGACTGCCGCGCGGCGGCTGGACCGAGCTGGATCTGCAGCCGGTTAACTATTTGCGTGAGCTGGTAGAACTGCCGCCGGAAACCATCAGCAAAGTACCGGTGGAAAAAGATCGTCGTCGTACCAAGGCGAACCAGATCCGTCGCGCGGTGAAACGCCATACGCAGGTGAGCGGCAATCGTCGCCCGGCCAAGCGCGGCGAAAGCCCGAAACGCGGTTAAGCATTAACGCGCTGGCGCAGCAAAGGCATCCCTCGGGATGCCTTTTTCTTTTTTACCAATCGATTCCCTGCTGGGCCTGGATGCCAGCATCAAACGCGTGTTTTACCGGCCGCATTTCGCTGACCGTATCCGCCAGTTCCAGAATATCGCGATGGCAGCCGCGCCCGGTGATAATCACGCTTTGATGAACAGGACGCTGGCTTAGCGCTGTAATCACCTCCGCCAACGGAAGGTAACCAAAGCTGAGCATATAGGTGAGTTCATCCAGGATCACTAAATCGAGCGAAGCATCTGCCAGCATACGCAGGCCGTGTTGCCAGACTGCCAGGCAGGCGGCGGTATCGCTTGCGCGATCCTGCGTATCCCAGGTAAAACCGGTCGCCATCACCTGGAATTCAACGCCGTGCGGTTCCAACAGATTACGTTCGCCGTTCGGCCACTCGCCTTTAATGAACTGAATCACGCCGACCTTTTTCTGATGTCCCACGGCGCGCGTGGCGGTACCAAAGGCAGCGGTGGTTTTCCCTTTACCGTTGCCGGTAAACACCATCAGAATGCCACGCGTTTCGTTGGCGGCGGCGATACGGGCATCAACCTGTTCTTTCAGCCGCTGCTGCCGCTGTTGGTGACGATCCCCGGCGGCCATTACTCTGCCGGCCCTGGTTTGCGGCCCGGCTGCGCATCAAAGCTGATGCCGGTCTTACGGCGGCTGTCATCGCCCATCAGATACAGATAGATAGGCATAATTTCCGCCGGTGTTTTCAGCTTCTGCGCGTCTTCTTCAGGAAATGCACTGGCGCGCATTTTGGTGCGGGTTCCGCCTGGGTTGATGCAGTTAACCCGTAGATTACGGTTTTTATACTCTTCCGCCAGTACCTGCATCATGCCTTCGGTAGCAAACTTCGAGACGGCGTAAGCGCCCCAACCGGAGCGGCCGACGCGGCCGACGCTGGAACTGGTGAACACCAGCGAACCTGAATCTGAGTTCAGCAGCAGCGGCAACAGCGCCTGGGTGAGGAAAAAGGTGGCGTCGACATTAACGCGCATCACCTGCTGCCATACCTCCGGCGCCAGCTCGGCAAGCGGCACGATCTCCCCCAGCAGGCCGGCATTGTGCAACACGCCATCCAGACGCGGCACCTGCTGCGCCAGTTCATGGGCAAACTGCTGGCAACTTTCCGGCGTTACCGTTGCCAGATCGAGAATACGCATCAGCGGCGTCGCTTTGCCCAGCGCGCTGATTTCATCGCAAACGCGCTGTAGCTTTTCCGCATTGCGGCCCAGCAGAATCACCTGTGCGCCATAGCGCGCGTAGGTGAGCGCGGCTTCACGACCAATGCCGTCACTGGCACCGGTGACAAGGATAATTCGATGATTAAGCAGATCGCTTTTCGGTTGATAATGCAAAACGTCTTCCTCGGCGAGTAATAGTTCAGCGCGGGGCTGAGCAGATCGAAGGGGGAGTTATGCCTGAAAAATTTCTTCAGTTCAATGTCGCAGCGCCCATTTCCCCGCGGCAAGCCGCTTTACAGGCGACGAAGCGGGCCGACTCGGCTACACTACGCTCTGGTCTCAGCAAGGACATTAACAAAGGCGGATCGAATGGATTTACTGTTCTTCTATGCACTATTTTTAGCGAAAGTGGTGACCGTGGTGGTCGCCGTGGCGGCAATTGCGCTGATTCTGGTTAACATTACGCAACGCAAGCGCGGACAAAGCGGGCAGCTGCAGATTACGCAGCTTAACGAGCGCTACCGCGAAATGAAAAAATCGATGACGCTGGCGCTCCTGCCGCCGCAGGAACAAAAGCTGCGTCATAAAGCGGAAAAGAAACAGCAGAAACAGGAAGCAAAAGAGGCGAAGCAGCGGGCGAAGCAGGGTTTGGTCAGCGCTGACAAGAAACCGGTGCTGTATGTTCTGGATTTTAAAGGCAGCATGGATGCCGGAGAAGTGACCTCGCTGCGTGAGGAGATTTCCGCGGTGCTGGCGGTGGCGCGCAAGCAGGATGAGGTTCTGCTGCGGCTGGAAAGCCCGGGCGGCGTAGTGCATGGTTACGGGCTGGCGGCCTCGCAGTTGCAGCGCCTGCGCGAAAAGAATATTCCGCTAACGGTCGCGGTAGATAAAGTGGCGGCCAGCGGCGGCTATATGATGGCCTGCGTCGCCGATCGCATTATCGCCGCGCCTTTTGCCATTATTGGATCGATCGGCGTAGTGGCGCAGGTGCCCAATTTTAATCGCCTGCTCAAGCGCAACAATATTGATGTGGAACTGCACACGGCCGGAGAATATAAGCGCACGCTGACGCTGTTTGGTGAAAATACCGAGCAGGGCCGCAATAAGTTTCGTGAAGATCTCAATGAAACGCATCTGCTGTTTAAACAATTTGTTCAGCAAATGCGTCCGGTATTAGATATCGATCGGGTAGCGACCGGTGAACACTGGTACGGCAGCCAGGCATTGGAGAAACAGTTGATTGACGAACTGGGCACCAGTGACGATATTATCATCGCCCGGATGGAGCATTTCAGCGTCGTCAGCGTACGTTATATGCGCCGCAAAAAACTGATGGATCGCTTTACGCAAAGCGCCGCCGATAGCGCTGCTCGCCAGCTGCTGAAACTATGGCAGCGCGGCGATAAGCCGCTGCTGTAAACCCTTAACGCCCGGTTGAGCCGGGCGTTAATCGGCCAGATGATATTTTTCTGACAGCGCCAGCGTTAGCGCTTTAAATATGTTAAATACCGCCGTGCTTTTGGTCGTAGGCAGTCCGTTTTCATCCAGAAAATAGTCGCCGCGAAAAATCAGCAGCTCACCCTTTTGTTCAACCTCGCTGGCGCTGATACCGGCAAAATAATCGTCATGCTCATGGATTAGCGCGTTAGCTTTTTCGAGTATTTCTTCGCGAGAAAGCGCGACCGTTTTTGCGTTCATTATTTAACCCCGTTTTGACAGATTATAAATCTCTTCTATATTACTGGCCTGTTGCCGCTAACCGCAAATTAAGTATGGTTATTTGGGCGGCGGGAATAGGCGGCAAAAGTGGCGTAAAACCAGGCAAGATGCTAATTAAGTTGCGTATCCGATTTTATCAGGTACAGTGTGGGCGTTTCAGTGTCCGGACGTAAAAAAGGGTTTACGCAGGTAGTAACAAGCGTCGGGTTCCGGCTAAAATCGCCTGCTAATCAGTACCATAAGCCGTCGTGTATTAGGTTGCTTGCTCTAAATCAGGTCAGGTTGAATTGTTTCTGAACCGCTGATAGAGGTTGACACGCTGACTGGCATCGCTGGAAAACGCCATCATTACATTCGGACGTATTCATCAGGTAAAGGTAAATATGGGTAAAGCTCTCGTAATAGTCGAGTCCCCGGCAAAGGCCAAAACGATTAATAAATATCTCGGTAAAGACTACGTGGTTAAGTCCAGCGTGGGTCATATACGTGATTTGCCGACCAGTGGCTCGACGGTGAAAAAGAGCGCTGACGCTCGGCCTGCCAAAAAAGCGAAGAAAGATGAAAAGACGGCGCTGGTTAACCGTATGGGCGTCGATCCGTGGCACGGCTGGAAAGCTGACTACCAGATTTTGCCTGGTAAAGAGAAAGTCGTCGCTGAATTAAAAACGCTGGCGCAGGAAGCCGACCATATCTATCTCGCAACCGACCTTGACCGCGAAGGGGAAGCCATCGCCTGGCACCTGCGGGAAGTGATTGGCGGCGACGATAAACGCTTCAGCCGCGTGGTATTTAACGAAATTACCAAAAATGCGATTCGCCAGGCATTTGAAAAACCTGGCGAGCTGAATATTGAGCGCGTCAATGCGCAGCAGGCGCGCCGTTTTATGGATCGCGTGGTGGGCTATATGGTTTCACCGCTGCTGTGGAAAAAAATCGCCCGTGGGCTTTCTGCCGGACGCGTTCAGTCGGTAGCGGTTCGGCTGGTCGTCGAGCGCGAGCGCGAAATCAAGGCTTTCGTGCCGGAAGAGTATTGGGAGCTCAGCGCCGATCTCACCACGCCGAAGGGCAGCGACTTGCCAATGCAGGTCACCCATCAGGGTGAGAAGCCGTTCCGTCCGGTTAATAAAGAACAGACTCAGGCGGCGGTAAGCCTGCTGGAAAAAGCGCGTTTTCGCGTAGAAGATCGTGAAGACCGACCGACCAGCAGCAAGCCGGGCGCGCCGTTTATCACCTCAACGCTGCAGCAGGCGGCCAGTACCCGTCTCGGCTTTGGCGTGAAAAGAACCATGGCGCTGGCGCAGCGGCTATATGAAGCGGGGCATATTACCTATATGCGTACCGACTCCACCAACCTGAGCCAGGATGCGGTAGCGATGGCGCGGGGCTATATCGAGTCGACTTTTGGCGATAAATATCTGCCGAAAACGGCCAATGCCTACGCCAGCAAAGAGAATTCACAGGAAGCGCACGAAGCAATTCGTCCTTCCGATGTGACCATTCAGGCTGAACAGCTGAAAGATATGGAAGCGGATGCCCAGAAGCTTTATCAGCTTATCTGGCGTCAGTTTGTGGCCTGTCAGATGGTGCCAGCGCAGTATGACTCCACTACTCTGACGGTGGCGGCTGGCGATTTCAAACTGAAAGCGAAAGGGCGTATCCTGCGTTTCGACGGCTGGACCAGGGTGATGCCAGCGCTGCGTAAAGGTGATGAAGACCGCATTTTACCTGCTATTGAGATTGGCGATGAGCTGAGCCTGCAGCAGCTGAATCCGAGCCAGCACTTTACCAAGCCGCCGGCGCGTTTCAGCGAAGCCTCGCTGGTGCGGGAGCTGGAAAAACGCGGGATTGGCCGTCCTTCTACCTATGCCTCGATTATTTCCACCATTCAGGATCGTGGTTATGTACGCGTGGAAAGCCGCCGCTTTTATGCAGAGAAAATGGGTGAAATCGTCACCGACCGGCTGGAAGAGAACTTCCGCGACCTGATGAGCTACGATTTTACCGCGCATATGGAAGATAATCTTGACCAGGTCGCCAACGATCAGGCCGAGTGGAAAGCGGTACTGGATAATTTCTTTGCCGATTTTAGCAAACAGCTGGATCAGGCGGAGAAAGATCCGGAAGAGGGCGGCATGCAGCCAAACCCGATGGTGCTGACCTCCATTGATTGTCCGACCTGCGGTCGTCAAATGGGCATTCGCACCGCCAGCACCGGCGTCTTCCTTGGCTGTTCGGGCTATGCCTTACCGCCGAAAGAACGCTGCAAACAGACCATTAACCTGATCCCGGAAAATGAAGTACTGAATATTCTGGAAGGGGACGATGCGGAAACCAATGCGCTGCGTGCACGTCGTCGCTGTCAGAAATGCGGTACCGCGATGGACAGTTACCTGATCGATAATCATCGTAAGCTGCATGTCTGTGGTAACAACCCCAGCTGCGACGGTTATGAGATTGAACAGGGCGAGTTCCGCATCAAAGGCTACGATGGGCCGATTGTAGAATGCGAAAAGTGCGGCTCCGAAATGCACCTGAAAATGGGGCGCTTTGGTAAATACATGGCCTGTACTAACGACGACTGCAAAAACACCCGCAAGATTTTACGCAACGGTGAAGTTGCGCCGCCGAAGGAAGATCCGGTGCCGTTACCAGAGCTGCCGTGTGAGAAATCTGACGCTTATTTCGTGCTGCGTGACGGGGCGGCAGGCGTGTTCCTGGCGGCTAACACCTTCCCGAAATCACGTGAAACCCGTGCGCCGCTGGTGGAAGAGCTGCAACGTTTCCGCGACCGCTTACCGGAAAAGCTGCGTTATCTTGCTGATGCGCCGGCCACCGATGATAAAGGCAATAAAACGCTGGTGCGCTTCAGCCGTAAAACCAAACAGCAATACGTCAGCTCAGAAAAAGAGGGCAAAGCCACCGGCTGGTCAGCTTTTTATGTTGATGGCGCATGGCGCGTAACGGAAAAATAAGCCACATTTTTTCCACTGTTGCTTAGCGCTTATGAAAAGATAATGTTAAACACCAGGAAACCAGGTGTGAGTGTTAAAAGGCCAGTCTTTGACTGGCCTTTTGTTTGGTTCGCTTATAGCTAAAAGCTATACATCAGGCACAAAAATGTTATAGTTGTTATAGCGTTAATTCTGAAATTTCCTATCGCTATAACTCGCCCGTCAAGCGCCTTTTCCTGAGAATTTTCCCGGGTCGCGCGCGGGTTTAGTGCGTGACTTATCCGGGATGAATATCTATGAAATTGCAACAACTGCGTTACATCGTAGAAGTGGTTAATCATAATCTGAATGTCTCATCAACGGCGGAAGGGCTTTATACCTCACAGCCAGGCATCAGTAAGCAGGTGCGGATGCTGGAGGATGAGTTGGGCATTCAGATTTTTGCCCGCAGCGGTAAACATCTGACGCAGGTGACCCCCGCCGGCGAAGAGATTATCCGCATCGCCCGCGAAGTCCTGTCTAAAGTCGATGCCATTAAATCGGTGGCGGGCGAGCATACCTGGCCGGATAAGGGCTCACTGTATGTCGCGACGACCCATACCCAGGCGCGCTATGCACTTCCCGGCGTGATTAAAGGATTTATTGAGCGTTACCCGCGCGTCTCGTTGCATATGCATCAGGGATCGCCGACGCAAATTGCCGAAGCGGTATCAAAGGGGAACGCGGATTTTGCTATCGCCACCGAAGCGCTGCATCTGTATGACGATTTAATTATGCTGCCGTGCTATCACTGGAATCGCGCCATTGTCGTCACGCCCGATCACCCGCTAGCGGGAAAAAGCGATGTCACCATCGAAGAACTGGCGGAGTACCCGCTAGTGACTTATACCTTTGGTTTTACCGGCCGTTCAGAGCTGGATACTGCATTTAACCGCGCCGGCCTAACACCGCGTATTGTCTTTACCGCGACCGATGCCGATGTGATTAAAACCTACGTGCGCCTTGGACTGGGCGTGGGCGTTATCGCCAGCATGGCGGTTGATCCCGTAGCCGATCCCGACCTGGTGCGTATCGAAGCGGCGGATATTTTTACCAATAGCACCACAAAAATCGGCTTCCGCCGCAGCACCTTCCTGCGCAGCTATATGTATGATTTTATTCAGCGTTTCGCACCGCATTTGACGCGTGACGTGGTGGATACGGCGGTGGCGTTACGATCTAATGAAGATATAGAAGCGATGTTTAAAGATATCCGCCTGCCGTTTAAATAAATAGCCCTACATATATAAGGGTAATAAGGCCGCTGATGCGGCCTTTTTTCTTTAATACCAGCTAATTGCACAAATTCTGGAATATTTAGGATCATTTTTCTGTAAATGAAACATTCATCACATGTTTTTCAATTGTTATTAATTAAATGAGAAACAGTACACATTTTCACGCGGGGTTTTTTGCGCACCGCCAGGACAATTCTCATACTCAAGTTAAACCGAACCCGTAAGGGCAGCCGGTAAGGGATGAAGGAAATTTTTGTCAGATATTAACTGGATCGGTTGTTTATTTTCTTAATCATATTTGACTTAAAGGAAGATTAAAAAAGGATGGGGAAGTTAAGGTTTGCTAATATGAAATTTAACCAACGATAAATTGTGCTTATCGTTGAAACCAACAAAAATAGCTGGATTTTTGGTCTTAAAATGTTTAGGATTTCTCCTAAAAGCTGATTGAACTTATCAATCGTTTTACTGAGAGTGATTATCAAAAACTATGGCTATGAGAATTTCAATACAACCTGGCGTACAGGGTAATGCCACCAAGGTGGCTACGAGTGGCAGCAGCATCCGTCGCAAAGCCTGGTTGGCAGTATTTGCCGCGTGTGGCCTGTTCTGGACAGTTGTTGCCTTAATGGTTTGGCAAATCTGGAGTTAATTATGTGGGAACAAGCATTGCCGCTTAAAACGCAGCCGGCTCGCAAATTAAAAACGGCCAGTTGCAAGCCCAAAGTTCAGGACAAAGTGACGATTCCGCAGTCATGGAATCTCAATGATGCGCAACGCAGCTTTATTGAACTAATGCTCGATAATAATAAATAAATCATAATTATTCGCATTTAAGCTAAAAATTAAAATAAATATTCATTTAGACCTTTCTGTTGATCGGCAAACCGATCGGGGCGCTGTAACGTTGCCCGATAAAATTAAACTATGACAGCATTCGGTAGAGTCTATTGCTGTTTGTGAATAGATTCGTTGTTCAGTGACTTATTGGTCGGAAATCGACCTGAGAGGGTGCCTGATGAATATTAATCTGTTTCCGTTGTTTAGCGCTTCTGCCTATTCCTTATTAGTCTGGACTGCTGCTGTCTGGCTATTAATGCAATAAGTAACGTCTTTCACTCTCTTCCGACTTAACGCCTCGTCTGTTTTCAGCGGGGCGTTTTGCTTTCTGTTTCCTGCCGTAGCCTGCTGCTCCGCTTTGCCTTTTGCGCCGATGTGTCAATTTGTGTTGTTATCAAAACGTTAATCATAGTTTGTACTATGTTTAACACAGACCTTGTTAATCATCGGGTTATTAAGCGCATTATAAAAAGGAGGAGCTATGTCGTTATCCCTGCGAGATAAAAGTCAGGACACGCTGGATGTAGATGGTCAACGCTATCATTTTTACAGCCTTCCACGTGCCGCTCAGCAGTTGGGCGATCTCTCCCGTTTACCTAAATCCCTGAAAGTTCTGCTGGAAAATCTGCTGCGTTGGCAGGATGAGAGTTCCGTGACGGCTGATGATATTCAGGCGCTTGCCGACTGGCAAAAAACGGCCCATGCCGACCGTGAAATTGCTTATCGTCCTGCGCGCGTGCTGATGCAGGACTTTACCGGCGTACCGGCCGTGGTCGATTTAGCGGCCATGCGTGAAGCGGTTAAACGTCTGGGCGGTGATGTAGCGAAAGTGAACCCGCTTTCACCGGTTGATCTGGTAATCGATCATTCGGTTACCGTTGACCGCTTCGGGGATGATAATGCTTTTGAAGAGAACGTCCGGCTGGAAATGGAACGTAACCATGAACGTTACGTATTTTTGCGCTGGGGGCAAAAAGCGTTCGATAAATTCCGCGTTGTGCCGCCCGGTACTGGAATTTGTCATCAGGTAAACCTGGAGTATTTAGGCAAGGCGGTCTGGCATGAGGAACAGGATGGCAAGCAGATAGCTTATCCGGATACCTTAGTCGGCACCGATTCGCACACTACCATGATCAACGGCCTGGGGGTATTGGGGTGGGGCGTCGGCGGTATTGAAGCGGAAGCGGCGATGCTGGGCCAACCGGTGTCGATGCTGATCCCGGACGTGGTGGGATTTAAGCTTACGGGTAAACTGCGTGCCGGCATCACCGCTACGGACCTGGTATTAACCGTGACGCAAATGCTGCGTAAGCACGGCGTAGTGGGTAAATTCGTGGAATTCTATGGCGACGGGCTGGACGATCTGCCGCTGGCGGATCGCGCTACCATCGCTAATATGGCCCCGGAGTATGGCGCTACCTGTGGTTTCTTCCCGGTTGACCATGTCACTATCGGCTACCTGAAACTCACCGGCCGCAGCAGCGAACAGGCCGCGCTGGTGGAAGCCTATACCAGGGCGCAGGGCTTATGGCGCAATCCCGGCGAAGAGCCGATCTTTACCAGCACCTTAGCTCTGGATATGGGAGCGGTGGAAGCCAGCCTTGCCGGTCCGAAGCGTCCGCAGGATCGTGTCTCACTGGGCGACGTGCCGCAGGCTTTCCAGCAAAGTAACGAGCTGGAAGTGAACCGTGCGCAAAAAGATCATCATGCGGTAAGCTACCGTGACGGTGAGCAGGAGCATGAGTTAACCGACGGCGCGGTAGCCATCGCCGCGATTACCTCCTGTACTAACACCTCTAATCCTACCGTGTTAATGGCCGCTGGCCTGCTGGCGAAAAATGCCGTCACGCGCGGCCTGCAGCGCAAGCCCTGGGTGAAAGCCTCGCTGGCGCCCGGCTCAAAAGTGGTATCCGATTATCTGGCTACTGCGCGCCTAACACCTTATCTCGATAAGCTGGGCTTTAACCTGGTAGGCTACGGCTGCGCCACCTGTATTGGTAACTCTGGCCCGCTGCCGGAAAATATTGAAAGCGCGATTAAAGAGGGTGATCTGACGGTAGGGGCGGTGCTCTCTGGCAACCGTAACTTTGAAGGGCGTATTCATCCGCTGATTAAAACCAACTGGCTGGCCTCGCCGCCGCTGGTGGTCGCCTATGCGCTGGCGGGTAATATGAATATTAACCTGCAAAGCGAGCCGCTTGGCGAAGATAAAGCCGGCAAACCGGTCTATTTACGCGATATCTGGCCAACGCCTGACGAAATCACCGCCGCGGTACAGCAGGTCTCCAGTGATATGTTCCACAAAGAGTACGCTGAAGTGTTCGACGGCACACCGGAGTGGCAGCAGATTAAAGTCAGCGAAGCGGCCACCTACGACTGGGACGAAGGCTCAACCTATATCCGTCTGTCGCCGTTCTTTGACGATATGGAGAAAGCGCCGAAGCCGGTACAGGATATTAAAGGGGCGCGCATCCTGGCGATGCTCGGTGATTCGGTCACAACCGATCATATTTCCCCGGCCGGCAGCATTAAGGCGGAAAGCCCCGCAGGTCGCTATTTACTGGAGCGCGGCGTTGAGCGTGGCGATTTTAACTCTTACGGTTCAAGACGCGGTAACCATGAAGTCATGATGCGCGGCACCTTTGCCAATATTCGTATTCGCAACGAAATGGTGCCCGGTGTGGAAGGCGGAATGACCCGCGTGGTGCCGAACGGCGAACAGATGTCGATTTATGATGCTGCGATGGTATATCAACAGCAGGGCGTACCGCTGGCGGTGATAGCCGGTAAAGAGTATGGATCCGGCTCCAGCCGTGACTGGGCGGCGAAAGGGCCGCGCTTGCTGGGTGTGCGGGTAGTTATCTGTGAATCTTTTGAACGTATTCACCGCTCTAACCTGATTGGCATGGGGATTTTACCGCTGGAGTTCCCGCAGGGCGTGACGCGCAAAACCCTGAACCTGAGCGGCGATGAAGTAATTGATATTGAAAACCTGGCGGATTTGCAGCCTGGCGGTACGGTAAAAGTGACTATTACGCGCCCGGACGGCAGTAGGGAAGTGCTGGATACGCGTTGCCGTATCGATACCGGTAATGAGCTGACCTACTATCAGAATGACGGCATATTACATTATGTCATCCGTAATATGCTGAACTAAGCAGGCGCCGGGCAGGCAGGAAAGGCTTCATGGCATGCCCGGCGGCTTAATCAGGATTTAGGCAGCAGATGCCCCATCTTTTCCGCCTTTGTATCCAGATAGTGCGCGTTCTCAGGATTACGACCCACAATCAAAGGGACGCGCTCAACGATATTGATCCCGGCCTCGCTCAGGATCTCTACCTTGCGCGGGTTATTGGTCAGCAACCGCACTTCTTCCACACCCAGTAGCTTAAACATATCGGCGCACAGGGTAAAGTCACGCTCATCCGCCGCAAAACCCAGATGGTGATTCGCCTCAACGGTATCGTAACCCTTATCCTGCAGCGCATAGGCGCGGATCTTGTTCAGCAGGCCAATGTTGCGGCCCTCCTGACGATGATAAAGCAGAACGCCGCGGCCCTCTTCGGCAATGGCGTTCAGCGCGGCTTCCAGCTGGAAGCCGCAATCGCAACGCAGGCTAAACAGCGCGTCGCCGGTCAGGCATTCAGAATGCACGCGCGCCAGCACGGCTTCGTTGTTGCTGATATCACCAAACACCAGCGCCACGTGGTCGTGGCCGGTAGCCAATTCTTCGAATCCCACCATGAGGAAATCGCCCCAGGGCGTGGGCAGTTTAGCTTCTGCCACCCGTTTAAGCTGCATGTGACTCTCCAGAACCATCTTAGGTTGCGCTATCATCAAGGTAGCGCCTGTTGGCCAATGTGGCCGAAATCATAGCCTCTATTTTGCCATAACCCGTCTGCGTACGGGTAATATGGCACGACGATTAATGCGATAACGCACGATTATCTACGCTTACAGGGTTATGTGATTCATTTATAAGCTATTATTAACAACTATCACGTAAATGTTTATCAATGACAAGGAAGCAGCATGCTGGAAATTGCAAAACGCACCGCCTTTGGCGCTCTGTTACTGTCGGTAATGCCCTTACTGATGTGGCTGGCCGACTGGCAATGGCAACCCGGCGCCAGTGGATTGGGGCTGCGTTTGCTGTTCTGGATGACGGAAACCGTGACGCGTCCATGGGGAATTGTGACCAGCGCGATCTTATGCGCCTGGTTTTTATGGTGCCTGCGCTTTCGTTTAAAGCCGGCGCTGTTTTTGCTGGTGATTATGATTGCCGCTATTCTGGCCGGGCAGTACACCAAATCCTTTATTAAAGCGCATGTTCAGGAGCCACGCCCTTATGTGCTGTGGCTGGAGAAAACCCACGGCATTCCCGGCGATGAATTTTATCAACTGGATCGTCAGGCGCGTGGCCAGATGGTAGAACGGCTGGTCGCGGATGATAACCTTATTCCGCAATGGCTGAAGCGTCACTGGGCATTTGAAACCGGCTTTGCCTTTCCCTCAGGGCATACCATGTTTGCCGCCAGCTGGGCGCTGCTGGGCGTGGGACTGCTGTGGCCGCGTCGCCACCGTAAAACCGTAGTGATCCTGATGATCTGGGCCGCCGCGGTGATGGGCAGTCGCGTACTGTTAGGCATGCACTGGCCGCGTGATTTGCTGGTGGCGACGTGGATTAGCTGGCTGTTAGTCACGCTGGCCTGTTGGCTGGCGCAGCGCCTGTGCGGCCCGCTGACTATCCCGCTCGATGAGCATCAGGAGATCGCCCAACGCGAGCAGGACAAAGAAAGTTGATTGTAAAGCCGCGTTTTGCCCCCATAACCTCAACGAGATAACAGATTTTTGCTGAGATAGCGATTTTAGCCGCTATCTCAGCAAGCATCCTTATAACATTTTTGGCATAATCCTTTGGCTTACACCGAATTACAGGACGAAATGTGAAATATTTACTGATCTTTTTACTGGTTCTGGTGATATTCATCATCTCCGTGACGCTTGGCGCTCATAACGACCAGGTGGTCTCATTTAACTTTCTGATTGCGCAGGGCGAATACCGTATCTCCACTTTACTGGCCTCGTTGTTCGGCGTCGGGTTTGTACTGGGTTGGGCAATCTGTGGTCTTTTCTGGCTGCGCGTCCGCGTATCGCTGGCTAACGCGCAGCGTAAGCTCAAGCGTCTGCAGCAGCAAACTGCGCAGACCGAAAGCGTGACGCCGTCACCATCGCCTGTCGTCAAGGAATAACCTCTGATGTTGGAACTGCTGTTTCTGTTACTGCCCGTGGCCGCTGCCTATGGCTGGTACATGGGGCGTAGAAGTGCGCAGCAGGATAAGCAGCAGGAGGCGAATCGCCTGTCACGCGACTATGTGACCGGCGTAAACTTTCTGCTTTCAAACCAGCAGGATAAAGCGGTCGATCTTTTCCTGGATATGCTGAAAGAGGACAGCGGCACGGTGGAAGCACACCTGACGCTGGGCAATCTGTTCCGCTCGCGTGGCGAAGTGGATCGCGCGATACGCATCCATCAATCCCTGATGGAAAGCGCCTCCCTGAGTTATGAGCAGCGTCTGCTGGCGGTACAGCAGCTGGGCCGCGATTATATGGCGGCGGGTCTGTACGATCGGGCAGAAGAGATGTTCGGCCAGCTTACTGACGAAACCGATTTTCGCCTTAGCGCGCTCCAGCAGCTGCTGGTGATTTATCAGGCCACCAGCGACTGGCAGAAAGCGATCGACGTGGCGGAAAGGCTGGTGAAGCTGGGTAAAAGCCGTTATCAGATGGAAATCGCCCACTTTTATTGCGAGTTGGCCTTGCTGGCGATGAGCAGCGACGATCTGGATCGCGCGCTGAACCTGCTTAAAAAAGGTGAGGCGGCCGATCGTCAGAGCGCACGCGTCTCCATTATGATGGGGCGCATTTTTATGGCGAAGGGCGACTACGCACGCGCCACGCAACATCTGCAACGCGTCATTGAACAGGATAAAGAGCTGGTCAGCGAAACGCTGGATATGCTGGAAACCTGTTATCAACAGCTGGGGCAACCGCTCGCCTGGGCTGATTATCTGCGCCGCTGCGTCGAAGAGAATACCGGCGCGCTGGCAGAGCTTTATCTGGCGGATATTCTGGAGCGCGAACAGGGCGCAGAGGTAGCGCAGGTTTATATTAACCGTCAGCTGCAACGGCATCCTACCATGCGCGTTTTCCATCGCCTGATGGACTTCCACCTGCATGAGGCGGAGGATGGTCGCGCCAAAGAGAGCCTGATGGTATTGCGGGACATGGTAGGCGAGCAGATCCGCACCAAGCCGCGCTATCGCTGCCAAAAATGCGGCTTTACGGCGCATGCGCTTTACTGGCATTGTCCTTCCTGCCGCGCCTGGTCAACGGTTAAGCCGATACGCGGGCTGGACGGACAATAGAGCTGTACGGTGAAATTTATTAGCCGATGAACGCTCCTAATTAGTTACAACATACTAATGAGCTAAATCAAAGAGACCGCCCGGACAGCAGAGAATATTTCGTCAGACAGGGCGGTTATGTCCGTTTAGGCGACAGGTTAAGGCTGTTTTCCTCCGCCCGTGGCAGGTAGAATGCTTGCCGTTTTCTCCTGCGCCGTGCGGTGCCCATTATTGAAGGAATAGACATGTCTCAACCTCAAACCCGAATTGATTCGCCTGTTCTGGTCGCGCTTGATTACGCCGATCGTAACCGTGCGCTAGCCTTTGTCGAGCGTATCGATCCAGCCAGCTGCCGTTTAAAGGTCGGCAAGGAGATGTTCACGCTTTTCGGACCTCAGCTGGTTCGCGATCTGCATCAGCGGGGTTTTGAGGTATTCCTTGATCTAAAATTCCATGATATTCCCAATACCGCTGCGCATGCAGTTGCCGCCGCCGCCGATTTGGGGGTGTGGATGGTGAATGTTCACGCCAGCGGCGGGGCGCGGATGATGAATGCCGCGCGTGAAGCATTAATGCCTTTTGGTAAAGATGCCCCATTGCTGATTGCGGTAACGGTATTAACCAGCATGGAGGCCGCCGATCTGCACGATCTGGGCATTACCGCCACGCCGGCAGAGCATGCCGCGCGTCTGGCGCGTCTGACGCAGCAGTGCGGGCTGGACGGCGTGGTCTGTTCCGCCCATGAGGCTTCTGCATTTAAGCAGCAGTTCGGCGCCGGCTTTAAACTGGTTACGCCGGGAATACGCCCGGTCGGCAGCGAGGCGGGCGATCAGCGCCGTATTATGACGCCGCTTCAGGCGCAGCAGGCGGGCGTGGACTATATGGTGATCGGTCGTCCGATCACCCAATCTGCCGATCCGGCCGCTACCTTACAGGCCATTCTGACTTCACTGCGGGAGGAAGCATGAGTAAAGACAATCCGCTGGTTTACTCTACCGACAGTGGCCGCATTACTCAGCCGGAAACCAAAGCTGCGCGTCCCAAAGGCGACGGCATTGTCCGTATCCAGCGCCAGACCAGCGGACGCAAGGGCAAAGGCGTTTGCATTATTTCCGGACTGGATCTGGAAGATGCAGAGCTGAACAAGCTGGCGGCGGAGCTAAAGAAAAAATGCGGCTGCGGCGGGGCGGCAAAAGAGGGGTTGATTGAAATTCAGGGCGACAAACGCGACGAATTAAAAAGCCTGCTGGAAGCGAAAGGATTCAAGGTCAAACTGGCTGGCGGCTAAAAAAACAAGCCGTTCGATGAACGGCCTTGTCGTACAGGTAGATGCGCTGCGTAGCCTTGAATTATTGTTATGGTAGTGCTTAGTCGATCTGGTGACCAATAATCCCGCCGACAGCCGCGCCGCCGATAGTGCCCAGACCGCTGCCGTTGGTCAGCACAGAGCCGCCAATAGCACCTGCGCCAGCACCAATCGCCGTGTTGCGGTCACGTTTAGACCAGTTGCTGCAGCCGGTTAAAGACAGGGCGACGACGACAGCCAGCACGGTAGCGGAAATGCGTTTTGCATTGTTAGTCATAATTACTTCTCCTTAATTGTTGCTCACAGAGGAAACCCTTTAAGTATAGTCGGGTTGCTCTGCGTCTCAGGTTCGCTGACCGTTTTTTTAGATCGGAACACGTCCTTGTTTAGCCGTGGCGATAGCAAAAAATCATGCATTTCCGATCGTCTATTTACGTCAGGAACAGCAATTGCTCTCACTAAAACTAAGGGTGCTAATTATCACCCATGGTTCAATTGCCTTGATTAATTATAGGCACTACCAAAAGTTACAACAGGTTAAAAACTCCTAATTAACTGCACAAAATCCTCTTCTTAGCCAGATCGTGCTATCTAATCAGCCAGCGCTTCCATACCGTTATCGCACCAGCCCAATAACAATAGTGTATTTACAGAAGCGTGGATGGAAAGATTATGCTGGAAGAACTCAAAGAGCAGGTGCTTGAAGCCAACCTGGCGCTGCCTGAACACAAACTGGTGACCTTTACCTGGGGCAACGTTAGCGCTATCGATCGTGAGCGCGGTCTGCTGGTGATTAAGCCCTCCGGCGTCAGCTATGAAGCGATGAAGCGCGACGATATGGTGGTTGTGGCGCTGGAAAGCGGCGACATTGTCGAAGGCGATAAACGCCCTTCATCCGATACCGACACGCATCGTGCCCTTTATCTGGCCTGGCCGGACGTGGGCGGCATTGTACATACCCATTCCCGCCACGCGACCATTTGGGCCCAGGCTGGACGTGATATTCCTGCCTGGGGAACCACGCATGCCGATGACTTTTATGGTCCGATACCTTGTACACGCATGATGAGCGATGACGAAATCGCCGAACGCTATGAGTGGGAAACCGGTCAGGTGATTATTGAAACGCTGCGGCAGCGCGATATTGCACCCCTGGCGATTCCCGCTGCGTTGGTGCATTCTCACGGGCCTTTCGCCTGGGGCAAAAGCGCTAAAGACGCGGTGCACAGCGCCGTGGTGCTGGAGGAGGTGGCCTATATGGCGCTGTTCAGCCAACAAATCACGCCGGCCTTGCCTGCCATGCAACAGGCGTTGCTGGATAAACACTGGCTGCGCAAGCATGGCGCTAATGCTTATTATGGGCAAAAAAGTTGATGTCTCGCGCAAAAACAAAATTAGCTTTCTTTAAAAATGAAACGTAGTTTCAAAAATATCGAGAGGATCACTTTTTCCTCTTAATAATCACGCTATGTTGCTATCCATTGCCCCGATGGGCGCTGCAGGATTATTCAAACATCTTGCTCAACAAGGGTGGAAAGCAGCATGCAAATTAAACGAGCTATCGATAAAATTCCGGGTGGGATGATGCTGGTGCCCCTGTTTTTAGGGGCGCTTTGCCATACGTTTGCTCCCGATTCAGGTAAGTACTTTGGATCTTTTACCAACGGATTAATGAGCGGAACCGTGCCTATACTGGCGGTCTGGTTCTTTTGTATGGGGGCGTCGATAAAATTAAGCGCCACCGGTACCGTGCTGCGTAAATCGGGCACGCTGGTGATAACCAAAATTGCCGTGGCCTGGGTAGTGGCTGCCATCGCCTCGCGACTGATCCCGGAGAACGGTTTTGAAGTGGGGATGCTGGCCGGGCTGTCAACGCTGGCACTGGTCGCGGCGATGGATATGACCAACGGCGGTCTCTATGCCTCATTAATGCAGCAGTATGGGACTAAAGAAGAGGCGGGCGCCTTCGTGCTGATGTCACTGGAGTCGGGCCCGTTAATGACAATGGTGATTTTAGGCACTGCCGGTATCGCCTCCTTTGAGCCGCACGTTTTTGTCGGCGCGGTGCTACCATTCCTGGTCGGTTTTACCTTAGGCAACCTCGATCCCGAACTACGCGAGTTTTTCAGCAAGGCGGTACAAACGCTGATTCCGTTCTTTGCCTTTGCGTTGGGTAACACTATTAATCTGGCAGTCATCGCGCAAACCGGGCTGCTGGGCATCATGCTGGGCGTTGCGGTCATCATCGTAACCGGTATCCCATTGATCATTGCCGATCGTCTGATTGGCGGCGGTGACGGCACTGCCGGCGTCGCGGCCTCCAGTTCGGCAGGTGCGGCGGTAGCGACGCCGGTACTGATTGCTGAGATGGTGCCGCAGTTTAAGCCAATAGCGCCAGCCGCGACGGCGCTGGTCGCCACGTCGGTTATCGTTACCTCGCTGTTAGTGCCAATCATTACTGCGCTTTATTCGAAGCAGGTCAAACGTTATCGTGCAGCCGTAGGTCAGCGCGCAGCGATCAAATAATTCTGCTTAAAAATTCAACCCCGCTACGGCGGGGTTTTTTTTATATTTTATCTTAAAAATCAGTCGCTCATTCAGTGTTGTCTCACTCTGCATTAGGCTGGTGTTGCGTTTAACGCATCAACTATATTGAGGATGAGATTATGTCATTAATGAACCAACCTACTTGCCGACTGTTTACCGAATCTGGACAAACCACTCAGCTGGATGCCTGGTATGAAGAAGAGCGGCGCACGATGTGGATGATGCTACGTGCGGAACCGCGGCCTTCTTTTAACCATGCGCTTATCGAAGAAATCATGAATCTTCGCTATGCCGCTCAGCGCTCGGGTTTACCTATCGATTTCTGGGTAACGGGGTCGCTAGTTCCGGCGATGTTTAACGCTGGCGGTGATTTGCAATTCTTTGTAGAGTGCATAAAAAATGGTCGTCGCGAGGCGCTACGCGCTTATGCGCGTGCCTGCGTTGACTGCATCCATGCCGCGGCACGCGGTTTTGATGTCGGCGCGGTGACCATCGCCATGGTTGAGGGGAGCGCGCTGGGTGGCGGTTTCGAGGCGGCGTTAGCCCATCACTTTATACTGGCGCAAGATAATGCCCGCATGGGCTTTCCGGAAATCGCCTTTAACCTGTTCCCCGGCATGGGCGGTTATTCGCTGGTGGCGCGCCGCGCCGGTATGAAACTGGCTGAAGAGTTGATTTGTGAGGGAGAAAGCCATACCGCCGAGTGGTTTGAAACGCGCGGCCTGGTTGATCGGTTGTTCCAGCAGGGCGAGGGCTATCGCGCTACGCGTACCTTTATCGATACGCTGCGTCCCAAGCTCAACGGTGTAAAGGCGATGCTAAAAGCGCGTCAGCGCGTATTACAGCTTACGCGCGGCGAGCTGATGGATATCACGGAAGACTGGGTGGATTACGCGTTTACCATTGAGGAAAAAGATCTGGCCTATATGGAGCGTCTGGTACAGCTGCAGAACCGCCTCAGTTCGCAGCTGCGTAAAGTAAGTTAACAGGATTAATTAGGATCTGGCAGGACGCTGAGCAAGCCAATGCTCCATTTTATCTGCGGGCATTGGCTTCGCATAATAGTAGCCCTGACGTTCGTCCACCTCGTTATCCAGCAAAAACGCCTCTTCCTGTTGGTTCTCAATGCCTTCAGCAATCACCCGCAGATTCAGCGCTTTAGCCACCGCCACAATCGCCCGTACCAGCGACTGGGCAATCGGCTGTTTGTAGACATCACGGACAAAGCTTTGGTCCAGTTTGATAGCGTCAATCGGCACGCGAGCCAGCTGTGACAGCGATGAGTAGCCGGTGCCAAAATCATCCAGATGTACCTCGGCGCCCAGCTCGCGGAATTGATGCATTAAGGCCAGCGTTTGTTGCTCATTTTCAATCAAACAGCTTTCCGTCAGCTCAATATCAATCGGGCTGGTGCTCATGCCGTTCAGCTGCAGCGCCTGCTTCAGGTCGTTATAGATGCTTTGGTCGATCAGCTGGCGCGCAGAAACATTGACCGCCACGCGCAAATAGATCCCCTGGCGACGCCAGGCGACAATTTGCTGGAGCACCGTAAGCATGACCCAGCGGCCAAGCGGCACGATCAAACCCGACTCCTCAGCGTAAGAGATAAATTCATTGGGCGGAATCAGGCCGCGCTCCGGTGAAAGCCAACGCACCAGCGCTTCGGCGCCCGTTACAACGTCACCAGCACTGATTTTAGGCTGATAGTGAACAATCAGCTGCTGTTGCTCCAGCGCTTTGCGCAAATTGGTATCCAGCCAGACATATTCAAAGACGCGCTGATTCATCTCAGCGGAAAAGACACAGGCCTGACCGCGGCCGCTCTCTTTGGCGTGATACATCGCAGTATCGGCATTGCGGATCAGGCTTTCGCGATCCTCCCCATGCTGCGGCGCCAGCGCGATGCCCAGCGAACAGCCGGTATAGACTTCAATCAGGCCGATACGGAAGGGCTGGCGCAGGCGCGTCAAAATACGTAGCGCCATCGCTTCCAGCGCGGTTTGCGAACTGTTTTCCGCCAGTACGATAAACTCATCGCCGCCAAGACGGCCCAACGTTTGCTGGGACTCCAGGCAAGTAAGTACCGCCAGCGATACCGCCTGCAACAGCTGATCGCCAAACATATGACCGTAGGCGTCGTTAACCTTTTTAAAATTATCGAGGTCCAGATAGACCACGCCGATCTGTTGCTGTTCACGTTTTTCCAGCACTTCGCTAATACGCTGATGAATAGCGTTACGATTCGGCAGGCCGGTAATGGTATCGGTATTCGCCAGAATACGCAGGCGTTCCTGGGCCCGACGTTCCTCGGTAATATCGGTGCCGGAACAGATCAGAAATATTTCATTTTTCCCGCTGCCGCTGTGCACGAATTTATTGCGGAACAGAAACAGGCGCTGGCCCTTACGGGTTTTAACCCAGCGTTCCACTTCATACGAACTGCCGTCACGGAAAAAACCGGTTATGTTGCGGCGTGAGGCCACCGCCTCCTGACGGGTCATAAAAAGCTGAAACACATTGCGACCGATAACTTCCTGTTCTTTTAAACCGGTGTACTCCTCACTGAGGCGGTTAAAGCGCTGAATGTTGCCGTTCTGATCGAGAATGACGATAACCGAGTTGGCTTCTGAAACGACCTGCTCGGCGAAGGAGAGCCCCTGGGTGAGATCGCGCGCCACGGAGGAGGTATCACCCCATGCCGACGCGGTGCCGGCCCATTCTCCCTGATTAACTTTACGTCCGACAAAATGCATCGGTAATTCTTCGCCACGCAAATTTATCACCAGGTTTACGCTGGTGGTGACCACCGTCATGGCACGCAGCAGCTGCGCCTGCGAAGCGGTGAGTGGGACGGCCAGGCTCGTTTCCGCCAGTTCTTCCCGGGAAAGTTTTAGGGCATCACTGTCGGAGGTAAGCTGCCAGTAAGGGCTACGGGTACCAAACAGTGTAAAGAGCAATGTTTGACCCTGATCTTCAAGCATACAAACCATCCTGTTAAGCAGATCGCGCGACTATCATTAGTTTAGTAACACTTTATGACGGAATACATAAGCATTATGCATTCTAAAAGCGATTTTTTTCCGTAAAAAATGAACATTTCGCGCTAAAGGCTAAAGATCGTTAACCAGACGCCCATTTTAGGGCGCCTGAAAGTTTGCTCTGCCTGCCGATAGTATCAGCCCCAGGGAAAAGGTTACAGCTGCTGATAGTTTAGCAGGGGCATTTCCCCATTTTGCCGTCTTTTGCCGGAAAGCGCGCCTCAAGGCAATAGCGATGAAACGCCTTTTCCGTCATGGGTACCGCAGCAGGATGCTGCTGTTGCATATGACGCAGATAATTTTGGTAGTCCTGTACGCCCACCATCAGACGAAAGCTTTGCACCAGTCGTTGCCAAATCAGCCGCCAGCCCTGCGGCGGCAGGGTGTTAAAGGACGCCAGCGGACGGCAGCGCTGAATTTTTGCCAGCTGACGTGGCACGGCTATCGGGCGAAGCAACTCAGACATGACGCACCTCCTTACGTAGCGCAGGCTCTGTTTCATGCGTGGTTGGGCGCTCGCTTTTCAGCGCCCGCCGAATCACGAAGAAGGCGGCAATCAGCATCGTCACCGCAACCAGCATAAAGAAAGCGCACAGGGCGGCGTTAATCTGATTGCTCAGCACGATGGTCTGCATATCCGCCACGCTTTTAGCCGGGGCGATAATTGTGCCATTATCAATCGCCGTGCTGAATTTCTTCGCCTGTGCGAGAAAGCCGATGGCCGGTTTTTCGTGGAAAATTTTCTGCCAGCCCGCCGTCATTGAGGTAATAAATAGCCAGACGGTCGGCAGAATCGTCACCCAGGCATAGCGTTGCTTTTTCATTTTAAACAGCACGACGGTGCCAAGGATCAGCGCCATTGAGGCCAGCATCTGGTTGCCGATGCCAAACAGCGGCCACAGTGTGTTGATGCCGCCTAGCGGATCGACTACGCCCTGATAAACAAAAAAGCCCCAGCCCGCTACGGCGACGGTGGTACCAGCCATATTGCCCAGCCAGGAACGGTTATTCGCCAGACTGGGTACCAGCGTACCAGCCAGATCCTGCACCATAAAACGACAGGCGCGCGTTCCGGCATCCACCGCAGTGAGGATAAACAGCGCTTCAAACAGAATGGCGAAGTGATACCAGAACGCCATCATGGCGCGGCTGTTAAAAACGTCGGTAATGATATGCGCCATGCCCACGGCAAAGGTTGGCGCGCCGCCGGCCCGCGACAGCACCGAAGTTTCACCCACGTCGCGGGCGATGGTCGTCAGCATCTCCGGGGTAACCACGAATCCCCAGCCGTTAATCACCTGCGCGGCGTTCTCCGCCGTGGTGCCGATCAGCGCCGCCGGAGAGTTCATTGCGAAGTAAACGCCGGGATCGATAACCGAGGCACATATCAGCGCCATGATCGCCACAAAGGATTCCATCAGCATCGCGCCATAGCCGATAAAGCGGATATGGCTTTCCCGCTCAACCAGCTTAGGCGTGGTGCCGCTGGAGACCAGCGCATGAAACCCGGAAATGGCGCCGCAGGCGATAGTAATAAACAGGAAAGGGAACAGCGCGCCGGAAAACACCGGTCCGCTGCCGTCAATAAAGCGCGACACGGCAGGCATCTTCATTTCCGGCATGGCAAACAATATTCCCACGGCCAGCCCCACGATGACGCCGATTTTTAAAAAGGTTGAGAGATAGTCGCGCGGCGCCAGCAGTAGCCACACCGGCAACACTGAGGCGATAAAACCATATCCCACCAGTACCCAGGTCAGGGTAGTGCCTTTCAGGGTAAAGAACGGTCCCCAGTAAGGATGCTGCGCAACATCGCCGCCGTAAATAATCGCCGCCATCATCAGCACAAAGCCGATAAGCGAAACTTCAGCAATTTTCCCGGGGCGCAGAAAGCGCATCCAGATGCCCATCAGCAGGGCGATAGGGATGGTCGCGGCGATGGTAAACAGGCCCCACGGGCTGTCGGCTAACGCTTTTACCACCACCAGCGCCAGCGCCGAGAGGATAATAATCATCACGCCCAGCGCCCCGAGCATAGTAATCACGCCCGCAAAAGCGCCCAGCTCCTGACGCGCCATTTCGCCCAGTGAGCGCCCATCACGTCGCGTTGAGATAAATAGCACCAGGAAATCCTGCACCGCCCCTGCCAGCATAACGCCAACCAGAATCCAGATGGTGCCGGGCAGAAAGCCCATTTGCGCGGCCAGAATCGGGCCAACTAAGGGGCCGGCGCCGGCGATCGCGGCGAAATGGTGACCAAACAGCACCCATTTATTGGTCGGCACATAGTCGAGTCCGTCGTTATAGCGCTCCGCAGGCGTGATGCGGCTATCGTTAAGCTCAAAGATATTCCTGGCGATAAACAGGCTGTAAAAGCGATAAGCAATGCTATAGCAGGCGACAGCCGCCACCACCAGCCAGACGGCGTTCACCGGCTCGCCGCGGTTAATCGCCAGCATGGCGAAGGCAAACGCGCCAATCAACGCCACGGCTAACCAGATTAAACCGGTCTTGACGTTTTTCATGACTTACTCCTTGCTGAATCCAGAGGAAAGGAAAAGGGTGAAGCAAGGTAAAAGTAATTTAAAGTTTTGTTAGAGAAAGGAAAATGTAAGAGAAGTGTGAGGCGGCAGGCGTTTTAATTGTGAAATGTAATCGAAGAAATGATTAATATCAGAGGCGGGTAATAAAACGGGGCGACGCAGGCCGCCCCGTTGAGCGCATTATCAGGCTGCCGGACGCGCCACGATATTGCGTGTTTCCATACGAACTTCAGCGATAGTCACGTCAATCACATCAGTCACGCGGTAGGCTACTTCGCCTTTAATCTGTACCGTACCGTTTTCCTGGCTGCACACCAGTTCATCGCGCACCGCATGGATAAAGGGTGCCGGGATAAAGGCTACGGCGCCGTTATCCAGCAGGCGTACGCGCATGCCGCCACGGGAAACATCAATAATCTCCGCACTGAAGCGGGTATCGGTGCCGGCCGCTTTGTTGAGGAAACGGGCATACAGCCAGTCGCCCACGTCGCGTTCCGCCATGCGATTCAAACGACGACGCTCGCCCATCTTCAGCGTCACCTCATCATTTGGACGCGCGGCGCTTTCGCCACGAATAATCGCTTTCAGCAGACGATGGTTTACCATATCGCCATATTTACGAATCGGCGAAGTCCAGGTGGCATAGGCTTCCAGACCAAGACCAAAGTGCGGACCTGGCTCGGTGCTGATTTCAGCAAAGGACTGGAAACGACGTATGCGGCTGTCGAGGAATTGAGTCGGCTGCGCATCCAGCTCGCGTCGCAGCTTGATGAAGCCTTCCAGCGTCGCCATCGCGGCCGCGTCAGCGGTCACGCCGTGATTAGCCAGTACGGCGGCAGCCTGTTCGGCATTGGTCAGGTCAAAGCCCAGATGCACGTTATAGATGCCGAAGCCGAGCTTATCGCGCAGTACCATCGCCGCACAGATATTGGCGGCGATCATCGCCTCTTCAACGATGCGGTTAGCGATACGGCGCGGTTCAGCGATAATATCCAGCACTTCGCCTTTTTCGCCCAGCAGGAAGCGGTAATCAGGACGATCTTTAAACACCAACGCATGTTGCTGACGCCATTCCACGCGGGAAAGGCAAAGACGATGCAGCAAACGAATCTGCTGCGCGATCTCTTCGCTGCCCGGCTGCCATTCGCCCTGGTTTTCCAGCCAGTCGGAGACTTCGTCATAGACCAGTTTGGCTTTCGATTCGACCCAGGCGGCAAAGAACGCGATATCAGACAGCGAGCCATCCTGACCAACAGTCACGCGACAGGCCAGTGCCGGACGACGCTCATTCGGGCGCAGCGAGCAAACATTGTCAGAGAGCTCGCGCGGCAGCATCGGAATATTGAAGCCCGGCAGATAGTTGGTGAACGCACGCTCGGCGGCGATGGCGTCCAGCTTGCTGTCAGCGGCAACATAAGCGGTAGGATCGGCAATGGCGATAGTCAGGCGCAGCGCATTATCCGCCAGTTTTTCAACATACAGCGCATCGTCCATATCTTCGGTGCTGGCGCTGTCGATAGTGACAAAATTCAGCGCGGTGAGATCTTCACGTTCCAGCTTCTCTTCCAGCATCTCGCTGAAGGTTTCCGCTGGGGCTTCACGCTCAAGGTTGTGGCGTGACAGCGTCACCCACCATGGCGCCAAATGGTCGTCGCCGGTGGTAATGAATTCAGTTAACTCAGCATAAAAGCTGCGGTCGCCTTTCAGCGGATGGCGGCGCATTTCCGCCACGGCCCAGTCACCGGCCTGAAAGTCATGCTGCAGGCTGCGTACCGGACGGCAGGGGATGGCATCTTTGATCAGCGGATGATCGGGAACGATAGAGAGGCGGTCATCTTTTTTCTGCACCCGGCCAACAAAGCGCGTCAGGAACGGCTCAACCAGGGTTTCCGGTTCGGCGATTTCACGATCTTTATCAGTTTGCACCGCGGCAATGACGCGGTCGCCCGCCATGACTTTTTTCATCTGCGGCGGCGGAATAAAGTAGCTTTTCTGCGCGTCTACTTCTAAGAAACCGAAACCTTTCTCGGTGCCTTTTACCACCCCTTCCACACGCGGTGTCTGGGCGTGGAGCTTCTCTTTAAGCTGCGCGAGCAGCGGGTTATCCTGGAACATAGTTGAATTCAGTTTCGTGGCCTAAGAGCGGCAGACAGTTTTACGCGATTCGCTGGCGCCCGGCAAGGTGTAATAAACGTAAAAAGCCGGAAAGATCCGGCTTTTTACACAGGCTTACAGGCTATCAGGCAATACGCTGCGTGACCACTTCAGCTGATAAAGAAATTTTTACCGGCACTGATTTAGACGTCGGCGTGCCGCTGCCGTCGCCAAAGCTGGAAAGGGGAACCAGCGGGTTGGTTTCCGGATAATAGGCGGCAAGATTTCCGCGTGGAATGTTGTAAGGCACCAGCTTAAAGCCATTGACCCGACGGGTAATGCCATCGTTCCACAGGGTTTCGATATCCACGTTTTGCCCGGCTTCATAGCCCAGCTCGCTCATATCTTCCGGGTTAATGAACAGCACTTCACGCTGACCGTAGACGCCGCGATAGCGGTCATCAAGACCATAAATCGTGGTGTTGTACTGATCGTGCGAGCGCAGCGACTGCAGCGTAAACGGCACCTTCACATCGCCCAGCTGCGGGAACAGCGAGGTGGGGAGAGCTGCCGCGCTAAAGTGCGCTTTACCGCCAGGGGTATTAAAGCGCAGCTCGGCCGCGGCGTTACCTAAATAGAAACCGCCAGGCTGTTCGCACTTCTTATTAAAGTCGGTGAAGCCAGGAATCGTCGCGGCGATATGATCGCGGATTTTGTTGTAATCCGCCGCCAGCGCCAGCCAGTCAACTTTAAAGCTGCTGAGAACCGCATTTGCGATGCCCGCGACAATGGCGGTTTCTGAGCGCTGCGTATCGGCCAGCGGTTTACCTACGCCTTCAGACGCGTGCACCATACTGAAGGAGTCTTCCACGGTGATGAACTGCGAGCCGGTAGCCTGCATATCCTGTTCGGTACGGCCCAGCGTCGGCAGAATCAGGCTTTCCTGACCCGGCACCAGATGGCTGCGGTTCAGCTTGGTGCTGATATGCACCGTCAGGCCGCAGCGCTGCATCGCTTCTTCGGTACGCGGGCTGTCCGGCGCGGCGGCGGCAAGGTTGCCTCCCAGCGCGATCAGTACTTTGATCTCATCGCGTAGCATCGCTTCCAGCGCTTCAACGGTGTTATGACCCGGCTCGCGCGGCGGTTCAAAGTCAAAATGCTTCGCCATGGCATCAAGGAAAGCCTGAGACGGTTTTTCATCGATGCCCATGGTGCGGTTGCCCTGCACATTGCTGTGGCCGCGAACCGGACAAAGGCCGGCGCCTTTTTTGCCTAGCTGACCAAACAGCAGCTGTAGGTTAACGATTTCACGCACCGTATCCACAGAGTGTTTATGCTGGGTAATGCCCATCGCCCAGGTACAGATCACGCGATCGGCGCTTTGGTAGATGGCTGCCGCTTCACGCAGCTGCTGCTCGCTCAGGCCGGACTGCTGTTCAATCTGCTCCCAGCTGGTGGCGTCTACCGCGGCCAGGTAATCATTCACGCCCTGTGTCGCCGCGTTGATAAAGGCTTCGTCAAACAGGCCTTTCTCACCGGCAGCGATCCGTGCGCGGTGAGTTTCCGCCAGCGCTTTGACCATACCGCGTACCGCAGCCATATCACCGCCCAGGTTCGGCTGATAATAGGTTGAGCTGATGGTGCCCGCTTTGGAGGTCACAACTTCCAGCGGCTTCTGCGGATCGGCAAAGCGCTCCAGGCCACGCTCGCGCAGCGTGTTAAAGGTAACGATTTTCGCACCGCGATCGGCGGCATGACGCAGGCTATGCAGCATGCGTGGATGGTTGGTGCCCGGGTTCTGGCCAAAGACGAAGATCGCATCCGCATAATCGAAATCATCCAGACGAATGGTGCCTTTACCCACGCCGATGCTGCGCTTCAGACCGCTGCCGCTCGCTTCATGACACATATTGGAGCAGTCAGGGAAGTTATTGGTGCCCACCATGCGGCCAAACAGCTGATAAAGCCAGGAGGCTTCATTACTGGCGCGTCCGGAGGTGTAAAGCTCCATCTGGTTGGGATTGTCCATGGCATGAATATGCTGAGCAATCAGCGAGAAGGCGTTATCCCAGCTGATCGGCTCATAGTGATCGGTCAGACGGTTATAGCGCAGCGGCTCGGTCAGACGTCCCTGATATTCCAGAAAGTAGTCGCTCTGCTGGTAAAGTTTGCTGACGCTGTGGGCAGCGAAAAACTCCGCGTCGACAAAGCGGCGGGTCGCTTCCCAGGTAACCGCTTTGGCGCCGTTTTCACAGAAGCTGAAGGTGCTTTTGTTATCGTCGCCCCAGGCGCAGCCCGGGCAGTCGAAACCTTTGGCTTTATTCATACGCATCAGGTTGCGCATGTTTTTCAGGGCTTGTTTGCTGTCAATAACGAAACGGGTGGTGGCTTCCAGTGAGCCCCAGCCGCCCGCCGCGGCCTGGTATGGCTTAATTTGTGATTTAAATTTCATGATTGGTGCAGGCTTATTGTGTTTATGAATTGTTAAGTATTTATTGCTTCTTTTGCCGGGAAGTCTGCGACGCGTTAAATATTTTGTCTAATTGATTGACTTAATGGTGTGATAGCTTTCCTTTATCGTGCAGCGCAAAAGTGTGATATTGGTCAAAATTTATCCGGCGCCCGCGAATGCCGGTGCGGTGCTTATCGCCTGACTGACTAATACTGAAACTTTCTGACCTGCAACAGAGGCGGTTTATGAAAGATTTCACCAGTAAAGTTCATGCGTTCGGCAAAGCATTGATGATGCCTATTTCAGTAATAGCCGCAGCCGGTATTTTTCTTGGCGTCGCTGCTGCCATGCAAAACCCCGCTATTACCGGCGAAGCTTTCGCCAATATGCAGACCCCCCAACTGATTATCAGCTTTATCCGCGAAGTGGCCGGCGCGCTGTTTGCTAACCTGCCGGTCTTTTTTGCCGTCGCCAGCGCGATTGGTTTGGCAAAAGCGGAAAAGCCGACGGCGGCTTTTGCGTCGGTCATTGGCTTTATCGCGATGCATGTGGGTATCAGCGCCACGCTGGCGGCCAAAGGGCTAACGGCGCAAACCACCACGCCGGAGGCGCTGCAGCAGGCCGGAATGGATCAAACCACGGCGATGATGACCTCGGCGGAATATATTCAGATGCTGGGCATCTTCACCTTCAACATGAGCGTGCTGGGCGGCGTGATCGCCGGCCTGTTGACGGTGATGTTGCATAACCGTTTTTATACCCAACAGTTGCCGACCGCGATCAGCTTCTTCGGCGGACGACGCTTCGTGCCGATAGTTACGGTGGTGGTGCTGCCGCTGGTTGGAGTATTGCTGGCGTTAATCTGGCCCACCATTGGCGCCGGCATCGCCTGGGTAGGGGAGTTTATTGGTAAAAGCGGCCAGTACGGCGCATTTTTACTGGGCACTTGCGAACGTTTACTGATCCCCACCGGCCTGCATCATATCCTCAACGAAACCGTACGCTTTACACCGATTGGCGGCATCGCCACCGTGGATAATCAAACCATCGTGGGCGCCCTGAACATTTTCAATACCTCACTAACCCATCCGGGCTCCATCCCTGACGATGTCGTACGCGGAGCAACGCAGTTTTTAGCGCAGGGTAAAATTCCGGTGATGATGTTTGGCCTGCCGGCGGCGGCGCTGGCTATTTATCATACTGCGCGTCCTGAACATAAACAGCGGGTAAAAGCGCTGGTGCTGGCAGGGGCGTTGACCTCCTTTACCACCGGCATTACCGAGCCGCTTGAGTTCTGTTTTATCTTCGTCTCGCCAGTGCTCTATATCATGCATGCGCTGCTGACCGGGCTCTCGTTTATGCTGATGTCGATGCTGAATCTGATGATAGGCAACGTGCAGGGTGGCGCTATCGATCTGGTGGTCTTCGGTATTCTCGGCGGTGAAAAAACCCACTGGTGGTGGACGCTGGTGCTGGGGGTGATCTACGCGCCGCTTTACTATTACGGTTTTAAATGGGTGATCAAGCGGATGAAGGTGGAAACTCCGGGACGAGAGTCAGAAGAGCAGGAAGCGCCAGCACAGGCGGTTAGCGCTGACGATCGTACCAAAACCATTATTAGCGGTCTGGGCGGCGAAAATAATATCGAAGAGGTCGACTGCTGTTTTACCCGCCTGCGCGTGCGGGTGAAAGATATGAAAGAGGTAGTGGATCAAACCCTGATGACTACCGGCGCTAATGGCGTTAACCGGGTCAGCGATCATGATGTACAGGTTATTTATGGTCCGCAGGTGGAAAAAATTGCTAACGAGGTCAAGACCGCCCTGGGCGTAGCCTGATTTCGGACTTTTAACCAGCTTTGTTAGCCTGACCTGTACTTTAGGGGAGTAGAAACATAAATTAATTTTATAAATAATGGTGGCGTCTACTCGAGAACGGTTCGCCCGGTTTTAGTTAAAACCACACCTACGCTGCTTGCAGCCCGAAATATGCGTCCGTAAGCGGGTAGACAGCATAGTAATACCGTCACACCAGGGAACCACCTTACTGAAGCGTTTTCAAAACTCAGTAATTATATAAATAAAATTAAACGTAAGCGAAAGGCTGCCCACGGGCGGCCTTTTATTTTGCCGCGGCAAAGCGCGGGCGTTTTGCGCGGCTATCCGTGCCTGTTTGCGACAACAAGGCAGTAAAGAGTATCCTCGCCTATACTCAGTTAACGTATCAGCGTTAATGGAGGAACCTATGTCAGAACGCCCCGATCATAACAAGCCTTACCCGGACGACCACGAACATCATGGCTTACCTGAAGATGCGCCTCACGCCCCGAATCCTTATGAGGAAGATGATTTTGGCGCCAACGGCGCGCCGGATGAACAGGGTGAAATCCCGCGTAAACGCGATGACAGTACTGATGATGAAGAAAATCCTTACGATACCGATGGTAAGCATTAACCTTATCTGAGCCACTGAGCGTAACCCTGACGGCGCAATCGTCAGGGTTTTTTTGTCTTTACCGCAAATCCCACCTGATGTGCCCGTCTGTACGCTGTTTCGCTAAGTCAAACGGTGAGTAACGGCACAGAAAAGCGATTTCCTCTGTATTTTTATTTTTTACTGCCGATAACTTATTAGAGCCAACGCATAAGCGTTAATGTTGCCGGGAAAAGCCGCTCCCGTCGCGCCCAATAGATATCGCATTGTGAGCTTACGCCAGCCACAATAATAGCCCAGAGGTAAAGATGGATAACTTCCAGAAAGATATTGATGAGAGAGCGAATCTCGCCTTATCTAATAAGTTTGAATTGTTATTATTCCGGCTGGGGTCTTCTCTCGAAGGCGAAAAGGCTGAGCTGTTTGGTATTAACGTTTTTAAGCTGCGCGAAATTGTGCCAATGCCGACCATTACCAAAGCGGCGGGCATGCAGTCTCCTTTGCTGGGCATGGCTAACATTCGTGAGCAGATCATTCCTGTGATCGACCTGGCGGCCGTTGCGGGCTGTAAACCGACTACCGGGCTTAATCTGTTGCTGGTAACGGAATATGCGCGCAGTACCCAGGCGTTTGCCGTCGAGTCGGTAGATAATATTGTGCGTCTTGACTGGAGCCAGGTACATACCGCTGAATCGGGCGTTAGCAGCCGTAACATTACCAGCATCGCCTGCCTGGATAACGATGGGCAGAGCAATAGCCTGGCGATGGTGCTGGACGTTGAACAGATTCTGTATGATATCGTGCCTTCAGTGCGCGATGCGGCGCCGAAAGAGATCAAGGAGCGCACCTTTAAATTCAAACCGGGCGCGGTGGTTATCGTAGCGGAAGATTCAAAAGTGGCGCGCACCATGCTGGAGCATGGCCTGCAAACCATGGGTATTCCGGCGCTCATGCATAATACCGGTCTGGAAGCCTGGGAAAAAATTAAGACTATTGCGCGCGAAGCGCAGGCGGCAGGGCAGCATATCAGCGAACGCATTGCGATGGTGCTGACCGATCTGGAAATGCCGGAGATGGATGGGTTTACCCTGACGCGTAATATCAAACGTGACGAGACGCTGAAAAAGATCCCGGTGGTTATTCACTCTTCGCTCTCCGGCAGCGCCAATGAAGAACACGTGCGTAAGGTTGGGGCGGATGGCTATGTGGCTAAATTTGAAATTAACGAGCTTTCAGAGGCGATCCAGGCCGCGCTGGATAAAGTCGCCGGCTAATATCACGCTGCCGCTTCTTTGGCCGGCAGCGCTGTGACTTCATTACCTTACCTACGCCAACCAGGAACGGTTGGCGTACTAAATGCTGATGTTGCCGCTAATCAGCGCGGACAAAGGCATTTTTCAAAAAAGTTTATATCGACTCTGAATTAGAAGGATCTAATGAGTTACTCTTTTATTATTTTATGCATGTTGGCCATGCTTATCTCGGACTCATCATCATTAAATCCCCTGGCAGGCGATGTCCTACCGCAGCATTTTCAATCCGGGGAGGATAGCGCCACAGAAACTACCATCTATCTTATATCAAGCTCATCACAATATGATGAAAAGGTCATTGCCCGTATCCGGGACGCTTTTCATCTGCAAGGTTATCGGATTGATACCACCTGGCTGGACCAAAAACCCACGCTGTTGGGCTACGTGAATAGCGATGAAAAGCGAGCGCAAACTCTGATCGCGGCGCTGCTCGATGATAATGTGAAATATCTGTGGTTTGTCCGCGGGGGGGCGGGCGCCCTGAATCTTTATCCATGGCTGTACGCCAACCAACATCAGATTTTAGCCTCTTCGCCGAAAGTACTGATTGGGTTAAGCGACGTGACAGCAATTCACCACTATATTAACAATACGGTAGGCTGGCCCAGTATTCATGGCATCCTGGCTTCCCATAATCAGGAGATGCATAAGCTGGATATGTCGGAAAAGCTCAGCGTTAATAACAGCATCCATCAGGTTTTTCAGGCGATTCAGAATGGCGTAACCTACACCGCTATCGAACCGATGAATCATTCCGCCTTTGCGGGCGCGCAGGGAATTTTAAGCGGCGGCAATATGACGCTGGTTCAGTCGTTATTTTCTACCCGCTATGAATCCCATTATGCGAATAAGGTGATGTTGCTGGAAGATGTCGACGTGAGCTGGAAACAGTTGGACAGAGCGCTGCATCAACTGGAATATAGTACGACTTTTCTGCCGGAAGCGGTTATTTTCGGTCAGTTCTATCGTATTAATGCAGGGGATTTTGAAAAGGAACGTTACCGGGAGGTCATTCAGTCTTTTGCCAGACGGGTGGATTATCCGGTCTATTATTATCCCGCGTTCGGACATGGCGCGACCAATCAGCCATTTATACTCGCGCAACAGAGTAACATTGCCTGTCGGCACGGTGATGAGTATTGCCGCCTGACCCAGCCGCCTTTAGCTTTTGATTTGCTAACAAAAACAGCCATAGTAGCGGCACCGCCCGTTAAGATAAGATGCGATATGGCGCTGTGTTAAAATTTTATTTCCTCAAACAAGCCTGATTATTACTTCATGCTTTTGTGATGAGCCACTCCGTGACCGGGTAAAATAGCCGCAGCCACGCCTTATTCATCGGGAACCGGACTAAGTAAATTCCTTTTCCGTCACTTATTGAAATTAGAATAAATGGATATCAAACAACTTATCTATCTTTGCAACCTGGAGCGTGAGCGCCATTTTGGGCGTGCGGCGGAGGCCAGCTTTGTCAGCCAGCCAACGCTGTCGATGCGCCTGAAAAATCTGGAGCGCGAGCTGGGTTTGTCGTTGATCAACCGCAGCAATAACTTTGATGGCTTTACGGCTGAAGGGGAAAGGGTACTGGCCTGGGCGCGTGAGATAGTTTCTGTTTATCAGGGACTAAAACTGGAAGTGGAATCGCTCAAGCATGGCGTAAACGGGACTTTGCGTATCGGCGTGGTGCCTCAGTGCAGCGTTTCATTGCCGCTGCTGCTGAAAATGGTTAGCGATCGCTATCCTCAGCTCGATTACCGCGTCGCGGTGCTGAGCGCCGATCAGCTGCTTGAAGCGCTGAACAGCCATACCGTAGACGTCGGGATCGGTTTTTTTGAGCTGGCGACGCTGCGTGAACTGCATTTCCAGGCAGAGTCGCTAACGGATAACGGCGTCGAGCTGGTTTATCATCCTGCGCACTTTCCTCAACTGGATAGTTACGACAGCCTGCGGCTGGAGGATATTGCTGTGCTGCCGCTCTGTCTGGCTGAGCCTACGCGTTACTTCCGCCGCTATCTGGATGCCAGCTTCCGCGAAGCGGGCTTAACCCAACGCGTAATTTTGGAAAGCACCTCAATTTTTCAGCTGTTACAGGGCGTGCAGGTGGGGCTGGGCTGCCTGATAGCCCCGGTGGGGCATCTGTTGCCGGATATGAACCCCGATCTGCACAGCAGACCGCTGGCCATTGCGCCAATGGCGCGTCATGCCGCAGTGGTGATTGCCGAGCCGGGGCGCGCCACGCCGCTATCACAGCACTTTTTTGATGAAGTACGGCGCATCCTCAGCGAAGGCTAACACTCCCCCAGCGTTTGCTGCAGCCGGTTATGCCAGTTTGCCAGCGCTACCCGCTGGATCAGGTTAAACAGCTGATGCTGCGTCATGCCCTGCGTCAGCAGCGGTTGCAGATGCGCGGCGCTAAGGCGATCCGACGCGCGCGTTAGCTGGGCGGCCAGCTGAATCACTGCATGATTTAACGGCTGGCGGCGGCTGGCGGCCAGTGCTTCATCAATCCCATTTTGCAGCGCCAATAAAAAATCTCCCTGATAACGCCGGAAACAGACCGGACTGCCGTTAATCCGCGCGGCTACCGCCTGCGCCAGGCTCTCTTCGGCGTTTGCTGCTGCGGGCGGCAAGCTTTGCAGGTGGCTCCAGGCGTGCAGGGCAGGCGCATCATGCGCCAGTAGCCAAACGATGTCGGCAAGCTCAGGCAATGCCTGCGCCGCCGCTATCGCCGTCAGCTGCTGCTCGCTGGCGTAGCGACGCTCCAGCGGCGGCAGGCGAAAATGGTACTCGCCAGCTAACGCAAAGCAGTGCGCCGGGGCATCAATGCACTCATTGAGGCCGGGCAGCCAGCACACCGGCATCCCCAGCAACGCCTGTAGACCAGCGACAATACGCGCCTGGTAGCTAACAAAACCGACAATCTGGCTCAGAGTGACAATATCCGGCGTGGTTAAGCCCACGTCATCCAGCCGGCGCAGCGCAGCGGCGTCAATCACCGCCGGCTGGCCAGCCAGCTGGCGCGCATACTGGGTCAGTTGGGTCAGACGGTTGTTGCTTTCGCGTGAGGAGTCAGGGCCGGGCAGAGGATTAAGCCGCGCCGCATAGTGATTGCACAAGCGCTGAATACCAGTTACCTGGGCTACCGTCAGGGCGATCGCCAGTCGGTCATAGAGCGTCAGCGTATGGGTAAGCGTTGGCGTCATGCTGTCCGGAAACAACAGCAGGCTCAGGGCTTGTCCCGCGCACAGCAGCGGACGGCAAGCCTGGAAAAGCGGCGTCAGGATCGATTCATTCTGCTGCAGTCCCAGCAAGAAACGATCCTCAACCTCTGCGGCTTCAGGATAAAGCGGGGGCGTTTGTTCAGCGCGCGCGCTGGCCTGAGTTTCATGATACCAGTGGCTGTTGCCGGAATAACGGCGTGGTTCCATGCTCATTCCTTTCACAAGTTAGCCAACCCAGCGAAATAAAATGCGGTAAAACCGGGTCAGAACGGCATGGCTATCCTGCAACAAGCGCTGCGCAGCAGCAAAGAATGTTCGGTGATAACAAATAGCAGAAAGCTATAACGTTAACAAAAAGAATGGGGGACGTGAGAGTAAGAAAAGGGCGAGACGGTTGCCTCGCCCAGAGAACCTTATTTCAGTTCCAGTTCGTTCATCGCAGCGATGCTGAAACCACCGTCAACGTGAACCACTTCACCGGTGATACCACCCGCCAGATCGGAACACAGGAAGGCGGCGGAGTTACCCACATCTTCAATGGTCACGGTACGGCGAATCGGGGTAACCGCTTCGCAGTGCGCCAGCATTTTGCGGAAATCTTTAATGCCGGATGCCGCCAGCGTACGAATCGGACCGGCGGAAACGGCGTTAACACGCACGCCTTCAGGACCCATCGCGTTAGCCATGTAGCGAACGTTAGCTTCCAGAGAGGCTTTCGCCAGACCCATAACGTTATAGTTAGGGATAGCGCGCTCGGCGCCCAGGTAAGAAAGCGTCAGCAGGGCTGAATTCGGGTTTAGCATCGCACGGCACTCTTTCGCCATCGCTACAAAGCTGTAGGCGCTGATATCGTGCGCGATTTTGAAACCTTCACGGGTAACGGCGTTCACATAGTCGCCATCCAGCTGATCGCCCGGGGCGAAACCGATGGAGTGAACGAAACCGTCAAATTTAGGCCAGGTTTTTGCCAGTTCAGTAAACAGCGCTGTGATGCTCTCATCTTCAGCAACGTCACAGGGCAGAACGATGTCAGAGCCGAGATCTTTAGCGAACTCTTCAACACGGCCTTTCAGTTTATCGTTCTGATAGGTGAAAGCCAGTTCGGCGCCCTGTTTGTGCATCGCCTGTGCAATACCGTAGGCGATGGAGAGTTTACTGGCAACGCCAGTAATCAGAATGCGCTTACCGGAAAGAAAACCCATAGCTGTAATCCTTATGGTCATTGTTGTTGGCGGCTGCTTAGCTCAAAAAATGCGCAACCGCGTTAATCGACCCGGCGATTCTAGCACGAGTCTGTCAATAGCGTTAATCCGACCTGTCAGTTGGCGAAAAGCGCCGCAGCTGACGGAATGAGCGGTGGTTAAACCGGCGTATCGCGCCGCCAGGCGTCCGCGGTTAGCGCCTCGCCGAAGTGGCTGGCGATCATCCGCCGGGTTAAATCATGTAGCGGCGCAGCCAGCACGTCGGCGGTGCCGCCGCGCTCGACTACTTCGCCCTGATGCATCACCAGCACCTGATCGCTGATATGTTTCATCATGCCGATATGTTGGGTGACAAAAATATAGGAAAGCCCATGCTTTTCCTGCAGCTCCAGCAGCAGGTTAACCAGTTGAGAACGCATCGACATATCCAGCGACGCCATCGCCTCATCGGCGATAATCACTTTCGGTTGCAGGATCAGCGCCCGCGCCAGGCCAACGCGCTGCTTCTGTCCCGGTGCCAGCATATGCGGATAGTAAGCGGCGTGATCGGGCAGCAGGCCCACCTGACGCAGCGTGGCGTTAATGCGTTTTTCACGCGCGGGCGCATCAAGATCGCTGTTAAGACGCAGCGGAAAATCAAGAATGTGGCCGATACGCTGGCGGGGATTAAGCGCGGTGGACGGGTCCTGGAAAATCATGCGGATCAGCTGGCTGCGGAAGCCATAGTCGCCGTAGCGCAGCGGACGATCGTTAATCACCATCTCGCCGGCGCTGGGCTCGACCATACCGCTCAGCATTTTCGCCAGCGTCGATTTTCCCGAGCCGTTTTCACCAATAATCGCCAGCGTCTGCCGCTCGCGCAGGGTAAAGCTGACATCTTTAACCGCCTCAACGTGCTGACGACGAAACAGGCCGGTGCGATAGCGGTAGGTTTTGCTGAGGTTATGCACTTCCAGCAGCGTTTCAACCATCAGGGTTTCTCCATATTCAGCGGGAAGTGGCAGGCGAACAGATGATTTTTCGCCCCTGCCAGGCGCGGTGTTTCGATGCATTTTTTCTGCGCATAAGGGCAGCGTGGACCAAGCCGACAGCCGATAGGCAGATGCTCTAGCGAAGGGATCGCTCCCGGTAGGGTATTCAGCCGACTTTTATGCGGCAGTGCGCTGCCGAAATCGGGCATGGCGCGGATCAACGCCTGGGTATAAGGGTGGTGCGGCGTGGCGATCAAATCCTGGCTGGCGGCGGTTTCTACCGTTTGTCCGCAGTAAAGTACATTAATACGGTTGGCCCACTGGCTCATGGTGCGCAAATCGTGGCTGATCAGCAAAATCGTGGTGTTGTTGTTCTGGTTAAGGCGACTCAGCAGGCGGAAAATTTGCGCCTGGGTGGTCGGCTCCATGGCATTGGTCGGCTCGTCGGCGATCAGCAGACGCGGCTGGTTGGCCAGCGCTATCGCAATCATCACCTTCTGGCATTCCCCTTCGGTCAGCTCATAAGGATAGCTACGCATAATATCTTTATGATCTTTAATGCCGACGCGATGCAGCAATTCAATCGCGCGCGCATGGCGCCAGCGAAAGCGCTGGTACCAGCGGCCTTTCCAGGTCCAGCCGGGGATCGCCTGCATCAGCTGACGACCTACGCGGGCGGAGGGATCGAGACAGGATTGCGGCTCCTGAAAAATCATCGAGACATTATGGCCAACGATGCGACGACGCTCACGCGGCGAAAGGCGCAGTAGGTCAATGTCATTAAAGCGCATACGGTCAGCGCTGATGCGCCAGTTATCCTTGGTCACGCCGCAAATAGCTTTGGCAATCAGGCTCTTACCGGAGCCGGATTCCCCCACCAGCCCGCGAATTTCCCCTTCGTTCAGCGTCAGGTTAACGCGATCGACCGCCTTGACCGGCCCATCGGCAGTCATAAATTCAATGGTCAGGTTACGAATATCAAGTAACGGCATTATTCCACTCCCGCCACGATGGCGCGGCGAATTCCGTCGCCCAACAGATTGATGATCAAAACGCTAAGCATAATCGCGGCGCCAGGCAGCATCACTGTCCAGGGGGCGACGTAGATCAGCTCCAGCGCATCGCCCAGCATCGAACCCCATTCCGGCGAGGGCAACTGCGCGCCGAGATCGAGAAAGCCGAGCGCCGCAATATCCAAAATGGCCATAGAGAGCGCGCGGGTGAATTCACTCACCAGCAGCGGCAGAATATTGGGCAGAATGGCATGCCAGAGAATATTCTTGTTACTGGCCCCATCCAGACGCGCGGCGACAATATAATCTTTTTCCAGCTCATCATGCACGGCGGTATAAATCGCCCGTACCAGACGCGGTAGCAGCGCCAGCCAGACCGCCAGCATCACGTGTCCCAGGCCTGGCCCAATAAACGCCACCACCACGATCGCCAGCAGCAGGGACGGGATCGAGAGCAGCGTATCCAGAATGTGATTCATCACCGCTGAGCGTAACCCGCGCGTTATCCCCGCCAGTACGCCCAGCACTACCGCGCAGAGCGCCGCCGCCAGCGTCACCAGCAGCGCGGCGCCTACGGTCGGTGCTGCGCCGCTCAGTAAACGGCTCAGCACGTCGCGGCCGAGATCGTCGGTGCCGAGAAAAAACGAAACATCGCCATAGCGCGACCAGGAGGGCGGCAGCAGCTGATAGCCCAGAAATTGCTGGTCAAGGCCGTACGGTGCCAGCCAGCCGCCAAACAGGCAGAGCAGCAGCAGAGCGATAAAGCCGTAAAAACCCACCATTGCGCTGGTGTCGTGATAGAAAAGCCGCCACGTATAGCGAAACGGGCTGGGAAGACGCTTCTCGGCGTAAATATTATCGGAGGGCATACATCCCCACTGTAGGCTGTTCGAACGTGTGTTGATTTTCTTTATTTTTTGACTTCATATCAATCGTTTAAGTCGTTTCATTGGATTGGGATGCATTAGCGCGATTGGGTTTGCGTCGTCCTGATTCAGGGTTTTTATCTACCCTGTTGTATAGTTTGACCGGGAGTATACAGGTGCTGGCAGCCACTCCCCTTAGGAAGGCTTCATTCCTTTACCGCTACCGATAGCAGGGTAAACCTGTACAGCTTAGCATAGGTGAAACTCCCTCTGTAGCATTGTCTCCGGCGAGAGTTCGGCGGCAGCAACGAATCCTTGAAATTCAAGAGCGATAAAGGACCCAGCACACGCCATGCCTGTCATGTCAGTTCATCTTTTTAGATAAAAGCTATCGATTTGATAGGTGAAAATTTAGGGCCGATTTTTATTTTATGACTACCTTTTTTTGTTACAAAAACAATGAAGGGAAAAAGATGGCGAAGTTTTATTACGTTGAGAAACTATCACAGCAGACGATTAAATATCAGGTCCATTCTGAAGGCTGCGCGTTGCTGCCTGCCTGGGGTAAACGGGATTTTTTGGGAACCTTTTACCACGAGCGGGACGCAGTAAAAGTGTCTCGGTTGCGGCATGTTGCTACCGCTCCCTGTTCAGAATGCTTCGATAATCCGAAAAAATATCGCATAAAAATTTAACCGCCTCCGGGCGGTTTTTTTGCGCATTCGCATGCGCCTCAACGTGGTCAACTCCGTTGATGATATTGATGGTCTGTGATGAGGAGAATGACCCATTATGGGCCATCCTGAAAATACCTGCGCTATGGCTGATGCTTATTGGCTATTCCTACTGTTTTATGCGGTATCGCTCTGTCGGCTGCGGCCAGTGTTCCGCTGTCATATTACTGGGTGCAGATTGCACTATTTATGTTTGTCGGCCTGACAATGAAGATGCTTGTGCCGTTAGTTTATGTCCGGCTGACTGAAATCCTGCCCACGAGAAAAGCGGTACCTGCGGTGGCATTCGTAGGTGCATGCAGCAATTTCATTGGACAGTTTGGCGGCCCGCTGGTTGCCGGCTATCTCAAGCATCTGGGTGGCGGTACCGATATGACGCTGGCATGGGGGGTTCTGGGCCTGTTCTCCATTGTAGGCGGGGTGCTGTTTGCCCTTGCGGTAGGACGGGAAGAGAGTATCTGGGACATCAGACAGGCTTTCCGTGCCTCTTCTCGCCGGGCTCTTTCCGCCAGGGAGTAACGAATCACAGCCAGCTCTCCAGTAGCGGGAGCTGGCCTGGCTGGGGGTGTCGGTGCCAGATTTGCCGTTGCCAATGGTTTAAACCGTACAAAATCGTTTCGGCAGTAGCTTCCGGCTACGGCAAGGAAAGTGATTCCTTACCGCCAGCAATATCACCACTCGACGCAGATTTTACCCAGGTGGGCACCGCTTTGCAGGTAGGTGAAGGCCTCGCTGAGCGCTTCATATTTGAAGGTACGGTCAATAACCGGCTTGCGGTTCATTATCTCCAGGGCTTTGACAAAATCAGCCTGATCCTGGCGGCTTGCCACAATCACGCCTTTGATCTGTACCTGTTTCGCCAGAAGAGAAAATACCGACACGGCGGCCTCATCGCCTGAAAGAATACCAATCTGCGCAATATGACCGCCCACTTTGATGGATTTCAGGGACTCATTCAATGTTGCCGGGCCGCCCACTTCCACCACGTGGTCTACGCCAAACCCCTGCGTCATTTCGAGAACTTTATCTCCCCATTCAGGCGTAGTTCTGTAATTGATGGTCTCATCAGCGCCCAGCTGCCGGACAAAGGCAAGCTTTTCATCGGAGGAAGAGGTAGCAATGACTTTGGCCCCCATTGCTTTAGCTATTTGCAGGGCCGCGATGGAAACTCCACCGGTACCCTGAACCAGCACCGTTTCTCCTGCTTTAAGGTGGCCATCTGTTACGAGCGCCCGCCAGGCCGTTAAGGCAGAGGTGGTGATGGTCGCTGACTCTGTGTGGCTCCATCCCTTCGGCGCATGAGTGAAGGCACTTTCCGAACGTACAACATATTCACTGGCCATGCCATCAACACCGTCGCCGGGCGTATGGGTAAAGCCGCTCACAGCGGGTATAGGCCTGCCTGCCAGCCAGATGGGGAAAAATGTGGAGACTACATGATCGCCCACTTTGAACGCTTCAACGCCTTCTCCCACTTCTTCTACGATGCCCGCACCATCTGACAGCAAGATCCGGCCGTCTTTGGTGGGAAACTGTCCAGTTGCAACAATCAAATCATGATAATTCAGGGAGCTGGCTTTAACAGCAACTCGAATTTCGCCTTTGCCGGGCCGGCCCGGATCAGCGATATCTGACACGGTAATGTTTTCCAGACCGCCGGGCGCTTTGAGCGTTACTGCTTTCATGATAAATCTCCTGTAACAGCATAAGTTTTATGTAATAACCGGTTGAACAACATAAATCATAGGGTCACTTTGTTGAACCCGGTCTTTTTTGTTACATGGAACCATTATAGAGACGGTGAAAATGCCGCAGTATAAAAATTACGATGCTGTAGCCTGCCCGGGTGCAGCCCCTCTTGAACTCATTGGGGAAAGGGCATGTACCACACAGGGTACATTTCTGTGCTTTAAAGCAGCGAAATGCTTTTATCGCAGCGCATACCATTCTTTATGCTTCAGCGGTGTTGTCATGGCGCCAAGGATGTCGGATAACACATTGACCAGGATCACCAGGCTACCCACCACCATCACGCCGGCGGAAATTGCGGCGTAATCCTGCTGGCGAATAGCGTTGATCAACCAGCGGCCCAAACCCGGCCAGCTAAACACCACTTCGGTAATCATCGCCAGCGTCAGCATGGTGGCAAACTGCAGGCCCAGACGCGGAATGACCGGCGGCAGCGCATTATGCAGCACATGACGTCGGATCACCGTAAAGCGTGATAGCCCACGGGTAGCGGCCGCTTTAATATAATTGGCGTCAATCACCTCGCTGGTGCTGTTGCGCAGCAGACGGATCACTTCCGTGGTGGGCGCAATTGCCAGCGTGGTGACCGGCAGCACCATATGCAGCAGCACATTGGTCAGCATCTCCCGGCGCCAGGGCGAGTCGCTGATAAATGCATCAATCAGCGCGAAGCCGGTTACCGATTTCATTTGATACAGCAGATCGATACGGCCGCTAACCGGCAGCCAGCCGAGATTCAGCGAGAAAAACAGCGTCAGCAGCAGCGCCAGCCAAAATACCGGCATCGAAAAACCAAGCAGGGAAAAGGCGCTAATCACCCGATCCTGCCACTTATTACGCATCACGCCGGCGATAATCCCCAGCGGGATGCCCACCAGCAGCGCCACGCTAAAAGCCAACAAACAGAGCTCCAGCGTGGCGGGAAAAACCTCACGCAGCTGTAAATTGATCGATTGTCCGTTAATGCTGGAGACGCCAAAATCAAGCTGGAAAACGCCGGTAAACCAGAACCACCAGGCATCCAGCAGTGAAGCGCCCTGCAGCGGCGCATGCGGCGTAAAGTAGCTCAGGCTGAAGGCCACCAGCGTCAGCATAAACAGCGTCACCACCAGCAGCACCAGGCGGCGCAGCGTATAGATAATCACGGTTTCGACTCCTCGCCGTTGTTGCGATGAACGCCCGCAAAAGAGGCATTGCCAAACGGGCTTAACACCAGCCCCTGTATATCGTGTCGGTAGGCCTGCAAACGCAGAGAAGAGGCGAGCGGCAGCACCGGCAGCTCGCGTGCCAGTATCTGTTGGGCGCGGTCGTAATGCTCAATGCGCGACGCCAGCTGTTGCGAAAGCAGCGCCTGCTGTAGCGCCGCGTCAAATTCAGTATTGCACCAGTGCGCATAGTTCGTCTGGGAATTAATCGCTGCGCAGCTGAGCAGCGGACGGAAAAAACTGTCCGGGTCGTTACTGTCGGTCGCCCAGCCGGTCAGCGTTAGATCGTGGTTCATTTGCATCAGACGCGCCTCCTGAAAACGCCCCTCTACCGCCACGATAGAGACGCTTACGCCAATCTGCGCCAGATCGGCCTGAATCAGTTCGGCGGTTTTCAACGGGCTGGGGTTCCAGGACTGCGAGGCGGAAGGCACCCACAGCGTCAGTTCCAGATTCTCCACTCCCAGCTGTTTAAGCATTTCCCGCGCCTTATCGGGATTGTATTCGGTGATCCTGGCATCGCTGTCATAAGCCCAGGAGGCGCGCGGCAGCACCGAGGCGGCGGTTTCTGCCGTACCGTAATAGATTGACTCCATCAGACGTTCGTTATTAATCGCCAGCGCCAGTGCCTGACGCACCTCAACGCGATCCAGCGGCGCTTTGTTGGTATTGAATGCCAGATAGGCGATATTCATTCCCGGACGCAGCGTCAGCCGCAGACGCGGGTCGTCACGCAGAATGGTAAGCTGGCTGGCGGCGGGATAGGCCAGTACATCGCATTCGCCGGTCAGCAGTTTCGATAGCCTGCCGGTGCCGCCTACGCCCATATCAATCACCACCTGCGGCATCCGCGGCACGCCTTTCCAGTAGTGCGGGTTACGTGCCAGCCGTACATACTGCCCGGCACGGTATTCATTTAGCATAAAAGGCCCGGTGCCGACCGGCTGGCGATCCATCTCTTCCTGGCGATCGCGCGCCGTCAGCTGCTGAGCATATTCTGCAGATAATACCGGCGCGTAGTGGGTAGCCAGATGCCACAGGAAAGAGGCATCCGGACTTTTCAGACGGATCTCGACGGTATCGTTATTAATTTTTTTAACGCTTTTCACCGCGTCGGCATACTGCAGGCTATCAAAATAGGGATAGTCGCCGCCGTTAACGTTATGCCACGGATGGTGACGATCGAAAATGCGCGCAAAGCTGAACACCACGTCATCGGCGTTCATGGCGCGGTCGGGGGTAAACCAGGCGGTTTTTTGAAAAGAGACATGATGGCGCAAATGAAAGCGGTAGGTCGCGCCGTTATCCAGGGTTTCCCAACGCTCCGCCAGTTCGGGTATCAGACGATAGGTATAGGGATCGACATCCAGCAGACGATCATAAAGCTGCGCGGAAAGCGTATCAACCACCAGCCCGCTACTGGCCAGCTGTGGGTTAAACGTATTCATGACGCCGCTGACGCAATAGACGAAACCGCCGTTACGAATATCTTCTGGCGTCGCGGCATGGCTGGCCGCACTGAACAGCAACACGCCTGACAGCAGCCTGGATAATAATTTCAACATAGGAAGTTAACATTCAATGGATGACAGGCTGAGTGTATCGCACTCTGCAGGTTGTCCCAAAGTTTGGCGGGGCGGCCGCTGTTTTTTCCACCATTTGGCGTTCGCTGCGGCGAAGGAAACCCAGACTCTGTGTGGTAATGAGAAGAATTCTCAACAAACCGCTTTACAAACGATATTGAGAATGATTACTATTCATTTGCGCTTCAACGGTGGCTCTACCGAAGAAGAGCACGACATTGCTCACATTGCTTCCAGTATTACTTGCCCGCCTGTGCGGGCTTTTTTTTGTCCGCTTTTCCAGGAAATTTCAGATCTGACCGGCTTTTTGCGATCTTTTTCACCACGGCCTGTAGGCTCAGCGGTGAAAACTATTAAGGAGAAGCAAATGAAAATTCAATCTGTCTTATTGCTGGCTGGTCTGGGGATGATGGGCAACGCGCTGGCTGACGCGCCGCGTAACCCGATTAGCGTTCACGTGCTAAATACCCAGACCGGGAAACCTTCCTCAGGCGTTAAAGTAGATCTGGAGCAGCAGCAGAGCGGTAAATGGGTTACGTTGGCAAGCAAAATCACCGATAAAGATGGCCGAATCGGCGCCTTCTATCCGGAAGGCAATACGTTCAGCGCGGGTCAGTACCGGGTCACCTTCCATACCGGCGACTATTTCCAGCAACAACATCAGTCGACTTTCTTCCCGGATGTGCCGGTGAATTTCCAGGTCTCCAATACGCAAGAGCATTACCATATTCCACTATTGCTGAGCCAGTATGGGTTCTCCACTTACCGCGGCAGCTAACGCTGCGCTATCGGAGCGCCACAGTCGGTGGCGCTATTTCATCCTGATCACCGCCTGCATCCTTCCCTGCGAATAATTCTTAAAAATGCTGAACTAAATCAGCCTTCTGCTTTATCAGACGTTCCATCATACTTTTCCCGGCACGACTGCGCTTTAATTGATAACCAGCAAGATATATAAATTTCTTTGCTCTATTTTGACGCGTGAGGGGCGATGCGCCGTGAGGGCGAGGCGAGGCCATCGTTGCGCTGGTCTCCGTGGCGCGCCCCGCAAAGGTCGATTATCAAGGGATGAATCATGCTGATTTCAGTACAAACATTGCGCGCGCTGGCGGCGCTGATGGTGGTCATGCAGCATATCGCTGACAAAGCAGAACAATATCGTAATGATGCGCTTAATGATTTTCATATTGGCTCGTTTGGCGTGGATCTCTTTTTTATTATCTCTGGCTACATTATGTGCCATGCCACCAGCCAGAAAAGGGTGAGCTGTACGCGCTTTATCGCCAACCGGATTAAACGAATAATCCCGCTTTATTGGATCGTTACCGCCGCGGCGCTGGTGGTCTATCTGGTAGCGCCTTCTATGGTTAACGCTTCTGGTGGCGAGACCAGTATTTTCTCTTCCTGGACGCTGATCCCTACGGGAAACAAGCTGTTAGTGCAGAATGGCTGGACGCTAAGCTATGAACTTGTCTTTTACCTGATTTTTGCGCTGTTTTTGCTGACGAGCGCTTTGCGCAAGCAGATTGTTTTCTCCTCCCTGGCGCTAACGATAATGGTGCTGCTGGGGCTATATTTCCAGCCGCAGCAGCCGACGCTAAAGTTTTTAACCGATAAAATTTTCGCTGAATTTATTTTAGGTATGCTGGCTTTTATCTTTTTGCGCCGGGTACCGTTGTCGTCAGCGCTCTCTCTGTTGTTGCTGGCAGTTGGCGTAGTCTTACTTATTCTGCAAAACCACTACGGGGTTTACGCTTCTTCAGCGGGCAGGGTACTCAGCGCTGGCGTGCCGATGCTATTAATTTTTATCGGCAGCGTGGGATTGGAATCCGTTATCGGCAACAGCGTTTTCCCGGGAAAGAACGGCGCGATCCTGTTAGGAAATGCCTCCTATTCACTCTATCTGATTCATCCTTTTATTCTTTCGCCCGGCGCCCTGATCCTGCATAAGCTGCAGCTGGCGCAAAACCAGCCGCTGTTCGTATTGCTGCTGCTTGTCAGCGCGCTGATTGCCGGCGTGCTGACATGGCGCCTGATCGAGCAGCCGATCAACGCCTGCTTTACGCAGAAAAAGCTGACGGCGACGAAGCCGCTTGCGGGTTGAGGTCGCCGACATTTATACCGGGCGCGGCGTCATTTCATGCTTCTTTAGCATGGCGCGCCACTGGTGATAGGTCACACCCAACAGTTCTGCCGCACGGCGCTGATTGAATTTAGCCTGCTGCAAACTTTTTTCCATCAGCGCTTTTTCCTGGTGTGACTGCCATTCTCTGAGGTCGAGCGGAAGTGCCGGGAGAGAAAGCGCATCCGAGGGGGCGGAAAGCGCCTGAGAAGAGAGGGCTGCCGCCTGTTGCGGCATCGATGGATGCTCTGCCGCCTGCGGCTGCACCGCACTTCGTGACGCGAAAGGATTGATAATGATCTCATCCAGTTCTTCATCAACTGAGGCATGACGATAAACGGAACGTTCCACCACGTTTTTCAGCTCACGAATATTACCCGGCCAGGGGTAATCGAGCAGCGTCTGCTGCGCGCCGGCAGAAAAACCTGGGAACAGCGGCAGGCCCAGCTCGCGGCACATCTGAATGGCAAAATGATCGGCCAGCAGCAAAATATCACTGCGGCGCTCGCGCAGCGGTGGCAGCTGCACCACATCAAACGCCAACCGGTCCAGCAGGTCGGCGCGGAACTGCCCTTGCTGCGCCAGTTCCGGCAGGTTAGCGTGCGTAGCGCACACCAGGCGTACGTTCACCTGCAACGACTGATTGCCGCCTACGCGCTCCAGTTGCCCATATTCAATCACCCGCAGCAGTTTCTCCTGCACCAGCATCGGCGCCGTCGCCAGTTCATCCAAAAACAGGGTGCCGCCATCGGCACGCTCAAAACGCCCCAAATGACGCTGCCGCGCGCCAGTAAAAGCGCCTGCTTCATGGCCAAACAGCTCGGAATCCAGCAGATTTTCATTCAGCGCCGCGCAGTTAAGCGAAATAAACGGGCCCTGCCAGCGTTCGGAAAGATAGTGCAGGCGGCTGGCAATCAATTCTTTACCGGTGCCGCGCTCGCCAATTACCAGTACCGGCTTATTCAGCGGCGCCAGGCGCGAAACCTGTTCCAGCATCTCCAGAAAGTTATTGGCTTCGCCCAGCAGATTCTCGTTCGCTTCGCTCATGGCTATTTTCACTAAAAGTTGGTTTTAATAACCACTATAGGAACGATTGCTCGCAGGGTCAAAAATAAAAGTTTAATAATAACAATGAATTAAAAGTTGGCACGGAACTTGATAAGTAAGACACAACAGCGTGATTAAGCGCTAAAAACTGGAGGAGTAAATTATGGGTATTTTTTCTCGTTTCGCCGATATCGTAAACGCCAACATCAACACGCTGCTGGATAAAGCGGAAGATCCACAAAAAATGGTGCGCCTGATGATTCAGGAAATGGAAGATACGCTGGTTGAAGTGCGTTCCACCTCTGCACGCGGCCTGGCGGAACGTAAACAGCTGCTGCGTCGTATTGAACAGGCGCAAATCCAGCAGAATGAATGGCAGGAAAAGGCTGAGCTGGCGCTGCGTCGGGACAAAGACGATCTGGCACGCTCCGCGCTGATTGAAAAACAGAAGCTCACCGAACTGGTTGCTTCACTGCAGCAGGAAGTGACGCAGATTGATGAAACTCTGGCACGGATGAAAGGCGAAATTGCCGAACTGGAGAAAAAGCTGGGTGAAACCCGTGCGCGCCAACAGGCGCTGACGCTGCGTCACCAGGCGGCTTCCTCTTCTCGCGATGTGCGCCGTCAGCTGGATAGCGGCAAGCTGGATGATGCCATGGCGCGCTTTGAATCTTTTGAGCGCCGTATCGACCATATGGAAGCGGAAGCGGAAAGCCATCGTTTTGGTAAAAGCAAAACGCTGGATCAGCAGTTTGCCGAACTGAAAGCGGACGATGAAATCGGCGAACAGCTGGCGGCATTAAAAGCGAAAATGAACCGCAGCGAATAACGCCGGGCGGTCACGCCCTGCTGATGGCAGGGCACGCTTTACCGTTTAAGCCGATGTGCCCTGAGAGGGCGACACCTTCAAGGAGAGAGAATGAGCTCACTATTTCTTGCCATACCCCTGACTATTTTTGTGCTGTTTGTTGCACCGGTCTGGCTGTGGCTGCATTACAGCAATCGTCAGAACGGCGCCAGCCTCTCTTCCGGCGATATGCAGCGTCTGCAACAGCTGACGCAGGATGCGCAGCGCATGCGTGAACGCATTCAGACGCTGGAAGAGATCCTCGACGCAGAGCATCCGAAATGGAGGCAGCCATGAATAAAAGCCGATTCAGTGGAAAAAAACTGTGGCGTATTCCGCAGCAGGGGAAGGTTAAAGGCGTCTGCGCCGGCATCGCCCATTATCTGGATATTCCAGTTACCCTGGTCCGGGTGATTGTGGTGCTGTCGATGATATTCGGCCTGTTTATGTTTACCTTGATCGCCTACATCGCGCTCAGCTACGTGCTGGAGCCGATGCCGCCTCATGCGGAACAGGCAACGCCGCTGCGGGCGGATGAGCTGCTCGACGCGCTAAGCGATGAAATGGCGCAGAACGAACACAAGCTGCGTCAGCTTGAGCGTTATGTCACCTCAGAAACCTTTAGCGTGCGCAGTCGTTTCCGTCAGCTTTAAAACCGGGCTGCGTCCGCTACGGTCCGGGCAGCCAGTTATCACGATAAGGAGTGGTATGTCGAATTTTCGTCAGCGCGCAATCCGCGCTACGCCCGTGCTGAAACGCGCAGGCAAACAGCTTCTGATTCATGGCCTGATGCTGGCGCCGGTCGGCATCAGTGGTTGGGCGGTAAAAGCCGTCGCGCGTAAGCCGCTACGTTTGCTGATCGCCTTTGCGCTGGAGCCGCTGCTGAAAAAGGTCGCCACCCGTCTCGCCTCTCGCCTGCGCTGATCCGGCGCGGCGCCTCTCACATTATCCGTTCTTTTTGCATTACACTGATGGTCAATCTGCCGGGATGCCTGCTGTTATCCCGGCCTGTTTTTGCTGCAGCAGGGACGAGCCTGATGAAACGACTTCAAAATGAACTGGCGGCATGGGTAAATCGCGGCGTCGATCGGCACTTACGGTTGGCGGTAACCGGCCTGAGCCGCAGCGGTAAAACCGCCTTTATTACTTCGCTGGTTAATCAACTGTTGAACACGCACGGCGGCGCACGTCTGCCGCTATTCTCCGTGGTACGCGAAGATCGCCTGCTGGGCGTCAAGCGGGTGCCGCAGCGTGATATGGGCATTCAGCGTTTTACTTACGATGAAGGGCTGGCGCAGCTCTACGGCAGCCCGCCCGCGTGGCCGACGCCGACGCGCGGCGTCAGTGAGATGCAGCTGGCGCTGCGCTTCCGTTCGCAGGATTCGCTGCTGCGTCACTTCAAACAAACCGCCACCCTTTATCTGGAAATTGTGGACTATCCCGGCGAGTGGCTGCTCGATCTGCCGATGCTGGCGCAGGATTATTTAAGCTGGTCGCGTCAGATGAACGGTTTACTGCAGGGCGATCGTGCGGCGTGGGCCGCAGAGTGGAAACGGCTGTGCGCTAAGCTCGATCCGCTGGCACCGGCGGATGAAAACCAACTGGCGGAGATTGCCGCCGCCTGGACCGCTTATCTGCTGCGCTGTAAGCAGGAAGGACTGCACTTTATCCAGCCGGGGCGTTTTGTCTTGCCGGGCGAGATGGCGGGTGCGCCCGCGCTGCAGTTTTTTCCCTGGCCACAACTCAATGAGGTTGACGAGGCGCGGCTGGCGCAGGCGGATAAAGGCAGCAACCTTGCCATGCTGCGCGCTCGTTATGACTACTACTGTCAGCATGTGGTGAAAGGTTTTTATAAAAACCATTTCCTGCGCTTCGATCGCCAAATCGTGCTGGTGGACTGTCTTCAGCCGCTCAACAGCGGGCCGCAGGCATTTAACGATATGCGCCTGGCGCTGACGCAGCTGATGCAAAGCTTTCATTACGGCCAGCGCACACTGTTCCGCCGTCTGTTCTCGCCGGTGATCGACAAGCTGCTGTTCGCAGCGACCAAAGCGGACCATATCACCGCCGACCAGCATGCTGGTCTGGTATCGCTGCTACAGCAGCTGGTACAGGACGCCTGGCAAAATGCGGCATTTGAAGGCATTAATATGGATTGCATCGGCCTGGCCTCGGTGCAGGCGACGCAAAGCGGCATTGTGGATCACCAGGGTGAAAAAATTCCCGCCCTGCGCGGGCATCGGCTGAGCGACGGCGCGCCGTTGACGGTCTTTCCCGGCGAGGTGCCGTCGCGCCTGCCGGAACAGCGCTTCTGGCAGGAGCAGGGATTTCATTTTGAACAATTCCGGCCGCAGCAGTTGAATGTTGATCGGCCGCTGCCGCATATTCGTATGGATGCCGCGCTGGAATTTTTACTGGGAGATAAACTGCGATGAGTCAACCGCCGTTAAAAACGCGCATCGATTTTGCACAGCCGCTGGAAAGCGAAAAGGAAAGCGTGGTGAAGCCCGCACAGCATTTTGACGCTGCGGACGATCTTCACTTTACCCTACAGCAGGAGAACGATCCGCTGCTGGAAGAGCCGCGCGGCGAGCAGGCAGTTGAAGCCGCCCTGCGGCCGAAGCGCAGTATCTGGCGGCGCATCGCCATGGCCGGCGTTGGTCTGTTTGTGGCCAGCACGGTCGCGCAGGGCGTGCAGTGGATGCTGGATGCCTGGCATAGTCAGGCATGGTTTGCGCTGGGCGCTGGCGCGGCCGGGCTGCTGATTATCCTGGCGGGCGTCGGCGCGCTGGTGACGGAATGGCGGCATTTGTATCAGCTGCGTCAGCGCGCCGAAGAGCGTGAAGTTGGCCGCGAGCTGCTAAACAGCCACGGAATGGGGCGCGGCCGTGCATTCTGTGAAAAGCTGGCGCAGCAGGCGGGGCTGGATCAGGGGCATCCTGCATTACAGCGTTGGCAGGCTGCGTTGCATGAAACGCATAATGACCGGGAAGTGGTCGCGCTTTATGCTCAACTGGTGCAGCCAGTGCTTGATCGCCAGGCCCGCGCGGAAATCGGGCGAAACGCCGCCGAAGCGACATTAATGATTGCCGTCAGCCCGCTGGCGCTGGTGGATATGGCCTTTATCGCCTGGCGCAACCTGCGCATGATCAACCGTATTGCGGCGGTGTACGGCATCCAGCTTGGCTATTTCAGCCGTATCCGCCTGTTTCGCCTGGTTTTGCTGAATATCGCTTTTGCCGGCGCCTCTGAACTGGTGCGCGAAGTGGGAATGGACTGGCTGTCGCAGGATCTGGCCGCCAGGCTTTCCGCCCGTGCCGCGCAGGGGATTGGTGCGGGCCTGTTGACGGCCCGGCTGGGCATTAAGGCGATGGAGCTGTGTCGGCCGCTGCCGTGGATCGACGATCGCCCCAAACTCGCCGATTTCCGTCGTGAGCTGCTTAATCAGCTTAAAAAGTCCTGATCCCGACGCGTAGTCATTCTGCCGCTGAGCCCTCAGCGGCATAAAACCACAAAACAGAGCATTAACATGGTACTGTTCTGTCAGTTGTAGAGAATTTGTTATAAACCTCTAAAAAATGGCGGAAGCGCATGATTATCTCTAACACTTCCGCTACACTCCTGTTCGCCGTTGCCGGTCTCTGTCAACTTATCCTGACAGATCGCTTCTGGCTTATCGCAAGTTGGCGTATTATTTCCTAATTCGCTGTTACCAAACTCAATAAGGCCACCCAATGCGTTTGGAAGTCTTTTGTCAGGACCGAATTGGTCTCGCCCGTGAATTGCTCGATCTGCTGGTAGAACGCAGCATCGATTTACGGGGTATCGAAATTGCGCCGATAGGCCGCATTTACCTTAGTTTTTCCGCTATCGCCTTTGAGCAATTTAGCCAGTTGATGGCGGAAATTCGCCGCATCCCTGGGGTGACGGACGTTCGCACTATCTCTTATATGCCCTCCGAGCGCGAGCACCGGGCGCTGAGCGCGCTGCTCACCGCCATGCCGGAGCCGGTAGTCTCCATTGATATGAAAGGCAAAGTAGAGCTGGCGAACCCGGCGGCGCACAGCCTGTTCGATCTGGATGAGCATAAAATACGCAACCATACCATCACCTCGCTGATTTCCGGCTTTAACTTTACCCGCTGGCTGGAAAGCGAGCGGATTGAAGCGCAGACCCAGCACGTGGTGATCCATGGCCGCGACTTCCTGCTGGAGGCGCGTCCGGTCTATACCGCGGAAGAAGAGGGCGCCACGCTGCCGGTCGGCGCGATGGTAATGCTAAAATCAACCGCGCGGATGGGACGCCAGCTGCAAAATCTGGCGGTTAACGATGACAGCGAATTTCAGCATATCGTCGCGGTAAGTCCAAAAATGCGTCAGGTTATTGAACAGGCGCGCAAGCTGGCCATGCTGGATGCTCCGCTGCTGATAGTCGGTGATACCGGCACCGGTAAAGATATGCTGGCGCGCGCCTGTCATCTGCGCAGCGCGCGCGGTAAAAAACCTTTTCTGGCGCTGAACTGCGCCTCGCTGCCGGATGACGTGGCGGAAAGCGAGCTGTTTGGCCATGCGCCGGGCGCTTACCCTAACGCGCTGGAAGGCAAAAAAGGGTTCTTTGAGCAGGCTAACGGCGGCTCGGTGCTGCTGGATGAAATTGGTGAAATGTCGCCGCGCATGCAGACCAAGCTGTTGCGCTTTCTGAACGATGGCACTTTCCGCCGCGTCGGAGAAGAGCATGAGGTGCATGTTGACGTGCGGGTGATCTGCGCCACGCAGCGTAACCTCACCGAACTGGTGCAGCGCGGCGAGTTTCGTGAAGATCTGTTCTATCGCCTGAACGTGCTGACGCTGAATCTGCCGCCGCTGCGCGATCGGCCGCAGGATATTTTGCCATTAACCGAGCTGTTTGTGGCGCGCTTCGCCGACGAGCAGGGCGTAGCGCGTCCGCGCCTGTCGCCGCAGCTGAACGCTTTTCTGGCGCGCTATAACTGGCCGGGCAACGTGCGCCAGCTGAAAAACGCCATTTATCGCGCGCTGGCGCAGCTGGAAGGGTATGAACTGCGCCCGCAGGACATCATGCTGCCGGAATTTACCGAACAGCTGGCGCTGGATGAGCAGGCGATGGAGGGCTCGCTGGACGAGATCACCAGCCGCTTCGAACGTTCGGTGCTGACGCGCCTCTATCTTTCCTATCCCAGCACGCGCAAGCTGGCGAAACGACTGGGGGTTTCTCATACCGCTATCGCTAATAAGCTGCGTGAATATGGACTGAGTCAGAAAAAGGGCGAGCCGGAAAGCTAAACGCGGCGTTATTAGATAAGTCTCGGGCGCTTCCGGCGCCCGCTGGCGATATCGGGGTGCTTGCTATGGTTATACAGGAATGGATGGCAGAGGTTTATTCAAGCTTATTAATTTCATCATTGTTTCTTAATATCTATTTTCCCTTACCTACACTGAAAAAACCTGTTTGTCCCGGTTGCTGAAAACGGTCATTACGGCATTCTTATCGATGCAGCGCAGCTCGCTTTTTATTTCATCAAAGCAGAGCCGCTCATCAATTATATCTTTTTGATAACCCTCACCAAACAGAAAAATGGTGGCCCAAAAAGTGCCATCCTCATCAAGATAGGGGGCGTTATACTTCTCTTTTAGCATAGCGCGATTTTCCAGCCACCAGTTGATTTTCCCCCTATCGGTAAAAGGGAAGTTTTTAACTAAAATATCGGTGAAACCGTTTTTATGATGAGCCGCGATAATTTCTACCGGACGCAAAAAGAGCCAGAGCAGGTAAACCAGCAGCGCGGCAGCAGCCAGCAGCAGAACAGCGCGTTTTTACTTATCTGCATTGGGCCCTCCGGTAATTTCAATATCGGCACTCATATTGGTCATAAAAGGCTTAAAGCCAAAGTGATCCTGCACCTGATAATGCACTCGTGCATAGTAGCGATTTTTCTCAATAAGTAAGGACTTTAGCGTAATATGGGTAGCCCAGGTATCGTGAACGCTAATGCCCATTCCGTTAAAGCTGTCCTGTAATCTGTTAAACTTAGGCAGACGCCCTTCCTGAATGCTCTCTTCAAGTTTGTATTTAAGTCCCGATGGAAAACAGCCGTTTTCCCAGTTAATATTTTCAGTCAGGGTATTGCTTATTTTTATAAGCGTACTGTTTTCAATAATATATATAATTTATTACTAAGTAGAATTAACGGTAATATGATACGTTAATTAAATGACGTGTGGAATAAAGATGGCTTGATAAAGGTAAGGCGCGTGGCGCTATTAAAAATATCGCCCCGGCGGGGGCGATAACGTTATCTTTGGCTTATTTCAGCGCGGCCAGCGCAGCATCGTAATCTGGCTCGGTGGTAATTTCATTGACCAGCTGGCTATACAGCACCGTATCGTTTTCATCCAGCACCACAACCGCACGCGCCGTCAGGCCTTGCAGCGGACCATCAGCAATCGCTACGCCGTAGTCGTCTTTAAAGTTGCCGCCGCGCAGAGTGGAGAGGGTCACCACGTTTGACAGGCCGTCGGAGCCGCAAAAGCGCGACTGGGCAAAAGGCAGATCGGCAGAAATACACAGCACCACGGCGTTTTCCATTTCGCCTGCCAGCTGATTAAACTTACGCACCGACGCGGCACATACGCCGGTATCAATGCTGGGGAAAATGTTCAGTACTTTGCGCTTACCAGCATACTCAGCAAGGGAAACATCAGCCAGATTTTTGGCAACTAATGTGAACGGCTTCGCTTTTTCGCCTGTCTGCGGTAGCTGACCTGCTACGCTAACCGGATTACCCTGAAAATGAACGGTCTGAGACATAATCTATCCTTTTACTTTTGCTTAACAAGATTAACAGTGTAAAGGAACGAGCAAAGGTGAGACAGTGAAATTATACAGCAGACAAAACCGGTTATCGCCAGCAGCGCCCGCTGTTTTTCGCAGTACCTGGCGCTGAACGCCTCTTCTGACTAACGAGAGAAAAATATGAGGACGGTTAAAGTTTATCCTGAAGCCTGGCCGCTTAATAAGCCGTTTGTTATTTCACGCGGTAGCCGTGAGCAGGCTGGCGTGGTGGTGGTAGAGCTGGAGGAAAATGGCGTCAAAGGCGTGGGAGAATGTACGCCTTATCGCCGCTATGGCGAAAGCGAGGCATCAGTACTGGCGCAAATTAGCCTGCTGCTGCCGCAGCTGGAGCGGGGCCTGACGCGGGAAGCGTTACAGGAAGCCTTGCCGGCAGGCGCGGCACGCAACGCGATTGACTCTGCACTGTGGGATCTCGCCGCCCGTCAGCAGAAGCAAACGCTCTGCCAGCAGCTGGCTGTCACGCTGCCTGGTCGGGTGAGCATGGCGCAAACCGTGACGCTGGATACGCCGGAATCTATGGCCAGCAGCGCGCTGGCGCTCTGGGAAAACGGCGCCAGGCTATTAAAAATTAAGCTGGACGATCACCTGATTACCGAACGGCTGATGGCGATCCGCAGCGCGGTGCCTGAGGCGCGGTTGATTGTCGATGCTAATGAGTCCTGGCATAGCGAAGGGCTGGCGGCGCGCTGCCAGCTACTGGCGGACCTGGGTGTTGAAATGCTGGAACAGCCGTTACCGGCCAGTGAGGACGAGGCGCTGGCGAATTTTATTCATCCTTTGCCAGTCTGCGCTGATGAAAGCTGCCACACGCGCAGCAGCCTGCCGGCTCTGCGTCAGCGCTATGAAATGATCAATATCAAGCTGGATAAAACCGGCGGCCTGACCGAAGCGCTGGCGCTGGCTAAAGCGGCGGAAGAGGCGGGTTTTACGCTGATGCTGGGCTGTATGCTTTGCACATCGCGCGCGATCGGCGCCGCGCTGCCGCTGGTACCGCGCGCCAGCCTAATCGATCTCGACGGCCCGACCTGGCTGGCGGCGGATGTGGAGCCGGGTCTGCGCTTTAGCAGCGGTGAAATCGATCTTACCGCCGCGAGCTAGCGTCTTTTCCCGAGGCGCGTTCAGGTTTCAGGGCTGCCAGTGAAGCAATCCCGTTAAGGCGGGCAGATAACGTTCCGTCGCCTCATCGGCGGAAATCGGCGGCAGTTCGACGGTGATGCAGGGCAGGCCGATATCCGCGCACCAGCTGCCGAACGATCCGGGCGTGCTGTAGCCGACGCTGGAGACCAGCGGCAGCCCCATCTGTTCAGCCAGCCAACCGCCGAGCGGGCTATGCTGGGGATCCTCAATACAGGCCAGCGGCTCATGCAGGGAAACCACCCAGGCGGGGTGCAGTGTATGAATCAGCTGGCAGAGCGCTGCGGTCTCCGGCTCCGATGCCGCCCGCGTGCCGGTAGAGAGCCGCACGTCGCGCTGTTCGGCTATGCTGTTCCAACGATAGACCGTATCGCCAGACTGCCAGTTCGCCGCTGGAAAGTTACGGTTCAGATCGACGCCGTTGGCATTGGCGCGTAAGCCGAGCTGGCAGCCGTCGGGATTAACCGCCAGCACCAGATGATGCCGTCGCAGCTGTGCGGGTAGCGTACGCAGCGCGCAGGAGAGGGTAACCAGCGCGGCGCCTTCATCGCCGTGGGTGCCGGCCAGAATTAGCCCGCTGTCGCGTTGCGCCAGCGGCGCCGGGAACCACAGCAGCGGCGCGCCCAGCACCGACAAACCGTAATGCCTCATTTCCGCCTTCAGCGCGCCGCGTTGTGAACGCGGCTGTTGCATAGTCATCATTCGCTCCTGTGAAAAAGGTCGCAGAACCGGCGGTACGGCCTCCGCAATAAGCAAAACAGCTGGTTCAGGATCAATTATTTGCGTTAGAGTGCCGGTTAGCATAAGAGACGAAAACGCTTTGCCAAACCGGCAGCTTTAAGGGTAGGACAAGATGAAATCATTTCGCATAGCGCTGGGAGCCTTTTTAACCGCCACGCTGATAAGCGCGGCGCAGGCCGCGCAGGTACCGCCCGGCACCCAGCTGGCAGAACGTCAAAACATTGTGCGTCATATTAAAGATGAACCGGCGTCGCTCGATCCGTTGAAAGCGGTGGGGCTGCCGGAAATTCAGGTGATGCGCGATCTGTTTGAAGGGCTTACTAACCAAGATGCACAGGGAAAAATCGTGCCGGGCGTGGCGCAAAGCTGGCAGAGTAATGATAACCAAAGCTGGGTATTTACCCTGCGGTCGGATGCGCGCTGGTCAGACGGCTCGCCGGTAACGGCCCATGATTTCGTCTATAGCTGGCGGCGGCTGGTAGACAGTAAAAATGGGTCGCCTTTTGCCTGGTTTGCCGGGCTGGCGGCGATTCATAACGCAGAAGCGATTACCCAGGGGAAACAGCCGCCGGAAAGCCTGGGCGTCATCGCGCTGGATAACACGCATCTTAAGGTGACGCTGGATCGGCCCGTCGCCTGGTTCCCCAGCCTGACGGCGCATGTCAGCCTGTATCCGGTGCCGCAAAAAGTGATTGCCAAATGGGGCGATGCCTGGACGAGGCCGGGCAACCTGGTCGGCAACGGCGCTTATCAGCTACAGCAGCGCGTGGTCAATGAAAAAATCGTGCTGGTGCGTAATCAGCACTACTGGGATAACGCCCACTCAGTACTGAATCAGGTAACTTTTTTGCCGATTAATGAAGAGTCCAGCGCCACCAAGCGCTATCGCGCCGGGGATATCGATATTACCGAGTCCTTCCCGAAAAACCTTTACGGCATGCTGAAGAAAACCCTGCCGGATGAGGTGTATACCCCCGATCAACTGGGCACCTACTATTATGCGTTTAATACGCAGCGCGGGCCCACCGCCGATGCGCGCGTACGCCGGGCGCTCTCCTGGAGCATTGACCGTCGTATTATTGCCGAGAAAGTGTTGGGCACCGGTGAGAAACCAGCCTGGCATCTTACCCCGGAAGTAGTGGCCGGTTTTCATCCCAAACCCTCTGTTTTGCAGCAGCATTCGCAGGCGGAGCTGAATGCCCAGGCGAAAGCGCTGCTGGCTGCGGCTGGCTATGGCCCGAATCGGCCGCTGCGGCTAACCCTGTTGTATAACACTTCGGAAAACCATCAAAAGATTGCTATCGCCGTAGCCTCAATGTGGAAGAAAAATCTGGGCGTTGAGGTGAAGCTGCAAAATCAGGAGTGGAAAACCTACATCGACAGCCGCAACAGCGGCAATTTCGATGTTATCCGCGCCTCGTGGATTGGGGATTATAATGAGCCTTCCACCTTCCTGAGCCTGCTGACCTCCAGCCACAGCGGCAATATCGCTAAGTTTCACCATACGGATTACGATGCCGTGCTGGCCAAGGCGAGCCGTGAAAACAACGAGCAGGCGCGCAATGAAGATTACAATCGCGCCGAGCAAATCCTTGATGAGCAGGCGCCGATCGCACCGATTTATCAATATACCAACGGGCGTTTAATCAAGCCCTGGGTGAAGGGTTACCCCATCAACAACCCCGAAGACGTCGCCTACAGTCGTCAGCTCTATATCCTCAAGCACTAAAACCGGCGGGGCGACCATAGCGTTATCACAGACGCAATGGCCGCCTCGTTGCTCGCTTATCTGGCGCGCAGGCCGCGCTGCGATTCATTCTGCGGTACGTCTGTCGCTGCACGGGATTGATTCTGCCTGGCGTCAGGCTAGACTGTATCGTTTGCATTCAGCTGATTATGAGGCATGACGTGAACGTCATTGAAGGAAAAGCGCTACAGGTGTCAGATGCGATTATCGCCTGTCAGCTTGACGGGCAGGGCGGACTGATCCCGATTGAAGATAAAGATGTGATTCATTGCGAGCGCCCCTGCTGGCTTCATCTGAACTATACCCATCGCGAAAGCGCCGAGTGGCTCTCTTCTACGCCGCTTATTCCGGATGCGGTGCGCGATGCGCTGGCAGGAGACAGTCTGCGGCCGCGCGTGAGCCGACTGGGCGACGGCTTTATGATTACGCTACGCAGCGTGAACCGCAACAGCGACTCTCGGCCCGAGCAGCTGGTCGCCATTCGGGTTTTTATCAACGATAAGCTGATTGTTTCTACGCGGCGGCGCAAGGTTAACGCTATCGATGAAGTGCTGGCTGAGCTGCAAAACGGTAATGGCCCGGTCGATGGCGGCAGCTGGCTGGTGGAGCTGTGCGATGTATTGACCGATCACACCAGCGAATTCATTGAGGACCTGCAGGATAAAATTATCGAGCTGGAAGATGCGTTAATGGATCAGCGCGTACCGGCCCGTGGCGAACTGGCGCTGCTGCGCAAGCAGCTGATTGTGATGCGTCGCTATATGACGCCGCAGCGTGATGTCTATGCGCGGCTGGCCAGCGAAAAGCTGGGCTGGATGGATGATGACGAACGGCGCCGCATGCAGGAGATTGCCGATCGCCTTGGACGCGGCCTGGATGATTTAGCCGCCAGCGTGGCGCGCACGGCGGTGCTGGCGGATGAGATTGCCTCGGTAATGCAGGAGGCGATGAACCGACGCACCTATACCATGTCGCTGCTGGCGATGATTTTCCTGCCCACAACCTTTCTTACCGGCTTGTTCGGCGTGAACCTCGGCGGCATTCCGGGCGCAGAAAGTCACTATGGCTTTGCGATTTTTTGCCTGATGTTAGTGTTGCTGGTGGCAGGCGTTGCCCTGTGGTTACACAAACGTAAGTGGCTATAGGGAAAGCAAACAGACAAGCGGAAAAGGGGGAAAAAGCTGATCGACGTCAATAAACCCTCAGCGGGGCTGGGGCAAACTCTCTCTCGCAGGTGAATGCAACGTCAAGCGATGGGCGTTGCGCTCCATATTGTCTTACTTCCTTTTTTTGAATTACTGCATAGCACAATTGATTCGTACGACGCCGGCCTTAAAGCCGGCTTTTTTTTTGCCGCTTCGCCATCCTTGCATAATTTCTCCTAAGCTTAAAAAAACCAGGCAAAATAAGGAGGACATTATGTCGACTTCGAGAATGACTAACCGGATCTCCGCTTCCGACCCAATACCGACCGATCCGGTGCCGGTACCAGAGCCTATCCCACAGCCGCAGCCAGTTCCTGACCCTATGCCGGATCCAGAACCCATCCTTGATCCGCCGCCGCATATGAAATAGCTAACCGCAAGTCGGGCGCCATAGCGGATGTCCCCGCAATGGCGCCAGCGAGCTTATTTTATCTCAAGAATATCCAGCCGCTCTCCAACCGGCGCATCATCTTCTTCATCCGGCTGCCAGCCAGCCGGCTGTAACGGCAAAGATTCGCGATCGAAGGCGAGATCGCCGCCATCCACTACTTCGCTGCCGTGTTGAATCGCTTTAAAATCAAACAGCGAAGTATCCGCCAGATGGGAAGGCACCACGTTTTGCATCGCGCTGAACATGGTTTCAATCCGTCCTGGATAGCGCTTATCCCAGTCGCGCAGCATATCCGCAATAACCTGACGCTGCAGATTAGGTTGCGAACCGCACAGGTTGCACGGAATAATCGGATACTGGCGGGCAATAGCAAAGCGCTCGATATCTTTTTCACGGCAGTAGGCCAGCGGACGAATGACAATATGTTTACCGTCATCGCTCATCAGCTTCGGCGGCATGCCCTTCATTTTCCCGCCATAGAACATGTTTAAAAACAGCGTTTGCAAAATATCGTCGCGGTGATGCCCCAGCGCGATTTTGGTGCAGCCCAGCTCCGTCGCGGTACGGTAAAGAATGCCGCGACGCAGACGCGAACAGAGCGAGCAGGTGGTTTTCCCTTCAGGGATTTTATCTTTAACGATGCCGTAGGTATTTTCTTCGACGATTTTATATTCAACACCAATAGATTCCAGATACTGCGGCAGCACATGTTCCGGGAAGCCAGGCTGTTTCTGATCGAGGTTAACCGCAATCAGAGAGAAATTAACCGGCGCGCTCTGCTGCAGGTTGCGTAAGATCTCCAGCATGGTGTAGCTGTCTTTCCCGCCGGAAAGGCAAACCATAATGCGATCGCCTTCTTCAATCATATTGAAATCAGCGATCGCTTCGCCCACGTTACGGCGCAGACGTTTCTGCAGCTTGTTCAGGTTGTATTGTTCTTTCTTGTTAGCTGGTTGATTTTCTTGCATTTGATCTTATCTCGGGAACCAAAAGGGCATACGCCGGGTAACGTTTTTACTGTATCAGTCGCGCATGCAGCATATCTGTCCGGTCGCCATTCCATTAATCCAGGTGGAGTATATATATACGCTTTGCGTGTTCTCATGCCCCATCTGGTTCGCCAGCAATAGCGGATTAGCTCCGAAAGCCAGCAGCCGGTATGCGTAAGTATGGCGCGTATGGTACGGATTACGCCGCCGAATTCCAGTACGTTTTACAGCTGTATCCCTTACGACCTGCAACTGAACAGCAAAAGTACGGTTTCTGTTCGTCTTTTTATGCAAAATCGGCAGTTCCGTCTGTTGCGCAGCCTTGCCGGAACCGACAGAGGCGCTTTTTGCCTGCGCGGTCACTTTTTAGGGCTTAAACGTCCTTTCCGGCCCTTGATTGATAAGTTATGCTTTACAATTATCTGGACTGTCGGGAAATAAAGCACGTGAAGACTAAAGCCGCTACTTCGCTCCCTTCTTTATTACGAACCCCTTTGGGCAGAAATATGGCCTTTTTTCTGTTGCTGACAGGCCTGGCGGTCATCGCGATTAACGCCTGTCGTTGTGGTTTTCATGGCATCAGAAACTTATTGAGCAGGAGAGCGGGGCGCATAACCTTTCTGTTTCGCTGGCAAAACAGGCTGAGGATGCGTTTTTGCAAATAGACATTACCCTCTCTGATGTGGTCCGCCAGCTTAACCAGCATGGCGTTGAGTATGCTTCATCCGCAGCATTTTCACGGCAGTTAAAAGAACAGCACGGCAAGCTGCCGCAGTTGCACGGCCTGTTTATTTATGATGTTCAGGGGAACTGGATAACCACATCGGGTAACTATATTCCGGCGAAGGCCAGCAATGCCGACCGGGAATATTTTATCTGGCACCAGACGCATAACGAGAAAGGCGTTCATATCAACCACGTTATCCGCAGCCGCTCCACCGGCGACCTGGTCATTCCGGTATCAGTGCGTCTGAACGACCGCGCGGGTAAGTTTGCCGGCGTGGCGTTGGCTACGGTCAAAATCGACTATTTCAGGCAGTTTTATAATTACTATATTCTCGGCGAACGCGACGTCCTGGGGCTGATTTTATCTGATACCTCGGTAGTCTATATTCGACCAATGCCTGACTCGGTTATTAATAAAAGCCTCTCTTCCAGCCCCTTATTTAAAACCGTACTGAAAAATTCAGCCAGCGGAAGCGCGACCTGGCGCTCGGCGCTGGACGGCGTTGAAAGGATTTATGGTTACGCGCGGCTGGAGCGGTACCCGCTGGTAGTGACGGCAGGTTACGACCGGGAAGCCATTTGGCACAGCTGGCTAACCGCAAACCTTACGGATGTGATTCTTAACCTGATTTTGCTCCTCATGATAACCATCATGGGATGGTTTATTCTGCGTCAGGTAAATGCGAATCTGCGAAATCAACTTGAACTGACGCTGGTAAGAGATGAATTAACAACCATTAACCATACGCTGCAGGCGATGGCGTTAGTTGATGGACTCACCGGCCTCGCCAACCGCCGACAATTTGATGCGATGCTGGAGCAGAGCCTGCAACGCTCGCATAAATCTGGCGAACCGCTGTCGTTGATTATGATCGATATCGACTTTTTTAAACGCTACAACGATACCAATGGACACGTGGAAGGGGATAACTGTTTGCGCAAAGTCGGCGGCATATTAAAAGGGCTTCCTCATCGACATACTGATTTGGTGGCCCGTTACGGCGGTGAGGAGTTTGCCATTATTCTGCCCTTTACTAACTCACTTGATGTAAAGCAGTTTGCTGAACGCGCCGTAAAAGCGATCCATGACGCACATATCCCGCACCTGAGCAGTGAGCTACCTGATAAGGTGGTGACCATTAGCGCAGGCTGTTGCACCCTTATCGCCAGCGGCCAGCAGGGCGAAGCAGAACGGCTAAAAGAGCGGGCCGACAAGGCGCTGTATAAGGCCAAAAGTAATGGACGCAATCGGGTAGAGGGGTTAATTCAGTAAATTCCGTAAGCGAAACGAGAGTATTCCTGGTGACTTTCTAATGAAAAAATAAGGTAAAAAGATGTTTCAACTCTCGACGCCCGTATAAACGTCGCTTATGCTGGCAAAGCCTTCACCTCAACAATTCCCGGAGCCCGACGAATGAAAGCAGCCCCCTTTCTGCTGGCCGGCGCTGCGCTGCTGCTTAGCGCATGCAGCAATAGCGACAATGAACCGCCGCAACAGGCCACCGCCGCTCACGTTCAGCCCAGAGTCAGCATGTCTTCTCTGGCAGAAAGCAACTGTGCCAGCGCGGGAGGAACTTTAGCGTTTTCACGTCAGCTGGATGGCAGCAGCACGGGGATGTGTCAGTTAGCGAACGGTCGTCGCTGTAGTGAAAGCGCGCTGGAAAGCGGAAGCTGCGCGCGCTTTTAACTGGCGGGTCCGCGCAGGGCGCACCCGCCAGGTTAACTAAATGTTGACCTCATTCGGGCAGGCTTCGCCTTTTGCCAGCTGTTGCAGGTTAGAAAGCGTGGTTTCAGAAATGGCAATCAGCGCCTCAGCGGTTAAAAATGCCTGATGTCCGGTAAACAACACGTTATGGCAGGCGGAGAGGCGACGGAAAACATCATCCTGAATCACGTCATTGGATTTATCTTCGAAGAACAGATCGCGCTCATTTTCATACACGTCCATACCAAGCGAACCGATTTTCTGCTGTTTTAACGCTTCAATCGCCGCCTGCGAATCCACCAGTCCGCCACGGCTGGTATTAATAATCATCACGCCATCCTTCATCTGGCTGAAGGCGGCAGCATCCAGCAGATGATGATTATCCGCCGTCAGCGGGCAGTGCAGGGTGATCACATCCGATTCTTTAAACAGGGTTTTAATATCGACATATTCCGCGCCCAGATCCAGCGCCTGCGGATTCGGGTAAGGATCGAACGCCAGTAGCCGCATGCCGAAACCTTTCAGAATACGCAGCGTTGCGATGCCGATTTTGCCGGTGCCCACCACGCCAGCAGTGCGGCCATGCATATTGAACCCGATTAACCCCTCCAGAGAAAAGTTCGCGTCGCGGGTACGCTGCCAGGCGCGATGAATACGTCGGTTAAGCGTCATCATCATGCCTACCGCATGTTCCGCCACCGCTTCCGGCGAATAGGCCGGTACGCGCACCACTTTCATCCCCAGCTCCGCCGCTGCCGCCAGATCTACATTATTAAAACCAGCGCAGCGTAGCGCGATAATCTTTACGCCCTGGGCGCTCAGGATCTCCAGCACCGGACGGCTGGCGTCATCATTGACGAAAATACATACGGCTTCACAATTGACGGCGTTAATCGCAGTCCGCTCGGTAAGCAGAAAGTCAAAATACTCAATATCGAAACTGAAGCGCTGATTGACGCTATCGAGATATTTTTTGTCGTACTGTTTGGTGCTGTAGACCGCAAGTTTCATTGTCGACTCCTTATTATTGTCTCTTCATTCATTCTAGACCGGCAGCCCTACAGCGTAACCTTTAATCTGTTGCCGACGCCTCTTCACCCTCTGTAATGAACATGCCATCATAGCCGCCAGGATTTTTTACAGAACAGGACCGTTATGGCAAAGCGTCGGCGCTTATCTTTTGTTCTGGCCTCGCTACTGGCGCTGGTTCTGCTGGTGTTGGCGCTGGTGAGCAGCGTAACGCACTGGCTGCCGCGTCTAGCCGGCATTTGGCTGCCTGCGGGTACGCGCATCGCGCTGGACGCCGCGCCGCGCTGGCGGCAGGGCGCGCTCTGGTTTCCGGCGGTACGCTATCTGGCCGCTGACTGCCTGCTGGCCGAGCTACAGCATCTCTCCCTGGGCTATCAGAACGGGCGCTGGCAGGCGCGAGCGCAGCGTCTGGCGCTGGATTCGGCCTGCCTGAGCCGCTTGCCCGCCGAAAAAGAGGCCGCCGGCGCGCCGCGTTCGCTGGCGCAATGGCAGGCGCTGCTGCCGCCCGCCGATGTGACGATCGATCGGCTGATGGTTAATCCTTACCAGAGCTGGGCCGGCGCGCTGCGTCTGACGCTGGACCCCGACGCGCAGCAGCTCGACTATCAGGGCGATAACCTGCGCCTGCGGGCTGACTTACACGGACAGCAGCTTGCGCTGCGTCAGCTGACGCTGCAGGCGCCCGCGCTTAGCGAACCGGTCAGCCTGCACGGTACGCTAAAGTTGACGGAATTTGCTAATGGGGTGCCGGAAAGCGGCGAGCTGGGCGGCGATTTCACCCTGACGCAGGTGCCGCATCCGCTGCGTTTTGCGCTGGTATGGCAGCAACAGCAGGGCCGGCTAATGCTGCAAACGCCGCAGAATGACGAGCCGCTGGTGGATTTGCCCTGGCAGGTTACGCCGCAGCAGATCCGCATTGAGGGCGGCCGCTGGCGCTGGCCGTGGGCGGCGCAACCGCTGGCGGGCGGCGTCGCGCTGGCGTTCTCTCACTGGCAACAGGGGCTGGAGACGACCGAAATCAGCGGGCGGCTGAATATGCTGACGCAGGGCCGCGGCGGCAAAGGCAATATTGTGCTGAGCCTTGGACCGGGGCGTCTCTCCCTGACCGACAGTCAGCTGCCGCTGCGCCTTACCGGTGAAAGCAAGCTGGCGGCGCTACAGTTTTATGCTTCATTACCCGGCACGCTGCAGGGCTCGCTGCTAAATCCTCAATTGCATATCGCGCCGGGCGCGCTGCTGCGTATGCGCGGTCGCCTGCTTTCCACGCTGGAAGTTGATGAGGCGCGCTGGCCGCTGGCGGGCGTTAGCCTCTCGGCGTCGGGGATTAATGGTCGCTTGCAGGCGATTCTTAGTGCGCACGACAGGCAGAAAGGGCGTTTTACGCTGCATCTTGATGGCCGTGCCAAAGAATTTTGGCCCGATCGCGGACGCTGGGCCTGGCGCTACTGGGGCAACGGCTATCTGGCGCCGCTGGATGCAAAATGGGATGTGCAGGGCAGCGGAAGCTGGCAAGATAGCGCGCTGACGCTGGCGACGCTTTCTACCGGGTTCGACAGACTTCACTACGGCATGACCACGGTGAATCAGCCCCGGCTGCGGCTGGCGCAGCCACTGGTCTGGCAGCGTGATGCCGGGCAGGCCGCCTTTTACGGCGAGATGAGTCTGGATGCCGCCGCTACCCGTTTCGACAGCGGCGGATATCTGCCGCCGTCACGTCTGACGCTGGCGCTCAAAGGCCGCGATCCGGCGCATTTTCTGTTTAACGGCAGCCTGCAGGCGCAACCGATCGGACCGGTGCGCGTGAATGGCCGTTGGGATGGCGAACGGCTGCGCGGACAGGCCTGGTGGCCGGAGCAGTCGCTAACGGTTTTCCAGCCGTTGCTCAGTCCCGAGTTGAAAATGAACATTACCGGCGGCAGCCTGCGCGCGCAGGTGGCCTTTTCCGCCGCCGAACAACAGGGCTTTACCGCTGGCGGCCATTGGGTGGTGCAAAATGGCGCGTTGTGGATGCCGGACAACAGTATCGAAGGCGTGGATTTCTCGCTGCCGTTTCGTCTGCATCAGAGCCGCTGGTCGCTGGGCACGCACGGTCCGGTTTCGCTGCGTATCAAAAGCATCAACAACCAGTTCCTGATCCACGACGTCACCGCGCAGCTACGGGGCAGTTGGCCGTGGCAAGAGAGTGAACCGCTTACGCTAAGCAACGTCAGCCTGGCGCTGCTGGGCGGCACGCTGAGCCTGTCGCAGCTGCGTTTGCCGCAGCATCAGCCGGCAATTATTCGTCTACGCGATCTTAGCCTGAGCGAGCTGATCACCGCCCTGAAGCCAAAGCAGATCGCCATGTCCGGGCGCATCAACGGCGAGTTGCCGCTGTGGCTGGATAATTCCCCGTGGTTGGTGAAGGATGGCTGGATCGCCAATAGCGGCAACCTGACGCTGCGGCTGGATAAACAGATGGCGGACGCCATCACACGGAATAATATGGCCGCCGGGGCCGCGCTGGACTGGCTGCGCTATATGGAGATCTCGCGCAGCTGGGCCACGCTGAATTTGAATACCATCGGCGATCTTACCCTACAGGCGGAGGTTAACGGCACCAGCCGTTTCAGCAACCGCAATCAGCATGTGAACCTGAACTATCGCCATCAGGAGAATCTATTTCAGCTGTGGCGTAGCCTGCGGTTTGGCGATAATTTGCAATCCTGGGTAGAGCAAAACGCGACTCTGCCTTCACAAAAGGACTCAAAGCATGAGAATTAATCGGATGCTGCTGCTGGTCTGCTGTTTGGGCTTAGGCGGCTGCGTACCGCGTATTGAGGTCGCTGCGCCCAAAGAGCCAATTACCATCAATATGAATGTAAAAATCGAGCATGAAATCCATATCAAGGTTGATAAAGATGTGGAAGCGCTGCTGAAAGATCAAAATCTCTTTTAAGGGACGGCATGATGAAAGGCTGGGTCACCTTCTCTTTACTGTGCCTGTTGGCCGCTTCGCCAGCGCAGGCGCTAACGCTGAATGAAGCGCGTCAACAGGGGCGCGTCGGCGAAACGCTAAGCGGCTATCTGGCGCCGCGTCAGCAGGACGCGGAAACAGCGGCGCTTATCGCGCAGATTAATCAGCAACGGGAACAACGCTATCGGGAAGTGGCGCAGCGTAATCAGCTCTCTACCGCTGAGGTTGCGCGCATCGCTGGAGAAAAACTGGTGCAGCGCGCCGCCGCTGGGGAATATGTGCAGGGCATTAACGGCAGATGGGTAAGAAAGCCGTAGCCGGATAAACCATTGCATGCTGGCCGCTGCGACAGCGGCCAGCGCAGTCATCAGGCGGTCGCCAGCTGCTGCAGGGCATCTTTCGCTTCAGCGGTGGCTTTTGTCGCCACTTCCGGGCCGTAGGCGATGCCTTCAGCGAACACGAAGTTCACGTCGGTAATGCCAATAAAGCCCAGGAACAGCTGCACGTATGGGGTCAGCAGATCGGACGGCGTATCTTTATGGATGCCGCCGCGGCTGGAGATAACGATAGCACGTTTCCCTTTCACCAGACCTTCCGGGCCCGCTTCGGTATAGCGGAAGGTGACGCCGGCGCGGGCGATCAGGTCGAAATAGTTTTTCAGCTGGGTCGGGATATTGAAATTGTACATCGGCGCCGCAATAACAATCACGTCGTGCGCGTTCAGCTCGGCGATCAGCTCATCAGAGAGCGCCAGCGCTTCTTGCTGACGCGGCGTCAGCTCCGCATCGGAAGGACGCAGCGCGCCAACCAGTTCGCCATCCAGTACCGGAATCGGGTTTGCTGCCAAATCGCGTACCGTTACCCGATCGCCTTTCTCACTCGCCTGGGCGGCATAAAAATCGGCCAGCTGGCCTGACTGCGAATAACCGGCAAGAATACTGGATTTTAATACTAATACTTTGCTCATGATTGTTTCCTGTCTGCTAATAGGGAAGTCTGTCCGCTCAATGGTTTACACTGTAGGGAGTTTATCGCAACAGTGAAAGCGCAATATTTCGAGTCCTATATTCAAAATTCCTGAACAAGCGTAGAGGCGATCTTTGCCCACAGGCGGCCTGTGTTACCATACGCCGCAATCAATAAATATTATGTCGGCCAGGGCCGACCACGCGGCGGCCATAACAGCAATCAAAAGCCGCTGTGTTAATAAGGTAATTACTATGTCTGTCGAATCAAACACATCGCCGCTGGCCCCATTCTGGGAGCGGCTGGATAACATGACGCTGCGGGACCGCCAGCGTCTGCAACGTCGCCTGCACGGCGCGAAAAAGGTCAAAAGCCCCACGGCTCAGCAAAATATTGCCGAAGAGCTGGAGAAAGAGTTTGCGCTGGCCGAACAGCGTTTACTGCAGCGGCAGGCGGCGACGCCAACCATTCGCTTTCCGGAAAATCTGCCGGTTAGCCAGAAACAGCAGGAGATCGCCGAGGCTATTCGCGACCATCAGGTGGTTATCGTAGCGGGGGAAACCGGCTCCGGTAAAACCACCCAGCTGCCGAAAATTTGCCTGACGCTGGGGCGCGGCGTAAAAGGGCTGATCGGTCATACGCAGCCGCGTCGTCTGGCGGCGCGTACCGTCGCCAACCGAATTGCCGATGAGCTGGAAACCTCGCTCGGCGGCTGCGTGGGTTATAAAGTGCGCTTTAACGATCAGGTCAGCGACAATACCCAAATCAAACTCATGACGGACGGTATTCTGCTGGCGGAAATTCAGCAGGATCGGCTGCTAATGCAGTACGACACCATCATTATCGATGAAGCGCACGAGCGTAGCCTGAATATCGATTTTCTGCTGGGCTATCTGCGTGAGCTGCTGCCGCGCCGTCCTGATTTAAAAGTGATTATTACCTCGGCGACCATCGACCCGCAGCGCTTTTCCCGTCATTTCAACAACGCGCCGATCGTGGAAGTTTCCGGGCGTACTTACCCCGTAGAAGTGCGTTATCGCCCGGTGGTGAACGATGTTGAGGAGAGCGATCGCGATCAGCTGCAGGCGATTTTTGATGCGGTTGATGAGCTGGGGCAAGAGAGCAGCGGCGATATCCTGATCTTTATGAGCGGTGAGCGCGAGATCCGCGATACCGCCGATGCGTTAAGCAAGCGTGACCTGCCGCATACCGAAATCCTGCCGCTTTACGCGCGCCTGTCGAACGCCGAGCAAAACCGGGTGTTTCAGTCACACAGCGGACGGCGCATCGTACTGGCGACCAACGTAGCGGAAACCTCGCTCACGGTGCCCGGAATTAAATATGTTATCGACCCCGGCACGGCGCGCATCAGCCGTTACAGCTACCGCACAAAAGTGCAGCGTCTGCCGATCGAGCCGGTGTCGCAGGCATCGGCCAACCAACGTAAAGGGCGCTGCGGCCGTGTCTCCGAAGGGATCTGTATTCGCCTCTATTCCGAGGAGGATTTTTTAAGCCGCCCGGAATTTACCGATCCGGAGATTCTGCGCACCAACCTGGCGTCGGTTATTTTGCAGATGACCGCGCTCGGCCTGGGCGATATCAGCGCCTTCCCGTTTGTCGAAGCGCCCGATAAGCGCAATATTCAGGATGGCGTGCGCCTGCTGGAGGAGCTGGGCGCCATCACCGAAGAGGAAAACGGCCGCTATCGCCTGACGCCGTCGGGCCGCCAGCTGGCGCAGCTGCCGGTCGATCCGCGTCTGGCGCGGATGGTGCTGGAGGCGCAGAAATATGGCTGCGTGCGTGAAGTGATGATTATCGTCGCGGCGCTCTCTATTCAGGATCCGCGCGAGCGTCCGGTAGAGAAACAGCAGGCCGCCGATGAAAAGCATCGTCGCTTTGCCGATAAAGAGTCCGATTTTATCGCTTTCGTTAACCTGTGGAACTACCTGCAGGAGCAACAGAAAGCGCTCTCCGGCAACGCCTTCCGTCGTCAGTGTAAAACCGATTATCTCAACTATCTGCGCGTGCGCGAATGGCAGGATATCTATACCCAGCTGCGTCAAGTGGTGCGTGAGTTGGGAATGCCGGTCAACAGCGAACCGGCGCCGTATCGTGAAGTTCATACTGCGCTGCTCACCGGTTTATTGTCGCATATCGGCCTGAAGGATGTGGAAAAGCAGGAATTCAGCGGCGCGCGCAACGCCCGCTTCTCTATTTTTCCTGGCTCGGCGCTGTTTAAAAAGCCGCCCAAATGGACCATGGTGGCAGAGCTGGTGGAAACCAGCCGCCTCTGGGGACGTATCGCCGCCCGCATCGATCCTGAATGGATCGAGCCGATTGCCCAGCATCTGCTGAAGCGCAGCTACAGCGAGCCACACTGGGAAAAAGCGCAGGGCGCAGTAATGGCCATGGAGAAGGTGACGCTCTACGGCTTGCCAATTGTTAACGCGCGTAAGGTGAACTACGGCAAAATCGATCCGCAGCTATCGCGCGAGCTGTTTATTCGCCATGCGCTGGTGGAAGGCGACTGGCAAACGCGCCACGCCTTCTTTAAGGCCAACCAGAAGCTGCGCAGCGAAGTGGAAGATCTGGAGCATAAATCGCGCCGCCGCGACATCCTGGTGGACGATGAGACCCTGTTTGCTTTCTATGACAGCCGCATCGGTCATGAGGTGGTCTCCGCCCGTCATTTTGACAGCTGGTGGAAAGCGGTCAGCCAGCAAACGCCCGATCTGCTCAGCTTCGATAAAGAGATGCTCATCAAACAGGGCGCGGATAAGGTCAGCAAACTTGATTATCCCAACTTTTGGCAGCAGGGTAACCTTAAGCTGCGTCTTAGCTATCAGTTTGAGCCCGGCGCGGATGCCGATGGCGTGACCGTGCACATTCCGCTGCCGCTGTTAAACCAGGTGGAAGAGGCCGGTTTTGAATGGCAAATCCCCGGCCTGCGCCGCGAGCTGATTGTGGCGCTGATTAAATCGCTGCCGAAGCCGGTGCGACGTAACTTCGTGCCGGCGCCCAACTACGCAGAAGCGTTTTTAGGGCGCGTCACCCATACCGAGATGCCGCTGCTGGATGCACTGGAGCGTGAGTTCCGCCGTATGACCGGCGTGACCATCGACCGCGAGGACTGGCAGTGGGATCAGGTGCCCGATCACCTGAAAATTACCTTCCGCGTGCTGGACGAGCACAACCGCAAGCTGAAAGAGGGCAAAGACCTGGCGGCGCTGAAGACGGCGCTGAAAGGCAAGGTGCAGGAGACGTTATCAAAAGTGGCCGACGACGGGCTGGAGCAGAGCGGCCTGCATATCTGGAGCTTTGGCGATCTGCCCAGTCAGTTTGAGCAGAAGCGCGGCAGCTACAGCGTGAAGGCCTGGCCGGCGCTGGTGGATGAAAAAGATAGCGTCGCGATTCGTCTGTTTGACAGCCAGCACGAGCAGCAGAAAATGATGTGGCGTGGGCAGCGCCGTCTGCTGCTGCTGAACATTCCGTCGCCGATAAAATATCTGCATGAAAAACTGCCGAATAAAGCCAAGCTGGGACTCTACTTTAACCCTTATGGCAAGGTACTGGAGCTGATTGATGACTGCATTACCTGTGGTATTGATAAGCTGATGGCGGAAAATGGCGGACCGGCCTGGAAAGAGGAAGCGTATCAACAGCTGCATGAGAAAGTACGTGCCGGGCTGAACGACACGGTAGTGGAAATCGCTAAGCTGGTCGAGCAGATCCTGACGGCGGTATTTAATATCAACAAACGGCTTAAGGGGCGCATGGATATGACCATGGCGCTGGGGCTGTCGGATATTAAAGCGCAGATGAGCGGCCTGGTTTACCGCGGTTTCGTCACCCAGAACGGCTGGAAACGTCTACCCGATACACTGCGTTATCTGCAGGCCATTGAGCGTCGTCTGGAAAAGCTGCCGGTTGATCCGCATAGCGATCGGGCGCGGATGCTGAAAGTGGAGCAGGTACAGCAGGCGTGGCAAAGCTGGTTGAATAAGCTGCCGCCCGCCCGCCGTGATGATGAGGATGTGCAGGAGGTGCGCTGGATGATTGAAGAGCTGCGTGTCAGCTACTTCGCTCAGCAACTCGGCACGCCGTATCCTATTTCAGACAAGCGCATCCTGCAAACCATGGAACAGATAGCGGCCTGAATAACGCTGGCCGCTACGTTATTCAGCGGCCAGCGCCTCCAGATCGTCATGGAAAGCGGTTACGGCAATCGCCCGGTTATCGGCGCGCCAGCGATCCGCCGCCGCCGGGGCCGAGCTTTGTACCGCAATCAGCCGCCAGCCGTCGGCGGTTTGCAGCAGTAAAGGCGAGCCGCTGTCGCCCGGCAGGGTATCGCACTGATGCGACAGCACCGAACGTTGCGCCCAGCCGGTGATCAGACAGTCGCTGTGTGACCAGAGGGCATCAAGATGATCTTCCGGATAGCCCGCCTGGGTAACTTTACGGCCGGTGGTTTTTAAGGCGGCGGTCAGATCGCTGCGCGAGCCGCTGAATAGCGGTACCGGCGTAATGCCGGAGGGCGGGTTGCGCAGCACAATCAGGCCATAGTCATACGGTGCCGCCGCTGCCGGAACAATCCAGCCATCGCCATCCGCCTTGAGCTTTTTGCCCAGGCTGGGGTCGACGCGTCCTTCGATATCATGAATTTCATAGCGCCAACCGCTATCGCTGGCAATAAAACGCAGCGCGACCGGCTTATCCAGTTTGCCCGGCGGCGTCACCAGGCAGTGCCCGGCAGTTAGCGCCAGATGCGTGGAAATCAGCGTTGCGCTACAGAGGTTGCCGCTGGCGGTTTCCAGCTGGCCAATCGCTTCCCAGGGCACGCTGGCAGCCTGTTCGATGGGCTTACGATCGTCGTGACCAAAGAACAGCGTCTTAAGCTCTTCCGGCCCTGGGCCGTCCTCGCTGTCATCATCCGCATGAGAAAAGCAGGAAAAACAGAGCAAACCCACTACTAACACAGCCGTTATGCGCATATCTCGCTCAAAAAAGGGGAGAATTATAAGAATATAAAGGGTTAACACGCGTCATGCGTAACTATAGACGTTGAGCAGCAAAAAAGGGAGTTTAATTCGGAATATCAGTACGCTACGTGCATCAAACGTAGAAGCAGGCCGCAATGGCACCGCAGAGGATCATCACAAAGAGAATAATTTCGAAACGATAGCGACGTACCATTTCTGCTACTCCAGGAAAAAACACCCGGTAAACCGGGTGTTTGAGATGGATAAAACAGCCTCCGCGCTGCCCGTGCCAGGGGGCAGCGTTTTGCCACACCCTGGCCGGCGGCTATCGCCAGAAATGTGCTTCAGTGCTTATTTTGCTGCAGGCTTAACCACTTTCTTGTGGTGCTTTTTCGCTGCCTGTGCTTTCTGTGCTACCGGCTTGGCGGCGTGTTTGTGGTGCTTTTTTGCGGCCTGCGCTTTCTGTGCGGCAGCTTTTTTATGCTTGTGATGCGCAACTTTGTGCGTAGTCTTCGCCGGAGCGGCGGTTGTAGCAGCAGTCGGTGCGGCCGGCGCGGCGGCAGTATCCGCTGCGAAAGCCACGGAAGAGATACCCATAGCAGCGGCTACAACCAGAGCAAATAATTTTTTCATTGCAAAACCCTCTATTTCTTCATCATTAGCCCACTGCGGGGCCGGTGAAAAGACTATAGAGAAAGGCGATCGCGTTTTCCGTGAGTGATTGGTATCGGCGTGTAACTGAATGTACAACGCAGCCATCCATATAAACCAGAAGCATGTAGCGCTTTTGATTAAATGACAATTTAAAAAGAAAAAACTCCCGGTACAGGGGAAAAGCAGACGTTAATTACGCCTGCTTTTTATTTTCAGCTTTAAACCACCTCCTTTGGAGGTGGCTTTTTACTTTTCAGGCTGTATTCTATTTATGTTTGAACAATGAAAAGAAAAGACCAGATATTTTAGGATGGCGTCTTTAATTATCTTGCTAAAAAATAAGAAATCATCCCGCAGGTCGATTGACGGCAGGATGTTATGGATGGACGCCAGGATCACATATATTAACGCAAACTCCTTTGGAGTTGCAGATTTTGGCGCACTCTCTGGCAGCCACTTTTTCAAAGGCTGAAGCAGAAGCTGATAATAGCATGCCTGAAAGTAACAAAGAGCTTAACGTGACTTTTAATATGTTGGTCATAATAAATATCCTTAATTAAACAGTTTCCGTGGTTTTTTCATTAGGTTGCGAAACATTTATAAGCCATATAACTTAAGTTTAATAATGAATATTGCAAAGTTATGTCAGTATGAATGGTTGTTAATGCAATTAATTAATTAATTAAGCCACATATAAAACGTTATTAGCGTCGATTGCACATGAATAATCACCTTCGACAAGTTAAAGCGGAATAGATTTAGCAATCGAACGGCAAACGCGAACGCTGGCATGGACCAAAATATCATTGTCGATTATTACCTGAACGCTAATCTTCAGCGCGCTGGATTGCGACATCGCCACGCCCAGGCGCGTCATCAAAAGTGCAAGGAAGGATCTGGCCTGCGGGGGAAGCAGGCCAGCGGGGTAAGGATCAGTTAGTAGCAAGGTAGCGCTGTTCCAGATGACGACGGAAATGTAGCGGATTAAGATCTTCGCCGCTCGCCTGGGTAATCAGCTGGGCGGTAGGGAAGCGGCTGCCGTGCTGCCAGATATTCTGGGAAAGCCAGTTAAAGATCGGCTCCAGCTCGCCGCCGGCAATTTGTGTCTCCAGCTGCGGCAGGGCGCGCTTCAGCGCCTGGAAAAGCTGCGCCGCATACATTGCGCCCAGCGTATAGGTGGGGAAATAGCCGAAGGCGCCGTCGGTCCAGTGAATATCCTGCATGCAGCCGTCACGGTAGTTGCCCTGGGTATCCAGCCCTAAATAGCGCTGCATTTTCTCGTCCCACAACGCAGGAATATCCTCTACCTCGATATCCCCGCCAATCAGCGCGCGTTCGATTTCATAACGCAGGATTACATGCAGTGGATAACTCACCTCATCAGCATCGACGCGAATAAAACCGCGTTTCACGCGCTGGTTGAGGCGGACAAAATTAGCTGGCGTTAAAGCGGGTTGATCGCCCATCTGCGCGATCACCTGCGGCAGAATATGCTGCAGGAACGGCGCACTGCGTGCCAGCTGCATTTCGAAGAACAGGCTTTGCGACTCGTGAACTGCCGTAGAACGCGCCAGCGCGACCGGCTGACCACGCCAGGTTTTCGGCAGATTTTGTTCATAGCGGGCGTGTCCGGTTTCGTGAATCACCCCCATCATGGCGCTGACAAACTCATTTTGGTTATAGCGCGTGGTGATGCGCACGTCATCCGGCACGCCGCCGCAGAATGGATGCGCGCTAACATCGAGGCGACCGGCGTTAAAATCGAATCCAAGTAGCTTCATCAGTGCTAAGCCCAGCTGACGCTGCGCCTCGATGGGGAAAGGGCCGACGGGCGTATCAACCGGCTCGGCGGCCTGTTTTTCCACTACGCGCGTCAGTAGGTCCGGTAGCCATTGAATAAGATCGCCGAAGGTGGCGTCGAGTCGGGCGCTGGTCATGCCAGGCTCATAGAGGTCGAGCAGGGCGTCATAGCGTGAACAGCCCGCCGCCTGCGCGCGGATTTCCGCCTCCTCGCGGCTCAGGCGCACCACCTCTTTCAGATTCGCGGCAAACCCTTGCCAGTCGTTAGCCGGACGCTGTTGTCGCCAGGCATGTTCGCAGCGCGAACCTGCGAGCGATTTCGCTTCCACCAGCGCCGCGGGCAGCAGCGCCGCCTGCTGCCAGGCGCGCCGCATCTCCAGCAGGTTAGCCTGCTCGACATCATTCAGCGATTCCTGCTGCGCCGCCTCCAGCCACGTCTTAACCCGGCTGTCGGTAAGCAGCTGATGCTGTAATACGCTAAGTTCCGCCAGCGCTTCGCCGCGCGCCTGGCTGCCGGCTGGCGGCATCATGGTTTGCATATCCCAGCCGGCAATAGCGGAAAGATGACCAAAGCGCGACAGGCGCTGAAAAGTTTGGGTAAGTTGTTGATAAGCGGATGACACGCAGATCTCCTTGCTCAGTTAAGGGCGGTTCGCCGTACCTCGCAAGGGTAAATCAACCGGCCAGCAAAAGCGAACGCTGGCGCCGCCTAACGGGCTGCTGTCGATCATCACGTGACCGCCGAGCGCCAGCGCTACGGATTGTACAATCGCCAAACCCAGCCCACAGCCGCCGGTGGCGCGATCGCGGCTGGGATCGAGACGAACAAACGGTTCCAGTACGCGCTGGCGCTCTGCTGCCGGGATGCCCGGACCGTCATCCTCCACCTGTAAACAGGCCAGATTGCCGTCGAACCACAGGCCCACTCGCAGCCGCTGCTGCGCATAGCGCAGCGCGTTATTCACCAGGTTATCCAACACCCGCTCCATCAGGCGCGTATCGGAAACGCCAAAATTTTCGCGCTGGGGCAGGTCCAGCGCAATCTCATATTCAGGATGAACCGAACGAATATCAGCAATACGCTCGCCGAGCCAGTTGGCGAGATCCACCGGCTGCAGGAAAAGCTCTACCTGCGGACGATCGAGACGCGCATAGGTTAATAACTCTTCGATAAGCGACTCCAACTGACCGATATCGCGATTCAGCGCGGTGGATTCGGCGGCGCTGAGATTATCGCTCATCTCCAGCCGGTAGCGCAGCCGCACCAGCGGCGTGCGCAGCTCGTGGGCAATGTTATCAATCAGCTGTTTTTTGCTGGCGACCAGCGTATTGATATTGTCCGCCATCTGATTAAAGGCCACGCCCAGCCTTACCAGGCTGGAGGCGTTATCAAAATGGATACGTTCATCAAGATGGCCTTTACCGAAGCGCTGCGCCGCCGACTCCAGTTTCAGCATATCTTTCCAGTAGGGCCGCATCCAGATAAATACCGGCAGCGCCAGCGACATGCCGATAAAGGCCAGCAGCGCGATATCCAGTAGCCGCATTTCATGCAGGAAAAACAGATAGGGAATCGGGCCCACCGCCAGCACGTAATGACTGCGGGGAATATGCTGCAAGAAGGTGTACTCATCGTCCAGCGCGACAATTTCTCCGGCGTGCAGACGCCGCATACTGCCCGTATCCAGCTGATATTTATTGATCGGCTCGATATGCAGCTTAAAAGAGAGATTAAGATCCAGATTGTTGATGGTTTTGTTCCAGTCGCGCGGCGGAATTTCCCGCAGTTCGCTGCGCATCAGGTAGAGCGAACTTTTCATTAAATCATCCATCGACTGCCGTCCGGCGCGCTCAGCGGTAAATTTATACACCAGCCCCACCAACATGGTCATTACCAGGAAGCAGACAAACAGCAGCAGATAAAACTGGATAAAAAGTTTTCTCATTGCGTGTGAGTATCCCAGGCGTGCGGCGCAAACAGATAACCTTTGTTGCGGATGGTTTTGATGCGATAAGGTTCAGTTGCGCTGTCGTGCAGCTTTTTCCGCAGGCGCGAAATGGCTACGTCAATGCTGCGATCCATGCCGTCATAGCTGACGCCGCGCAGAGTTTTCAGCAGAGCGTCGCGGTTAAGAATTTGCCCGGCGTGAATGGCCAATTCCCAGAGCAGATCGTAATCGGCGGTGGAAAGGGCGATCACTTCATCCCCCAGCGTGACCTGACGATTAAGCGGATCAATAGTTAAAGAGCCGAAGCGCAGCGCCTTTTGGCTATTGATCACCGGGGCGATCTCATCCTGCTGCGCCACGCTCGCCTGACGTAAATGCAGGCGCAGGCGTGCCAGCAGCACAGCCGGCGGCGTGGTTTTCAGAATATAGTCATTGGCGCCCATCTCCAGCGACAGGATATGATTCATATCGCTGTCCAGCGAGGTCAGCAGCACAATCGGGCCGGGCCAGCTGGCGCGCAGGTCGCGGCACAGGGTCATGCCGTCTTTGCCCGGCAGCATAATATCCAGCATCACCAGGTCAGGCTGCTCACGCGCAATTACCTCTTCAGCACGATCGCCGCGGCCTTCGACAATCACCTCCAGACCATGACGACTTAGCCAGGCGGCGATCAGCTCGCCTACCTCAGGATCATCTTCAACGAAAACTATTTTATTCATGATGGGATAATTCAGGCTGCGGATGGCAGCAGCTTAACCTTTTCAGTTAATAACAACCATCAACGTCAGTTAAATGACGCAAGATGTCTGTTACAAGTCGGGTAAACTATGCCATTATATCTGCAGGGTTGTTAATGTCGCTTGTAACCCTTTTTTTCTGGCCAGGAGGAGAGTGAGGGTGTCAGATAAACAGCTGGCGTCTGCGGGCCTGAGTGACCGCATCTGCTTCAATTATACCGATTTTCTTGCTGCATCCTGTAAAAAGCGCTGGAGCTTTGTCGATGCGATTTATGGCGTAATGCCGATCTTTGGTATGGTGACGCGCAATCCTGCAGATTCGCAACGCCCACCGTCAGAACGGTTAAAAGAATTAGCGCTGCAAATCATTTCGACCCAGGTTAGCGATGAAATTAATATCGCCCGGCTGATTACCTTAGCCGAACAGCAGCATATCGTGCAGTTTGATATTTTATTGCCTTACCCGCTTTCCAGCGATCAGCTTGATGCTATTCATCACGAATATCGCAAGCCGTTATCGCTGTCGCAGCAGGAGGAGCGGCTGACTATTCAGTTCCCAGCCGCCCCGCATTAATCACTTCATCAGCATCCAGGTCGCCGGGAAGGCGCCAGCCACCAGCAGAGCGATGGCGACACGTTCGACCACGCTCAGCGCCCTGAGTGCCCGACCGCCACGGCGGGCAAACAGAAACAGCAGCATCCCCGGCGCATACAGGATCACCGACAGCAGCAGGTGCAACGGGCCGGAGGCGTAGAGCAGCCACAGGCCATAGATGCAGGCGCCCAGCGCTACCGCCGTCATCCAGATTTCACCTTTATTCCACACCAGCTTCAGCAGATAGGCACCCACCAGGAAATAGGGCACCAGCACCATTTCCGAAGCGATGGTCAGCAGCGTGTTGTAATCCGAGTTGGTTAACCAGATCAGAATCAGGCAAACCTGCACGCTGCCGTTGGTGAGCCATAGCGAGGCCGAGGGCGCATTATGACGATTCTGTCGACTCAGGCTGCGCGGAAACGCGCCCTGTTGCGCGGCGATTAACGGCACTTCGGCCGCCATAATTGTCCAGCTCAGATAGGCGCCGCATACCGAGACCACCAGCCCCAGCGCGATAACCGCATTGCCCCAGGAGCCGATCAGTTTGGTCATCAGCCCGGCCATTGAAGGGTTACGCATCTCCGCCAGCTCGGCACGCGGCACGATGCCCAGCGAGAGCAGAGTTACCAGCAGGTAGACGGTCAGGGCCGCCAACACCGCCAGCAGCGTCGCTTTGCCAACATCGCGCTTATCACGCGCGCGGGCTGACACCACCACGGCGCCCTCTACGCCGATAAACACCCACAGGGTAATCAGCATGGTTTGCTTCACCTGCTCCCAGACCGGTTGGCCCAGCTCAACACCGGTAAAATCGAAACGGAAACGATCGAAGTTAAAGGCGATGATCGCCAGCACCACGAACAGGCCGAGCGGCACCAGTTTACCCAGCGTAGCGAGCATATTGATGCTGGCGGCCGTCTGAACGCCGCGTAAGACCAGCCAGTGCACCAGCCACAGCAGCAATGAAGCGCCGAGCATCGCCTGCCAGGTATTGCCATCGCCAAAGATCACATGTCCTGGCGAGTCGGTAAAAAAGCTCAGCGCAGAGAAAACGATAACCAGATAGGAAACGTTGGCGATCACGGCGCACAGCCAGTAACCCCAGGCGGAGCTGAAGCCCACCAGCTCGCCGAAGCCATCACGGGCGTAGGTGAAAATACCGCCGTCCAGTTCCGGTTTAAGGCGCGTTAACAGCAGCAACGCCAGCGAAAGAAACAGAATACCCGCGCCGGTAATGGCCCAGCCGATAAGAAGTGCGGCGGGACTGGCCACGGCCGCCATGTTTTGCGGCAGGCTGAAAACGCCTGCGCCCAGCATTGAGCTGAGTACCAGCGCAGTCAGTGCGCTAAGGCCTAATTTTTTGTCCAAGAAACCGTCCTGAAACAGAATAAATAACCACGGAACCGCGTAGCGGTTGACTTTTAATCAGGCAGGCAGAGGTGAAATCCCTCTTTTCCGCTGAAATAAGGCGGGGATTTTACGGAGTGCGGAGGCGTCGTGCAATGCGTGTCTATGCAAAAAGCGCTACAGATTATTCAGAATATGACGGAGCGGCAGGGATGCCGCTCCGGAAAGGGAATTATTTAAACAGATCGGCAGTCACCGTCAGGTTGCCGCCGCTCTGGTTCTGCCACTGACGCGTCACGTGATAGAACTTGGCGCCTTTATCCGCAGCACGCTTGGCGACAGCTTCGGAGATTTCCGTTGGCGTACCGAAGTGACCGGTGAAAGTAACGGTATCAAACGGCTGCATTTGCGCAGCGGTAATCGCGTTTACTTCCTGAATCTCTTTGCCGTTCGGCAGGCGCACGGTATAACGCTCGCCGGTAGAGCTTTGGGTCTCGAAGAAGCGGCCGACTTTATTGCTTGGCGTTTCCGAAGAGGCTACGCCAGGCAGCTCAACCTGTTTCGCAGCGGCGCCGCCGGTCGCCAGCGCGGCTTTACCTGCTTCAGAGTTACGCGGAATCGCATTTGGGCTCTGTACCTGACGTTTCGCCGCATCGGCCTTATAGACATAAGCAGTGATGTACTGGTTACCGCCGTTGTTGGCATCAATCTGACGCACAATAAAGAAAGAGGCGGCGCCTTTTTCTTTAGCGGCTTTACCGATCGCTTCATTGACCTCAGGCTGGTTACGGAAAAAGCCGCTGGCTGAAACGGTATCAAACGGTTCCAGCTGATAGGCTTCCGCCTTTGGCAGCTCTTTCACGCCGCTAAAGTAGCGGTAGCTAGCGCTTTTTTCCGCCGCAGGCGCATCGGCGTGATAGAGATCGGCGGTGACGCGCCAGTTGCCGCTGTTGCCGGTGGCGTCGTTTATGCCCTGAATATAAAAGGCGGATGCGCCCAGGCTATCTGCACGACGGGAGACCGCCTCGCTGGCATCGCCAATAGAATTGAAACGACCGCTAATATTAATACGTTCGAATGGTTTTAACGCGGCCGCTTTTTCCGGTGACAGCTCCTGCGCCGCCTGGGCGGTCAGCGTCAGTGATGACAGCAGAGCGGTCAACAGAAGAGTGTTCTTCAGCTTCATAAAAATAATCCTTCGCCTTACGCAAAAATTGAGTACGAAAACGTGCTGGACTCTTGATGTGTAACAGATTAGCTGTGGATTATTGCATGTAATAATGGCCGCTGTCTCAGTCAATTTATGCCATTCAGGCGACCAGCTTTTAGCAGCAAAAAGCGTCCCGGCAATGAGAGCATTTTGATCGGATTTAAGCGGGTGTTATCAGTTAAAGCGGTTAATGATACAACTAATTTAGTTAAATAGTTGTTAATTAAGAATAATGTGGCGTTTTATATGCTTTTTTATCGCCTTTTCCGTAGCAGATTATGGCTGAATACGGTCGGTTAATGCGGGGAAAATAGTGAACCAGCAAATTGAAGAGGGATATTTGCGTAAAAACTTTTAGCACCGTCCAGAGCGGGTAGATTACGAGACATATATTCAGTAGGTTATAAACACTTTGATACAAAGTCTGAAACGTATAGCGGCGCTGCCGCGGCGTTTTAATATCATCACTAACCGATGAAAGGGAAAACTATGTTAATTGGAGTACCCAAAGAGCGGTTGCCGAAGGAAGCCCGGGTGGCAGCAACGCCGAAAACGGTGGAACAGCTGCTGAAACTGGGTTTTAGCGTGGCAATCGAACAGCAGGCGGGCGCTGCGGCCAGCTTTGCCGATAGCGCTTATCAGCAGGCCGGTGCGACGCTGGTCGATCGCCAGCAGGTATTGCAGGCGGATATTGTGCTGAAGGTGAACGCGCCTGATGACGAAGAGATCGCACTGCTGCGGGAAGGCAGTACGCTGATTAGCTTTATCTGGCCTGCGCAGAATCCACAACTCATGGAAAAACTCGCCGCGCGTAAGATTAACGTGATGGCGATGGATGCGGTGCCGCGTATTTCCCGTGCCCAGTCGCTGGACGCCCTGAGTTCCATGGCTAACATCGCTGGCTATCGCGCAGTCGTGGAAGCGGCGCATGAATTCGGACGCTTCTTTACCGGCCAGATCACCGCCGCCGGGAAAGTGCCGCCGGCCAAAGTGATGGTTATCGGCGCGGGCGTCGCCGGGTTAGCTGCTATCGGCGCCGCCCGTAGCCTGGGCGCTATTGTGCGCGCTTTTGATACTCGTCCTGAAGTAAAAGAGCAGGTCAAAAGCATGGGCGCCGAATTCCTTGAGCTTGATTTTAAAGAGGAGGCGGGCAGCGGCGACGGCTATGCCAAAGTGATGTCGGAAGCCTTTATTGAGGCGGAAATGGCGCTGTTCGCCGCGCAGGCGAAAGAGGTGGATATTATTATTACCACGGCGCTTATCCCTGGCAAACCTGCGCCGCGTCTGATTACCCGCGATATGGTCGCCAGCATGAAACCCGGCAGCGTGGTAGTGGATCTGGCGGCGCAAACCGGCGGCAACTGTGAACTTACCGTCGCCGACCAGGTGACCACTACTGAGAACGGCGTCAAAATTATTGGCTATACCGATCTGCCCAGCCGTTTGCCCACCCAGTCTTCTCAGCTCTACAGCACTAACCTGGTCAATCTGTTAAAACTGTTGTGCAAAGAGAAAAATGGCGAAATCGATATCAACTTCGATGACGTCGTGATCCGTGGCGTAACCACGGTGCGCGCTGGCGAAGTGACCTGGCCGGCACCGCCGATTCAGGTTTCCGCCGCGCCCAAAGCCGCGCAAGCCGCCGCCGCGCCGCAGGCGGTGCCGGAGAAGCCCGCCTCGCCGTGGCGAAAATATCTGCTGCTGGCGCTGGCGATTGTGCTGTTTGCCTGCCTGGCTAACGTGGCGCCGGCGGCCTTCCTTTCGCACTTTACTGTTTTCGCGCTCTCCTGCGTGGTGGGTTATTACGTGGTCTGGAATGTCAGCCATTCGTTGCATACGCCGCTGATGTCGGTGACCAACGCTATTTCCGGGATCATCGTGGTAGGTGCGCTGCTGCAAATAGGTCATGGCGGCTGGGTCACCTTTTTGGCCTTTATTGCCGTGTTGATTGCCAGCATTAACATCTTTGGCGGTTTTACCGTAACTCAGCGCATGCTGAAAATGTTTCGTAAGAACTAAGGGGTAACAACATGTCTGGCGGATTAGTTACTGCAGCATATATTGTTGCCGCAATCCTTTTTATCTGTAGCCTGGCGGGGCTTTCAAAGCATGAAACCTCGAAACAGGGAAATATTTTCGGCATGGCTGGGATGGGCATCGCGCTCTTCGCTACCATTTTTGGCCCGGATACCGGCAATATCGCCTGGATCCTGCTGGCGATGATTATCGGGGGCGCAATCGGCATTCATCTGGCGAAAAAAGTCGAAATGACCGAAATGCCGGAGCTGGTGGCGATCCTGCATAGCTTTGTGGGTCTGGCGGCGGTGCTGGTAGGGGTAAACAGTTTTATCGATCACGGCCCCGGCCTTGAGCCGGTGATGGAAAATATTCATCTGACGGAAATTTTCCTCGGCATCTTTATCGGCGCGGTGACCTTTACCGGCTCGCTGGTGGCGTTTGGCAAACTGCGTGGGAAAATCTCTTCAAGCCCGCTGATGCTGCCGCATCGCCATAAGCTTAACCTGCTGGCGCTGGTGGTTTCCTTCCTGTTGCTGTGGACCTTCGTAAGCACCGACAGCGTGGGGCTGCAAATCTTCGCGCTGTTGATCATGATAGTCATAGCACTGGCCTTCGGCTGGCATCTGGTTGCCTCGATCGGCGGCGCGGATATGCCGGTGGTGGTGTCGATGCTGAACTCTTACTCCGGCTGGGCGGCGGCGGCGGCGGGCTTTATGCTAAGCAATGACTTGCTGATCGTGACCGGCGCGCTGGTGGGCTCTTCGGGCGCAATCCTCTCTTACATTATGTGTAAGGCGATGAACCGTTCATTTATTAGCGTGATTGCCGGCGGCTTCGGCACCGACAGTAGCGCGGGCTCAGGCGAGGATGAGGAGAGCGGTGAGTATCGTGAAATCAACGCGCAGGAGACAGCAGACCTGCTGAAAAATTCCTCCACGGTGATCATTACGCCGGGCTACGGTATGGCAGTGGCGCAGGCGCAGTATCCGGTAGCGGAAATCACGGAAAAGCTGCGCGCACGTGGTATTAATGTGCGCTTTGGCATTCATCCGGTGGCCGGTCGTTTGCCGGGGCATATGAACGTACTGCTGGCTGAAGCAAAAGTGCCGTATGACGTGGTACTGGAGATGGATGAAATTAACGATGACTTCACCAATACCGATACGGTGCTGGTGATCGGTGCCAACGATACCGTTAACCCGGCGGCACAGGACGACCCGCGCAGCCCGATTGCCGGTATGCCGGTGCTGGAAGTCTGGAAAGCGCAAAACGTGGTGGTATTCAAACGCTCGATGAATACCGGTTACGCCGGCGTGCAGAATCCTTTGTTCTTTAAAGAGAATACGCAGATGCTGTTTGGCGATGCCAAAGCCAGCGTAGAGGCGATACTTAAAGCGCTGTAAGGCCGGCCGTAAAGCCATAAAAAAGCCGCTGTTGACGTCAGGCCAACAGCGGCTTTTGTTTACGCTAACATTACCGGAGCGTTTTAATCATCTTCATCATCGTCCAGCTCAATGGACGAAGCAAAGTTGTCCGGCTTGATCACCAGCAGATCGCAACGCAAATGGTCGATAACCTGTTCAGCTGTATTGCCCAAAAACGCGGCGGAAAGTCCGGTGCGTCCGATGGTGCCTAGCACCACTACGCCGGCGTTCAGGTGATCCGCCAGATCCGGGATGACTTCTTCGGGCAGCCCCTTAGCCACGTGGGTAAATTTTTCATCAATAGAGAATTTCTGGCGCAGCGCTTTCATCGCCACCAGATGTTGACCACGGATCGCATCGTTATAGATGCTGGGATCGAAATCGGGCAGCTCAATAGCGATATTAATTGGCGTAACCGGATAGGCGCCCACCAGATGCACCTCGGTATGGTTAACCATCGCGGCCAGTTCGGTCGTTTCACGGATCAGCTTTTGATTAAGGCCGTCATGGTGGGGTTCTTCGCTGGCAAGGTTTACGGCCACCACCGCTTTACCCTGTTCCGGCCAGGGCTGATCTTTCACCATCCACACCGGGCAGGGACATTTACGTAACAGATGCCAGTCGGTAGGGGTAAAAATAACCGACTCCAGCCGATCGTGCTGGTGGGCCATTTTTAATACCAGGTCGTGTTGACCGGCAAGAACTTCCTGGATAATCGCTTCAAAAGGACGGTTATGCCACACCACCTTGATATCGATATCTACACCCGCTTCCAGATAAGCGTGTGCCTGCTCGCGAATCCATTCTGTCCGCTGGCTAATCACCCCCTGGCGCATAGTTGTGCGTTCATCGGGTGAAAGAAGGGTGGTCATCTCGTAGGAAAAATCATAAATAGGCAAAAAAGCCTTAATTTTCCCGCCGATACGCTGGTTGAGATAAACGGCCCGGCGCAATGCAGGCTGGTCGTCCTGTTCAGGATCTATCGCCACCAGAATATTTTGATACTTAACCATAACGGCTTCTCCAAACACCAGAGCGTGTTAGCTAAAGATAGCCCATTAACAGGTCAGGAAAAAGAGGAAAAGTTCTAGCCGGATCAATAAAATAACAATTAGTGATCCGGCCAACTCATCAGGCAGCGCCGCGGCTTTGACCGGCCAGCTCGGCCAGCATAGGATGGTTCTCAATAGTAATATATTTGCCTTTCACCGCCAGCATGCCGCTTTTCTGGAAGCGCCCCAGCAGACGGCTGATGGTTTCCACCGTCAGGCCCAGATAGTTACCGATATCGCCACGGGTCATGGTCAGGCGAAACTCACGCTGCGAGAAGCCGCGCTGGCCGAAACGACGCGCCAGATTCCAGATAAAGGCGGCCAGGCGTTCTTCGGCATTTTTCTTAGACAGCAGCAGGATCATATCCTGATCGCCTTTGATTTCGCCGCTCATCAGACGCATCATCTGCTGACGCAGGGCAGGCATTTTGCCGGAAAGATCATCTAATGTTTCAAATGGGATTTCACACACCATTGAGGTTTCCAGCGCCTGGGCAAAGCTGGGATGGTGACCGGAGCCAATAGCGTCGAAGCCGACCAGATCGCCCGCCAGATGAAAGCCGGTGATTTGCTCATCGCCCTGTTCGGTAATGGTGTAGCTTTTGATGGTCCCGGAGCGAATCGCATACAATGAACGCAGTTCATCACCCGCCTTGAACAGCGCCTGACCTTTCTGAATCGGCTTTTTACGCTCAATAATGTTGTCCAGCTGGTCCAGCTCGTGCTCATTCAGGGTGAAAGGAATACAAAGTTGACTAATACTACAGTCCTGGCAATGAATGGCACATCCACCAGACTGGATACGACGAATGCTGCGTTTTTCCGGGATCATAATACATCCTCGACAATAATTGACTGAGGTCAATTTTAACATTCTTCGTGAGCGAAATGGAATGCATAAGCGCACTTTTAACCGCATAAAAAACAGGGACGTTATCGATTAATAGCATCAATGTAACTTCATGGGTAAAAATTATGCATATTTTTGTTAATTAATGACGGCAAAGCACTTTTTAGTATGTTGCTACGTAGAAATCTATTTTTAACACTTAACTAACCTGACAAAAAATAGCCTGCTAACTGGTCAATAAATATGCTTTGATTAACGCTGTGCCCGACGACGGCATTGGCTTTTGGCAATGCCCTGGCAATCAGGTAAACTTGCCGGGACGCACGGTCATTTTCTTCTTCGTGCATTGCCACGACATATCAGGCGTGAGGTAAGCCCCATGAACCTTGACGATAAAGATCTGTTTCGTGACGCCATGGAAGATGTCACTCCGCTGAAAGATTGCGCAACTATTCACTGGCTAAAAGCACCGACGCCCAAAGCGCCGCGCCAGCCGGTGAATGAGGAAGTGGAAAACTTCCTTACCCGAGGCTACCTCGATATTGTTCCGCTCAGCGAGCCGCTGGAATATAAAGCCGAAGGCATTCAGCAGGGCGTGCTTGATAAGCTGCGTCTGGGAAAATATAAACTTGATGCCAGCCTTAACCTGCTGCGTCAGCCGGTGGAGTCATGCCGCCAGGCAGTCTTTGCCTTTATAATGGAAGCGCGTAAAGATAACCTGCGCAACTTGCTGATTGTGCATGGCAAAGGCCGGGAAGATGAGTCGCACGCCAATATCGTGCGCAGCTACCTGGCACGCTGGCTTAAGCAGTTTGACGATGTGCAGGCGTACTGCATTGCGCAGCCTCAGCACGGCGGCAGCGGTGCGATTTATGTCGGCATGCGTAAAACAGAACAGGCGCGGCTGGATAACCGCGAACGGCACGCAAAACGTAGCCGTTAATCTCTGCGGCTGGCGCTGTCCAGCCGTTAATTTCCCGCCTCACGGCTAAGCCTTCAGCATCTTTTACCCAGAATGGCATTTACGAATTGTCGCCAGCAGGATCTCCGCGCTAAGAGAGAGGGGATGGCCAGAGCGGGTGATAATGCCCACCGGTTCGCCAGGCCCGTGCGAAGCTACAGGCAGCGCCGCCAATGCGCTGTGTGACAGATCTTCCTTTACCGCGCCCGAAGGAACAAACCAGACATAGTCGTAACGTAGCGCCAGCTGACGCGCCAGCGAGGTGGATGAGGTTTCCACGCAGCTGGCCGGCAGCTTACAACCCTGTTCATCCATCATCGCCTGAGCGATACGGCGCGGCGCGGTGCCCTCCGGAGAAATCACTACCGGCCACTGCAGGGCACGGGATAGCGTGACGTTGTCACTTAAGAGCGGATGTTCCGGCCTTACGACCAGGCGTAAGGACTCCAGAAATAGCAATTCATAGTTCAGGCTGGTCATCATCTCGGCATCCGCCATGCGGCCGATGCCAATATCAAACTCACCGGCTTTCAGCCCGGCCAGCAGCACGTTATTGTGTAGCGTGGCGACCTGCACCGTTGCCTGCGGTTGCTGCTGATGAAAGCGGTCAAGAATTTGCGGCAGCATGCCCATCGCCGCCGTGGTCAGCGCCCCCAGACGGATCACCACCGGCCTGTCGTTAACCGGATTGGCGAACGACTGGCCGGCATGGTTAAGCGCATCAAGTACCTTAATGGCATGAGTTAAGAACTGTTCGCCGAAGGTAGTAAGCTGCGCCCCCAGCCGTCCGCGCTCAAACAGACGTACGCCGGTCAGCTCTTCCAGCTCGTTAAGCGTTTTAGAGAGCGCGGGCTGGCTCAGGCTGAGTGTTTCCGCCGCGCGGCCCAGCGTACCCTGCTGTGCGACCGCGACGAACGTATGAAGATGACGCAGACGAATGCGCTGATTAAACAGATAGTTTTTGTCCATAGGGCAAGAGTAGAGAGGCTGTGAGAATTTAGGCAAGCAGCAGGCTGCAATTTTGTTAACTTTATTGCAAATTAAATTTAACATTATTGCGCTTTGCACAGGGAATAGCCGTTTTTAGCCATTGCGAAGGTAATCTTTGCGCTGTAGACCATAACTTTTCTGCATGGTTAAGCGCAGCGCTAATGGATAAACAGAATGCATTGTTGAGAAAATTTCAGTTAGCCGCAAAGTCATGGCGGCAGGGCACAGCGTTTCGCTATCATAAGGCGTTTTTATCTTCACCGGGCGCTTTATTCGTTAACCAGCCACAGGGAGCAGACTTCTGGACAGCATAAAGGCCATTGACGTTCGCCAGCGCATTAACCAGCACGCCATAAGCGCATTTCAACGCCGGATTATCGCTCTCTGCTTTATTATTGTCGCGCTGGATGGCATGGACATTGCGCTGATGGGCTTTATTGCGCCCGCCTTGCGCAGCGCCTGGCAAATATCCAGTCATCAGCTTGGTATGGCGATTGGCGCCGCGTTGGTTGGGCTGGCCTTAGGCGCGATGTTTGCCGGTCCGCTGGCCGATCGTTACGGACGACGCTGGATCATCATCAGCAGCGTATTCTTTTTTGGCCTCTGGACGTTGGCGACGGCGATGGCGCAAAACATCGAGCAGATGATGCTGTTCCGCCTGCTTACCGGGCTGGGGCTGGGGGCCGCGATGCCGAACGTGGGCACGCTGGTCTCTGAATATGCGCCCGAGCGACAGCGCGCTTTCCTGATTACCGTGGTGTTTTGCGGTTTTACCTTCGGCGCGGCCAGCGGCGGTTTCGCCGCCTCCTGGCTGATCCCAACCTACGGATGGCATGCAGTGCTGTTGCTGGGCGGCATTTTACCGCTGCTGCTGCTGCCGCTACTGCTGCGTTATCTGCCGGAATCGGTGCGCTTTTTGCTGGCGCAGCAGGCGCCGCACTGGCGCATTCGCGCTATCGTAGAAAAAATGTGGCCGGGCAGCACTTCGCCCGGCAGTACCTTTGTCTATCCCACGCCGCTGCCGGGCGCGGGCGGTATCCGCACCGTGCTTTCCGGGCAATACCGCTTTGGCAGCCTGATGCTGTGGGGCGGCTACTTTATGGGCCTGTTTCTGGTCTATCTGATCGGCAGTTGGATGCCTGCGCTGATAGGCGATCTGGGATTAGGCGTCACCGCCGCCGCGCTGATTACCGCCATGTATCAGGCGGGCGGCACGTTGGGATCGCTGTTTGCCGGCTGGTTAATGGATCGGGTCAATGCCAACCTGGCGCTGGCGGCCATCTATTTTGGCGGCGCGCTGGCGACGATTCTGCTGGGCTGCGCGCCGGCCCAGCCGCTGCTGATGGCTATCATCGCTTTTTGCTGCGGCTTCTGTTTTAACGGTGCCAATACCGGAATGAATGCGCTGGCCGCCAGTTACTATCCCACAGCGGCACGCGCGACCGGCTCCAGCTGGATGCACGGCATCGGCCGCATCGGCGCTATCCTTAGCGCCTTTGCCGGGGCGGAAATGCTGGCGCTGGGCTGGCACTTCAGCCACATTTTTATGCTGCTGGCTTTGCCTGCGGTTGTTACTTCGCTGATGCTGCTGGCGAAACAGCGCTGGGGCTGAGAGGCGTAGCGCTTGTAAAGAGGGCGTGACAGCCAGCGTCGTGCCGCTTTCACCATCGCGATCACAAATTTAATACCTTTTTTCCGCCCGTTTTTTGCTTGCTCTACAGTGGCAGCAGAGAAACGCAAAAAAAGGCGGTGTTATGCAAAAGTTTGTTAGCGCGGACGCGCTGCGGGAACGTTTTTCTCAGGCAATGTCCGTGATGTATCAGCAGGAAGTGCCGCAGTACGGCACTCTATTAACGCTGGTGGCGGAGGTCAATCAGCAGGTGCTGGCGCAGGATCGCGTGCTGGCCGAGCGGCTAACGGCGGCGGATGAGCTGTCGCGTTTGAGCGTAGAGCGGCATGGCGCGATCCGCGTTGGCAGCGCGCAGGAGCTGAACACGCTACGGCAGCTTTTTGCCATTATGGGTATGCATCCGGTGGGCTATTACGATCTGGCGCCGGCGGGCGTACCGGTTCACTCCACGGCTTTTCGGCCGATAGCGGCCGACGCTCTGCGCCGTAACCCGTTTCGGCTCTTCACCTCATTGCTGCGGCTGGAATTGATTGAGGATGCTGCGCTACGACAAAAAGCGCAGGCGATACTGGCGGCCCGACAGATTTTTACTCCGCGCTGCCTGGCGTTAATCAGGCAGCACCAGCAGCAGGGGGGCTTTGACGAGCCAACTGCCGCCGAATTCGTGCGCGAGGCGCTGGAGACCTTTCGCTGGCATCGCCAGACCACCGTCGATCGCGCCACTTATCAGGCGCTGCATCAGCAGCATCGCCTGATTGCCGACGTGGTCTGTTTTCCCGGTTGTCATATCAATCATCTTACGCCGCGCACGCTGGATATCGATCGGGTGCAGACGCTGATGCCGGAGCGAGGGATAGTGCCAAAAGCGATAATTGAGGGGCCGCCGCGCCGTCAGGTGCCGATTTTATTGCGTCAGACCAGTTTTAAAGCGCTGGAAGAGCCGGTTATCTTTTGCGATGGCGGCGAAGGCAGCCACACGGCACGCTTTGGCGAGATCGAACAGCGTGGCGTTGCGCTCACGCCGGCGGGGCAGCAGCGTTACGATAGCCTTTTAGCGCTGGCGGGCAGCGGCGTCAGTAACCAGCAGCATCAACAGCATCTGGCCGAGGTGTTCCATGACTTTCCCGATAATGAACGGCTGTTGCGTCAGCAGCAGCTTGCCTGGTTTGAGTATCGGTTAACGGAAAAGGGCAAACGGCAAGGGTTCTCGCCCGCTGCTGATAAAGAATCCCTGATTGACCAGGGACTGCTGATTGCCGATCCGCAGGTTTATGAGGATTTTTTGCCGGTCAGCGCCGCCGGTATCTTCCAGTCCAATCTCGGCGGTCAGCCGCAGGAAGCCTTTTCAGCGCTAGCCAGCCGGGCCAGCTTTGAAACGGCATTGGGCAGCGCCGTGATTGATGAAATGGCCTTGTATGAGGCGCGGCAGAGCGCCAGCCTGCAACGCTGTGGATTAAGGTAAATAATTAATCTGTGGCGCTGGCGAACGTTAATGTCCAGCGCCAAAGAAATCATATTTCTTATCATTCCGGTGCCTTTTGCCAGGCCTGCACACGGCAAGCATCTTACCGCATACGCTTATTTTTACCGCTCTCGTCGCTTCATTCGCAGCGGTAAAACCCTCTGTTTATCTGAATTTCACCTTATAAAGCCAATTTACCCTCGGCATAATCTGCAAAATCGCCGTCAGCATAGACAATAAATTCGCGCCTGCGAATAATAAGCCCGAGCTTCACGTTGGAAAAAATAATGAAGAATGAATCTTTAAGAATACACACGGCAGAAGGTGCATTGCGCGGCGCAGTTGATGACGGCATTTTTGTTTTCAAAGGTATTCCTTATGCGGCGCCGCCGGTTGGTCCGCTGCGTTGGCGCGCGCCCAAACCCGCCATTCCGTGGAAGGAGGTGCGGGACGCCACGCAGTGGGGCAACGCCAGCTGGCAGCAGCGTGAATATTGCGTACTGGCGGGCGGCGGCGATCCAGGCAACCTGAGCGAAGATTGCCTTTATCTCAATGTCTGGTCGCCCGACGTGCAACCGTCGAGCCCGCTGCCGGTGATGGTCTGGATCCACGGCGGCGGCTTTACCATCGGCGCTGGCAGCCTGACCCCCTACAACGGTAAAGCGTTAGCGGCGCGCGGCGTAGTGGTGGTCACGCTTAATTATCGCCTCGGCCACCTGGGATTTTTTGCCCATCCGGCACTGGATGCCGAGTTTCCGCCTGGCGAAGCGATCAATAATTTCGCGCTGCTCGATCAGATCGCCGCGCTGCAGTGGGTGCAGCGCAATATCGCCTCGTTTGGCGGCGATCGACGCAACGTGACCCTTTTCGGCGAATCCTCCGGCGGGCGCAGCGTCCTGTCGCTGTTCGCCTCGCCGCTGGCGGACGGGCTGTTTCATAAAGGGATCGTGCAAAGCGCTTACAGCCTGCCGGATAAAAAGCGTGATGAGGCGCTGAACAACGGCGTGGCGGTGGCGCATCATCTGGGGCTGGAACAGGCCAGCGCGGCAGATCTGCGCGCGTTGCCCGCCGACAGTTTTTGGTCATTGCCACCGCATCTGGGCAACGGCCCGGTCGCAATTGCCGGCGATCGGGTGCTGCCGAAGCCGGTGGTCGAGGTGTTTGCCGCCGCTCGCCAGCATCGGCATCCGTTGATGATCGGTTACAACAGCGATGAAGCCAGCGTGCTGGAATATTTTGGCGTTGATGCCACCAGCACCATTACCCGTTTACGCCAGCGCCGTCCGCTGTTGTTAAAGCTGATCAAATCGCTGTATGACGAACATGATGACCATCGGCTGGGGCGCAAAGTGGCGCGGGATATGGCTTTCGGTACCATTACCTGGCTGGCGGTACAGGCGCAGCATCGACGCGGCGTACCGGGCTGGCGCTACTATTTTGATTACGTATCGGAAAATTCACGCGACCTCTGCCGTTACGGCAGCTGGCACGGCAACGAGATTCCTTACGTCATGGAGACCATGAATGCGGAAAACCCACAGCTGGCGGATCGCCCGTTTACCGATGGCGATCGTCAATTTGCTCGCCGCATCAGCGAATACTGGCTGCGTTTCGCTCATGACGCGACAGAGTTCTCGCATCAACTGGCGGGCGAAACAACCTGGCCTGCCTGGCATCCCGGCAATGATGTCACGCTGCGCTTTGGCGTCAAAGGCGAGGCGGCGGTTATTCTGCAGCACCGTTTTATGCGCGTACGCCTGCGTTTGCTGCGTTTGTTAATGCGAGCAATGGTAAAACTTCAGTAATTGCTTAACAAAACCGTCACCGTTAGTGATTGTTTGTTGGGCTTTTTTTACCGCTACGTGTCAGCAATAACCACCATTATCAAAAGGTTATATTTACTGCCTTTCCTGTAGCTTCAGAAAATCGGGCGGGGCGGATGTTATAAAACAGTATAATTTCCGCCGCTGCTGCCGATAACCGTCGATAAGCCCGCCAGAGTTGGCGGAATATCCTACGGTTATTGACCGAACTGAGGCAGCTATGCAGCTATTAAAGAACTACACCATACGCGCCGTCATGCTTTCCATCCTTGGCCTGTTTTGTTTGCTTTGGTCTGCGGTTGGCATGTACAGCGTTCACTCGTTAAATGCGCTGAGCGAAGGTAACACTGTCGATCGACAACTGGTGTCGCAGATGAATATCCTGAGCAAAGGCAACGATCAATACTTTCGCTTCGTTACGCGCTTATCGCGGGTGATGGAAGTGCGCGCTACCGGCGGTACGCCGGATGCGGCAGCCTTTGCCAACGTGCAAAAAGCGTTGGATGGTATGGCGGAGCAGCTGGCGCAGTTTAAGGCCGCCGCGCCCGGTCCGATGGACGCTGAGATTTCAACTGCCGTAGAAGAAAAGTGGAGCCAGCTGCTGGAGCAGGGCGTTAAGCCGCAGATGGCGCTGGCGCAGCAGCAGGCGCCACTGGAAGATTATCGTCGTCATGCCAACAGCATAACCCCGACGCTCAGCCGCGAATTTGGCGCGGTGGCGGAAAAATATAACGCGGCGGCGGGCCTGATGCTGGATCAAACCCGCGTCACCGTTGACCGTATTACCGTTATCACCCGGATAACCATTATTGTTGCCGTGATCTGCGGTCTGCTGATTCTGCTGTTTACCGATCGCTATTTGGTGACCATGCTGGTACGCCCGCTGGAAATGCTGCGCGGCCATTTCGGGAAAATAGCCGAGGGCGACTTAAGCCAGCCGATTGATGACATTGGCCGCAACTGCGTGGGTAAACTGGTGCCGTTGCTGCGCGCCATGCAGGAGAACCTGCGTGAGGCGGTCAGCGCCATTCGTAGCGGTACGGAAAATATCTATCGCGGCGCCGCAGAAATTTCGATGGGAAATAATGACCTTTCTTCTCGCACCGAGCAGCAGGCGGCCGCGCTGGAGCAGACCGCAGCCAGCATGGAACAGCTTACCGCCACCGTGAAGCTGAACGCCGATAACGCGCGCCAGGCAAGCGATCTGGCGGATAACGCCTCGCTGACCGCAGGCCAGGGCGGCAAGCTGGTGAACGATGTGGTGCAGACCATGTCCGGCATCTCCGACAGTTCGAAAAAAATCGCTGAGATTACCAGCGTGATCAACAGCATCGCATTCCAGACTAATATCCTGGCGTTGAACGCGGCGGTAGAAGCGGCGCGTGCAGGCGAGCAGGGCCGCGGCTTTGCGGTGGTGGCCAGCGAAGTGCGTAATCTGGCGCAGCGCAGCGCCGGAGCCGCGAAAGAGATCGAATCTCTGATTGGCGATTCCGTGGCGCGAGTCGATAGCGGCTCGAAGCTGGTGAACGAAGCGGGCAGCACCATGAGCGCCATCGTCAGAGCGGTCAGCGACGTAACTGAAATCATGAAGCAGATTGCCGCCGCCTCAGAAGAGCAGAGCAAAGGCATCGAGCAGGTAGGGACCGCCGTCGCAGAGATGGACAGCGTCACGCAGCAAAACGCCTCGCTGGTGGAAGAGGTTTCCGCCGCTGCTGCCGCGCTGGAGCGTCAAACCGAAGATTTACAGCGTTCGGTCGCCCGCTTCCGCCTTTCTGCTAACGATCGGCAGCAGCCGGAGCCGGTAAAAACGCCGGTACTGAAAAACACGCCCGCTCGCCAGCCTGCTCCGGTAGCCAGCGGCGCGGCGGATGAGTGGGTCTCCTTCTAAGCGTCCGCGCCCGGCTGTCAGTCGGGCTGACAGAGCCACGCCACCAGCGTCGCGAGATGTGGTGGCGTTTCTTTTCCTTCGCGGCTGATTAAGCTATAAGCCGCGCCGGTTTTCACCGCAGGGGCGAACGGGGCGATCAGCCGCTGTGCCGCCAGGTCGCTTTTCACCAGTTTGATATCCGCAACGGTCACGCCAAATCCCTGAATCGCCGCGCCGATAGCCAGATCCATAGTGGCGAAGTGCTGATTACGCCGCATAGGCAGTTCAACCTTTTGCGCCTTTAGCCACAGCTGCCAGTCGCGCTCGTCATTGGTGGGATGCAAAAAAGTAAAGCGGGCGAGATCGGCGATGGTTAGCGGCGGGTTATCCAGCAGGCTCTCTGCCATTACCGGCGTCAGCCGTTCCTCAAACAATAGATGGCTGCCCACTGGGGCGATGCCGTAGACGATGGCCGCATCGAAATTTTCCAGCTGATAATTATGCGCCAGGGTGGTCGTCAGCTTAACGTGCAGCTCGGGATGCTGCTGCTCCAGCTGCACCAGCTTCGGCAGTAGCCAGCGCATAACGCAGCTGGGCGCGCGCAGGCTCAGGGCATTATCGGGCTGACGCGCCTGTTCAGCCGCGTTCAGCATCAATTCATAGCCCTGTTTCAGCTGCGGCAGCATAGCCGCGCCGCGCGCGGTCAAATGCAGGCCGCGTGCGTGACGATCGAACAGGGCAAAGCCCAGCCATTTTTCCAGCGCGGCGATTTTACGGCTTACCGCGCCCTGCGTCAGACAGAGCTCATCGGCGGCACGGGTTAAATTAAGGTGGCGCGCGGTAACCAGAAAAGCATAAACGGCATTCAGCGGCAGCGGTTGATGAACCATAAGCATCCTGAGCTATGAGTTTTACGCATAGCTATTATGACAACAATTCGCTTGCCGTCACAAGTGGGCTCGGTTTGAATGGATATATAATTAATATGTATATTTATTCACTGAGGTATGGGATGACTTTGTCTTCGACGGTAACGCTGCGCTCAAAACTGCCGGATGTCGGCACCACTATCTTTAGCGTCATCGGACAGCTTTCCGCACAGCATCACGCCATTAATCTGGCGCAGGGCGCCCCCGACTTTCCCTGTGATGAGGCGCTAATCGCCAGCGTGAATCAGGCGATGCGCGCCGGTCATAATCAGTATGCCCCGATGACCGGGCTCCCGGCGTTAAAAGAGGCGCTGGCGGAAAAAGTTCACACGCTGTATGGCCAGGCTTATGACGTTGCCAGCGAAGTGCTGATTACCGCCAGCGCCAGCGAAGGACTCTATGCGGCGATCGCCGGGCTGGTGCATGCCGGTGATGAGGTGATCTTTTTTGAACCGGCCTTTGACAGCTATGCGCCGGTAGTCCGTTTGCAGGGTGCGACGCCGGTAGGATTAAAGCTCAAGGTGCCGCAGTTTGCTATCGACTGGGATGAAGTACGCGCAGCTATAACGCCGCGTACCCGCATGATCATTATCAATACGCCGCATAACCCCAGCGGGCAGGCGCTTAGCGCCGACGATCTGGCGCAGCTCGCCGCGCTGACGCGCAACAGCGACATTATCGTACTTTCCGACGAGGTGTATGAGCATATCCTGTTCGACGGGCGCCGCCATCATAGTATGGCGACTCATCCTGAGCTGGCGCAGCGCAGCGTTATTGTCTCATCCTTCGGCAAAACCTTTCACGTTACTGGCTGGCGCGTCGGCTATTGTCTGGCGCCCGCCGAGCTGATGAAGGAGGTGCTCAAGGTGCATCAGTTTTTAATGTATGCCGCCGACACGCCCATGCAGGTTGCTTTTGCCGACTGGCTGCGCGAGCCGTCTCACTATCATTCGCTGGCGGGGTTCTATCAGCAGAAGCGCGATCTGCTGGCGTCGCTGCTGCAGGAATCGCCGTTCGAACTGCTGCCGACCGCCGGTTCCTTTTTTATGCTGGCAAGCTATCGCCACTTTAGCGACGAAAGCGACAGCGAGATGGTGAAACGGCTGATCATCGAGCATGGCGTGGCCACCATCCCACTCTCTGCCTTTTATAGCGACGGAACGGATAACCGTTTAATCCGGCTCTCATTCGCCAAAGATGAGACGACGTTACAGGCGGGCGCGCAGGCGCTCTGTCTGCTTAAAGCACGCTAATTACCATGAGGAAAAACCATGAAAAAACACGCCTGGCTTTGGCTGGCATTCGGCCTGTTTAGCGCCACGCAGGTCGCGGCGCAGGGTACGCTGCGCTTTGGTGTAGAGTCGCAATATCCGCCGTTTGAGAGTCGCAACGCGCAGGGCGAGCTGGAAGGGTTCGATATTGAACTGGGTCAGGCGATTTGTCAGGCGGGGCGCTTCTCCTGCAGCTGGGTGGAAAGTAGCTTTGACGCGCTGATCCCTGGTCTGATGGCGAAAAAATTCGACGCGATCAATTCAGCAATGAATATCACCGAGGCACGGATGAAAAGCATCGCCTTTACCCAGCCGATCTACCGCATTCCCAGCATGCTGGTGGGCAAGGCAGATGCCGGCTTGCAGGCGGATGCCGCCGGGCTGAAGGGGAAAACTATCGGCGTGCTGCAGGGCTCGATTCAGGAAACCTACGCCAAGCGGCACTGGGAGCCGAACGGCGTAACCGTGACGGCTTATCAGGATCAAAACCAGGTGTATAACGATATGCTGGCCGGACGCCTGGACGGAACGCTGGTGATGTCGGCCGCCGGCCAGTCTGGCTTTCTGAATAAGCCTCAGGGCAAAGGATACGCTTTTATCGGCAAGGCGGTGGAGGATGATAAAATCCTCGGCTCCGGTATCGGCTTTGGCCTGCGTAAGGATGATGCGCAGCTGAAAAGCGAGCTGGATGCGGCGATCGTTAAGGTTCAGCAGGATGGCACGCTGCAAAAACTGGCGGAGAAATATTTTCCCGGCATCGATGTCAGCGTGACTCAACCTTAAGCGCCCATGGAAGGCTGCAGACGTTAACCTGGCGTGTCAGAGAGCAGAAAGGGTCACCCGCGGGTGACCCTTTGTTTATTGCGCCGCCAGGTAGCAGAGCTTTTCCGCCACCAGATAAGATTTCACAAATGAGGGAACCGGCAGAAACTCAAAACGCGAATGGAAGTTATGCGCGCCGGTAAAAAAGTTGGGGGTTAGCAAACCCTTTGCCGACAGCGCCGCGCCGTCGGTGCCGCCGCGCATCGGCACCACTTTCGGCTCAATATCCAGTTCAGCCAGCGCGGTAAAAATCAGATCGATAGCGCGGCGGTCATCGCCAATGGCGTTGCTGATATTGCTGTAAATATCGCTCAGCGTCACCGCCACCTTACCGGTGGAATAGCGCGCGGCAATCTGCTGCGCGGCGTCGCGAATCTGCTGCTTGCGCTGATTGAAGCTCGCCAAATCAAAATCGCGAATTGAGGCTTTTAACCGCGCCTCGCTGGCATTGGCGGTGATTTCATTAAACCAGATATAGCCTTCGCGCCCGGCGGTCTGCTCCGGCGTCTGCTGGCGATCGAAAAGGGCGATAAAGTCGTGCGCCATCAGCAACGGATTCACCAGCACGCCTTTTGCCGACATCGGGTGGGCCGGCACGCCGGTAAAGATAATTTCCGCCGCCGCGCCGTTAAAGTTTTCATACACCACTTCGCCCAGCTCACAGCAGTCGATAGTCCAGGCAAAATCAACGTTGAAACGCGTTTCCAGATCCAACGCTTTGGCGCCGCGCAGGCCAATCTCCTCATCCGGCACAAAGGCCACCACCACGTCGCCATGATCGCCGTTAAGGTTTTCCATCAGTGTCATGACCACGCTAACCGCCGCTTTATTGTCGGCGCCCAGCACGCTGGTGCCGTCGCTAAAAATAATTTCCTGGCCACGGTAGGGCAGGATCTCCGGATGTTCGCTAACGCGCAGCCAGATATCCTGCTGCGTATTCAAACAGAGATCCTCGCCGGTAAAGCGTAGCGTCTGCGGATGAATATGCGGCGACAGACCGACATCTACGGTATCGATATGGGTGATAAAGCCAATGCGCGGCGCACCGGCTCGCTTGCCGGGCTTCACGGCGGTGACCGTGGCGTGCTGATCGATGGTGACCTGCTGCAGGCCAAGCGCCTCCAGCTCCGACGCCAGCAGGCGCGCCATCTGATGCTGTTCCGGCGTGCTGGGCAGGGTTTGCACAGCGGCATTGCTCTGACTGCTGACGGCAAGATAGCGGTAAAAGCGGTCGGTTAACTGGCGGGCCAGCCTGTCATTCATAGCGCTTCCTTATTCATGATGATTAAGTGTTCAGGGAACGGAGAAAACATGTTATTTATTAACCAGATGTTAAATTGTTTTACACATTGCCAGCGGATTAAGTCAACTAAAAGCGAGGACGGAGATGAAAAAAACCGTAACGGGCGTGGCGCTAATGATGCTGTTGAGCACGGCGGCAGCGGCGAAAACGCTGGTTTACTGCGCAGAGGGATCGCCAGAAAATTTTAACCCCCAGCTCTATACGTCCGGCACCAGCGTTGACGCCAGCGCCGTGCCCATTTTTAACCGGCTGGTAGAGTTTAAAACCGGCACCACGGAACTGGAACCCAGCCTGGCGCAACACTGGGATATCAGCCCCGACGGCACGGTTTACACCTTCCATCTGCGCCAGGGCGTGCATTTCCACAGCAACAAATATTTTAAGCCGACGCGCGACCTGAACGCTGACGACGTGATTTTTTCCTTTATGCGACAGATGGACAGTAAAAACCCTTACCACACCGTCTCTGGCGGCACCTACGCCAATTTTGAAAGTCTGGAATTCAGCACGCTGATCAAGAAGATTGAAAAAGTGGACGATCACACGGTGCGCTTCACCCTGGCGCATGCTGAAGCGCCGTTCCTGGCCGATTTGGCGTGGTACTTCGCCTCTATTCATTCCGCTGAATATGCCGATAAGATGTTGAAGGCGGGCACGCCGGAGCGCGTCGACCAGGAGCCTATCGGTACTGGGCCTTTCCAACTGATGCAGTATCAAAAAGATTCGCGCATTCTCTATAAAGCCTTTCCCGGCTACTGGCAGGGCAAAGCGAAGTTGGATCGACTGGTTTTTACCATTACGCCTGACGCCTCGGTACGCTATGCCAAGCTGGAAAAGAATGAATGCCAGGTGATGCCGTTTCCCAATCCGGCCGATCTGCCGCGAATGCGGCAAAACCCCGATCTGGTGCTGATGCAAAAGTCGGGTCTGAATACCGGCTTCCTTGCCTTTAATACGCAAAAGCCGCCGCTGGATAATGTCAAAGTGCGTCAGGCGCTGACCATGGCGATCAATAAGCCAGCTATTATTGAGGCGATCTTCCATGGCACCGGCAGCGCGGCGAAAAATCTGTTACCGCCCGATGTCTGGAGTGCCGACAGCGCATTGCAGGACTATGCATGGGACCCGGAACAGGCGAAACAGCTGCTGACGCAGGCCGGCATTACGCCGGGTACCACCATCGATCTCTGGGCGATGCCGGTGCAGCGTCCTTATAATCCCAACGCGCGGCGCATGGCAGAGATGATCCAGTCGGACTGGGCGAAAGTGGGCATTAAGGCGCGCATTGTCAGCTATGAGTGGGGAGAGTACCTGAAGCGGGTGAAAAACGGCGAGCATCAGGCGGCGCTGATGGGCTGGACCACCGCCACCGGCGATCCGGATAATTTCTTTAGCCCGCTGTTTAGCTGCACCGCCGCCAACGGCGGTTCCAACTCGTCTAAATGGTGTTATCAACCGTTTGAAAAGCTGATTAATCAGGCGCGCACCGAGCAGGATCACAACCAGCGCATTCAGCTATACCAGCAGGCGCAGCAGATCATGCATGATCAGGCGCCGGCGGTCATGATCGCCCATTCAACCCTGTTTGAACCGGTGCGTAAGGAAGTGACGGGTTACCAAATCGATCCTTTCGGCAAACACATCTTTTATCAGGTGGATGTTAAACCCTGACCGGCAGGCCGCATCAGATTGATTAAAGCCAGGCGCGGGCCAGGCCCGCGCCGCCTTGAAAACGATCAGCAACAGGCTTCGGCTTGTGGAAAAAGGATTTTACGGCGCCGCAACCAGCGATGTTTGATTAATATTCGTGAACAATCTCACAGCGCCTCTTTTTTCCCTGCCGCAATTCATGAACTCTCTCGCAAAATAATATGCTCGCTATGGAAACCGGTTTCCATATTGTTTCCTATAGGCAGGTCGAAACCGTGAGAAGGTAAAGGTCATGTATAAAATAATGCTTTGCTGTTCCGCCGGAATGTCTACCAGCATGCTGGTAAAGAAAATGCAGGATGAAGCCGCCAGTCGCGGGCTGGAAGCGGAAATCGCCGCTTTCAGCGCCACCGAATTTGATGAGCGCTTTGCCGATTACCAGGTGGTGCTGCTGGGGCCGCAGGTGAAATATATGCAGGCGAGTCTGGCGGCGAAAACTGCCAGCATCGGCATTCCGGTCGCCACCATCAATATGATGGATTACGGCACCATGCGCGGCGATAAGGTGCTGGATTATGCGCTACAGCTGATTGAGCAGAAAGGGGGGGCATGATGGCATCACTTTATCAGGGCTTAATTGACATCATTGAGCGGAAAATTACGCCGCTGGCCGGCGCTGTCGGCCAGCAGCGGCATGTTATCGCTATCCGCGACGGTTTTGTCTCAGCATTGCCGTTTATGATCATCGGCTCGTTTATGCTGGTATTTATCTTCCCGCCGTTTGCCGCAGACAGCCAGTGGGCTTTCGCGCGCGGCTGGCTCGATTTTTCCCTGCGTCATCGTGACCAGCTGATGCTGCCGTACTATCTCAGCATGGGCGTGATGACCTTTTTCATCTCGGTTGGCATCGGCGCCAGCCTGGGGCGGCACTATAAGCTCGATCCGGTAATGACCGGCCTGCTGGCCTTTATGGGCTTCCTGCTGGTGGCCGCGCCTTATCAGGACGGTAAAATCGCTACCGATTATTTCTCCGGCCAGGGCATTTTTACCGCGATCCTCACCGCTATCTACACCAGCGAAATCTATGCGCTGCTGAAGCGGAAAAATATCACTATTCGCCTGCCGAAAGAGGTGCCCACCGGCGTGGCGCGCTCGTTTGAAATTTTGATCCCGGTGATAGTAATTGTCGCCACGCTGCATCCGCTGAATTTGCTGGTCGCCTCCTGGACCGGGATGATCATCCCACAGGCGATTATGCATCTGCTGCAGCCGCTGGTATCCGCTTCGGATTCCTTACCGGCGGTACTGCTTTCAGTGCTGATTTGCCAGATCCTCTGGTTTGCCGGCATCCATGGCGCGCTGATCGTCACCGGCATTATGAATCCGTTCTGGCTGACCAACCTGGCCGCCAACCAGGCGGCGCTGGAAGCGGGGCAGGTTTTGCCGCATACCTATCTGATGGGCTTCTGGGATTTCTATCTGTTAATTGGCGGCGTTGGCTCTACGCTGCCGCTGGCATTCCTGCTGCTGCGCAGTCGGGCGGCGCACCTGCGCACCATCGGCAAAATGGGCATCGTGCCGAGCTGTTTTAACATCAATGAACCGATTCTTTTCGGTATGCCAATCATTATGAACCCGCTATTTTTCCTGCCGTTTATCCTGGTGCCGATGATTAACGCCGTCTTCGCCTGGACCGCAACCAAGCTGGGCTGGGTGGCGCAGGTGGTCTCAATGGCCCCCTGGACCACGCCAGCGCCGATTGGCGCGTCATGGGCGGCAAACTGGGCGTTCAGTCCGGTGATTATGTGTTTGTTCTGTATGGCGCTTTCCGCTCTGATCTATCTGCCATTCGTGAAAGCGTGGGAGCGCAGCCTGTTGCAGCAGGAAGCGCAGGCGAATGAAAGCGCAGCGGCGCCCGGCGCCGGATTGCAAACCCCCTGAGGAGCCACTTCATGCATTATCAGTTTCCCGCAGACTTCTGGTGGGGCAGCGCCAGCAGCGCGCCCCAAACCGAGGGCGCCAGCCTGCAATTTGGCAAAAGTGAAACCATCTGGGATCGCTGGTTTGCCGAATCACCGACCCGCTTTCATCGTCAGGTTGGACCTGCGCACACCTCGGGGTTCTACCAGCACTGGCGTGAAGATATCGCGCTGCTAAAACAGTTGCGGCATAACACCTTTCGTACCTCAATAGCCTGGTCGCGCTTGATTCCCGACGGACGCGGCGCAGTGAACCCGGAGGCGGTACGCTTTTATAATCAGGTCATTGACGAAATGCTCAGCCAGGGCATCACGCCCTTTATCAATCTGTTCCATTTCGATATGCCGATGGCGATGCAGCAAATAGGCGGCTGGGAAAATCGCGAGGTGGTGGAGGCGTACGCGCAATATGCGCAAACCTGCTTCCGGCTGTTTGGCGATCGGGTAAAACACTGGTTTACCTTTAATGAGCCGATTGTGCCGGTAGAGGGCGGCTACCTGTATGATTTCCATTACCCTTGTGTGGTGGATTTTCGCCGGGCGGCCACGGTGGCTTTTCATACGATGCTGGCGCACGCGCGGGCAGTACAGTTATTCCGCGAGGGGGAGTATGCGGGTGAAATCGGCATTATTCTTAATCTGACGCCTTCTTATCCACGCTCGACGCATCCGGCCGATCAACAGGCTGCGCACATCGCCGACCTCTTTTTTAACCGCAGCTTCCTCGATCCGGCGCTGCTGGGCCACTATCCGGCCGAGCTGGTGGCGCTGCTGGAAGAGCATCAGCAGTTGCCCGTCAGCCAGCCCGGTGATAGCGCGTTACTGGCGGAAGGGCGTGTCGATGTGCTCGGCGTCAACTACTATCAGCCGCGGCGGGTAAAATGCCGCGATGCGCTGGTCAATCCGCACAGCCCGTTTATGCCCGAGTGGTTTTTCGATCACTATGCGATGCCGGGGCGCAAAATGAATCCGTATCGCGGCTGGGAAATCTATGAAAAGGGCATCTATGACATTCTCAGCAATCTACGCCAGCATTATGGCAACCCGCGCTGTTTCATCTCTGAAAACGGCATGGGCGTGGAGGATGAACAGCGCTTTGAGCAGAACGGCCAGATTCAGGATGACTATCGCATCGACTTTGTGCGCGAGCATTTAATTTGGCTGCATCGGGCGCTACAGGAGGGATCGCACTGCCTGGGGTATCATATGTGGACCTTTATCGATAACTGGTCATGGAGCAACGCTTATAAAAACCGCTATGGTTTTGTGCAGCTTGACCTTGACAGTCAGCAGCGCCGCGTGAAAAAAAGCGGTGAGTGGTTTGCACGCGTAGCCAGCGAGCGTGGGTTTACGCAAAACAGCGATTGAGCGGAGAGATAAGTACCCCTATGGCGAGTATTAATGATGTTTCGCGCCTGGCTAAAGTATCAAAAGCAACCGTTTCCCGGGTGCTTAGCGGCAGTCGCGGCGTTAAGGACGAGAGCCGCGATGCTGTGCTGCGCGCCGTTGAGAAACTGAACTATAAACCGAACGCGATTGCCCAGTCTTTAAGCTACCAAAAAACCCACTGCATCGGCGTTATCTGCGCTACTGAGCATGTCCAGCAGGCTACCGGCTATCTGCAGGCGCTGGAAAAAGCGCTTAGTCAGGATGGCAAACATCTGCTGCTGCGCTTTGCTAATAGCGCACCGGCGGTGGCGGTGGCGATGGAGGAGCTGGGAGCCGGGCGCTGTGATGCGGTGATGGTAGTGGGCGCACGCTTTGCGTTGCCGGAGGAGGCGAAACAGGCGGTGCTGATCGATTGTCTTGACGGCGGCGAAGGGCCGCAGCTGGCGATCGATTACCAGTTCGCCAGCCTGACCGCCTGTCATTACCTTTTCAGCCAGCAGCGGCGCAAAATCGTGCTGTTTAATTTTAGCCACGGCGAGGCGGCAGAGCAGGTGTTGGCGGGTTATTGCGCGGCGCTGGAAAGCGCGGCGCTGCCCTATAATCGTCAGCTTATCTGTGGACAGGAAGAGTCGGTTAGCGTTGCGCTGCAGACGTTGATCAATCGTCATACCGCTTTCGATGCGCTGCTGGTCACCGACTATATAAAAAGCCGCGAGGCGATCGCGCTGCTGCGGCGCTATCAGCGTCAGGTGCCGCAGGAGGTGATGGTATTCAGCCTGGACGGCGCGGTGCCGGTGGTAGGCGCGCCTGAGATGCCGCAAATGGCATGGCCGCTGGATATGCTGGCGCAGCGGGCGCTGCAGCTTATCCGCGGCGAGCAGTCCTGCTTTCCTCCGCTACGCGGCAGCCTGATTGCGCCTTAAGAAGGGGGATGCGTTGCGTGACAGCGTCACTTTTTACTTGCAGTCCGCCAGACGTAGCGGACACGGGGTACGGGAAGCAAGCGGCAGCTCTGTGCCGCTTGCTTATCCGCCTTAGCTGAACTGTAAATAGGCAACGTGGGTTTGCAGATATTCCTCCAGGCCATGACGCCCGTCCGCGCCGCCGATGCCGGACTTACGCCAGCCAGCATGAAAACCCTGCATTGCTTCAAAATTCTCGCGATTGATATAGGTTTCGCCAAATTTTAACTGGCGCAGGGCCAGCATGGCGGTATTCAAATTTTGCGTATAGAGCGAGGAGGTCAGGCCATATTCACTGTCGTTAGCCAGCGCAATCGCCTCGTCCAGCGTGCGGAACGTGGTAACCGGCAACACCGGGCCGAAAATCTCTTCCTGCATGATCGCCATATCCTGCGTAACCCCGCTCAGGATTGTGGGTTGAAAGAAATAGCCCGTCGCACCGGCCCGCTTACCGCCGGCAATCAGCTGCGCGCCCTGTTGTAACGCATGCGCTACTTTTTCTTCCACGCGCTGCAGGGCGGCGGCATTGATCAGCGGCCCCATATCCACATCGTGCTGTTCCGCCGGGTTGCCGTAGGTGATCTTGCTGAACGCTGCCGTCAGGCGCGCCATAAAGGCGTCATAGATGCCCTCCTGCACGTAGACGCGCTCTGCGCAGTTACACACCTGACCTGAATTGATGATGCGCGAGCTGACAATGGCTTTTACCGCCAACTCAACATCGGCATCGTTCATGACAATCGCTGGCGCTTTACCGCCCAGCTCCAGCGACACTTTAGTGACGTTCTGCGCCGCCGCTGTCATGGTCTGAATACCGGCATTAACGCTGCCGGTCAGGCTGACCATGCCGACCTTCGGATTAGCGGCCAGCTCCTGGCCCACTACCGGACCGTAGCCGAAAACAATATTGAACACCCCTTTCGGCAGGCCTACCTGCTGCACGATTTCTGCAAAGATCACGGCGTTAAGCGGCGTCACTTCGCTGGGCTTCAGCACAATCGTATTGCCGGTGATCAGCGCCGGCGCGGCTTTACGCGCGATCAGAAAGAAAGGGAAGTTCCACGGCAGAATGCCGGTGGTGACGCCAATCGCCTTTTTAAAGACGAAAATGTTTTCATTGGGGCGATCGCTCTGCACGATTTCGCCTTCATAGCGTCGCGCCCACTCCGCCATATAATCCAGATAATCGGCGGTAAACAGCACTTCGGTTTGCGCCAGCCCCTGGGTTTTGCCGCCTTCGGCAACAATGGTTGCGGTCAGCTCCGGCTCGCGCTGGCGAATGGCGGCGGCGATTTTATGCAGCCAGACGCCGCGCGCTACCGCGGGTAACGCTTCCCACTGCGGCTGTGCCGCCTCCGCTGCATCAATGGCGCGCTGCGCGTCTTCACGGCTGCCTTCCGGCACCTGGGCAATCACCGCTTCCGTCGCCGGGTTAATCACGTCAATCCATGCGCCCTGATGAGACTGAAATTCACCGTCGATATACATTTGTTTTTGAATGGTTGCCATGCGCCCGCTCTCCGTTATCAATTCTGCTTCTTCTGGTTAATAAAAAGATATGAAATTGTTTAATCTCGCCACCTTTACCTGGGGGCCGGGAATTCACCTTCCGTTGAATGCCATTTATTCCGGTTCACTGGCAAAAATACAGAAATTGACCTGACCTGGATTACATAACCTGAAATTACGCTTTTACAGCAATAATTTAACGCCAAAGGCGCCGGACAATGCGCAGAAGGGACGCTGTGATTAATTTGTGATCGTTATCGCCGGGACCTGCTGATTTTTGCCATCACAATCCGCAGGCGGGCAGCCAGCGAAAGGCTGGCGAGGAAATGAACTCTTTAGACTCGCAGTAATCGGGAGTCTCTTCTCCTGCTGGCCTCAACCTTACTAAGGAATAACGATGAACAACGCAATCCTTGCCGGCATTCTCTGGCATCTGGTCGGTGCCGCCAGCGCCGCCTGTTTTTATGCCCCGTTGAAACGCGTCAGAAACTGGTCATGGGAAACGATGTGGTCAGTGGGCGGCGTTATGTCCTGGTTAATTCTGCCCTGGTCGGTCAGCGCGGTGCTGCTGCCCGATTTCTGGGGATATTTCCAGCAATTCAGTTTGTCGCAGCTGCTGCCGGTGTTTTTGTTCGGCGCCATGTGGGGAATCGGTAATGTTAACTATGGACTAACGATGCGCTATCTCGGCATGTCGATGGGCATTGGCATCGCTATTGGCATTACGCTGGTGGTCGGTACGCTGATGACGCCGCTGCTGCAGGGGCGCTTTATGGTACTGTTCAGCTCTGCCGGCGGGCGAATGACGCTGCTGGGCGTACTGATTGCGCTGGTCGGGGTGATCATTGTTTCCCGCGCGGGTTTCCTGAAAGAGCGTGCGCTGGGCATCAGCGCGGAAGAGTTCAACCTGAAAAAGGGGTTAGTACTGGCGGTGCTGTGCGGCATTTTTTCCGCCGGCATGTCATTTGCAATGGATGCGGCAAAACCGATGCACGAAGCTGCCGCCGCTGCCGGTATCAACCCGCTATACGTTGCGCTGCCGAGCTATGTAGTCATCATGGGGGGTGGGGCGTTGGTAAACCTGGCTTACTGCTTTGTGCGTCTGGCGGTAAAACCAACGCTGTCGGTAAAAGCGGATTTCTCTCTGGCGAAACCCCTGCTGGGAGCGAATATCGCCTTTGCCATGCTTGGCGGCCTGATGTGGTATCTACAATTCTTTTTCTATGCCTGGGGCCACGCCAATATTCCGGCGCAGTATGACTTTGTCAGCTGGATGCTGCATATGAGCCTGTATGTACTGTGCGGCGGCATCGTCGGATTGCTGATGAAAGAGTGGCACGCGGTAGGGCGTCGTCCGGTCAGGGTGCTTTCGGTGGGGTGTCTGGTCATTATTCTGGCGGCGAACGTAGTTGGCATGGGCATGGCCGGTTAACGGGCGGGCGGCCTGGCGGCAACAGAGCCAGGCCGCGGCCTGTTTGCAGCCCCTGGCGATTTTGCCACAGCCGCCGCTTTGGGGCGGGCGCCAGAGGGAAAAGCGCCCCGTTCCTACCGACAACGCAGGACCAGGCGGGGGTTATTTTTGCTGTTCCGGCTGTAGCTGAAATTTGCCGGGACGCTCAAAGCGTTGCCGCCAGGCGCTGGGGGTAAAGCCGGTTTCGCGCGTAAAGACGGCGGAAAAGTAGTTGCTGTCATCAAAGCCGCAGCGGGAGGCCACTTCGCCAATCAGTAACGCCGTACTGCGCAGCAGATATTTAGCCTGGCACAGCTGCAGCTGACGCAGATAATGGCCAATGGTCATTCCGGTTTGCTGACGAAACAGCTGTTTCAGGGCGCGTTCGCTGAGCCGGTTATGCTGGCAGAAGGCGGCCAGATCGAAGGGACGGGCGGTGCTGGCCTGGATAGCGGACATCAGCAAATCGAGCTGCTCGCCTTCCGGCAGTTCGCCGGCACGCTCGGCCACGTAGCGATGCCGCCGCAGGATAAGCGCCAGCTGTAGAAACAGCGCCTCCGCCAACTGCATAGAAAGCATATCGGTTTTACGGCTCTCCTGCTCCAGTTGCAAAATCACGCCGCGCGCCAGCGCCATGCCGCGCGTGGTTAAGCGCCAGTGGACACGATAGTCAGCATCATCCAGCGGCAGCAGCTGGCTCCAGTCCAGCCCCAGCCGAAAACGCTCCTGACAATAAAGGATATTATCCAGCACCAGATCGTTGACCGATTCATAGCTGTGGCAGTCGCTGTGCTGGATATAAAACAGATCGCCGCAGGTGACCAGCCATGGGCGATCGTTCAGCACGTGCAGGCCGTTGCCGCGCCAGACGATAACAATTTCACTGAATTCATGTTGATGGGGCGGGAAAGAGGGCTGCGGCGCACGGTCGGCGACCGACACCGGCATCGCTTCAGAGGGAAAATAGTCCGCCTTCGCCAGGGTTAACCCCATGGTGTTCTCCTGTGTTACCACATCTGCTGTCGCTCGGCGCGCGGCGCGCAGCCAAATTCACGACGAAACAGCGTTGAAAAGTGATTGCTGTCGCCAAAGCCGCACTGAAACGCAATATCCGTAATCCGCATTTCGCTATGGCGTAGTAGGTGGCGCGCCTGCAAAAGACGCAGCCGATTAAGATAGCGCTGCGGCGTACTACCGGTTTGCTGTTTAAGCTGACGGTGCAGGGTTCGCAGCGACAGCGAAAAGCGATCCGCCAGCGCCTCCCAGTCGATATCTTCGCTGTAGTGTTCGTTAAGCCAGTCAAGCAGGCGCAGCAGGCGGGCCTCTTGCGCATCGCTCTCCTGCTCGCGGCAGCCCTGACGTAGCAGAACCAGCAGTTGCATAAAAGTCAGCTCCTGGTGTACGCGTTGCCCCATGGCATCGCTGCCGTCAGGCTCCTGCAGCTGCGCCACCAACGTTTTCGCCTGCGTCATAACCCGATTGCTGATGCGCCAGTGGGAAGGGTAACGGCCATCGTGCTCCTGCGGCAGTAAATCCTGTAGCCCGGTAAGAAAGCGAAACGCCTGAGGACCACGCCACAGCACATTGGTCAGGAATAAGTTCTCCGTCTGTTCATAGAGATGACGATCGTGATCGCGCACAAAGCAGACGCAGCCGCCGCACAGCGACTGGGGCTGGCCGTTAAATATATGAATGCCCGCACCCTGTTCCACCAGCACGATTTCATGAAAGTCATGATGATGTTCAGGAAAAACGCCCTGCGGCGCCCGGGGTTCAATAGCTACCGGTAGATCGCCCTGCGGAAAAAAATCGTCGCTATGTAATACGGTCATGATGCGTCCTCGTTTACCTCTGTGCGACCGATACTAGCCAGCGCGCGCTTAACTTACCTTGAATTTTGCACCGCAAAACAGGGTTAAGCGGTTAATTTTTCCAGAAATAGCTGGAAATCTTCAAAATTGCGGCAAGGGTCACACCCTATCGCCACGGCGGGGAAAAACAGTTTTGTGAGCTGCTTCACGTCCTTCTTTACGCCCCTGCCAGCCGGGTAAAAACGTTGGCACTGGCAGCAAGGTGCGGAATTCGCAGCTTTTTACACTGGTGAGCATGTTTCATCAGGAAGCGAATCTTATGATGCACCGCCATTTTGTTGCTATCGATCTCGGCGCCTCCAGCGGCCGTATCATGCTGGCACGCTACCAGCCGGAGACTCAGGCGCTCACGCTGGAGCAAGTTAGCCGCTTTGCTAATCAACGTTGTCAGATTGATGGATATGACTGCTGGGATATCGACGCGCTGGAGCAGGCGATCCGTGAAGGACTGGAACAGCTGCTGGCCCGCGGCGTGGTGCCGGACAGTATCGGCATCGACACATGGGGCGTGGATATGATCATGCTCGACGCGACAGGCGAACGCGTCGGCCTGCCGATTTCCTATCGCGATAAGCGTACCCACGGCCTGATGGCACAGGCGCAGCGCGAGCTGGGCCGCGAGGTGATTTGGCAGCATACCGGCATCCAGTTCCTGCCGTTTAATACCCTCTATCAGCTGCGCGCTTTTAGCCAGGCGCATCCTGAACTGCGGGATCGCGTTGCGCACGCTCTGATGATCCCGGACTATCTGCAGTACCGTTTAACCGGCCAGATGAACTGGGAATATACCAACGCCAGCACCACCCAATTGCTTAACCTCGCCACCGGCGAGTGGGACGGCGCGCTGTTGAACTGGGCCGGCGCACGCGCCGAGTGGTTTGGCAAGCCGCGCCTGCCCGGCGCTCCGGTGGGAGAATGGCAGAGCCGCAGCGGTTTACGCATTCCGGTTGTTGCCGTCGCCACGCACGATACCGCCAGCGCGGTGTTGGCCACGCCGCTCACCGGCGCCGACGAGGCTTATCTTTGCTCGGGCACCTGGTCGCTGTTGGGCTGTGAAAGCCGGACGCCGTTTAATGACGCCGCCGCGCTGGCAGCCAATATTACCAACGAGGGCGGCGCGGAAGGGCGCTATCGCGTGCTGAAAAATATTATGGGGCTGTGGCTGCTGCAGCGCGTCTGCGATGAGCTGCAAATTGATGATCTGTGCGCGCTGATTGATGAGGCGGCGCACTATCCCGCCTGTCTGGCGATTATCGATGCCAACGATGCGCGTTTTATCAATCCGGCCAGCATGGTGCGCGAAATTCAGGATGCCTGCGCTGAGCAGGCGATGCCGGTGCCGCACAGCCCGGTTGCGCTGGCGCGCTGCATCTTTGATAGCCTGGCGCTGCTTTACCGTCAGGTAAGCGAAGAGCTGGCCGCGCTGCGCGGCGCCGCCTTTAAGCGTCTGCATATTGTCGGCGGCGGCAGTCAGAACCCGTTGCTGAACCAACTTTGCGCCAATGCCTGTCAGCTGCCGGTGAGCGTCGGTCCGATTGAAGCCTCGACGCTGGGCAATATTGGTAGCCAGCTGATCGCCCATGGCGAGATGGCGGATGTAGACGCCTTCCGGCGCTGCATCGCGCAAAATTTTCCTTCTCATCTTATCCAACCTATTTCAGACAGCGCGCTAACCGACAGCTGGTCGCGTTTTCAGGCGCTGAAACAACCGCGTAAGGAACTATGCTTATGACCAGGCTTACCGAACAGGCTTTTGAACTGGCGAAACAGCGCTACGCTGAGACCGGCGTTGACGTTGAAGCCGCAATGAATCAGTTGGATACTATCCCGGTATCCATGCATTGCTGGCAAGGGGACGACGTACGCGGTTTCGAAAACCCGCAGGGCGCGTTGACCGGCGGCATTCAGGCCACCGGCAACTATCCGGGCCGCGCGCGTAACGCGCAGGAGCTGCGGGCGGATGTCGATGTCGCTCTGGGGCTGATTCCCGGACCAAAACGTTTTAATCTGCACGCTATCTATCTGGAAAGCGAGGGGCCGGTGGATCGGAATGAGATCGAACCGCAACACTTCGCTAACTGGGTCAGTTGGGCGAAAGAGCGTCAGCTGGGGCTGGACTTTAATCCCACCTGTTTTTCTCATCCATTAAGCGCCGACGGCTTTACGCTTTCCCATGCCGATGACCGCATCCGTCAGTTCTGGATCGATCACTGCAAAGCGAGCCGTAAGGTTTCCGCCTGGTTCGGCGAGCAACTGGGTACGCCCTCGGTGATGAACATCTGGGTGCCGGACGGCATGAAAGACCTGACCGTCGATCGCCTGGCGCCGCGCCAGCGGCTGATGCAGGCACTGGATGAGGTACTGAGCGAAAAACTGAATCCGGCGCATCATATCGATGCCGTCGAAAGCAAGCTGTTCGGCATCGGCGCGGAGAGCTATACGGTGGGCTCCAATGAATTCTATCTGGGTTACGCCACCAGCCGTCAAACCGCGCTGACGCTGGATGCGGGCCATTTCCATCCCACCGAGATGATCTCAGACAAAATCTCTACCGTGATGCTTTATGTACCGCGTCTGCTGCTGCACGTCAGCCGTCCGGTGCGCTGGGACAGCGACCATGTCGTGCTGCTGGATGATGAAACCCAGGCGATTGCGCATGAGATCGTGCGCCAGAAGCTGTTTGATAAAGTGCATATCGGCCTCGATTTCTTTGATGCCTCGATTAACCGCATCGCGGCCTGGGTTATCGGTACGCGCAACGCCAAAAAAGCGCTGCTGCGCGCCCTGCTGGAGCCCACCGATAAGCTGCGCGCCATTGAAGCCGCCGGCGACTACACCGCACGTCTGGCGCTGCTGGAAGAACAGAAATCGCTACCGTGGCAGGCGGTATGGGAAAGCTATTGTCTGCGCCACGATGTACCGGCGGATGCTGGCTGGCTGCGCAACGTGCGCGATTATGAAGAACAGACCCTCAGTCAACGGTAAGGATGACACTTATGCAATCGATTCTTTCTTCCTGGTTTGTACAGGGAATGGTGAAAGCTACCAGCGACATGTGGCTGAAAGGCTGGGATGAGCGTAACGGCGGCAACGTAACGATGCGCCTGCTGCCGGAAGAGGTAGCCGCATTCGAACAGGACTTTGTGGCGGAGCCGCGCTGTATCGAACTGAGCCGTCCGGCGCCTGCGCTGGCCAATGACTGGTTTATCGTCACCGGTTCCGGCAAGTTTTTCCGCAATGTTCAACTTGATCCGGCTGATTGTCTGGCGCTACTGCAGGTGGATGAGAAGGGGCTCTCCTATAAAATTCACTGGGGCCTGGTGAACGGCGGCGTGCCGACTTCCGAGCTGGCCTCGCATTTTCAGTCGCATAGCGTGCGCAAGCAGCTGACTAACGGCGCCGACCGGGTGATTATGCACTGTCACGCCACCAACTTTATGGCGCTGAGCTATGTCGTAGAGCTGGATTCGGCGCGCTTTACCCGTTTGCTGTGGGAAGGCAGCACCGAATGCCTGGTGGTCTTCCCGGATGGCGTCGGCATCGTTCCCTGGATGGTGCCCGGCACCGATGAAATTGGCGATGCTACCGCACAACAGATGCAGGCGCACAGCCTGGTGATGTGGCCTTTCCACGGCATCTTCGGCGCTGGACCGACGCTGGATGAAACCTTTGGCCTGATCGATACCGCTGAAAAATCGTCGGAAGTACTGGTGAAGGTCATTTCAATGGGCGGCCTGCGCCAGAGTATTACCACCGAACAGCTGGTGGCGCTGGGTAAACGTTTTAACGTTAACCCTTGGCAGGCAGCGCTGGATACGGGACCGGCCCATGTTGCGTAAAGCCTTTGTGATGCAGGTTTATCCCGACTGCCATGAAACCTATCAGCAGCGCCATTCGCCCATCTGGCCGGAGCTGGAACAGACGTTGAAGATGCATGGCGCGCATCATTACTCTATTTTTCTGGATGCGCAGCGCAGCCTGCTGTTTGCTTACGTGGAAATCGAGTCCGAAGAGCGTTGGGCAGCGGTCGCGCAGACCGAAGTATGCCAGCGTTGGTGGGCATCAATGCGCGAACTTATGCCCTCTAATGCGGATAACAGCCCGGTGAGTCAGCCGCTGAAGCCGGTTTTTTATCTGGAGTAGGCTATTTTATTACGGCCTGAACGCGAGCAATAAAAAGGGGCCCTATGGCCCCTTTGTTTTATCTGTTAACCGTTGCTGCGCAACTGCGGATAGCGTCGGAAAATAAAAATGCACCAGAACAGCGCCAGCAGGCCGAGGATGGCGCCGACATTGCCGACATCAGCCATTTTAAAGTGCAGGCTGACCTGATTACCCAGCAGCGCGCCCGCGCCAATCCCGATATTATAGATACCGGAAAATAGCGACATTGCCACGTCGGTGGCGTCCGGTGCCAGCGACAGCACCCGTACCTGCATCGCCAGGCCGATAGTCATCATACCCATACCCCAGATTACACAGAGGATGGAAACCGCCACCGGATGAATCGCGGCGAACAGCAGCAGTCCCATGCACAGGGTAATTAACCCAATAGCGCTAAGCAGCAGCGCGGAAGGGAACTTGTTTCCCAGCAGGCTGAAGATAATGCTGCCTACGATGCCGGCAGTGCCGAAAATCAACAACAGGAAGGTGGTAAAGTTCTCGCCCTGTGAGGCAATCACCTGCATAAACGGCTCAATATAGCTGTAGGCGGTATAGTGCGCGGTCACTACCAGCGTGACCAGCAAATACATACCCACCAGCGCCGGACGACGGAACAGCATCGGCACGCTGCTAAGCGAGCCGGTATGCTCACTCGGCAATTTCGGCAGCAGCTTAACCAGCATCAGCAGTAGCACCAGCGCCGAGGCGCCGATCATGCCGAAGGTAATACGCCAGCCCAGATACTGGCCGATAATGCGTCCAATCGGTACGCCCAACACCATCGCCAGCGCGGTGCCGGTTGCCAGCATACTAAGCGCCTGAGTTTTCTTACCGGCAGGGGCAACGCGAATTGCCAGCGAGGCGGTAATCGACCAGAAAATGGCATGCGCCAACGCAATGCCGATACGAGACAGCACCAGCACCCAAAAATTCCAGGCCAGCAGCGACAGAAGATGGCTGATGCTAAACAGCAAAAAAAGCACCATTAGCAGCAGACGGCGCTCTACGTTGCGCGTCGCCAGCATCAGCGGCAACGACATCAACGCCACCACCCAGGCGTAGATGGTCAGCATAATGCCCACTTCCGGCGTCTTCATGGAAAAGGAGGCGGCAATGTCAGAAAGCAGGCCCACCGGAACAAACTCGGTGGTATTAAAAATAAAGGCTGCGACGGCCAGCAGTACAACGCGAAGCCAGGCCGTTTTACGGGAAACAGGTGTTTGCATAGGAATAAATGGATGCCAGACGTGTTAACAGAATTGATGGTTTCATCACCAAAAGGTGATGCATATCACATTTAATCACTATTGTGGGCGATTTATAGCAAGAGTGAAACAGTACAGTAAAAAAATTATCTGCCCGGCGTATCGGCTCGAAAAGAAAACGCATTCTGCTCTGGCGATTAAAAAGAGCTAAAGCAGCGCCAGAGTCAAAAGCAGCGGTGTAAGCGCAAACCCTAAAATACGAGGGCAGCGTTACCGGTATGAAACCTCAGCAAAAAGAGAGTAGCGTAAAAGGTTGCTGATTTTTAATGGCTTTTTTCTTTTTTAGCTGTGGGCAGCAATTTTTGCATCCTTCGGCACGGGGATAATATTTTCTTGCCTGCTTAAGGGCATCAAGCGGGGCATAGAAAGTGCCCAGGAAGAAACGGTCGTCCAGCGAGGGGAGCGAAGGACAACCGGCGCAATGCACCCGGTTAATACCCGAAGATCCTGCCTTAGTGTGTACATAATAAAATTGGCCCATAACTCACCCTCTGCTGATGTAACAATTTGCAACATAGTTATTTAATATAGTGATTTTTTTTGAAAAGCCAAATAAAAATAAAGCAGCCAGCATGGTGGAATATAACAATCACCACATCGCCCATGTTGATTTATTAATTATCTTTATAAACAATAGCTTAAGTTTATTTCTCGTGGTTAAACAGGTTGGATATAGAGAGTGAATAAAAATTGAGACGCACATTTCCTGGTAAATAAAGGGCGGGGTCAAATTAATTGAATGAACATTGGTAATATTTTTCAATATTTATGAGAAGTTGCGGCAGGTTAAAATTTCACTGGATATTGTCACGTAAAAGATAAGAAAGGCCGGACAATCCGGCCTGATTATTACTTAAGCTTGCCCGTTAACTGACATGAAGCAACGAAGGTGCGTTTCGATCCCAGGGTGCGCAGCACCAGGATGAACATCAGCAGCCATTCCGCCGCCAGCGTAGCCAGCACCGCCTGTTGATAATCTCCCTGCTGCAGCATTTGTGTAAACAGCGATCCTAATGCCATCGGGCCCATACCAAAAGCTGCCTGCTGCACCGTTGACAGCGTGGCGCTGCCGGCCCCGGCATAGTGCGTCGGCACGTCAGCCATGCCGATACGATAAAAGGTGCTGACAATTAATGCCTGTCCGCCACCGATCACCGCTGTCGCCGGTATCAGGGTGAAGATATTCACCGCTCTCCAGCCGTAGTAAAACATCGCCATCAGTAACAGCAGGCCGCTCATTTGTATCGCGCAGCCCAGCAGCAGGGTATGCCGTTTTCCCAGCCTTTCCACAATGCGCGTCGAGCTGACCGATACCATAAAGTAGGTCGCGCCTAACGCAATAAATGCGTTGCCGGAGGAAAAGGCGCTCATGCCAATGCCTGACTGCAGCGTTAACGCGACGGCAAACATAAAACCGCTCCAGCAGCTAAAAAAGAGTACGGCGAGGCTGATGCCAAAACCCATGCTGGGCAGGCGTAACAGCACCGGGGGCAGCAACGGCGCGCCGCCGCGCTTCTCCAGGGCAATCTCTGTTCGCCACAGCTGCGCCAGCAGCAGGGGAAACAGCATTAACAGCAGCAGACAGGGCCATGACCAATGCAGCACCGGGCCGAGCGCCAGCGCCACCATCAAACTGCCGGTGGCGCCCGCCAATAACAACGTCCCGGCTTTATCGATTGGCAGCGGCCGATCATTGCGGGTTTCCGGAATAAAACGGTGTGCGGTCAATAAAATGAGTAAACAGATTGGTAGATTAATTAAAAACACGCTGCGCCAGCCGTAGCCTGCGATATCCGCCCCGATTAAAAAACCGCCCAATACCTGGCCGATAATAAACGCCAACCCGCCAATCCCCCCATACAGGCCAATCGCTCGCGCATGCGCGCGTCCCTGCAGGGTAACGTGCAGCGTGGCCAGAATTTGCGGCACCACCAGCGCCGCGCCCACGCCCTGCAGCGCCCGCGCCAGCAGTAGCATTTTGACATTGCCCGCCAGACCGCACAGCAGCGAGGCCAGCGCAAACAGCCAAACGCCGCTGATAAACAGTTTGCGGCGGCCAACGTTATCGCCGAGTCGGCTGCCCATCGCCAGACAAACGGCAAAGGCGATGCCATAAATCGCCACAATCAGCGCCAGCTCAATCGGCGTGGCGTGCAGGCTGGCGGCCATGGCATCCAGCGCGACGTTAACAATGGAGAAATCAATCATCGGTAGCAGCTGCCCGGCCAGCAAAACGACCAGCCCGGCCTTTCCTAACGTAGAGGTATTCATCATGCTTCTCTTGTTTTTGTAACAGGTGAGGCTTAGCATCAACCATCAATTAAACGGGTACCAGTTTTTGCTTATCATGGTATTAGCGCTACCCGCCTGAGGAGAGCAAAGAGCATGTCGAACGTGAGCCGCGCAGAAACGCAGGATAAATCCAGCAGCCGTCTGCTGGGCGATTTTTTGCGTAGTCGACGCGAGAGCCTTGACCCGGTGCGGCTTGGGCTACCGCGTATGCGCCATCGCCGCACGCCGGGCCTGCGGCGGGAAGAGGTGGCGCAGCTGGCCGATGTCGGCGTAACCTGGTATACCTGGCTGGAGCAGGGCAGAGAAATTAAAGCCTCCGCTAAAACGCTGGCCGCCATTGCTTCTGCGTTACAGTGTAACGAAGCGGAAACCGAGCATCTGTTCCGCCTGGCTGGACAAACGCATCCCGCTACCCGGGCGGCTAAAGCCTGCGCCAAACTGTCAGCCCATACGCGTATTATGCTGGACAGTCTGAATCCGCTGCCGGCGGTGGTGCAGAATCAGCGTTTCGATATTATGGGTCACAATCAGGCCTGGGCGCGCCTGATGAATGTGGATGTGGACACGCTGCCGGAAGAGCAGCGCAACTGTATGTGGCTGGCGTTTAACCATGCTGGCTGGCGCAGCGCGGTGGCTAACTGGGAAGAGGTGATGCCGCAAATGGTCGCAATGTTTCGCGCGCAGATGGGCGAACACTTAGGCGATCCGCACTGGGAAGATTTTCTTGCGCGACTGCTGGCCAGCTCGGCTGAATTCCGTGATACCTGGCAGCGTTATGAACTGCGCAGCATTGAGAACCGGGTTAAATATTTTTTTCATCCGCAGGCCGGCAGGCTGGCTCTGCGGCAGAATAACTGGTGGTCGGCTCCGCGTAACGGCGACCGCCTGTTGGTTTATATCCCGGACGATGAGGCCAGCGCGGCTGCGCTTCAGGCGATCACCTCTGCTAACTAACTGAGAACAATGGATTGCAACAGAAAATCGCTTACCCCGGTCTGACCGGCATCCTGCTGTTGGGCGTGGTACAGATCATCGCATGGGGCGGCTCTTTTTACATTATGGCGGTACTGGCTGCGCCGATAAGCCGGGAAACTGGCTGGTCGCAGCAGTGGATTTACGGGGCGCTGTCGCTGGCTATTCTCGTTTCCGGCATGCTGGCCCCGTTAAGCGGCCGCATTATCGCCCGTACCGGCGGTCGCGCCATGCTGGCTGCCAGCGGCGGCATATTGGCCCTTGGACTGACGCTGGTTGGGCTAAGTCATACGCTGTGGTTATTTCTACTGGCCTGGACGATTATCGGCGTCGGTATGGCGATGGGGCTGTATGATGCACTGTTTGCCACGCTGGGCACCCTGTATGGCGGCACGGCCCGTCGCGCCATTACCAGCATCACCCTGATTTCCGGCTTCTGCACCACCCTGGTGTGGCCGTTTTGCGCCTTACTTATTGCATGGCTGGGCTGGCGACACGCCTGTTTCGCTTATGCCGCGTTATTGCTGATTAGCGTTTTCCCGGCTTATCTCTACTCTTTACCCGCGGGCGGCGGGCAAACAAGCGGGGCGGCCAGACATAAGATGTCAGGCAAACAGGCGGCGATACCGCGCGATCTCTTCTGGCTGCTGTGCGCCATTTTTACCCTGGCGTCGGTAGTTATGACCGCCGTTTCGGTACAGCTGATTACCTTACTGCAGAGTCAGGGCTATACGCTGGCCGCTGCGCTGGCGATTAGCACCGTACTGGGGCCGTGTCAGGTCGCCTCGCGCGTGGTGGATATGGCATTCCGGCGCGGTCATCCGGTCTGGACCACATTATTTTCCGTGGGATTGGTGGCGCTGGGGTTGGTCATGTTGGCGCTATTTCCTCAATTGGCGCTGATCGGTATGCTGCTTTACGGGGCGGGAAACGGGTTGCGAGCGATTGTTCGCGGAACGCTGCCGCTGGCGCTGGTAAAACCGGAAGAATACGCAATTATCGCCGGGCGGATGGCGCGTCCGGCGCTGATTGGTCAGGCATTAACGCCTCTGATAGGCGGCTGGATTTTCCAACACTTCGGCGCGCAGGCTACCTTACTGCTGCTGTGTGTGCTGGCGTTGCTCAATGTACTGCTTACCCTGGTATTGAAAAGCCGAATGTCGCCAGCGCGCGCGTCGTAACGGCAGGGCGGCAGAGCACCGCCGAACGGCCCGTTTTCGCCGGTAAAACGCGGCGAAAATTGTGATTATGTGCCTTGCGCCTGCGGCTGGCTTCATAAAAGCAACCGTGTTTGTTATATTATTTTGTATGATTCTTCACAGCCGCGGTGCCAAAAAGAACAAGATTCACCGCAACTCAGGATGATGAAATGTTAGATTATCGCTTCCCGACAGCTTTGCAGATGGTTTTAAGCGTAGCGATGGCGGAGCAGTCGGGCAAACGTTCTACCAGCGCTATTTTGGCGTATGGTCTGGAAGCCAACCCGAGCTTTATTCGTAAGCTAATGGTGCCGCTAACGCGCGATGGCATTATCGTTTCTACCTTAGGCCGTACCGGTTCGATTCACCTTGGTCGCCCCGCCGATCAAATCACACTACGTGATATTTATGTTTCGGTGATCGAGGATAAGAAGATTTGGGCATCGCGCCCAGAAGTGCCGGCGCGCTGCGTAGTTAGCGCTAACGCCTGTTGGTATTTCAAAGCCATCGCGCAAGAGGCGGAAGAGGCCTCGCTTAAGGTGCTGGCTAAGCGTACCGTCGCCGATGCGCTGGAAGAGCTTAAAACACGGGATACCAGCGGCTGCGAGGCCGTGCCGGAGCCTGAAGCTGAAATTGTTTGTAAAAAGAGCCGCTAAATGCGGCTTTTTTTATCCCTGCTGTTTACCCCGTTGCGGATAGCGGTGGGCAATCGAGCGGTAAAGTGGGGCTTTCTTTAGTTACAACATACTAAATTAATATCATAAATAATACCTAAGCATCGAGCAAACCATCAGTCAGGCAGCAAAAAGAGGGCACCTTATTCGTCCTCAGGCTCTTCGGTAAGATGATTATAAAAATAGCCAATAATAATCCAGATAAAAAAGAATAGGGCGATCCATTTAATCATTGAGTTTATCCTTAGCGTCAGCGCTTGCTATCATAACCATTGCACAAAATAACGCGTAATGATTTATCGCATGCGCAAATAAATGCGTGCTTATTACAGGATTGGTAAATTACAGATATTATTCGAAGGTAGGTGGTCTTTATTGTTAATAATCAATGAGTTGATTTTAAAGCGATAAGGTATTTTGTGCGATATTGAAATACGGCAGCATGTGTGTGACTTGATTGTTTTTCTATTAATTAAAATTAATTTTTCATTTATTTAATAAATGATGGGTAGCGTTATCGTTTAATTAAACCTAAGTCAGGTACGCCAAGGTTATTTACCTTCGCCTACCTGGTATAAATAAACGCTCCTGTCAATAAGCGCATTGGCGCTAGCAGGCGTTGCGGCGATGCCACAAAACATTCCACTCTTTATCAAGACGCTGGCTCATCTCGTCAACATCGCTGGCTCCCGCCTGGCTGCCAACAAAGAGGCGCAACACGCTGCTCAGCTCGATTTCGATTTCTCCCCGCTGGGTGATGCGCCCGTTAAGCTGACCAGAGACCATTGCCTGTTGCAACTGCGTCGTTGAAGCCCGCGTCATTTTCTCTACTTCAGCCAGTGTGAACCACATACCGTTCTCCTGCCAGATGATGCCTATCAATGCTATCGGCAGAAGCGCCATAAATTTGAGGATCGATTTTTATCTTTTTATATTCAAACATTTACACTATCGCATCCAGTGGGCGTTATGTCGCCGATTCGCCAGGTCTCGTTTAATGTATCAATATAGTTTGCAATTTCGTGTAAATTCAGTCACCGTTAAAGTGTAACTGCAACTGATACTAATACTGTTAGCCCTGGCGACGGGAGAGAGAAGATGAGAAGTGACGCGTTTATTCACGATCTGATTGACTGGATTGATAACAACATTGAAGGCCGGCTGGATTTAGATACCGTTTCCGAGCGCGCAGGTTATTCAAAATGGCACCTGCAGCGTATGTTTAAAGAGCATACCGGCCATCCGCTGGGCGAGTATATTCGCTCGCAGAAGCTGAAAAAGTCAGCCGACCGTCTGACCCGCAGCAACGAGCCGATCCTGAATGTGGCTATCTCTTTAGGTTTTGATTCTCAGCAATCTTTTAACCGCAGCTTTAAACGTCAGTTTGGCCAGGCGCCAGGCGCATGGCGTCGTAGCGTGGTTCAGCAGCACGGTAAGTCATTACAAAGCTGAGCGATCGCCAGGGCCGGATCCACCGGCCCGCGTTGTGAAAGATCTCACACTTCCCGGTTACTCAGCTCATTCTGAAATGGCGTTTCAATATAATCTGTGTTGGGATTAACGCATCGTTTTTTAACGGAAACGCACCGATGCTAATCTCCCTGGATGACTATCACCCCGCAGCCGATGGCCAAACTGCCGATACCGCCCATTTTCAACGCGCAATTGACGATATCGCCGCTCAGGGCGGTGGCACACTCTATGTGCCTCCCGGCCCATATCTGATCGGTTCCCTGACGCTTCCCGCGAATTTCACGCTGCATCTTGCCGCCGGGGCAACGTTAATTGCCAGTAGCCGGGCGGAGGATTATGTCATACAGGCAAAAAGCCAGGCAGAATGTTCAACGCGGGCGCTGCTGTATGCTTACGGCGAGAAAAATATCACCATTGAGGGGAAAGGGCGTATTGATGGCAATGCCCGCGCCTGGTTTGCCCCGCAGGCCGATGAGATGGGCTACCGCTTGCCGCTGGCGCAGCGGCCGCGCATGCTGGTGCTGGAAGCCTGCCGTCAGGTCACGCTTCAGGACTTCGCCATCGAACAGGCACCGATGTGGACCATTCATTTGGTGAGCTGTGAACAGGTGAGGATTAGCCGTCTCTGCGTTGATAACGATTTAACCATGGCGAATACCGATGCGCTGGATATTGACAGTTGCCGCTATGTTCATATCAGCGACAGCTATTTTAGCGCGGCGGATGATGGCATCTGTATCAAAACCACGCGCAAACCGGCGCCGCTGAACGGGCCGGCAGCGCACATTACCATTACCGGCACCATTCTGCGTTCCAACAGCTGCGCGCTAAAAATCGGCACGGAAACCTGGGACGATATTGAAGATGTAGTGGTGACCGGCTGCACTATCATCGATTCCAATCGCGGCATCGGTCTGCTTAGCCGCGACGGCGGACGTTTTCGTCGGCTCTCTTTCAGCCATATCACTTTCAATTGCGTTTATGCGCCCGCGGTGCACTGGGGAAAAGCCGATCCGGTCTTTATCTCGGTGCGCCGACGTCATCCCGATATTATGCCGGGGGAAATCGCCTGGGTTCAGTTCAGCCATCTTACCGGCACCACGCAGGGCGCGATTAATCTGCACAATGAGATCCCCGGCGCGCTGCATCATATCAGTTTCGATCATCTATTAATTGACCAGCAGCCCTGCGAGCATCCGGAACAGGGCGGGTATGATATTCGTCCGCCCTGTAATCCGGCTAATCCCACCGGCATGGGGCTGGATAACGCTTATGCCCTGAATCCGGCTACGCAGCGTCCGTGGGGCGTAGAGGCCTGGCCTGGCGGCATGCCGGGGCTGTTTGCCCGCGGCGTTACGGCGCTGTCGCTCAGTCAGATACAAATCAATCGGCCTGAGCCGTTGCCGTCGGGCTGGAATCCGCAGCTTATTATTGATCTCGGTTAGCAAAAGAGGATGATTTCCCGCTGAGGGCAGGCACGTTATCCCTGCGATGGACTAATCTTTCTGACAACCGATCATTACCGCAATTTCACTGCGTGGAGTCATCTGTGCTGGAACTGCATTTCGATTTTTTAGCTATCCGCAGCGGCGAAGAGTTCTATCGCTGCTTTATTGAGCAGAGTGGCGTCGCCGGCGAGTTAGGCGATAACCTTGATGCGCTATGGGAAATGCTAACGGGCGAATTACGGCTGCCGGCGCGCGCATGGCTTTACCATCTGCCATCGGTACAACAGCGCGGCGATCTGGCGGCGATCATTGCGCTGTTGGAACAGGCGGCGCAAACTCTGCAGGGCGAATTTATTGTGCAGCGGGTACAGGTATGTGGGGAATGAAAACCGCAGGGCAACATGGCCCCGCAAGTTATTCAGCGCGGATCAGTTTCAGCGCCTGCTTGAGCGGCAGCCGCGCGCTGTCGGCGATTTCACTGCCGCCCGCATAGCCGTTATTTTCCACAATCAGCGTATTCAGACCAACCAGCCAGTCATAAATATAAAATGCGGTGGTGTTGGCCGGCGCGGCGGAAAGGCGCGTCAGGCGCTGCGTATTGCCAAAGGTCACGGTAGGCGTTTGTGGCTGGGCAAAGATCTTCTGGCCGCGATTCACGCGGCTGTCAGGCCGTTCAGCCGCGTCGCGCTTCAGGAAGCCAAGCCAGGCGACAAAATCACCCAGCACCGTCAACGCCCGTGAAACCTGACGATCTACCTTGCCTTCGCGCGGGGCGTTGGCCGCCTCATGCTCGGTTAGCGTACGTAGCAGGCTGCCGGCGATATCCAGACGGAAGCTGGCGGTGATCAGCTCCTCTATCAGCATTTGCAGCGTACTTTTGCTCACGCCCAACAAGGCCAGCAGGCCGTCATTATCCGGCAGGCTGCGCAGATGATGGATCCAGTAGCGCTGCACGTTCTGCGCAAACAGACTGTCGCTATCCTGCAATGGCTCTTCGTTTTCACCGTTCAGCGCCGGTTCAGGCTGATTGCTGAACAGATCAAATTCAAAACCGATGCCGAAATGGCTGCCCGGTAAATCAGGCGCCGCCGGCGTGGCGTGCGCCCCGGCGGCAGCCTGCTGCTGCGGCAGCAGATAAAGCGCCCGTAGCTGTTCCCGTGAGGGTTGCAGCCGCTCCAACAGCTCGCCATGCAGACCGGTGCGGGTTTGCAGCGCTTTTAATAAATTGTCGGCAATCTGCTGCTTCTGCTGCACATCATCAACCGGCTGCGCCCAGTTGGCTAACAGACGATCGCTCAGCTCGCGGCTCAGACGCTGCTGTTGATCCTGTAAGCGCTGTTGTTTATTTTCGGGCTTGATCTCGTTTTGCAGCCATGCCGCCATGCGCTCAATGCCGCCCGCATCCTGCGCCAGCATTGATCCCCAGTCGCTGCCGGCAATGCCGGTTTGGCGCTGCACCGCTTCATCGATATTCGCCGTCTGTAAATAACGGCCGTCGAAACGGGTTACCGCCCAGACCAGTACCGGCTTCTGGCCGCTTTGCTGCTCGTTTTTGTCGCGCCGCATGGTTTTCAGCCATTGCGTCAACATGCGTCCGACAAGGCTGGCATCCTGGCGCTGGCTGGCGGCCGTGCAGACCAACAGCATATCCAGACTATGACGCTCGCCATAAAATTCCAGAAACAGCGCGCGGCGGGCCTGCATCAGGCGTGCCGTCAACGGATCGCGCTGGGCGGCCTGCGCCTGTTCCTGGCGCGCATCCTCATCCAGCGCGACGCCGTAGCCGGGAATATCTACTACCTCAACCTGATCGAACAACGCCTGACGCGGCGGAGTGGATAAGGGAATCAGCACCTCCAGCGTCAGCAGTTGCAGCTCTGTCAGCGACAGCGTGACCGGGCTGGCGGGACGCCCAGCCAGCCATGGCACCACTTCCGCCCGACGCGCGGTCAGGTTTGGCGTGGCGGCGGTGCTGAATAACAGTTCGGCAGGCAACAGCGATTCATCGACCAGCAGCGAAAGCGGCGCCAGCACGCAGGGCGCATGCTGCAACGCATGCAGAGTATGCGCCAGCTGACGCCACAGCACGGTCAGGGCTTCATCTTCATTCCACAGCAGGGCGAAGAGCTGCGCGCGGTCGTCTACGCTCAGCAGCGGCGCCAGTTCACAGGCCTGCGGCCAAAAATGGCGGTTTAGCAGCGCAGCGCGGCCAGCATCCTGACGGCGGCAGAAATCCCACAGCGCCACCATTTCATCGCTGGCGAGCCCCTTAACCGGCTGCGGCTGGCGCAGACGCTGAAGATGTTCCAGTCGTGCCTCCAGCTGTTTGGCTTCCGGCTCGCCTTTGGGCTGCTGGAAAGCGGCCATCAGCACCATGCGGGTCATTTCCGCTTCGCTTAGCAGGGTTAACGTCAACGGTCGGCTGGCGTCTTCCGGCTCGCGGCAGTGGCTGAAGCGCGTCGCCAGACCATAATCATGGTTACCGGGATTAATGTGCGTCAGATAGTTAAGGATTTTCCCGCTAAAGGCGGCGGTTAATTTCCCCTGCACATCGCCCACCAGAGCCTGCAGCAGTGAAGCCTTTCCCGCCTGTGAAAGCCCGTAAAAACCGAGCGTATTCTCACCAGGCTGCGTCTTCTGCATTTGACGCAGCTGATATTTACCGCGGCGCAGAGAAAGCTTCAGACCATCGGCTTCCATATCCAGCCGCGAAGACTGCGCGCGTTGCGCATCGATCCATGAAAGGGCGAGGTCGATGCCTTCGTTCATTTCCGCTATCTGCTGGCTGAACGGAGAAGCCTGCTGTTTCAGCGTAAAGGCTGTCATTTCTTAAATACGCTCCCGCTGTCGATCCAGTATTGGGCATTGCCATTGCCGCTGGCGGACAATGTATTTAGTTTAAGGCTGAGCTGTGAAAGCGGTACGCGTGTACCGTCATCCAGTCGCGCATCGGCCAGCACAAAACGCTCCGGCGATCCCGACTGCGCGCCAGGTTCTACCGCCAGCTTCACGCGCAGCACGCTGTCGCCAGCCACTTTACGCGCCAGTTGCGCATCGTTAATGGTCAGGCTGTAAAGCGGCGACGCCAGCCAGCGGTCATTATCCAGTTGACGGAAGCCCAGGCAAACATTGCCGCGGATCTGGAAACTGCTTTTACGATCGGGCGTCCAGCTGGGGTCGTCCAGATCGATTTCGCTGTAACAGACGTTTTCGCTGGTCAACGCATGGTTATCATCCAGCATGCCGAGATAGCGAATCGTGGAGTAGGGCTGGAAATCCCCGGCCTTAAACCAGAAGCTCGACAGGCGTAAGTCAAGGGCCAGCAGGCAGAGCATCGCGCCGACCGCCGCGGTCGATTTTGGATTATCGATACGGCCCATTTTATTAAACGGATACCAGTCGCTGGTGTGATAACCCTCCAGCGACAGAATGCGGCTGCCCGGCAGCGGCTGCAGATGGCGGAACAGCGCCTGCACGCCAGGGAAACGCGACGGACGGCCGGTCAGCAGCAGCACATCACAACTGTAAAGCGAGATCACTTCTGCCATCGAGCGCAGCGCAGGCACAATCGCCATGCGGTGCGACAAAAATTCGCCGTGCAGCTTGCTAAGGCTTACCACCATCGGCACCTGCAAAATATCAAACGCCACCTGGCCGCCCAGCGCGCGCTGCACTTCGCCGTTAATATAATCCAGCACCGCCGCGCCGGGACGCTGCGTCAGCAGTTCGCCATACAGGGCTTCGATTTCCGCGCTGACATCCAGCGGATCGTAGCTCTCATAGCGCTCCAGCACCGCCTGCGCCAGCGGGATAAACAGCTGCAGCGTCGCCTGTTGACGCAGCGTGGAAAACCCATCCATGCGCCCGTTGGAGCCAAATAACTTATCAAGCAGGTTATCCGGGCTGGCCAGCCCGGCCTGTTTCAGTGAGGCGTGCAGCGCAGGCAGCACATAAAGCTGGATCACATCCAGCAGAATATCGTCACCGGCCACCTTAAAGCCTTCGCGAAACAGTAAGCGCGGATTGATTTTTACATTGTTGCCCTGACCATCATCCAACGCGTAATGGGTAATGGCCAGATCCGTGGTGCCGCCGCCGATATCAATCGAGGCGATACGCAGCGTTTTACCGGCGGGCTCATTGGCGTCGCGCAGGCGATCGGGGCGCGCCATGCTGGCGAAAAAGGCCTCTGCGCGTCCGGCAAAATTAACCTGGGTTTCATTAAACAGATACACCATCTGACCACAGGTCGCTTCATCCCACTCCATCTGCACATCCGGCACCGGACGGCTGCTGAGCGCTTTATCTTTGACGCTGTCGAATGGCGCATCGGCAGGATGCCAGCCCATCGCCTTCCACACCAGGCCGATGGCGTCCTGCATACGGCAGCGGAAAATTTCGCGCTCTGGTTTCGGCATCGCCGAGGGCAAGGTAAGAATAATGTGTCGCAGCTGGCGCGGCGCATAGCTGTGCGGCATTTTCTGACGCTGCGCGGCGCTGTTCATCTGCATCATTGCCTGGGCCAGGAGTTCGCTGAGCATAAAGGTCATCAGCGAGCTGCGGCTGTAGTGGGCGGAAAACACCGGCAGACGCGCATCTTCTTCGATCTGCCACAGCGGTTCGCCTTCATCGTTAATCAGCGTCATCAGCGGCGCGGCGATCGCCTGCGGCTCTGCGCCTGCGCGATCGGCGCGGTTAAAGCGCCAGCCTGCGGCGTAGCGCGCCTCATCCCACAAATAGCGGCGCGGGCTGGAGATGCCGGTGGTGCCATCGGTGCCGGCGCGCTGCAGTGCCATACGGCTCGCCTCGCGTCCCACGCGGGTTAAGGAGGGCCAGACAAACGCCTCTTCGCGACCGCTCTCCACGGAAAAATTCTTTTTCCCGAAGTGCGCTTCCGCAAACTCAACCCGGCTATCGAACATCTCGTTATAGACCTGGTGCGGCTGCGAAAGGTCGCGCAGCTGTAATTCATAGGTCTGTTTCAGACCGTTGACTTCGTCCGGGTGATCCTCCACCAGAATGCCGCAGGTATGAGAGTTACCGACGTCAAGGATCAGATCGACATTCACCACCGGTTCCTGCAGCGTGGCGGTCAGGATACGCATATCGGTCAGCGCCAGCTGGGTTCCCAGCAGTTCAAGCAGGTTAAGATAGTGCGCCTGATATTCAAATTCGCGCAGCGCCATTTTGATGTCGCTTTCGTGGCGCGATTCCAGTTCAGTGGCGCGCTGAATAAAGGCTTCGCGCAGCCAGCCGTCAACCCAGGTCAGATCGAGAAAGTCGCCCAGCTCGTAATTTTGCCACGCCAGCGCAAAGCCCACGCCGTTATTGGCATCGGAAGGGGTCAGGGCCAGCTGCGCCTGATCGCTGTCGTCGGGCGCCGTTTGGGTATCAAACGCCAGAATCACGCGGTGGGTATAGCCCTCAACGTCCGGCTTATCCAGCGCGACGATCTGCATGCGCGCCCAGTTTTCCGGGCCGCCGATAAACTGGCGCGGCGGGGCGCAGCGTAAAACGGGAACCGGCAGCCAGATGCCGTTAAGCAAGTTCAGCGACTGTTCCTGAGTTGTGCTGCATTCCGGTTTCACCACTTCCGGCGCGGCACCATCTTCCAGCGGCAGCAAAAAACGGCCGCTGGCGGCGTCATGTGTAATGCGCAGCAGCGGGCCGTTTGCCGTCTGGCGTACAAATTTGCGCGGCTGGCTTTCGCTGACGGCGATAGCAAAATCAAGGAACTGAACACCGCTTTCGGCAATCAGGGTAATCTTCTGTTTAAAATCCGTGATGGGCGCCAGCATTATTATTTACTCTCACGCTTGATCGTCATTGGATATGCGGCATCGCTGCCAAACTGCGCTTCACACATGGCAGCGCCATCCCCTTGTTTACAGACTATCTGCGGCATTTTATAACGCGTACCGTTGCCGCAGCGGGCAGTATAGCGGCTGTTAATAATTAAATTACCTGAACTCATCAGCCCCGCAGTGGTTTCCGCCTTGCAGCGTGTGCCGTCACCCTGAATGATAGTGGCGGTGCCTTTACCGTCGCGCAACTGATAGCGCAGGCTGGGCGCCTTAAAGCCGCGCATATTGCCGAGTTGCAGCGAAACACGCCAGTTGCCGTCAAGGAACTTAATCGAACCGACCCGCACGGCATCAGGCGGCATGACCAGATCATCTTTCGCCGCCGGCACGACGGCAGGCGTCGGCTCTGCTGGCGCTGGCACTTCCGGCGGCGCGGCAACTACTGCCGCATTGCTCAGCGGCAGCGTTTTATGCAGCGCGACAGCTTGCGCCTGGATTGCGGCCGGGATCACCACCCGTGGTTTGATCGCTGGCAATGGCTCAGTCGGTTTGCCCGGCTCGCTGGCGATGAGCGCGGAATCAGGCTGATGCGGCCAGAAGTTGTAGGCCAGCGCAGCGGCGATAGCCAGACCCAGCGGCGCGGCAATCCACAACCGACGGCGTGAACGCTTCGGCGTTGGCGGCTGCGGCGGCTCGATAACCTGTTCTTCTTCTTCGTGTAGTTCCGTGATGGCCTGATAGGCGCTTACGGAGGCGGCAGGGGCCACCGGTAGCGGCACGGGCGAGGGTTCAGGCTCGGGCTTGGGCGCCACCGGTAAGATTTCCGGCGCGGGCACGCTAATCAAAGGCGCATCAGAGAGCGGCTGGGGATCCGGCTGAAGCGAACTGCGCAGGCAGTCAAGCGCATCGCTGCGAGAACGCTTATCCAGATCGACGAAGCCCCAAAAGGTCAGTACCGGGCGGCCGTTAACCAGATAAATATATTGGCGATCGGGAAACTGAAAGGCTTTGCTCAGCAGGGCGCCGAACAGTTTAAGTGCGGGTTTGTCAGCGCTAAGCGCGCGCTGACTCATGGCATTCAGCGTTTGTTGATAGCTTTCCAGCTCTGCCAGTGCCTGACGGCGCTCGCTTTCGCTGGCGTTGAGCCAGGATTTTACCCGGCCATTAAAAGGTGCGTACCAGTCAAGGCGATCGCCGCGCTCATTGGCCTGTGGGATCGCCAGGCAATCGGCAAGTTTTTGCTGCTTGCGCAGGCGCAGCGTCTCGCGCAGCTGAAGCGCAGAAAGGTAAACGGGCTGGCCGTTTTCACCTAAGGCAAGAACTGCATCTAAATTCCCACTGCGTAAAAATGTTTTTGCCACCTGTAAGGGCCCTTATTTGACGCTGCCAGAAGCAGAAAATCGTGTGGTATCAGGTATTCGGATGAGTTTATCTTTACATGAGGTAAATCAAACGCCGGAAAAGAGCGCGTATTTGATTGATATTCCTCTGACAAAGGCGATCAACACATCAATCACGTCAGGTGACTGTTAAGTAAGGCATCAGGCCCTGCTCCCGTCCCTGAGTAACTATAGATGAATGTTTACGAAGTTGAGGCGATCTAAAAAATCAGGCGCACACCTTAATTTATCGCTTTTTAGGAAAAATCTTAAATAGTGAGTGTTATTATGTTTTGCAGGCTAATTATTTAATTAAAACAATTGCGGTCTGGCTAAGTTTATGCCGGAAAGCACATTTAAGACCGATGAAAAATAGTTGCACTTCGTTACTCAGCTTCTACATTTAATAACGTTGTTACGCTTGCTTATCTCCCATCGTGGGAGTGAGTTGACCACTTTAATGTTAATAAAAGAGGAATTGTTATGACTCAGTATCGCGGTGGTGCAGGTAATTTCGCAAACGATCGTCAACGTGCATCCGAAGCTGGCAAAAAGGGCGGTCAGCGCAGCGGAGGAAACTTCAAGAACAACCCGCAGAAAGCGTCTGAGGCTGGGCGTAAAGGCGGCCAGAACAGCCATGGCGGAGGCCGCAAGCCCGCAGAATAAATTTAACGGCAATTCCATTTTTTAACGCCTCTTCACTCCGGCATAATCTGCGTAAATTATGTCGGAGTGATTTATTTATCGCCTCTTATTCCATTATTAACGCCTTCACTCTTTATGGTTAGCGCTCTTTATTCCATTATCATTTCCCTGATGAATATTTCGCCCGGAATTAACGTTGCCGGAAATATAAACTTTAAGGATTCAGCGCTGATAAATGACCGCATCGGATAGCGCCATATCTGTACAAGTATCAATATACTTGTACAAATAATTTTTCCACAGATGAACAACTGCGATAAATAAACGCTTGTTCTTATTAACGAAGCCGGTGAGATGATAATATCAGCCATACCAGCATTCCAGCTATTAACCCCCAAAAGGGCGCGCCCACGCCCGCCAGCGTAACGCCGGAGGCGGTCACTAAAAAGGTGACCATTGCCGCATCGCGCGTCTCTTCCTGGTGTAGCGCACGTTGAATACTGTTGGTCAACGTAGCCAGCAGCGCCAGTCCCGCCAGCGTATGGATCAGCGTGATCGGCAGGGCCGTTAACAGCAGGCCAACGGCGCCGCCAAACACGCCAGCCAGCAGATAAAAAAATCCGGCCATTGCCGCCGCCAGCCAGCGTTTGTTGCGATCGGGATGAACTTCCTCGCTCATACAGATAGCGGCGGTGATGGCGGCGAGACACACGGAAAAGCCGCCGAACGGCGACAGCAGCAGGGCGATCAGGCCACTCCAGCCAATAAGCGTCGAAACTGGTGCGGTATAGCCGTGCGCCTGGAGCGTGGCGATGCCCGGCGCGTTTTGCGAGGCCATGGTCACCAAAAAAAAGGGGAGCCCAACGCCCAGTAGCGCCGGCAGAGAAAACGACGGCATAATAAACGTCGGCCAGCGCAGCGTCAGCAACGGCTGAGCTAAATGTAGATCGCCACGCGCCAGCGTAACCAGCAGGCCCGCCAGCAGCGTCATAATAATGGCGTAACGCGGCAGCAGGCGACGCGCCAAAAGCCAGCAGCCGCACATCAGGCCGCACAGCATTAAATCCGTTTGCAGCCCGCCAAAGGCCTGCAGGCCAAAACGCAGCAGAATACCGGCCAGCATGGCGGCGGTAATCGCCTGTGGAATTACCTTCATTAAACGGGCAAACAGCCCGGTGATGCCGCACAGCATAATTAGCAGATTGGTGAAGATAAAGATGCCGATAGTTTGCGCCAGCGTCACGCCATCCAGACTGGTTGCCAGCATGGCAGCGCCGGGCGTTGACCAGGCGGTAAGAATAGGCTGGCGATACCAGAGGGAAAGCCCGAGCGAGCTAACACCCATCGCCAGGCCCAGCGCGGTAAACCAGCCGCCAATCTCATCCGCGCCGACGCCGGCCGCCGCCGCGGCCTGATAAACAATTGCCGCCGAGCTGGCGTAGCCGATAAGGGTGGCGATAAAACCGGCGATTGCGGCAGGAAACCCGATCTGACGTGCATGCTGCACCGCTAACATAGTATTCTCTCCTGTGCGCTATAGCGCACACAGTAGCATCGTGCGTTATAGCGCACAAGGTAAGCTTCGCAGAGGAGAAAAAGATGCAGGCGCTATCGCAACATCTGGCTCAAACGCTAAAAGCCCTGCGCGCCCAGCGCCAGTGGAGCCTGACGCAGGCGGCCGAGCACAGCGGTGTCAGTAAGGCGATGCTGGGGCAAATAGAGCGCGGCGAGTCCAGCCCAACGGTGGCGACCTTATGGAAAATCGCCACCGGGTTTGCCGTGCCGTTTTCACTGTTTATCACACCGCCAGAGGCTGCAAGAGAGGTGGTGCACTATCGGGAAGGGGAACGTCCGCCGTTTCACCAGCAAAATGCGCAGATGCAGGTCAGGTCGCTGGCGGATTTTGATGCGTTGCTGGGGCTGGATCTGCTGGAAATTACCTTCTCCGCCAATGCGTTTAGCGCATCCGCGCCGCATGCGCCGGGCGTAACGGAACATGTGATCGTCATTACCGGTACGCTGGAGGTGCAGGTCGCACAGCGCTGGCATCAGCTAAGGCAGGGCGAGGTGCTGCGTTTTAACGCCGACGTGCCGCATGCCTATCGCAACAGCAGCGGCCAGCCGACGTTAATCCACAATCTGATTCACTATCCGCGCGCGGGATAAATCAGCAGAAACCGCAAACAGGGCGTTGATGATTTGCCGCGCGGCTACAGGCAATTAATTAAATTCCCAGCTCAGAGAGGCGCCAACGCCGTAATTGCGTCCCGGCGCCGGTTCGAAGTAGCGGCCATTGCCCTCATTAACAATCACCGAGCCCACATAGCTGCGGTCGAACAGGTTATCCACACGGCCAAACAGATCCAGCACCCAGTTGCCGGAGCGGAATTTATAGCCGCCGTTTAGCGCGGTTACGGCGTAAGCCGGGGCCTGCTCGCTGTTATTGTCGTTGGCCTGGATTTTGCTGATATAGCGCAGCTCGGCGCCGCCATACCAGCCCGCTTCCGGGGCATATTCCAACGCCGCAAAGGCCATATTGCGGGCAATGCCGGGCAGACGATTGCCGCGCGTCACCGGGTTTTTGGCGCTATCGCTGCTGTCGCGATAGGTGGCGTCCAGCAGGGTCCAGGCCATACGCAGCCGCCAGTCGAGCGCAAACTGCTGATCGAGCGACAGCTCCAGGCCGCGCCGCCGCGTCTGTCCGGCATTTTTATAGCTGCTGCGTCCGCCTTCGCTATTAGCCACGACAATTTCATTTTTGGTGTCGGTCTGAAACAGCGCCGCGTTGAACAGGCCGTTGCCAATGCGGGTTTTGCTGCCGATCTCCAGCGTATCGCTGGTCGCGGGCCGCAGCAGATTATTCAGGCCGCCCTGATCGTCGTTGCGATAGGAAAGCTCGGTAATCGTCGGCGACTCAAAACCGCGCCCGGCAGAGGTGTAGATATTCCAGGCATCGGTCACCGCATATTTCAGCGCGGCGGCCGGCAGCCAGCGGTGATAGCTCGCTTCGCCGCTGTCGTCGCCGTTGTCGGGGGTAATGTAATGATCGTTATCATCAAAGTTCACCGTACTGAAGCGCACGCCCGCGTCCAGCGTTAGCTTTGGCGTCAGCTGCCATGAGGTTTGCAAGTAGGGATCCAGGTTCCACATCAGGTTGCGCTCGTTGCGGCGCAGGTCTCCTTTATGGCCAAAGTCTGACGTGCCGTTGCGCAGAACAAAATTTTCATAGCCTTTGCGGCGTTCGCTCATGGTCTCGTAATCAAGGCCGCCGGTCACGGTGACCGGCACCGCACCGATGGCGTCGCGATGCGTCCAGCGCGCATCGATGCCCTGATAGTGGCGAGTTAAATCGATTACGCCGCCGGCGTGGGTCGGTCGCAACTGCGGCGCGCGCGGGATCGACTGATATTGCACCGTTTCGCGCTCGCCCGCCCAGGCCATCAGGCTGAGATCGTCGTTTGCGCTTATTTGCCGCTCATAGCGCAGCCCGGCCTGCGTTTGCTTCGTGGTTTTACGCGTATTGTACGCTTCTGCCCGCGGCGACTGGCGCGGATTGTCGCGCCATTCCGCGTTGGTCAGGCCGCCGGCATCCTGCGCGTTAATATCCACGCTGTTAAACAGCAGCGTCAGGGTACTGACATCATCGATCCGTACGCCCAGCCGCGCGTTGCCCAGATTTTTCTGCGCGCTGCTGTGATCGCGGTAGCCATGAGTGCTGAAGCGCGTCGCCGACACCGTATAATTCACATCGCCCGCCTGGCTGCCGTCGCCGGTAGCGCCCTGCGCTTTTAATCCGTAGCGCCAGCTGCCGAAGCTGCCGTAGTAGCTGCTGGCTTCAACGCTGGCGGGCTGGCTGCCTTGCTGCGTAGCAATATTGATCACGCCGCCGGAAGCGTTGCCGTACAGCGCGGAGAAGGGACCGCGCAGCACTTCCACCCGATCGACCGAGTTCAGATCAATATTGGAGGTTTGTCCCTGGCCGTCCGGCATGGTGGCGGGTATGCCATCCACATAAATACGCATCCCGCGTACCCCGTAAGTGGATCGCGAGCCAAAGCCGCGAATCGAAATCTGTAAGTCCTGCGCATAGTTCTGCCGGTTCTGGATTTGCACGCCGGGCAGGCCAGAGAGATTCTCCGACAGATTAATGCGCGGCGCGGCCCGGCGCAGATCGTCGCCGCTCACCACGCTCACGGCGGCGGGCGTATCCAGTTCAGAAAGCCCGTCGGCAGAGGCGCTGACTACCAGGGTTGATTCATCGCTGGCCACGGCGCAAGCGCAGCTAAACGCCAGCAGGGCAGCCACCGCCACCAGGCGGGCAGAAGGGGAAGTGATGCGGGTGATTTTCATAAAGGCGTCCTGCAACAGAAATAATCAATAACGTTCCGTAACTTCTGCGCATAAGCCTGGCAGCCCTGACATATTTTGCAAAAAATCGCGCATAAAATATCTCTGGCCTGCCGTCGTGCCGATCTATTATCAAGCCCGAGGTAAGAATTAACCGACATTAATAGAGAAGGATTTACACCATGAATCAACGTCCCGCTGTAGCGGTATTGGGATTAGGCGCCATGGGGCACGCTTTCGCGGCTAATCTGGTCAAAAAAACGTTTCAGGTGGCCGGCTGGAACCGCACCCGCGCGCGCGGCGAAGATCTGGCGACGGCAGGCATGCGGCTTTGCGATGAGCCGCAGCTGGCGGTGGAGCAGGCGGATGTGGTGCTGGCGATGCTGTCAGACGGCACCACTACCGAAAACGTTCTGCAACAGATTATGTCCGCGCTAAAACCCAACGCGGTTTTCTGCCAGATGGGCACCATCGGCGTGGAAGCCACTGAGAAATTGATTGCGCAGCTGGCGGCGGCGCGTCCGGATGTGGTTTATATCGATGCGCCCGTTTCCGGCACCAAAGCTCCGGCGGAAAACGCGCAGATCCTGGTGCTGGCCAGCGGCGATCGGCAGCGTGCCGCCAGCCTGGAGCCGGTATTCGCTGCCATCAGCAAGGGGGCGCGTTGGTTAGGCGAGGCGGGCGCCGGATCGCGGATGAAGCTGGTCGTTAACGCCTGGCTGATTGCCATGATGCAAGGACTGGCGGAAAGCGCCAGCCTGGCGCAGCAGCTGGGTTTTACGCCCGACGAACTCTGGTCAGTGCTGGAAGGCGGGCCGTTAGCTGCGCCCTATGCAAAGGTAAAGCTGGATACCATTAAAGGCGGCGACTATACCCCGCAAATGCAGCTGGCCTGGGCGCTTAAGGATGCGCAGCTGGCGTTGAGCGCGGCGGAAGATCAGTCGATGCCGGGGCTGCAGCATATCTCTCAGCTCTGGCAACAGGCGGTGGAAGCGGGCTATGGCGAGCAGGATTTGGCGGTAATTTACCGTTTTTTAACCGGTAAAGAGTAAAGCGAATTAAAGGCCCCTTCCATCATGAAGGGGCTGTTAACGCGTGCAGAGGCAGGCGGGGTTAGAGTTCGGGCCTTAGCGCGTTCAGGCCGACAACTCGCTATCTCTATCTATCTCTGCTTCAATCTATTCCGCTTTCTGATATTGCTCCAGCGTCGCCTTTTTACAGGCGTCGGCGTTTTTCAGGTTACTCTTTTTCACGTCGTCAGGCAGTTTTATATACGCATCCGCCACTTTTTCCGCCTCGTCCTGATTAAATTCAGGTTTGTTCATGCCATAAGGAGCCGATCCGCGCATCACCATATTTTTCAGCTTCTGCACATACTCTTCTTTCGATGCGCCCGGCGCTTGTTGTTCACCGGTGAGGGTACAGAGCCCCGCAATATAGGTCTCCGCTTCGCTGCTTGCCTCATCGGCTGCCTGCGCTACGCCGCAGCTTGCCATTAACAGCATTATCGCCAGTCGCTTTTTCATCACTGCTCCTTTTTTACCTTGTTAAATCTTTACTTAAGCATAGCTGAGATATGCTATTGCGGGGCGGCGGCGGGCCGCAGGAAGATATAGTTCTCCGCTGTTAGCCGGCCCTGCGCAGCGCTAATCCTGGCGGTGGTCTTCACTGCCACCGCAGGCAGAAGCGTTACAGCGAGGCTTAATAACATTCCCCGGCGGCCGGATAAGGCTTAACGGAACAGCTTCTGCACAAATTTAATGTATGCCGGGCGCCAGACCGCCATTTCATGGCCCAGCTGCGGGTAAGCATCGTAATCAAAATGGATGCTCTGTTGCTCAAGCTGCTGTTTCAGACCGGCAATATCCGCGCCGGTAACGCTATCCCGTTCGCCAATCGCCAGGGTGAAGTTCTTCAACTGCTGATTAACCTGTGCTCCCTGCGCCAGCTGCGCGCTGACCGCCGCGTTCGGCACCGTTTCGGTGGTCACGCCGCTGAAACTGCCCAGCCAGCCGATCTGATCCAGGTGGCTCATGCCGCTGACTAACGCCTGATAGCCGCCCTGCGACAAGCCCGCCAGCGCCCGGCCTTCGGCGTCCTGCCGTACCTGATAGCGCTGCGAAATCAGCGGAATAATATCCTGCATCAGCTCGCGATCCGCCGCCGCCGCGTTGCGTGGATAAAACGCCTTGCGCCGCTCGGCCGGAATATAGTCCTCCGGCACTATGCCGGGTGCATCGGTTTCGGTGTCCGGCATCACCACCAGCATCGGCACAATTTTCTTCTCGGCCAGCAGATTATCCATGATTTGCGGAATACGCCCTTGCGCCACAGCGGAGAGCCCGCTATCGCCAAAGCCGTGCCAGAAATAGAGTACCGGCAGCGGATCGCGCATTTTCTCCATGCCGGGCGGCGTCCAGACATACAGCTGACGCTCGGCGTTTAACGCCTGCGAGTGGTAGGTCAGGGCGTGAAGCTCGCCGTGTGGCACCTGACGCACATCTAATAGCGAACCGGGCACCAGGATCAGGCTGGTGTTGACCTGGCGCTGTGGTTTCGGCATTGCGCCGGAAGGATCAATGGTGCGCAAGCCGTCGACATTAAAGAAGTATTCATAAAGGTCAGGCGCCAGCGGGGCGCTGGTCCATGACCAGATACCGCGTGCATCCCGCTGCATCGGATGGCTAATATACGATTCCGGCGTGGCGCCGGTTACCACTGATACCGCTTTTGCCTGCGGCGCAGCAGGCAGAGTATCAGCCGCGAAAGCGGGGCAGCTTAGAGCAAACAGCAGGGTCGCACAGCGGGTAAATTTCATTTTTGCCTCTTTTTGGGTGAACGGCGGGTAGGTTATTAAATTGTTATAGTTTTTTCTGCGCGTTTTGCCCAGCCGCCGCTGCGCCTTGACAATCTTCCTCGTGAGATAAGTCTCAGAAATCGATTACAGGGATCCCCAAATTTTTTGAGCGGTCATAGTTAAGGGGTCTTTTTAACCAAAAGGAGGGAACAAAATTGTCCTGGTTATCTGAAGAAGCCGAGCATGACGCAGAATTTTTAGCGTTGGTAGGCCGGGCTGTCGTGGCATTAGCCCAGGAAAAACGGGCATTAAGTTATGATGCACTTTGTTCACGTCTGGGCGGCCTGGCCGACAGCGCGGAGGACGATGAAATGATTATTAGCTGTTGGCGGGCGCGCCAGCTGTTGAAAAACAGCGTGGGATTAGTCAAATAAAATGAATGGATGCCCGCGCGCACCTGAGATCAACCTCCCGCGCCAGAAATCAGCTATAAGATAAGCATCATTTTTACCAGGAAGAAATTATGCCGTTCGATCTTCACGCTTATCTGGCGCGTATCGGTTATACCGGCGCGACGCGCCCGTCATTGGCTACGCTTTCACAGCTGCATCAGGCGCATGTTTGCGCCATCCCGTTTGAAAATCTGGATGTTATTCTTGATCGTTCGATTCATCTTGAAACTGAAGCGATTCAGGAGAAGCTGGTCGTCGCGCGGCGCGGCGGCTATTGCTATGAGCAGAATGCGCTGTTTCTGCTGGCGCTACAGCAGATGGGCTTTGAGGCGCGCGGGCTGGCCGCTCGCGTGGTAATAGCCCAGCCGCCCTCGGTGCCGCCGCGTACTCATATGCTGCTGCTGGTGCAGCTGGAAGGGGCTTTCTGGATCGCCGATGTCGGCTTTGGCGGGCCGACGCTCAGCGCGCCGATCCGCCTGCTGGCAGATCGGTCGCAGGCGACGCCGCACGGTGAATATCAGCTGCAGTCGCTGGGCGAAGAGTGGTTACTCTGCCTGCGCCGTCACGATGAGTGGCAGCCGCTTTATCGCTTTGACCTGGTGACGCAGTTTCCTTCCGATTATCTGATGGCCAATCACTTTGTCTCTACCTGGCCGCACTCCCACTTTCGCCATCATCTGCTGGCGGCGCGTTATCTGCCGGACGGCGGTCAGCTGTCGCTGGAAAACCGGCGCTTTAGTCGTTATGGCACAGAGCCGGAGCGGCGCACCCTGGATGATCTGCGCGCGCTGTATCAACTGCTACAGGATGCATTTCGCCTTGGGGTTAAACACTCGCTGTATGGCGTGAGCGAAGAGGAATTTATCCAGGCGATGACGCGGCTGGATAGCGCGCAATAAAGCACTGCTGCTGAGCCTGGCTATACTTATCAACCTGAATCTTATACAGGAGGATCTATGCCCGATAATCGTAACCAGGACTTAATGCCCTATAACCTTTTCTACTGCGACGGCACCCTGTTGGCGCAGAATATCGATGGCCATATTATTGAGCTGGGCCAGGCGAACGTTCATGATGGGCTGATCGGGTATCACATTGACGGCAGCGATCTGCACGGCGAGAACTACAGCGCGCCGGAAGAGTTACTGGAAGATTTGGGCGAGCAGCTCGATTTTCTGTTCCTCGACGGGCAATTTACCAGCCTGCCGGATGTCAGCGAGCGCTGGCTGGATCGGCTGGAAGATGCCCCGGTGCAACTGATAAGCCTGCATGAGCTGGAAAGCGGCACCGAAGAGGAAAATCCGGTGCCGACCAGCGATGAGGATCCCGGCATCCGTAATGACTGATCGCGCCGCGCCGCCGCTGATAGCGCCCAACGAACAGGTAGTGCTGTATGACGGCACCTGTAAGTTGTGCAACGGCTGGGTCAATTTCCTGCTGCGCTACGACAGATATCATACCGTCAGGCTGGCAGCGGTGCAGAGTGAGCAGGGGAAAGCGCTGTTGCGCTGGGCCGGTCTGTCAACGGAAAACATCAGCACCATTGTGCTGATCAGGCAGGGACAGGTCTGGCTGCGGGCGGAGGCGATCTTTCGCGTAATGGCTGGGCTGCCGTGGCCGTGGCGCGCGCTGTCGCTGCTGCGTTTCCTGCCCACCGCCCTGAGCAACCGCTGCTATGATCTTATCGCCCGTAACCGCTACCGACTGTTTGGCCGCTACGATAATGTGCATCATCTCACCGCGGATCATCCACAGCGTTTCCTTGACCGCTGAACGGCGGGCAAAAAAAAGCGGCATCCCGAGATGCCGCTACAGTTTTAGCGGGTGAGCCTTAGCCGACCGGCTGAGTACGAATCAGATAATCAAACGCGCTCAGGGAGGCTTTCGCGCCTTCACCGCTGGCGATAATGATCTGCTTGTACGGCACAGTGGTACAGTCGCCGGCAGCAAATACGCCTTTCACGCTGGTTTCGCATTTCGCATCGATCAGGATTTCGCCCATCTGGTTACGCTCGATGGTGCCGTCCAGCCAGGTGGTGTTCGGCAGCAGGCCAATCTGTACGAAGATACCGGCCACGTCGATCTGATGAACCGTCTCGTTCACGCGATCTTTATATTCCAGGCTGGTCAGCTTGCTACCGTCGCCTTTCACTTCCAGCGTCTGCGCGTTCAGGATGATATCCACGTTTTCCAGGCTGCGTACTTTTTGCTGCAGCACGGCGTCCGCTTTCATCGCTGGCGCGAACTCCAGCAGGGTAACGTGTTCAACGATACCGGCCAGATCGATCGCCGCTTCAACACCGGAGTTACCGCCGCCGATGACCGCCACGCGCTTACCTTTGTAGAGCGGGCCGTCGCAGTGCGGGCAGTAGGTAACGCCACGGGTGCGATACTGCTCTTCGCCCGGAACGTTCATGTTACGCCAGCGCGCACCGGTAGCGACGATGATGCTGCGTGATTTCAGCTCGGCGCCGGAAGCGGTTTGCAGCGTATGCAGGCCGCCTTCTACGCTGGCCGGGATCAGCTTGCTGGCGCTCTGGCTGTCGATCACGTCGATCGGATATTCGCTGACGTGCGCTTTCAGCGCGCCAGCCAGTTTAGACCCTTCGGTTTTCGGCACGGAGATATAGTTTTCAATATCAACCGTATCCAATACCTGGCCGCCAAAACGCTCGCCCAGCAGGGCGGTACGGATGCCTTTACGCGCTGAGTAAATCGCCGCCGCCGCGCCCGCCGGGCCGCTGCCGACAATCAGCACGTCGTAAGCGTCACGCTTGTTCAGCTCTTCCGCTGCGCGTTTGTCGGCGTTGACGTCCACTTTGCTGACGATTTCCGCCAGGCTCATACGGCCCTGGCCGAACTCTTTCCCGTTCAGGAATACTGCCGGAACGCCCATGACGTTACGATCCTGAATCTCATTCTGGAATACGCCGCCGTCAATCGCCGTATGGCTGATGCGCGGGTTCAGAATCGCCATCAGATTCAGCGCCTGCACCACGTCCGGGCAGTTGTGACAGGAGAGCGAGTAATAGGTTTCGAAATGCAGGTCGTCATCCAGCTGGCGGATCTGATCCAGCAGCGCCTGCGTCTCTTTGGACGGATGTCCGCCGGTCTGCAGCAGAGCCAGTACCAGCGAAGTGAATTCGTGACCCAGCGGCGAGCCGGCAAAACGCGGGCCGGTGCTGTTGCCTGGGTTAGTAATCAGGAATGAAGGTTTGCGCTCCGGCAGGGTGTTGTCTTCACGGAACGTTACTTTTTCAGACAGCTCAGCAATTTCCGCCAACAGCTCTTTGATTTCAGCGGATTTCGCGCTGTCGTCCAGCGTAGCGATTAACTCAACAGGCTTAGTTAATTTCTCAAGATAGGCCTTGAGTTGGTTTTTCATCGTGGTGTCGAGCATGAGGGTCTCCAGGCAAAAAATCGGGTGCCGCAGCACCCGATGAAAAAGACAAAAAACTGCTGGTTAACTTAGATTTTGCCAACCAGGTCGAGAGAAGGAGCCAGGGTCGCTTCGCCTTCTTTCCATTTTGCAGGGCAAACTTCGCCCGGGTGGCTGGCAACGTACTGTGCCGCTTTCACTTTACGCAGCAGGTCAGATGCGTCACGGCCAATACCTTCAGCAGTGATTTCTACTGCCTGGATGATGCCTTCCGGGTCAACGATGAAGGTACCACGGTCAGCCAGACCCTGATCTTCACGCATGATGTCGAAGTTACGGGTCAGCGCGCCGGTCGGGTCGCCGATCATCGCGTACTGGATTTTCGCGATGGTGTCAGAGCTGCCGTGCCATGCTTTGTGGGTAAAGTGGGTATCGGTAGAAACAGAGTAAATGTCTACGCCCAGTTTCTGGAATTCCGCGTAGTGGTCAGCAACGTCACCCAGTTCGGTCGGGCAAACGAAGGTGAAGTCAGCCGGGTAGAAGAAGAATACACTCCATTTACCTTCGACATCTTTCTCAGTCACTTCGATGAACTCACCGTTTTTGAACGCGTTGTTTTTGAACGGTTTGATTTTGGTGTTAATGATAGACATCAGTTACTCCTTCATATTGGTTAGCGTGAAAGTTACCGAAAAACGTGATCGAGATCTAATGCGTATCCTTTATTGAATCAATAAGTAAAACCTAACAACAGGTAAGGCGTAACTTATCATCGATAAATTTGACGCTCATCAGTGGGTTACCGGCACTTCTGGCGCTGCAACAGGTTAGCGACTCTAACAGATAGCCATTACGCTGCATGTGATTCGTACAGGGGACTCCTGCCTGGGTCGACAGGATAACGACACTGCCTGACCGGCGTCATCATACGTTGTTCATGGCCTGACAATCCAGCCTGATGAAAGCGCATAAATAAACTATTAATCAATGATCCAGCCTGATATTCAGATTAACGCTTAGCGAAAGGGCGATTTCAGCTCTCTTTCGCTGCCGGATGCGCGCCACGCGTGTGGAAGCAGTATAACAGGCTGTTACAACCGGTTGATTAATAATCAACGGCGCTAATGTTACCGGTAAAGCTGCCGATAAGTGTGATGCTTATCACTTTATTTGAGGGAGCTATGTCCTTTTTCAGCCGCATTAAAACGTCTACCTTTCTGATTTGCTGCATCGCGCTGTTTGGCCTGTTGCAGTTAGTTTCCGGCGGACTGTTTCTGAATTCACTCAGCAATGACAAAGAAAATTTTCTTACCGCTTCGGCGGCCAATGACAAGGTTACCGCGCTAACCAACGCCTGGTATGCGCTGAACGCGGTTCGTTCCGACGCGAACCGCATCGTTATCTGGATCCAGCAGGAAGGCCCCGGCAGCGCGAAGCTGCCGGGAATGATTGAGCACGGGCGCCAACAGCTGCAGGTGGCAGAACGCGGATATCAGGAATATCAGTCCGGCACGCCGCTGAAAGGGCTTGATCCGGCGCTGACGGCTCAGCTGAATGCCAGCTACAAAGCGTACTTCACGCTGCTGCAGCAGCTGATGGATACTGCAGAGACCCACAGTCTGGCGGCGATGTTCGCGATTAACGCCGCGCCAAAGCAGCAGGCGATGCTGGAAGATTACGAGCGCTGGCGCAGCGCGGTAAATCATTTGACGACGCAGGCCGCAGAAAACAGCGATCGCCATTTCGGTCAGATGAAGGCGCTGCTGGCGGGCACTATGCTGCTGGTATTGGCTTGTATAACGCTCAGCTGGCGCGTATTGCAGCGCGTGCTGCTGCAGCCGCTGGCCGCCGCGCTTAGCCACATCGATGCGATTGAGCATGGCGATCTAACGCAGCCGGTGCAGGCGGATCCGCTGGCGCGTACCGAAATGGGACGGCTGCATAATGGCCTGGCGCGGATGCAGCAGGCGCTGGTAAATACCGTCAGCAACGTGCGCAACGGCGCGCAAACTATCCTGACCGGCGTGAGTGAGATTGCCGCAGGCAATGCCGATCTCTCCTCGCGCACCGAGCAGCAGGCGGCTTCGCTGGAGCAGACGGCCGCCAGCATGGAGCAGATCACCGCAACGGTAAAACAGAATGCGGATAATGCGCAGCAGGCATCGAAGCTGGCCATATCGGCCTCGGATACCGCTGAGAAGGGCGGCGATATTGTCGATGGGGTGATTAAAACTATTTACGATCTGGAAGAGAGCGCGAAGAAGATTGCCGAAATTACCGGCGTTATTGAAAGTATCGCTTTCCAGACCAATATCCTGGCGCTGAACGCGGCGGTTGAAGCGGCACGTGCCGGAGAGAATGGCCGCGGCTTCGCGGTGGTGGCGGGCGAGGTGCGCAATCTGGCCCAGCGCAGCGCGGCGGCAGCGAAAGATATCAAAGGGCTGATCGAAGAATCCTCTGCCCGTGTAGAGAAAGGCACTAAGCTGGCCGTCGCGGCGGAAGAGTCAATGGAAGCTATCGTGGTTGGCGTTAAGCAGGTGCGCGATATAATGGATGAGATCTCGTCCGCTTCTGACGAACAAAGCCGCGGCATCAGCCAGGTCGGCATTGCGGTGACCGAGCTGGATCAGGTGACGCAGCAGAACGCCTCGCTGGTGGAAGAATCGTCTTCGGCCGCCAGCCAACTGGAAGATCAGGCGCGCCATCTGAACCAGACGGTAGCGACTTTCCGCCTGATGGCAGGAGTGACACTGTCACAGGCAGCCGTTAAAAAGCCGGTGATGAATGTTGCGCGTTCTGCGGCCGCGCGTCCAAAGGAAACGCTGTCAACAGAAGGATGGGAAGCCTTCTGAGATTAAATAATTAAATAGATAAAGCCGACCAAATGTGTGGTCGGCTTTAATAAATCGTTCGGGTAATTAAAAAGAATAGTAGGCCAATTATATACATTCGCAATAAAATGATTCACGCCAAATTACGTGTCTGATAGCGCTAATTGATATAATTGTTATTGACGAAGAGGATATATTGATTATTATTTTCGCCGTCCCGAAATAAAAAAGGAGTTTATCGGTGAAGAAAATAAATATGGCCTTTATGCTGGTTACGCTGGCGCTGATGCCAGTAACGCAGGATGTTATCGCGCAGAGTAAGGGAGTGACCCAGACCACGCCTGCTGTACGCCCGGAAGTCGCAGAAGAAGTGAAAGCGTGGCAGGGCGAAGAGGGGATTCAGGTGTGGGTATTGCGTTATGGTCCACGTGAGGAAAATAAAGCACTGGTGCAGATCACCAATATCGATCATCCCTGGAGCCAACGCATTCAGTTAATGGATGTGCAAAAAAACGATAAGAAGAAAACCTACTCGTTAAAAGTTAATGGCAACCGTTTCGTCGCCTTGAATATGTTCGGTTCCGGCATGGGCGAGCTTTATCTTCCTGATGATAAACAGTCTTACCGCATTAGCTACAGCCAATCGCTTTCATCCTATGGCAATGCTCAACATTTCCTGACGGATTATCTTAACCAGAAAAAATAATAATCCGTTTTTATCCAGCAGTAATAAAACAGGCATTATTCACAGAAGAATAACGCCTGTTTTTGGTATTACGTCGCGTTTCAGTGGCTTGCCGCCCGGCTAACCGGCAACGGGCCGACGCGCTCAGCCCCCAGTTTTTTCTCCGGCTGCAGCAGCGTCATCGCCAGCATACTGACAAAGGCGATCAGCGCGGTGGCGGTAAACATTGCGTTATAGCCATAATATTGCGCCAGCCAGCCGCTTAGCATCGGTGAAATAATCGAGGCCAGGTTAGCAATCGCCAGCGTGATGCCGCTGTAGGTGCCCACGCTGGCGCGCGGCGTAACGTCAATTACCACCGACCAGTAAACATTATTCACCAGCGCATTTAAGGCATTGCCCAGCGTCATCATCACAATAACCAGGCTGGCGGAAGGCATCCATGGAATCGCCAGAAAGCAGCCGCCGGCCAGCAGCAGCGTTAACGCGGCGAAGAGGTTACGCGCCAGGCGCAAATTAGCAAACCGACGCAGCAGCAGATCGGCAATGCGTCCGCCCAGCAGCACGGTGATACAGGCGCCGCTCCAGGGGATCATGGCGATATAGCCCAGCGACTGCAGATCAAAATGGAAATTATCCTGCAAATATTTGGGCGCCCAGGTTACCAGGGTAAAGGTGATATAGAGAAACGAAAAATAACCCAGCGCATTGCAAACCAGCGTCCGGCTGGTAAAGAAACGCCACCAGGGCAATGGCGCACCGCCTGCCGGCTCCGGCGCCTGTCCGTGGCTAATCAGCAGGCGTTCGGCCGTATTCGCGGCGGGCTGCTGTTCTGGCGTATCGCTAAAGGCGCGGGCAAACAGCACCATCGCCACCAGCGACATTACACCCAGCAGGATAAACATCATCCGCCAGTCGTTGGTCAGCAACAGCAGCGTGACCGCTACCGGCGCGGTAAGCAGCGAGCCGACCTGGGTGCTGAGTAAACCGATCCCCAGCGCCATGCCACGCTCGTTGTCCGGTGCCCAGTGGGCAATGGCCTTATTCATCAGCGCATAGGCGGGGCCTTCCGCGAAGCCAAACAGAATACGCAGCGCCGCAAACCCCATGATCGCTGAACCGCCGAACAGCGCCATCCCCAAATCACCCGCCCAGGCCGTAGCGATCTCTAAAATTGACCAGAGGACGCCCGCCATCAGCCAGACCTTTTTCGTCCCGAAGCGGTCAGCGAGGAAGCCGCCGCACAGCGAACCAAACAGGTAGCCGAAGCCGAAATAGCCCAGCACCGCGCCAAGCTGCACCTTAGTAAAATGATATTCAGCGGCGATGGCGCTGGCGGCAAACGAGAGCGCCCCGCGGTCGATATAGTTAATCAGGGCGATAAAAAACAGCAGGGCAAAAATTTTAAAGCGGTAGCGACTGGCCGCAGCGGTAACATGCATAGCTTTTCTCCTGAAAACATGAGCAACGTTTGCTATTAAGCAAAGGCGATGCCAGCTGGAGAAAAGCATTAAGCGCGGGGGGATAGCGCGTTTGCGGCCGGTAAAGGTTGCACTCTTTGCAGGCAAGCGCCCGAAACAGGGCGCTGCCAGCGTGCAAATCAGCGCTCGTCCTCCGGGAGCAACGGCGGGATAGCGGGCACCTGTGGCGCATTATCGATATCCTGCTGCGTCATCCGGAATGCCTGCGGATAATGTTCCCGGCTGGTGCGACGCAGCGGTTCGGTTGAGCGCCAGGTATAGAGGCAGCGCTGACACTGATGTACGGTCCAGACATCGGCAACCGGCGAGGTTGCCATTAATTCAATATGTTGATCGCCACAGCGTGGACATAGCATAGCTCTTCTCCTGTTATTTACGGTTTGCCAGCATTGCGCTCAGTTTTTCCACCCAGGCGGCCGTCTCCGGCAGATCTTTAACCGGCTGGCTGTAGTGGCCGCGGTTATCCGGCGCGACCGGCGTGGTGGCGTCAATAATCAGCTTGTCGGTAATGCCGGCGGGCGACGAACCCGGATCCAGCTCCAGCACCGACATATTCGGCAGCTGGACCAAATCGCCTGCCGGATTCACTTTAGAAGAGAGCGCCCACATTACCTGCGGCAAATCGAACGGATCGACATCCTCATCTACCATAATCACCATCTTGACGTAGCCCAGACCGTGCGGGGTGGTCATAGCGCGCAGACCGACCGCGCGGGCAAAGCCGCCGTAGCGTTTTTTCGTGGAGATAATTGCCAGCAGGCCGTGGGTATACATGGCGTTAACCGCCTGCACTTCCGGAAACTCCGCCTTCAGTTGTTGATAAAGCGGCACGCAAGTGGCAGGGCCAATCAGATAATCGATCTCGGTCCACGGCATGCCAAGATAGAGCGACTCAAAGATGGGCTGGCTGCGCCAGCTGACACGATCGATACGCACCACCGTCATATTGCGTCCGCCGGAGTAGTGGCCGGTAAATTCGCCGAATGGCCCTTCGATCTCGCGCTTGCGTCCTTCAATCACCCCTTCAAGGATCACTTCCGACCCCCACGGCACATCAAAGCCGGTCAGCGGCGCGCTGACTATCGGATAGGGCGCTTCGCGCAGCGCGCCTGCCATTTCATATTCCGACTGGTCATATTTCAGCGGGGTGGCGCCCATCAGGGTGATAATCGGATCGTTGCCCAGCGTAATGGCGACGGGCAAATCCTCACCGCGCTCTTCCGCCTTGTGCAGGTGCAACGCAATATCGTGCATCGGCACCGGCTGCAGGCCGAGCTTACGCTTACCTTTTACCTCCATACGGTAAATGCCGACGTTTTGTTTACCGAAGTTATCGGGATCGCGCGGATCGCGCGAGACCACACAGGCTTTATCAAGATAAAAACCGCCGTCGCCATCGTTCAAACGGAACAGCGGCAAAGTATCAAACAGGTTGATGTCGTCGCCTTCGGCGCTATTTTCCTGCCACGGCGCGCTGTCGCGGCGCTCGGGGGCGACCGGAAAGGTATCCCAGCGGCGAATAAACGCCTCGATCTGCGCACGGGTTGGGGTATTGGGCGGCAGGCCCAGCGCGATGGCATGATTTTGCCAAGAGCCGAGGGTATTCAGGGCGACGCGCGCATCGGTAAAGCCAGCGATATTATCAAACCACAGCGCGGGCGAGCCTGCGATAATCCCTGCCAGCGCCGGGCCTGCGGATAAGAGAGGCCAAACTGATCAAGAACGCGCGCCACAATGTGATGGGTAATCTCTTCAACCGAAGCAGGGTGGTTGTACCAGGCGGGCATCGGCGGCACCATCGCGACGCCAAGTCGCGACAATGCCAGCATGTTTTCCAAATGAATGGTGCTGAGTGGCGTTTCACGCGGCACCAGCACCAGCTTGCGCTGCTCTTTCAGCACCACGTCTGCGGCGCGACCTACCAGACCATCGGCATAGCCGGCGCGAATACCGGCCAGCGTTTTCATGCTGCAGGGGACGATGATCATGCCGTCGGTTTTAAACGAGCCTGAAGAGATGGTGGCAGCCTGATCGCTGGCGTTATGACAGATATCCGCCATCGCGGCGACATCGCGCGCGCGCCATGGCGTTTCCAGTTCAATGGTGGTCTTCGCCCATTTCGACATCACCAGGTGTGTTTCCACCTCAGGCATTGCCTGCAACGCCTGCAGCAGCGCCACGCCCAGCGGCGCGCCCGTGGCACCGGTCATTCCTACGATCAGATTCATTCCGCCTCCATATCGTTCGTATACGAACTAATGGATTTACCTTAGGCTGCAATTTGCGTGAATGCAAGCGCAGCCGGTAAAAAAGTTCGTACAAGAACGTTCTCTTAAACGGACAGGGAATATCCCTTAAGCGAAGAGAACCCGAGGCGATAAGCCAGGGCAACACACGGGCATTTTCCGTTTGGTCTGATGGCTCTATAATGGCGCTCTGATTATTTATGGGAAGAGCGGCCAATGCCTTTAACGCTGAATAAAGAAGCTTTTCATTTAATGCGTCAGCTGTTTCAGGAGCATACCGCTTACTGGCAGCAGCTGTTGCCGGACCTGACCAAACCGCAATATTCAGTACTGCGGGCGGTGGCGGAAAAACCGGGCATTGAACAGGTGGAACTGATTGAGGCTGCCGTCAGCACCAAAGCGACGCTGGCAGAAATGCTCTCGCGACTTGAAAAGCGCGGCATTTTACGGCGTGAGCACGCGCCAGAGGATAAGCGTCGCCGCTTTGTTTTTCTTACGCCAGAGGGCGAGCAGCAGTTACAACAGGCGATTCCGTTAGCCTGTAAAGCTGACCAGGCGTTTCTTAACCGGCTCGAACAACGCGAGCAGGATGAATTTGTGCGACTGTTGGGCAAGATGGCGCTGGCAGAAAGCAACAAGTAGCCCCGTTGCAGGGACAGGGCAATTGATTAATTGCCTGCATCTCTGGAGATCCGGGCGAAGATTATCCAGGCGAAAAACCTTTCAGTATCAGTAGATCGTCTCTTCGCGAATGCTCATTTTTAGCATTACGCGGCAATTCTTTTCTATGTTTTACAACCTGTCTAATTATTTTCGCTAATTTATTAATTTTGATACGGCGCTGGCGGCTGCGCAGGGTGCCAGCCGCGCTGTTTTAGCCATTAATTCATCAAAATATCTAAACAGATAAGATTTAGTTTAATTTTATTGCTCATGTATCGAAGTTAAAATTGTGTTTATTTGATGTAATGTTTTTTGAAATTAATTTCAGTTTTTGTAAATTGTTACGAGGGAAACATGCTTAACAAAATTACCGGGATAGCGATCGCCCTGATCGGCGTCGCTATGCTCTATATGGGCGGCAGGTTATTACTGCTTGGGGGGAGCCCATTCTATGCCGTGATGGCCGTCGGCCTGCTGATTATCGCTATTACGCTGGCGATGAATAAAAAAATCGCCTTAACGGCCTGCGCCGTTTTGCTGTGGATTACGCTGTTCTGGATTATCTATGAAGTTGGCTTCGATAAATGGCAGTGGATCCCGCGTGGCGATATCCTCGGCCTGATCGGCGTCTGGCTGGCGATGCCGTGGGTGGTGCGCCCGCTAACCGGACGCAAATTTCATCCGCTCCTCGGCTCTACGCTGATCATCATTATCGCGGTGGTGATTGGCCTGATGTTCTACGATCCGCTGCCGCAGGAAGGGAATATTACCAACGCCCGCCAGCCTGGCAGCACGGATGTAGCGCACGGTGACTGGGTCGCTTACGGCGGCACTAACAACGGCCTGCGCTTCTCGGCGTTAAACCAGATTAATAAGCAAAACGTGAATAATCTGGAGGTCGCATGGACTTACCATACCGGCGATCTGCGCAAAAGCGATGATGCCAGTGAATATACCTTTGAAGCGACGCCGCTGAAGGCCAACAACACCCTCTATTTCTGTACCCCGCATAATGAAATTCATGCGCTGGTGCCGGAAACCGGCAAGCTGAAATGGAAATATGTGCCGCAGCAGGATCGATCTTATCTGCAGCAACATCAGACCTGTCGTGGCGTGAGCTACTACGAAGCCAGCGCCGCGCAGCCGCAGGATAATGCGCCGGCAATCTGCCGCAAGCGTATCTTTAACGCTACCACCGATGCCAAACTGGTGGCGCTGGATGCGGATACCGGTAAACGGTGCGCCGATTTCGGGCAGGATGGCATTGTCGATCTGTGCGCGAATATGGGCGACATCCGCCCGCATGCGCTGATGCAGACTGCCGCGCCGCTGGTGGCAGGCAATCTGGTTATCGTTGGCGGCTCGGTGATGGATAACGGCTTCGACAAGGGCAACCCGTCCGGCGTGATTCGTGCTTATGACGCGCAAAGCGGCCGGCTGGTATGGAATTTCGATCCGGCTAATCCAGAGCAAACTCAACCGATCGCCGCTAACCAGAACTATCCGTACGATACGCCGGTGGCCTGGGGCACGCTGAGCGCCGACCTGCACAACGGTCTGGTCTATGTGCCGTTTGGCAACGCCTCACCGGATGAGCTGGGTATCGAGCGTGATGCCAACAGCAATACCGAGAAGTTCCGTGATGCGCTGGTCGCCCTGGATCTGCGGACCGGCGCCTTTAAATGGCGTTTCCAGAGTTCTAACCACGATCTGTGGGATCGCGATAATCCCTCGCAGCCGTCACTGCTTGATATCAATTATCAGGGCAGTAAACAGCCGGTGGTGATCCTGCCGACCAAAACCGGCAACCTGTTTGTGCTTAACCGCCTGACCGGTCAACCGGTTTATCCGATCAAGCAGGTTCCGGTCTCTACCGATGGCGTGCCTGGCGAAAAATTTGCTGCGACCCAGCCGGTCTCCAGCCTGAACTTCCTGCCGGAACCGCTGAGTGAAAAATCGATGTGGGGCATTACGCCGTTCGACCAAATGGCCTGCCGTATTGATTTTAAATCGCTGCGCTATGACGGTAATCCCTGGACGCCATCTACCGAGCAGGGATCGATTGTGTTCCCGGGCAACATCGGCGTGTTTAACTGGGGTTCTGTGGCGGTGGATCCCGAGCGTCAGATTCTGGTCGCCTCGCCGGTGCGTCTGGCCTATAAATATACGCTGATCAAGCGTACGCCGGAGACGGCCACTAAACGCATGTTCACCCAGGATGGCCAGCCTTACTGGAATGAAAACTTCCACGGCGACTACGCCATTCATATCCAGCAGTTGGCCTCTAACCTGGGGATCCCCTGCATCGCGCCGCCGTGGGGACGCATGGTGGGTGTGGATCTGAAAACCGGTAAGACAGAATGGCTGCGCCGCGTAGGCACCACGAAAAACCTGAGCACCAGCTTCCTGCCGGGCCGCTTCCCCATCGGTTTCCCGATGGGAATGGTGGCGCACGGCGGTCCGCTGGTGACGGCGGGTGACGTGGTATTCCACGGCGCGACGGCGGATAACTTCTTCCGCGCTTATGATATCAATACCGGCAAGCTGCTGTGGCAGACCGAGCTGAGCGCTGGCGCACAGGCGACGCCGTCGACCTGGCAGGGCAACGATGGCAAGCAGTATGTAGTCATCGCCGCAGGCGGCCACGGCTCGCTGGGCACCAAACAAGGCGACAGCGTAGTGGCGTTCCGTTTGAAATAACCCGCGCAGTAAAGAAAAAAGCGCCCGTAAGGGCGCTTTTTTTATCGCTGTATCTGAGGTTCAAAGCGGCTTTGCCTGCACCAGCGGCCCGCTGGTGACAAAGCTGCCCGCGCCCAGATGATGCAGCGTATGGTGCTCAGGGTGTTCGGCAGAGAACTGCCAGCGACCCTGATTGAAAATACGCGTATCGGCGGCGGCGGCAACCACCTCGCCAAACAGCGTATCGTATTGCTGCTGCGCCTCGGTTTCCGGCAGCAGACGACACTCCAGCCAGGCGGCGCAGCCCTGTTCAATCACCGGCAGGCCCAGCTCCGGCCCGCCTAGCGCCTCAATACCATAGCGCGCAAACTTATCCTCATCACGCCCGGAAACGCTGCCGACCGCCCAGGTTAAATCGGCAATGGCCGCGGTAGGCACACAGATGGCGAACGCCTGATTTCGTTCAATGATTTCACGCGACCAGGCGCCTTTATCCACCACAATAGCAATGCGCGCCGGAACAAACTCAACCGGCGTTGACCAGGCGGCGGCCATAACATTACGTTTGTCGGAGGCGGCATCGAAACTGGTGATCAGAACGGTAGGGCCGTGGTTAAGCAGACGGCTGGCGTGATTGAGCGCGACGGGCTGAAAGTATGACATCGTTCACCTTATAAAAAGCGGCGGAGCCGCGTTGTTTTCTTGTGGGCAAGCATAGCGGAAAGCCGTCGCGGCTGGCTAAACCGAAGTGGTCATCTTAACAAATGGTCGGATTTAATTGTCCATCAGCGCGGTTAAGCCTGATTGCGAGCGATACCGCAAACCAGGAGAAACAGCCGCTATCCAGGCCGCTATCCAGGTATAATCAGCCGGGTAAACCATCAGCCCAATGGAGCAGGGGATGTTTGAAAGAAATGCGCAAGCAAAGAACAGCAAAAGGATTACGCCAACGCCACATGACCTGGTTTTTAAGCAGTTTTTAACTCATCCCGAGAGTGCCCGGGATTTTATACAACTGCATTTGCCAGCAGACTTACAGGCGCACTGCGATCTCAGCACGCTAAAGCTGGAATCAGGCAGTTTTGTCGAAGAGCGTCTGCGTCCATACTTCAGCGATGTGCTTTACAGTCTGCAAGCCGTTTCCGGCGATGCATACGTTTATGTATTAATTGAACATCAATCCACGCCGGATAAGCATATGGCCTTCCGTCTTATCCGCTACGCGGTAGCGGCGATGCAGCGCCATCTTGATGCTGGACATAAAGAACTCCCGTTGGTAATTCCGATATTGTTCTATACCGGCAGGCAAAGCCCCTATCCCTATTCAGTTAGATGGCTGGATGAGTTTACCGATCCCGTAATGGCCGAAAAGCTCTATAGCAATGCATTTCCTTTGGTTGATGTGACGGTTATTTCTGATGACGATATTATGAAACACCGCCGCATGGCCGCGCTTACCCTATTGCAGAAACATATTCATCAGCGTGACCTGGCTGATCTGCTGGACAGGTTGGCGACGCTGCTGATGACAGAGCACATGACAGGACAGCAACTGGTTTCATTGATAAACTACCTGCTACAGACCGGCGAAACATCAAACGCAGAGGCCTTTGTTCGCCAACTGGCACAGCGGGTGCCACAACACGAGGACGATCTGATGACCATCGCACAGCAGCTTGAACAGAAAGGGATCGAGAAAGGGATCGAGCAGGGCATCGAAAAAGGGATTCAGCTTGGCCGTCAGGCAGGGCGTTCCGAAGGCGTACGCGAAGCCACAATCAAAATCGCGCGCAACATGCTGCAAAACGGTATCGATCATCAAACCATCATTAAAATGACCGGCCTATCAGCAGAAGAGCTGGCGCAAATGCAACACTGATTTTATTCCCTTCAGCGCACGGTTTAGACGGCGCGGGCGCAGGGCCGCTATCTCCTCATGTTGGCGAGCGTCAGCGATTAGCAAGTTTATTAATAACATCACCAGAATCGTGAATGCGCGGCTTAACCCTCCCATGCCACTATAAGGAAAATGGATAAAGGGTTAGCGGTATGAACAAAGTGATTATTTCCCTGGCGCTGGGAACATTTGGGCTGGGCATGGCCGAGTTTGGCATTATGGGGATCCTGACCGAGCTGGCGCACGACAGAAAAATCCCGGTTGCGGCGGCAGGTTATATGATCTCTTATTATGCGCTCGGTGTGGTTATCGGCGCGCCGATGATGGCGCTTTTTTCTAATAAGTTCTCGCTGCGATCCATTCTGCTCTTTTTGGCGGCGCTGTGCGTTATTGGCAACGCCATTTTCACTTTCTCCTCTTCGTATATCATGCTGGTTATTGGCCGACTGGTTTCCGGCTTTCCGCACGGCGCGTTTTTCGGCATCGGCGCGATTATCCTGACAAAAGTGATTAGCCCTGGAAAAGTGACCGGCGCGGTAGCGGGTATGGTCTCCGGAATGACGCTGGCGAACCTGATTGGTATCCCGCTGGGTACTTTTTTGAGCCACGAATTCAGCTGGCGCGCCCCTTTTTTACTCATTTCCCTGTTTGATATCGCGGTACTGGTTTCGATTATTTTCTGGATCCCTGATATTTCTGATAATGCGCCGACCAAACTCAGTGAACAGTTCCATTTCCTCAAATCAGCCGCGCCATGGCTGATTTTTCTGGCGACCCTGTGCAGCAATGCTGGAGTATTTGCCTGGTTCAGCTATATCAAACCGGTGATGATCGCTGTTTCAGGTTTTCCGGAAACCAGTATGCCGCTGATTATGATGCTGGCCGGGCTGGGGATGGTGCTGGGAAATATGGTCAGCGGGAAATTATCCAGCCGCTTTTCACCGCTGCGTATTGCCGTTATGACCAACCTCACGATTGCCGTCGCGTTAGCGCTGATCCTGGTGCTTGCCTGGCATAAAGGCGCCTCGCTGAGCCTCGCGTTTATCATCTGTGCCGGGCTGTTTGCGCTCTCCGCGCCGCTGCAGATCCTCCTGCTGCAAAATGCCAAAGGCGGCGAGATGCTGGGCGCGGCGGGCGGGCAAATCGCCTTTAATCTGGGCAGCGCGGTGGGCGCTTTCTGCGGCGGCATGATGCTGAATGCGCTTTTTCCCTGGAACTACGTCGCACTGCCTGCCGCTCTGCTGTCATTATCGGCCATGCTGTCACTACTGTGCTATAGCCGTCTGCAATCCTGTTCCGCATTAGGTACTGAAGCGGGCGCGGCGGGCTGAAAGTGTGATAGCGTTCAATTAAACAGCAGCGGCAGGGCCATGCTAATTTTCTCTGCCGCACGCCTGACGTAAAACCAGGCCGATCTGTGAAAGCCTCTCTGCCATAGGCAAAATTATGCCATTTATCAGTGTTCTGTTCAGAGCAGAGAGGCTAACAGGCGCAGAAGGATTTCGCCGGCCTGCTACCGACAGTAGGGGGGGTAACTCTTTTTAGCTAGCCGCTGGGTTTAATTTAAATTATTGTATTTAAATAGCTATTTTTGTTCCCCTGCCTAATTGTTACCTTCGTCATAATTTCGTATTGATTATTGATCACTCTAAATAACCCGACTACGCTTACGGGAATTTGTCGCTTTGCTTCATTCCGTCTTCATTGAATCCAGGCTGGGAACGTGAATATGGCTACACATGAGAAATCGACGCATGCCGCGCTGCGCGGCTGGGATGCCGAAAACCCACGCTACTGGGAAAAGAGCGGCAAAAAGATTGCGCAGCGTAATTTATGGACCTCTGTTTTTGCTCTGCTGTTAGCCTTCTGCGTCTGGATGTTATTCAGCGCCGTGGCGGTAAACCTGAATAAGGTCGGCTTTCATTTCACCACCGATCAGCTGTTTCTGCTTACTGCGCTGCCTTCACTTTCCGGCGCGATTCTGCGCGTGCCTTATTCCTTTGCGGTGCCGCTGTTTGGCGGACGGCAATGGACGGTGATCAGCACCGCCATTCTGATTATCCCTTGCGTCTGGCTGGGCTTTGCCATTCAGAACCCCGCGACGCCGTACGGCGTATTTATTGTAATTTCACTGCTGTGTGGTTTTGCCGGCGCGAACTTTGCCTCCAGTATGGGAAATATCAGTTTTTTCTTTCCCCGGGCGCGTCAGGGTAGCGCGTTAGGAATTAACGGCGGGCTGGGTAATTTAGGCGTCAGCGTGATGCAGCTGTTAACGCCAGTGGTGATCTCGCTACCGATTTTTACTTTCCTTGGCGTGCACGGCGTAGAGCAGCCGGACGGTAGCCGTCTGTGGCTGGCTAATGCCGCGTGGCTGTGGGTGCCGCTGCTGCTGATTGCGGTGCTGGCCGCCTGGTTCTGCATGGATACGCTGGCGGGCACGCAGGCTTCGCTACGCGAACAGCTTACGGTACTGAAACGCGGTCATATGTGGCTGCTGAGCCTGCTCTATCTGGCGACGTTCGGATCTTTTATCGGTTTTTCCGCCGGTTTCGGCATGCTGGCAAAAACGCAGTTTCCCAACATCGATATTCTCAAGCTGGCCTTTTTCGGGCCGTTTCTCGGCGCGCTGGCGCGATCGGCGGGCGGCATTATCTCCGATAAGCTTGGCGGTATCCGCGTAACGCTGGTGAACTTTATTCTGATGGCGCTGTTCACGCTGCTGCTGTTTTCCACGCTGCCGGGTTATGGCACCGGCAGTTTTACCGCTTTTTACGCCGTGTTTATGGGACTGTTCCTGACCGCAGGCCTGGGCAGCGGCTCTACTTTCCAGATGATCGCGGTCATCTTCCGCACCTTGACGCGCAAACGGGTGCTGGCGGAAGGCGGCAGCGAAGCCCAGGCGCAGCATATCGCGGTTACCGAAACCGCTGCGGCGCTGGGCTTTATCTCTGCCATCGGCGCGATCGGCGGTTTCTTTATTCCTAAAGCCTTCGGCACGTCGCTGGCGATGACCGGCTCGCCGGTCGGGGCGATGAAAGTCTTTCTGGTTTTCTACCTTGTCTGCATATTGGTGACCTGGCTGGTTTACGGGCGCCGCTTTTCTCAAGGCTAATCACGGCATCTTCTTCGACCTGTTTTTCAGGTTGTGCAATTTGAGCCATGTAACCGCAGGGAAACTCTCTGCCAGGAGTGGGTAATGAGCAAGCTAGTGGACAAGTTTCGCTATTTCCGCCAGAAAAGCGACTCCTTCTCGGATGGACACGGGCAGTTGATGAACAGCAACCGCGATTGGGAAGACAGCTATCGCCAGCGCTGGCAGTACGACAAAATCGTAAGATCGACCCACGGCGTAAACTGTACCGGCTCCTGTAGCTGGAAAATTTATGTCAAAAATGGGCTGGTCACCTGGGAAACGCAGCAGACCGACTATCCGCGCACCCGTCCCGATTTACCTAACCATGAGCCGCGCGGCTGCCCACGCGGCGCCAGCTACTCCTGGTATATCTACAGCGCCAACCGGCTGAAATATCCGCTGGTGCGCAGACGGCTGGTGGAACTGTGGCGCGAGGCGCTGGCGCAGCATGGCGATCCGGTGCTGGCCTGGAACGCCATTGTCACCGATCCGGAAAAAAGCCGCAGTTATAAACAGGCGCGCGGGCACGGCGGCTTTATCCGCTCTGACTGGAAAGAGCTGAATACGCTGATCGCCGCCGCCAATATCTGGACCATTAAGCACTGCGGCCCCGATCGCGTCGCTGGTTTTTCACCCATCCCGGCGATGTCGATGATCTCCTACGCTGCCGGCACGCGCTATCTTTCGCTGATTGGCGCCACCAGTCTGAGCTTTTATGACTGGTACTGCGATTTGCCGCCCGCCTCGCCGATGACCTGGGGCGAACAGACCGACGTGCCGGAATCGGCCGACTGGTATAACTCCAGCTATATCATCGCCTGGGGGTCAAACGTACCGCAGACCCGTACGCCAGATGCCCATTTCTTTACCGAAGTGCGTTACAAAGGCACCAAAACCATCGCCATTAGCCCGGACTATTCAGAAGTCGCCAAGCTGTGCGATCAGTGGCTGTCGCCGAAACAGGGGACCGACAGCGCGCTGGCGATGGCGATGGGCCATGTGATCCTGAAAGAGTTCCATCTGAATAACCCCAGCGAATATTTTCTCAGCTATGCGCGGCGCTATACCGATATGCCGATGCTGGTGCTGCTGGAGCCAGATGAAAGCGGCTATTACACATCGGGCCGGCTGCTGCGCGCCGCCGATCTCACCGATGCGCTGGGCGAAGCCAATAATCCGGACTGGAAAACCGTGGCCCTGAGCGCCAGCGGCGATCTGGTGGTGCCAAACGGATCCATCGGTTTCCGCTGGGGCGAAAAGGGGAAATGGAACCTGGAGCCGCAGGCGGCAGGCAGCGAGGTAGAACTGCGCCTCTCGTTGATTGACGATCGCGACGAGGTGGTCTCAGTCGCCTTTCCCTACTATGGCGGTAACGAAAACCCTAACTTCCGTCATGTGAAGCAAGAGCCGGTGCTGCTGCATCAGCTACCGGTGAAGCATATTACCCTGGCGGACGGCAGCGCTGGACGCGTGGTGACGGTATACGATTTGATGCTGGCGAATTACGGGCTGGATCGCGGGATGGACGATGCCAACTGCGCGCAAAGCTACGATGATATCAAGGCCTATACGCCTGCCTGGGCGGAGCAGATCAGCGGCGTGCCGCGTAAAAACCTGGAACATATCGCGCGCGAGTTCGCCGAGACCGCCCATAAAACGCGTGGGCGCTCAATGATTATCGTCGGTGCCGGTCTCAACCACTGGTACCACATGGATATGAACTACCGCGGCCTGATTAACATGCTGGTCTTTTGCGGCTGCGTAGGGCAAACCGGCGGCGGCTGGGCGCACTATGTCGGCCAGGAGAAGCTGCGGCCGCAAACTGGCTGGATGCCGCTGGCCTTTGCGCTGGACTGGGCGCGGCCGCCGCGTCAGATGAACAGCACCTCTTATTTTTACGCGCATGCCAGCCAGTGGCGTTTTGAGAAACTGAGCATCGGCGAGCTGCTGTCGCCTATCGCTCAGAAACAAAAATTCACCGGCCAGCTGATCGATTTCAATGTCCGCGCCGAGCGTATGGGCTGGCTGCCTTCGGCGCCGCAGCTGAACACCAACCCGCTGCGCCTCGCCGGGCTGGCGAAAGAGGCGGGACAGTCGCCGGTGGATTACACCGTCGACGCGTTGAAAAGCGGCAAACTGCGCTTCGCCTGTGAACAGCCGGACGACGGCAATAACCATCCGCGTAATCTGTTTATCTGGCGATCCAATCTGCTCGGGTCCTCCGGCAAGGGCCATGAGTACCTGCTGAAATATCTGCTGGGCACCGACAGCGGCATTCAGGGGGAAGAGTGCGTGGGCAAGGGCGATGCTATCCCGGAAGAGGTGGAATGGCAGACCCAGGCGCTGGAGGGCAAGCTGGATCTGCTGGTAACGCTCGATTTTCGCATGTCCACCACCTGTCTCTACTCGGACGTGGTGCTGCCGACCGCCTCCTGGTATGAGAAGGATGATATGAACACCACGGATATGCATCCGTTTATTCATCCGCTTTCTGCCGCGGTCGATCCGGTCTGGGAGTCGCGCTCGGACTGGGAGATCTATAAAGATATCGCTAAAACCTTCTCCACGCTCTGTGTGGGCCATCTGGGCAAGGAAACCGATGTCGTGCTGCAGCCGATTCAGCACGATTCGCCCGCCGAACTGGCCCAGCCCTACGACATCAAAGAGTGGCATAAAGGCGAGTGCGATCTGATCCCCGGCAAAACCGCGCCCAATATCATCACGGTTGAACGCGACTATCCGGCCACCTGGGAGCGCTTTACCTCGGTTGGCCCCCTGCTGGAGAGCATCGGTAACGGCGGCAAGGGGATTAACTGGCAGACGGCCAATGAGGTCGAGCTGCTGCGTAAGTTGAACTATGTGAAGGCGGATGGCCCGGCGAAAGGGCAGCCGATGATCAACAGCGCTATCGACGCGGCGGAGATGATCCTGACGCTGGCGCCAGAGACCAATGGCCAGGTGGCGGTAAAAGCCTGGGAAGCGCTGGGCGAGATCACTGGCCGCGAACATACCCATCTGGCGCGCCGCAAAGAAGAGGAGAAAATCCGCTTCCGCGATATTCAGGCGCAGCCGCGCAAAATTATCTCCAGTCCCACCTGGTCCGGCCTGGAGGATGAGCATGTCTCTTATAACTCCAGCTATACCAACGTGCATGAGCTGATTCCGTGGCGCACGCTTTCCGGACGTCAGCAGCTTTATCAGGATCATCCGTGGATGCGCGCTTTTGGCGAAAGCCTGGTCTCCTATCGTCCGCCGATTGATACGCGAAGCGTCACCCAGCTACAGCATATTCCGTCGAACGGTTTCCCGGAAAAGGCGCTGAACTTCCTGACGCCGCATCAGAAATGGGGCATTCACTCTACCTACAGCGAAAACCTGCTGATGCTGACCATGTCGCGCGGCGGACCGATTATCTGGATGAGCGAGGATGACGCGCGTGAGCTACGGATCAAGGATAACGACTGGGTAGAGGTGTTTAACGCCAACGGTGCGCTGACCTGTCGCGCGGTGGTGAGCCAGCGCGTGAAGCCTGGCTCCACCATGATGTATCACGCGCAGGAGCGCATCACCAATATCCCCGGTTCGGAGGTAACCGGCATTCGCGGCGGCTTCCATAACTCCGTGACCCGCATCTGCCCGAAACCCACCCATATGATCGGCGGCTATGCACATCTGGCCTACAGCTTTAACTATTACGGCACCGTCGGCTCTAACCGCGACGAGTTCATCATGATCCGCAAAATGAAAAACATCAACTGGCTGGATGGCGAAGGCCAGGACCAGGTGCAGGGGGAAGCGCAATGAAAATACGTTCACAGGTCGGGATGGTGATGAATCTCGACAAATGCATTGGCTGTCATACCTGCTCCGTTACCTGTAAAAACGTCTGGACCGGACGCGAAGGCATGGAATACGCCTGGTTTAATAATGTGGAAACCAAGCCGGGCATCGGCTATCCCAAAGCCTGGGAAGATCAGGACAAATGGAAGGGCGGCTGGATCCGTAAAATCAACGGCAAGCTGGAGCCAAGGCTGGGCGGCAAAGCGGGCGTCATGGCTAAAATCTTCGCTAACCCGGAAGTGCCGGGCATTGATGATTACTACGAGCCGTTCAGCTTTGACTATCAGCATCTGCATAACGCCAAAGAGGGTAAATATCAGCCGATCGCCCGCCCGCGTTCGCTGATCAGCGGGCAGCGCATGAAAAAGGTGGAGTGGGGACCGAACTGGGAAGAGATTCTTGGCGGCGAATTCAGTATGCGCTCGCAGGACAGCAACTTCGTGGCGATGCAGAAGGAGATGTACGGCCAGTTTGAAAACACCTTTATGATGTATCTGCCGCGCCTGTGCGAACACTGCCTGAACCCCAGCTGCGTGGCTACCTGTCCCAGCGGCGCTATCTATAAGCGCGAAGAGGACGGCATCGTACTGATTGATCAGGACCGCTGCCGCGGCTGGCGCCTGTGCATCAGCGGCTGCCCCTACAAAAAAATCTACTTTAACTGGAAAAGCGGGAAATCGGAGAAGTGCATTTTTTGTTATCCACGTATCGAATCCGGCATGCCGACCGTCTGTTCAGAAACCTGCGTTGGCCGTATCCGCTATCTTGGCGTGGTGCTGTATGACGCCGACCGCATTGCCGATGCCGCCAGCACCGAGCATGAAACCGATCTCTATGAGCGTCAGCTTGACGTGTTTTTGGATCCCAATGACCCGGAAGTGATTGCGGAAGCGCTGGCGCAGGGCATCCCGGAAAACGTGCTGGACGCGGCGCAAAAATCGCCGGTCTGGAAGCTGGCGATGGACTGGAAACTGGCGCTGCCGCTGCACCCTGAATACCGTACCTTGCCGATGGTCTGGTACGTGCCGCCCTTGTCGCCGATTCAGTCGGTGGCTGACGCGGGCGCGCTGCCGATGGATGGCGCGCTGCCGGCGGTGGAAACGCTGCGCATTCCGGTGCAATACCTGGCGAACCTGCTGAGCGCTGGCGATACCGCGCCGGTGCTGCGGGCACTGAAAAGAATGATGGCGATGCGCCATTACAAGCGCGCGCAAACGGTGGATGGCGAGACCGATACCCGCGCCATTGAGCAGGTTGGCCTGAGCGTGGCGCAGGTGGAAGAGATGTATCGCTATTTGGCCATCGCCAACTATGAGGATCGCTTCGTGATCCCCACCAGCCATCGCGAGCTGGCGGCGGACGCTTTCCCGGAGCGCAACGGCTGCGGCTTTACCTTTGGCGACGGCTGCCATGGCAGCGACAGCAAATTCAACCTGTTCAATAGCCGCCGCATCGATGCCATCAATATCACCCACCGGGCGGAGGGCGAATAATGCTGATGCTTAAAGTGATTGCCCTGCTGCTGGAGTACCCGGATAAGACGCTGTGGGAGGAGAGGGAGGAGCTGAAAGCGCTGGTGGCGCAGCAGGCGCCAATGCTGCAGTCGTTTGCCAGCCACTGGCTCAGCGGCGAGCTGCTGGATCGGCAGTCGGAGTGGTGTGAAACTTTCGATCGCGGCTGCGCCACCTCGCTGCTGCTGTTTGAGCATGTACATGGCGAATCACGCGATCGCGGCCAGGCGATGGTCAATTTGCTGGCGCAGTATGAGCAGGCGGGGCTGCTGCTGGACTGCCGCGAGCTGCCGGACTATTTGCCGCTTTATCTGGAGTATCTGAGCCAGCAGCCAGAGATGGCGGCGCGCGAAGGGCTGTTGGATGTGGCGCCGATTTTGGCGCTGATTGGCGGGCGGCTACAGCAGCGCGCCAGCGCTTTTAGCCAGCTGTTCGATACGCTGCTGATCTGGGCGGGCAGTCCGCTGCGCAGCAGCAGCGTGGCCGGACAGGTCAGCAAAGAGCCGCGCGACGATACCCGCCAGGCGCTGGATGCCGTATGGGAAGAGGCGCAAATAAAATTTATCGACGACCGGGCGCAGGCGTGCGACACCTCACTGGAAAAAGCGCATCAGCAGCGTTTTCAGCAGCAGCCCATCCCGCAATATCTGGATTTGTCAGCCGGAGGATCGAAATAATGCACTATCTGAACATCTTCTTTTTCGATATCTATCCCTATCTGTGCGGGACGGTGTTTCTGATCGGCAGCTGGTTACGTTATGACTATGGGCAGTACACCTGGCGCGCCGGATCCAGTCAGATGCTGGATAAAGGCAACTTCCGTCTGGCCTCGAACCTGTTCCATATCGGGATTATCGGCATTTTCTTCGGTCATCTGTTTGGCCTGCTGACGCCGCACTGGGTCTATGAACCGTTCCTGGAGATCGCCACCAAGCAGAAACTGGCGATGATCGCCGGCGGGGTCTTTGGCCTGATGGCGCTGGTGGGCGGGTTAATGCTGCTGAAACGCCGCATGTTTAATCCACGCGTGCGTGCCACCTCAAGCCGGGCTGATATTGTGATTCTGGGGATTTTGATGACGCAGCTGATCCTCGGCCTGACCTCTATTCTGTTCTCGCTACGCCACCTGGACGGCGTGGGAATGATGAAACTGGTGGGCTGGGCACAGTCGGTAGTAACCTTCCAGGGTAACGCTTCTACCTGGCTGGATGGGGTTGAATGGATTTATCGCGTTCATCTGGTGCTGGGGATGACGATTTTCCTGATCTTTCCTTTCACCCGTCTGGTTCACGTCTGGAGCGCGCCGTTTGAATACTTTACCCGCCGTTACCAGCTGGTGCGGGCTCGCCGCTAGAACATAAAAAAATCCGGCACCGTGGCAATGAAGCGGTGCCGGACGACGAAAAGCGTCTACAGCAAAAAGGGTTACACAGGAACTCGTTATTAAAGTTAGTAAAGATTACCTGGAAAGCAATATCCATATAGGCTGTATGGATATTTTTTATCCGGTTATTGCTGGCCCTGAAAGCGACTGGTTCTCCTAACGCTTTTATAAACAGCAACTTTCGCAGCGCCTGACAAGCTGGCCTGTGGCCGCTTTTTCACCGCTATCTGCAGGTTTTAATTTTGCCGGGTTCAGCGCTGACAGGAGCGGCGAAACAGCTGAGCCATATGCGCGCTCATCGGCGTAAGGGCGGTATCCTTACGCTGGATAAGGTAAAAGGTCGCCTGTGGCAGCGGCTCGTCCAGCTCCAGCGCCGTCAGATGTTGACTTAACAGCGGATCATCCAGCACATCGACGGAAAGGATGGTGACGAAATCACTTTTCGCCACCAGGCTGACGCAGGCCATAAAGGTTTCACACGTCACCACAATATTGGGCGCTATGCCGCGCTCAGCGAACATGTCATGCAGCAGACGATAATAGCTGCCCCGGGGCGTCGGCATCGTCCATTCACACTGTTGTAGCTCAGCCAGCGATCGCGCCTTCTCCATCGGATGGCCTTTGCGTACCGCCACTTTATATTTGCGCTGCATCAGCCGTTCGCAGGTTAACTCCTGATCGAGATGGCTACGATCGTAGGTGCTGATAGTAAAATCCAGTTCTCCCTGACGCAACTCCGGGATCATTGAGACCAGTTGCCCCTCAACGATGCGCACTTTTACCAACGGATATTCCCGATGAAACTGGGTGATGACCTGCGGCATCAGCGTGCGCGCCACGCTGCCGCCCACACCGATATTTACCTGACCGCCCGCCAGCCCCAGCCGCTGCTGAATATCCTCCTGAGCCACGCGTAATTCCTCCAGCACCAGACTGGCATGCCGAAAAAAGTTATCACCCATATCGGTAAGCACCACGCCCTGCTGCCGACGGATAAACAGGCGCGCGCCCAAAAACAGCTCCAGCTCCTGAATCGATTTAGTAAGAGCCGGCTGGGAAAGCCCGGAGATGCGGCTGGCGGCACGAATGCTGCCCTGACGCGCCACCTGAACAAAAGCGCGCAACTGATGAAGTTTAAGGTTTGCTGACATCGTTTGGTTGATAACCATTGTTTATCAGGAGCAAGGTTTTGGCATCTTACGTTGCCGCAGGGCGTTGTGTAAATTCGAACCAGCGCATAAAAAACCAACAGTAAGGATATCCTGATGAAAACCCTCTCCGATGAAAACCCTCTCCGATCACGTCAGCGTGCTGGTGCCGAAGCTGCAAAACTGGCGCCGCGATCTGCATCGCTTTGCTGAATCTGGCTGGCTGGAATTCCGCACCGCCACTCTGGTAGCTGAAGAGTTACGTCAGCTGGGTTATCAGCTGCAGTTGGGACGTGAAGTGATTGCCGCCGAGGCGCGCATGGGCTTGCCGGATGCGGAAACGCTACGGCAGCAGGAGGCACGGGCGCTCGCTCAGGGCGCGCTGGCGCAGTGGCTGCCACATTTCTCCGGCGGTTTTTGCGGTATTGTCGCCACGCTGGATACCGGCCGCCCCGGTCCGGTAATGGGCTTTCGCGTCGATATGGATGCGCTCGATCTCAATGAAAGTCAGGCGGCGGATCATCTGCCGCAGCGCGAAGGTTTCGGTTCCTGCAATCCCGGCATGATGCATGCCTGCGCGCACGATGGCCATACAACCATCGGCCTTGGCCTTGCCACCGTGGTGATGGCGATGAAGGTGCAGCTGTCCGGTGTCATTAAACTGATTTTTCAGCCAGCCGAAGAGGGCGTGCGCGGCGCAAAAGCGATGGTGGAAGCGGGCGTGGTTGATGATGTCGATCTCTTTACCGCCATTCACCTCGGCACCGGCGTCCCGGCGGGCGAACTGGTGTGCGGCAACGACAGCTTTCTGGCCACCACCAAGCTGGATGTGCATTTTACCGGTGTCGGCGCCCATGCGGGCGGCAAGCCGGAAGCGGGGCGTAACGCGCTACTGGCCGCGGCGCAGGCCACATTAGGGCTGTATAGCCTGCCGCAGCACAGCGGCGGCGTGGCACGGATTAACGTTGGCGTATTGCAGGCCGGTAGCGGACGCAATGTCGTGGCGGATACGGCCCTGATGAAACTGGAAACGCGCGGCGTCAGCAATCAGGTGAATGATGATATTTACCAGCAGGCGTTACGGGTTATTGCTGGCGCAGCGGCGATGTATGGCGTGGAGTATCAAGTGAAACTGATGGGCGCAGCGCGCAGTTGCACCCCGACGCAGCCCTGGGTCGATTTTATTCATCAGCAGGCGGTCGCGCTCGGTGAGTTCAATTCGGTAATCGATCGCACCGCCCAGGCGGCAGGCTCGGAAGATGCCACCTACATGATGGAGCGCGTGAAGCAGCGCGGCGGCCAGGCAACCTATCTGATTTTCGGCTGTGATCTGGCGGCCGGTCATCACAACGCCAGGTTCGACTTTAATGAGCAGGTGATGGCGACCGCCGTTAAAACCCTGGCGACGCTGGCGCTTAATCAGGCGCAGTTTGGAGGCGGCCAATGAATGCGGATTGAATACCGGCGCGAATTTTCTGCGTGAGCATATTGTCCCGGAAGCGCGTCTGCACTATGCCGTCACTAACAGCGGCGGCGTATCGCCCAATGTAGTGCAGGCGGATGCTGAGGTGCTCTATCTGATCCGTGCACCAGAGTTGCCCCAGGCGCAGACAATCTATCAGCGCGTGATCAGGGTAGCCGAAGGGGCAGCGCTGATGACCGATACGCAGCTCACGGTGCGCTTTGATAAAGCCTGCTCTGACTATGTTCCGAACCGCACGCTGGAGGCGGTGATGGCACGCTACTTGCAACATTTTGGTCTGCCGCGCTGACGGCATACCGCGCTGCCCGGGTACGCAGCGCGCAACCTTATATTTGTCCTGTCCCGGAAGGCGTAAAGCCTTCAAAACTGGCCAACTGAGCCGCGACCGCGCCAGCAGGCGCGGACCGATAAAAAAAGAACATCATGCAAATACAACATAAACGAGGACATAACGATGGAAGCGACATCGGAGAACCCTAGCCCCGGGAAGGTATTCAGTTGGATTGAGCGCATCGGCAATAAGGTGCCGAACCCCTTTTTGTTGTTTGTTTATCTGATTCTGGTGCTGATGGTCGCCACCGCCATTATTAGCAGCTTTGATCTGGCGGTGAAAAACCCGACCAATGGCGAAATGGTGCGCGTCAATAACCTAATGAGCATTGCCGGTTTACAGTGGATCCTGCCGAATATTATTAAAAATTTCAGCAATTTTACCCCGCTGGGCTCGATTCTGGCGCTGGTTATCGGCGCCGGTCTGGCGGAGAAGGTGGGGCTGTTGCAGGCGCTGATGGTTAAGCTGGCTTCGCGGGTCAGTCGGCGTTATGCCAGTTATATGGTGCTGTTTATCGCTTTTTTCAGTCATATCTCCTCTGATGCTGCGCTGGTGGTAATGCCGCCGCTTGGCGCGCTGATCTTTTTGGCGGTGGGTCGCCATCCCGTCGCCGGGCTACTGGCGGCGATTGCCGGGGTTGCCTCTGGTTTTACCGCCAACCTGCTTATCGTGACCACCGATGTGCTGCTGTCCGGCATCAGCACCGAAGCGGCAAAAGCGGTCAGCGATACCGTGCATGTTAGTGTGATTGATAACTGGTTCTTTATGGCCACCTCGGTGATTGTTTTAACTCTCGCCGGCGCAATTCTGACCGATAAATTCGTCGAGCCGCGTCTGCCGCAGTGGCAGGAGGGCAACGGCGAGCGCCTGGCGGCGCTGACCTCGCTGGAAAACCGCGGTTTGCGTGCCGCCGGCAATGTGCTGATATTCCCTTATCCGCTGGTGTTTTTTATCACTTGGATCGCACTGCTGCTGGTCTGGTATCTGCTTGGGCTGCCGATTGGGCCGGGCGTTTGGCCGCAACTGCCGTAAATTGCGCGCCAGGGAGGGCGTATTGACAGCATCGGCGGCACAGAGTGCGAAGCCGCTAGAATCACGCTCCTCTACACTTCGCCGGAATCTTATAACAAGGGAAAAGTCATGAATCCGGTAATTGACACACTTATTAATCACCGCAGCGATCGCAGCTATCTGGATAAAGCCGTCCCGGATGACATTCTGGATAATATTATCCTGGCGGCTTACCGTGCCCCGACCTCAGTTCACTCGCAACAGGTTTCGGTGATCGTTACGCGTGATAAAGCCACCAGGGCGAAAATCGCCGAGCTGGCGGGCGGCCAGCCGTGGATCGCACAGGCGCCGGTGTTTATCACCTTTGTGCTGGATATGCATAAAACGCGTGAGGCAATGAATCTGATTGATGAGCAGCATATCGCGCATGAAAGTATTGAAAGCATCGTTTCCGGCAGCACCGACGTCGGGATTGCACTGGCATCTGCCATGGCAGCTGCCCATGCGCAGGGGCTGGGTGTGGTGCCGATTGGCGGAATGAGAAGAAGCCCGGCGGAGTTTATCGAACTGTTCGATCTGCCACCGCTGACCTTCCCGCTGGTGGGCCTGGCGCTGGGCTATGTCGATCGTCCTGCCGATCTGAAGCCGCGTCTGCCGATGTCGACGTTCCGCCATGAAGAGAAATATCAGACGGAAGGCATGGTTGAGAAAATTGGCGAATTCAACCAGCAACTGGAGCAGCACTGGCGTGATATTAAGCGCGACGGCGGCGAAAACTGGAGCCAGACCGTAGCTAACTACTATAAAAACATCTACTTCCCGGACGTATTGCCGGCGCTATTAAAACAGGGCTTCGGCAAGGATAAATAATCCTGACGCCCGACAAAAACGGAGGCCAGGCCTCCGTTTTTTATTAAATCTCTTATCCCACTTCCGGCAGCCAGCCCAGCGCCATCAATAGCTGAATGACGATGACGCCGATACCGCAGAGAAACACCAACAGCAGAGCCGGTTTGCCACCCACGACGTGATAATTCGCCGCGCCGTGCCGCTGGCGGCTACGCCATACCAGCAGAGAGGGAATAATCAGCGCCAGCACCGCCAGCGCCACGCCGGCATAGCCCAGCGCCAACACAAAACCCTGCGGATAGAAAAGAGCAAACAGCAGCGGCGGCAGAAAGGTCATCAGTCCACTTTGCAGTCGCCCTGTAACGCTGGCGTTACGCTTGCAGATATCAGCCAGATAATCGAACAGACCCAGCGATACGCCTAAAAAGGAGGTGGCCAGCGCCAGATCGGCGAACAGATGCACCGCCAGCTCAACGTGCGGCGAAGCGACAATCTCACGAATCGCCTGTAACAGGCCATTCAGCCCGGCATGGCTGGCGAGCAGGGCGCTAAAGGCGGTTTGATCGATAGCGCCGAGCGTCGCCAGCTGCCAGAAGATATAGGCTACCAGCGGGATCGCGCTGCCGGTGATAAACACCCAGCGCAGCTTGCGCAGGTCGCCGTTCAGATAGCTGATAATGCTGGGCACACTGCCGTGAAAGCCAAACGAGGTAAAGATCACCGGAATGGCGGCCAGCACCAGGCCTTTCTCCAGCGGCAGCGACAGCAGGTTGGTTTGATGGATATGCGGCATCATCAGCCCCAGCATCACTACCAGCAAAATGATCTTGGCGCTGAATAACAGGCGATTAAACATATCCACCATAGAGGTGCCGACGCAGACAATACTGCCCGCTACCAGGGTAAACAGTAAAACGCCGCTGCTGGCGGAGATCTCAGTAGAGAACCACTGGCTCAGGCTGGTCGCCAGTAATTCGCCCGCGCCGCTGATATAGGCGGCAGTCAGGGCATACAGCAAGAACAGCATGCTAAAGCCGGTCAGCCACTGGCCCGGCCGGCCAAGATAACGCTGGGTAAGCGTGCCCAGCCCGGTATCCGCTGAGGCGTGCTGATAAACCTCTACCAGCAGCAGCGCGGTATAACACATTAACGCCCACAGTCCGACCAGCAACAGCAGGGTGACGCCGGGTCCGATACCGGCGGCTGCCAACGGCATCGCCAACATGCCGGCGCCGATAGTGGTGCCAGCCACAAGAAAAATACTGCCAAAAATGCGGTTCTTCACGCTTTCCCCTGAATGTCCGGTTCCGCTTTCATCTTCGTGCGCGCAGGGTAAGGGAAGCTTTACACTCCGTCAAATATTCATGACAGATAGCCAGGCTGTGGCTGTACAACAAATTTTACCGCTAAAAATCCTGTTCCTCGCGCCAGAGAAGATGCTTTCCAACTGACGGGCCGCTACAGTTAACGGATGAAAAGCCGCACTAATCGTGCCGCTTAACCCGCATCTATACAGAAGGCAACAGCATGAAAAAAATTGGATTTCTGTCATTTGGCCATTGGGGACCGTCGTTCCAGTCGGCAACGCGTACCGCCGCTGATGCGCTGCAGCAATCGATCGAACTGGCCGAGGCGGCGGAAGACCTGGGAGCGGACGGCGCTTACTTCCGCGTGCATCACTTTGCCCGTCAGCTTAGCGCGCCGTTTCCCTTGCTGGCGGCAGTGGGCGCGCGCACGCGACGTATTGAAATCGGCACTGGCGTGATCGATATGCGCTATGAGAATCCGTTTTATATGGCGGAAGAGGCGGGCGTAGCCGATTTAATCAGCGGCGGCCGCCTGCAGCTGGGCATCAGCCGTGGTTCGCCAGAGCAGGTGATTGATGGCTGGCGCTATTTCGGCTATCAGCCGCAGGAAGAGGAAAGCGACGCGGATATGGGGCGACGTCATAGCGAAGTATTGCTTGATGTGCTGCGCGGCGAAGGATTTGCCAAACCGAATCCGCAGCCGATGTTTGCCAATCCGCCGGGGCTGTTACGACCGGAGCCTTTTTCCGAAGGGCTGCGCGATCGTATCTGGTGGGGATCGGGTTCCAACGCCACCGCGGTCTGGGCGGCAAAGCTGGGGATGAATCTGCAGAGCTCCACGCTGAAGGATGATGAAACCGGCGAAGCGTTTCATATTCAGCAGGCTAAGCAGATCCGTGCCTGGCGCGCCGCCTGGCTGGAGGCTGGGCATGCACGCAAACCGCGGGTTTCGGTAAGCCGCAGCATTTTCCCGTTAGTTAACGAACAGGATCGCGCTTACTTTGGCGCCAGCAGACAGGAGGGCGATCAGGTGGGTTATCTGGATGAGAAAACGCGGGCAATTTTTGGCCGCAGCTATGCCGCAGAGCCGGAACAACTGATTGCGCAACTGAAACAGGATGAGGCGATCGCCGAAGCGGATACGCTGTTGCTGACGATCCCTAACCAGCTGGGCGTGGACTATTGCGCGCACGTGCTGGAAGCGATTTTGACTCAGGTCGCGCCTGAGCTGGGCTGGCGCTAAGCACAACGGAATATACTCATTTCTACGGGTTGCATATTGATAGCAGGATTACTTCGTAGTTAAGCAGCTAACGAAGTGGCAATGTTGTTTTATTCTCTGCAACCCGGTCATTAATAATGAGTAAGTTGAATTCGTTAACGCTGCCGATCGTTAATTTTGCCCACTTATCATCGGGCGCAGGGGCCGAGCGCACAGCATTGCTTGAAAACCTGGGCCAGGCCGCGCGCGACGTCGGTTTCTTTTATCTGATCAATCATGGCATTGATCGTGAATTATTAGATAACGTACAACGCGTTACGCGCGCTTTTTTTGCCCTGCCGCAGGATGAGAAGCTAAAAGTTAGCATGGCCAACTCGCCGCACTTTCGCGGTTACAATCTGGCCGGCGTAGAAATCACCCGCCGCCAGCCCGATTTTCGTGAACAATTTGATATCGGCGCCGAGCGGGAAGCGTTGCCCATCACCGCCGAACCGCCGATTCCCCCAGCTGGCAACGGATGCAGGGGCCGAATCAATGGCCGTCCGCCTTGCCCGAACTGCAAAGCATCCTTACTCAATGGCAGCAGGCGATGACCCAAGTCGCGCTGGAGTTGCTGCGCGCTTTTGCCGAAGCGCTACATCTGCCGCGTAACGCCTTCGATAACCTGTATGGCGACTATCCTAATGAACACATCAAGCTAATTCGCTATCCCGGTCGTACGGATAGCGAATCCCGTCAGGGCGTTGGCGCCCATAAAGATTCCGGCTTCCTGACGCTGCTGCTGCAGGATGACCAACCCGGCCTCGAAGTGGAAGTGATGCCCGATAACTGGGTTGCCGCGTCGCCGCTGCCTGGTTCCTTCGTGGTGAATATCGGGGAATTGCTGGAGCTGGCAACCAATGGCTATCTGCGCGCCACGGTGCATCGTGTGGTATCGCCGCAGGCGGCGCATCAGCGCCTCTCTATGGCCTTTTTCCTTGGCGCCCAGCTCGATAAGGTGGTGCCGATTTATCAGCTCCCGGCGTCGCCGTCAGCGTCAGCAAATGGGCATGATATTTCAGCATTTCAATTTGCTGCACTCGCGCAATGTGCATGACAACATCGATTTGCCGCTGGAAATTGCCGGCGTTGCCGCGAAAGAACGGCGTCAGCGGGTAGACGCGCTGTTGCAGCTGGTGGGGCTGGAAACATTCGCTGGCGCCTGGCCATCGCAACTTTCCGGCGGGCAGAAGCAACGCGTTGGTATTGCGCGCGCGCTGGCGGCGCAGCCACGTTATTTGTTGTGTGACGAAGCGACCAGCGCTCTCGACCCGGAAACCACCGGATCGATTCTTGATTTGTTGGCCGATATTCAGCAGAAGCTCAACATTACTATCGTGCTGATTACTCATGAAATGGCAGTGGTGAAACGTATTTGCCACGGCGCGGCGTTGCTGGAGCATGGCCAGCTGGTGGAGAGCGGCAGCATTGCCCAAATTATGAGTCGGAGTTGCTGCTGAATGCCACGGGAGAAACCTCTATATGGTGCTAATCGCCGCGCTGTTTACTATAGCGCTGGGCCTGCCAGTCGGCGTGCTGCTGTTTCTGACGCGTAAAGAGGGCATTTTACCTAACCGCAGCGTCTCATTGCTGCTCAATGTGCTGGTTAACACCGGACGCGCCTTACCGTTTGTGGTGCTGTTGATTGCGCTGATCCCCTTTACGCGTTTACTGGTTGGCACCACGCTCGGCAGCACAGCAGCGATTGTCCCGATTACCCTTGGCGCCTTTCCCTTTTTTGCGCGTATCGTCGTTGAAGGCGCTACGCCGGATAATCACTGACTGGCATAAAGTTACTGGTTTTATCAGGGCGTGCCTGGTTGCACTTTATAGACAGGCCGGTAAAAGGGAAATTTTACCGGCCGCGCGTATTAGCAATAGTGCTTTAGCAGGGAGTGATATTCCGCCTGCAGGCGATAACGGTAAACTGGCCTGCCGGTGGCGCCGTAATGAATGGTGGTGAACAGAATATTAATTTCCGCCAGCCAGATAAGATATTTACGACAGGAGACGCGCGAGATATTGACCTCAGCGGCCAGTTCATCGGTGGAAAACTCCCGGTCGGGATGCTCATCAATCCACTGGCATAAGGTGCGTAATGTTTGCGGCGTTAATCCTTTCGGCAGCCGTTTTTGCTCAGTGGGGTTGGAACGGCCATGAATTAAGCGATCAAGCTCCGCCTGTTGGTAATATTGCTGATTATCCATCTGCGAGCGTTTCTGTCGCCAGTGGGTTAATGCTTCCTCAAAACGAGAGAACTGGAAAGGTTTGATCAGGTAGTCGACCACACCATAGTTAAGCGATGCTTTGATGGTGGCTGCATCCGCTGCGGACGAGATAATAATCACATCCACGGGATAGTGAGAATGACGTAGCTCTGTCAGTAGATCCAGTCCGTTTTCCTGCTGCATGTAGATATCCAGCAGGATGAGATCTACAGGCGGTTCGATTTGTAGTAATCGATCTTTGGCCTGCTGTAAGGTCGATGCGGTACCACAGCAGGTCAACCCTGGGATCTGTTCAATGTAGCAACGGTTAAGCTCAGCGACCATCGCATCATCGTCGACCACTAATACATTCATCATAAAGCTTAATTTCCTTTATCCCACGGGAGTTGTACAAAAAATTGGGTATAGACGCCCGGTTCCGATTCGACGCTAATATTCCCGCCAAGGCTTTCTGTTTGCTGTTTAACCAAAAACAGGCCCATCCCGCGTTCATCGCCTTTTGAAGAAAAACCTTTAGTGAAAATGGCACTTGCCAGCGGGGCGGGAATACCCGGGCCGTCATCGCTGACCTCGCAGGACAACCATCCATTCTGGTAATGCAGCAACAGATGTATTTCGCCTTCCTGCTGCTGGTCTAACGCTTCCAGCGCATTCTCAATCAGGTTTCCCAGGATGCTTACCAGCGCCGCAACCTGTTTTTCGCTGCCGCTGTCAGGCAGATAACTGGCCTCGTTCAGAATTAAGCGATGCCCCTTATCCGATGCCCGGTTAATTTTACTTAACAAACATCCTGCTATTATCGGCGGCTTAATGCGTTGCAACAGGGAGCCGATCTCGGTCTGATAATTATTTGCGGTTTTTAATATATAGGCTTCCATCTGGGCATAGTTTTTCATATGCAGCAGCCCGAGGATAACGTGCAGTTTATTCATAAACTCATGGGAGCGTTCACGTAACGCATCGACATAGTTTACCATGCCGTCGAGACGCTGCATCAGCTGGCTGATTTCCGTTTTATCGCGGAAGGTACATACCGCGCCGATAATTCGTTTGTGACTGCGCACCGGCACCGTATTGCTGATCATAATGCGTCCCTGCACGTTAAGTTCTCCATCGTAGCGGGCCGTGCCGTCATGCAGCGCGTCCCGCAGATGGCTTAACATCAGCGAATGCTCAGGGATGCGATCGCCGCTGAGCGGCGCTTCGATCGCTGTTTCCCGCAACAGCTGCTGCGCGGCCTGATTAATCAGCGTCACGCGCGCATCGGCATCCACCGCAATGACGCCTTCCTTTACCGAATCAAGAATCGCCTGCCGCTGTTCAAACAGGCTGGAAATCTCATGTGGCTCCAGCCCCAGCAGAATCGTCTTCAGGCGCCTGACCAATATCAGCACGCCTAATATGCCTACCGAACCGCCCAGCAAAATAGTCCAGAAAATATTCCAGCGGCTTCGATTAATTTGTGCCGTGACATCGCTAAGGGAGATGCCGATCGCTACCACGCCGATTTGCTGGTGGCGCGTATTAAATACCGGTGTGAATACGCGTAAGGCTTCAACCAGCGTACCGTGATTAACCGAGACGTTTTCATGACCGGCCAGCGCTGGTTGCAGATCCTGGCCAATAAAACGTTTATTAACTAAAGCGCTATTAGCATGTGAATAACGCACGCCTTGCATATCGGTTACGGTGACAAACAGCAGATCGTTACGCTTTTGCACCGCTTTGGCGACAGGCTGGATAATACCCTGGTCAGCGGGCAGGGTCAGGCCGCGCTGAATTTGCGGATCTTCAGCCAGCGTGCGCGCAACAGCTAAGGCCTTATCTTTCACATGCGAATGAGTGAAATTATCGATCTGAATAAAATAGAGAAGGTGAACGCTAAGCAGCACCGTAAATATCACCCCAACCATCATTAACGTAGCCAGGGTACTGAGTTTCATTGGGCGCTTAGGCGCGGGCGTGAGCTGTGGTGACAGATTCATTAATTGCATTCTTAGCGTGAGGTGTTTAGTAACTAAAGTTACTCGCGGATCGATTTTTTTAATTAAGTAACTAAAAATATATCAACTAATCAGTAACAATATTTTAAAGTTACCCAGTATTTTTTAACCGTTACAGCGATATATTGAAGATTAAGCATGATTAAATCAACAAAAGTACTGCCTTCGCTTTCCCTTTTGGCCCTGTTAGTCACTTCCGCAGCGCATGCTGAAACTACACCAGAGAAAACTGATGTATTACTGATCGGCGGCGGCATTATGAGCGCTTCATTAGGAACCTTCCTTGAAGAGCTGCAGCCTGACTGGAAACAGATCATGGTTGAAAAACTCGACGGCGTCGCGCTGGAATCCTCTAATGGCTGGAACAATGCCGGTACCGGTCACTCAGCGAACATGGAACTGAACTACACGCCAGAGCGCGCGGACGGTTCAATCGATGTGACGAAAGCGTTAGAAATCAACGAAGCCTTTATGATCTCCCGTCAGTTCTGGTCGGCGCAGGTTAAAAGCGGTGTGTTGAATAATCCGCACTCCTTTATCAACTCCACGGCGCACATGAGCTTTGTCTGGGGCGATAAGAACGTGGACTATCTGAGCCGTCGTTATCAGGCGCTGCAGAAAACTGTGCTGTTCCAGGGCATGAAATTCTCTACCGATCATAAGCAGATTGAACAATGGTCGCCACTGATTATGGAAGGCCGCGATCCGCAGCAGAAAGTAGCCGCGACCTGGACGCCGGTGGGCACCGATGTTAACTATGGCGAAATCACCCGTCAGCTGATCGGCAGTCTGAAGAAGAACGATAACTTCAAGCTGGAAACCTCGTCTGAAGTTACTGATTTCAAACGTAACGGCGATAATTCCTGGCATGTTACTATCAAAGATGCCAAAAATGGCGAAACGCGTGCCGTTGATGCCAAATATGTCTTTATCGGTGCTGGTGGCGGGGCGCTGAAGCTGCTGCAGGAAACCGGTATTCCGGAAGCGGATAACTATGCAGGCTTCCCGGTTGGCGGCTCTTTCCTGGTAACCGAAAATCCGGCAATTGCCAAGCGTCATAACCAGAAAGTGTATGGTCAGGCTTCCGTGGGCGCGCCGCCGATGTCTGTTCCGCATCTGGATTCCCGCTATCTGGATGGCAAACAGGTTGTGCTGTTCGGACCTTTTGCGACGTTCTCAACCAAGTTCCTGAAAAACGGATCGTTGTTTGATCTGCTGAGCACCACCACTACCAATAACTTCATGCCGATGACGCATGTTGGTATGGATAACTTTGATCTGGTCAAATATCTGATTGGTCAGGTAATGCTGAGCGACGATGACCGTTTCGCGGCGCTGAAAGAGTACTATCCGAATGCGAAGAAAGAAGACTGGCACCTGATTCAGGCGGGTCAGCGCGTACAGATCATCAAGAAAGACGCAGAGAAGGGCGGCGTGCTGAAACTGGGCACTGAAATCGTCACCGATCAGCAGAAAACTGTCGCGGCATTGTTGGGCGCATCTCCGGGCGCATCAACCGCAGCACCGATTGCGCTGAACGTGGTTAAGCAGCTGTTCCCTGAGCAGTTCAAGACCCCGGAATGGCAGGCGAAAATCCGTAACTTCGTACCGAGCTACGGCAAGAAGCTGAACGACGACCCGGCGCTGGCACAGCAGGTGTGGAACGATACTGCGGCTACGCTGCAGCTGACCAAACCGCCAGTGATTAATATGGCCGGTAAATCTACTGACGCGCCGGCAGCTCAGGCGCCGAAAGCGGCAGAACCGCAGCACGATATGGCGCTGTAAGGTTAGCTTAACCGGCGGATGTAGAACATTGCATTCCCCGGTTCGGTAAATAAAAAGGCTGGTTTTTAACCAGCCTTTTTTATTATTGCGGATCGCCAACTCTTTTTTGCAGTTGTCTGGCCAGCCAGGGCGCAGTAAGGCTTTGTGCTGACTGACTCACTTCTTCAGGCGTGCCTGCCGCAACGATGCGGCCGCCGTTCACTCCCGAACCTGGCCCCAGGTCGATAACCCAGTCCGCTTCTGATGCGATGCGCATATCATGTTCAGCCATAACCACGGTATTGCCACGTTGAACCAGCTGATCCAGTACCCGCATTAACTTATCCATATCGGAAGGGTGTAAACCCGAGGATGGCTCGTCCAGCAGATAGAGGGTTTTGCCGCGTTGTACCCGTTGCAGCTCCCAGGCCAGTTTAATGCGCTGGCACTCGCCGCCAGATAACTCCGTTGCTGGCTGTCCTAATTTCAAATAGCCCAGCCCCAGGGCGGTAAGCGCCGTCAGAGAACGTTGAATGGACGGATTGTTTTTGAACGCCTCCACGGCATCGTCCACCGTCAGGTCAAGAACATCAGCAATGGTTCTGTTCTCCCAGCGTACCGCAAGCGTCTCCTCGTTGTAGCGGGTGCCGCCGCAGGTTGAGCAGGGCGCGCTGGCTTCAGGCATAAACAGCAGTTCAATGATGATTTGTCCCTGGCCCTCACAGACCGGACAGCGACCGGCGGGAAGATTGAAGGAAAAACGGCTGGCATCAAAGCCTCTGCGCTTAGCTTCCTCGGTTTCTGCAAACAGTTTACGTACCGTGTCGAAAAAACCGGTGTATGTCGCCAGGTTTGAGCGCGGGGTACGTCCGATAGGGCGCTGATCGATGCGTACCAGCCGTTGAAGTAAAGCGGCGCCGGAAATGATTTTCCCCTTTATTTCTAAGGCGACATCTTCTTCCTGCTTATCCTCATCCGTATGCGTTTTATCAAGCCGCTCAAGCAATGCAGGTAGCACGCGCGCCAGCAGCGTTGACTTACCCGAACCGGAAACGCCGGTAATTACCGTCATGCGTTCAAGCGGAATAGCGGCATCAAGCATTGAAATATTGTTGCAGCTAACCTGTGCCAGTTTGAGCCAGCTATCAGGGGCGTGACGCTGGCGCAAGCCGCTATGGCTTTGATTAAAAAGATACCCAGCCGTACGTGATGCCGCGATGTTTGCCAGCCCAGCCGGGACGCCGCTATATACCACTTCGCCGCCCAGACGGCCCGGGCCAGGACCGACTTCGATCAGCCAGTCGGCTTCAGAAATGACATCAAGGTTGTGCTCAACGATGGCCAGCGAGTTGCCGGCATCCAGAAGCGAGCGCAACGACTGCATCAGCGCTTTGACATCTTCCGGGTGCAGCCCGGCAGAGGGTTCATCCAGAACATACAGCACGCCGAAAAGCCGGGAAATCAGCTGTGTCGCCAGCCGTATCCGCTGCAGCTCCCCGGATGACAGCATGGTGGTTCGTCGCCCCAACGCAAGGTGCCCAAGCCCTAATTCATCCAGCTGATCAAGGCGTCGACAGATATCAGCGCTCATTCGGATCACCGCTTCCCGAAGCGCCATCTCTTCAGGAAGGTCGGCGGATGTGCCTTGCGCGTAGGGATGAAGTAATGCTCTGAGCTGCGTCACCGTTAATTCTCCCAGCTCGGCGATATTGTAGCCCGCAAATTTGACGGAAAGGGCGTGTTGATTCAGCCTTTTTCCGTGGCACGCCGGGCAAGAAGCAATGGTGACAAAAGGCGCAAGGCGTTTTTTAACGGACTCCTTCCCGCTGGCATAGCTTTGCAGCACATATCTCCGGGCGCTGGTATAGGTGCCGTTGTAAGATGGCTCCATGCCAGCGGCTATCGCCGCTTTGCGCTGTTCAGCATTCAGGCCAGAAAATACCGGAAGAGTGGGCTGCTCATCGGTAAACAATATCCATTGCTGTGCTTTCAGGGGCAGCGTTTCCCAGGGCGCATCAATATCATAGCCCAGCGCGTCAAGAATGGTGCGCAGGTTTTTAGCCTGCCAGCCGTTAGGCCATGAAGCGATAGCTCCTTCGCGGATGCTTAATGATTTATCGGGTACCATCGCCTCTGGTTTAACTTCATGAACCCTGCCCAGGCCCTGGCAAACCGGACAGGCTCCCTGAGGATTATTTGGGGAAAATGCCTCTGCAGCCAGAAACGGGATGCCAGCCGGTTTTATGCCAGCGCGCGAGAACAGCAAACGCAGGGTGACCGAGATACGGGTCAGACTGCCGACCGTGGAACGTTCCTGCGCGCCGGCACGACTCTGTTGCAGGGCGACAGCCGGTGGCAGGCCATCAATGTTATCCACTTCAGGCACCGAAGCCTGCTCAATCAAGCGACGCGCGTGCGGTGCGATGGATTCCATATATCTTCGCTGTGCTTCAGCATAAATCGTATCAAAGGCCAGCGAGGATTTGCCCGAACCGGAAACGCCGGTAAAGATAACCATTGCATCCCGGGGGAATGAGAGGGAAACATCTTTCAGATTATGCGTTCTCGCTCCGTGTACGCGAATGTCAGAACTGACACTTTGGCGTGGAACGGCTGAAGTGCGTTCAGTTCTGTTGGTGCTCATAGTTTCTCCATGTTAGCAATGCCGTTTCTGTCACAAAGTTACATTTTGCCAGAGCGGGCCGCGCCTGTTTTTTTCAAGACCAGGCAATAGTAAAAAGACCAGAATCTCCTTTCTGCCGGTGACAGGGGAACAGGAATAAAAAAATGGCTTTTCGGCTTATTCGAAAATCATGCCGTTTATCGTTGGATCTAAACTCGGTTGTTTTCGGTTATTAATTAATTTATTTAATCATCACAATAAATTTCACTCAAAGACAAAGCCAGCGTAATTACTTATAGCTGTAGAAGTAAAAAGTAAGACGCCAGCTCTACTGGCACACTTTTACCTCATTCTGGGTCGTGATTGATCCCGGTGTACACCATTAAACGTTTCCGCTCCTGGGGAAACTTACCGCTAATGCCGTACGCAAACGCTGTAGCGCGTCTACAGTGATGTTTCGTGCGCGTTATCTAACTAACTGGTGTACAAGGAGTTTAATATGGCTTCGACGCGTCCTGTCCCTTATAGCGAGAATGGCCTGATTCCCAGCGCCATTCAGCTCGTATCTCCGATTATTATAGATAGTGTTTCCGGTAACGATCTGCTTAATGCCCGGGAAAAACAGGTTGATCAGCTTATTTCTGGCCGCGTCTCTGAGGAGATTGCCGTAGGCGAAAGCGTCACCGTTGAGGCGTTTGGCCAACGCTGGCAAGCCACGGTAGGCAATGACCGCGTCTGGAGCCTGCAAGTGCCTGCCAGCGATATTTTATCTTTTCCCGCCGGCGACACGGTGCTCTCGGCCGCCGTTAACGATATGGATGGCAATCAACGTTTCGCGGCCAAATCATTAACCCTTCAGGCCGGGAGCGGCAATGAATATTCCGCCCGCATTGAGGTTAACCCTGTTGCTGACGACGCCATTCTTAATGCGATCGTCGCGGGAGAGACCCTCTCATTTTCCGGGCGGACCTATAACGTCGCCAGCGGAAAGACGGTTACGGTAACGCTTAACGATCAGGATTACACCACGCAGGTACAGCCGGGAGGATTCTGGCGTATCACAGTACCAAATGAGGATTTGCAGGCGTTAGATAATGGTAGAGCATCGTTACTGGCTTCCGTCGCCGATCTGACGGAAACCGCCGCAACGTCACAGCCGCTATTGGTGGCGCACGGCGTAACGGAAGCGGGTAGCTTAACGCTGAATGCGATCGCGGGCGATGACATTCTTGATGCCAATGAAGCGCAGGGGTTGTTAAGTGTGAGTGGCATCAGCCAGGGGATTACAGCAGGAAACACCGTCGAGGTGGTGGTGAATGATATCTATCATTATGCCCTTATTCAGGAGGATGGCAGTTGGCAGGTCACGCTGACTCACGACGAAGTGGAAAGCCTGGTTGAAGGTGAAAATTACGTTTACGTAAACAGCTATGATGAATTTTATCGCTATAGCGCCGATACTTCCGTTTTTATCGTTGACCGTGTTCCGCCGTACCAGCCCATTACCATTGATAATGTCAGTGGCGACAACAGTTTTTATGGCCGAGAGAAGCGCGTCGATCAGGTTATCTCCGGCATGCTGGATGAGAGTAATGCCGACTGGCAGCAGTTAACGGTACAGTTGAACGGTAAAAGCTATAACGCTACGTTAACCCATGAAGGGGCCTGGAGCGCGGTGATCCCCAGCGCGGATATGCTGGCCCTGCCGGTGGGGAATGTGCTGTTACGCGCTCAGGCCATCAGTGAAAACGGCGATATCTACACCAGTAATAAAGTTATCGATGTTGCCGGCGGGCGGGGCAATAGCTACTCGGCCCGAGTCACGCTCAATCCGCTCGCGGAGGATAGCGTATTTAATGCGCTTGAAAATTATCAGGATCTTTCTGTTAGCGGCAGGGCTTATAATGCGGCCAGCGGTAAAACCATCACGGTCACGCTCAATGGCGAACACTATACCACTGAGGTACAGGATGGGGGTTACTGGCAGCTTAACATCCCTCGTGATGCGCTTCATGCGCTGAGTTTAGGAACCGCGACGCTGTTGGCAAGCCTTGCCGATCTCGGCGAGACGGCAACCAGCGTACAGATCATCAACGTTAATAAACCTCAGCCGCAGATTGATATTGATCCCTTCACCGGCGATAACTCGCTTTCACTGGCGGAAAGCCAACAGGATCAACCGTTAACCGGAACCGCGCAGCACATCCAGTCTGGGCAGAACATTACTATTACGCTGGGTGGAAAGGATTACTCTGCGGTGACATCGACGGATGGCCACTGGGCAACGTTAATCCCCGCTGCGGATTTGCAGGTGCTGACTAATGACAGCGAAGTGATTGAAGCGCGGGTAACAACGGAGCGGGGTGTGGAGGTCAGCACCGCTGAGCTATTGCTTATCCAGGATCCTCCGCGCGGCTACATCACCATGTCGCCCGTCAGCGAGGACTACATCCTGACGCCTGAAGAGGCGCTTAGCCCGCTTACAATCAGCGGAACGCTTGAAGGTCCGTTTGCTCCCGGCAGCCGGCTCGAAATGGTTATCGGTGACAGTATTTACTACACCATTCCTGATGGTTCGACATGGAGCTTCACGCTGTCTCCTGCGGAGCTGGCGCTATTGGAAGAGGGATCCAATACGGTTTATGTGCGAACCAACGACGCCTTTGGCCATGAAGTCACCGCCGTTCAGTCGCTGTTGGTGGATAAGGCAGATATAGCCGATGCGCTGACGCTGGATGCCTTAGGGTTGCAGGCGCCTCACGAACAGGACGCGCTACTGTTGCTGGCCAATGATAACGGCGAGCCGCCACGGGAGAGCTTACCGATACAGACGGAGACGCCGGTTTCGTTGGCCACACCTGTCAGTGAAATATGGAGCACGGTGATGCAGGACAGGGCGAGTGAAACATCAAATCTGCCGGTAATGGAGAATGCGCTGGCAGAAATGTTGGTTCAGCATCACTCGCTGCTCCCGAATGGTTGATGGGCTGATGGACTGATGGTTGAGACGTTGGGTGTAAAGGCGGGCCGTGTAGCAGGGGCATAAAAGAGAGGAACGCTTTGGAGGGTTATCATGGATATGATATTATTAAATCATGTTGATAACCCATGCAGGAGAGCATCCATGAGTGTCCAGAAAGAGCACCCTGGGGTTTCCACCCTGATTGGAACCCCGAAAGAAGTGAGAGTCCGTCTCGACAAGTCCCATGCCAGGCAAGTGCTGGTTGTCTCTTTTGAGCACCAGAATCATCACGAGACAAAGGTTCTGATGGAAAACCTGTCAAACATGGCGTCTTCTATGTACGGGGTGTTTCAACAGCAGCAGCAAAGTCGTGCAACGCTGGATCGCCTGGCAGAGGCGCTGGTGCCACCTAAACCTGCGTCGCCACACATTATTAAAGAAGTGGCAATGTTGGTTAAAGCGCGCAAGGCCGTGCTGGAAAGTGGTGACTGGCTAACTGCTGCTGAACTGACAGAGCTGGCGCAGTTAAGCACCGCCAACCCAAGTGCGCAGCCGAATAAATGGAAGAAGACCGGCCGCATCTTTGCCATCCATCATAATGGTGTTGATTACTTCCCGGCCTATGGTCTGAACAAGGATGAGGGCTTCCGGCCTCTGAAAGCACTGGCTCATGTGATCGAGGTGTTTGAAAGTCATAAAGATAGTTGGGGGATGGCGTTCTGGTTTTTGTCGGCCAACAGCTTTCTGGGCGGGAAACGGCCACAGGACATGCTGGCTACGCAGCCTGAGCAGGTGATTGCAGCGGCCAGGGATGAAGTTCAGGGGATAGAGCATGGCTAAGCGTCCCGCCAAAGCAAAAGCGGCGTCGGAGCAACCCAAGCAGGATGACGCCTGGAATACGCCGCTGCCTCATTCTGGCCTCCTGAAGACAACAACGTACTCGTTAAAGAAAGGGACCCTATTGCACCGCGTCCATCAAGAGCAGTATGCGGCCGACCAGTTTAATCCTGGCCAGCGCGGCAACGCGCGCTTCAGCCCTATACAGGATGCTGAAGGTGAGCCCATCCCGACTATGTACGCGGGGGTAACCAAAGACTGTGCCATGATGGAGACGGTGTTTCATGATGTCTCATTTGCGCCTGGAGTTAAAACTTACGATAAAAGCAAGCTGAAGGGGCAGGTGCATTCCACACTTGAGGTCGTCGAGGATCTGGAACTACTGGACCTTGCCAGTGTGTCGTTGCGTAAGCTGGGTATTACTCGCAAAGCGTTAATCGACACCGAAAAGGATCAGTACTCAATGACCCGAAAATGGGCCGAAAAGCTTTATCAGCAAAGCCTGACGGCGCAGGGGCTGGCATGGGTATCGAGGCAGGATGACACCGCACGTGCGATGATGCTATTTGGTGATCGGATTACCCCAGGATCGCTTTGCCAGACCGGTGAGTCACTCAGCCTGGTTCACGATCCCGCTACTTACGACGATGTGCTCGATCTTGCTGACAGGCTTGATGTCCTTATTGTGCCGGGCAAGGACTGACTGGTTGTTGACTAATGATCTATAAGAAGGGGACGCATGAGATAAGTGAATGATTGATGGTGGCTTGTAAATGCTTATGAACAATATATTCCCCCTATGCAATTTAACATAATATACATTATGCGCACCAATATATCTGAGCCAGTTGGCGTGGTTCTCAGGCTCAATGTTATAGCTATCTGGCCCTCAGCTCCTCCAGCGCCCGTTTTTCATGGCAACCGATAAACGCGCTTTTCAGCTGACTATAGATGGCTGAACTGTCGCCACATGCTGCAACGGCTTTGCGCTTAGTCTCGGCATACTGCTCAGCAATTTCATGATGTCTACGCAGATAATCCCTGAAGGCTAAATGCCTGACGATATGCTGGCTTCCGTTTTCAAATGCATGCACGTGATGCGTACGGCTGTCACCGCCCTTAACAAAATAACGTCGACCTGCAATGCCATATTCACCACGCGGTATGTATCCCATCGCTTTGATTGCCGCATCGCTCTCGTCCAGTTCTTGCAGGCTTTTCACGACGAATAAAATATCAATGATCGGCTTGGCTGCCAGCCCCGTTACTGCGGTGCTGCCGATATGCTCTATGTTCAGCAACAGATCGGATAAAACATTGTTGAATTGACTCGCTTCTTTTTTATACGCGGCTGGCCAGTCAGGATTGTATGGTTCAACAGTGATGATTCTCGGCATGATTTCCCTTATTCAGGCGGCGCTGCTTACATCAGCCAATTTTAGTCCTGCTGTGCAATGTCAGTAGCCTTCAGTCTATTTTCATCGCAGTCGTTATGCCAATAAGACGTCAGACCTAATTTTATTCCGCTCGCCCTGGCACAAAAAAGCTTACCGGAAGGCTATTAATATTTATAGCTGCCTTTCAACGAGCGCCACGGAAACAGGCCGTCTTTACCCTCTCCTTTGCGATCGTTTGAGGATCCTGCTGCTTAACCTTATATAATGGGACTTATATAAAGTTATGACAGCGTATTATCAGGCAGGTATGATGATCGGCGCCCTTAACCAGGCAAATTTACGCCGCTATTTTGGTGGCGCTACGTGAATTCTGCAGCATAACTACCCTGCTTATTCCTCAGATTTCACGTAGCGCGATCAAAGGCAATATGGACATTTACCGAGCTAAAAATGACAAAAATTATCCAACAGGATGCGCAACTACCGGCCTTGATTGCCGATGACAACATCGCCGAACAGCTGCGCGCGTTTGTGCAGGATCGTGACGCTTTCTCGCCGAATACCTGGCGCCAGCTGCTAAGCGTAATGCGTATTTGTCATCACTGGGCTACGGAAAACGGTCGGTGCTTTTTGCCGATGACGCCTGAAGATTTGCGGGATTACCTGACCTGGTTGCAGGCAAGCGGCCGCGCTTCTTCTACTATCGCCACGCACGCATCGCTTATTTCCATGCTGCATCGTAACGCCGGACTACTTCCACCGAATAGTTCTCCTGCGGTGTTCCGCGCCATGAAGAAAATCAACCGTGTGGCCGTGGTCTCTGGCGAACGCACCGGCCAGGCCGTCCCTTTTTGTTTATCAGATTTAAAGGCGCTTGATAGCCGATGGCAAAACTCCGCGCAATTAAAAGAAGTGCGTAATCTGGCATTTTTGCATGTGGCGTACAGTACGCTGCTGCGTGTGAGCGAACTGGCGCGTCTGCGGGTCAGCGATATTACCCGCGCTGACGATGGCCGCATTATCCTTGATGTCGCCTGGACAAAAACCATTGTTCAAACCGGTGGATTGATTAAGGCGCTTAGCACCTTATCTTCTCTACGCCTCACCGAATGGATAAACCTTGCCGGACTTACCAGCGAGCCGGATGCCTTTCTTTTCTGTCCGGTACATCGCGCGAATAAAGCCCTGATAACCGCGCACCGCCCTTTAAGCACGCCGGCGCTGGAGGATATTTTTATCCATGCCTGGCGAGAAGTTGGGCAAGGTCAGCCAAAGGGTAACAAAAATCGTTATCGCGGCTGGAGCGGGCACAGCGCCCGCGTGGGCGCCGCTCAGGATATGGCGAAACAAGGTTATGCCGTGGCGCAGATCATGCAGGAAGGCACGTGGAAGAAACCGGAAACCCTGATGCGCTACATCCGTAACGTTGATGCCCATACTGGCGCGATGATCGACCTGATGGAAAAGAAAATCGGCCAGCTGTGATCATTACTCTGAGAAGCGCTACGGACAACTGAAATTTTAACTAACGCAACGCTTACGGATGTACAGACGTCTGGATGTATATTATAGTGGTTTTCTAACACTTATAAGGGAACTACAGAATGAAAAAAACACTGCTCACGGTACTGCTTGCCGCATCTGTAACGCTGCTCAGCGCCTGTGATAACGACAGCGAGAATAAAATCAAAGTAGCCATCAATACCGGGCCCGATCAGCAATTATGGGAAACCGTTAAGCAGGTTGCTCACGATAAGTATAAGCTTGATGTCGATGTGGTGGCCTTTAACGACTACGTACAGCCAAACGAAGCGCTGTTTAACAAAGACGTTGACGCTAACGCTTTCCAGAGCTTGCCCTATCTGGAAATGCAGTCGAAAGAGCGCGGCTATCGTTTTGCGGTAGTGACTAATACCTTTGTTTTCCCGATCGCGGGCTACTCACACAAGATCAAATCGCTGAAAGAACTGCCGGATGGCGCGACCATCACCATTTCCAATGAGGCCACTACGCTGGGTCGTAGCCTGTTGCTGCTGCAGGCGCAGGGCTTGATCACCGTTAAGCCGGAAGCCGGTCTGCTGCCGACTACGCTGGATATCACCTCTAACCCGAAAAAAATTAAATTCGTTGAGGTTGATACGCCACAGCTGGCCCGCACCCTGGACGATCCGCAGGTTTATGTTTCCATCATCAATAACAACTTCGCGGCGCTGGTTAATCTCTCTGCGTCACGCGACGGCATGTTTATGGAAGGCAAAGCCTCTCCTTATGTTAATGCCATCGTGGCGCGTGAAGATAACAAAGACAGCCCAAATGTTCAGAAGCTGAAAGAAGCCTTCCAGTCACAGGAAGTGCTTAACAAAGCCAACGAACTGTATAAAGGCGATATTATCAAAGGCTGGTAATCTTCTCTGATGCAGGCCGCGCAGGCCATCCTTGCGCGGCTTTTCTCTGCCACACCTGCTGTTCCGCTTTCAGCCAAATAACTATCGTCGCCCTTTCCTCTCCTGTTTTTAGCCATTTCTCTGTTAACTGTTACACTTAAGTATGCCCGACAGACAGGAGAAATCATGAAATTAGGCTTTGCGTGCAAATATTTGAATGCTGATTTAAAACAGCCTTTTCCGTTCAAAGCCACCACCCGGAAGCGATTTCTGGGTCTGAATAATAATGAAGAACGAACGCGTCTGATTTATGAATTAGCTAAAAATAACCTGGTTAATTTATTTCAAACGCTGGAGCAGTTGGCTTTGCTGCCGGATGATTTACGCATGATGCGTATTGGCAGCGATCTGTTACCTTTATATACCGTGCCTGAAGCCACGCCGTTGTATAATGAATTTCTGCCCGATCTTTTGCCGCTGTTTATTAAATGTGGTGATTTTGCTAAGGCCAATAATATCCGCCTCTCTTTCCATCCGGGACAATATTCAGTACTGGCTTCTGAAGATGAGTCGGTGGTAGTTAGATCATTGGAGGATGTGGAATATCATGCACTTTGCGCAAAGTTGATGGGATATGGCCGCGAATTCCAGGATTTTAAGATCAATATCCATATGAACGGCAAAAAAGGCTTTGCCGGTTTTAGAGATTCCTTCGGCAAGCTGAGTCCGGAAGCCAGGCTGATGCTGACGGTAGAGAATGACGAAATATCCTGCTCGCTGGATGATGTATTACAGGCCAAAGCCCTGTGCCCGGTGGTGTTAGATATTCACCATCACTGGGTGAAAGAAAACGAATTTATTAAACCTGACGATCCCCGTATCGTCACAGTGAAAGAGTCATGGCGCGGCGTCAGGCCGGTGTTGCACTACTCTATTTCGCAGGAAGGATTAATTCCTGATCAGGGTTTTCCCGACCAATGTTTATTAGGCTTGTCGAAAATGAAATTTCGCTCGCATTCCGATTATTATTTCAACAGCACATTAAATGACTGGGCATTGTCATTTATCGATTTCGATATTATGTGCGAAGTGAAAATGAAAAATCTGGCCCGGGATCGGCTGTATGAATATCGTCAGACGACCCGTTAGCGACGGGATCCTATCTTGTTATCGACAGGGGCATTGTGTCGCCGTCTGCCTGCAACACGAATGACTTAGCGTATATACTGAACACAGTTTTTTCTTAATCTGGATGCCTTATGCTCAGTCGCGCGCGCTTCTCTGGCAGGCAAAGCCTGGGAATTATCGCCACGCTGTTAGCGCTGCTGGCGCTGCTTTGTTGGTGGAACTGGAGTGATTTCTTAGCCTGGAGCCTGGCGACGCAGATTACGCTGCATCGTTATCTGGTGCTGCATCTGCTGCAAATCAACAACGGTCAGTACAGCGGCGGGCTGTGGCTGCTGTTGTTTACCTTTCTGTATGGCGTGCTGCATGCGATTGGACCCGGCCACGGTAAGTTTGTTGTTACCACCTGGCTGAGTACGCAACAGCAGCACACGTCCACTGCGCTAAAAGCAGTACCGCTGGTTGGTAGCCTGGTGCAGGGGCTAAGCGCCATTTTATTCGTGTTTGTTCTGGCGGTGGGGTTTAACCTGGTAGCGGGTGATTTAAGCCTGAGCCGCTGGATTATGGAAAAAGTTAGCGCGCTGCTGATTGCCGCTTTTGGCGGCTGGATGCTACTACGCGGTCTGCGTGGTTTTCCGCTCGCTTTCGCCAACCGACAGGCGTTTTCAACACAGCCACCAGCCGATGCCGCCGGTTACACGCTGAGCGCCGCGCCGATGTCGCCCGATGCGATGCCCCATACACACACATCAACACATCATATGCACCAGCAATGCGGATGCGGTCATCATCATATTCCGCTGGTTCAGCCTGCTAACTGGAAAGAGCTGATCAGCGTAATTGCGGCCATTGGCTTACGCCCCTGCAGCGGCGCGATTACCGTTTTATTGTTCTCTAACGCTATCGGCATCGTGAAATGGGGCATGCTCGGCGTGATGACCATGGCGTTAGGCACCGGGCTTTCCCTGTTATTGCTCGCTATCGCCGTAACCCGCTTACGGGACACGGTAGCGGCTATCTGGCTACGTGAGTCGCCTGGCGCAACCACCAGCGTCCTGGCGCTGGTACGCATTGCCGGTGGCCTGTTGTTGCTGCTTTTTGCCCTGATTTTGTTTCTGACCGTGGTGCCGGTCAGCCCGAATGGGGATTTTATCGCTGCCGGCTGTTAGCGAATCGCTAAATGATGAAAGGTTTTCAGTAGCGCATCCACCTTTGGCAACAGCTGTTTCTTACGTGGCCAAACCAGCCAGAGCGGCAGGCCATCCAGCATCAGCTGCGGCAGGATGATCTTCACCCTGCCCGCCAGTTCCGCATCCCGGATTAGCCATGTCGCCATCTGCGCAATGCCCAGGCCGGCGCAGACCGCGCTCAACTGCGCTTCGCTGTCGCCAAAGGCCAGCGCGGAATTCACCGTACGGCTGGCGATCCGCCCGTCGGCGGCGATAAAGCGCCACGGCGTGGTTGTGCCGTCAACCCGATCATAGGCGATAGCGCGATGCTGTTGCAGCTCATCAAAATTCTGTGGGATACCATATTGCTGCAGATAGCCCGGCGCGGCGCAAAACACCAGCTGTTCGTTGCCCAGATAGCGCATGCCCAGCGAGGCGGGATAGTCTGCCGGACCGCCGATACGCACCGCGATATCGATATTCTCCTCAAACAGATCAACAAAGCGATCGGCAAAGGTCATATTGATCTGCAGATCGGGATAGTCGCGGCAAAAGTCATTAACCAGCGGCATCACATGCGTGCGGCCAAAGGTCATCGGTACGGCAACGCGCAGCCGCCCTACCGCATGGGTACGCTGCGCCGCCAGCACCGTTTCCGCTTCGCTTAACTCATTCACCACACGCTGACAGGTTTGATAATAGGCTTCTCCGGCATCGGTCAGACGCAGGCTACGTGTGGTGCGTTCAAACAGTCGCGATCCCAGACGCTGCTCCAGCCTGGCTATACTCTTACTGATAGCCGAGCTGGTCAGATTCAGCCGCTCGGCTGCCGCGCTGAAGCTACCCGCTTCTACCGTCGCTACAAACGGCATAATGCCCTTAAGCAAGTCATTGCCGATCATAATTAGTGAATCCTGTTCTGAAATCTTGTGAATTTATACCTCAGATATGAAATTAATTCCGCACTATGCTTATCTCTATCTGTTACACAGGAGGCTAAATGAGTAAGAAGGCATTGATTATTGGTGTGAGTGGCGTGGTTGGCAGCGCGCTGGCGGAAAAACTACAGGCGGATGGCTGGGAAGTTTATGGCCTGTCGCGCGGACGCGCGGCGGTGCCGCAAGGCTGTCACGCTTTGACCGCCGATCTGACTTCCCCGGAATCGGTTAACGCTGCGCTAAAAGATCTGCGTTTCGACAGTCTGTTCTTTAGCGTCTGGTCACGTCAGGCCAATGAGAAAGAGAATATTCGGGTGAACGGCGCAATGGTGCGCAACGTACTGGAAGCGATAGGCGAACGCCTGAAAGGCAGCCATGTGGCGTTGGTTACCGGCCTTAAACACTATCTGGGTCCGTTTGACGCTTATGGTAAAGGCAGCGTGCCGATGACGCCGTTCCGTGAGGAACAGGGTCGCCAGCCGGTCGATAACTTTTACTATGCGCAGGAAGATGAGCTGTTCGCCGCCGCAGAAAAATATGGCTGTACCTGGAGCGTGCATCGTCCGCATACCATTATTGGCTATGCGCTGGGCAACGCGATGAATATGGGCCAGACGCTGGCCGTCTACGCGACTCTGTGCAAAGAGACCGGCAAGCCGTTTATTTTCCCGGGTTCAGAAGCGCAGTGGAAGGGTGTGACCGACATGACCGATGCCAGCCTGTTAGCCGAGCAGCTGGAATGGGCCGCCACCTCGCCTGCGGCGAAAAATGAAGATTTCAATGTGGTTAACGGCGACGTTTTCCGCTGGCAATGGATGTGGGAACAAATCGCTGACTACTTTGGTATCAAAGCCGCGCCGTTCCCTGGCGACATGCAGCCGCTGGAAGGCCGTATGCTGAATGCCGATCACGACTGGGAAAAAATCGCTGAGAAATATCAGCTGCGCGAGAAGGATGTTACCCGCCTGGCCTCCTGGTGGCATACCGATGCCGATCTCGGCCGTCCGATGGAAGTGTTTACCGACATCAGCAAAAGCCGCAAAGCGGGCTTTACCGGCTATCGCAGCACGCGTGACGCTTTCTTTACGCTGTTTGATAAGCTGAAGGCCAACCGTATTATTCCCTCCTGATAGCCTTTAAGGGCGCTTTCCGTTTCCGCTGGCGAAAAGCACGGGACGACAAGCGCCAAATTCTTATCTATTGCGCGACGAATGAAAAATCAACAATGCATCACTGACCGTTGACGTCGCGCAAACAACCTCAGATCATGCTGCGCTATCTAACGTAACGGAGAAGGTTGTCGTGGCTGAACTCAGCAATGCTTTACTGGGAGAGATCCTGCATCAGGTGCGCCCTTTAACGCGTCAGGGCAAGGTTGCCGATTATATCCCGGCGCTGGCGCAGGTATCGCCTGACTATCTTGGCATTGCCGTTCTTACCCGTAACGGCGAGCTATTTCAGGCTGGCGATGCGCAAGTGCGTTTCTCTATTCAGTCTATTTCCAAAGTATTGTCGCTAACGCTGGCGCAAACGCGTTATCAGGAACAGGAGATTTGGCAGCGCGTAGGCAAAGAGCCTTCCGGCCAGCCCTTTAACTCTCTGGTGCAGCTGGAGATGGAACGTGGCAAGCCGCGTAATCCTTTTATCAACGCAGGGGCGCTGGTGATTTGCGATATGCTCGAAACTCGCCTGACCGCCCCGCGGCAAAGAATGTTGGAAGTGGTACGCCAGCTATGCGATGAACCGACGATTAATTACGATCGTCACGTTGCTCGCTCTGAGTTCGAACACTCCGCGCGTAATGCCGCTATCGCCTGGCTGATGAAATCCTTCGGCAACTTTGACAATGATGTGCCCGGCGTGCTGCAAACCTATTTTCACTACTGTTCGCTGGCGATGAGCTGTCAGGAGCTGGCGCGCTGTTTCTCCTATCTGGCGAATCAGGGCTATCCGCTGGGCAGCACCGCGCCGGTGCTGACGGTACGCCAGACGCGTCAGATTAATGCCCTGTTGATTACCAGTGGTATGTATGACGGCGCAGGCGAATTTGCCTGGCGGGTCGGGATGCCAGCGAAATCGGGCGTAGGCGGCGGAATTATTGCCATTATTCCCGGCGAGATGACTATTGCCGTCTGGTCGCCGGGTCTGGACGCCTCCGGCAACTCACTGGCGGGAACCGCTGCGCTGGAGCTGCTTTCCGAGCGGCTCGGCTGTTCAATCTTCTGATTATTACTGAAACAAAGGTTTCAACGCACAAAAAAATGCACCATTAAGGGTCGTTGGTCGTGCGGGTTGCCCTGTGAATGCGCAGCCGCAGCGGGAAAAGGGCCGTTTCTCCGCTCGGCAAAGCTGGTACAAAAGTTGCAACCTCCTGCTATCAACAGCAAGGAGACGGCAATGAAAGCGATCGTAATCGGTGGCGGTATTGGTGGAATGTGCGCGGCGCTGGCGCTGGAACAGAGCGGTTATCAAACCGAGGTCTATGAAGCGGTAAAAATTATCCGTCCGGTGGGCGCGGCTATCTCTATCTGGCCAAACGGCGTCAAATGCCTGAATTTTCTTGGCCTGAAGACGCAGCTGCAGGCGCTGGGCGGCAATATGGCGTTTATGGCCTATAACGATTTTCAGCACGGACAAACCCTGACCCGTTTCTCCATGAGACCGCTGGTGGAGAGCGTCGGCGAACGGCCATATCCGGTAGCGCGCGCCGATTTGCAGGCGATGTTGCTTGAGCGTTACGGTGCGCAGCGCGTTAACTTCGGCAAGCGCGTCAGCCATATAGAGCAGGATGCCACGGGCGTTACCGCCTGGTTTGAGGATGGCAGCGAGGCGCGCGGCGACTTTCTGATCGCCGCCGACGGCACCCACTCGGTCATCCGCGCCACGGTAACCGGCCAGCCCGCCGAGCGGCGCTATGCTGGCTACGTCAACTGGAATGGACTGGTCAGCATTGATGAGTCCATTGCGCCTGCCGATCAGTGGACCACCTTTGTCGGCGAAGGCAAACGGGTTTCGCTAATGCCGGTCAGCGGCAACCGTTTCTATTTCTTTTTTGACGTTCCGCTGCCGCAGGGACTGGCGGAAGATCGCAGCAGCGTGAAAGCAGACCTCACCCGCTATTTCAGCGGCTGGGCCGCGCCGGTACAGAAGCTGATCGCCGCTATTGATCCGCAAACCACCAACCGTATCGAAATCCATGATATCGACCCCTTCCCGCGGCTGGTAAAAGGCCGCGTCGCGCTGCTGGGCGATGCCGGACACAGCACCACGCCGGATATTGGTCAGGGCGGCTGTGCCGCAATGGAGGATGCAGTGGTGCTGGCATTAACGCTTCAGTCGCATTCGCTGGGAATTGAGGATGCGCTACGGCGCTATGAGGCGCGCCGCGCAGAGCGGGTAAAAGATCTGGTACTCAAGGCGCGCAGACGTTGCGATGTTACCCATGGCAAACAGCCGGAGGTGACGCAAGCCTGGTATGAGGAACTGAAACAGGAGACCGGCGAGCGCATCCTGAGCGGAATGCAGGAGACCATCATCGGCGGCCCGCTGGCATAAAAAAACCGGGCATAACGCCCGGCTTCTCAGGGAAGCTCGGCAATGACCGCACGCGTGGCGGCTGCCAGCACCGCTTTATTATTCGCTGCCTTCTGCTGCGGCTGGGTAAAGTAGATGGCTAAAATTTTGGGCTGCCCGGTTGTCGGCCAGATCACCGCCAGATCGTTGGTGGTGCCATAATCGCCGGAGCCGGTCTTGTCGCCTATGCGCCAGTCAGCCGGTACGCCAGCACGAATGCTCTCATTGCCGGTGGTATTTTGCTGAAGCCAGCGGTTAAATAGCTGGCGCTGTTTAACTGGCAACGCGTCGCCCAGCGCCAGCTGATGCAAATTAGCCGCCATTGCCGCAGGCGTGCTGGTGTCGCGCTTATCCCCCGGAATGGCGGTATTTAACGCTGGCTCATTGCGATCGAGCTGCGTTAGCGGGTCGCCCAGCTGACGCGCCAGAGCGGTAACGCCCTGCGGACCGCCCAGCTCCTGCAATAAATAGTTGGCGGCCAGATTATCGCTGTATTCGATGGCGGCGGCACACAGTGCGGCGATAGTCATCGGCTTCCCAAACGATTCTCCGGTGACCGGCGTCCAGGGCACCTGATGCGGATTGTTAATTACCACTTTTTTCTCCAGCAGATCGGGCTGGCTGACGCTTTTATGCAGAATGGCCGCGACCGCCAGCGTTTTAAAGGTGCTGGTCATGGGAAAACGTTCATCGGCCCGATAGCCGTAGCGATGATTGCCATCAATCCATGCCACGCCGAGCCGCCCGCCGCTGGATTTCTCCAGCTCAGCCAGTTGTTGCGTCAGCGAAGCCTCGCTGCCCAGCGCGTTAGCCGTCCACAGAGACAATAATCCAGCCAGCAGTGAATAGCGCCATAACCGCGTTTTTTGCATTTGAAACATCCTGTTAAAGATAGCCCTGAAGATGAAGCATTATTGTACATTAAGTACCTGTTTTAGCCGCTATGTTCCGCGTGCGACAGGCGTAAAAAAAGGGCATCGCTGCCCTTTTCACTGGTTGATAAAGAAGAAGTTTACGGCGCTTCTTTCAGGCCACGGTTAATCAGCATCGGTTCGATTTCCGGATCGTGGCCGCGCCAGTCATGATAGAGCTGTTTAAGATCGCTGCTGTTACCGCGTGACAGGATCATATCGCGGAAGCGCTGGCCGTTTTCACGCGTCAGGCCGCCGTGCTCTTTAAACCAGGTGAAGCCGTCATCCGCCAGCATTTCGGTCCACAGATAGGCGTAATAGCCCGCCGCATAGCCGTTGCCCCAGATATGCTGGAAATAGCTGGAACGATAGCGCGGCGGCACCTGCGGCAAGTTGACCTTATCCTGCGCCAGCGCCTGCTGTTCAAAGGCGTCCACATCTGGCTGCGGCTTACCGGCGCTGAGGCTGTGCCAGTGCATATCCAGCAGCGCCGCCGCCAACAGTTCGGTCATGTCATAGCCTTTGTTAAACTTATCCGCCTTCAGGATCTTATCGTGTAGCGCCTGCGGCATGGGTTCACCGCTCTGATAGTGACGGGCAAAATGCTTAAACACCTTATCGTCGCTGGCCCAGTGCTCATTAAACTGCGACGGAAATTCTACAAAGTCACGAGGAGTGGCGGTGCCGGAGAGGCTCGGATATTGCTGATCGGCAAACATCCCATGCAGCGCATGACCAAACTCATGGAACATAGTGATGACATCGTCCCACGACAGCAGCGCCGGCTGTCCCGCCGCTGGTTTGCTAAAGTTAGCGACGTTATAAATCACCGGTTTAGTGCCCAGCAGCGTCGACTGATCGACGAAATTGCTCATCCACGCCCCGCCGCCTTTGTTATCACGCTTAAAGAAATCGGTATAGAACAGCGCCAGCGAGGCGCCATCCTTATCAAATACCTCATAGACGCGTACGTCAGGTTGATAAACCGGCAAATCTTTACGCTGCTTAAAGGTCAGCCCGTAAAGCTGGTTAGCAGCATAAAATACGCCGTTCTCCAGCACGTTGTTCAGTTCGAAATAGGGACGGATTTGCGATTCATCGAGATCGTATTTAGCACGACGTACCTGCTCGGCGTAAAAGGTCCAGTCCCAGGGCGCCAGCTTAAAGCCGCCCTGCTGCTTATCAATAACCGCCTGGATATCCGCCGCTTCGCGCTGCGCGCGCGCCGTGGCCGCCGGGACGATATCGCGCATAAAGTCGAGCGCCGCCTGCGGGGTTTTCGCCATCTGATCCTGCAATTTCCAGGCGGCGTAGCTATCAAAGCCCAGCAGCTTCGCCTGCTGTGCCCGCACCGCGGCCAGCCGCGCAATCAGCTGACGCGTATCGTTGGCGTCGCCTTTTTCCGCGCGCTGCCATGAGGCGTTAAACAGCGCTTCGCGCGTCTGGCGATTAGACAAGCTTTGCAGCTCCGGCTGCTGCGTGGTGTTTTGCAGCGCCAGCAGCCATTGGTGTTTCAAACCGCGCGCCTCGGCCGCTTCCGCCGCAGCGGCGATTTCGCCCTCGCTGAGCCCGGCCAGCGCCGCCTTATCTTTGACCACCAGACCACCCGCTTTGGTCGCCGCCAGCAGACGATTGGTAAACTGGGTGCTGAGCGTGGCCGCTTCCTGGTTCAGCGCCTTGAGTTCGGTTTTTTGCTCATCGCTCAGGCTGGCGCCGGCCAGCTGAAATGACTGCCAGGTCACCTCAACCAGACGACGGGACTCCGCATCCAGCTGGAGCTTATCGCGCTGCTGATAAATGCTGTCGAGGCGCGCAAAGAGTTTGCTGTTAAGGTGGATTTCATCATCCAGCGCCGCCAGTTTGGGCGCCATTGCTTCATCAATTTTTTGCAGTTCGTCATTCGTATTGGCCGAGGTCATCGCGCTAAACACGTTAAGTACGCGATTCAGCATCAGGCCGCTTTTTTCCAGCGCCACATAGGTATTTTCAAAGGTGGGCGGCTGCGAGTCGTTGGCGATGTGCGCCACTTCCTGCTGTTTCTCACGGATACCCGCTTCAATTGCGGGAAGATAGTCGCTGTCCTTGATACGATCGAAAGGCGGCGCCTGAAAAGGCAACGCGCTGGGCTGGCTAAAGGGATTCTGCTGTTCGCCGGACATGGTCTTCTCCTGATCGTGGTTAGCCGTCGCGTCGGCTGCCTGAGCGGCTCCGCTCAGCGCCAGGCTAATGGCTAAAAATAACACCGATAACCGCATATCCTTACTCTCCTGTTCCTTGCCTGTAAAGTCAGAATCATAAGCGCAGTTAAACGATGGTGCCAGCGTTCTGCGTCTGTTGATAAACGGCGATAATTTCCGCTGCGATAGCAACGGCGATTTCCGCCGGCAGTTTGCCGGTCACCTGCGGCAAACCTATTGGACAACGCAGACGCGTCAGCTGTTGCTGACTGAACCCTTTGCCGCTCAGGCGATATTCAAAGCGTTGGCGTTTGGTGCTGGAGCCGATCACGCCAGCGTAACGGTAATCGTTGCGGCGTAAAATAGCTTCGCATAGCGCTAAATCAAGCGGATGATGATGGGTCATCACCACAAAATAGCTCTCCGGCGGCAGCTGTTGCACATACTCTACCGGATCGTCAGTCTGGCAGACGGTGACGCCAGGCGGCACCTGGATGAACTGTTCAGCGCGCTGATCGATCCAGTGAATGTGACAGGGTAACGTCGCCAGCAGCGACACCAGCGCCTGTCCAACATGGCCTGCGCCGAAAACGGCAATCTGCGGCTGCACATAGAGCAGCGGCTCAAATAGAATGGTGCTGGCGCCGCCGCAGCACTGCCCAAGTCGGGCGCCAAGGCTGAACTGTTCGCTGTGCGGCTCTGCGCGCCCCTGTATCAGCAGGTTGCGCGCTATTTCAATACACTGGAATTCCAGATGTCCGCCGCCGATAGTCAGAAACTGCCGATCAGCCGTGACGATCATTTTACTCCCGCGATCGCGCGGCACCGACCCTCGTTCGTTCAGCACGGTAATCAGCACGCATGACTGCCGCTGCGCCCGCAGCTGCTGCAGCGTTTCAATCCATTCATGCGCCAGCATTTTTGTCTCCCGTTAGCCGGTCGACAGCCCAGAAGACCCGTTCCGGCGTGGCGGGCGTATCCAGATGCGGATGCAGACGATAATCAGCCACGCTGGCTATCGCGTCCTGCAACGCGATCCAGACGGAAATGCCCAGCATAAACGGCGGTTCGCCTACCGCTTTAGAATGAAACACCGTTTGCTGCGGGTTTTTACGGTTCTCGAGCAACTGCACGCGTAAATCTGCGGGCACGTCGCCAATCGTCGGGATCTTGTAGCTGGCCGGACCGTCAGTCATTAACCGACCCTGGCTATCCCATACCAGCTCTTCGCAGGTGAGCCAGCCCATGCCCTGTACAAAGCCGCCTTCCACCTGGCCCACATCAATAGCGGGATTCAGCGAAGCGCCGACATCATGCAAAATATCCGCGCGCAGCAGGCGATATTCGCCGGTTAAGGTGTCGATCAGCACTTCGCTACAGGCCGCGCCGTAAGAGAAATAGTAAAAAGGCTGGCCGCGCCCCGCTTCGCGATCGTAATGGATGCCGGGAACGCGATAGTAACCGGTAGCGGAGAGCGGCACCTGATTCAACCAGGCCAGCTGCGCAACCTGACTAAAGGTAAAATGCTGCTGTTTCACCCGCACGATACCGTTGCTGAAGCTGACCTCCTGCGCTTTGCATTGATGCAGGCGACACAGCATGTCCGTCAGGCGCTGGCGCAAAATTTCCGCCGCGTGCTGGGCGGCTTTGCCGTTAAGATCGGTACCGCTGGAGGCGGCCGTCGGCGAGGTATTGGGTACTTTACCGGTATCGGTGGCGGTAATGCGAATTGTGCTCACATCGATCTGTAAAACTTCCGCCACGATTTGCGCCACTTTGGTATGCAGCCCCTGGCCCATTTCGGTGCCGCCATGGTTCAGCTGAACGGTGCCGTCGGTATAAATCAGGATCAGCGCGCCAGCCTGATTGAGAAAGCTGGAGGTAAAAGAGATGCCAAATTTCACCGGCGTCAGTGCCAGACCGCGTTTCAGGATCGGGCTGGCGGCGTTAAACTGCCGTACCGCCTCCCGTCGAGCCTGATAATCCGCGCTCTGTTCCAGCTGGGTGGTAATCTCTTCCAGCAGGTTATCCTCTACCCGCTGGTGGTAATGAGTGATATTGCGCGTCTGCTGACCATAATAGTTGCGCTTACGCACCATCAGCGGGTCCAGCTGGCGATGGCGGGCAATCGCTTCGATAATTTGTTCTATCGCCACCATGCCCTGCGGGCCGCCGAAGCCGCGGTAAGCGGTATTGGAGGCGGTATGCGTACGGCAGCGGTAACCGGTAATGCGCGCGTCGCCAAGGTAATAGGCATTATCGGCGTGAAACATCGCGCGGTCGACAATCGAACCGGAAAGATCGAGCGAATAGCCGCAGTTGCCCGCCAGCTCGATATTGACCCCACAAAACAGCCCCTGATCATCGAAGCCGACGTCATAGCGCACAAAAAAAGGATGACGCTTGCCGGTAATGCGCATATCGTCACGACGCGCCAACCGCATTTTCGCCGGTCGCCCGGTTTTATGCGCCGCCAGCGCGCATAAACAGGCGACGCCCGCCGCCTGGGTTTCTTTACCGCCAAAACCGCCGCCCATCCGGCGCATATCGATGGTCACGTTATTCATCCCGATGCCCATCACCGAGGCGACCAGTTTCTGTACTTCGGTGGGGTTTTGCGTGGATGACCAGACCTGAAAAGAATGATCCTCGCCGGGCGCGACCAGCGCGATCTGGGTTTCCAGATAGAAGTGCTCTTGCCCGCCGATATGAAACGCGCCCTGGAGGCGATGCGGCGCATGTGCCAGCGCCGCATCGACGTCGCCGCGCTGATGGACGTGCGGCTCCTGGACAAAATGACGCTGTGCCAGCGCCATTTCCACATCAAGAATGGCGGGCAACGGCGCGTATGCAATGCGCGCCGCTTCCGCGCCCAGACGCGCCGCCTCTTCGCTTTCGGCCGCCACAACCAGCACTATTTGCCCGACATAACAGACCGTGTCGCGCGCCAGCAGCGGATCGCCGGGTTCCAGCGGGCCTATATCCAGTTCGCCAGGTACGTCGCGCCAGGTAAGTACCTCAATCACGCCGGGCACGGCATAGCAGGCGGCGGTATCGATATGCAAAATGCGCGCGTGCGCCTGGTCGCTCAGGCGCGGACACAGGTGTAGCAGGCCGGGAAAGGCTAACCGGTCATCAATATATTGCGCTTCGCCGGTCACATGCTTTTCCGCGCTCTCGTGGCGCTGATTACGGCCAACGCCGTTCTGTATGCCGGCCAGATACTGCGCCTCCAGCACCTCTTGCTCAACCGGCGGACGATTATGAGACATAGTGGGATACCTCGCTCACGGCCAGTTCGCCGTTCAGCTGATGGAAATAGCGGCGCAGCAAGTTTTTCGCCAGCTGCATACGCCAGGCGGCGCTGGCTCGCGCATCGCTTAACGGCTGAAAATCTTGCTCCAGCGCCCGGCAGGCGTTTTCCAGCGCGGCAGGTGTCAGCGCCTGGCCGATAAGCGCCGCTTCGCAGGCCGCGGCGCGACGCGGGATTTCCGCCATGCCGCCAAAGGCCAGGCGCGCTGCGGTAATCACCCCTTCAACACGTTTAATATTAAAAGCAGCGAACACAGCGGAAATATCATCCTCATGCCGTTTTGAGACTTTCCAGGCGCGAAAATCAGGTGACAGCGTCACTTTATCCAGGCGAATAGCGCGAATAAACTCGCCCGCTTCCAGCGACGTACGACGGTAGCCGAGAAAAAAACGATCGAGCGGTAGCTCTCGTAACCGATCGCCCCGCTGCAAAATCAGCGTTGCCTCCAGCGCCAGCAGCATGGGAGAGCAGTCGCCGATCGGCGAGGCGTTGGCGATGTTGCCACCCAGGGTGCCGCGATTACGGATCTGCAAGGAGGCAAAGCGATCCAGCATCTCGCTGAACGGCGGGAGACTGGCGCGCAGCCGCTGCTGACAAACGCTAAGCGGTATGGCAGCGCCGATAACGATCGCTTCCGGCGTTTCCTGCCACTGCTGTAACTCTTCGACCTGTTCCAGCGCAATCATCAGCGGCAGCTTTTGATACTGCTGGGTAATACGCAGTGTCAGGTCCGTCCCGCCTGCCAGCAGCTCTGCCTGCGGATTCGCCAGATAAAAACGTGCCAGCTGCGCGCAGGTTTTCGGAATGAAGCAGCGGCTGCTTTCCGTGACAACGTCACCTGGAATGTTTTGCTGCAACGCCTGCAGGCGGGCAACGGTCTCCTCTGCACGCTGACTAAAACTGTCCTCTTCCGGCTGTTCGCAGGCGATACGTGCCGCCTCGACAATCGGCCGGTAGCCGGTGCAGCGGCACAGATTGCCAGCCAGCGCGCTTTCAGCCCGCTGTGCATCCCAGCCGCTGCTATTTTTTTGCAGGGCGAACAGCGACATAACAAAACCCGGTGTACAAAAGCCGCACTGCGAAGCGTGGCTGTCCACCATTGCCTGTTGTACGCAGTGCAGCCGATCGCCCTGCTGGAGATCTTCTACGGTAATTAACTGCTTACCGTCCAGCGCGCCGATCGGCAACAGGCAGCTGTTAACCGTTTCATAACGCATTTTGCCCGCTACCACGCTGCCCAACGTCACGGTACAGGCGCCGCAATCGCCGGAGGCGCAGCCCTCTTTCGTGCCGCTACGCCCTTTGCGCTGGCGCAGATAATTCAGCACCGTCGTATTGGCATCAATCTGATGCTCGCTGACCAGCGTTTGATTAAGCAGAAATTGAATCATGCCCTCTCCCCGTGTTGTTGGCGCCAGGCGCACTGGCCGTTGATCCAGGTTTCGGCGATGGTGCGATCGTCACCCAGCGTCATTAATACAAAAAGCTTTTCCCAGATGTCGCGGCTGTTATGCCAGCGCATTTTCTGTAGCGGCGTCGCCGCTGGTTGCAGTACGACAAAATCCGCCTCTTTGCCGGGCATAAAGTTGCCGATCAGATGATCCAGGCTCAGCGCCCGGGCGCCGCCCAGCGTGGCGTGATAAAAGGCTTCGCTGGCGTGCAGCTTATAGTGCTGGAGCTGCCCCACTTTGTAGGCCTCGCCCAGCGTTTGCAGCAGGTTAAAGGTGGTGCCCGCGCCGATATCGGTGCCGATGCCGATTTTTATCTGCTCCTGCCAGCTGCGTTGTAAATTAAACAGCCCGCTGCCGAGAAACAGGTTCGAGGTGGGACAAAAGGCGATGGCGGAGTCAGTGTGATGCAGGCAGCGCCACTCTTCCGGCTGCAGATGTAAACAGTGGGCAAATACGCTGCGCGGGCCGGTGAGCTGATAGTGATGATAAACGTCCAGGTAGCCTGCCTGTTCCGGGAACAGTTTCTTTACCCATGCGACTTCCTGCGGGTTTTCCGCCAGGTGGGTATGGATCCAGGTGTCGGGAAACTCCTGATGCAGCTGCGTCACCTTTTCCAGCAGCGCTGGCGATGAAGTTGGCGCAAAACGAGGCGTCAGCGCGTAGCCCAGCCGGCCGCGTTTGTGCCAGCGCTGAATTAGCGCGCGCGTCTGCTGATAGCTCTGTTCCGCGCTTTCCAGCAGATAATCCGGCGCGTTGCGATCCATCATTACTTTACCGGCGATAATGCGCATCTCGCGCCGCTCTGCAGCCTGAAACAGCGCCTCAACCGATTCAGGATGTACGGTGCCGAAAATCAGCGCGCTGGTGGTGCCGTTGCTGAGCAGCTGCTGTAAAAAGAATTCCGACATTGCTGCCGCATGTTCAGCGGAATGGTATTGTCCCTCAGTCGGGAAGGTGTAGTTCTCCAGCCAGCTCAGTAGCTGTTCGCCAAAGGCGCCGACCATCTCGGTTTGCGGATAGTGAATATGGCAATCAATAAACCCCGGAACGATCAGGCTCCCGCGCCGATCCAGAACCGGGCATGCGATCGGCAAGGCGCCCTCCGCCTCCAGCCAGGGACGCAGGCTGACCACCTTGCCCGCGTTAATAAGTAACAGGCCATCTTCGATATAGCGCGCCTGCTGTTCGATTTTCTGCGGATCGCTGGCCGTGGCGGTAATATCAAAAAAACTGCTGCGAATAGCATACGTTTCGGTTGCTGACATAAGGCTTCCTTAACCTAAATTATCGTTATGGCAGGTGAGCGGATAATTAGCAAACTGCAAGAGTTATGCCAGCCGCTGATTTCGATAATCTTATTTGTAATCAACACATTAAATTAAGAACCCCCCCTCTACAGTGACCTAATCGATTGCGCAAACGCTTGCCTGCAGGGAGAAAACTTTAATTTCTTACGCCAGGTGAAAAACGGGCAAAAAAACAGCTGAACGGGTGCCTGCGCAGGCAAACTTTTGGTGCAGAGCGCACCAGTACGGGGCGTTTTATCCATCTTTAAGCGGTGCTGGGCAGCAGTAAAACGAAATGTTATGGTGATCGACCCGGAAAATCTGTTGAGGAACAGTGAGATGATCATTTGCGTTACCGGCGCGACCGCCGGTTTTGGTCAGGCCATCGCCCGTCGCTTTATTGCGGCAGGACATAAAGTAATCGCCACCGGACGTCGTCAGGAGCGCCTGGATGCGCTGAAGGCGGAGCTGGGAAATAACCTCTATACCCTGCAATTCGACGTGCGCGATCGCGCCGCGATGGATGCCGCGCTGGCGACGCTGCCCGCAGACTGGCAACAGATCGATATTCTGGTCAATAACGCCGGGCTGGCGCTGGGCGTTGAGCCTGCGCATCAGGCCAGTATCGAAGACTGGGAAACCATGATCGATACCAATAATAAAGGGCTGGTGTATATGACCCGCGCGCTGCTGCCCGGCATGGTCGAACGCAATACCGGCCATATTATTAACCTGGGTTCGGTTGCCGGTAACTGGCCTTACCTGGGCGGCAACGTTTATGGCGCAACCAAAGCTTTTGTTCGTCAGTTTAGTCTGAACTTACGTACCGATCTGCACGGCACCGCGCTGCGCGTTACGGATATCGAGCCAGGCCTGGTCGGCGGCACTGAGTTTTCCAACGTTCGTTTCAAAGGCGACGACAGCCGGGCGGAGAATGTCTATGCCGGTACCACCGCGCTGACGCCGGAAGATGTCACCGAGGCGGTCTACTGGGTAGCGACGCTGCCTGCGCATGTGAATATCAATACGCTGGAAATGATGCCGGTCAGCCAGACCACCGCCGGACTGAAAGTGGCTAAAGAGTCCTGATGCCGCGCCAGGCAACCGCCTGAGGCGGCAAACATCAAGTGTCTGACGTAGCCCGGTCGATGCGATCGGGCTTTGCGCAGGCGTTCAGCAGGCCAACCTTACCCTGCTGCCGTCAGGCCTTTCCCCATCCCGCCACGATAATCAACATGCCGCAAAAGGCCACCGCTGCGCCCAGCCAGTCGGTATAGCTGAGGCGCACGCCATCCACCCAGCGCAACCACAGCAGCGCCGTGACCACATATACGCCGCCGTAGGCGGCATAAACGCGCCCGCTGGCGGCCGGATGCAGCGTCAGAAGCCAGACAAATGCCGCAAGGCTCAGCGCAGCCGGAACCAACAGCAACACCGAGGCGCCCTTTTTCAGCCACAGCCAGGGAAGGAAACAGCCAATAATTTCCGCCAGCGCGGTAAGGAAAAACAGCAGCGTGGTTTTGATCATAAAAAAGCTTTCTCCAGGCTAAACGAAGCGCCTGGCTCGCTGGTGAGTAAATGATCGGCAATGATATACTAAAACCTGAGTCACCTCATGGCAGGTTGCCATGAAAGTTAAGGAACCGATGATGCAAACATTATCTAAACGTCTGGCTATCGCCCTGCTCCCGCTTACGCTGTTCAGCGCCCTGGCGCTCTCATCCGGCGCGGCGCAGGCGCGCACTGACCGCCTGGTCATTGAAAACGGCAATAACGCGTTAAGCAATGAAGAAGCGCGTCAGGATAAAGAACAATGGGATGACACGCGTATGCTGCGCAAAAAAGTGAACAGCCGCGTCGAAAAAGAGTTCGATAAAACCGATCGCGCGTTTGATACCCGCGACGCCTGTGAGAAAAGCTATAACGTTAACGCCTACTGGGAAGGCAATACGTTGCGCTGCCTGGATCGACGCACCGGACGTCCCGTCACGCCCTGATCGTACTTTACTGCTATAGTTACCGCTGGTTTTATTGCAAAAGGATGATGTGATGAGAGCGAAGAAGTGGATGTTAAGCGCCCTGCTGGTTGTTGCTCCGCTGGCTGCCCAGGCGTCGTGCGAGTCGGTAAAAGCGGATATTAGTCAGAAGATTATCAATAATGGCGTGCCTGAATCAGGCTTTACGCTGGATATTGTGCCTAACGATCAGGCTGACGCTGCCGGCGGTCAGGTGGTAGGCCATTGTGAAAACGATTCACAGAAAATTGTCTATAAACGCACTGGCGTCGACAGCGAAACTAACGTGCCTGCCGATGCCGGCACCACCCAGGACGCCCCTGCCTCCTGATCATCCTTAAGGCGCCTGAACAGGCGCCTGTTTTTTGCCTCACGCTCATACTCTTTCGGCCACGTCTTTATCCATCCATTAAATCCCTGCTTGTTTAAGTTAAACAGACAATTCCTGTACGTTCTGTATTGATACTGCGATAGGATTCCGTATAGTTGACAGGATATTTCCCTGATATCAGGAAGAACTAATCCGCAACGTCAAAAATAATAGTTTGATAAGTCAACAGCTATACTCCCTTATATAAAGATAAAATTATTTATACTATCTGGCATTCCATGGAGTTAAGTTTTTCTGTACGGTGCGATATTTTTTATGTTTAAATAAAATTGCTTGCAACACTGTTTAACTCAAAGCAATTTTTCATATTTTTCATGGGGCTTATTAATCCCGATTTTAGAAAAGGAATTCATAATGCTTAAAAATATTATAGCTGCATTACTTATTGGCGGTGGCTGTATCAGCAGTGCTTGCGCCATTACGCCTTCAGGAGGTTGGGAATTAAAAAATGAATCAATAAACGTTAAAGATTATTCCCTGCGTATCGATGTCGACCCAGGGGAGTATTACTCCAACGCGGGTTTCGCTCCCTCTTCTGTCTATTGGGCTGAATATGTTTCGTTTAATGAGGCGTCTGGAGGCTACCTGGGATTGCAGCGCGCCGGAGGTACAAAAATAGCCCTGGTCTCTTTTTGGGATGGTCTTGATGCTAAGTCGGGTAGGTTACCTGCTGTCGGCTGTTATGAGTTCGGTCCCTGCAGCAGTATAAAAGGCGATTATGACTGGAAGGTAGGACATAATTATCGCTTTCGCATAGAGGTAAGCCCGCAAACCGCCTCTGATGAGGCTGGAGACTGGTGGCAAATAACTTTAGCCGATCTAACATTGGGGACTATAGATATATTAGGCGAGATCAAGACGCCTAAATGGAAAGGGCTTAACCGCTCCAATGGCGTTTTTCTTGAATACTTTTAGGGGCCTTATGATTGTACGACATTAAGGCACGCCAGGGCGACAATGGGCCAAATAAAAGGAAATTATGGAAAAGACGCCGAGCTATTAGTGACAAATGACGATGCTTATGGCGAGCCGGATAATTGTGAACAAAGATATATTCTGCCCGGCATGACACCAAAGGATTATGGATCATCGTCCTGGGATACAAATGGCACGCTAACCTTACTGGGTAATAATTATAGAGGCATGCATCAGTGGGGAAGCTATCAGAAAATGGCCAATAAAGGCATGATGTTTGTTAAAAACCTTGATGATGCGGAACCCTATATTTATCAGGCTTTGCATGATGGCGTTTACGGCCCTCTCCCGCCGGAAGGAACTAATAACAGTGACTGGAAATCTATTGGTAAAGGTTACCCTATTATAAACGACCTGTTTTTTCGCAATCAGAAACTTTATGAGTGGTCTGAAAGGAATGAAGATAAGGTAAATATTGGCGATTATTTTATCTATCATAATCCCTATAATGATGACACTGAGTTTTTTAAACTGAAAAAAGCAGGAGCAGGCTATTTCCCTATAGATAAAGTAGATAATGAATACTGGCAATATGTCGGTAGATATCCGAAAAAGAACGAACCTCTATCTACTTCTGTTTCGCTCCCCGTGCATAAATGGGATGAGATGAATAGAACGGGGAAAAAAGGATGGCTCTATCAGGATGATTCAGCAGAACGCTATTTTATCTTAAAAGAAGATGGGAAATACTGGTACTATCCTACCCAGAAAGAGAATGAATGGTGGCAGTTTGTCAGTGAGCATCCTTAATAGCTGTAGAGTTTACAGTCGGTCATTTGTGCCGCTGTAAACTTTCTGTTATTTCAGGCGCTTTTCAGTTAGCGCCTGTTTTTTTAACTTTTCACTATTCCGGTCTGCGTCGCGGCATGCTCCAGGCGATAAACAGGCTGCCTGTGGCAATCACTAACGACACAATAAACACCCAATGTAGCGAAGCGGCGATTTGTAGCGTCATTTGCTGTAGCGTGCCGCCGTCTAACGCCTGCCGCTGCTCCGGCGACATAATTTGCTGTACCGGATCCCTGGCATCAGGCAGGCGCAATAGCAAATTATAATTCAGTACCGCGCCCATAATAGCTGTGCCCAGCGCCGATCCCAGCATCCGGCTAAACATAATTGAGGCGGTACAGATGCCGCGAATAGCGAAATCCGCGCTGTTCTGCACCGATACCAGAAAGGTGGTGCTGGTCATGCCCATGCCGGTGCCGATCACAAAGGCGGCAAAGCCCGCCTGCAGCAGGCTGCTGTTAGCATGCAGCGTCAGCAGCAGCGCGGTACCGGCAATCAATAACAGCGCGCCCAACTGTGCAGTAAAACGATAGGAGGTGCGTAACATCAGACGACCGCTCAGGGTACTGGCGAGCGGCCAGCCAATCGACATCATCGCCAGCGCGCTGCCCGCCTGCAGCGGCGAACCGCCGTTAATTCCCTGGATCCAGGTAGGCAAAAAGGCGCTGATGCCCATCATCGCCGCGCCGATGATCAAATTGCCCGCATTGCCGGCAACGATAACCCGGCTTTGCCAGATAGCGAGCGGAAACAGCGGCGCCTCGGCCTTTTTTTCATGGCGCAGCAGGATAAAACCGGCAATCAGCGCTACGGCCAGGAACAGCAGCAGCCAGTATCCCAGCGCCTCTGCCTGGAGCAGCGCAACCAGTAAGGCGCTTACGCTCAACATCAGCCAGGCGCTGCCAGAAACGTTAAGACGCTGCGCTGAGGGCTGTTGATGCGCAGGCAGCCAGCGTATCAGCATCAGCATAGAGATAATGCCCAGCGGTACGTTAACCCAGAAAACCAGCGACCAGCTGAAGTGTTGCACAATCCACGCGCCGGTTAGCGGCCCGATAATTGCCGCGACGCCCCAGACGCTGGAAAGCCAACCCTGAATGCCCGCCCGTTCGCGTGGCGAATAGATATCCGCAACGATAGTTGAGGTGATCGGCATAATCGCCCCGGCCCCTAACCCCTGAAAAGCGCGGAACAGAATCAACCAGGCCATACTCTGTGCCATGCCGCACAGCACCGAACCGAGTAAAAATAGTGAGGTTCCGATCAGGAACATCCGCTTGCGTCCCCACAGATCGGCCAGACGCCCGTAGATCGGCACGCTGACCGCCTGGGTGAGCAAATAAATGGAAAACACCCAGCCAAACTGCGAAAAGCCGCCAAGCTGAGCAATAATAGTCGGCATCGCCGTCGCAACGATGGTGACTTCGATCGCCGCCATAAACATCGCCAGCATACAGGCGATTAAGATCCAGTGACGATGCACGACCGTCTGATGTTGAGCTTCTGACATGTTATCCCTTCCTGTTAATGCACTAAGCGTAGCCCACCGCGTAACGCAGCGCGTAATCCTTTTTGTGACAGCGTCACGTAAAGGCCGCTATTGATATCTGCGGCGCGGAAACGGCTACCCATGCCCGCTGCGGGCGCCGCAGCCGAAAAACTATCCCGCTGATTTAGCCGCTAAAACTGGCGAACCTGCCTGAGCGCTGCTATAGCTTTAAGGCGCCGCGTTTGTTTTTGCTGATAAAGGCGTAAAAATCAGCACTTTATCTTTATCGTCCGGCTGCGCTGACGGGAGGCTGCCTCTCTCGGCGTGAAGCCCACGGATTAATATAACAATTGAGGCATCTTTCAGGATGCGCTTCAGGTCATCCCCAGGAGAACCTTGTTCATGCATGTTTCCCCCGCGATTAAGCGAACACTTCTGGCGCTACTGGTAATAGCGCTGGTGGCTGCGCTGTTGATTTACGGTGTCGGTCTTGAGGTGATTAAAGCGCGCCAGGTCGATTTAATTTACCTTGGCAGGCAACATCTCTGGCTGGTGGGCTGGTCTATGCTGTTCGCCCTGCTGGTCGGGATCCCCAGCGGTATTTTACTAAGCCGTCCTTATATGCGCCGCTGGGCGGAATATATTATGCAGATCTTTAACGTCGGCAACACGCTGCCGCCATTGGCGGTACTGGCGCTGGCGATGGTGGTAATCGGTATTGGCGACCGCCCGGCGATTATCGCCCTGTTTCTTGCTTCTCTGCTGCCCATTGTACGCAACACCTATGCCGGATTGATTGGCGTGCCGGAATCGCTGCTGGAAGCCGCCAACGGCATCGGCATGACTAAATGGCAGCGGCTGCGCCAGGTCGAGCTACCGAACGCCTGGCCGGTGATCCTTTCCGGGATCCGTATCGCCATGGCGATTAACGTTGGCACCGCTCCGCTGGCGTTCCTGATTGGTGCCAGCAGCTATGGCGAGCTGATCTTCCCCGGTATTTACCTCAACGACTTTCCCGTCCTGATTTTAGGCGCGGTGGCGACGGCGCTGTTTGCGCTGATTCTGGATATGCTGCTGGCGGCCCTGGGTCGCTGGTTAAGCCCACACGCGTTGTAAAGGAGCCTTATGACTATTGCTAAAATGACGCGCGTGCTGGGCATGCTGCTGGCGATGCTGTTACTCTGCCTTACCCATGCTCAGGCCGCGCCGATTACCATGGCCACTAAAGACTTTACCGAGCAGCATATTTTATCGGCGATGACCACCCTGTGGCTGAATAAGAAAGGCTTCGAGGTGATCCCAAAAACCAATATCCCGGTATCGATCGGACGTAACGCCATGCTGAACAAGCAGATCGATATGACCTGGGAATATACCGGCTCTTCGCTGATTATCTTTAACCATATAACTACCCGGATGACCTCGGAAGAAGCTTATCAAACGGTAAAGCGACTGGATGGCAAGCTGGGGCTGGTCTGGCTACATCCAGCGCCGATGAACAACACCTACGCCTTTGCCATGCAGCGTGAACGGGCCGAAAAAGAGCATATCGCCACCGTTTCCCAGCTGGTGGCGCGCATCGAGCAGATCCGTAAACAGGACCCGAAGCATAACTGGATGCTGGGTCTGGATTTGGAGTTCGCCGGCCGCTCCGATGGCCTGAAGCCGTTACAAAAACTTTATGGATTAACGCTCGATCGTCCGCAAATCCGGCAGATGGATCCCGGCCTGGTGTATAACGCCATTCGCGACGGCTTTGTCGATGCCGGGCTGGTTTACACTACTGACGGCCGGGTGAAAGGCTTCGATCTGAAAATTCTGGAGGATGATAAACATTTCTTCCCCAGCTATAACGTGACGCCGCTGGTGCGTAAAGAGGTGCTGGAAGCGAACCCGGGCCTGGCGGAGGCACTTAATCAGCTTTCCGCGCTGATCACCGATGATGTCATTACCGAACTGAATAAACGCGTCGATATTGATCATCAATCACCGCAGCAGGTCGCCCGCGATTTCCTGCAGTCTAAAGGCATGCTGTAAGGAGACGCTAATGGATACGATTCACTATATGATCGGCAACTGGCCTCACCTCGTCGCCCTCACCTGGCAACATCTGTGGTTGGTGCTGGTGGCGGTCGGTTGCGCCATTCTGGCCGGCGTGCCGCTGGGCATCTTGATTGTACGCTTTAAATGGCTGGCAACCCCGGTGCTGGGCGTGGCGACCATTGTGCTGACCATTCCCTCAATTGCGCTGTTTGGCCTGATGATCCCGCTTTTTTCGCTGATCGGCCAGGGCATCGGCGTGGTGCCGGCGATTACGGCAGTATTTCTCTATTCTCTGTTGCCTATTGTACGCAATACCCATACCGCGCTGGAAAGCATACCGCCCGGTCTGCGCGAAGCGGGCCGCGGTATCGGCATGACCTTTTGGCAGCGTCTGCGCTGGGTGGAAATCCCGCTGGCTCTGCCGGTAATTTTCGGCGGCATTCGTACGGCGGTAGTGATGAATGTCGGCGTGATGGCCATCGCGGCGGTCATCGGCGCTGGAGGTCTTGGCCTGCTGCTGTTGGATGGCATCAGCGGCAGCGATATTCGTATGCTGATCGCCGGCGCGCTGCTGATCTGCCTTTTGGCAATTATTCTTGACTGGCTGCTGCATCGGCTGCAGCTGGCGCTGACACCGAAGGGGATTCGATAATGATAAAACTGGAAAACCTGACTAAAACCTTCACTCAAAAGAATGGCACCACGCTTAACGCAGTAGATAATGTCAGCCTGCATGTGCCAGCTGGGGAAATGTGCGTGCTGCTTGGGCCGTCCGGCTGTGGCAAAACCACCACGCTGAAGATGATTAACCGCCTGATCCCGGCGACCAGCGGCAAAATTACCATTAACGGTGAAGATACCAGCACTCAGGATACCGTTACCCTGCGCCGCAATATCGGCTATGTGATTCAGCAGATCGGCCTGTTCCCCAATATGACGATTGAAGAAAATATCACCGTCGTGCCGCGGATGCTGGGCTGGGATAAAAAACGTTGCCGCGAGCGCGCCAGTGAACTGATGAGCATGGTGGCCCTCGATCCGCATAAGTTTTTACACCGCTATCCAAAAGAAATGTCCGGCGGGCAGCAGCAGCGCATCGGCGTTATCCGCGCCCTGGCGGCAGATCCGCCGGTTCTGCTGATGGACGAGCCTTTCGGCGCGGTCGATCCGATTAACCGCGAGTCGATTCAAAACGAATTCCTGGAAATGCAGCGCCAGTTAAAGAAAACCGTAATGCTGGTCAGTCACGATATCGATGAGGCGTTAAAGCTGGGCGATCGTATCGCCGTTTTCGGTCAGGGAAAAATTGTGCAGTGCGCCACGCCAGATGAACTGTTGGCGAAACCAGCCAATGAATTTGTCGGCTCTTTTGTTGGTCAGGATCGTACCCTGAAGCGTCTGCTGTTAGTGCAGGCGGGCGACGTAACCGATCAACAGCAAACTTTCACCGTTAAACGCGCCACGCCGTTGTCGGAAGCGTTTGTCATCATGGATGATAACGATATGCGCTCCATTACCGTAGTGGATAACGATGACCGCCCGCTGGGATTTGTGAAACGGCGTGAAGCGCGCGGTGCCAGCGGCTGTTGCGAAGAGAAGCTGCACAGCTTTACCGTAACCGGCAAGGCGGAAGAGAATCTGCGCGTGGTGCTGTCGAAGCTTTATGAACATAACCTGGTGTGGATGCCGATTGTGGATGAAGATGGCCGCTACAGCGGCGAAATTTCGCAGGACTATATTGCGGATTATCTCAGCTCAGGCCGTACGCGGCGCGCGCTCAGCCGCTAAAGGAAATACGCGCCGCAGGGCGCGTTAATGCCACTGCGCAGGACGTTGCTGTTGGAACGCCCTGCCTTTCGCTGCCTGAGACTCAGGCCACCGCCTGCGGCAAGGAGAGCGCCGACAGGTCGATATAGCCCGCCAGTTCGCGCTCTTCGGCGCGGGGTAAATAAGGCAGCTCGCCTAACAGCGGCGCCGGGATCTTCTCTTGCAGCACGTCAATAATTTCTGCGTAGTGCGCCAGCCCCGGATTGATTCGGTTCGCTACCCAACCCATCAGCGGCAGGCCGTCGTTAATAATTGCCTGCGCGGTTAGTAAGGCATGGCTAATGCAGCCCAGCTTTATGCCGACCACCAATACCACCGGCAGTTGTTCCTGGATAACCCAGTCAGATAACGGGCGTAGATCGTTCATCAGGCTACGCCAGCCGCCGGTTCCCTCAACCACCACCACGTCCGCCTGCGCCTCTAACAACTGCAGGCCGCTGCTCAGGCGCGCGTAGTTAATCGTTTCGCCGCGATGCGTGCTGATCTCATCCTCCAGCAGCGTCACGGGATTGATCGCTTCATAAGGCACATCAAGCGTGGAGGCGCGATGCAATATCAACGCATCTTTATTACGCAGCCCGTCCGCCGTCATCTGGCTGCTTTTTGCTACCGGTTTATACCCCACTACGGCCGGATGCGTCTCCGCCAGCTTTTGCATCAGGGCACGGGTAATAACTGTTTTACCGACGGCAGTATCCGTACCGGTAACGAAAAGACGACTCAGCATAGCAACACTCCGGCAGGCTGACGGCCTGAAATAGTTAAACTTTAATCATCGGTTTGTGTTGCACAGTGTAGGAAATCGCGCTTTTGCAGGGCTTGCGTTAGCGCAATTTTTTAGTGATAACTGATATTAGATTAGCCCTGCAACAGTTTTATCAGCAGTTCGCCGTTGTACAGGGCGTTTTTGACCAGCGCCGCGCCAGGCATGGTGCCAACGTTAGGAAATTCTGTGGGTTCAACATGGATATCCGCACTATAGGCCGGCAGCGCCTGCTGGCGGATTGATGCGCCGATCGCCGGATAAAGCACCTCGGCGGCGCGATTAAGCGGTGAGCCAATCAGGATCTTTTCCGGGTTAAACAGGTTGACCATAATGGCCAGAATACGCCCAACGCTGTTGCCGATACCGGTAATGATATCGCGCGCCAGCGGATCGCCATTCAGCGCCGCATCACACAGGGATTCAACCGTTAACGCCTGATGATGCAGAATCGAGCTGAGCGAAGTTTGCATACGCTGGGAAGCCAGTTCCAGAATACTGCCGATGCTGGCCACCGTCTCCAGACAACCATGATTGCCGCAATAGCACTGCTTGCCGTACGCATCCACCTGGGTATGCCCAATCTCGACCAGCGAGCTACGGCTGTTATGCAGCAGACGTCCGCCGGTGATCACGCCCGCGCCGACATTATCATCAATCACAATTTGGATAACATCACTGGCGCCGCGTGAGGCGCCAAACAGCGACTCAGCGATGGTCCAGGCGCAGACATCATGCTGAATATAAACCGGCAGGCCGGTATGGGCAGAAAGCTCAGGCCCGAGCGGCATATCAGCGACGTGATAAAATGGCATGCGGTGCACCATCCCTTTACCGGTATGGATAATACCGGGCAAAGTAATGGCTATGGCGGTCAGGCGCTCAAGCTGGCGCTGATGGCGGATAAAAAACTGGTCGACTTCGAGGATAATGCGGTTTAGCAGTGGCGTATCGCTTTGCACCGGTAGCGGGCGAGTCTCTTCGGTCACCAGCGCGCTGCTAAGATCGCGCAGCGCCAGCGTGATTTCACCGTTGCCGATACGCACCCCCAAATAGTGCCAGGCAACGGTATCCAGAATCAGTCCGACCGCCGGCCGGCCACGGCTCCCCGGCTCCTGATACTCCGTTTCCTGTACCAGATGCGCTTCCAGCATTTCACGCACGATTTTGGTAATACTGGCCGGCGCCAGCTGGGCCCGCCGGGAAAGCTCAATACGCGATATCGGGCCAAATTGGTCGATCAGGCGATATACAGCCCCAGCGTTTGTCTGCTTGATCTGGTCAATATGACCAGGTTGACTGTCCGCAATCACTCCCCCTGCTCCCACTTATTTTCGCGCTTCAAAATAAACCTGCTCAGGCTATGGTGGATGAGATATTAATGGGCGTCAACTATTTGATTCGATATGTGATTTACTGCACAAAAACAACGTTTTTCGTTACGATAACGCTTACTCTTCGCGCAGTAACAGCGCTTTCATCTGCGCCATTACCGCCGTCATTTCCCGCTGTTTTGACCAGACTAACCACATTTCCGAACGCGCATCTTTCTCTTCCAGCGGTAGCCACACCACGCCGGTCAGCTGCGCGCGGCGGAAAGAAGCCGGCAGAATAGAAATTCCCAACCCGGTGGCGACCAGCCCAAGAATGGTCATCGCCTCGCCCACTTCCTGCGTAATTAATGGCTGGATGTGATAACGATGCAGCAGCGCCATGGTTTCGCCATACAGCGCGGTGCCGCTTTGCGCATCGAAAAAAACAAAAGGTTCATTGCGTAGCGCGGTCACTGAAACGCTTTGCCGGCTCGCCAGAGGATGCGCATGATGTACTACGCAACATAGCGGTTCACGCAGCAACAGTTGCCAGGCGAGCGTATCGGGCAGCGGCGTGTTGCGCATCACACCAAGATCCAGCCGGCCGTCACCGATCGGCGCCAGCTGTTGGCGGGTGTTCATCTCTTGCATCTGGATATGTACCTGCGGAAAACGTTGACGAAAGGTAAACAGCGCGTCAGAAACGACGGCGATAAAAGGCGCCGATGAGGTGAAACCGATGCGTATTTCCCCCTCTTCTCCCTGATGTAAACGTGCGGCGCGGCTGGCCGCCTGGTCAACATCCAGTAAAATAGCGCGCGCATCCTGCAAAAACTGACGTCCAGCCGCCGTCAGCTGGACGCTGCGATTCGTTCGCGCCAGCAAACGGGCGCCAATCTGCTGCTCCAGCAGCTGAATTTGCTGGCTTAACGGCGGCTGAGAGATATTCAGCCGCAGCGCCGCGCGGCCAAAATGCAGCTCTTCTGCCACGGCGATAAAATAGCGTAAATGACGCAGCTCGATATTCATATTCTATAAGTATCAATTCAGATAATTAATATATTAGACAGTATAATCTGACCGAATCACAATTAAACGGTTGATGTTTAAATAAGGAACCGTTGTGGAACGCTTATCCCAGAGCGCGACGTTGCCCGCCGACAAAGCTCAGCGCGTCTCGCCCGCTGTTGTAAATAAACACCTTTATATCAAACGCGGTACGCCGCAATTTATGCGCGTAACGCTGGCGCTGTTTTCAGCCGGGCTGGCCACTTTCGCTCTGCTCTATTGCGTTCAGCCTATTCTGCCGGTGCTTTCGCAGGAGTTTGGCGTCTCGCCCGCGGCAAGCAGCATTTCGCTCTCTGTTTCAACCGCGCTTATGGCGCTGGGACTGTTGGTTACCGGCCCGCTTTCCGATGCGGTAGGCCGCAAGCCGGTCATGGTTATTGCGCTACTGCTGGCAGCGATCTGTACGCTGATTTCCGCCGCCATGACCAGCTGGCACGGCATCCTGATTATGCGCGCCCTGATTGGCTTATCGCTGAGCGGCGTAGCCGCGGTGGGTATGACCTATCTGAGCGAAGAAATCCATCCCAGCGTTATCGCCTTTTCGATGGGCCTCTATATTAGCGGTAACTCGATAGGCGGCATGAGCGGCCGCCTGCTAAGCGGCGTGATTACCGACTTCAGCTCCTGGCGCGTGGCGGTGGCTTTTATCGGTTGTTTTGCGCTGGCCTCGGCTCTGATGTTTTGGAAAATCCTGCCCGCGTCGCGTCATTTCCGCCCTGCTTCGTTAAAACCCCGCAGCCTGATGATTAACTTTCGTCTGCATTGGCGCGATCGTGGTTTACCGCTGCTGTTTGCGGAAGGGTTTCTGCTAATGGGCGCGTTCGTTACGCTGTTTAACTATATTGGCTACCGCCTGCTGAGCGCGCCCTGGTTTCTCAGCCAGGCGGTGGTCGGCCTGCTATCAGTCGTTTACCTGACCGGCTCATGGAGTTCGCCGAAAGCTGGCGCGATGACGGCACGCTTTGGGCGCGGACCCGTGCTGCTGTTCTCTACTGCATTGATGCTGAGCGGCCTACTTATCACTCTGTTCAATTCGCTGTGGCTGATTTTCCCCGGGATGGTGCTGTTTACCGCCGGATTTTTTGCTGCCCACTCTGTCGCCAGCGGCTGGATTGGCCCACGCGCGCGGCGTGCTAAAGGCCAGGCCTCATCACTCTATCTGTTTAGCTACTATGCGGGCTCCAGCGTAGCCGGTACGCTGGGCGGCCTATTTTGGCATGCGTTCGGCTGGCCGGGCATTACGGCATTTATCGCGCTCATGCTATTACTGGCGCTGCTTGTCGCCGCCCGTCTCTATGCTAAAAAGCTGTAACGCATCTTTTTCTCTGGCCGCCCTTGTGCGGCTTTTTTCCTGCTTAACTGATGATTTCCCCGATGCTGAGCTGGTATTTTTATTTATATATAAGTATGTTGTAACTAATTGAGATGGTGATCTATTACATAAGGAAGCACAATGAGCCGCTACGATTTAGTTGAAGATCTGCGTCAGTGCGCCGACCGGCTGGATGAAGAGCTTAATGCGTTACAACATCAGTTATCCGCGCTGCCGCTGTTAGTTGGTCGTGTGTTCTCATTGCCGCCGGTAGCAAAAGGCGCTGAGCACGAGCCGATTACGCAGATCAGCGTTACCCAGCACCTGGGCGAAGAAGCACGGCAGCTGGCGCTACAGCACTACTGTCGCCTGTTTATCCAGCGTCAGTCCGAGAATATCAGTACTAAAGCGGCGGTTCGTCTGCCTGGCGCGCTCTGTTTTGAGACCGATGAGCATCAGCATGCCCTGCTCCACCAGCAGGTGGAAAACATTAATCAGCTCAAAGCGCGGCTGGAGCAAATCATAACCGTTGAGTCCGGGCTACCAAGCGAAGCGCGCTTTGAGTTTGTGCATACCCATCTGCGTGGCCTGTTAACCCTGAACGCCTACCGCGCCATTACCCTGCTTGATGCGCCGGACAGCGTGCGCTTCGGCTGGGCCAATAAGCATATTATTAAAAATGTTACGCCGCAGGAAATTATCGAGAAGCTGGAAAAAAGCCTGAAGGCGGGACGTGCTCAGGCGCCCTGGACGCGGGAACAGTGGGCGGAGAAAGTACAACAAGAGCTGATCGCGGTACAGTCGCTGCCAGCGGGTGCCCGGCTGAAAATAAAGCGGCCGGTTAAAGTTCAGCCGATTGCGCGTATCTGGGATAAAGAGCAGCAAAAGCAGACGCAGCTGGCCTGCCCTTCACCGCTGCTGGTGCTTTGCCCGCATCGCCAGCAGGTGCCGGTATTAGGCGAGTTGTTAAATTATGATGCGGAGAATATTACCCATCGCTATAAGCCACAGGCGGAACCGCTGTGGCTGTTAATCCCCCGCCTGCATCTTTACTGCGATCGGCCGACAGGCACGGCATAAAACCAGGCAAGCATCAGTCAGACGAGGATGAACAGCTTATACAGAGGATATAACGGCGAGGTAAAAAATAGTAGGTATCAACGCGCTAAAAACGGGGCCAGACGGCCCCGTTGCACCCCTTACTGCTTCATGCTGCCGACCATTTCTTCTGGTCGAACCCAGGCATCAAACTCTTCTTCGCTCAGATAGCCCAGCTTCAGCGCAGAAGCTTTTAACGTCAGCCCCTCTTTGTGCGCTTTTTTAGCGATTTCGGCCGCTTTATCGTAGCCGATATGGGTATTCAGCGCTGTCACCAGCATCAGCGATTCATTCAACAGCTGGGTAATACGGTCACGGTTCGGCTCAATGCCCACGGCGCAATGGTGATTAAAGCTATCCATACCGTCCGCCAACAGACGGATCGACTGCAGGAAGTTATGGATCACCATCGGGCGGAAAACGTTCAGCTCAAAGTTACCGGATGCGCCGCCGATGTTAATCGCCACGTCGTTACCCATTACCTGGCAGCAAAGCATAGTCATCGCTTCGCATTGGGTCGGGTTAACTTTGCCTGGCATGATAGAACTGCCCGGTTCATTTTCCGGAATGGCGATCTCGCCGATGCCGCAACGCGGGCCGGATGAGAGCCAGCGCACATCGTTAGCAATTTTCATCAGCGAAGCCGCCAGACCTTTCAGCGCGCCGTGCGCATGCACCAGCGCATCGCAGGTCGCCAGCGCTTCGAATTTATTCGGCGCGGTAACAAACGGTTGACGCGTCAACGCCGCCAGCTCTTCGGCAACGCGCACCGCATATTCTGGATGGGTATTCAGCCCGGTGCCCACGGCGGTACCGCCCAGCGCCAGCTCGGCGATATGCGGCACGCTCTGCTCAATGTGCTTCAGGTTATGTTCCAGCATCGCCACCCAGCCGGAAATCTCCTGGCCCAGCGTCAGCGGCGTGGCGTCCTGCAGGTGCGTACGGCCAATTTTAACGATGTCTTTGAAGGCTTCCGCTTTCGACTGCAGCGTTTGCTTCAGAATATTGAGCTGCGGCACCAGGTTCTCACGCAGGGCGATAACCGCCGCCACATGCATGGCGGTCGGGAAAACGTCATTCGAGCTCTGGCTTTTATTCACATCGTCATTGGGATGCACCAGACGTGACATGCCGCGCTCGCCGCCGAGGATCTCGCTGGCGCGATTGGCCAACACCTCGTTCATGTTCATATTGGTTTGTGTGCCAGAGCCGGTCTGCCAGATAGCCAGCGGGAATTCAGCGGTATGCTTTTCTGCCAGCACTTCATCCGCCGCCTGAATAATCGCCTGCGCCCTCTCCTGCGGCAGCAGGCCCAGATCGCTGTTAACCTTAGCAGCGGCGCGTTTGGTTAATGCCAGCGCATGCACCAGCTCAGCAGGCATTTTTTCTGTAGAGATGCGAAAGTGTTCCAGCGAGCGCTGCGTCTGCGCGCCCCACAGTTTATCAGCCGGTACATCAATAGGTCCCATTGAATCTTTTTCAATGCGGTTGGCTGCCATTACTTCTCTCCTTTAGCACAAACATATGATTTAAAAAGCCCTGACCTGTGACTATCCGACACAGCGGGCATGGGCCATAGTGTGACATACAATAATTTAACATTCTGCGAGCCAATCGTCCTTATTTGACTTGCATCCAGGTTTCGAAAACGCTTTCTGCTTTAATACCTTCGGACAGCCGCCAGTTAAAAGGAGTCATCATGTTTAAGCTTTACAATACACTGCAGAATTATGCATGGGGCAGTAAAACGGCATTAACCGAACTGTATGGCATTGAAAATCCGACGCAGCAGCCGATGGCCGAGCTGTGGATGGGCGCGCATCCCAAAAGTAGTTCTGTGGTCAACGTAGACGGCGAACGGCGCTCGCTACGAGAAATTATCGCGGCGGATAAGTCGGGCCTGTTAGGGGAAAAAGTGGCAGCACGTTTCGGCGAGCTGCCCTTTTTGTTTAAGGTGCTGTGCGCCGAACAACCGTTATCGATTCAGGTGCATCCCGGCAAAGCCGCCGCTGAAGCGGGATTTGCCCGTGAGAATGCAGCGGGCATACCGCTCAGCGCACCGGAACGTAATTATAAAGATGCCAACCATAAGCCTGAACTGGTCTATGCGCTGACGCCTTTCCTGGCTATTAACGGTTTCCGGCCGTTTGCTGAAATTATTTCGCTGCTGCAGCCGGTTGCCGGCGCGCATCCGGCCATTGCCCACTTCCTGCAGCAGCCAGAAGAGAAAAGCCTGGCCATGCTCTTCTCCTCGCTGCTCGCTTTACAGCAGGAAGAGAAAAAACGCGCGCTTGATATTCTTAAGGCCACCCTGCACGCGCAGAATGGTGAACCCTGGCAGACCATCCAATCTATCGCTGAAGTCTATCCCGATGACCCAGGGCTGTTCTCTCCGCTGCTGCTGAACGTTATTGAGCTACAGCCAGGCGAAGCGATGTTCTTGTTTGCTGAAACGCCGCACGCCTATCTGCGCGGCGTCGCGCTAGAGGTAATGGCTAACTCAGATAATGTGCTGCGTGCCGGGCTGACGCCGAAACATATTGATATTGCAGAGCTAATGGCCAATGTGAAATTCACGCCGCGCGCCGCGGACACCCTGCTGACCGAGCCGGTACAGCACGCAGGCGCCCTTGATTTCCCGGTGCCGGTCGATGATTTCGCTTTCGCCATCCATCAGCTAAACGCCATGCCGGTTACGCTTAGCCAGCAGAGCGCGGCGATCCTGTTCTGTATTGACGGCGAAGCCCGGCTGACGGGACAGCAGGCGCTGACGCTCAGGGCGGGCGAATCCTGTTTTGTTGCCGCCAGCGAATCGCCAGTCGAAGTGAGCGGTCATGGACAACTTGCCCGAGTTTATAACCTGCCAGGCTGACGGCTACGCCTGCAAATGCTATGATTATTCAATAAATTAATATCAGGCATTGATGCCGGAAAAAGGACGAATCGATGAACAAGACGAAAATTGCGGTTGGCGTTGTAGTCGCGCTGGGAGTGGTCTGGACGGGCGCGGCCTGGCTGACAGGCAAGCAGATCGAAAGCCACATGGATCAGATAGTGCAAAACGCCAACGCGCAGCTCAACAAACTGGCGCCGGACAGCCGTCTGAAAGTGAGTTACCAGAATTATCAGCGCGGTCTGTTTAGCAGCCGTACGCAGCTGGTGGTGCAGGCCAGTTCGCAAACGGAAGATAATGCGCTGCTGAAGCCTGGCCAGAGCGTCGTGCTGAACGAAACTATCGATCACGGTCCTTTCCCGTTTGCCCAACTGAAAAAGTTTAATCTGATCCCCAGCATGGCCTCGGTGCACAGCGAGCTGGAAAATACCCCCGCGTTGAAGAAGTTGTTTGATCTGACCAAAGGTCAGTCAGTTATCGATGCGGATACACGTATCGGCTACAGCGGGGCAACCGCCTCGGCGATCCGTCTGCTGCCGCTGGATTATCAAAACAGCGAAACCGGCGAACGCTACGCCTGGAACGGCGGCACGCTGGGCATTGACAGCGATGCTGAAGGCGATCGGGTCAATTTTGACTCTGATATCGACAGCGTGGCGCTGACGGTCAGAAACGAGGCGAATCTGCCGGTGCTGTTCACCCTGAACGGCATGCGCCTTAACGGCAAAACCTGGCTCAGCCCGCAGGGCGTGCGTATCGGCGATCAGCATTTCAACCTGAAAAAGTTGACGACGGCGGTTAACGGCCAGGAAGCGGCGACGCTGGAAGGCATGGATATCAAAACGGCCTTTGATTCCAGCGGTAATACCGTCTCCGGCCAGATTGATTACGCTATTGATAACGTCACGCTGGAAAAACACAGCTTTGGTTCCGGCAAAATGACGCTGAAACTGTCGCAGTTTGACGGTCAGGCATTGAAAACCGCTTCCGATAACTATCGCAGCCAAATGCAGGCGTTAATCAATCAGCCTGGCATTGAGCAAGATCCGGTGCGCTATCAGGAAGGCGTGCGTCAGATTCTGGCCGCTAATCTGCCGCTAGTGCTGAAAGGCGATCCGGTGGTCACCATCGCGCCGCTAAGCTGGAAAAATGATAAAGGCGAAAGCAGCTTTAATTTAGCCGCGCACTTCAAAGATCCCGCGACTGCGCAGGGCGCGGCGCAGACATCTGCCGAAGCGCTTAGCCGCATGTTGAAAACGCTGGATGGCAAGCTGGTAATCAATATGCCAATGGCTACCGAAATGATGAAACAGGTCGCCATGGCGGAGGGTTATCAGGAATCGGATGCAAATAAACTGGCTGAGCAGCAGATTAAAGGGCTGGCGGCGATGGGACAGATGTTCCGCCTGACCCAGCAGCAGGACGATAACATCGTTACCAGCCTGCAGTTTAACGGTGCTCAGGTCACCATGAACGGCGAAAACATGCCGCTCGACGGCTTCCTTTCCCGTTATATGCTGGGCGCGCCGGCTGCAGAAGGCCTGCCGGAATAAAGTTATTTGCCGAATTAAACGCGGCGTTACTCACCAGGGCGACATAATGTCGCCTTTTTTTGGATTCGAATTTATTATTTTGCGTTTCCTCTCTCAACCATAAAAATAAAACTTGCGCTCAGAGCTTTATTTAATAATTATTTCCTTCCCTTCTCAGGATCGAGATTATTTCTTACTTTCTGGAAATAATACAAAAGGAATTAATTATGAAATTAATAGCATCGATATTATTAATATTCTCTGTTTCTGCCTGCACGGTTAAGCCGCCTTGTCCGATAATAGATAAACACACTTCGCAACGGCTTGATGCGCTCATTGAACAGCAGGTTATTCCATCGCAGGATAAACCGACAGGCGAGAAAATCGCCGCTATCTCACAGGCTTTTCTCGGCACGCCTTATCAGGCGGATACCCTGATAGGCACCGACAGCGTTCCGGAGCAGCTGGTGGTTAATTTTAACGGCGTTGACTGCTTTACCCTGCTGGATTATGTTGCAGCGCTGAGCCATGCCAGCAGCCGCAACGACTTTTTTACCCAGCTTCGCCTTACGCGCTACCATCAGGGCCAGGTCAGCTTTACCCAGCGCAAACACTTTTTTTCTGACTGGTTTAGCCTGACGCCCCTGAATGCGCGCGATATTACCGACCAGCTAAATACGCCAACGATCAAAGTCACTAAACAGCTTAATTTAAAAGCCGACGGCGGACGTTATTTGTCAGGCCTGCCAGTTACCCAGCGAATTATTAATTATATCCCTGCTAATAATATTAATAAGGCAACATTAAACGCATTACAAACCGGTGACTACGTAGGAATTTATACGCCGTTGGCGGGGCTGGATGTTTCGCATACCGGTATTATTATTAAAAAAGGTCAGCAGGTTTGGTTGCGCAATGCCTCTTCTTTGAAAAAGAATAATAAGGTTGTCGATACCCCGCTGCTCTCTTATATCAAGACGCGGCCAGGCATTGTAGTCGCCCGACCGCTCTAGCCAGCCCCTGACGCGTAGCGGGCTGGTGGTTTCACAGCTTAGCTTGCTACGCGCTGGCGAATACGCTGTTTCTCTTCTTCGCTCAGAAACGCGATAGTCAGGCCATTCTGTTGGGCGGTACGAATATGCGCAGCGGACAGGCCAGCCTGCGGCGCGGCCACCTGATACTCATGAGTAATTTCGATCCCTTGCACCGCCGGATCGTCGGTGTTCAGCGTGGCGAGGATGCCATGATCGAGGAATTTCACCAGCGGATGATGGCTAAGATGCGCCACAGTGCTGGTCTGGATATTGGACGTCAGGCAGGATTCTATGCCAATGCGATTTTCAGCAAGGAAATCCATCAGCGCCGGATCCTCCACCGCCTTAACGCCATGGCCGATACGCTCCGCCCCCAGCTCACGAATCGCCTGCCAGATACTTTCCGCACCGGCGGCCTCGCCGGCATGTACCGTAATGCGGAAACCGGCATCACGCGCCCGGTTAAAGTGGCTCAGGAATTCACTGCCGGGAAAGCCCAGCTCATCACCGGCCAGATCCACAGCGGTAATGCCGTCACGATGCGCCAGCAACCCTTCCAGCTCATTCAGGCAGGCTTCTTCGCCAAACGTACGGCTCATGATGCCGATCAGTCGTACATCGATATCATGCTGCTGACAGCCGGCGCGCACGCCATCAATTACCGCTTCCACCACACCGGCGATCGGCAGATTGTGGTTCATTGCCATGTAGCCGGGCGAAAAACGCAGCTCGGCGTAATGGATCCCGGCGCGCGCGGCATCCTCCACGTTTTCCAGCGCGACGCGGCGGCACGCCTCCAGCGAACCCAGTACCTTTACGCCCCAGTCCAGTTTTTGCAGGAAACTCACCAGGTCCGGCTGATTTTCTACCACCTGCACATGCGGGCGCAGCGCTTCAAGGCTATTCGCTGGCAAAGCGATATTAAACTCACGGCCTAAGTCAAGGATGGTGGCTGCGCGGATATTGCCATCAAGATGGCGATGAATATCGGTAAGCGGAAGGCGGGCGTCGATCATATGCACTCACTTTTAATCTTTAAGGTAAAGTGCAGAGTAGTATAAAAATAAGTTGCGCAACTATGCCAGATAATTGCGCAAGATGTTAAGCCGACTGCTGGTTAAATGGCCGCTGGCGGCGTTCCGTGGCGCCTTACTCCCCTGCTCGCTTCGGTAATTGCCAGGTTTCCTGCGCCACCAGCGCATCATGCGCATCCTGGCTGCGGCGGCGAAAATCGCTGGGGCTGACGCCGACGCGTTTGCGGAAGACCCGGGAAAAATAGAGTTGGTCATCGTAACCGACTTCGCGCCCAATGGACGCGATCGGTTCCTGGGTAGTTTGCAGCAGCAGCTTGGCGCGGATCACCCGCTGATCTTCACGCCAGCGCAGCAAATTTACGCCCATCTGCTCCCGGAACAGGTGCGCCAGCCGTGACGGCGACAGGCAAACGTGCTTCGCCACAGCCTCAATTTTCAGCTCTCCCGCCAGATTGTTGGTCACATACTGACAGGCTTCAATAATGCGTGGATCACGAATTTGCTGATGGGAGCGCGGATCTTCCTCCACTGCCCGCAGCAGTAATCGCTCCAGCAGGTTCATCGCCAGCTCTTCAGCAAAGCGGCGGCCGGAGTTATGGGTTTGCTCAATGTTGGCAAACAGGCGATCAAACTCGCCGCGCAGCGATTCAGGCAGCCGCAGCCGGCCCACACCGCTGGTTTCATCCTGCCAGCGCAGCCAGTCATGCCAGTAGGCGCGCGGCCGGAAATAGATCCAGCGGTGATACCAGCAGTCGCTATCCGGTGCGCGACCATAGTAATGCGGCGTTTTAGGCTGAAACAGCAGCATTTCGCCAGGTTCGCAGTCGAAAGAGACGTCGCCGTCAAATACCCGGCCCCGCCCTTTTATCGTCAGGTTGATAATGTAGCCTTTCATGCCGTGCGGACGATCGATACAGAAATCGAGCGCGCCTCCGGCGCTAATCGGCGTCAGCCCGGCCACCAGCCAGGCATTAAACGCGTAGCCCGGCAGCAAAGGGTTGGGCTGTGACTCAATCGGTTGACGATGGTACATAATAATCCTCGTTGCGAAGCGTCGAAATTGCGGGCAGCGAACTGCCCGCGACGATCAGGCCGCTTTATGGCTCTGTTTGTAGCGGTCAAAAATCACCGCCGCCAACAGTATCAGACCGCGCACCACATACTGTGAGAAGGGTGAGATATTCAGAAGATTCATCGCATTCTCAACGGTACCCAGAATCAGTACGCCAGCCACCACGTAAGAAATTTTACCAATTCCGCCCTTCAGCGATACGCCGCCCAGCACGCAGGCGGAGATAACGATCAGCTCATAGCCCAGCGAGGTCATCGGCTGTCCGCTGGTCATACGCGAGGCAAGGATGATCCCGGCAGCGGCGGAAACCAGCCCGGAGAGGATAAAAATAATGATTCGGGTACGAACTACCGGCACGCCAGCCAGCCGCGCCGCTTCTTCATTGCCGCCAATCGCCAGCGTATTGCGGCCAAAGGTGGTTTTATTCAGCAGGAAGCCGAAGATGATCATCGTACCGATGGTCAGCCAGATAGGCGCCGGCAGACCGAACCAGGTGGCGTAGCCCAGCTCGAAGAAACGCTCATCTTCAATGCCCACCGCTTTACCATCGGAAAAGATATACGCCAGACCGCGCACAATCTGCATGGTCGCCAGCGTGGTGATCAACGCATTAATTTTCAATTTGGCGATGACAAAACCGTTAACAAAGCCGCAGAGCATCCCCAACAGCAGACCCGCGCCGATACCCAGCCACAGGCTTTCGCTCATGTTGATCACCACCGCGGTGGTAACGCCTGCACAGGCAATCACCGAGGCGACGGACAGGTCAAAGTCACCGGAGGCGAGGCAGAACAGCATACCGCACGCCACCATGCCGGACATCGACATTGCCAGACCCAGCCCTTTCATATTAATAAAGGAGCCGAAGTTAGGAATAAACAGCACGCAGGCGATAAACAGTACGGCAAAAACCACCAGCATTCCGAAGTTATCCCAGATACGGCCCAACCGTAAACCAGAGCGCGCTACCGGCGGCGTATTTGAAGTCGTGGAAGACATAGCATTACTCCTGCATCAGGCCACGGCGGCCGTCTGTTGCGTATTTTTCGGCATGGCAAGGCTCAGCGTCAGCTGTTCCGTTGCCTCATCATGTAACAGTTCACCGGCGATCTCGCCTTCGCGCATCACCAGAATGCGATCGGCCAGGCCCATTACCTCCGGCAGATCGCTGGAGGCGAACAGCACGGCGATTCCCTGCTGCGCCAGCGCGTAGATCAGGTTGTAGATCTCATGCTTGGCACCAACATCAATCCCGCGCGTCGGCTCATCCAGCAAAATAACTTTCATATCCTCCGACAGCCAGCGGCCTAAAATCGCCTTCTGCTGGTTGCCGCCGGAGAGATTCATAATCAACTGCTCGGCGCCTGGCGTTTTGATATTTAGCGAGCGAATATGCTTATCGGCGTTCTGCGATTCCCAACGATGGTTAATCAGGCAGCCCGCCGTCAGGTTATTGCGGCGCGCGGAAATATTGATGTTATCGCGCACCGAATGAACCGGAATGATGCCGTCGGCTTTGCGATCCTCCGGGCAGAGCATAATTCCGGCGCGTATGGCGTCGGAAGGTTCGCTGATGGCCAGCGTTTTGCCATCCAGTAGCACCCGTCCCGCCTTCAGCCGCGTGGCACCAAACAGCCCTTTCATCAGCTCGCTGCGTCCGGCACCGACCAGACCAAACAGCCCGACTATCTCACCGGCGCGCACGCTAAACGACACCGGCTTTCTGACGCCGACCGCATGCACGCCATCCAGCTGTAGCCGTACCGCTCCGTGTTCACGCGGCGCATAGCCGTAGACATCGCCCAGATCGCGCCCGACCATCGCCTGCACCAGCATGTCGTGGCTGGTATGCGGCACATCGTCAAAGGTGCGTACGTAGCGGCCATCTTTGAATACGGTAATGGCGTCGCTCAGCGCGAAAATCTCTTCCATACGATGCGAGACATACAGCACCACGCGCCCTTCCGCGCGCAGCTGACGAATCACGCGAAACAGCTGCTCGATTTCTCGCGCCGACAGCGAGCTGGTTGGCTCATCAAAGGCAATGATTTTGGCGTTGCGCGCCAGCGCCTTGGCGATCTCCACCATCTGCCACTGCCCAAGCGACAGATATTTCAACGGGGTATCAGGATCGATATCCATCCCCAGATTTTTTAGCTGCAGCCCCGCTTCATAGCGCAGCAGCTTACGGTTCACCAGCCCGCCGCGCTGCGGCAGCTGGCCCAGATAGATATTTTCCGCAATGCTCATTTCCGGCACCAGGTGCAGCTCCTGGTAGATAATGGCTACGCCGGCGTTCAGCGCGTCGGTGGTATGGTTAAAATTCACCGGGCTGCCCTGAATCTGAATGGCGCCACCGCTGGGCTGATAGCTACCGCTAAGAATTTTCAGCAGCGTCGATTTCCCGGCGCCGTTTTCTCCCATCAGCGCGTGCACTTCGCCTGCGCGACAGCTGAAGCTGATATCCTGCAGCGCCTTCACGCCGGGAAAAGTTTTACTGATGCCATGAAACGACAGAAAGGCTGAATCAGTGTTCATGGTGTCTCCGCTTTGCCTGTTCATTGTGAGCGCCGGTTAAGCGGCGCAGGATGATGACCATCTGCCTGGCTGAAGAGTAAGCGCCAGCTAAATGGGCGACATTCGCCGCCCGCTGGTGCTGACACGCTTACATCAGCCCTTTTTTCGCCAGCTCCGCTTTGAAGTTATCGCGGGTGATTAACACCACGTCCGTGACCTCGGTGAACTTCTGCGGCTCATTATTGTTAGTTACCCAGTCATGCAACATCTGGATACTTTTGTAGCCATGCACATCCGGGCTGGGCAGCAGCGACCCGTAGAAGCCGGTCGCCTGACCTTTAGAAAGCTCACTGATGGCGTCTACGCCGTTGATGCCGATACCGACCACGTTAGCCGCCTTGAAGCCCTGGCCTTCGGTGGCGCGCACGCCGCCCAGCACGGTGTTATCGTTCATGCCGACGATCAGCCAGTTTTTCACTTCCGGATGCTGCACCAGCAGCGAGTTAGCAGCATCAAACGCGCCGGGGATATCGTTAGATTTGGTCGGCACCTGATAGATCTGTTTTTCCGGGAAACCGGCCGCCTTCAGCGCATCGATAGAGCCGGAGGTGCGGCGTCGCGCGGTATCCAGTTCGTTAGCCGTAATCGCCATCACCGCGGAGGTTTTCACATCCCAGCCGCGCTTCTGCATCTCTTTATACAGCTCCTGCCCCTGACGCTCGCCGATTTTGGTGGCGGCCATCATCACCAGCGGCACACTTTCCATCGGCTTGCCTTTGGCGGTCACAAACTGATCGTCCACCGCAATCACTTTCAGATCGTAGCTACGTGCTTTAGCCATAATCGCCGAACCCAACTTGGGATCCGGCGTACAGATGACAAAGCCTTTCGCGCCGCTGGCCGCCAGGCTGTCGATGGCGTTCAGGGTTTTTTCTCCGTCAGGCACTGCAATCTTAATCACGTCAAAGCCCAGATCTTTGCCCGCTTTATCAGCGAACTTCCATTCCGTCTGAAACCAGGGCTCTTCCGGCTGTTTAACCAGGAAGCCCAGTTTCATCGTCTCGGCGATAGCGGATTGTGACATAACGGCAGCCAGACCAATGGCGGCTAACGCTTTAGTGAATTTGTGCATGGTGTTCTCCGGCGCAGTGTAATTTTTTCGTTGTGCGCAACGAAACGGTGTAAACGATACCAATCGGATTAAAAACGTTTTGCAAACGGTAAATCAGGTAATTAGCGCTCAAGCTGTGCGTTACCTGAACAAACGCTGGGCTAGTTTTAGCGGGAAATGCATCATGAAATGTAGAGCGGTATCACATAGCAAAACTATGGCAAGTTAATCCATATATTCAGCAATTTTAACCGGGCGTTAACTTTTGATCGGCTTCACATAACCCCTGACGATGACAGAAAAATACATATATCCAGCTGGCAAGGGCTAACCGAAAACCGCCGCGCTTTTTAGTGTTAGAGCCTGCGATTGTTCATTAACAGGAGAGCCCGAATGCGTGCTGGTGCCATAACGATTGGTCTGGACTTTGGCAGCGATTCGGTTCGCGCCCTGGCGGTAGACTGCCAAAGCGGCGAAGAACTACAAAAAGAGGTGGCGCCCTATACGCGCTGGATGGCCGGTCAGTACAGCGTGCCGCAGGTCAGCCAGTTCCGTCATCATCCGCTGGATTATATTGAAGCGCTGGAGAAAGCGATTTGCGGCGTGGTGGCGCGCCTGAGCAACGAGCAGCGCGCCGCCGTGGTCGGCATCGGCGTGGACTCGACCGGCTCGACGCCGGCGCCGATTGACCGTGACGGCAACGTGCTGGCGCTGCGCCCTGAATTTGCGGATAACCCCAACGCAATGTTTGTGCTGTGGAAAGATCACACCGCGATTGAAGAGGCGGAAGAGATTAACCAGCTCTGCCGCAGCGGCCAGTTTGAAGATTACTCACGCTATATCGGCGGCGTTTACTCTTCTGAATGGTTCTGGGCCAAGATTCTGCATGTCTCCCGCGCTGATGCCGCCGTACGCGATGCCGCAGTTTCCTGGATAGAGCTGTGCGACTGGGTGCCAGCGCTGCTGAGCGGCACTACCGCGCCGGCGGCCATCCGCCGCGGACGCTGCGCAGCCGGCCATAAATCTTTGTGGCATCCTCAGTGGGACGGCCTGCCGCAGGCGGCGTTTTTCGACGCGCTCGATCCGCTATTAACCCAGCAGCTGGACTACCCGCTGTTTACCGACACCTTTACCGCTGAGAAGCCGGTCGGCACCCTGACGCCGGAATGGGCGCAGCGCCTTGGGCTCTCCACCTCCGTGGTGCTTTCCGGCGGCGCGTTTGACTGCCATATGGGCGCAGTAGGCGCCGGCGCCCAGCCTTACACCCTGGTTAAAGTGATCGGCACCTCCACCTGCGACATTCTTATCGCCGACAGCGAACGCGTCGGCAACCGCGCGATTGAAGGCATTTGCGGCCAGGTTGACGGCAGCGTTACCCCGGGCGCAATCGGGCTGGAGGCGGGACAGTCTGCCTTTGGCGATATGTACGCCTGGTTCAGCCGTCTGCTGAACTGGCCGCTGCAGCAGGCGGCGCGTCAGCACCCTGAGTTAAAGCCGCAGCTTGAGGCGCTGTCGCAGGATCTGCTGCGTCAGTTAACCGCTGCCTGGGTAGCAAATCCGCAGCTGGATCACCTGCCTGTCGTGCTGGACTGGTTTAACGGCCGCCGTACGCCGTTCGCCAACCAGCGCCTGAAAGGCGTGATTACCGATCTTAATCTGGGTACCGATGCGCCTGTTCTGTTTGGCGGCTTTATCGCCGCTACCGCCTTTGGCGCGCGCGCCATTATGGAGTGCTTTGAGCAACAGCAGATCCCGGTTGAAAACATCCTGACGCTGGGCGGCATCGCCCGTAAGTCTCCGGCCATCATGCAGGTGTGCTGCGATGTGATGAACCGTCCGCTGGATATCGTGGCGTCCGATGAGTGTTGCGCGCTGGGTGCGGCGATTTTTGCCGCTGTGGCGGCGGGCGTTTATCAGGATGTTCCCAGCGCCCAGCAGCAGATGGCCAGTCCGGTAGAGAAAACGCTGCAGCCCGACGCCTCCCGCGTGGCGCGCTATCAGCAGCTTTATGAACGTTATCAACAGTGGTGTGCGACAGCCGAACCGAACTATGCCGCACGTCCCTCTTCCGCTATTTAAGGAGTTTTTATGCAACAGTTTGATTCGCTGAGCGTGTGGTTTGTGATTGGCACCCAGCATCTGTATGGACCGGAGACGCTGCGTCAGGTCGCCGATCATGCGCAGCAGGTGGTTGATGGGCTGAATCGGGAAGCGGGCCTGCCGGTAAAACTGGTGATGAAGCCGCTGGTGAAAAGTCCGGACGAAGCGCTGGCGCTGTGCCGCGACGCTAACCATGATACCAGCTGTATCGGCATCATTACCTGGCTACACACCTTCTCGCCAGCCAAAATGTGGATTGGCGGCCTGTCGGTATTAACCAAGCCGCTGCTGCAGTTCCATACCCAGTTTAACGCGGAGATCCCGTGGGAGACGATGGACATGGACTTTATGAACCTGAACCAGACGGCGCACGGCGGCCGTGAGTTCGGCTTTATCGGCGCGCGCATGGGCCTTTCACACAGTGTAATCACTGGCCACTGGCAGGATAGTCAGAGCCATCAGCGTCTGGGTAAATGGATACGCGCTGCGGCAGCGCGTCACGCCAGCCAGCAGCTGAAAGTAGCGCGCTTTGGCGACAATATGCGTGAAGTGGCGGTGACCGAAGGGGATAAAGTCGCGGCACAGATCCAGTTTGGTTACGCGGTTAACGGTTGGGGCGTAGGCGATCTGGTGGAGGTGATTAATCAGGTCAGCGACGGCGACGTGAATGCGTTGATTGATGAGTATGAAAGCCAGTATCGCTTTAGCGCAGTCGCCGCCGTTAACGGCGAAAAACGCCAGAACGTGCTGGATGCGGCGCGTATCGAACTCGGCATGAAGCGTTTCCTCGAAGATGAAGGCTGCCGCGCTTTTACCACTAACTTTCAGACGCTGCACGGCATGACACAGCTGCCGGGCCTGGCGGTTCAGCGCCTGATGGCACAGGGTTACGGTTTTGCCGGCGAAGGCGACTGGAAAACCGCCGCGCTGCTGCATATTTTCAAAGTGATGGCGGGCGATCGTCCCGGCGGCACCTCATTTATGGAAGACTATACCTACCATTTCTCGCCGGGTAACGAGCTGGTGCTGGGCTCGCATATGCTGGAAGTCTGCCCTTCTATCGCCAAAGAAGAGAAACCGCTGCTGGATGTGCAGTTCCTCGGCATTGGCGGCAAAGCCGATCCGGCCCGTCTGATTTTCTCAACGCCTGCCGGCCCGGCGGTTAACGCCAGCGTGATCGATATGGGCGACCGTTTCCGTCTGCTGGTGAACGTGGTGGATGCGATCGATCAGCCGCAGCCGTTGCCGAAGCTGCCAGTAGCCAACGCTCTGTGGAAAGCGCAGCCAACGCTTGCGACGGCGTCGGAAGCCTGGATTCTCGGCGGCGGCGCGCATCATACCGTCTTCAGCCAGGCGCTGGACGTGGATGATATGCGTCTGTATGCCGAGATGCACGGCATTGAAGTGATGGTGATTGATAATGACACCACGCTGCCCGCCTTTAAGGATGCGCTGCGTTGGAATGAGGTTTATTACCGCCTGAACCGCTAAGCGCATTGACTGAACAAGAGCCGCATCATTGATGCGGCTTTTTTTATTTGCGCCCGCCAGCTTATATCGCGATTGCATATCCAGGGTATCTTCCTACCCAGCCCGAATACTTGCCTGCGCCCTTGCGCGGCTGCATTAATGCTCATTTTTACGCCGCGAGATAGTAACCCTGTAGACTAACTTATTTCTTTATTGCCAAAACAGGCGCCCATATTTCAGGTTAATTAGTAGTATGTTGTAACTAATATTATCACCTAAAAAAGCGCCGCTCCGAACGGTACCCAACGGCCAACAGGCCAAAGGATACCGTCAGTGGCGGCGCGTTGGTTATGGCTCCAGGCTAATGCGTTTCACCGGCGCATTCTGCTGCCGATCCCAGATTACCGTCAGCAGCCGCTGCAGCGCGATAAAAGCAAACAGCAGAACGCCGATGGCAATTTTGGTCCACCACGAGCTCAGGGTGCCGTCAAAGTTAATCCAGGTCTGGATGAGCCCCTGGATTAATACGCCAAACAGCGTGCCCAATACCGTGCCCACCCCGCCGGAGAGCAGCGTGCCGCCAATCACCACCGAGGCGATGGCATCCAGCTCGACGCCCATCCCCGCTAAGGCGTAGCCCGCCGAGGTATAGAGCGAGAAAACAATTCCGGCCAGCGTCGCCAGCAGAGTAGACAGCATATAAACCTTTACCGTGGTGGCGCGAGTCGAAACCCCCATCAGCTGCGCTGAATGCATGCTGCCGCCGATGGCATAAACCTGATTACCAAAGCGGGTCCGGTGCGCCAGCATAATGCCCAGCACCACCACCATCAGCATAATTAATGCCATCAGGCTCAGGCGACCGCCGCCCGGCATTTTCCACGCCATGCTGGAGAGCGTGCTGTAAAGCGGATGGTCAATCGGTATGGAGCTTTCCGCAATCAGGTAGCTACAGCCGCGCAGAAAAAACATTCCCGCCAGGGTGATAATAAACGCCGGGATCTTCAGCGCATCGATCAGCCATCCCATCATCGCCCCGAAAGCGGCGCCCGCCAGCAAAATAATGCTAAATGCCAGCCAGGGCGACAAATGCAGATCGCCAATCGCTCTGGCAAGGAAAACCCCGGTAAAGGCGATCACTGCGCCAACCGAGAGATCGATCCCGCCGGAGAGGATCACAAAGGTCATGCCAACGGCGATAATCCCGAGAAACGCATTATCCGTAAGGATGTTGCCAATCACGCGCGTGGAGGCGAAGCCGGGAAACTGCGTCAGGCAAAACAGGTAGCCGGTGACAAACACCAGCAAAGTTATCATCAGGGGTAAATGACGTTTAAGCATGTTTGCCTCGCCGTTTCAGTAATTGCAGAAAACGCGGCGACTGCAGCAGCAGAACCGCCATCACCACTACCGCTTTGACCACCTGATTCAGCTCCGGCTGAAAGCCGGAAAGCAGAATGCCGGTGTTCATCGCCTGAATAATCAACGCGCCCAGCAGCGACAACAGCAGGTTAAAACGCCCGCCCATTAGCGAAGCGCCGCCGATCACTACCGCCAGAATCGCATCCAGCTCCAGCCATAAGCCGGCATTATTAGCATCGGCACCGCGAATATCCGCCGCCACGATCAGCCCAGCCACCGCCGCGCATAATCCGCTAATCGCATACGCGGACATCACTACCAGCCAGCCATTAACCCCGGCGTTACGCGCAGCACGCAAATTAATGCCCACGGCTTCGATAAACAACCCAAGCGCAGTTTTACGCGTCAACAGCCAAACCAGCAGCGCAACGATCGCCGCGATCCATACCGGTACCGGCAACAGCGCCAATGAGCCGCTGCCGATCCAACCCAACGCATCGCTGTTAAAGGTCACGATTTGCCCCTGGGTAATCAGCTGGGCGATGCCGCGCCCGGCCACCATCAGGATCAGCGTGGCGACAAACGGCTGAATTTTCAGCAGCGCCACCAGAATGCCGTTCCACAGGCCGCACAGCACGCCGCTACCCAGCGTAGCCAGAACGATTACCGGCAAGCTGTGCCCCGCCACCGTTAAGGTGGCCGCCGTCGCGCCGGCAATCGCCATGATCGCGCCCACGGAAAGATCGATACCGCCGGTAGCGATCACCAGCGTCATGCCAATGGCCAGCAGCGCAACCGGCACCGCGCGGTTAAGAATATCGATCGGGCTACCAAACAGCCGTCCATCCTGTATATGCAGCGCAAAGAAGTTATTAGCCACCAGGCTATCGATCAGCAGCACCAGAATCAGCGCCACCAGCTGCGGCATACCGGGCGGGAATTTACGCTTTTGCATCGCGGGCTTCTCCGTTAATACATGGCTTTCAGGCATGTTGAGCGCCTCCATCGGCAATCGCGCTGACGATGGCCGCCACCGAGAGTTTTTCCAGCGGAATTTCCGCCACCTGTTGCCGATCGCGCAGGATCACCACCCGATCCGCATAGCCCACCAGCTCTTCCAGCTCGGAAGAGATCACCAGCAGCGCCAGCCCATCGGCGCAAAGCGACTCGATCAGGCGAATAATTTCCGCATGCGCGCCGACGTCGATGCCGCGCGTTGGCTCATCGAGGATCAAAAATTGCGGTCGGGTGACCAGCCAGCGGGAGAGCAGCACCTTTTGTTGGTTGCCGCCGGAGAGCAGCTCAATAGGCTGTTCTTCATGAGGCGTGCGAATACCCAGCTGGCGAATAAAGCGCTGGGCGATGTCGCTCTGCTCACGTTTGCTAATCGGACGCAGCCAGCCCCGCTGCGCCTGGAGCGCCAGAATGATGTTTTCACGCACCGAAGCGGCGCCGATAATACCGTCGGTTTTACGGTCCTCCGGGCAGAAACCCATGCCAAGCCGTGATGCCTGGGCCGGACTGCGGATAGTTTGCTGTTTGCCGCGGATGGTCGCCGTGCCGCTGTCAGGACACCGAATGCCGAACAGCACTTCCGCCGTCTCGGTACGGCCTGAGCCCAACAGCCCTGCCAGTCCCACAGCCTCGCCCGGGCGCACCTGCAGATCAAACGGCTCGATAGCGCCCTTTTTGCCGTAGTGATGAAATTCCACCACCGGCTTTTCGCTGCGCAGGGTGCGACCGGCACGCTGGAGCGCGGTTTGCAGCAGGTCGCGCCCCAGCATGAGCTTAATCAGCTCCAGCTGCGACAGCGTATGGGTATCACGGGTGGCGATATATTGTCCGTTACGCAAGAGGGTAATCCGGTCGCAAACGCGATAGACCTGATCGAGAAAGTGCGTAACAAAAATCAGGCTCATGCCTTTGTCTCTGAGCTGATTCATTAAGGTAAACAGCATCTCGACTTCGCTGGCATCGAGGCTGGCGGTCGGTTCATCCAGAATCAACACCTGAGCGGAGAGATCCACGGCGCGACAGATAGCGATGATTTGCTGCATCGCTACGGAATAGTGGCCAAGCGGACGGTTGACATCCAGCTCAAAACCATAGCGATTAAGCAGACGGCGGGCGTCGTTAACCATGGTTTTTCGGTCGACCATGCCGAAGCGCCTGGGCTCACGCCCAATAAACAGATTATCCGCCACCGACATATTTGGCAGCAGGTTGACCTCCTGATAGACGGTGCCGATGCCCGCCTGCTGCGCCTGAGCGGTATTGCGCGGCGCTATCGACTGACCGTTTAAGACAATCTCTCCGGCGTCACGCTGATAAACGCCGGTCAGCACTTTTATCAGCGTCGATTTCCCCGCCCCGTTCTCGCCCAGCAGCGCCATAATCTCGCCGCGTCGTAGGCTGAAAGAGACATTATCCAGCGCCTTAACCCCGGGAAAGAATTTGCTGACGCCACGCATATCCAGCAGCGGATCTGTTTGCTCGTTCATAATGCGCCTCGGTAAATAAAAAGGTCGGCGCAGGCAGTCATGCCTGGCCGACGACAGCGGTTACGCGCCTCTTAGTAGCCCATATCCTTTTTCTTATCGAGTTCGCTTTGCGCATCGGCAGGCAGCCAGAGCGTGGTGACGGTTTTAATCACTTTTGGCGGTACGGTGCCGTTTTGCTTAAATTTCTCTAATGCGTCAAAGGCCGGACCAGCCATATTTGGCGTTAGCTCAACGTTGGCGTTGGCTTCACCGGCCAGCATCGCTTTATAAATATCAGGAACGCCATCAATCGAACCGGTGAGAATATCTTTCCCTGGTTTTAACCCGGCTTCTTTAATAGCCTGAATCGCGCCGATGGCCATGTCATCGTTATGCGCATAAACCATGCAGATATTTTTTCCGTTATTTTCCGCCTTAATAAAGCTTTCCATCACCTCTTTACCTTTGCTGCGGGTAAAGTCGCCAGACTGTGAGCGGATTATTTTGATTGTCGGCGTATTAGCAATCGCTTCAGCAAACCCTTTTTTACGATCGATGGCCACGCTGGCGCCTACCGTTCCCTGCAGTTCCACTACATTACAGGGTTTGCCGTTCATCTGTTTTACCAGCCAGTCGCCGATAAGCCGCCCTTCCAGCACATTATCCGCCGTGACCACAGACATATAGAGCGATTTGTCTTTCACGACGATAGCGCGATCGAGCAGGAATACCGGAATTTCCGCATCTTTCGCCTCCTCCAGCACCGGTTCCCACCCGGTTTGCACCACCGGGGCGATAAAGATTGCATCCACGCCCTGAGCGATAAAGGAACGTACCGCCTTAATTTGATTTTCCTGTTTCTGCTGACCATCGGCTATTTTCAGGGTAATGCCGCGCTTAGCCGCTTCACTTTTCGCTACGCTGGTTTCAGCCGCACGCCAGCCTGATTCAGAACCGACCTGAGAAAAACCTACGGTCAAATCTGCCGCCAGCGCCGGTGCGGCGAGCGCAGCGCTCACCATGGCTGAGATAAGTAAACGCTTCCACATAATATTTATTCCTCTGGTGGGATTCAGATGTTCAGGTACAAAAGCCCTTACAGCCTGGCCGATTCGGCTACGGCAGATTTCGACATGCCTCACAAAATTCAATTAATTAAAAGAGTTACCTGTTTTCAGTTTGATCATCTCCTGTAGAGAATATGGATAAATCGCCTGAATTTTGTTAATGACAATGTTAAATAACTGTAATAAAGAGAAGCGTTTAGCGAGTCCACCTTTTGGAACCGATTACAATGACGTGTAAACTTTAGTCATCGCCGCTAACCACAGCTTCAGCGGTTTAAATCATGGATTTGTGATGATTCGCACAGTGCAGTTCCGTGCGATTTTTAGCGGAAATGTTAATAATTTAGGCTCTCGCGACTGTAATGTGAGATTATCGAAACTTATTGTGACATAGCAACTGTCACTTTTCCCCTGCCTGATACCCCTGCCGCCCGATGTTATTTGTTGAGAAAATTCCTAACAAATTATTCATTTCTGCTTATCACCTCAGGCGTAATCGTTTGCCTGCAGCATGAAACAGGAAGAAAGTTTAAATTTAAATCTTAATTTTTTCTGAACAGCGCTATTTTCTGAATTTAACCATTTTTTGTCAGGCAGGATCTGGACAGATGTCGCGGCCTCTCTATACTGAGCGCTCAATCTTCTTTCCATTATTATGGTTATTATGACAGCGCAAGATTACCTGTTAAAATTTCGTAAATTAAATACCTCAGAAAGCCTGGAAAAATTATTTGATCATCTAAATTACTCGCTGACTGACGATCGGGAATTAATGAATATGTACCGCGCTGCCGATCATCGTCGTGCAGAGCTGGTTTCTGGTGGGCGATTGTTTAATTTAGGCGAAGTGCCTAAGTCGGTTTGGCGCTACGTGGTTTAATCCTGTCTGTTTCCTCCCGTTTCTTTCCCCTATAATACCCGGTCCAACAGGCGTGATTCGCTTGCATAACGCCTGTCTCACGCCACCGTTTATCCTGTAAGGAATGCATTATGCCGTTAACCTCTTCCACGCCGCGTTTGGGCGGCTGGCTGTTGCTGCCGCTTGCCTGGTTGATCCTGACCCTGTTAACCAGTGCGTTGGTGGTAATAATGTATATTGGCGCCCTGTTCAATCCCGAGTGGCGCGAACTGCTGTTCAGCCACGATCACGCCTTTCTGCTGCAGTGGGGATTATCGCTGGCAACATCGCTGGCGGTCTGGTGTTACAGCGCATGGGTCACGTGGATTTTCTGTTTGCGCTCGCGCCGTCTGCCGCGTCATTACATTATCTGGCTGCTGCTGACGGTGGTGCTGGCGTTAAAAACTTTTGCCTTTTCGCCAGTGACGGATGGCGCGGCGGTGCGCTCTTTGCTGATCGCTTTGTTGGCGGCGGCGGTGCTGGTGCCCTATTTCAGACGCTCTCAACGGGTAAAAGAGACCTTCGTTGCGCCATAAGCGTTGCCAAAATCATCAGAAATTTAATCCTGAGTGCTGTTGGCTTCTTTTTAACCGCGCGGTGCCGTTGTGATAGCCGCGGGAATATTTGATAATAAGCCGCTTTTCTTATTCCGGACGAAACGATGACCGATTACCTGCTTCTTTTTATTGGCACCGTGCTGGTGAATAACTTCGTTCTGGTGAAGTTTCTCGGCCTTTGCCCTTTTATGGGCGTCTCCAAAAAGCTGGAGACGGCGATAGGCATGGGGCTCGCTACCACCTTCGTGATTACGCTGGCCTCGATCTGCGCATGGCTGGTGAATCACCTTATTCTGTTGCCGCTGGATCTGGTCTACCTGCGTACGCTCTCTTATATCCTGGTGATTGCGGTAACCGTTCAGTTCACTGAGATGGTGGTGCGTAAAACCAGCCCGGCGCTCTATCGTCTGCTGGGGATTTTCCTGCCGCTGATCACCACCAACTGCGCAGTGCTGGCGGTGCCGTTGCTAAGCGTTAACCTTAACCATACCTTTTTGCAGGCGGCGCTCTATGGCTTCAGCGCCTCGCTGGGCTTTTCGCTGGTTATGGTGCTGTTTGCCGGAATGCGCGAGCGTCTGGTGCTGGCCAACGTGCCGGCGCCCTTCAAAGGTTCTTCTATCGCCCTGATTACCGCTGGCCTGATGGCGCTGGCGTTTATGGGCTTCTCCGGTCTGGTGAAATTCTGATGACCGCTATCTGGATAGCTATTATTGCCATTAGCGCCCTGAGCCTGATTTTTGGCGGGCTGCTGGGCTACGCTTCACGCCGCTTCAAAGTGGAAGCGGATCCGATCGTGGAACAAGTCGACGCTGTTTTGCCGCAGAGCCAGTGCGGGCAGTGCGGCTATGCCGGCTGTCGCCCTTACGCCGAAGCAGTGGGCAACAATGGCGAGGCCATCAATAAATGCGCCCCCGGCGGCGAGCAGACCATGCTGAAGCTGGCGGAGCTGCTGAACGTTGATCCGCAGCCGCTGGATGGCGATCTCAGCGCTAAAGAGCCGGTGCGCACCGTCGCCTGGATCGATGAAGCCAACTGTATCGGCTGCACCAAGTGCATCCAGGCCTGTCCGGTTGATGCCATCGTCGGCGCCACGCGCGCCATGCACACCGTGCTGAGCGATGTTTGCACTGGCTGCGATCTTTGCGTTGCTCCCTGCCCGACCGACTGTATTGAAATGCGTCCGGTTGCCACCACGACAGCCAACTGGAAGTGGGATCTGGAAACTATCCCTGTTCGGGTTATTCCTGTGGAACATCATGCTTAACCTACTGAATTTATTCCGTAAAGATAAAATATGGGACTTCGACGGCGGCATTCATCCGCCGGAGATGAAAACCCAGTCCAACGGCACGCCGCTGCGTCAGCTGCCGCTGGCGGATCGTTTTATCATTCCGCTGAAGCAACATATCGGCCATGAAGGCGAACTGTGCGTTAAGCCGGGCGATAAGGTGCTGCGCGGACAGCCGCTGACCTTTGGCGCCGGCCGCATGCTGCCGGTACACGCGCCGACGTCCGGTACGGTAGAAGCGATCGGCCCGCATATGACCGCCCATCCCTCCGGGCTGGCTGAAATTTCCGTGTTTATCGTGCCGGACGGTGAAGACCGCTGGATTGAACGCCAGAGGCTAATTGATTATCGCCAGCTGTCGCGGGAAGAGGTGGTGAAGCGTATCCACCAGGCGGGCGTTGCCGGTCTGGGCGGCGCAGGTTTCCCTACCGCCACCAAGCTGAAAGGCGGTCTTGAACGCACCCGTACGCTGATTATTAACGCCGCCGAGTGCGAACCCTATATCACCGCCGACGATCGGCTGATGCAGGACTGCGCCGAAGAGGTGCTGGAAGGCAGCCGCATCCTGGCCTGGGTCCTGCAGGCAGAGCGCGTGCTGATCGGCATTGAAGATAATAAGCCAGAGGCGATTGCTGCCCTGAAACGCGCGCTGGGCGGCAGCAACGATTTGCAGCTGCGGGTCATTCCCACCAAATATCCTTCCGGCGGCGCAAAGCAGTTAACCAAAATTCTTACCGGCAAAGAGGTGCCGCACGGCGGGCGCTCAACCGATATCGGCGTGCTGATGCAGAACGTCGGCACCGCTTATGCGGTTAAGCGCGCCATTATCGACGGAGAGCCGTTAACCGAGCGCGTCGTTACCCTAACCGGCGAAGCGGTGAGCAACCCCGGCAACGTCTGGGGGCGTCTTGGTACGCCCGTCAGCCATTTGCTGCATCAAGCCGGTTTCCAGCCGCAGCCGCAGCAAATGGTGATTATGGGCGGCCCGCTGATGGGCTTTACCCTGCCCGCGCTGGATGTGCCGGTGGTTAAAATCACTAACTGTCTGCTGGCGCCTTCCGCCAGTGAGATGGGCACGCCCCAGCAGGAGCTCTCCTGCATTCGCTGTAGCGCCTGCGCCGACGTCTGCCCGGCTAATCTGCTGCCGCAACAGCTGTACTGGTACAGCCAGGGCGCCGATCACGATAAAGCGCGTGCATATAATATTGAAGATTGCATCGAGTGCGGCGCCTGCGCCTGGGTTTGCCCAAGCAATATTCCACTGGTGCAGTATTACCGTCAGGAAAAAGCGGAGCTGCGCGCCATCGATCTGGAAGCGAAGCGCACCGCGGAGGCGAAAGCGCGTTTCGAAGCGCGCCAGGCACGTCTTGAGCGCGAAAAACTGGCACGCGAAGCGCGTCATGCTCAGGCGAAACGTCGGGTTAGCGCCAGCGAACAGGATGAAATCGCCGCCGCGCTTGAGCGCGTGAAGGCGAAAGCTGCCGAGCCGGTAGAGGTAAAAGCAGGAGAAGAACCGGATAACGCCGCGGTTATTGCCCAACGTGAAGCACGTAAGGCGATGGCGCGCGCGCGCCAGGCAGAGAAACAGGCGGAGACCGAACCGCTGTCACGTCAGGCTGGCGACCCGCGTAAGGCGGCGGTGGAAGCCGCGATTGCCCGCGCTAAAGCCAGGAAAGCGCAGGTGGCTGGCGTCGCACGCTCAGAAGCTGAAAATGAGATGAATGCGGAAGGCCACAGCGTGCCGGCCACCGCAGCTACTTCGCCGCCTGCCGACGCCGCGGTCGATCCACGCAAGGCAGCGGTAGAAGCGGCAATCGCCCGTGCCAAAGCGAAAAAGGCAGCGCAGGCCGCCAGCACGGCAGAACCCAACGCCGAGCCGCAAAGCGCGCCGAACGCCGACGCCGCAGTCGATCCGCGCAAGGCAGCGGTAGAAGCGGCAATCGCCCGCGCCAAAGCGAAGAAGGCAGCGCAGGCCGCCAGCACGGCAGAACCCGACGCCGAGCCGCAAAGCGCGCCGAACGCCGACGCCGCGCTCGATCCGCGCAAGGCAGCGGTAGAAGCGGCAATCGCCCGCGCCAAAGCGAAGAAGGCAGCGCAGGCCGCCAGCACGGCAGAACCCGACGCCAGGCCGCAAAGCGCGCCGAACGCCGACGCTGCGGTCGATCCGCGCAAGGCAGCGGTAGAAGCAGCAATCGCCCGCGCCAAAGCGAAGAAGGCGGCACAGGCCGCCAGCGCTGAATCGCAAAATAGTGATATCCCGCCGCAGGCGGATAGCGAAATGGATGCGGCTGCGCGTCGTAAAGCCGCAGTCGCCGACGCCGTTGCCCGTGCGAAAGCGCGCAAAGCACAGCAGCAGAGCCTTGAGGATTAAATGTTTCGTATTGCAAGTTCCCCTTATACCCACAACCATCGCGCCACCAGCCGCATTATGCTGCTGGTGCTGCTGGCCGCCGTACCGGGCATTGCCGTCCAGTGGTACTACTTTGGCTATGGCAACCTTATCCAGATAGCGCTGGCGGCGCTGACCGCATGGGGCACTGAGGCAGCGATTTTGCACCTGCGCAAGCAACCGGTGCTGCTGAATCTCAAAGATCACTCCGCCCTGCTCACCGCTGTGCTGCTGGGCATTAGCCTGCCGCCGCTGGCCCCATGGTGGCTGATTGTAATTGGCACCGCCTTCGCCATTATCATCGCCAAGCAGCTGTACGGCGGGCTGGGACAAAACCCGTTTAACCCGGCAATGATCGGTTATGTGGTGCTCTTGATCTCTTTCCCGGTACAGATGACCAGCTGGCTACCGCCGCAGGCGCTGCAATCGGTGACGCCCGGCCTGCTCGATTCGCTGAGCATGATCTTCACCCATCACACGCTGGCAGGCGATACCATGCAACAGCTGCAGCTGGGCGTGGATGGCATTAGCCAGGCAACCCCACTGGATAACTTTAAAACCGGCCTGCGCGCCGGCCACAGCGCCGAACAGCTGCTGGCCCAGCCGATTTACAGCGGCGTTCTTGCCGGCCTCGGCTGGCAGTGGGTAAACGCGGCTTTCCTGCTGGGCGGGCTCTTCCTGCTGGCGAAAGGTACTATCCGCTGGCATATCCCGGCAAGCTTCCTGCTTTCGCTGTTGGTCTGTGCCACGCTGAGCTGGCTGTTTGCACCTTCTACGCTGGCGTCGCCGATGATTCATCTGTTTTCTGGCGCCACCATGCTCGGCGCATTTTTTATCGCTACCGACCCGATTTCCGCCGCCACTACCAATAAAGGTCGCCTGATCTTCGGCGCGTTAATTGGTCTGCTGGTCTGGCTGATCCGCAGTTTCGGCGGCTATCCCGACGGTGTCGCCTTTGCGGTGCTGCTGGCGAACATCTGCGTTCCGCTGATCGATTACTATACCCAGCCGCGCGTGTACGGCCACCGCAAGGAGTAAAGCATGCTGGATACCATACGTAAAAATGGCGTAAGGCTGGCGCTGTTTGCCGCTGTAACCACCGGCCTGACGGCGGTGATCAATGCGGTTACCAAGCCAACCATCGATCATCAAACCGCGGTACAGCAAAAAATTCTGCTGGATCAGGTGGTGCCGCCGGAAAATTATAACAACGCCATGCAGAATGAATGTTACGTTGTCACGGATAGCACGCTGGGCAATGATAAGCCCCACCGCTTATACGTGGCGCGTAAAGACGATCGTCCGGTGGCGGCGGCGCTGGAGACCACCGCGCCGGACGGCTATTCCGGCGCAATCCAGATGCTGGTCGGCGCCGATTTTCACGGTAAAGTGCTGGGCGTGCGTGTGGTTGAACATCACGAAACGCCCGGGCTGGGCGATAAAATCGACCTGCGCATTTCCGACTGGATTACCGCTTTTAGCGGCGTGCAGCTGAACGGCGCGCAGGATAGCCATTTCGCAGTGAAAAAAGATGGCGGTGATTTTGATCAGTTTACCGGTGCGACCATTACCCCACGCGCAGTGGTTAACGCGGCGAAACGCGCTACGCTGCTTATAGAAACTCTGCCAGAAAAAATTTCTGCGCTACCCGTTTGTGGAGACGCTAATGAGTGAAGCTAAAAATCTGTTAATCGGCGGGCTGTGGAAAAACAACTCGTCGCTGGTGCAGCTGCTGGGCCTCTGCCCGCTGCTGGCCGTGACTTCCACCGCCACTAATGCGCTGGGATTAGGGCTGGCCACGACGCTGGTACTGACAATTACCAACAGCGCCATCTCCGCCTCACGCCGCTGGGTGCCGTCGGAAATCCGTATTCCTATTTACGTGATGATCATCGCTTCGGTGGTGAGCTGTGTGCAGATGCTGATTAACGCCTGGGCCTACGGCCTGTATCAGTCGCTGGGGATCTTTATCCCGCTAATCGTGACTAACTGCATTGTGGTGGGACGCGCGGAGGCGGTCGCCTCGAAAAGTTCTGTGCCGCTGTCGGCGCTGGATGGCTTTGCTATCGGCATGGGCGCCACCTGCGCCATGTTCGTGCTGGGCTGCCTGCGTGAGGTTATTGGCAACGGCACCATTTTTAACGGCGCCGATCAGCTGCTGGGCAGCTGGGCGAAAGCGCTGCGGATTGAAGTGGTGCATTTCGATTCGCCGATGCTGCTGGCGATGCTGCCGCCGGGCGCGTTTATCGGCCTTGGCATGCTGCTGGCGGCCAAATATATCATCGATCAGAAATTGAAGGCGCGCGCCGCCGCGCAGCAGATCCTTGCCCAGCAACCAGCCGGGAAAGCGGTGTGAATAAAGAAAAACGCTATCAGATTCTGTCACGACTGCGGGAGAATAATCCGCATCCGACCACCGAACTGCAGTTTAATTCGCCTTTTGAGCTGCTGATTGCGGTGCTGCTTTCGGCACAGGCGACCGATGTCAGCGTCAATAAGGCGACGGCGAAACTCTATCCGGTGGCTAATACGCCTGCGGCGATGCTGGAGCTCGGCGTCGAGGGCGTAAAGCAGTACATTAAAACCATCGGCCTGTTTAACAGCAAAGCGGAAAATGTGATTAAGACCTGTCGCATTCTGCTGGAGAAGCATCAGGGTGAGGTGCCGGAAGATCGCGCCGCGCTGGAAGCCCTGCCCGGCGTCGGCCGTAAAACCGCCAATGTGGTATTGAATACCGCCTTCGGCTGGCCGACCATCGCCGTGGATACCCATATTTTTCGCGTCTGCAACCGCACCAATTTTGCCCCGGGCAAGAACGTTGAACAGGTAGAAGAGAAGCTGTTAAAGGTAGTGCCTGCCGAATTTAAAGTGGATTGCCACCACTGGCTGATTTTACACGGCCGCTATACCTGCATCGCCCGTAAGCCGCGTTGCGGCTCCTGTCTGATTGAAGATCTGTGCGAGTATAAAGAGAAAGTCGATCTTTAGGGCGTCATACAGCCGGTCAGCTTTCACTGACCGACTCAGGCTCTGCTGACCGGCTTATTGATTATGCGCTCTCCCGCGCATCCGCTTCGGCAATATCCTGTTCGCGCTGCAGGCGATAATAGTCCGCTTGCGACGGCGCGATTGGCTGTTTGCTGCGGATCAGATCGGACATCTTCTCGGCAATCATCACCGTCGGCGCGTTCAGGTTGCCGGTGGTGATTTGCGGCATAATCGAGGCATCCACGACGCGAAGCTGCTGCAGGCCGTGCACCCGCCCTTCGCTGTCCACCACGTCCATTTCGCCGTATCCCATGGCGCAGCTGCCGCAGGGATGATAGGCGGTTTCCGCATGTTGGCGAATGAAAGCGTCGATTTGGTCATCGCTCTGTACCGCCAGCCCTGGCTGGATCTCCGCTCCACAGTAAGGTTCCAGCGCCGGCTGACGCATAATCTCACGCGTCAGACGCACCGCCGCGCGAAACTCGACCCAGTCGCGCTTCTCGGACATATAGTTAAAGAAAATCGACGGCGCCTCATAAGGATCTTTCGACTTCAGCTTGATACGTCCCCGGCTCATAGAACGCATCGGCCCAACGTGCGCCTGGAAACCATGCTCTTTAACCGGGCTGCTGCCGTTGTAGTTAATCGCCACCGGCAGAAAGTGATATTGCAGATCCGGCCATTCCGGATGCTTGTCGCTGCGGATAAAACCGCCCGCTTCAAACTGATTGCTGGCGCCGATGCCGGTTCCTTTCAGCAGCCACTCAGCGCCGATCGCCGGCTGGTTCCACCATTTCAGCGCCGGATAGAGAGAAATTGGCTCTTTGCAGCGGAACTGCATATAAATTTCCAGATGATCCTGCAGATTACGCCCTACGCCCGGCAGCGCATGCACCACATCGATATCCAGCTCGCGCAGCCACTCTTCCGGCCCCACGCCGGAACGTTGCAGGATCTGCGGTGAGGCGATCGCGCCCGCGCAAAGCAATACTTCACGTCGCGCGCTGGCCTGCTGACGCACGCCCTTACGCAGCCAGGTTACGCCAGTGGCGGTTTTACCGGTAAACAGAATACGATCGGTTTGCGCATGGGTGATAATGGTCAGGTTAGGACGCTGCTTCGCCACATCCAGATAGCCGCGCGCGGTGCTGGAACGACGCCCCTGCGGCGTAACGGTGCGATCCATCGGGCCAAAGCCATCCTGCCGATAGCCGTTCAGATCGTCAGTTTCGTGATGTCCGGCCTGCTTTGCCGCCTCGATAAAGGCGCGATAAAGCGGATTGTTGCCGACTTTCGGCGTGGTTACGCTCAGATAGCCGTCGCCGCCGTGATAGTCGTTTTCGCCGATATCGCGCTTTTCCGCCCGACGGAAATAGGGCAAACAGTGCAGATAGGACCAGCTTTCCAGTCCTGCTTTTTTGGCCCAGCCATCATAATCGAGCGCGTTGCCGCGGATGTAACACATGCCGTTAATCAGGGAGGAGCCGCCCAGTCCTTTGCCGCGTCCGCACTCCATGCGACGATCGTTCATATGGGGTTCGGGATCGGTCTCGTAAGCCCAGTTGTAGCGTTTACCCTGTAACGGATAGGCCAAAGCGGCTGGCATTTGGGTACGGAAGTCCCAGCGGTGATCGCGTCCGCCGGCTTCCAGTAACAGTACCGATACGTCAGCATCCTCGGTAAGACGCGTCGCCAGCACATTGCCCGCTGAACCAGCGCCGATAATGATGTAATCAAATTCCTGCATTAAACCTCCAGCAGCCGGCGACCTGCGCCGCCGGTATCGTCATTAAAACGCTGACGGATAGTCTCCCATCTCGATCAGCACGGATTTGGTTCGGGTATAGTGCTGCAGCGTATCCAGCCCGTTTTCACGCCCCACGCCCGACTGCTTGTAGCCGCCAACCGGCATCGGCGCCGGCGACTCTCCCCAGCTGTTAACCCAGCAGATACCGGCTTCCAGCTGATGGATAACGCGGTGCGCCCGGTTCAGCGACTGGGTGAAAATGCCGCCCGCCAGACCGTAGCCGGTGGCGTTAGCGCGCTGGATCGCCTCATCTTCATCGTCAAAGGTGAGAATGCTCATCACCGGACCGAAGATCTCTTCCTGTACAATGCGCATCTCATCGTGACAATCGCTGAACACCGTCGGCTCTACGTAGTAACCTGCCGCCAGCGCCCCTTCGGTGATGCGTTGGCCGCCGGCCAGCAGGCGTGCGCCCTCCTCTTTACCCAGTTGCAGGTAGGAGACCACTTTTTCGCAGTGCTGCGCGCTGACCAGCGGACCAAAGTTAACCGTCGGATCGCGCGGGTCGCCGGTTTTGATGCGCGCCATTTTTTCCAGCAGTCGTTGCTCAAACGCCGGTAGCAGCGAGCGCTGCACGAAGACGCGCGTGCCGTTGGTGCAAACCTGCCCGCTGCTGTAAAAATTGGCCATCATGGCGCCATCCACGGCGCGCTCCAGATCGGCATCGTCAAATACAATCAGCGGCGACTTGCCGCCCAGCTCCATGGTGACCTCTTTCAGGTTAGCCAGCGCCGCATCCGCCATGACCCGCTTGCCGGTATTCACTTCCCCGGTAAACGAGATTTTTTCAATATCCGGATGCTGGCTCAGCGCCTGTCCTACCTCGGCTGCGCCCTGCACCACGTTGAATACGCCATCCGGCAGGCCCGCTTCGCTGTAGAGCTTCGCCAGCTCCAGCGCGCTCAGCGGCGTGACTTCGCTGGGCTTAAACACCATCGCATTGCCAGCCGCCAGCGCGGGCGCGCTCTTCCACAGCGCGATCTGGATCGGATAGTTCCATGCGCCAATACCAGCGCAGACGCCCAGTGGCTCACGACGGGTATAAACCAGCGCGCTGTCACGCAAAGGGATTTGTTCACCCTGCAGAGCGGGCGCCAGACCGGCGTAATACTCCAGTACGTCAGTGCCGGTAACGATATCCACCGTCGCCGTTTCGCTAATCGGCTTGCCGGTATCGGCGGTTTCCAGTTCCGCCAGCGTCTGGTTACGCTCACGCAGCAGCGCGACCGCCTTCAGCAACACGCGGCTGCGCTCGACCGGCGTGTAGCTGCGCCAGATACGCTGCCCGGCCAGCGCACTGGCGACGGCGCGATCCACATCGTCACGGCTGGCGGCGCTGATTTCCGCCAGTACCTTGCCAGTAGCGGGATTGATGCTGGTAAAAGTGGCTCCCCGGCCCTGTTCCTCACGACCGTTGATATAGTTTCCGCGGCGTTCCGCCATGATTCCTCCTGTTAATCCGTATTCTGCCCCGGCGACTGCAGCCAGAGCGCGAGATTCTGATAGCAGAGCGATCGGGCCCGCTCGAGTCCGTCTTCAATTGGCAGCGGCGCCAGCGTCATACGCAGCCACAGACCATCGATCACCGCCGCCATACTGCTGCCTGCCGCCCGTGCCTGCTCACGCGGCATCACACGGGCAAACTGCGCGGTAAGGTTCGACCACAGCCGTCGATCGTTGATGCTTTGCAGACGCTGCAGCCTGGGCTGATGCAGGCTGTTGGTCCAGAACACCAGCCAGGTTTTCAGTACCGGCGCATCAACCTGTGACAGGTCAAAATTGCCGTCGATAATGGCGCGGATCTGCGCCTCCGGCGTATCCGGCGCCTGACGTCTTTGCCGCTCGACCGCCAGGTAGAGATCGGCCAGGATTTGCCGCATACAGGCGTCCAGCAGACCATTTTTATCGCCAAAATAGTGGCTGACGATGCCGGTTGAGACACCCGCCTCTTTGGCAATCACTACGATACTGGCTTCCGCCAGCCCAACCCGATCAATCACCGTCAGGGTGGCTTTAATCAGCTGCGCCTGGCGTATAGCTTTCATTCCGACTTTTGGCATCGTCCTGTCACTTCTCACCGTTAAAGTCCTTATAGGCTAGCTTTTTTATATTGAACGTTCAATCAATAAAACCTACTATCTATAACAAATGGATAACAAAACCTTGAACTTTACAGGGGCTTTCCGGCAGGGATGATTTACCGACTTTGATGAGGAGCAGGCATGCCAGGGTCACAAGACCGACAACTTATTCAGTCAGTTACGCTTAACCGAGCGGTGTTTTACGGCGCCGCGCTAATTATTGTGCTCTTTTCCGCCGGCGTGCTGGCCTTTCCTCAACAGGCAAGCCTGATATTGGGCAAGGCGCAGACCTGGGCCTCCGCCACCTTTGGCTGGTATTACATGTTGGTGGTGGCGTTCTATCTCGGCTTTGTGCTGTTTGTCGCCCTGTCTCGCTATGGTGATATTAAGCTGGGCCCGGATCACGCCACGCCCGATTTCAGCTATGGCAGCTGGGCAGCGATGCTATTTTCCGCCGGCATCGGTTCCGAGTTGCTGTTTTTCGGCGCGTCTGAACCGCTGGATCATCTACTGCAGCCGCCAGAAGGCGTGGCAGGCTCCGCGCAGGCGGCGCGCGACGGGATGGTGCTGACTATGATGCACTGGGGCTTACACGGCTGGGGCATTTATACCCTGGTGGCGATGGCACTGGCCTATTTTGCTTACCGGCATAATTTACCGCTGGCGCTGCGATCCGCTTTCTATCCACTGATCGGCGATCGCATTAACGGCCCGGTCGGCCATGCGGTGGATATTTTCGGCATCGTCGGCACCATGTTTGGCCTGGCGACCAGTCTGGGGATCGGCGTGATGCAGATTAACTCCGGCATCAGCTTTTTAACCGGCATCGCCCAAAGCCATACCATGCAGGTCATCCTGATTGTCGTGGTGATGGGTGCCGCCACCCTGTCAGCCGTCAGCGGCGTGGATAAGGGCATCCGCCGGATGTCAGAGCTGAATATGCTGCTGGCGCTGCTAATGTTCTTCTTTGTGCTGTTTGCCGGCCCAACGGGCCATCTGCTCAACGCGCTGGTGCAAAACTTTGGCGATTACTTCACCAGCCTGCCACGCAAAACCTTCGATCTCTACGCCTATAGCGACAGCGGCAAAGAGCGCTGGCTGGGCAGCTGGACCGTCTTTTACTGGGCGTGGTGGATTGCCTGGTCGCCGTTTGTCGGCATGTTTATCGCACGTATTTCCCGTGGCCGTACCCTGCGCGAGTTTGTGATCGGCGTGTTACTGATCCCGATGGGCTTTACCCTGGCCTGGCTGTCGGTCTTCGGCAACAGCGCCCTGAGCTTCTTCCAGCACGGCATGAAACAGCTGGGCGATATTGCGCTCAGCGAGCCGGCGATGGCAGTTTACCATATGCTCTCCAGCTATCCGCTGGCGACGCCGCTCATTGTGCTGGCGGTGATTATCTGCTTTATCTTCTTTGTTACTTCCGCCGATTCCGGCGCGCTGGTCGTCGCCAATCTCTCGTGCACTGGCGACAGCAGCAGCGATGCGCCAAACTGGCTGCGTATTTTTTGGGCGGCTGCGGTCTGTATGCTGACGCTCTCTCTGCTGTTTGCCGGCGACTATACCTCATTGCAAACGGCTGTGGTGCTGAGCGCCTTGCCCTTCTCGCTGGTACTGGTGCTGTTTGTGGTGGCGATGTATCGCGCGCTGCATCATGAAAAGCAGCGTGACCGCAGCCGGTCGCTGGCGATAGCCTCACCGCTGCTGAACGGTCGCTATCGTCCTGGCCATACCAGCAGCTGGCGCCGCCGCCTGAACCGGGCCATCTCTTATCCGGGGCGCGATATGGTTTATCGTTTTATGGATGAGACGGCGCGTCCGGCGCTGAGCAAGGTGGTAGAAGTACTGGAAGAAAAAGGCCTGCAGGTAGAAAGCGATCTTTCGCCGCATGATTTTTCAATGAGCATACGCGTCGAACATGGCGATGAGGCGCCGTTTGTTTATGGCGTTCAGATGCAGGGATACCGCACTCCTTCGTTTATGCGGCGCGGCAGTAGTTTACCCACCGCCAGTCGTTATTATCGTGCCGAAGTCCATTTGTGGGAAGGTAGCCAGGAATATGATCTGGTGGGTTATACCGAGGAGCAGATAATTAACGATATTCTGGATCACTATGAACGACACCTGCAGTACCTGCATTTAATTCGCTAATTTCCCTTTTTAGCCGGGCATAATATAGCTTTGCCCGGCTTATCTGGCTTAATATTTCATCAACCCTTAATTTTCGCCTTAAATTAATCCTCTAAAACGTGATCGCGCTCACATCGCAACGCTTATCAATTAAACCTGTTACGTAACGCATTATAAATATTCACAAAATTGTTATAAAACCGCCCACGCCAGCCATTTATTCTGCATTATTAGGGATTATTTATATGACATAAGGTTAAACTGTTAACCAGAAAACAATCGCTCTGCTGCCAGCTTTCGCCCGGAAAAAATAACATATTATTCCGTCAATAAAATATCAAACAGCACTTAACACTATTTAACAAGGCCAACTCTTACCGTTAACCCTGACGGCGACCCTACAGATAGCAAATAAAAAAACACTTGCCACTCGTGACCGGATAGGAGAAATTAACCGCCGTTTTTTCAGATTTTATTACAGAATCGTGCGCCGGTTTCGCCAGCGACGCGGTCTTATTTCCTGATGAAAATCAGGTTGAAACAACAGAGGTAACAGTGTCTACAGCAAACAAACACACTGATGAGGCGGCAAGCCTCAACGCGTTCAAACAACCAAAAGCGTTTTATCTGATCTTTTCTATCGAACTTTGGGAACGTTTCGGTTACTACGGCCTGCAGGCCATTATGGCGGTCTACCTGGTTAAACAGCTGGGAATGTCCGAGTCTGATTCGATCACGCTTTTCTCCTCCTTTAGCGCGCTGGTGTATGGCCTGACCGCCATCGGCGGCTGGCTGGGCGATAAAGTATTAGGCACCAAACGCGTTATCGTGCTTGGCGCGCTGGTGCTGGCGGTAGGTTACAGCCTGGTGGCCTGGTCAGGGCATGATGTGTCGATGGTTTATATCGGCATGGCCACCATCGCGATGGGGAGCGGCCTGTTTAAAGCCAACCCGGCTTCTCTGCTCTCTACCTGCTATGACAAAGATGACCCGCGTATCGATGGTGCTTTCACCATGTTCTATATGTCGATCAACGTGGGTTCACTGGTCTCTATGATGCTGACGCCGTGGCTGGCGGCCCGCTACGGCTGGAGCGTGGCCTTTGCGCTTTCCGTGGTTGGCCTGGCGATCACGGTGGTTAACTTCCTGCTGTGCCAAAAAATGGTCAAGAACTACGGTTCTAAGCCCGATTTCGCTCCGCTGAATATGGGTAAACTGCTGGCAACGCTGGTAGGCGTGGTGGTGTTAATTTCTGTCGCCACCTGGCTGCTGCATCATCAGTTCATTGCCCGTATCGTACTGGGCGTGATTGCGCTGGGCATCATCCTGGTCTTTGCTAAAGAAGCGTTCGCCTTACAGGGCGCGGCGCGCCGTAGAATGATCGTCGCCTTCCTGCTGATGATAGAAGCGATTGTGTTTTTCGTACTCTATATGCAGATGCCGACCTCGCTGAACTTTTTCGCCATCCGCAACGTGGAACACAGCATCCTGGGCATCACTTTCGAACCTGAACAGTATCAGGCGCTGAACCCGTTCTGGATCATGGTCGCCAGTCCGATTCTGGCTGCCGTTTACAATAAAATGGGCGACCGCCTGCCAATGCCGCATAAGTTTGCTATCGGTATGGTGCTTTGCTCCGGCGCCTTCCTGGTGCTGCCGCTGGGCGCCAGCTTTGCTAATCAGATGGGCATCGTCTCGGTTAACTGGCTGATCCTGAGCTATGCGCTGCAGAGTATCGGCGAGCTGATGATTTCAGGCCTGGGTCTGGCGATGGTCGCGCAGCTGGTGCCGCAGCGTCTGATGGGCTTTATTATGGGCTCGTGGTTCCTGACCACCGCCGGTGCGGCAATGATTGCCGGTAAGGTCGCGAACCTGATGGCGGTGCCGGAAGGTATCAACGATCCGCTGCAGTCACTGCAAATTTACAGCGATGTGTTCCAGAAAATTGGTATCGCCACCGCGGTTATCGCCGTGCTGATGCTGCTGACGGCGCCGATCCTGAATCGAATGACTATCGATCATGACGCGCCTAAACAGCCTTAAGCGACTGGCGTAACGCAGCAGAAAGCCGTCCTCGTGACGGCTTTTTTTATGCTTTTTTACGCTGACATTTCAGGTTGCTCGCAGTAGGATGATGCTCACCCCGCATGCAACAAGGAGCATTGTATGAAACTGTTCAGTAAGGCCGGTGCCTGTTCCCTTTCTCCCCATATCATCCTGCGCGAGTGCGGCCTGGATTTCACCCAGGTGAATGTCGATTTAGCCAGCAAGAAAACCGAGCGCGGTGAAGATTATTTGCAAATCAACCCCAAAGGACAGATACCCGCGCTGGAACTGGATGATGGCACGCTGCTCACTGAAGGCCCGGCCATTGTGCAGTATCTGGCCGATCTAAAACCCGATCGCCAGCTGCTGGCGCCTGCCGGAAGCCTGACGCGCTATCATACGCTGGAGTGGTTAAGCTATATCGCGGCCGAGCTGCATAAGGGCTTTACGCCGCTGTTCCGCCCGGATACGCCAGAAGAATACAAGGCGCAGCAGCGCCAACAGCTGGAGCGTAAATTCCGCTATATCAATAATCAATTACAGGATAAGCAGTGGCTGGTGGGGACGCGCTTTAGCGTGGCGGACGCCTATCTGTTTGTGGTGACGCGCTGGGCCAAAGCGGTGCAGCTTGATCTGAACGGTCTGGAGGCGCTGTCAGCCTGGCAGGCGCGCGTCGCTGAACGTCCTGCGGTGGTCGCCGCGTTGAAGGCGGAAGGATTAGCCTGATGCTAAACGGGACGCCAGCGCGTCCCGTTATTTCTGCTATGCCATGGCGGCTTAGAGTTTTTCCGCCACAAAGTGCTGCTGCGGCTGCGCAATCCGATCCTGCGCCGCCACCAGCTGAAGCTCATATTCGCCCATTTCATGGGTCTTCAACATGACTTCATACACCGCTGCAGTGATGTGCTCCAGCGACTGTTTCAGCGTCTCTCCCTTTAGCAGATTTACCAGCAGCAGGCCGCTGGTTAAATCGCCAACGCCTACCGGCTGTCTGACGCCGAAATCGATCAGCGGACGGCTGATATGCCAGGCCTCCTGCGTGGTCACCAGCAGCATTTCAAAGCGATCGCTACGGCGACCGGCACGCGCCAGATGCTTAACCAGCACAATTTTTGGTCCTTGCGCAATCAGCTTACGTGACACTGTCACGGCTTCTTCTACCGTTGCCACGCTGCTGCCGCTCAGCATTTCCAGTTCCAGCAGATTCGGCGCGATGATATCGCTGGCCGGCAGCGAGGATTTACAGTGAAACTCCGCCACGCCCGGCGCCACGATACAGCCTTTCTCAGGATGGCCCATCACCGGATCGCAGAAGTACCAGGCATCGGGATTCGCCTGTTTCACCTGGCGGACGATTTCCAGAATCTGTTCGCCCTGCTCGGCGGAACCAAGATAGCCGCTCAGCACAGCATTGCAGGTTTTTAAGCGATCGATATCGGCAATGCCTTTAACAATATCAGTGAGATGCGATGCCGGCATCACGGTGCCGGTCCAGTGCCCATATTGCGTATGGTTAGAGAACTGGACGGTATTTAACGGCCAAACGTTGGCGCCCATACGGCGCATCGGGAATTCCGCCGCGCTGTTGCCGGCGTGACCAAAAACTACGTGAGACTGAATAGCGAGAATATTTTTCATGTTAAACCTGCACAGCCCTGCCAAAAAAAGAAGGCCGGTCGAACCGGCCTTTTATATTTATTTCCAGCACACCAGACAATAGTGCTTTTTACCACGACGCAGCAATGTATAACGGCCAAACAGCTTATCGCTGTCGCTGAAGCGATATTCCGCATCAGACTGTTTTTCACCGTTAACCGTCACCGCGTTGGAATTGATCATGGTACGCGCCTGACCGCGTGACGGCACCAGTTCCGCGTTAACTAACGCCTGCTGCAGATCGGCCTCGTCGTCCAGCGCAATGGTCGGCATGCCGTCCTGCGCCAGCTGTTCGAAATCCGCTTCGGTCATTGCGCTCAGGCTGCCGGAGAACAGGCTCTGCGTGATACGCTGCGCGGCGGCGAGACCTTCTTCTCCATGCACCAGCCGGGTTACCTGCTCGGCCAGTACATACTGGGCTCGCGGCGCTTTACCGCTGTTTTTATCTTCTTCTTCCAGCGCATTGATCTCTTCAATGCTCATAAAGGTAAAGAATTTCAGGAAGCGATAGACATCCGCATCGGCGGTGTTGATCCAGAACTGATAGAATTTGTATGGACTGGTTTTCTTCGCGTCGAGCCATACCGCGCCACCTTCCGTCTTACCAAATTTGGTGCCGTCGGATTTAGTGATCAGCGGAACGGTCAGGCCAAAGACCTGATTCTGATGCAGACGACGCGTCAGATCGATGCCGGAGGTGATATTGCCCCACTGGTCAGATCCGCCAATCTGCAGCGCCACGCCATAACGCTCGTTCAGGCAGGCGAAATCATAGCCCTGCAGCAGGTTATAGGAGAACTCGGTAAACGAGATGCCCTGATCTTCACGGTTCAGACGCTGCTTTACCGCTTCTTTGTTAATCATCTGGTTAACAGAGAAGTGCTTGCCAATATCGCGCAGGAAGGTCAGCACGTTCATGCTGCCGAACCAGTCGTAATTATTGGCTGCGATAGCGCTGTTGTCACCACAGTCGAAATCCAGGAACGGGGCGACCTGCCGGCGGATTTTTTCTACCCATTCATTCACTGTTTCAGTCGTGTTCAGCTTGCGCTCTGCCGCCTTGAAGCTGGGATCGCCAATCAGTCCGGTGGCGCCGCCCACCAGCGCAACGGGTTTATGTCCCGCATCCTGGAAACGTTTCAGACAAAGCAAAGGTACCAGATGGCCCAAATGCAAGCTGTCGGCGGTAGGATCGAAGCCGCAATAGAGAGCGATTGGCCCTTGCGCCAGTCTCTCTGCTAACGCATCCTCGTCCGTTACCTGGGCGATGAGCCCCCGCTCTTGCAATTGTTTAATCAGGTTACTGCTGGTCATTAAAGACTCCATGTTGTAACGACTGCACCTATGCTGGTACACAGCTTTCCGCTGACGTGCGGAGAAATGAAGGCGTATAGAATAAAGCGCCGTTGCCGCCAGCGCCAGCGCCTCAGGCGGATATTTCGTGAATTCAGGGTGCCAGCCGATCGATTTTCCAGCACTCGCCGTCGCGCTGATAGAAAAAGCGATCGTGTAGCCGGTTCTCGCCGCCCTGCCAGAATTCCATGGCGTCAATTTTTACCCGAAATCCGCCCCAGAAGCTGGGCAGCGGCACTTCGCCCTGACTGAATTTCTGTTTCAGCTCCAGAAATTTGCTTTCCAGCACGCCGCGGGCGGAAATACGGCTCGACTGCTGAGAAACCCAGGCGCCAATTTGACTATCGCGCGGTCGGCTGTGGAAGTATTTCACCACTTCCAGCGTCGAAAGTTTTTCCACCTCGCCGAGCACCATGACCTGACGCTCCAGGAAATGCCAGGGAAACAGCAGGCTCACGCGCGGGTTAGCGGTCAGCTGCTGCGCCTTACGGCTGCCCAGGTTGGTATAGAAAATCATACCGCGCTCGTCGTAATGCTTTAGCAGTACGATACGCTGATAAGGTTGGCCTTGCGCATCGACCGTCGCCACGCACATCGCAGTGGGATCGGGCAACTGGGCATCGCAGGCCTGACGCAGCCACTGCTCAAATAACGCCAGCGGCTGTTCGGGCAGATCCTTACGGCGCAGGCCGCCGCGCGTATATTCGCGGCGTAAATGGGCAATCTGTTGCAAACTATCCTTTTCACTCATAACCGAATTCCACCAAAGCTAAGGGGTAAGGCTATTGTGCTATTCCCCTTGATAATATTCAACGCGCCTGCGGCGTTTGCAGCTGACAATCATTCACGATAATGCGCTGATTACGTTCAATAAAGGCGCTATCGCCTTTAGACCAAAAGGTATAAGTGCCGTCGCTGTAGCGCACCCCGGAGGCGGATTCCTGCTCGGTAAGCGTCAGCGGCTGGCCATCCATGATCAAACGCGCCTGCTGCGGGGTTATTTTTACCGTTAGCGGCAGCGTGCCGCAAAGATAGTGTAGCGTCTGCGCTTCCTGCTGAGATTGGCCAAACAGGCTGCAGCCGGACAGCAATACGATCGGCAGCAGCAAATAGTTACGCATAGTCTCTCCTTACAAGGCTTCACAATGGCGGCCGATTGGCCGGATAAATCGCGCCCAGCACGCTGGCTTCGCGCGCGCCAGTAACCGAAGGCAGATTGCCCGGCAGGCCGGATAAGGTGCGGTAAGCCAGCCAGGCGAACGCCAGCCCTTCCATATCGTCGCCATTAATTCCGACTTTATCGGTGGTGGACACTTCGGTGCCGGCCAACAAGGCGGCCAGACGCGCCATCAGCAATGGGTTACGACAGCCGCCGCCGCACACCAGCAACCGATCGCAGCCGCCGCTCAGCAACACCTGCTCGCTGATGGTCACCGCCGTCAGCTCCAGCAGCGTGGCCTGCACATCCTGTGCCGCCACGCCGGGAAAGCGGCTTAGCTGCTTTTCGATCCAGCCGAAATTGAAATATTCCCGGCCGGTGCTTTTCGGCGCCGGCAACGCGAACCAGCCGTCGCTGAGCATCTGCTTCAGTAGCGGCAGAATAACCTGGCCGCCGCCCGCCCAGGCGCCATCCTTATCAAAAGGCAGGCCGCGATGACGCCAGATCCACGCATCCATCAGCATATTGCCGGGCCCGGTATCGTAACCGCCAGGCGCCCTGCCCGGGATCAATACCGAAAGATTGGCAATGCCGCCGATATTCAATACCATGCGCCGCTCCTGTGGATGCATCAACAGCGCCTGATGAAAGGCCGGGACCAGCGGCGCACCCTGCCCGCCCAGCGCCATATCGCGGCGGCGGAAATCACCGACTACGGTGATACCGGTCGCGGCGGCGATCTGGTTATTGTCGCCAATTTGTAACGTGCTCGGCGCATCGCCATAAGGTTCATGCCATACCGTCTGGCCGTGGCAGCCGATAGCGGTAATGTCATCGGCGCTCAGGTTTTGCTGTTTCATAAGCGTTAACACCGCCTCGGCAAACAGGCGGCCAAGACGCGTATCCAGCTGCCCCAGCTGCGACAGCGTCAGGCTTTGCCCCTGATTGATCGCCAACAGCTGCTGGCGTATCGCCTGCGGCACCGGGTGACAGTAGCTGGCCTGTTGCGCCACCATACGTTCATCAATCGCGGCTAGCACCACATCCACGCCATCCAGGCTGGTACCGGACATCACGCCAATATAGCGTCCCGATTTCATTCACTGACCTTACTTCCGCACGGGAAGAGAATCCAAACAGCACTCAGCCTGGCAAAAAACACTGGGTAATTCTATGATTAATTGTCCTTTTTTAAGTACCACCAGCGCTTTTACATTCGGGCATGATTTTTTGCTGGCATAATTGAATCTTTGTTTATCCGGGACGGTCTATGCTCAGTCCTCGTCTTTTTTTCACTATTTTAAAACAGGCGCAGGTTCTGCCGTATAATTAAGTCATCTGTGGCTGCTTTTTCATTGCAGTCAACAATCATGAAAGGAGCTTTATAATGATGAAGCGTTTATTAGTTGTGGCGCTGGCAGGCATTACGCTGGCAGGCTGTGCTAACACGGATACGCTTTCCGGTGACGTGTACAGCGCTAACGAAGCCAAACAGGTGCAGAGCGTAAGCTACGGGACGCTGGTCTCTGTTCGTCCGGTTAAAATTCAGGGCGGCGATGATAATAACGTGATCGGCGCTATTGGCGGCGCGGTGTTGGGCGGCTTCCTGGGTAATACGGTTGGCGGCGGCGCAGGTCGTAGTCTGGCTACCGCGGGCGGCGCGGTGCTGGGCGGCGTGGCAGGTCAGGGCGTGCAGGGCGCGATGAACAAAGCGGACGGTGTCGAGCTGGAAATTCGGAAGGATGACGGCAACACCATTATGGTCGTGCAGAAACAGGCCGCCAGCCGCTATTCCGTAGGCCAGCGTGTGGTGCTTGCCTCTAACGGCAGCCAGGTGACCGTTTCACCGCGCTAAGGCTTGCTGAAAGCAAAAACCGACGCCCCGCGTCGGTTTTTTTATCCTATCCCTCACTCGCTTTTCTTTTGCAGTTCAGCGATATTTTTCTCCAGACGGGCAATCAGCGTAATCAGCTGATCCACTTCACGTTTTGAGATGCCTGCTAAAATATCATCACGCGTGGCATCGATAACATGCTCTACCTGCTGGATAACCGGTTCTGCCGCTTTCGTCAGTTTGATGCGTTTCGCTCGCCGGTCGTTGGCGCAGGTGCAGCGCATAATCAGCCCTTTTTCTTCCAGCTGATCGAGAGTGCGCACCAGTGAAGGCTGCTCAATACCGATAGCTTTAGCCAACTGAATTTGCGACTGATGCGGCGGTAACTGATGAATGTTATGCAAAGTCACCCAATGGGTTTGCGTCAGTTCCAGCGGTTTAAGACGTTGATCAATCAGCGCACGCCAGATGCGCACTAAGCGTGCTAAATCCGTTCCTAATGGCGTATCCAATTTCATCTCCTTATAATTAGCTTGCTAGCAATCAAGCGCGATTTAATCCTATTCTGCGAGTTTATCGGGCAAAATACAAATTCGACACGCTGTAGAAAGCGGGTTCATTCCTGATGCAAACAGCTTGCATCGCTGTATGAGTAAAGTCGGGCGTCTCTTGCCCTGGTGAGTAGCGGAAACTCAGGCGCCAGAGGCGATTAATTGGACGGACATTACGCCGTAACGCACAGAATATTCAGACAGGTGCGCCCTGCTGATCATGCCGGGTCAGGCGGTGGCAGCAATGGGCATCGTCTCAAAGAAGCGATAAAACGTGTTGAATGGCGTATTACCCGGCAAAATCGCGCGTTTGCCGTAAGCGCAGAAAGGTTCGACTTAAAAAAATGCCCGATTCGTAAATCAGGCATCATGCTGGCGGCTTCAGCCAAATAGTTACTTAATGACGCCGCAGGCGTAACGCCCGCCGCCGCCGCCTAACGGTTGTGGGTGATCGCTGTGATTATCGCCGCCCGTATGCACCATCAGCGCCTTGCCGGAAATTTCACTGATTTTTTTCAGTCGCGGCGCCAGCACCGGATAGCTGGCTTCCCCTTCGGCATTCACGTAAAGGGCCGGCAGATCGCCCAGATGCCCTTCGCCCCAGGGACCAAGATGTTTCCCGCTGTTTTGCGGATCAAAGTGGCCGCCCGCCGCGCCCGCCGGCACGGTTTTGCCGTCGGTGGTGGCCGGCTCGCAGCTGCCGTTAGCATGAACATGGAAACCATGAATGCCGGGCGGCAGTTGGGTCAATTTCGGCGTAAAGGTCAGCCCGTAGGCCGTTTCATCAATGGTGACGATGCCAACGGAGGCGCCTACGCCCTCTTTGGTCACGCTATGCAGCGTAACCTCTTCACTGGCTGCCTGAGCGTAGCCGCAGACCAACAGCGCCAACGCTGCCAAACCGTAATATTTCATCCAACCTCCTGCAGATTAATGTCAGCTTGCCTCTACAGCCTGGCGGAAAATAATACTTTAGCCGAACGGGAAGTTATTTTTTTGCGAATCTTTACGGCACATCATAGCCCAGCGCCGCTTTGCGAATGCGGAACCATTGCTGGCGGCTAAGCTCAACTGCGCTGGCTTTATGTGCGGCGCGCACCCGTTCGATTTTACCCGACCCGATCACCGGCAGCGGCATAGAAGGCAGACGCAGAATCCAGGCGTAAACCACCTGTTCCGGCGATTCGGCACTCGTCTCTTCGGCAATAGTCTGGAGTTCAGCGCGCAGCGGCGCAAACTTCTCTTCGCTGAATAGTCGTCCCCCACCAAGGCAGGACCAGGCCATCGGCTTAATGCGTAACTGCTGGCATTGATCGAGCGTGCCGTCTAACAGCACGTCCTGACAGAGCGGAGAAATTTCAACCTGGTTGGTCGCCAACGTAAACGGCAGGCGTGACTGTAACAGGGCAAATTGCGATGGCGTAAAGTTGGAGACGCCGAAATGGCGTACTTTGCCGCTCTGATGCAGCGCGCTAAAGGCCTCGGCAATTTCATCCGCGTCCATTAGCGGATCGGGCCGATGAATTAGCAGCAGATCGAGGTAATCGGTCGAGAAGTGACGCAGGCTGTTTTCCGCGCTGCGGATAATATGCGCTCCATCGGTAATGTAGTGGCCCAGCGTATTTTCCGGTCTGGCGGTGGTGGCGATGCCGCACTTGCTTACCAGCTCCAGGCGGTGACGTAGCGAGGGTTCCAGGCGCAGCGCGGCGCCAAAAGCCGCTTCGCACTGATAATCACCATAAATATCGGCATGATCGACAGTGGTGATGCCCAGCTCCAGATGCTGCTCGATAAATGTCGCCAACTGCTGCGCAGACATTTGCCACTCCATCAACCGCCAGTAGCCCATTACCATACGGGAAAACTCTGGCCCCTGTGGCGCAATACATACGCGTTCTGTCATTTTTTTACCTTTAAGATTCACTTTTCGGGCAGGCAGTATACGCCGACGTCAGCAAAAAAAAGGGACAGATATCAAAACAGTGACGGCTGTTGGGGTTCTTCAGGAGGAGACGCTTTTTCATTGCGATGCAGGCGTAACCAGCGCTGCCGACACAGACGCAGCACTTCGCGCTTGCGCGCATCGCTGTATTGCATCCAGTTAAAGCGCTCTTCGCGGCTGCGCAGACAGCCACGGCAGTAGCCGCGTTCATCCGACTGACAAATACCGCGGCACGGGCTTGGCACCGGGAAAAATTCAAGCTGCTCTGCCACATCGCCTCCTGAGTAAACATCCTCTTTCATTCAAGACAGCTTCAGGCAGGAGCGCAAGCCTGGCGACAAAAATTCATCCTAACGGTGAATAAAAGCACGATAATGATTTGCGGCATGCCAATAGTCACTTTATTAAACCGCTATTAAGGTTTTATTAAGGCTTTTCAACCAGGATACATAAAACCCTCCACTTTTATTTTGATGATGCGGATGCTAAAAAAAATACGCTGTAGTGAATCCTGGTTCCTTATCGGTTGCGCCCTGTTTTTTACCTTTATCCTTAATGCTCAGTTTATTGTACGTGCGGCAGAACGCACGCCCCGAACAGCTCTGCATGATTATCTGTTTATCGCCTCAATTCCGCTGGTGCTGTTTTGCGCCTTTATGCTGATTTTTAGCCTGCTGGCGCTGCCCTGGATTCGCAAACCGCTGCTGATTATTTTGCTGTTGTGCGGCGCGGCGGCAAATTACTTTATGTATAGCTTCGGTACGGTTATTGACACCAATATGGTGCAAAACGTGTTTGAAACCGATCTGCAAGAGGCGACAGCCCTGCTTAGCGTGCGCTACCTGCTGTGGCTGCTGGTGCTGGGTGTGATCCCTGCGCTGATCATAGCGCTAACGAAGATCACCGCTACCCGCCCATGGTGGTTCTCCCTGGCGATGCGGGCGCTATGGGCTATCGGCTCCGTGCTGGTTATTTTGCTGATAGCGGCCCTGATGTATAAGGATTACGCCTCGCTGTTTCGCAATAATAAAGGGCTGGTCAAAATGGTTACGCCCGCCAATGTGGTCAGCGGAGTGATTAACTATGTTGATAATCGTTGGCTGCAGGGCAGCCAGGCGCTGGTGCGCATCGGGCAGGATGCGCATAAAGGGCCGCTGATTAAAACCGCGCAAAAAAAGACGCTGGTTATTTTTGTTCTGGGCGAAACGGCGCGGGCGGAAAATTTCTCACTCGGCGGCTATGGCCGTGAGACCAATCCGCGGCTGAAACAGCAGAACGTAATTTACTGGCAGCACGCCAGCTCATGCGGAACCGAAACCGCTATTTCGGTGCCCTGCATGTTTTCAGGCATGCCGCGCGCGCAATATAACGCCAACCTGGCGCGCCATCAGGAAGGGCTGATGGATGTGCTGGCGCATGCGGGCGTTAACCTCCTGTGGCGCGAGAACGATGGCGGCTGCAAAGGCGCCTGCAACCGTATTCCGCATAGCGATATGACATTATGGAAACTGACGGATCTTTGCCGCAGCGACGCTTGCCTGGATGAGGTCCTGCTGCATCGTTTATCGCACTATATTGATGGCGTGAAAGATGATTCGGTGGTTGTGCTGCATCAGATGGGCAGTCACGGCCCCGCCTACTATTTGCGCTATCCGACTGCGATGCGTCAGTTTACGCCAACCTGCGACAGCAAACAGATTCAGGATTGCGATCATCAGGCGCTGGTCAATACCTATGACAATACGCTGCTTTATACTGATGCAATGCTAAGCGACACCATCGACCTGCTAAAACGGTATCAGGATCGCTTTAACGTGGCGCTGATTTATCTCTCCGATCATGGGGAATCGCTTGGCGAGCACGGTATGTATCTGCATGGCGCGCCTTATCTGTTCGCTCCCAGCCAACAGACGCATATCCCTTTTCTGATGTGGCTCTCTGCCGATTATGCCCGTACGTTTGGCGTTAACCTCTCCTGCCTGCGGCAGCATGCGCAGCAGGATGAGATATCGCAGGATAATGTATTCCATACGCTGTTAGGCATGGTGAACGTTCAAACCCGCCTCTATCAGCCGCATCTTGACCTGTTAACCGCCTGTCAGGCGCATTAGGGTTGCATTAGACCAACTGGTCTATTACCCTGAGCGCTATGAGTAAAACGACCCGACATGATACCCGTGAACAGCTGCTCGCCATCGGCGAGCAGCTCTGTTTGCAACGCGGCTTTACCGGCATGGGGCTGAGTGAACTGCTGGCGCAGGCCGGCGTGCCGAAGGGGTCGTTTTATCACTATTTTCGCTCTAAAGAAGCCTTTGGCGTCGCCATGCTGGAGCGCTATTTCAGCCATGTGCGTCACGACATGCAGATATGGTTCGATGCGCCGTTGCCGCCGCGTCAGCGCCTGCTGGATTACTATCATCAGGCGGAACAGCGCTTTCGCGCAACCGGCCATATTGAAAACTGTCTGGCGGTGAAAATTTCCGCCGAGGTGTGCGACCTGTCGGAAGAGATGAGAGTGGCGCTGGAACAGGGCGCCGCCGCTCAGATGGCGATCCTGGCTACGGCGCTGCGTGCTGCGGTTGCGCAAGAGGCGCTTCGCCTGAGCTGTTCGCCTGAAGCGATGGCGCAGACGCTCTATTCTCTTTGGCTCGGCGCCAGCCTGCAGAGCAAAATACGCCGCGATGGCAGCGCGTTGACCGATGCGCTACAGGCAATTTTACAGCTGCTGCCAGAGAGCTAAATTAAAAAAACCATTTTCAAGACGACTGGTCTACTAATGACTGACCGCGGTTTTTCCAGCTGGAAACAGGCCGCTATACTAAGCTTTTTTGACCGTCATCGGACGATGACACCCCTTTCAGGAGACTATTATGCGCTTACTTCATACTATGCTGCGCGTTGGCGATATGCAGCGTTCCCTTGATTTTTATACCCGCGTGCTGGGCATGCGTCTGCTGCGCGAAAGCGAAAACCAGGAATATAAATATAACCTGGCGTTTGTTGGCTACACTGACGAAAGCGAAGGCGCAGTGATTGAGCTGACCTATAACTGGGGCGTTGATCAGTATGACCTGGGCAACGCCTATGGTCACATCGCGCTGGGCGTTGATGATGTCGCCGCGACCTGTGAAAGAATTCGTCAGGCGGGCGGCAAGGTGACCCGTGAGGCTGGCCCGGTTAAAGGCGGCAACACCATTATCGCCTTTGTGGAAGATCCGGACGGTTATAAAATCGAACTGATTGAAAACGCCCACGCCGGCCACGGCCTTGGCAACTAAGTTTTCAGGGCGTCTGCTGGCGCCCTTCTTTTTTCCCGCTGCTGCAACCCCTGGCGAAATTTGCCATAATGCGCGCTGCATTTTTTCGCCAATGAGATCCTGATGTCTGAATCGAAACAACTGAACGCATTATCTGACCGCTTCCGCGGGTTTTATCCGGTGGTGATTGATATTGAAAGCGCCGGATTTAATGCCAAAACCGATGCACTGCTGGAAATTGCCGCCGTTACGTTGAAAATGGATGAAGATGGCTGGTTACAGCTCGACCAGACGCTGCATTTTCACGTGGAGCCTTTTGAGGGCGCGATTCTGCATCCGGAAGCGCTGGCGTTCAATGGTATCGATCCTGCAAATCCGCTGCGCGGCGCGGTCAATGAATATGATGCGCTGCACGCTATTTTTAAGCAGGTGCGCAAAGGTATAAAAGATCAGGGCTGCAACCGCGCCATTGTTGTCGCGCATAACGCCAACTTTGATCACAGCTTTATGATGGCCGCCGCCGAGCGCGCCGCGCTAAAGCGTAACCCTTTCCATCCGTTCGCCACCTTTGATACCGCAGCCCTGAGCGGGCTGGTCCTTGGCCAGACGGTGCTGGCGAAAGCCTGTAAGGCGGCGGGCATCGCCTTTGACGCCAGCCAGGCCCACTCGGCGCTGTACGATACCGAGCGTACCGCAGAACTATTCTGCGAGCTGGTTAACCGCTGGAAACGGCTGGGCGGCTGGCCGCCGCTGCCGGTGGCTGAAGAGCAGCCTGTCGACGCGCAGATCGCCGAGGGCGAATAGCCGGTCAGCATAAAATAAAAAAGGGCGCCCGAAGCGCCCTTTGCTGTCATAAACGGGATAAGGACTTATTCCGCTTCTTTATATTTTTCTGCAGTTTCTTTAATCAGCGTTTGCAGTTCGCCGCGCTGGAACATTTCGATTACGATATCGCAGCCGCCAACCAGTTCGCCATCTACCCACAGCTGCGGGAAGGTCGGCCAGTTAGCATATTTCGGCAGTTCAGCACGAATATCGGGGTTCTGCAGGATATCGACATAGGCGAAGCGTTCGCCGCAGGCAGAAAGAGCCTGAACCGTTTGCGCAGAAAAGCCGCAGCTTGGTAACTTCGGCGAGCCTTTCATATAGAGCAGAATCGGGTTTTCTGCGATCTGGCGCTGAATTTTTTCAACAGTACTCATAATTGCCTTCCTTAAATAGCATGCTTCGTGTCTATTGATTGTAGCGACTGTAGCGGGTTGCTGAAAACGACATTTTCTGTAAGGTTAAATAACGCAGGTTATTGTACCGGGTTGCGCGGCCAAAATAACCACCGTCTGGGGCATTTCTGCGGCGGCGATTAATAACTGGTCATAACATTGCTGAGATAAAAGCCTGTTTATGCTTATTTTTACATCTGTATGCACTTAAAGTTTATTTCACTAAAAAAGGCTTTATCTTTTCGCAATAAGTTCGATTAGAATTGGCCACCAGGAGTCTGCCGCTATGGCAGAAATAAGATTAACCTTGCGCTATCACTGCGCTTTGAGTGTAACCACACCATGCGTTTATTGATTACGCTTTTTATGCTGACCGTTGCCCAACTCTTTTTTAACGTTGCCCAGGCATCGCCGCAGGCGCCGGTTAAGGCCAGCCAGCATAAAGTTGATAAAAAAATCGCCCGCGACGACGATCGTCGTAAGCGTCGGCCGGTGAAAACGGCCAGTAAAAAGGCGCGTCCGGCCAGCGTTGAAAAAAACAAGCTGAAGAAAAAAAGCAAGCCTGCGGTGGTAACCGCCGCCAGCACAAAAAAAAGTCGCGCCGCAACCAAAACCGCCAGCGTGAAAAAAAGCAGCCTTAAAAAGAGCAAACAACGCTATGGTCGTCAGCGCGGCGACAAAAATTCGACGGCGCTCGCAAAGCGCGGGCCGCTGGAAATGAGTAAGGCGCACCGTGAACGCTATCAAAAAGCGCGTGAAACGGCGATGAACAAACTGATGAGTCAGCTAGGTAAGCCTTATCTGTGGGGAGGCACCTCGCCTCATACCGGTTTCGACTGCAGCGGTCTGGTCTGGTACGCCTATAAAGATGTAGTGAAATTTAAGATCCCGCGTACCGCCAATGAGATGTATCACCTGCGTGATGCGGCTCCGATTAACCGTGAGGCGCTGGAGAAAGGCGATCTGGTCTTCTTCCGCATCAATAACCGCGGCGCGGCCGATCACGTGGGCGTCTATCTGGGTAACGGCCGCTTTATTCAGTCACCGCGAACCGGTAAAGATATCCAGATTAGCCAGCTTAGCGATGATTACTGGCAGCGGCACTATGTTGGCGCGCGCCGCGTGATGACGCCGCGCACCATTCGCTAACGCTGTTGCGCAACAAAAAAGCCTGTCTTAGTGACAGGCTTTTTTTATCCTTCGTGCTGCGATCAGTGCATTACGGCAGTGAAGCTAAATGCAATAATCATCAGCAATGCCGCAACCGTGGTGCCTATTGATAGTTTTAAATCGGTGCTCATTCACCCTCTCCTTTAACCACACAAAAAATAACGGTATAGATTTTCCCATACTCCCTGGTAAAAATCTCGTTTTCTTTGCGCCACCTTGATAGAATCCCCGCCTTGCGTTGCGCAACGACAAAAAACCACCGTTGCCAACCCTTATTTTAAAGACGTCCCGCCTATCAGACGTACCTCAGCCCGCCAATTTCACCTTTATGCGTGCTGAATAACGCCATGCGGACGCAAACGATTAACATTAGCCTGATCAGACTATTACGTCAGGCGCAGGAGTATCTTTTTAATGGCAACAATCAAAGATGTCGCAAAGCGTGCCGGCGTTTCCACTACTACGGTATCGCACGTCATCAATAAAACGCGTTTTGTCGCGGAAGAGACCCGAGAGGCCGTCTGGGCAGCCATCAAAGAATTACACTATTCGCCCAGTGCCGTTGCGCGCAGCCTGAAGGTTAACCATACCAAATCGATTGGTCTGCTGGCGACTTCCAGCGAAGCGCCCTATTTCGCTGAGATTATAGAAGCGGTGGAAACGCGCTGTTTCGCTCGCGGCTATACCCTGATTTTGGGCAATGCCCACAACGATTTACAGAAACAGCAGGCTTACCTCTCCATGATGGCGCAGAAGCGCGTGGATGGCCTGCTGGTAATGTGTTCTGAGTATCCTGAAGCACTGCTGAAGATGCTTGAGGAGAACCGCAATATCCCTATGGTGGTGATGGACTGGGGCGAATCCCGCGGCGATTTTACCGATACCGTGCTGGATAACGCGTTTGAAGGCGGCTATCTGGCCGGGCGCTATTTGATCGAGCGCGGCCACCGCGACATCGGCGCGATCCCCGGCCAGATGGAGCGCAACACCGGCAGCGGACGTTTTGCAGGTTTCGTAAAAGCGTTGAATGAAGCCAACATCCCGGTACGTGATGAGTGGATCGTGCAGGGCGACTTTGAACCGGAATCGGGCTATCGCGCCATGCAGCAAATCCTGGCGCAAAAGCAGCGCCCTACCGCTGTTTTCTGCGGCGGTGATATTATGGCGATGGGCGCGATTTGCGCTGCGGATGAGATGGGGCTGCGCGTGCCGCAGGATATCTCCGTTATCGGCTACGATAACGTGCGCAACGCGCGCTATTTCACCCCAGCGCTGACCACGGTACATCAGCCAAAAGAGCAGCTGGGCGAAACCGCTTTCGATATGCTGCTGGACCGTATTACCAGCAAACGCGAAGAACCGCAGACCATTGAAGTGCATCCTACGCTGATTGAACGCCGCTCCGTTGCTGACGGTCCGTTCCGCGACTACCGCCGTTAATGCCTGAGGCTCAGGAAAACCGCTTCCTGAGCCTGCTACTCCTCACGCAGCCATTCCCGATTGATGGTTTCCGTATCGCCAAGATAGTCCAGTAGCCAGCGCAGCGCGGGTGAATTACTTTGCTCTGACCAGCTCACGCAACAGAAGCTATCCGGGAAAGGCTGCGGTAAGGTCAGCTCCGTTAGCTGCCGGGCTTGCAGCAGCGGCGCGGCAAAGTGGCCGGGCACCATCCCCACGCACAGCCCGGCGCGCAGGCAATCAAAGGCGCTTTCCCAGTCGGGCACCACCAGCCGGCGCTGATTATCCAGCGTCCAGGTGGTACGTCGCGGCAGCGCGCGCGAGGTATCTTCCAGCACCAGCGACGGCCAGGGACGAATATCATCATCCTGCAGCTGGGTCGTTATGCCGGCTAACGGATGATTAACGCTGACCACGCAGCGCCAGTTGAGCGCCCCCATATCGCGGAAGGCGAAGCGCCCGCCCACCGGGATCGCCTGGGTTGCGCCAATCGCCACATCCACCCGTCCGTCGGCCAGCGCATCCCAGACGCCGTTAAACACTTCCGGCGTAATCAACAGCTCCATATCCGGAAAGTGCCGGTAAAAATCGAGCACCAGCTGGCGGGTACGCTGCGGTTTAACGATACGATCCACCGCAATGCTTAACTGCCCGCGCCAGCCGTTCGCCACCTGTTGACACTGTCGCCGCGTGGCTAGCATTTTTTTGATAACAGCGCGTCCTTCGCGAATAAAAAGCTCTCCTGCCTCGGTCAGCACCACATCGCGATGCCGCCGTTCAAAAAGCGGCACCGCCAGCCAGGATTCCAGCTGACGCACCGTATAGCTGATGGCTGAGGGTACGCGGTGCAGCTCTTCCGCGGCAGCAGAAAAGCTGCCGTTACGCGCCACGGCATCAACCACTTCCAGTGCATATTCAGACCACATTTTTTGCCTGCAAAAATTTTGATATCAAGCGGCAAATTTTAGCGTTTCACATTGAGAAAAACATCCTTTACCCTCGCGCCGTCTGTTCACCTGCTTATAAACGAGAAAGAGATGCCTGGTTCAAAAGGATTTATGCTCTATCTGGCCCTGCTCAGCACGCTGGGTTTTCTGGCCACCGATATGTATCTGCCGGCGTTTACCGCCATGCAGGAAAGTTTTGCGACTTCCGCTGGGATTATCAGCGCCAGCCTGACCGTATTTTTAGGCGGCTTCGCCTGCGCCCAGCTGCTGTGGGGGCCGCTTTCCGATCGCTATGGTCGCCGACCGATACTGCTGTTGGGCCTCGTGCTGTTTGCACTGGGCTGCGCGGGCATGCTGTGGGCGAATGCCACCTGGCAGATGTTAACCCTGCGCTTTATTCAAGCGGTAGGCGTCTGTGCGGCGGCGGTAAGCTGGCAGGCGCTGGTGGTCGATCGCTATCGCGGCGCGCAGGCTAATCGCGTTTTTGCCACCATCATGCCGCTAGTGGCCCTGTCGCCGGCGCTGGCGCCGCTGTTAGGTGCCTGGCTGCTCAGTCATTTTTCATGGCGTGCGATTTTTCTGGCGCTGTTGCTGGTCACGCTGCCGCTGCTGTTTGCAACGGCGAAGCTGAAAAAAACTGCACCCGCCTCTGCAGCCACCGCTCAACGCAGCGGCTTTTTCCGTCTGCTGGCGTCACGTATCTACAGTGGCAACGTGCTGATTTACGCCGCCTGCTCAGCCAGCTTTTTCGCCTGGCTAACCGGTTCGCCGTTTATCCTGCACGATCTGGGCCTGAGTCCGGCTGATATCGGTCTGAGCTATCTACCGCAAACCGTGGCGTTTCTGGTCGGCGGCTTTGGCTGTCGCTCTGCGCTTCAGCGTCATAGCGGCCGCAGCCTGCTGCCGTTCCTGCTGATTTTTTATGCGCTAAGCGTGACCGCACTATTTATGGTTTCGATAAGCGACCATGTTACGCTCTGGGGCCTGCTGATCCCGTTTTGCGGCATGGCGCTGGCAAACGGCGCGATTTATCCCATCGTGGTGGCTAACGCCCTGCTGCCCTTCCCGGATGACACTGGTAAGGCTGCGGCGCTGCAGAACTGTTTGCAGCTGGGCCTGTGCTTTTTCGCCAGCCTCGCCGTCTCCTCCTGGCTGACCCAGCCTTTACTGACCACCAGCTCGGTAATGGTGTCGACGATTATCCTGGTGGCGCTGGGTTATGCCTTGCAGCATGTAGCCCACGACCGCACAGCGGAAACGAAAAACAGCCCGCCGTCTTCCCTTTCCAATTAAGCATCCGCCGCTGTCGGCATGCTTAGCGCACTAACTATTAGCCATTGTATAATGCCTTGCGGGAGAATATACTCCTTGCAAGGCAGTCACTTATAATAATTAACGTGCTTTTTCCCCGGCCAGCCAGCGCCTTTCAGGCGGCAGCGTACTGGTCAGGGCTTTCATTCAGTTTCAATCCTCTGCTTAACGTCGGATATCTGGCACACGGTCTTCCGTGAGATTTCTCACAATCCTGAGAAATTGACTATTCTGTTTCTCAGGTTCGTATCACACAGGTGATGGAGAAGCTATGAGTTCATCGTGCATAGAAGAAGTGAACCTGGAGGAAAACCATTGGTATCGTATCGCCCATGAAATGTTGGAAATGGCGGATATTGAGATCAATGGTCAGCGCCCCTGGGATATTCAGGTAAAAAATCCTGACTTTTTTAAACGCGTTTTACAGGAGGGATCCCTCGGCCTGGGCGAAAGTTATATGGACACCTGGTGGGAATGTGAACGCCTTGATATGTTTTTTCATCGCGTGCTAAAGCACAAGTTGGATCAACAGCTCCCTCATCATTTCAAAGATACGTTACGTATTGCCGCAGCGCGACTGACTAATTTACAGTCGAAAAAACGCGCGTGGATGGTTGGCAAGGAGCACTACGATTTAGGCAACGACCTTTTTTCGCTAATGCTCGATCCCTTTATGCAATACTCTTGCGGCTACTGGAAAACAGCCCAAACGCTGGAAGAGGCGCAGCAGGCGAAGCTAAAAATGATCTGCGAAAAGCTTCAGTTGAAACCGGGGCTTAAGCTGCTTGATATCGGCTGCGGCTGGGGCGGACTGGCGGAGTTTGCCGCGCGCCACTATGGCGTAACGGTCGATGGGGTAACCATCTCCGCCGAACAGCAGAAAATGGCGCAGCAGCGCTGCGAAGGGCTTGATGTCAATATTCTACTGCAGGATTATCGCGATCTGAATAATCAGTACGACCGCATCGTTTCCGTAGGCATGTTCGAGCATGTCGGCCCTAAAAATTACGCGACCTATTTTAACGTGGTCGATCGTAACCTTAAGCCGGACGGCCTGTTCCTGCTGCATACTATCGGCGCGATTAAAACCGATATGAACGTTGACCCGTGGATTGATAAATATATCTTCCCCAACGGCTGTTTGCCGTCGGTACGTCATATTGCCGAAGCCAGCGAGCCGCATTTTATTATGGAAGACTGGCATAACTTTGGCGCCGATTATGATACGACGCTGATGGCATGGCACGAACGTTTTCTGCAGGCCTGGCCGCAGTTGGCTGAGGAGTATGGCGAACGCTTTAAACGGATGTTCACCTATTATTTGAACGCCTGCGCCGGCGCGTTTCGCGCGCGTGATATTCAACTGTGGCAGGTGGTATTCAGCCGCGGCGTTGAAGGCGGCTTGCGCGTACCGCATTAATATCCTGCGGCGCACTTAAAAAACAGGCAACCTCACGGTTGCCTGTTTTTTATTACTTACTCTGCGGTGTTATTTTGCAGCGTGGCCGCCAGCGCCGCTTCACGCTGAGCCAGCACGCGTTCAACCGTATCCACGATCGCCTGAGTATGCGGATCGATTTCGATGTTTACCCGTTGCCCCAGTTTTTTGGCGCCCAGCGTGGTACGCATCAGCGTCTCGGGGATAAGATGCACGCAAAATTTCGTTTTGGTCACGTCGCCCACCGTCAGGCTGATGCCATCGATCCCGATAAAGCCTTTATGCAGGATATATTTCAGCAGCGAGCTGTCCTGCGGTTTAAACCAGATCTCACGGTTATTTTCGGCATTAATAATTTTGCTGATTTCAGCGGTGGTCATAATATGGCCGGACATCAAATGACCGCCAATTTCGTCGCTGAACTTCGCCGCACGCTCAATATTTACCACGTCGCCCAGCTGCAGATCGCCCAGGTTAGTAATGCGCAATGTCTCTTTTACCAGATCAAAGCTAACCCGATCGCCATTAATTTCCGTCACGGTCAGACAGCAGCCATTATGCGCTACCGAAGCGCCCAGTTCCAGGCCGGGTAATAATGCCGGCGGCATTTTCACAATATGCGTACGAAAGTTAGGTTTTTCTTCAATGGCAACCAGCTCTGCGGTGCCCTGCACAATTCCGGTAAACATAGATTGGCCTCGGTCAGTTTTTGTTGATATTACCATACTCTCCAGCACAGAGCAGGTTGGCAAAGGGGCGAAAAGCGCCGTCCGGGTGCCATAAAATGCGGTTTCCTTCATCGTATGATGTCGTTATGATTCTGCACCAGCGTTGTGCATCATTATCTATTCTTTATTATCCTGTCCTCCGGGCGTTATTTATTCATCTCTTAAAACTAAAAAGGTGTATACGTGCAGAAGTACCTGACAGAAGCGCGTCAATTACTGGCTCTTGCCATTCCGGTTATTCTGGCGCAGGTCGCACAGACGGCGATGGGTTTTGTCGATACCATTATGGCAGGCTCGGTTAGCGCGACGGATATGGCCGCCGTTGCGGTCGGCACCTCAATTTGGCTCCCCGCTATCTTATTCGGCCACGGTCTGATTTTGGCCCTAACGCCAGTAGTGGCGCAGCTTAACGGCTCCGGGCGTCGTGAGCGTATCGCTGCTCAGGTACGTCAGGCTTACTGGCTGGCGGCGATGGTCTCGGTGCTGATTATGATTGTGCTGTGGAACGCCGGCTATATGATCCACGCGATGCATGATATCGACCCCGCCTTAGCCGATAAGGCGGTAGGCTATCTGCGCGCCTTATTATGGGGCGCGCCGGGCTACCTCTTTTTCCAGGTCGCACGTAACCAGTGCGAGGGGCTGTCGAAGACCAAACCCGGCATGGTGATGGGCTTTATCGGCCTGCTGGTGAACATTCCGGTTAACTATGTCTTTATTTACGGTCACCTTGGCATGCCCGCGTTGGGCGGCGTCGGCTGCGGCGTGGCGACGGCGTCGGTTTACTGGGTGATGTTTATCGTTATGCGGCTGTGGGTGCGGCGCGCGCGCTCAATGCGCGATATTACCCTGCCCGACTATTTCAGTACGCCAGACTGGACAGTATTGAAGCGTTTGATACGCCTTGGGCTGCCGGTGGCGCTGGCGCTATTCTTCGAGGTAACGCTGTTTGCCGTGGTCGCTCTGCTGGTTTCGCCGTTGGGCATTGTGAATGTCGCCGGCCATCAGATTGCGCTTAACTTCAGCTCATTAATGTTTGTACTGCCGCTTTCGCTGGGCGTTGCGACGACGATTCGCGTCGGCTTTCGCCTCGGTCAGGGGTCGGTTGAGGCGGCTAAGGTGGCGGCCTGGACTGGCCAGGGCGTCGGCATCATGATGGCCGCCATCACCGCGCTGTTTACCGTTACCTTCCGAGAACAGATCGCTCTGTTGTATAACGATAATCCGCAGGTGGTTATGCTGGCCTCGCAGCTGATGATGCTGGCCGCCATCTACCAGTTTTCCGATTCCATTCAGGTGATCGGCAGCGGCATTCTGCGTGGCTATAAAGATACACGCTCAATTTTCTTTATTACGCTGGTTGCTTATTGGGTGATAGGTTTACCCAGCGGCTATCTGCTGGCGCTAACCGACTGGATTGTCGCGCCAATGGGTCCGGCGGGATTCTGGTGCGGCTTTATCCTGGGCTTAACCTCAGCGGCGATTATGATGCTGTGGCGGATTCGTCGGCTGCAAAAATTACCGCCTGAACTGATCCTGAGCCGCGCGGAACATTAAGATAAAGGCCCGTCGCGTCTAAAAAAACGGCGGGTCGCACAGTTGATGGGCAGTTGCGCAGAAAATTGCATGTTTCTGCTTGCCAGCGATGAACAGTGTCGCTAATATTCGTCCCCGCCGTCACCCAAGACGGCAGATGCGTTCTTAGCTCAGTTGGTTAGAGCACCACCTTGACATGGTGGGGGTCGATGGTTCGAGTCCATTAGAACGCACCAAAGTGCGTCCGTAGCTCAGTTGGTTAGAGCACCACCTTGACATGGTGGGGGTCGGTGGTTCGAGTCCACTCGGACGCACCAAAAATCATGATGCGTTCTTAGCTCAGTTGGTTAGAGCACCACCTTGACATGGTGGGGGTCGATGGTTCGAGTCCATTAGAACGCACCACTCTCTTTTTCTGCGTTATCCTCTTTTGCAGCATCAGGCATACTCCGCACTTAATTTATCTTTGTCCGAAACCTTAAAACACCTCCCTTTTCTGCCTGTTTTATTGCACATAAAAATATTTTTTTACCCAAAATCTGTGGGTAATAAAATTGCCCATATCAGAACTTTCCTGGTATACAGGCGGCATTCTGTCTGGTTTAACAGGGCGAATATCATTGCGCGCGACACAACGCGTTGGGGATAAAAAGCGTTGCCGCAACGTGACTTTCCTTGATCTGACACCCGCTGCCTTCATGCTTTTTGATTGGTTTTCGTATACTTAGCGTCTATACTATCTTCCGGTGTTTCACTTGAATGGTTTCAGCCAATTGACGTGCCCTTACCTACATTCACAACCAGTTGCGCAACTCGCCCATCGGGGCCATGGAACATCATCGCTCAACTTCCTCTGCACGCTTTATATCTGTCACCTATTCTTAGTTTGTATCGCAGTCCGCTCACTGAGCATGAATATTTCCCCGATGCACCAGGCATCGACCTCAAACCTTAATCATCCATCACAACTTACAGATAACTTGTCATGAAAAAGACCAAGATCGTTTGTACCATCGGCCCGAAAACTGAATCCGAAGAGATGCTAACCAACCTGCTGGAAGCGGGCATGAACGTTATGCGTCTGAATTTCTCTCACGGTGACTATGAAGAGCACGGTCGCCGTATCGCCAATATCCGCGCGGTTATGGAAAAAACCGGTCGTCAGGCGGCGATTCTGCTGGATACCAAAGGCCCGGAAATCCGCACCATGAAACTGGAAGGCGGTAACGATGTTTCGCTGAAAGCGGGTCAGACCTTTACCTTTACCACCGATCAGTCAGTGATTGGCAACAGCGAACGCGTTGCGGTGACCTACGCCGGCTTCGCTGCCGACCTGAAAATCGGCAACACCGTACTGGTTGACGATGGCTTGATCGGTATGGAAGTGACTGAAGTCACTGAAAACAGCGTGATTTGTACCGTACTGAATAATGGCGACCTGGGCGAAAACAAAGGCGTTAACCTGCCGGGCGTTTCCATTCAGCTGCCGGCACTGGCGGAAAAAGATAAGCGTGACCTGATTTTCGGTTGCGAGCAGGGCGTGGACTTCGTTGCGGCCTCCTTTATTCGTAAGCGTTCAGACGTGCTGGAAATCCGTGAGCACCTGAAAAAGCACGGCGGCGAGCATATCCAGATCATCTCTAAAATCGAAAACCAGGAAGGTCTCAATAATTTTGATGAGATCCTCGATGCCTCTGACGGCATCATGGTTGCCCGTGGCGACCTCGGCGTGGAAATCCCGGTTGAAGAAGTGATTTTCGCGCAGAAAATGATGATCAAGAAATGTAATAAAGCCCGCAAAGTGGTAATTACCGCTACCCAGATGCTGGATTCCATGATCAAAAATCCGCGCCCTACCCGTGCGGAAGCCGGCGACGTGGCGAACGCCATCCTTGACGGTACGGATGCAGTGATGCTTTCTGGTGAAAGCGCCAAGGGTAAATATCCGCTGGAATCGGTGCGCATCATGGCGACCATCTGCGAACGTACCGATCGCGTGATGAAATCGCGTATCGATACCCTGAATGACAGCCGTAAACTGCGTATCACCGAAGCCGTATGCCGTGGCGCCGTTGAGACCGCAGAAAAGCTGGAAGCGCCGCTGATTGTCGTAGCCACCGAAGGCGGTAAATCAGCCAAGTCCGTGCGTAAATATTTCCCGGACGCGACCATTCTGGCGTTAACCACAAACGAAATCACCGCGCGTCAGCTACTGTTGAGCAAAGGCATTGAAGCGCGCGTAGTGAAAGAGATTGCTTCTACCGATGATTTCTACCGTATTGGTAAAGAAATTGCGCTGGAAAGCGGTTACGGTCAGAAAGGCGATGTGGTGGTAATGGTATCAGGTGCCCTGGTGCCAAGCGGAACGACAAATACCGCATCTGTTCACGTACTGTAAATAATTACAGTTTTGTTGATAAAAGCGCCTAACCGGCGCTTTTTTTTTATTTTGCCGTAACCGTTATTTCTAAAAATTCCAATTGAAAATAACAATAAAATCTGCCTTTCAGGCAAGATAAAATCAATTAAATCTGACTGTTTTGATTTATTTTTTGGCATTATTGGCATAACAGATGTTTCTTTGAGCGAACGAGCAAAATTAAGCATGTTCTCATCAAAAATTTATTCTCATACCAAAAAACTTTGTGTAATACTTGTAACGCTACATGGAGATTAACTCAATCTAGAGGGTATAAATAATGAATCGTACTAAACTGGTACTGGGCGCGGTAATTCTGGGTTCAACTCTGCTGGCTGGTTGCTCCAGCAACGCTAAAATCGACCAGCTGTCAAGCGACGTTCAGACTCTGAACGCAAAAGTTGACCAGCTGAGCAACGACGTGAACGCAATGCGTTCTGACGTACAGGCTGCTAAAGACGACGCAGCACGTGCTAACCAGCGTCTGGACAACCAGGCTCATTCTTACCGTAAGTAAGAGTACTGGTGTAATAAAAATGGTGCCCAATGGGCACCATTTTTTTTGTCCTCGCTGCGCGCCTTTCTCAGCTTTTTCCCAGCGTAGCGCCACCCTTCTCTGCCTTCTGCTCCTGCGCGCTTTCCAGCGCTTGCTGCGGCGCTATTTCGTTATGATCTACCGCTTCGCCCAGGTTAACCAGAACCGGCATGCCGGACCGGCGTTTTAGTACCGCTTCAATTAGCGCTTTATCGCTCTGCGGGTTGTTGATAAAGCGCTTGAGCGCTTTGCTCAGCGGCAGGGCCATCGTTTGCGGATCGTCATGCTCATTACGCGACAGCGGCTGGTGCACTTCAATATAGCGTTTACCGTCCGGCTCAATAGCGTACTTCACCGGCTGGTTGACGATTTGTACCCGCGTATCTTCCGACACGCTGTTAAACAGCGCCTCAATATCATCAGGGCGCAGGCGAATACAGCCGGAGCTGACGCGCATGCCGATGCCGAAGTCAGCGTTAGTGCCATGAATCAGATAGTGGCCGCTGCCGTAGGCCAGACGCAGCGCAAACAGCCCCATCGGATTATCAGGGCCAGCGGGAAAGACTGTCGGCAGCTTAACGCCTTCCTGTGCGTAGCGCTTGCGGATATTCGGCGTTGGCGTCCAGGTAGGATTAGGGATTTTTTGACTGATACGGGTAACCGTCGAGGGCGTCATTATCCCCTGCTGGCCGATGCCGATCGGATAGACAATCCCCTTGTTCTCCCCTTTCGGATAGTAATAGAGGCGCAGCTCCGCCAGGTTAACCACGATGCCCTCGCGTTTAGTATCCGGCAGCAGCATCTGATGAGGGATAGTCAGCTCGCTGCCTGCGGCAGGCAACCAGGGATCGGTGCCGGGATTGGCTTCCAGCATATTTAACAGGCCTACCTGATAGCGAGCGGCAATCGACTCCAGCGGACGCTTATCATTGGGTACCAAAGCCGTGCTGTTTTCGCCGATAAGGCGACTGTTTTCAGCAGGCAAAGGGTATTCAGTGGCGCTGACCAGACGCGGTATAAAGAGCGCGGCGCAAATTAGCCAGCCGGCGAAAGGAAGGTAAAGGTTCATGTAAGCTTCTCTCGTGGTGAATAAAACGCACCCCGTTAACCGTAACGGGGTGTGAGAGAAGTGTAGCTTAGCAAAGCGCCTGCGCGCGGGTGCGGATAGTACGGATCATCGCTTCCAGCCCCTGAGAACGGGACGGCGTGAGGTGCTGCGTTAAGGCCAGCTGTTCAAACCAGGGACGCACATCAAACTCTACAATCTGCTGTGGCGTCATGCCCTGATAAAGACTAAATACAATCGCAATCAAGCCTTTAACGATGGCGGCATCACTGTCGCCCTGCAGCTCAACGGTATCGTTTGCCGCCTGTTGCATCACAATCCAGACCTGGCTCTGACAGCCGGAAACGCTGTACTCGGGCTGGTGGAAGGAATCAGACAATTCTGGCAGTTTCCCTCCCAGCTCAATCACATACAGATATTTCTCTTCCCAGTTGGCGCAGCGGTTAAAATTGCGCACCAGCTTCTCTTTTTCTGGCAGTATCGCCATTCCTTCCTCCCTTGCCAGCCGGACGGCTTAGCCCCCCAGCAGGCGGTGAATACGTGTCAGGCCAGCGGCAAGCCGATCGGCCTCTTCCTCGCTATTATACATGGCGAACGATGCGCGACACATAGCGGGAACGCCGTAATGCTGCATCAGCGGCATCGCACAGTGGTGACCGGTACGAATAGCGATGCCGTATTGATCGAGGAAGCTGCCCACATCATAGGCGTGGTGATTGCCCAGATTAAAGGCGATAACCCCGGCGCGCGCCTGCGGGCCGTAAATTTTCAGTTCGGGCACCGAAGCGAGCTTATCCAGCGCGTAACGCATCAGCGACTGCTCGCGGGCCTGAATGTTATCCAGCCCCAGCGCTTCGACATACGCCAGCGCGGCGCCCAGACCGATAATCCCACCGGTATTAGGCGTACCCGCCTCCAGGCTCCACGGCGCTTTCGCATAGGTGGTGCCTTCCGGCAGCACCACATGCTCAATCATCGAACCACCGCCTTCCCACGGCGGCATCGCTGACAGGAGCGCATGGCGGCCATAAAGAATACCGATGCCGGTCGGGCCATAAATCTTATGACCGGAGAAAATATAGAAGTCGCAGTCGATATCCTGCACATCCACCCGCTGATGCATCACCGCCTGCGCGCCATCCACCAGCGTGACCAGCCCGGCCGCTTTCGCCTGCGCCACCAGCGCTTTTACCGGGTTCACGGTGCCCAGCACATTGGAGACGTGCGTCACTGCCAGCAAGCGTGTCTTGCTATCAATCAGCGAGGCGAGCTGCGCAATATCCAACTCGCCGTCCGTGGTCAGCGGCAGCACGCGGATAGAGGCGCCGGTACGGGCCGCGACCATCTGCCACGGCACGATATTGGCGTGATGCTCCATAGCGGTGATAATAATATTATCGCCTGGCTGAAGCTGGCTGCCGCCCCAGCTGTTAGCCACCAGATTGATGCCTTCGGTGGTGCCTTTAACAAAAACAATCTCTTCCGGCGAAGCGGCATTTAGAAAACGCGCCGCCTGGGCGCGCACGTTTTCCATATCCGTGGTGGCTGCGGCGCTGAGGGTATGGATCCCCCGGTGCACCGCCGCATAACCGTGCTGGTAAAAATGACTTTCCGCATTTATTACCGCCAGCGGTTTTTGCGCGCTGGCCGCGCTGTCAAGGTAGGCCAACGGCTGTCCGTTGACCTCGCGCGCCAGAATCGGGAAATCGGCCCTGACGCGTGCGAGATCAAAACTCATTGAATGCCTCCGGGAAAACGTTGTGCGATACGCTCCAGCACGCAGGCTTTCAGCGTTTCATCATCAATCGCTTCTGTCAGCTCTGCGGCAAAGGCGTAGACGATCATGCGCTGCGCGGCCTCTTCGCTGATACCACGCGCACGCAGATAGAACATCTGCTCTTCATCGATACGTCCAACCGTGGCGCCGTGGCTGCACTTCACGTCATCAGCATAGATTTCCAGCTGTGGTTTAGTGTCCACTTCGGCCAGGCGTCCCAACAACAGATTGTTGTTGGTCATCTGACCATCGGTTTTCAGCGCGTGCTGCGCCACTTTGATCATGCCGTTAAATACCGCACGAGCGCGATCGCGCACGATAGTCTTGTGCAGCTGACGGCTCTGGCAGTAGCCTTTATTGTGCTCCAGATAAGTGCGGGTGTCGCACACTTCTTTATCTACCGGCAGCACCAGGCTGTTGATCGACAGATCGCTGTTTTCACCGTTCAGCTGAGCGCTGGTATTGTGACGGCTCAGACCCGCGCCCAGCAGGAAGCTGTGGCTGCTAACGCGCGCGTCGCGACCGGTAATAATATCGTTATGCGCGAAGTGATAGCTGCCGGCATTCTCAAACGAAAGTTTGGTATGGGTCAGCTGCGCATTGTCGCCGACCATCATGGTCAGACGAGCGCCGGTAAAGTGCGGCTGCGCGTTCAGGCTAACGTAATGCTCAATAACCTGCGCTTCAGCACCTGCTTCAATTTGCAGATGATGACGATAGTGCACCGTATTCAGCTGCTGTTCCGCCCGTCCGCTGCTGATATGCAGCAAATAAAGCGGACGCTCAGCGGCTTTGCCGCGCGGCAAACGCAGGGTAGTCGCCTGCTCGGCGAGGCTTTCCGTCAGATGCAAAAACACTTCCGGCTGCACAGGCGCGTCAAGGTTGCGTCTTTCTGCCGCGCTGGCTACCTGCACTTCAAAGCGATCGAACTGGGTATCGCTCAGCCCGGCGTTAAATTGGCCGTCAACAAATACCAGGCGCACCGCGTCAAGCGGCAGCGCCAGACGCGCTACGTCTTCAGGCGTCAGGGCCGGCGCGTCAGGCAGCACAAATTGCTGGCTGAGCAGCTCGTCCAGCGGCGTATATTTCCAGTTTTCATGTTTGCGGGTCGGCAAGCCGAGCCGCATCAACTGCTGCCAGTGTTGCTGCGCCTGCAGGGAACGCACGTCGCCGCGCGATTCAAACAGGTGATGCCACTGCTGCAGCGCGTTGTCACTCCTGGTCGGTAAGCCAGCCATAGCCTTGCTCCTCCAGCTGTTTCACCAGCGTAAAGTCGCCAGATTTCACAATTTTACCCTGATACAGCACATGCACGAAGTCCGGCTTGATGTAGTCCAGAATGCGCTGATAGTGCGTCACGATGATAAAGGCGCGCTTGCCGTCGCGCAGCGAGTTCACGCCGTTGGAGACAATTTTCAGCGCATCGATATCCAGACCGGAGTCGGTTTCATCAAGGATGCAGAGATCCGGCTCCAGCGCCGCCATCTGCAGAATATCGTTACGTTTCTTCTCGCCGCCGGAAAAGCCGACATTCACTGAGCGGGTCAGCAGATCTTCCGGCATTTTCAGCAGGTCGATTTTTTCTTCGATAAAGTCCTGGAAATCGAAGCGATCCAGCTCTTCCTGCTGACGGTATTTACGTACCGCGTTAACGGCGGTTTGCAGGAAAAACTGGTTGCTGACGCCGGGGATTTCTACCGGGTACTGGAAAGCCATGAAGATGCCTTCGCCGGCGCGATCTTCCGGCGACAGTTCCAGCAGGTCTTTGCCTTTAAAGGTGGCGGAACCGCCCACCACTTCATACTCTTCGCGGCCCGCCAGCGTGGCGGAAAGCGTACTTTTACCGGAGCCGTTCGGCCCCATGATTGCATGGACTTCGCCCGGCTTTATTTCCAGATCCAGTCCGCGCAGGATGGCCTTATCTTCAATGCTTACCTGTAAATCTTTAATGCTTAACATGTTTTATCCTTCGCTTGCCCACAGGCAACGATGCATCGCGCTGGCCTTAACCAACGCTGTGTTCCAGACTAATGGCCAACAGCTTTTGTGCCTCAACGGCAAATTCCAGCGGCAGCTCAGAGAAGACATCTTTACAGAAGCCGTTAACGATCATTGAGATCGCATCTTCCTCGCTGATGCCGCGTTGCAGGCAGTAGAACAGCTGATCTTCGCCGATGCGCGAAGTGGTCGCCTCATGCTCCAGCTGCGCGGTATTGTTGCGTGTTTCAACATACGGGAAGGTATGCGCGCCGCAGTCCGGTCCGATCAACATCGAATCGCACTGGGTAAAGTTACGCGCGTTAGTGGCCGTCGGCATAATCTTCACCAGGCCGCGATAGGTGTTCTGGCTTTTCCCGGCGGAAATCCCTTTCGAGATGATGGTCGATTTGGTGTTTTTACCAATATGGATCATCTTAGTGCCGGTATCCGCCTGCTGGCGGCCGCTGGTCAGGGCGACGGAATAAAACTCGCCAATCGAGTTATCGCCGCGCAGGATTACGCTGGGATATTTCCAGGTAATCGCCGAGCCGGTTTCCGATTGTGTCCAGGACATTTTACTGCCCTCGCCTTCACACAGCGCGCGCTTGGTCACGAAGTTCAGAATACCGCCTTCGCCTTCGCCGCCCGGGAACCAGTTCTGCACCGTGGAGTATTTCACTTCGGCGTTTTTATGGATGATCACTTCTACCACGGCGGCATGCAGCTGATAGCTGTCACGGACCGGCGCGGAGCAGCCTTCGATATAGCTGACGTAGCTCTCCTCATCGGCCACCAGGATAGTGCGCTCAAACTGGCCGGTTTTCGCCGCGTTGATGCGGAAATAGGTAGAAAGCTCCATTGGACAGCGCACCCCTTTCGGGATATAGACGAAGGTGCCGTCGGACGCGACCGCCGAGTTCAGCGCGGCAAAGAAGTTATCGTTGTGTGGCACCACGGTACCGAGATATTTCTTCACCAGCTCCGGATGTTCCTGAATAGCTTCGCCAAATGAGCAGAAAATAATGCCCTGCTCCGCCAGTTTATGGCGATAGGTGGTGGCTACCGATACCGAATCGAAAATGGCGTCCACCGCCACCTCTTTCCCTTCACGTACCGGTACGCCAAGCTGCTCAAAGGCGTTTTCCACTTCCTGCGTCAGGTAGCTACTGCTGGCCTGGCCGCCGGAAGATTGCAGCGCGCCCGGCTCTGAGGCGCAGCTGTCATCGCAGTTGCCGCAGGAAGGAGCCGAATAGTAGCTGTAATCCTGATAATCGAGCTTATCGTAATGGGCTTTCAGCCAGTGCGGCTCTTCCATCTGCAGCCAGGCTTCATAGGCTTTCAGACGGAACTCCAGCATCCACTCTGGCTCGTTACGCTTGGCGGAAATCGCGCGCACTACCTCTTCGCTGATGCCGTGCGCCAGCTCATCGGTTTGCAGTTGGGTAAAGAAGCCTTCTTTATAATTTTTGCGGCCGCCTTCCCAGATTTGTACGTCATCTGATGCTTCACTGTTTCGGGACATAGCACTATTACTCAACGCCAAAGCTCTCACCACAACCGCAGGCGTGTTGAGCTTTAGGATTATTAAATTTAAATACCTGATTCAGACCTTCGCGAACGAAATCTACCTGCGTACCATCAATAAAGGGCATCGCCTGAAGCGGCACGTACAGCGTTGCGCCCTGATGAGTAAACAGCAGATCGTCAGCTGCTGGCTCTTTCACCAGGTCCATGGTATAGCCGAAACCCGCGCAGCCGGACTGTTTTACGCCCAGCCGCAGTCCTAAAACATGCGGATCGTTAGCGGCAAGCGCTTTAATTTGCTGCGCTGCGCTGTCAGTAAGGGTCAAACCCTTCCAGATAAACTCATCTGGAGAGAAAGAGGCCGGATTTGCAGATTGCATTGTGTATTACCTCGCGGTGCGATGCCTAACAGGCTTATCCCACTATGTTAGTGATAATGATATTTGCTTCAACCTCTTGTTTTGCAGGGATAAGCGCAAAATGCCTTTTTTAAAGCCTGTTAACTAAGGATAGTCCCTGCCGCAACAGATTGCGCTGGCCGTTCTGATGCGCATTTGCGGCGAGAATAATATTTTAAAATCATTCATTTAAAAAGGGCTACCTGAGTTAACCTGCCCTATCAGTTATTTTACGCCTGATGAAGGAGGTTGGGATTGCTATTGCCGATTTTATCAACAGGCCGCATTAATCGATAAATTATTGCACCCTGGCATTGCAACCTGAAGCAATTTTATTATGATAATGATTATCATTAACATACCTCAGGTGAAGCATGAACGTCTCTGTCAATGCCTGGCTGCAATATAAAATCGATGAGTATAAGTTTGCCGTACGCGACATTACGGTGGATTTTTATCTGGCGCAGGCCAAACTGAACCGTCCTGACTGCTCACTCGATCAACTTCGCAATTTTAATGACACCTGCTTAGATATGGCCGAACTTTGCCAGCTCAATGGCGACGAGCAAAGTTATCTGCATGCGCTGGGAAAACTTCACCACCGGCTGCTGCAGGAAGTGAACAATACCGAGCGGGAGCGGCTGTTTCGCCTGCAGGCGTGCCAGCTGGCACGCCATACGCTGACTAAACTTTGCCACCAGCTGACAATGAGCGGCGACTGGGAAAAGGCGACCGTATTACAGAGCGATTTCGTGAAGCATGCCGGCTGGATCTGGTAAGGCTCAGCCGCCGTCCACGCCGGACCTCACCGCCGTGGTCAACCGTGAACTGCAGCAAAGACGGTCTTGCTGATCATAAATCTCTATCTGCCACACCTGATGCGCACGCCCAAGATGTAGCGGCCGGCAGCGGCCCCGCACCTCGCCTGCACGAACTGCCCGCAGATGGTTGGCGTTAATCTCCAGGCCAACCAGCCTCTGATCTTCCTCGGTGCAGAGATATCCGGCCATCGAGCCTAAGGTTTCCGCCAGCACTGCGGACGCGCCGCCGTGCAGCAGACCAAACGGCTGGCGCGTGCGGGCATCAACCGGCATGGTGGCTTCCAATCCGTCATCATACATCGCCGTAAAGCGGATGCCTAAATGTCCAACCAAACAGCCTTCGCCGCGCGCGTTCAGCTGCGCCAGAGTTGCCTGTCGTTTCCAGATCGCCATCAAATAAGCTCCAGTATCGCCTGCAGCGGATGTCGCATCCCGTTGCCTTCGATACGCTTCACCTGGCTACGGCAGGAGTAGCCGGTGGCCAGGCAGCGTTGCCGCGGCAGTTTTTGCAACTGCGGATGCCAGGAGAGCTCATAAATCCCCAGCGAATTATTCAGGTTTTTCGCCTCATGGCCGTAGGTTCCCGCCATGCCGCAGCAGCCGACATTGATGTTTTCCAGCCGGGCGCCGAAACGCGCGAAAATAGCGGCCCACTGATGCGGCGTGGCGGGCAGCGTGGTCACTTCCGTACAGTGGGCGAACAGATACCAGGCTTCCCCGGCCAGCGGCTGAATCGCGCGTGACGACAGCGCCTGATGCAGCCATTCATGCACCAGCTGAACATGGAAGTCGCCGCGTTTATCGCCCAGCGTCTGCTGATACTCATCGCGATAGCAGAGCACCAGTGCCGGATCGACGCCCACCATCGGCATCCCCAGCTGCGCCAGCCGGTTGAGGAAATCGGCGGTTTTTTGCGCGGTACGGGCAAAGCGTTTCAGGAAGCCTTTAATATGCTGCGCTTTGCCATTGGGCGAAAACGGCAGCAGCACCGGCTGATATCCCAGCTTTTCAACCAGGCGCACAAAGTCCGCCACCACCTGCGCTTCGTAATAGCTGGTAAAGGGATCCTGCACCACCAGCACCGTTTTTTCACGTTGCGCGGCGTCCAGTCGCTCCAGCTGCTCCAGCGTGGTGGTAGCTGCGGTATGGCCCGCCAGCTGCTGTTTAAGCGTGGGCGAAGAGAGCAGCGGCAGGTCGACCATGCCGATATGACGCTGGCTCAGGTTACGCAACCAGGGCTGACGCAGGAAGAAGTTAAAAGCGCGCGGCGCGCGCGCCATCATTGGCGCATAGCTCTCTACCGCCGCCACCAGATGGTCGCTGAGCGGTCGTAGATAACGTGTGTGATAGAGCTGCAAAAAGCGCGAGCGGAACGCCGGAACATCAATTTTAATCGGACACTGCGTCGAGCAGGCTTTGCAAGCGAGACAGCCCGACATCGCCTCTTTCACTTCATGCGAAAAGTCATATTCGCCTTTGCGTGCATACCAGCTGTTGCGGGTGCGGGTGATTAAGCCGCGCAGGCTAATGGCGGATTCCGGGATCTGCCGCTCCAGCGTCAACGGATCAACCCCTTTTTCCGCCAGCAGACGCAGCCATTCGCGCGTCAGCGTGGCGCGCCCTTTCGGGGAGTGGATACGATCGCGGGTAATTTTCATCGAGGGGCACATCGGACTACGCACGTCGAAATTAAAGCACAGGCCATTGCCATTGCACTCCATTGCGCCGCGCCACTCATTGCGCACCACCAGCGGGATCTGGCGGTCATAATAGCCGCGCTTAACGCCATCAACCTGCATCATCGGCTCATCCACGCCGTACGGCGTACAGATTTTGCCGGGGTTCAGGCGATTGGCGGGATCGAACGCCGCTTTGATCCGGCGCAGCTCCTCATACAGCGTGTCGCCAAAAAAGGCGGGGCTGTATTGCGCCCGGAACCCTTTGCCATGTTCGCCCCACAGCAGCCCGCCGTAGCGCGCCGTCAGCGCTACCACTTCATCGGAGATCTGCTTCATCAGCATCTCCTGCTGCGGATCACACATATCCAGCGCCGGGCGCACGTGCAGCACGCCGGCATCTACATGGCCGAACATACCGTAGTTCAGGCCATGGTTATCCAGTAGCGCGCGAAACTCGGTAATGTAGTCCGCCAGCCGCTCCGGCGGCACTGCGGTATCCTCGACAAAGGGAATCGGCTTGGCGCGTCCTTTAGCATTGCCCAGCAGGCCGACCGCCTTTTTACGCATATTGTAGATGCGCTCGATAGCGTCGATATCGTTACATAGCTGATAGCCGATGATCCCGCCCTGCTGCTGCGCCATCAACGCATCGAGACGCTGGCACAGGGCCGTCACCTGGCTGTCGATCAGCGGCGCATCGTCACCGGCGAACTCCACAATGTTAATGCCCAGCATCTCTTTGCCTGGCACATCGGTAATCAGCTCGCGCACCGAATGCCAGACGATATCTTCACGCGCCAGATTCAACACTTTTGAATCGACGGTCTCTACCGACAGCGCGTTGGCTTCTACCATCAGCGGCGCGTTACGCAGCGCTGAATCAAACGAGTCATATTTGATGTTCACCAAACGGCGCACCGCCGGCAGCGGCGTAATATTCAGCCGCGCTTCGCTGATAAAAGCCAGCGTGCCTTCCGCTCCGCACAGAATGCGGGTTAAATCGAACGTCTGCAGATCGTCGCTGAACACATGACGTAAATCGTAGCCGGTCAGGAAGCGGTTCAGCGGCGGGAATTTTTCGTTAATCAGCGCGCGCTGCTCGCGGCAGCGTGACAGCACGGTGTGATAAATGCGCCCTTCCGGCGTCTGCCCGGCGGCCAGCTGCTCTGCCAGCGCTACCGGCATGGCGCGGGTGTCGATAATATCGCCGCCCAGCACCACCGCCCGCAGACCCAGTACATGGTCGGAGGTTTTGCCGTAAACCAGCGAGCCCTGCCCGGAAGCATCGGTGTTGATCATGCCGCCCAGCGTGGCGCGGTTGCTGGTTGATAACTCCGGCGAGAAAAAGTAGCCGTAAGGCTTAAGAAAGGCATTGAGCTGATCTTTTACTACGCCCGCTTCCACCCGCACCCAGCCCTGCTCCGGGTTGATGTCCAGGATACGGTTCATATAGCGCGACATATCGACCACGATGCCCTGATTAAGCGACTGCCCGTTAGTGCCGGTGCCGCCGCCGCGCGGGGTAAAGATCAGACGGGAAAACTGCGGCATTGCCGCCACCCGGGCCAGCAGCGCGACATCCGCCGTTGAGCGGGGAAAAAGCACCGCATCCGGCAACAGCTGATAAATGCTGTTATCGGTCGACATGGTAAGACGATCGGCATAGCTGGTGGCCGTATCGCCGGTGAAACCTTGTTGTTTAAGCGTGTCCAAAAATGACAGCACCAGTTGCACAAGGCCTGGCGCCTGAGAAATCTGTGGGATCATTATCGGGTGACCAAATGTTGTGTATCGTTTGCGCTTGCTGTTTTATCAGTGAAATCTCGTTGTATCACATTTTTTTATGGCCCGCTGTTTTTTCAGGAAAGGTAAAAACTTCCGGCGCTTAACCCTGTCGCAACGTAAAGAAATCACGCATTATTATGTGATGAGCGGCAATGGGCTGTTCATAATCGCAAGGCGCATATTAAGGATCTTTTTTTCGTATGAGAAAACTGCAACAGGATATGGATTTAACGCAAATCCTCTTCTCTTTGATGTTCATCCTGCTGATGATTGTTGCCTGCTTCTGGGTAGTGCAGCCATTTATTTTAGGATTTGCCTGGGCAGCAATGGTGGTGATTGCCACCTGGCCGCTGATGATTAAGCTGCAGGGCCTGCTTTGGGGACGACGTACGCTGGCGATTATCGTCATGACGCTGATCCTGCTGCTGCTGTTTATTATTCCCGTCGCACTGCTGGTCAATAGCCTGATCGACAATACCGGACCGGTTATCGCCTGGGCGACGTCCGGCAACCTGCATCCGCCACAGCTGACCTGGCTGAATGAGGTACCGATGGTCGGCAACAAGCTGTACAACAGTTATCACCTGCTGCTGGATGGCGGCGGCAGCGCCGTGATGGCGAAAGTGCAGCCCTACGTCGGGCGCACCACCGGCTTTTTTGTCGCTCAGGCGGGCCATTTCGGTCGTTTTCTACTGCACCTGGGGCTGATGCTGCTGTTCAGCGTGCTGCTTTACTGGCGCGGTGAGCAGGTTGGCGATGGGATACGTCACTTCGCTTTCCGTCTGGCGGGACGTCGGGGCGATGCCTCGGTGCTGCTGGCCGGGCAGGCGATTCGCGCGGTCGCGCTGGGCGTAGTGGTTACCGCGCTGGTGCAGGGCGTGCTGGGCGGAATTGGCCTCGCCGTGGCCGGCATCCCTTACGCTACGCTGTTGACAGTGCTGATGATTCTGTTCTGTCTGGTGCAGGCGGGTCCGTTACCGGTATTGATTCCGGCGGTTATCTGGCTTTACTGGAGCGGCGATACAACCTGGGGCACCGTGCTGCTGGTATGGAGCTGCGTCGTCGGTACGCTGGATAATGTGCTGCGTCCGGTGTTGATACGTATGGGCGCCGATTTACCGATGATATTGATCCTCTCGGGGGTTATCGGCGGCCTGGTGGCTTTTGGTATGATTGGCCTGTTTATTGGACCGGTTGTGCTGGCGGTCTCTTATCGTTTGGTCTCAGTCTGGATGCATGAAGCGCCGATGCCGCAAGAGGATCCTGAAGATGTTGTTGAGGAACTGGCGGAACATGAAGAAGAAGTAAAGCAAAATAGCGCCTCACATTAACCCGTTTTGCCGGACAGGAAGCGCTGTCCGGCACATTCCCCCTATTTGCCCTAAAAAATTCCATTAAGCTCTCTTATATTTTATTCGTTGTTACGCCTTTTGAGGTAGTGCCAACGTGAAACTGATTACCGGTGGCACAGTTTTCGGGCCCGATCGGCCTGAAGGCCGGGATAAAATATAACGAACGATTAACTAATAAGAGGATTCTTAATGACTGGCAAGCCGTAGCTGAATACTATGAGTGCCATGTTTAGGATCAAACCTATGATTTTTAAACAACCTTTTTCCCCTGAGTAAAGTGAAGAATTGCTGTGTGTAGTCTTTGCCCATCCCATGTGATGGGCTTTTTTTTGCCCTTTTTTCCCAGTAAAAAGGCCGGAAATTCCGGCCTTTATAGATAAGTAACATTATTAAGGGATCTTTTACTTTATCTCAGCCAGGCTAAGCCAGGTCTGCACCACCGTATCAGGGTTAAGCGACAGGCTGTCAATGCCCTCTTCCATCAGCCAGGCGGCGAAGTCCTGATGATCGGACGGCCCCTGACCACAGATGCCGACATACTTGCCCTGCTTTTTAGCGGCGCGAATCGCCATCGACAGCAGCGCCTTCACCGCCTCGTTACGCTCGTCAAAGAGTTCGGAAACTACGCCGGAATCGCGATCCAGCCCCAACGCCAGCTGCGTCATATCGTTCGAGCCGATAGAGAAACCGTCGAAGTGCTCAAGGAACTGCTCCGCCAATAGCGCATTTGAGGGGATTTCGCACATCATAATGATCTTGAGACCATTTTCGCCGCGCTTCAGTCCCTGACGCGCCAGCTCTTCGATAACCGCTTCGGCCTGCGCCACGGTACGTACGAAAGGAATCATAATTTCGACGTTGGTCAGCCCCATCTCATTACGCACGCGCTTCACGGCTTCGCACTCCAGCGCAAAGCAGTCACGGAAGCGATCCGCGACGTAGCGTCCGGCACCGCGGAAGCCCAGCATCGGGTTTTCCTCTTCCGGTTCATAACGCTCGCCGCCGACCAGATTGGCGTATTCGTTAGACTTAAAGTCCGACAGACGCACAATCACGCGCTTCGGCGCAAAAGCGGCGCCCAGTGTGGCGATCCCTTCCGTCAGACGTCCCACATAAAACTCAACCGGATCGTCAAAGCCTTTCATCAATTCGCGGATTTGCTGCTGCAGCTCTGGCGTCTGCTGATCGAACTCCAGCAACGCTTTCGGATGCACGCCAATCATGCGGTTGATGATAAATTCCAGACGCGCAAGGCCTACGCCTTCGTTAGGCAAACAGGCAAAATCAAACGCCCGGTCCGGGTTGCCGACGTTCATCATGATTTTTAACGGTAACTCCGGCATTTTATCGACCTGTGAACTTTTCACTTCAAAGTCGAGCAGGTCATCGTAGACGTAGCCGGTATCCCCTTCGGCGCAGGAGACGGTCACCTTATGCCCATCTTTCAGCCGATCGGTAGCATCGCCGCAGCCGACCACCGCCGGGATCCCCAGCTCGCGGGCGATAATCGCCGCATGACAGGTACGCCCGCCGCGATTAGTCACGATCGCCGCCGCTTTTTTCATGATCGGTTCCCAGTCCGGGTCGGTCATATCGGTGACCAGTACATCACCCTTCTGGATACGGTTCATTTCGCTGATATCGTGAATAACCTTCACTTCGCCTGCGCCGATGCGATGACCGATGGCACGTCCCTCAACCACCACCTGGCCTTTGCCCTGCAGCGTGTAGCGCTCCATGACCTGTCCGTTAGAACGTACGGTCTCCGGACGCGCCTGAACGATATAGAGCTTGCCGGTGTGGCCATCTTTCGCCCATTCGATATCCATTGGGCGCTGGTAATGTTTTTCAATTTGCATTGCCTGATGTGCCAGCGCCTGCACTTCATCATCGCTGAGGCAGAAACGGTCACGATCCTGCTGCGGCACGTCTTCAATTTTTACCTGCTCGCCATGCGCCTGCGAATCGGCATACACCATGCGGATTTTTTTCGAACCCATATTACGACGCACGATAGCGGGACGGTTGGCCTGCAGCGTCGGTTTATGCACGTAAAACTCATCTGGGTTAACCGCGCCCTGCACCACCATTTCGCCTAAGCCCCAGGCTGCGGTAATAAACACCACCTGATCAAAGCCCGATTCGGTATCGATGGTAAACATTACGCCGGATGCGGCCTCATCGGAACGCACCATGCGCTGCACGCCCGCGGAGAGCGCCACGCCACGATGATCGTAGCCCTGATGCACGCGGTAAGAGATGGCGCGGTCGTTAAACAGCGAAGCGTAAACATGTTTTACCGCCACCATTACCGCATCGATACCCTGCACGTTAAGGAAGGTTTCCTGCTGGCCGGCGAACGAGGCATCCGGCATATCTTCGGCGGTGGCCGAAGAGCGCACGGCAAAAGAGGCTTCATCATCATCAGCCGACAGCTGCTGATAGGCCTCGCGTATTGCCTCTTCCAGCGCTGGCTGGAAAGGGGTTTCAACAATCCACTGACGGATCTGTTTACCCGCTTTGGCCAGCTCATCCACATCATCAATATCGGTTTCATCCAGCAAGGCATAGATACGCTGGTTAACGCCGCTCTGATCGAGGAATTGATTGAATGCTTCCGAGGTGGTCGCAAAACCGTCAGGAACGGATACGCCAAGCGACGACAGGTTAGTAATCATTTCACCGAGAGAGGCATTCTTTCCTCCCACGCGATCAACATCGTTCATGCCTAACTGGCTATACCAGAGCACTAGCGGCATTTCACCTTGATTGGACATTAGGACAATCCTTTTATGATAAATTTGAGGGGCACACAGAAAAAATTGCGCTTCTTACCCTGAATAATTCGCGTTGCAAGCCGACGGCGGCGCCGTGAAAAACTCGTCAGGAACGAATTTAAACAGCCGCAGCCAGCCCTGGTGAGAGACAAGACTGTCTCTCATTAATTCCCGGATGCTTACGCCAGTAAGGAACCGGAGTGAGCAAGGAAAGCCAGGCTACCTGCAACCTGAAGTATGGCGGGTATAACGCTTATTCAGCATGGCATAAGGCCCTGTAAAAGCGAAAATGTTGAATCGTTAAAGCAGGCTAAAAAAAGCTTTTTAAGAAAACTCCGCCTATAAACACGCGTTTGCGCAACAAAATTACCTTTGAATTACATCAATCTATTCAAGCAGATAAATTAATGTAACCGCTTTACCTGCTTTATTTCGTTGCGCAACGCTGAGACACTGTTTTTTCAAGCTTTATTCAGCACAGATAGCGTATTTGATAAATGAAAACAGGAACGCCATTTCATTTTTTTATAGATTAAGCGCACACCAAAACCCTAAAAAATAAAACATTCAAATTAATTATTTTTGAAAATTAGGTTTCAGCCAGTATGCGAAATTGCTGATTGATTTTATTGCTGATTATCTGCCAGGCTCAGTTATCCCTGTTTAAGAGAAAATAAGTATGACGGCAGAACGCAGCGTTTTTTATATCTCTGACGGCACCGCGATCACCGCTGAGGTGCTGGGACATGCGGTTATGTCGCAGTTCCCGGTGCTGGCCAACAGCTTTACCCTGCCCTTTGTAGAGAATGTGCAGCGTGCGCAGGCGGTAAAGGCGCAGATTAACGCCATTTATCAGCAAAGCGGCCTGCGCCCGCTGGTGTTTTTTTCCATTGTTCTGCCAGAGGTGCGCGACATTATTTTGCAAAGCGACGGCTTTTGTCAGGATATTGTGCAGGCGCTGGTGGCGCCGTTGCAGCAGGAGTTAGGTATTGCGCCTGCGCCGGTGGCGCACCGCACCCACGGCTTAACCGCCAGCAACCTCGGAAAATATGACGCGCGCATCGCCGCCATCGACTATACCCTGGCGCATGACGATGGTATTTCACTGCGCGGCCTCGACGAGGCGCAGGTTATCCTGCTGGGCGTTTCCCGCTGCGGTAAGACACCCACCAGCCTCTATCTGGCAATGCAGTTTGGCGTGCGCGCCGCCAACTATCCATTTATCGCCGATGATATGGATAACCTGAAGCTGCCGCCGGCGCTGAAGCCTTTTCAACATAAGCTGTTTGGCTTAACCATCGATCCTGAGCGGCTGGCGGCGATTCGTCAGGAGCGGGCCGAGAACACACGCTATGCCTCAATGCGTCAATGTCGGCTGGAGGTGGGCGAAGTGGAAGCGCTGTTTCGCTCGCATCAAATCCGCTATCTCAACAGCACTAACTACTCGGTTGAAGAGATCGCCACCAAAATTCTCGATATTATGGGACTGAATCGCCGGATGTATTAAGCGGGGATCTGACAGCTGGTGTGCGCAACTCCACGCTTTTACCCCTTTCAGGCGGTTGAATTTACTGCTGGTTGGTTTATTGTGATCGCCATCACTTCCCGGCACTTCTGCCGCTGCGAAGACATAATTTTGAGATCTCAATGAACAAAACTGATGAATTACGAACTGCCCGCATCGATACGTTGGTGACGCCCGCTGCGCTGGCGGAGCAGTACCCGATAAGCGAGGCCATCGCGGCGAATGTTACCGCGGCGCGCCAGCGCATCGCGCGCATCCTTGCCGGTGACGATCCGCGTCTGCTGGTGATTATCGGCCCCTGCTCGCTGCACGATCCTCGCGCCGCCCTGGAGTATGCCGCTAAGCTTAAAGCGCTGCATGATAAGTATCACTCTCGCCTTGAAATCGTGATGCGCACCTATTTTGAGAAACCCCGTACCGTGGTCGGCTGGAAGGGACTGATTTCCGATCCCGATCTTGACGGCTCGTTTCGGGTTAACGAGGGGCTGGGCATCGCGCGTAAGCTGCTGCTGGATATTAATACGCTGGGCCTGCCAACGGCGACGGAATTTTTAGATATGGTGATCGGCCAGTTTATTGCCGATTTGGTGAGCTGGGGCGCGATCGGTGCCCGCACCACAGAAAGTCAGATCCATCGTGAAATGGCGTCGGCCCTCTCCTGTCCGGTCGGTTTTAAAAATGGCACCGACGGCAATACGCGCATTGCAGTGGATGCCATTCGTGCGGCTCGGGTCAGCCATATGTTTCTGTCGCCCGATAAGCATGGTCAGATGACCATTTATCAGACCAGCGGTAACCCATCCGGCCATATCATTATGCGCGGCGGTAAAGTGCCGAACTATCATCCGCAGGATATAGCGGATGCGGTAGCCAGCCTGCGCGAGTTTGATCTGCCGGAACATCTGGTGGTGGATTTTAGTCACGGCAACTGTCTGAAGCAGCACCGGCGTCAGCGTGACGTGGCCGAATCGGTTGCGCAGCAGATCCGCGACGGATCGCGCGCTATAGCCGGCGTGATGATTGAGAGCTTTTTGCAGGAAGGCAATCAGCCGGTGGTGAGCGGCAAACCGTTGACCTACGGTCAATCCATTACCGATCCCTGCCTCGGCTGGGAAGATAGCGAAGCGGTGCTGGCGCGGCTGGCTGACGCGATTGACAGCCGCTTTTAGCTTCACACGGTGCCTGCACTTCCCGTGCAGGCACCTTATTTTTATCTAATGTCGATGCGCCATCAGCTCGTTTATTAACCGCTTAGCTTGAACAGCTGACCTCGATTCTCTTGCCTTCATCCGGCGGACGTCGGGTGAAATCGGCATATTCCGGCGCATCGCTAAACGGATTACACAGCGCCTGATGCAGATGCCGCAATATGCTGATGTCATCCCGCTCTGCGCCCTCAATCGCCTGCTGGGCCAGATAATTACGTAACACTACGGCGGGGTTTGCCGCTTTCATTCGCTGTTGGCGATCGGCATCGCTGCTCTCATCCTTTAATAGCCGTTGCTGATAACGCAGATACCACTGGTCGAACGCCGCCCGATCGATAAATTCGTCACGCAGCGGCGAACGGCTCTCCTGCTGCTGCGTCTCGCTTAGTATACGGAAGGTACGCGTATAGTCGCTGCCCTCCTGGCTCATCAACGACAACAGCCCGGTCAACAGTTCGTTGTCCTCCGCCTGCGGCGTCAGGAAGCCCAGCTTAGCGCGCATCTTTTCGCCCCACGCCGCCATCAACGCCGGTTCGTAACGGCTCAGCGCCTGTTTCAGCTGATCGGTAGTCATCAGATCCGACAGCGCATGCGCCAGCCGGTTAAGATTCCACAGGCCGATCATCGGCTGATTATCAAAGGCGTAACGGCCCTGATAATCAGAATGATTACAGATAAAGCCCGGCTGATAATCATCCAGAAAGCCGTAAGGACCGTAGTCCAGCGTCAGGCCCAGCACCGACATATTATCGGTATTCATCACTCCATGCGCGAAACCCACGCTCTGCCAGGCGGCGATCAGGCGCGCGGTACGCTCCACGACATCGCTAAACCACAGCAGATAGCGATCCGGCTGCGACTCCAGCGACGGCCAGTGATGATGGATAAGATAATCTGCCAGCTGCCGCACTTTTTCCGGCTCGCCGTTATAAAAGAAATGTTCAAAATGGCCGAAGCGCGCATGACTTTCCGCTACGCGCAGCAGCATCGCCCCTCGCTCTTTGGTTTCACGGTACACCGGCTCATCGCTGGTTACGATGGTCAATGCACGGCTGGTGGGAATGCCTAAGTGATGCAGCGCCTCAGAGGCGAGAAACTCTCGCACCGTCGAGCGCAGCACGGCGCGTCCGTCGCCCATCCGCGAATACGGGGTTAAGCCCGCGCCCTTTAAATGCCAGTCAAACTTCCTGCCGTCGGCGAGCTGCTGCTCTCCGAGCAAAATGCCGCGTCCATCGCCCAACTGACCGGCCCAGACGCCAAATTGATGGCCGCTATAAACCTGCGCCAGCGGCTGCATGCCAGGCAGCAGCGTAGCGCCGCTCCAGATATCGGTTTTATCCTCGCGAAACCAGCTTTCGTCCAGCTCCAGCTCACGCGCCAGCGACTCGCTGTGGTAAAGCAGACGAGCCTGTTTAAGCGGTGTCGGCTTCAGCGCGGTATAAAATCCGCTTAATTCATTATGCCAGGTGTTATTAAACTCCATGCTGCCTCCGTTTGCCGCAGTAGAGTTTAAGTGTAACCCTGATGTGGAGAGGTAAACAGAAAACCGCGCGGGTTTATCGGCACTGGCCGTCAGAAAAGCCGTCAGGCTGCTCCGTCAGGGTAGCCAGTTCGTTTTCCGGAACGGGCGGGAACAGCGCGCCCTGCATACCGGCAAAGCCAAACGGCGCGATGTGGTTCAGCGTGGCGGGATCGTCCACGCCCGTCACAATAAACTGCTGACAGTGATCGCTGAGCTGATGAACAATAGCCTTTAACATCGAAGCATAGGTGACGCGCTTGAGCGTCTGCTGCAAAAAATGTTTATCCAGCCTGATGCGGGCAAACAGATTATCGTAAACCGCTTTGGCGGGCGCTTTACCTGAGCCAAAATTATTCAGCGTCAGGTTAAAATTATCGCTCAGCGCGCTTAATAATGGATCTTCTTTACCGGCCCTGAAGTTCGGAAAATTCTCACCGATAGCTAATTCCAGCGCCTGAAACGGACGCAGTTTACGCAGCAGAAATTCACTGGATAAAATGGTCTCAGCCATCTCTTCATCCACGTTCAAAATTACCGCAACATTATTCTGCAGAAAAAAATCATGGTAATGCTCAATAATGCCAATCTGCTTTTGTAAGGTTTGTAAACGTTGTTCACTGTCGAACTGAGATAACAGTATATCCTGTGGTACAACAACGTTAAGAGATGTGTGAGTAAAGCTGGATAGCAAATCTACGGCAAGTAACCGGCCATTTAAAGCATAAACAGGGTTGAAGGCTGTATGAATAAAATAATCAGCAAAAACAGGAGTTGTCATTTTTTTTAGCCATAAAAAAGTGGCAATTTGGGCATCCTATACTAAGGAAAAATTACAATCAATAGCATCCTTAATGATAGATGGCAGCCCTTTTCGCTCTTTCATGCGCAGTAACCTACTGATACTGCAACGTATAACTCAAATTTATCGTTATGGGCGCTTATGTTTTTGTGCATCTAATCACATCAATAAATAAGATTTAATGATAATTCTTGTTGATTTTGGGAATATCTTACTTAGAAAACAAATAAAAACACCGCTTATGTAAAGCTGAATTTTCATTCATTTCAGCGCGACATTTCCTGCTTATCATTTCATATTTTAAACGCTGGTTAAATGAGCATTTTCTGAATCGACTGGTGATTTTTCAACAGGTTAATCTTAAATTCTTCGTGCCTGCCAAAATACTTTTTGCCAATAACTATTATCCAGTGAAGAACGGATCACCCCTTTGCTGGTAGAGGCATGAATAAATTGTTTATCACTGTCGTAAATGCCCACGTGCAGACCATTCTCCCCACGGCCGGTTTTAAAGAAGACTAAATCGCCTGGCAGCAATTGATCTTTATCGATGCGCGTTCCAATATCGGTTTGGGCGCGGGTGCTGCGCGGCAGCTGTAAATTAAAGCGGTCGCGAAAAGTAAGATAAACGAATCCGGAGCAGTCAACGCCGCTGCGACTCAGGCCGCCGTAGCGATAAGGGGTACCGTACCAGCGGTTTAGCTGGTCGTTGAGTTCGGCAATAACGGTAATGGAATCAGCAAGACGCCCATTAGGCGGTGGCGCGTGATGACTACAGCCGATAAGCAATACACTAAGTAAAATTAACACGCCGATTCGCATAACCTGAGTCCTTCCTGTATAAGCGGAGCCGGGCTAACTGTAGCGGTAAGCCTTTACGCTGGCAATCCTCTCAGCGCATCTCTTCAGCGACTAACCAGCTCTCTCCTTCCGACTGCAGCTTACGAAAAGCCAGGCCATAGAGCGCCCGTAGCGTATCTGGCTGCAAAACGGCCTCGGCACGCCCCTGTTGTACGACTTTTCCCTGCTGCATCAGCCAAACGTTACGTGCGTGACGCAGGCTATGGTTAAGATCGTGACCGCTGGTGATCACCGCGCCGCCCGCACGGCAAAAAGCCGTTAATTCACCATCCAGCGCCTGCTGCTGCGCCACATCCAGCCCGGCGTAAGGCTCGTCCAGCAATAGCAGCGTTGCTGGCTGCGCGGCGCAGGGCCAAACCTGCAGTAGTACCGCCATCAACCTTACCCGCTGCCATTCGCCGCCGGAAAGCTGGGTTAACGGCCGCGTGAGTTTATCACGTAGCTGAAAAGCGGCGATCAGATGAGCTAACAGCGTATCCTGACCGGGCTTTTCTTCCGCCAGATGCAGCTGTAAATAGTGAAACACCGCCATCTGCCCCGGCTGCTGCTGCTGCTGCGGCAGCCAGGCGCGCCGGCGCGCCAGCAATGTTCGCGGCCATGCCTCCAGCGGCTTGCCAACAAGGCGCACCACGCCCTGGCCCGGTAATAGCCCGGCCAGGCGTGCCAGCAAAGAACTTTTACCGGCGCCATTCGGACCCAGCAGATGGATAAGATCCCCGCTATTAACCTGAGCGCTGAAAGCCTGCAGGCGTCCCGGTACGGTCGCCTGCTCAATCGATAACAGCATTATTTTGCCAATGCGAGTTTAATGCTTTCCATCACGATGGGATCTTCCGGAGTCATATCGGGGGCAAAGCGCTGCACGACTTCCCCGTTGCGCCCGACCAGAAATTTCTCGAAATTCCATAAAATATCGCCCTTCTCTTTTGGCGCCCGGCCTTTACTCGCCATACGTTCATAGAAGCCGCTATTTTCTGGCTCCACCGCTTCAGGACAGGCGGCGATCAGCTGTTGATAAAGGGGATGACGTTCCGGACCATTCACTTCGATTTTGCTGAACATCGGAAAGCTGATGCCATAGTTGGTGCTGCAAAAATCTCTGATTTCTTCATTACTGCCTGGTTCCTGACCGAGAAAAGCGTTGCACGGAAAGCCCAGCACGTTAAAACCGGACTTATTCCAGGCACGCTGCAGGTTCTCCAGCTCTTTATACTGCGGCGTCAGGCCACACTGGGAAGCCACGTTAACAATCAGCAGCACATCGCCTTGCCATTGTCCCAGCGTGGTGCGTTTACCATCCAGCATAACCAGTTCAGTATCGTAAATGCTCATAGGTATTTCCTGTTTCGGTGTGTGGTTCAGCCCCTTAGCGGCGCTGAGTGAGTAACAGCCAAATAAACAGCGGCGCCCCCAGCGTAGCGGTGACGACGCCAATGGGCAATTCCGCTGCGGTCAGTACCAGTCTGGCAATGATATCGGCAGCAAGCAATACGGCGGCCCCCGCCAGAGCGCTGGCCGGTAGCAGCATGCGGTGATCGGTAAGCCCGTTCAGGCGCAGCAAATGCGGCACTACCAGGCCGATAAAACCTATCGCGCCGGCCAGCGCGACGCTGACGCCCACCAGCCAGCCAATCGACACCACCAACAGGTTACGCCACAGGAAAAGCGACAGGCCAAGCTGACCGGCGCTGACTTCGCCCAGCGCCAGTAAATTCAGAATTTTCGCCTGCGCGCTTAGCCAGCCAAGCACCGGCAACAAAGCCAGCATCAACCAGCGATAGCGCCAGTCAATACCGCTAAAACCGCCCATCATCCAGTACATCAGCTGACGCAAATCGAGGTTGCTGCTGAAATAAACCACCCAGGTCATCGCCGCGCTACAGATAATCCCCAGCGCAACGCCTGCTAACAGCAGACGGCTATTGGAAAGATGGCGCCGGGCAAAACGCAGCAGAATCAGCGTGACCAGCAGCGCCCCGGCAATGGCCGCCAGGCTGAATGCCCAAAAATCGCCGTTGCCCAGCAGGACGCAAAGCACCAGCCCGATGCCTGCGCCATTTGAGACGCCAAGCAGGCCGGGCTCCGCCAGCGGATTTTCAAACAGCGCCTGCATCACACAGCCCGCCGTCGCCAGCGAAGCGCCGACCAGCAAGACACTTAACGTCCGTGGCAGGCGCAGCTGCCAGACAAACAGCTTGCCTTCCTCACTTAGCCAGCGGTCAGGCAGAATCCACTCCTCTCCCGCGCACAGGCTGATCAGCGTAATAACCAGCAGGGTGGCGCTCAGCCAGGCCAGCCAATGATAAGCGCGGCGATCCGCCTGGCGAGAGAGTTCAGTTAACAGCGACATAGCCGTAGTTTTATAAGGAAAACAGAGATTTGATTGTAGTGGCTGGAGGAAAAAAAGAAAGGAATAAGAGCAGCCGGGCGCGGCGGCCCGGCGCAATACGCTTAGCCGTGCGGCTGGAAATCGGGACGATGGCCTGCTGCGCCATGGCCGTGATGCTCTGCCGTGACACGATCGTTACTGTGTCCGTCACGGTGCGCTACCGGGCGTTCATGGGGCAGCTCCTGATGATGCACCGGCTTTTTACGATCGGAGTGCGCGTGATGCGCCTCAGGGCGATGGGTCTGCCAGCCGCTGCCGTTCCAGTAGCCGCGCGGCCCTTTCTCGCCGATATGGCGGCCATGATGCTCCTGCCACCATTTCGGGGCGCGCCAGTCATAACCATCCCAGTAGTAACCTCGATGATCGCGATCGCCAATATGGATCGTCACGCCGGCCGGCGTCAGATCAAAAGAAACCGCGGCGCTGGCGGCAACAGGCAGCGCCGTCAGGATGCTCAGCGCGATGGCTAGAAATAATGTTTTTATGTTCATCAGGGGAACCTCTCTGGTTTCATCCCCTGTTTATACCTTTACTACTGCGGCTGTCACTATCGTCCTGTGCCGATTTTCGGCTTATTTTCCTGTAACTTACGCTTTCCTTACATTATGATTTCTTTATGAAATAGCGCGCGGCGGCCCGGCGCACGCCGCCAGGCGACACCCATAAAAAAGGCCGCACGGAGCGGCCTTTTATGGTGCTGACAGATCAGCTGTTTTTCGGGGAAGCGTTCTCGACGCGGCTTTTCAGCTTTTGTCCAGGGCGGAACGTCACGACGCGACGCGCGGTGATAGGAATATCTTCACCGGTTTTCGGGTTACGTCCCGGCCGTTGATTTTTGTCGCGAAGATCAAAGTTGCCAAATCCAGACAGTTTGACCTGTTCGCCGTTTTCTAAAGCTCTTCTTACCTCTTCAAAAAACAGTTCAACCAGCTCTTTGGCATCCCGTTTACTCAGCCCCAGCTTTTCAAACAGGTATTCCGACATATCAGCTTTTGTAAGCGCCATAGGTTCAATCCCTCAAGGTTGCCTGGAATCGCTCTTTTAATGCCGCAACACAGTTGGCGACGGTTGCGGCAATCTCGTCTTCTTCGAGTGTCCGGCTGGTATCTTGCAAAATCAGGCTTATCGCAAGGCTCTTAAACCCTTCGTTTACACCCTTACCACGGTACACGTCAAACAAGTTTACGCCAACTATCTGATTTGCGCCAACTTTCTTACACTCCGCAATGATATCTGCTGCCGGAACCGTTTCAGCCACCACAACGGCGATATCGCGACGGTTTGCCGGGAAGCGAGAAATCTCGCGCGCATCAGGCAGGACGCGGTCTGCAACCTTATTCCAAAGCAGTTCAAACACTAAGGTGCGGCCATTGAGGTCCAGCTTGCGTTCCAGCTCCGGATGAACCACACCGATAAATCCGATGCGCTCGCCCTGTAAATAGATCGCTGCGCTTTGACCCGGATGCAGGGCCGGATTGGCTTCGGCGCGAAACTCAATGGCATCCAGTTTGCCAGTCAGTTCCAGTACCGATTCCAAATCACCTTTTAAATCATAGAAGTCGACGGTCTGGCGCGCCAGGTCCCAATGCTCTTCGAAGCGGTTGCCGCTCAGTACGCCAGCCAGCATAACATCCTGACGGATGCCTAAATCTGCTTGTGTATCCGGCACAAAGCGCAAACCGCTTTCAAACAGGCGCACGCGGCCCTGCTGACGGTTCTGGTTGTATACCACCGCAGAGAGCAGACCGGTCCACAGCGAGAGACGCATCGCAGACATATCGCTGGAGATCGGGCTAGGCAGAATCAGCGCTTCCTGGCCAGGATGCAGCAGCGCCTGCACTTTAGGATCGACAAAGCTATAGGTAATTGCTTCCTGATAGCCTTTATCCACCAGCAGGTTTTTCACGCGCTTCAGCGACAGCGCGGCTTCGCGATGCTGCGTCATTACCAGCGACGCTTTAACCGGCACGTCCGGGATATTGTTATAGCCATAGACGCGCGCGACTTCTTCAATCAGGTCTTCTTCAATCGCCATATCGAAACGCCAGCCCGGCGCTATCGCGCGCCATTCGCCTGCGCTTACGCTGACTTCACAACCCAGACGTTGCAGAATGTCGGTAACCTGCTCATCGGCAATATGATGGCCAATCAAACGATCCAGCTTTTCACGGCGTAGCGTAATAGTGGCGCGTACCGGTAACTTATCTTGCGCGCTGGTATCCACAACCGGACCCGCCTCGCCGCCGCAAATATCCAGCAGCAGGCGCGTAGCGCGCTCCATTGCCTGCTGCTGCAGCGCCGGATCGACGCCGCGCTCATAGCGATGAGAAGCATCGGTATGCAGGCCGTGGCGACGGGCGCGGCCGGTGATGGCCAGCGGCGCAAACCAGGCGCATTCCAGCAGCACGCTGGTAGTCTCTTGATTCACGCCTGAATGCTCGCCGCCGAAGATGCCGCCCATCGCCAGCGGCTTATGATGATCGGCGATCACCAGCGTATCGCTGTTCAGCTTCACTTCATTGCCGTCAAGCAGCGTCAGCGCTTCATCCTGCTGTGCCATACGCACCACGATGCCGCCATCAATGCGATCCAGATCGAAGGCATGCATCGGCTGGCCCAGCTCCAACAGCACATAGTTGGTGACATCTACCACCGGATCGATTGAGCGAATGCCGCAGCGACGCAGCTTCTCTTTCATCCATAACGGCGTAGCCGCTTGCACATTGATATTTTTCACTACCCGGCTCAGATAGCGCGGGCAGGCATCGGTGGCGTCAACGCGGACCGGCAGCGTATCGCTGATGGTCGCCGGCACCGCGGCCATTTCCGGCGCGTTAAGCGGCAGGCTATTCAGCACCGCTACGTCGCGTGCGATACCGATAATGCCGAAGCAGTCGGCACGGTTCGGCGTAATGCTGATTTCAATGCTGTTATCGTCTAACTGCAGGTACTCACGGATGTCGCTGCCAATCGGCGCATCCGCAGGCAGTTCAATAATGCCGTTGTGGTCATCGCTGATGCCCAGCTCGGAGAAGGAGCAGAGCATGCCTTCTGACGGCTCGCCGCGCAGCTTCGCCGCTTTGATTTTAAAATCGCCCGGCAGCACGGCACCAACGGTAGCCACGGCCACTTTCAACCCCTGACGGCAGTTTGGCGCGCCGCAGACGATATCCAGCAGACGATCGCCGCCGACGTTAACCTTCGTGACGCGCAGCTTATCGGCGTTCGGGTGCTGACCGCACTCGACCACTTCACCTACGACCACGCCGTGGAAAGCGCCTGCGACCGGCTCAATGCCGTCTACTTCCAGACCGGCCATGGTGATTTGTTCCGCCAGGACCGCACTGTCCAGAGCCGGGTTTACCCATTCGCGTAACCAGAGTTCACTGAATTTCATTGGATAACCTGCCCTTATTTAAACTGTTTGAGGAAACGAAGATCGTTTTCGAAGAAAGCGCGCAGATCGGTCACGCCGTAACGCAACATGGTCAAACGTTCCATGCCCATGCCGAAGGCGAAGCCAGAGTAAATCTCCGGGTCGATGCCGACATTACGCAGTACGTTCGGATGCACCATGCCGCAGCCCAGCACTTCCAGCCATTTGCCGTTTTTGCCCATCACATCCACTTCCGCGGAAGGCTCGGTGAACGGGAAATAGGAAGGACGGAAGCGGATCTGGAGATCTTCTTCGAAGAAGTTACGCAGGAAATCATGCAGCGTGCCCTTCAGGTTGGTGAAGCTGATATCTTTATCAACAATCAGGCCTTCCATCTGATGGAACATCGGGGTATGCGTTTGGTCGTAATCGTTACGGTAAACGCGGCCCGGCGCGATAATACGAATCGGCGGCTGCTGATTTTTCATGGTGCGGATCTGCACGCCGGACGTCTGGGTACGCAGCAGGCGCGTAGCGTCAAACCAGAAGGTATCGTGATCGGCGCGCGCCGGATGATGGCCCGGAATGTTCAGCGCATCGAAGTTATGATAGTCATCTTCAATTTCCGGTCCGGTAACCACGGCAAAACCCAGCTCGCCGAAAAAGTCTTCAATACGATCGATGGTACGGGTAACCGGATGCAGGCCGCCATTCTCGACACGGCGTCCCGGCAGAGAGACATCGATGGTTTCCGCCGCCAGACGAGCATTAAGCGCGGCGGACTCCAGCGCCTCTTTACGCGCGTTAAGCGCTTCCTGAACCTGCTGTTTGGCTTCGTTAATCACCGCGCCTGCCGCCGGACGCTCTTCGGCCGGCAGTTCGCGCAGGGTGGTCATTTGCAGGGTCAGATGCCCTTTTTTGCCCAGATATTCGACGCGGACGTTATCTAACGCCGCAACATCCTGCGCATGTTCAATGGCTGCCCTGGCGTTGGCAACCAGCTCTGCGAGATGGGACATTGTTTCCTCTTCTTCCAGCCTAAGGCCGGGCTGTTTCAGGTGGGGACCAGAAGTCCATATCAGTTCGCAAAAAACAAAAAAGCCTCCACGAGGGAGGCTTTCAGTGCGATTTTTCGTTTCTTTTTTCGCGCACTTGCCCCCGGGATTCAGGTGCTAAAGTAAAAAAAGAAACGAAAAATAGCGTGCATGCTTGGTTTACCTTGTCGCTTGCGTTAAACGGCTCTATTGAAATGCCAGCAGGCGGAAAAGTCAATCTTTTGCTGCGGTTACAGAAAATAAAAGAGGGAGCAAGCTCCCTCTTCCATCTGACTTACGCCAGAGCTGATTTCGCTTTTTCAACCAGTGCAGTGAATGCCACTTTGTCGAATACGGCGATGTCAGCCAGGATTTTACGGTCAATTTCAATGGACGCTTTTTTCAGGCCATTGATGAAACGGCTGTAAGAGATACCGTTCTGACGCGCTGCTGCGTTGATACGCGCAATCCACAGCTGACGGAACTGACGCTTACGCTGACGACGGTCGCGGTAAGCATACTGACCAGCTTTGATAACAGCCTGGAAGGCAACGCGGTAAACACGTGAACGTGCACCGTAGTAGCCTTTAGCTTGTTTTAAGATTTTTTTGTGACGTGCGCGAGCAATTACACCACGTTTTACACGAGCCATTTGAGCTCTCCTGTTCTATATTCTGATTGAAAAAATTAACTTATGCGTACGGCAGGCAGGCAATAACCAGACCCAGATCGCCTTTAGACACCATGGCTTTCGGGCGCAGGTGACGTTTACGCTTGGTTGATTTTTTGGTCAGGATATGACGCAGGTTCGCGTGCTTGTGCTTAAATCCACCTTTACCGGTTTTTTTAAAGCGTTTAGCCGCGCCACGGACAGTTTTAATCTTAGGCATTTATAAAATATCCACTTCGCATTGTTAATAAAATGACCCAGACAGGCGAATAACAGCCGCACAGCGCGAACGCTGCGCGGCATTATTACTTGAAAGCCTACTGTTTCTTCTTGGGTGCGAGCACCATGATCATCTGGCGGCCTTCAATCTTCGAAGGGAAAGATTCAACTACTGCCAGTTCACTCAGATCTTCTTTCACGCGGTTAAGCACTTCCATACCGATCTGTTGGTGCGCCATCTCACGACCGCGAAAACGCAGGGTGATCTTGGCTTTATCGCCTTCTTCCAGAAAACGAATCAGGTTGCGTAGTTTGACCTGATAGTCGCCTTCATCGGTACCAGGGCGGAATTTAATTTCCTTCACCTGGATAACTTTCTGCTTTTTCTTCTGTTCCTTAGAAGACTTACTCTTTTCATAGAGGAACTTGCCGTAATCCATTATACGACAAACCGGCGGTTCGGCGTTAGGGCTGATTTCAACTAAATCAACACCTGCTTCTTCAGCTTTTTCAATAGCTTCGCGTAAACTAACAATACCAAGCTGCTCGCCTTCGACGCCAGTCAGACGCACCTCGGTAGCACGGATTTCACCGTTAATACGATTGGGACGCGTCGGTTGAACTCGTTTTCCGCCTTTAATACCTTATTCCTCCAATTGATGAAGATTGCGGCTGCGTATTTCTTGCTGCAGCTTCTCGATCAGCACATCCACGTCCATGGACCCAAGGTCTTTACCGCGGCGGGTACGAACGGCTACTTTACCAGCCTCTACCTCTTTGTCACCGCAAACCAGCATATAAGGGACGCGACGTAATGTGTGCTCGCGGATTTTAAAGCCAATCTTCTCGTTTCTCAAGTCTGCTTTTACACGAATGCCCGCATTCTGTAATTTTCGCGTTAATTCGTTGACATAATCAGACTGCCCGTCGGTGATATTCATCACCACCGCTTGTACCGGCGCCAGCCAGGTTGGATAAAAACCGGCGTACTCTTCAGTCAGAATACCGATAAAGCGTTCCATTGAACCCAGAATAGCACGGTGAATCATCACCGGCACCTGTCGTTCGTTATTTTCACCTACATATGAAGCACTCAGACGGCTCGGCAATGAGAAGTCGAGCTGAACGGTACCGCACTGCCATGGACGATCCAGGCAATCATGCAGGGTGAATTCAATCTTAGGACCGTAGAATGCGCCCTCGCCCGGCTGGTATTCGAACGCAATCGCATTCTCTTCCAGTGCCGCAGCCAGATCCGCCTCTGCGCGATCCCATAATTCATCGCTGCCGATGCGTTTTTCCGGACGGGTAGAGAGTTTCACCACGATTTTTTCAAAACCGAAGGTGCTGTACATGTCATACACCATCTTAATGCAGCTGTTTACCTCAGCGCGCACTTGTTCTTCCGTACAGAAGATATGGGCATCGTCCTGAGTAAAGCCGCGCACGCGCATCAAACCGTGCAACGCACCTGAAGGCTCGTTACGGTGGCAGCTACCGAACTCTGCCATACGTAACGGCAGGTCGCGGTATGATTTTAGACCCTGATTGAAAATCTGCACGTGTCCGGGGCAATTCATCGGCTTAATGCAGTATTCACGGTTTTCAGAAGCGGTGGTAAACATCGCTTCTTTATAGTTGTCCCAGTGGCCGGTTTTTTCCCACAGTACGCGGTCCATCATGAACGGACCTTTCACTTCCTGGTACTGGTATTCTTTCAGCTTACTGCGAACAAAAGTTTCCAGCTCACGGAAGATAGTCCAGCCGTCATTGTGCCAGAACACCATGCCCGGCGCTTCTTCCTGCATATGGTAGAGATCAAGCTGCTTGCCGATCTTACGATGGTCGCGCTTGGCCGCCTCTTCCAGACGCTGCAAATAAGCGTTCAGCTGCTTTTTATCGGCCCATGCGGTGCCGTAAATGCGCTGCAGCATCTTGTTGCTGCTGTCGCCACGCCAGTAGGCGCCCGCGATCTTCTGCAGTTTAAAGTGATGGCAGAAACGCATATTCGGTACGTGCGGCCCACGGCACATATCAACATATTCTTCATGATGATACAGACCGGGACGATCGTCATGGCTGATATTTTCATCAAGAATGGTGGTTTTGTAGTTTTCGCCGCGCGCGGCAAAGACGTCACGCGCTTCCTGCCAGCTGACTTTTTTCTTAACGACGTTATAGTTCGTTTCGGCCAGCTCATGCATGCGCTTTTCCAGCCGATCGAGATCTTCCTGCGTCAGAGTATGGTCAAGGTCGACATCATAATAGAAGCCGTTATCAATCACCGGACCGATAGCCATTTTCGCGTTAGGCCACAGCTGTTTCATTGCGTGTCCCAGCAGATGCGCGCAGGAGTGACGAATGATCTCCAGGCCAGCTTCATCTTTGGCGGTAATAATGGCTACGCTGGCGTCTTCGGTAATCGGATCGATCGCATCCACCAGTTCGCCGTTAACGCGACCAGCGATACAGGCTTTTGCCAGACCCGGTCCGATATCTTGCGCGATATCCATCACGCTAACCGGACGGTCGAAGCTGCGCTGACTGCCGTCAGGAAGAGTAATTACAGGCATTTCATATCCTTAATTGCAGTGGTAACCCACACGAAAGATTACATGCAAACATTGGTTAGAAGTTAATTTTCAACGGATTACCGGCCAAAACTAACCCACAGTTGTTAATTTGGAACGCAGCCTGGCGCACACGTGGCCGGACCGGGTAATGGCTGAAGAGCGAACATCTTACACGCTAAAGAGATGATGTTAAACAGATGTTTGCCCTGGCGGCACGAATGACGCCAGGATTTTTATAGCTGCGGATGCCCTGGCGGAGGGATATGGCGCTTTATCGATGGTGTTTACTTAACTATCGCTTTAATTGCATACAAAATGCTCGGGGTAAAGCAGCCCACCAGCAAAAGGGTGAAGCCGCACAGGCTGGTAAGCCTGACCGCTGAAACAGTTAACGCATCAATAAGCGGGCTTTTTATCAAAATAAAATATTGCAGGACGGTAAATGCCAAAAAAAGCAGCATAAAGATAATAAGACTTTTGAGCGTGAAATTCATCCACTCGCCCAGGCTCAGCTTATCATCTCGGTTAAACGCTTTTTTATAAGCATGGAAGAATGCAGACATGGTTATCACGCTATATTTGAAACTGATTGGCACTTTAACCGGAATTACTCAGCCCGCAAGCAAATTTTGCTGCCACAAATAAGAAAGCGGCCCGCTGTTGCGGGCCGCCAGAACATTCAGGAAGGCTATTCCTTACTGCTTTTATCGCTGCAGAGCCGGTCCCACAGCTCATTATGCGTATTAATCGCGCGGATAGTACGTACGTCCATCACCTCCGCATCGTTGCCATGGGTATAAATAGGCTGAAATAGCGTGCAGGATGAATCGACGCTGGCGCGATCAATCATCGACGTTGTATTTCGACCGGCGCAGCTTGTCACGAGCAGCAGCGTCACTGAGAGTAGCGTTAGACGTTTCCACATGTTTAGCCACCTTAATATTATCCGCCTGTTTTTTAGCAATCGCCTCCGCCTGTTGGGTTTGCAGCTGTGCCGCCGCTACCTCCCCGCGAGCCTTCTCTTGCGTCTTGCCGATTTTTTTTCCACCGAAGTAGGATCCAGCCAGCCCGACAACCACTGCCAGACCTCCTAATATCCAACTCCAGCCCCCGGACAGTAATGACATTACTTCACTCATGATAAGGCCCTCCGCTTTAGCCAGCCTTACTTTAAAGCGTAGGCAGCAAGCGCAGGCGCGCAACCCATTGAAATAATTTTTACCCTCTGTAACGCGTTTTTTAGCGCTTCGTTTTGCCGGAAGCGCCGTCACGGTCTACCTTCAATGACATAACTTTACGAAAACAGGGAACTGACACAGGAAGTGGTCATAATGCAATGTCTTATGAGAGCACCTGATGAGCCAAACAAGTTGCACCGTTATTTACAACGGCGACCACCTGAGTGGTGAAGCCGACCAGCCGCTGATCGATTTCCTGCAGGCTCAGGGTAAAATCCTGCCGCACGTTTGCTATCATCCTTCCCTTGCGCCGCTGCAATCCTGCGATGTCTGTTGGGTAGAGCATCAGGGCGAGCTGGTGCGCGGCTGTACGCTGCGTACTTATGACGGCATGGATATCTCCAGCCATCAGCCTGAGGCGAAAGCGGCGCAGGAAGAAGGCATGGATCGCCTGCTGGCGCGCCATGAGCTTTACTGTACGCTGTGCGAACACAACACCGGCGACTGTACGCTACATAATACCGTCGCCGATATGCATATCCCAATTCAGTACTATCCCTATCAGCGCAAGCCTTATCAAAAAGATGAAAGCAATCCGTTCTACACCTACGATCCCGATCAGTGCATCCTCTGTGGACGCTGTGTGGAAGCGTGTCAGAACGTAGAGGTCAATGAAACGCTTTCTATTGATTACAGCGCGGAACACCCGCGCGTACTGTGGGATGGCGGGACCGAAATCGCCGGTTCCAGCTGTGTCAGCTGCGGCCACTGCGTCACCGTCTGCCCCTGCAACGCGCTGATGGAAAAAACCATGCAGCCTAATGCCGGTCCGTTTACCGCGATGCCGGAAGATCTCAAACGCCCGATGATCGATTTAGTCAAATCGCTGGAAAATACCATTGGCGCGCCGCCTATTACCGGCGTGTCGCTGATGGATATGGCGATGCGGCAAAAAGAGATCAAAAAAACCAAAACCGTCTGTACCTACTGCGGCGTCGGCTGCAGTTTCGAGATGTGGACGCGCGATCGTCATATCCTGAAGGTCCAGCCGGTGGCGGATGCGCCGGCGAACGGTATTTCTACCTGCCTGAAAGGCAAGTTCGGCTGGGATTTCGTTAACAGCGATCGGCGCCTGACCACGCCGCTAATCCGGGAAAATGGACATTTCCGTCCGGCCAGCTGGGATGAAGCGCTGGATTTGATCGCCCAGCGGCTGACAACGATAGCGGCGCAGCACGGCGGCGATAGCATCGGCTTTATCGGCTCCAGCAAGGGAAGTAATGAAGAAGCCTATCTGACGCAAAAAATCGCCCGCCTGATTTTTGGCACCAACAATGTCGACAACTCCTCACGTTACTGTCAGAACCCGGCGACCGAAGGCCTGTTCCGCACCGTCGGCTACGGCGGCGACGCTGGCACCATCGAGGATCTGCAAAAGGCGGATTTAATCGTGATTGTCGGCAGCAATCTGGCCGAAAATCACCCGGTTATCGCCTCGCGCATCAAGGCCGCGCAAAAGCATAGCGGGCAGAAATTGCTGGTGGTCGACCCGCGTAAGCATGAGATGGCCGAGCGCGCCGATCTTTATCTGCGCATCGAGCCCGGCAGCGATAGTCTGTGGGCTTCGGCTATGTCCCGTTATATGTTCGAGCATGGCTATGCGGATGATGCGTTCCTGGCTGAGAAAGTTAATCAGGTAGAGGAGTTCCGCGCCTCGCTGGCGGAGTATACCCTGCGTGCCGTCAGCAAGCAGACCGGGCTGAGCGTTGAAGAGATGACTAACGCGGCGGAGATGATCGGCCAGGCTGAACGGGTCTGTATTCTGTGGGCGATGGGCATTACCCAACACAGCCACGGCGCAGACACCAGCACCGCCCTCTCGAATCTGCTGCTGGTCACCGGCAACTATGGTCGCCCGGGCACCGGCGGCTATCCAATGCGTGGCCACAATAACGTACAGGGCGCCAGCGACTTCGGCTGTCTGAGCAACATCTACCCCGGCTATGAAAAAGTTACCGACGCAGCGGTTCGGGAAAAGTGGGCCCATGCGTGGGGCGTTGCGCCAGAGAAGCTCTCCGATCGGGTGGGATCGGATAACTACATGATGATCCAGCATGCGCACGAAGGCTCTCTGAAAGCGATGTATATCATCGGCGAGGAGACCGCTTTCTCTGACGCCGACTCCACAAAAGTGCATGAGGCGTTCAGTAGTCTGGAATTTATGGTGGTGCAGGATATTTTTATGAGCCGCACCGCCGCCTTTGCCGATGTGGTGCTGCCGGGCTGCCCGAGCGTGGAAAAAGAGGGTACGTACGTCAATACCGAGCGTCGTATTCAGCGCTTTTACGAAGTGATGCCGCCGCTGGGCGACAGTATGCCCGACTGGCGCATTCTCACCGATCTCGCTGCCCGCCTCGGCCATCCGTGGAACTATACCCATCCGGGCGAAATTATGGCGGAAGCCGCGCAGATCGCTGAAATCTTCACCGGGGTCGATTATCAACATCTCAGCGGCTGGCAATCGCAGCTGTGGCCGGTGAAGCCGGACGGCAGCGACACACCTCTACTCTATACCGACGGCTTTAAGTTTCCCGACGGCAAAGCGGTGCTCTATCCCATCCGCTGTCAGCCGCCGCAGGAAGCCCCGGATGAGGAATACGATCTGTGGTTAGACAACGGCAGGATGCTGGAGCATTTTCAATCCACCAACCAAACCGGGCGCGGCGGCCGTATGTATTCGCTTTCGCCAAACGGCTTCATAGAAATCAGCCCGCAGCTGGCCAGGGAGCGGCAGATCCGTCAGGGCGACTGGGTCAGCATTGAGTCACGGCGAGGCGCGATGGAGGTGCCGGTGGTGATCACCGAACGCGTGGCAGGCAATGTGCTGTTTATGCCAATTCACCACGGCAAGCCTGGCGTTAACGGCCTGACCGGCGAGCATCACGATCCGGACGTTGATACTCCGGCCTACAAAGAGATTGCGGTGAAAATGGTTAAGCTGGCGCATCCGCCGCTGGCAGAACCGCTGCCGCGTCAAAACTTCCGTCACGGCAGCCGCACTCCGCTGGCGGGGTTACCTATTGAAATCAAATGGCAACAGGAGGGTTACACCCTTCCCCCTGAACATACTCAACATCCGGAGAAATTTTAATGGCTGAACCGATAAATTATGATGTCCCGCCAACCAAAACCGAACCTGATGCCCATGATGCGCTGCACGAGCTGTTGCACAGCCTGCACCATCACGGTTTCCTGCGTCTGGCCAACGATATGGTTTCAGCCAATACGCAAATTGCCAAAGTTCTGGTGGAAGGGTTAAACAAACCGGGCTCACAGAATGCGATGCAGAACCTTTCGGTGCTGCTGATGGCGTTGTCTGATATTCCGCCAGGGCAGTTTCATAAAACGGTGTACGCGGTGAAATCCGCCTTAAACGCGGTGAATATGCATGCAGAAACCCAACAGCACCATGAGGTGGCGCCTGGCGTGAGCGGCACCTGGAAACTGCTGCACGATGAGAGCTTATGGCACGCGGTGATGCCGCTGGTTGCCGGCTTAAAAGCGTTCGCCGCCGCGATGGAACAGCCGGCTCCGGACAAACCGATCAGCGCCTTTACCGGCAAAGACAGTCATGCCTGATGCGGAACTGACGCTGCTGCTCTCCCGCGCCCAGTTTGCGGTGACCATCGGCCTGCATATTATCCTTGCCGGATTCAGCTTTGGCCTGTCGCTATGGCTGGTGGCGCTGGAGGGCGCATGGCTGTGGCGCAGGCAGCAGCGCTATCTGGATCTCTATAATTTCTGGCTAAAGATTTTTGCCCTGAACGTGGCGGTCGGCGTGGTCTCCGGCGTGGTGATGGAGTTTCAGTTCGGCACCAACTGGGCGCCCTTTATTGAGCGCGTTGGCGGCCTGATTGGCCCGCTGATGTTTTACGAAGTGCTGGTGGCCTTCTTCCTGGAGGCGGGCATGGTGGGCGTGATGATGTTTGGCATGGAGCGTATCGGCCCACGCCTGCATTTTATGGTGACGGTGCTGGTGGCCGTTGGCGCCTTAATCAGTGTGTTCTGGATCCTGGCAGCTAATTCATGGATGCAAACGCCCACCGGCTTTTTTCTTGATGAGCAACAGCGTTTTCAGCCGCAAAACTGGCTGGCCATTATCTTTAGCCCTTCTTTCCCCTGGCGCGCCACCCATATGCTGTTGGCGATGCTGATCGGCACCGCATTTATGGTGGCCGCCACCGGCGCATGGCAATTGCTACATCACAGCGACAATGAGCGGGCGCGCCTGATGCTGACGATCAGCCTGTGGCTGCTGCCGTTGCTGACAGTCACCCAGGCGGTGGTCGGCGATCTGCACGGTGAAAATACTCTGGCGCACCAGCCGGCGAAGATGGCGGCGATGGAAGGCGACTGGCAGCGTCCGCCGCCGGGCGAAGGCGAGCCGCTGCGGCTGTTTGCCCTGCCCGACCAACAGCAGCAGCGCAATCACTGGGAGGTAGCGATCCCGCAGATAGGGTCGCTTTATCTGCGCCACAACCTGAGCGGCCAGATTAAAAGCCTGCGCGAATTCCCGCCGGAGGATATTCCCCCGGTCGCGCCGGTCTTTTTCGCTTTTCGCCTGATGGTCGGCCTGGGAATTATGATGCTGACGGTAAGCCTGACCGCGCTGATCCAACGGTTGCGCGGCCGTCTGTGGCGCTCTCGCCGGCTACTAAAACTGCTGGTATTTATGGGGCCGGCGGGCTTTATCGCCATGCTCTCAGGCTGGATAGTGACCGAGATGGGGCGACAGCCGTGGACCGTTTACGGTCTGGTGCGCACCGCGGACAGCGTTTCCCCGATCTCGTCGCATCTGGCGATCGCTTCCGGCTGCGCTATTTTGTTGGTTTACGGTCTGGTATTCACTATCGGCCTGCGCTACCTGCTGCGCTACGCCCGTAAGGCGCCGCAGGCAGATGAGCCAGGGCCGGCGCAGGAGATGCGTCCTGACCACGGAGGAGAGTGATGATCCCGCTGACGCTGGATGATATTTCCGCCGCCACGCTCGCGGTTTCCTTGTTGATGTATCTGCTGCTGGATGGCACCGACCTCGGCGTGGGAATGCTGCTGTTTTTCTTTCGCGACGACGAATCGCGCCGCAAGCTGTCGATGAGCATCCTGCCCATCTGGGACGCCAACGAAACCTGGCTGGTGCTGCTGGCGGGCGGCATGCTGGCGCTGTTCCCGCTGCTTTACAGCACGCTATTCAGCGCCATCTATCTGCCGCTCTTTATTATGCTGCTGGCGCTGGTTGGTCGGGCGGTGGCGCTGGAGTATCGCGGCCACGTTAACCGCCGCTGGCACCGCTATCTCGATGTAGCCCATATAATCAGCTCGCTGATCGCCAGTTTTATTCAGGGCGCGCTGGTGGGCGTAGTGATTGCCGGTCAGACCCAGGCAGGGCCGTTCAGCTGGCTGACGCTATATCCAGTGCTGTGCGGCCTCGGCCTGATTGCCGCTTATCTGCTGTGCGGCTGTTGCTGGATACAGTGGCGCATCGCCGGACCGGAGCCTGGACTGGCCCACCAGCTGGCCTGGCTGTTTTTAGTCCTGAGCCTGGCGCTGATGGTCGCGATTAACCTGCTGGAGAGCAGCGCGCTGTTACAGGCATGGCAGCGGTTGCCGGGTAAAATTATCCTGCTGCTGCTGGCGCTGACGCTGGTTGCGCTGCTGTTGGCGCTCTACCGGGAACGGCCAGTGATATCGCTGTCGCTGGTATTGACGTTGATTACGCTGTGCTGGGCGTTACTGATTGTCGGCCTTTATCCGTGGCTGCTGCCTGGCAAACTCACCATCCAGCAGGCCGCTGCCGCCCCCGCCACACAGCTGTTTTTATTAAGCGGCTATGGATTAATCTTGCCACTGACGCTGGCCTATAACAGCTGGGCATTCTGGGTGTTTCGCGCCAGGGTGCGTTAACAGTCACGCCTGAACGGCTGCGCGTTAATGGATGTAGAAAAGCTAAGGGCTGCCCTGTGGCAGCCCTGATTGTTACATCGCGTAGGAGAGCAGAATTTGCGTTTTGGTATCGGTATGATCCGGCGCGGACTCTGGCGGGTTATTATTCCAGGTCACGTTATAGGTCAGCTTCAGGGCAAAGTGTGCGTTAATCGCCACCTGCAGGCCGGTCTCAGAGTTAACCGTGGTGTTGTCGTTAAAGCTGCTCAGCACTGAGGCGCCCTGAATAAATTTGGTGGTATCGGTCATCTGCCACTGATAGCTCAGCGCGCCGTAGCCCAGGCCCTGCGTCTCATGACCGCCATCGTGGAAATCGTCATAACGTACGCCCGGACCAAATTCCACGCGCAGCGAATGCACCGGCCCGTTCAGGATCTGACGACCATAACCGGCTGCCAGCACGTCACGAGAGTCATAACCATTAAAACGATCGCTCAGCCAACTGGCCTGACCGAACAGATAGTCGTGATCGGTCATGTTATAGCGGGTACGTCCGCCTACCTGATAGGTCTCGGAGGAGCGCTCATCGTTAGATGAGGTATTCGCCGCGTTGCCCCACAGGCTGTACGCGGTATTCGGCTGATACCAGGTCATATTGGTTTGAGCCGTTAAGGAAGAACTTTTGGTATTTCCGGTTTGCGCCAGGTAACCTGCGGCCGCGTTGCCTTCAAAGGTTTTTTTCGCGGTAGAAGGATCGTCCATAACGGTAAATACGGTGTTATCAGCCATGGCCTGATGACAAAACGCGCCGGCAGAAAGTAATAGCGCAGCAGAAAACTTATTAAGCAAATTCATTTATTGTGATCCGTACGACAGTTTAAAAAAGAGAGAGTCTGAAGGGTTTTACGCTGCGATCAACGCCATTTACCATAAATTTTGTAAACAGGCATTAAACAGCAAGAATACCTAAGCATTCAGAGGAAAAGATGCTACGAATTGGATTTTTCTTATTAACGGCGCGCATTATAAAGGGTATTTAAGCGAAACGCAGCACGGCGAAATAAATATTTATTTCGCTTTAAAATCAAAGAAAAAGCACGCCAGGCGACGTGCTTAAAATTTTAATTAACCGCGGGGCGCCGCCGAACCCAGTACCCCTTTGCCTTCCGGGATAGTGGTAAAGCGCGTGACGATTTCATGCCAGCTGTTGGCGGGATCAAGCTGGCTAAACTGCTGCGGATAAATAAACTTCGCCAGATATTCAATCCCCACGATATTCCACGGATGATTATAAAAGTTGTGGTAAATGCCATAAAAGCGCCCTGCTTTTACCGGCTGCAGCTGGGCAAAGCCCGGACGCTGTTTCATGTTATTAAACGCCGTGTCTACCTGCTGCTGGGTTACGCCATAGCCGAACGGCACGGCTGCATTATTTTTGCTCGCCCACTGAGAACCCGACACGATATAGGCATCCGGCTTCGTGGCGATAACCTTTTCCAGTGATACATCGCCAGTGGCGCCTGGCAGCAGTTCAGAACCGATATTGGTCGCGCCGACCGCTTCCACCATCGAGCCCCAACCCACGTGGCCGTGGGTAAAACAGCAAGATTCCAGACCGGACAGACCGGCCTTGGCTTCAATAAACACGCGCGGTTTAGGTGAAACCGTCCGCACCTGATCCTGAATCGCCTGATAGTGCTGCTGATAGAAACGCGTGTACTGCTGCGCTTCCGCTTCGCGGTTAAGCGCCTCGCCCAGCAGCGTCACGCTGGCCGGCGCATCCTTCACCGGATCGTTAAAAGTATCGATAAACATCACCGGAATGCCGAGCTGGGCAAGTTTAGCCAGTACGCCGGTCTGGGTTAGCGAAGGTTTGGAGCGCAACTGGGCGATCATCAAATCGGGGCGCTGGGCAATCACGCTTTCCAGGTTCACTTCCCCCTTATCGCTGAAGCCCATATCGGTAATCTGTCCGGCCTGTGGCCATTTGCCCAGCATCAGCCGCCAGGTTTGTCCGTCGCTTTTCTTTAACAGGTTATTCCAGGCCACCACGCGCTGAAAAGGATTGGCGCGATCGAGCAGCGCCAGCGCCAGGATATCGCGTCCATCCTGGACCACGATCCGCTGCGGCTCTTTATTCAGGGTGATTTTCTGCCCATCGAAATCGCTCAGGGTTACCGGATAAGTGGTTGCTACGGCCGAGGCGGACGCAGCCAGCATCAAAACCGCGGCAGAAAATTTTATCGCGCAGTGCACATCATTCTCCTTGTTACAGACAGCGCCTGTTCAATTATTATTCATAGGGTTAGCGCCATAATAGTAATGATAATTAATTGCATTATCAAACCTGTTTTGTTACCGATTCGCTGCTTTGGCGGTGATGGTCTAAGCTGAAAATTCTTTCGGGAACAATGAGGTGACTATGAGTCCATCAGGCATAACCCGTTATGTTGTTACCTTTCGTTACCAGGATAAGGGGCTGGCTGCCGGTCTGGAACTGAACAGCGCGATGACCCATAGCGGCTTCACCACTACCCTGCAGGACGATGACGGCCATACGCATGAGCTGGGTAGCAACAGTTACGGCATTGTCAGCGCGAAGAGCGCTGAAGAGGTTCATCAGCAGGCCGCCAGCATCGGCGCGGTAGCACTGGAGAGTGAACCACAGGTTGATGTGCAAACCTTTGCGGATTTTATCCAACAAAATCGGCCTGAGGGATAATGTCCGGCCTGTGCGCTTGCGCTAATTTTTACGCTCTATCATTACACAGCGAAAATGAGGATAGCCCCATGTGGTCAGCCATAAGTCGTCTGTTGAGTGAACAGTTAGGAAATGCGGAAATTACCCAGCGCACCGAGCTGCCCGTCGGCGAAGTGCATGCCGCCTGGCAAATACGCTATGGCGAGCATCAGGTGTTTATGAAGTGCAATACCCAGGAGATGCTGGGCATTTTTACCGCAGAGGCGGATCAGCTGGCATTGCTGGCGCACAGCCAGACGGTACGGGTGCCGAAAGTGTATGGCATCGGCAGCGATCGTGATTACAGCTTTTTACTGCTGGAATATATTCAGCCGCATCCGCTGAATGAGGCCAGCGCCTTTCAGCTGGGGCAGCAGCTGGCCCGGCTGCATCAGTGGAGCGAACAGCCCCATTTCGGTCTCGATTTCGATAACAACCTTACCGCTATGCCGCAGCCCAACGGCTGGATACGGCGCTGGTCACGCTTCTTTTCCGAACAACGTATCGGCTGGCAGCTGCAGCTGGCAGAGGAAAAAGGCATTCTGTACGGCAATACCGATCTGATTATCGACTGCGTACAGCGCGCGCTGGCCGCACATCATCCACAGCCTTCTCTGCTGCACGGCGATCTCTGGCCTACCAACTGTGCGGGCAGCGAGAGCGGGCCGTGGATCTATGATCCCGCCTGCTACTGGGGCGATCGTGAGTGCGATCTGGCGATGCTCAGGCACTACCCCGCTTTCCCGGAGAAAATTTTAGCCGGTTACCAGTCGGTGTGGCCGCTGCCGCAAGATTTCGTACAGCGTCAGCCGGTGTATCAGCTTTATTATTTGCTTAATCGCGCCAATGTATTTGGCGGCAGCTGGCTGAGTGAGGCACAACGCGCCGTGGGTTTGCTGCTGGAGCGGGATGAGCAGGAAAAAACGCGGGCCTGATGGCGTTGCTTTTCAGGACCGATAAGCGGATCAGATAAAACCGGTTAACGACAGGACAAAATAGCCCGCTACGGCGATCACGATTGGCAAAATATAGAGCGGGAAAATCTGCAGAAAGATAGTATGGCGCGGCACCACAATTTTATCTTCCAGCTGTTGGCGGCTGCGCCCTTCTTCGCCCCTGGCCTGCTCAAGGATCAGCATATCCTCGATCCCTTCTTTTATATGACGTGACTGACGCCACATGCGCGCGCCGGATGCCTGCAGCGCCAGGCCGACAAAAATCAGGATATAGATCAGCCAGAAACCGATGTTGCCGCCCGCGTTAAAATCAGGTACCGGCGAATTACGCCAGAAATAACCGAGAAACGGGGTATTAAACCGGATCATATCGATCATCACGTGAATAAAATCGAGCAGGACCGCATCAATGCCGGGCCGCTTTTCGCTGTGTTTGAACATAAAATTCAACAGCGATACCAGGGTGGAAATCAGCGCGGGTATAAAAATAATCCAGCCAGCCACGCGTTTGATAATGGCAACACGGCCAGCCTGTTGATAAGTCATGGTTTCTCCTTGCACCTGTTGTCTGGCAGTAAGTCTACCTGCTGTCAGAGAAAAGCGCCTGGAAAAAAGCGCTGCCAACTATTTTATCCTGTTAGTGCGACCATGCCTGCTGCAAAGCTTCATGCTATGGTAAAGCAAAATGTAAAAACGGAGCCTTGTATGAGCTATACCCGACCTGTACTGGCCGCGATATTTGATATGGACGGTCTGCTGATAGATTCTGAACCCTTATGGGATCAGGCTGAACTGGACGTTTTTGCCACGCTCGATGTCGATCTGTCGCGCCGTAGCGAACTGCCGGATACGCTGGGCCTGCGTATCGACCAGGTAGTGCGCATGTGGTACGAAACGCTGCCGTGGAATGGTCCCAGCCAACAGGAGGTTACCGAGCGCATTATTACTCGCGCAATTAATCTGGTAGAAGAGAAGAAACCGCTGCTGCCGGGCGTTGAGCAGGCGCTGCAGCTCTGCCAGGCGCAGGGGCTAAAAATCGGTCTGGCCTCCGCCTCGCCGCTGCATATGCTGGAGAAAGTGCTGGCGCTGTTTAACCTGCGCGACTATTTCGAGGTGCTGGTTTCCGCCGAGGCGCTGCCCTATAGCAAACCGCATCCGCAGGTTTATCTGGATGCGGCAGCTCGCCTGGGTATCGATCCTTTAAACTGCATTACGCTGGAAGACTCCTTTAACGGCATGATCGCCACCAAAGCGGCGCGGATGCGTTCGGTGGTGGTTCCCGCCGCGGAATATCGCGCCGATGCCCGCTGGTCGATGGCGGACGTTAAACTCGATTCGCTGTTACAGCTCACCGCGCAGCAGCTAAAGGGCTACTAACGTTACCCCCTGCCTGCGCGTTGCAGGCAGGGTCGCCTCTCGCCCCGCCTTTTTACCCGCGCGTTAGCGCTCCCTGGTCAGCCAATGCGCTTCCCTCCTGTGCTTTGGTCTAAGGGCGCCACGCCTCTTTTCTCTCTGTGCTTTACTTCTTTATAAGGCAGCCATCCTTTCCTGTCGCCGGTGATGTTTTTTCCGCAAACATGATCCGGCGTGCAAAATAAATAAAACAGCATTTCATTTTTATTGAATTCGCATGCCGACCTGCCTATGATTCTGATAACGACACGCGTATACCTGGTTTTATGGGTTTCAACCTCAGAGAGGCATCGACATGCAAGTCCGTCAAAGCATCCACAGCGACCACGCCCGTCAGCTTGATACCGCTGGCTTACGGCGTGAATTTCTCATTGAGAACATTTTCACAGCTGACAACTACACCATGACCTACAGCCATATCGACCGCATCATTGTCGGTGGCGTGATGCCGGTGCGCGAAAGCGTCACTATCGGCAGCGAAGTGGGGAAACAGCTGGGCGTCAGTTATTTCCTTGAGCGCCGCGAACTAGGCGTTATCAATATTGGCGGTCCGGGCCTGATCGAAGTTGATGGCAAAGCCTGGGAAATCGGCAACGAGCAGGCGCTGTATGTCGGCATGGGCGCGCAGTCGGTGGTGTTTAAAAGCGTGGACGCCAGCCGGCCCGCTAAATTTTATTACAACAGCGCCCCGGCCCATACGCGTTACCCCGATAAAAAAATTACCCTTGAAGAAGCCTCGCCCACCACGTTGGGCGATCCGTCCACCAGCAACCGCCGCACCATTAATAAATTTATCGTGCCGGATGTACTGCCCACCTGTCAGCTGACGATGGGCCTGACCAAACTGGAAGAAGGCAGCCTGTGGAATACCATGCCCTGCCATACTCATGAACGCCGTATGGAAGTCTATTTTTACTTCGATATGGATGAGGAAACCGCCGTGTTTCATATGATGGGCCAGCCGCAGGAGACCCGTCATCTGCTGGTGCATAACGAACAGGCGGTGATTTCGCCAAGCTGGTCGATTCATGCCGGCGTCGGCACCAAACGCTATACCTTTATCTGGGGCATGGTGGGTGAAAATCAGGTCTTTGACGATATGGATCACGTCAAAGTCAGTGAACTGCGTTAACGACGATTACAGGAAGCAAAAAATGATACTGAATGCATTTAACCTTGAAGGAAAAGTGGCGCTGATCACCGGCTGTAATACCGGGCTGGGTCAGGGAATGGCGGTCGGCCTGGCGCAGGCAGGCTGCGATATCGTTGGCGTTAACCACGCCGGCGCCGATGATACTCCCGTGCTGGTCGAAGCGACCGGCCGCCGCTTTACCAATATTAATGCCGATCTGATGGACAGCAGCTGCATTCCGCAGGTGATGGAACAGGCAGTTGCCGCCTATGGACGCATCGATATCCTGGTAAACAACGCCGGTATTATTCGCCGTCAGGATGCGATTGAGTTCAGCGAGCAGAACTGGGACGACGTAATGAATATCAACAGCAAAACGGTATTCTTTCTGTCGCAGGCGGTGGCGCGCCAGTTTATCAGTCAGGGCAACGGCGGCAAAATCATTAATATCGCCTCGATGCTCTCTTTCCAGGGCGGCATTCGCGTGCCTTCCTATACCGCCTCCAAAAGCGCGGTGATGGGCCTGACGCGCCTGATGGCCAACGAATGGGCGGCGCATAACATTAATGTTAACGCTATCGCTCCAGGCTATATGGCGACCAACAATACCGAGCAGCTGCGTAACGATGAAGATCGCAGCCAGGAAATCCTTGGCCGTATTCCGGCCGGACGCTGGGGCAAGCCCGACGATATGATGGGTCCGGTGGTGTTTTTAGCCTCAGCCGCATCTGACTACGTTAATGGCTACACCCTGGCCGTTGACGGCGGCTGGCTGGCGCGCTAACCATAACGGATGGAGTCTGGCTCCGTCCGTTATTCACTTTTGGTTACAGCGTCACAACTTCCATTCCACTGTATAAATCCCCTATACTGGATACATTGACAGTTATGTATCCAGGTTATCTCCATGACGGCCGAAGGCCACGTTATTTTCGCCATTGCCAGCGCTATTTTTGCCAAGCGCGCTGAGCTAACGCCAGAGCTGGCAAACGGCGACTGGTGGCACATTATTCCGGCGGTGCTGTTGACCTGCCTGCTGCCCGATATCGATCATCCGCGCTCTACGCTTGGCCAGCGCTTTCGCTGGATTTCGCAGCCTATCGCTCGGGCATTCGGCCATCGCGGCTTTACCCACAGTTTGCTGGCGGTGCTGGGCGGCGTAACGCTGCTGCAGTTTAATCTGCCGCACGGCTCCCCATTACCCAGCGATGCCATGCACGGCATGGTATTAGGCTATCTCAGCCATATTGCAGCGGATATGCTCACGCCGGCCGGGGTGCCGCTGTTGTGGCCGTGCCGCTGGCGTTTTCGACTGCCGATATTAAATACCAAATCGGGCAATCAGCTGGAGCGGTTGTTCTGTCTGGCGCTGGTCGCTGGGGCGCTCTGGTTCCCGCCCGGCATGCCCCATTTTGGCGCTGACGGCTGGCCGGCGCGCATTATGAATAATGTACAGATGGGCATTGATCGTCTGCTTAACTGATTTCCCGCTGATTTTGCATACAAATTCGGGCAAAAAGTTATAACCCATTCCATTCGGTTCTAATAACGTCCGGTTATGACCTGATACCATTCCGCCTATTGCGCAACACGCTGCGCCGATAAAAACACTTCTTCCTGCCCCACAGGCTGCATGATTACGCGGCGGTGGGGTAATCTCATGGAGAAAAAAAATGAACGTTCCCCTTATTTTGAATATTTTGACGTTTATCGTCCTGCTGGTGGTGTTATCCCGGCTTGGCCGCCAGGGCTGGAGCCTGTCTAAAAAGGTCCTGGTAGGCCTGGTGATTGGCGTTCTGTTTGGTCTGGCGCTGCAGTTAATCTATGGCGAAAACGCCGCGGTGCTGAAAGAGTCAATAAGCTGGTTTAACGTAGTGGGCAATGGTTACGTTCAGCTGCTGCAAATGATTGTTATGCCGCTGGTATTCGTTTCTATTCTTAGCGCCGTGGCGCGCCTGCATAATGCCTCCTCGCTGGGGAAAATCAGCTTGCTGACCATTGGCGTTTTGCTGTTTACCACCGCTATCGCCGCGCTGGTCGGGGTGTTTGTCACTACCCTGTTTGGCCTGACCGCCGAAGGGCTGGTGCAGGGCGTGCAGGAAACGGCCCGTCTGTCGGCGATTCAGTCTAACTATGCGGGCAAAGTGGCCGACCTTAGCGCGCCGCAGATGCTGCTCTCTTTTATCCCGAAAAATCCGTTTGCCGATCTGGCCGGTGCTAACCCCACCTCCATTATCAGCGTGGTAATTTTTGCCGCTTTCCTTGGCGTGGCCGCCCTGCAGCTGTTGAAGGATGACCAGGAAAAAGGCGAGCGCGTACTGAAAGCAATCGAGGTTCTACAGCTGTGGGTAATGAAGCTGGTGCGCCTGATTATGAAGCTGACACCGTATGGCGTGCTGGCGCTGATGACCAAAGTGGTCGCCGGCTCTAACCTGCAGGATATTATCAAGCTCGGCGGCTTTGTGGTGGCTTCTTATCTGGGCCTGGCGATTATGTTTGGCGTCCATGCCCTGCTGCTGTCGGTTAACGGGATTAATCCGCTGCGCTTTTTCCGTAAGGTATGGCCGGTCATTACCTTTGCTTTTACCAGCCGCTCCAGCGCCGCCAGCATTCCGCTGAATGTGGAAGCACAGACTCAGCGCCTTGGTGTACCGGAGTCTATCGCCAGCTTCTCCGCTTCGTTTGGTGCCACTATCGGCCAGAACGGCTGCGCCGGTCTTTATCCGACTATGCTGGCGGTAATGGTTGCGCCGACGATGGGCATTAACCCACTGGATCCGGTATGGATAGCCACGCTGGTGGGCATCGTTACCCTCAGCTCCGCCGGTGTGGCGGGCGTAGGTGGCGGCGCGACCTTTGCCGCGCTGATGGTGCTGCCGGCGATGGGCCTGCCGGTAACGCTGGTCGCCCTGCTGATCTCTATCGAGCCGCTGATTGATATGGGCCGTACCGCGCTTAACGTGAATGGCGCGATGACCGCCGGCTCCCTGACCAGCCACTGGCTGAAGCAGACCGACAAAGCGCTGTTGAACAGCGACGAGCATAGCGAACTGGCGCATCGCTAACCGCGTTGAGTTCTGATCATCGGTCTGTGCCAGCAGCGCTACAGACCGTTCAACAGCATAAAGGCCGGATAATCCGGCCTTTATCTTTTCCCGTCCCGCCAGGCTTAATGCCTCTTTCTGTTCAACTTTTTCAACGCGCTATAACACAAAACCCGGGAAAATCCAGGCGTACCTAACGTGCTGTTCTATAGTTAATGGAGCCTTAAACGACATCAACAGGAGCAATGCTAATGTCGAAAGAAACCGATAATAAGGAACTGAGCCACAGCGCACCGGCTACAGGTCCCGAATCCGCCAAGCCAGGTCTGGACTCTTTAGCCCCCGCAGATGGATCGCACCAGCCTTCACCCGAACCCACGCCGCCGGGTAAACAGCCCACCGCGCCGGGCAGTCTGAAGTCGCCTGCCACGCGTAACGCCAAACTCGATCAGCTGGACGCGCACCGTAAGGGCGGTGAAAACTTCCCGCTGACTACCAATCAGGGCACGCGTATCGCCAACGATCAAAACTCACTGAAGGCGGGTACGCGCGGTCCAACGCTGCTGGAAGATTTCATCATGCGTGAAAAAATCACGCATTTTGACCATGAGCGCATTCCTGAACGTATCGTGCATGCGCGCGGCTCGGCGGCGCACGGCTATTTCCAGCCCTATCGCGCCATGAGCGACGTCACCAAAGCGGATTTCCTGCGCGATCCCGATCAGGTTACGCCGGTCTTCGTACGCTTCTCTACGGTTCAGGGCAGCGCCGGTTCCGCCGATACCGTGCGTGATATCCGCGGCTTCGCCACCAAATTTTATACCCAGGAAGGGGTTTTCGATCTGGTCGGCAACAATACGCCGGTTTTCTTTATTCAGGACGCGCATAAATTTCCTGACTTTGTCCATGCGGTGAAACCCGAACCTCACAATGAAATCCCGCAGGGACAAAGCGCGCATGATACCTTCTGGGATTATGTATCGCTGCAGCCGGAAACGCTGCATAACGTGATGTGGGCGATGTCCGATCGCGGCATCCCGCGCAGCTATCGCACCATGGAAGGCTTTGGTATTCATACCTTCCGTATGATTAATGCTGAAGGGAAAGCGACTTTTGTCCGCTTCCACTGGAAACCGGTCGCGGGCAAGGCGTCGCTGCTGTGGGACGAGGCGCAGAAGCTGACCGGGCGCGATCCCGATTTCCATCGCCGCGATCTGTGGGAAGCGATTGAGGCAGGCGATTACCCGGAATATGAGCTGGGGGTGCAGCTGATCCCGGAAGCGGATGAGTTTAAGTTTGATTTCGATCTGCTGGATGCTACCAAGCTGATCCCTGAAGAGCTGGTACCGGTAGAGCTAATCGGTAAGATGGTGCTGAACCGCAACCCGGATAACTTCTTTGCTGAAACCGAGCAGGTCGCCTTTCATCCGGGCCATATCGTGCCGGGACTGGATTTTACTAACGATCCGCTGCTGCAGGGCCGTCTGTTCTCCTATACCGATACGCAAATCAGCCGCCTGGGCGGGCCCAACTTCCATGAAATTCCTATCAACCGTCCGGTCTGTCCTTACCATAACTTCCAGCGCCAGGGTATGCATCGCATGGATATTGATACCAATCCAGCGAACTATGAGCCCAACTCCATTAACGATAACTGGCCGCGTGAAACGCCGCCGCAGCCGCGTCGCGGCGGTTTTGAAAGTTATCAGGAGCGCATTGAAGGACATAAGGTGCGCGAGCGTAGCCCGTCGTTCGGCGAATATTACTCTCAGCCGCGTCTGTTCTGGCTGAGCCAGACGCCGATTGAGCAGCAGCATATTATCGAAGCCTTCTCTTTTGAATTGGGCAAGGTGGCGCGCGCCTATATCCGCGAACGCGTGGTTGATCATCTGCTGCATATTGATGTCTCGCTGGCGCACGGCGTGGCGCAGAATCTGGGCATTGCGCTGTCGGATGAGAAACTGCATACCGCGCCGCCGAAAGATGTAAACGGCCTGAGAAAAGATGCCAGCCTGAGTCTGTACGCCATCCCGAACGGCAATATTAAAGGCCGCCAGGTTGCCCTGTTGCTGAGCGACGGTGTGAAAGCCGCCGACGTGTTGGCAATTTTACAGGAGCTAAAAGCCCATGGCGTGCATGCTAAACTGCTGGCGTCGCATATGGGACAGGTTCGCGCCGACGATGGCTCTACCCTGCCAATTGACGGCACCTTTAGCGGCCTGCCTTCGGTGACGGTAGATGCGGTTATCGTGCCGGACGGTAATATCGATGCGCTGCTGCTAAGCGGCGATGCGCGTTATTATCTACTGGAAGCCTATAAGCATCTGAAGGTGATCGGCCTGAGCGGCGATGCGCGGCGTTTTAAAGCGCAGTTCGGCCTTGGCGACGAAGAGCCTGAAGAGGGTCTGGTTGAGGATGTGAAAGCGGAAGGCGTGCTGATGAGCGAGTTTATCGCCTTCCTCGGCGCGCATCGCATCTGGTCTCGTAGCCAAAAAGCGCTAAGCGTACCGGCCTGATAACGCTGCGGGTTGTTTAGCCCGCCACATCACTCTGCTACTTAAGTACCTGCTCAGGGAACCCAAAGACGCAAAAAGCGTCATCCCTGACAGCTCTGCCCGCGCCGTCCGTGGCGCGGGACGCTTTACTCTTCTGCCTGGGCTCTCTTCGCCTTGATTTCTGTATCGTCTGTAAGTCTGTAAAAGGGCCACTTTGCCTGTCTTTTTACTCCATTATTTTCCCGCCGTGTTAAGAAAGCATTAAGCCTGGTAACCATGCGCTAAATCGCCCTTTTCCCGCTTGTTTTTTCCCGCGTCCAGGTCAATCCTGCTGTGAGTTAATGCAGGAGAATTACCATGAAAAAGGTTATCGCATCGCTACTCGTCCTGACGCTAACCGCGCCGGTTATCGCGGTGGCCCATCCCGGTGGCGGGCCGGGTCCAGGCTGGCATCACGGCGGCGGTCCCGGCTGGGGAGGTCCAGCTCCCTTTCGCTTCCTGCCGGAGGCGGCTACCGCCGTACTGATTGGCGGCCTCACCTACTACTTGCTGAACGGCAACTATTATCAACATCAGGGAGACACTTACGTGGTAGTAGAACCACCAGCAGAGCGCGTTACGCTGGACAGCCGCATGCACGCGCTCGATTACAACGGGCAACGCTATTATGTACAGGACGAGCACTACTACGAGCGCAATATCAACGGGGAATATCTTGAGGTGCCGCGGCCGCCGGGGCTATAGGATCGGTGGGTGAAAAGCGGAACAGCGTGACGTGCAATGAGTGCGGCAGGGAAAAATCGGCATGGACGGCGTAGAGAAACAGCGGAGGCGGCCGATAACAGCCGCCTCCGTTAATTTTGCTCAGACCTTACTGATTGGCCTGCGGATCGGTATCGTACTCTTTACAGCTCTGGAAGCCGTAGTTCATCACGCGACCGGTATCGTTATAGCTAACGAAATAGGTCTGCGGTTTGCCGTCACGCTCGCCCAGCACATAGGTCTGGCAGGTGCCGCGTGCGTGAACCATGGTGATTTCGGTGGACGCCGGGCCAGCAACCTGACGAACCTGGTCACGCGTCATTCCTTTTTTCACATCCTTCACCACCGGCTGAGTAACGAAACTTTCAGCACGATCGTAAGCGGTACAGCCAGACAACACCGCCAAAGCCACTGCAGCACCGATAAATCCTGTGAGTTTTTTCATCTTTATGTTCCTCATTGATTGTCCATGTGAAGTAATCCTGGAACATAACTACTGATTTATCAAATTTATGGCGCAGATTTGTCGCTTTTCAGCCGACGCCCCGGTCAGGCTATGCAATGGTCATTGCCTGGGGTAACTGTCGCTAAGCGAAACCGTGGGGAAAGCGGGCGCAAACTCGTATAATCGCGCCGCCTGCACTCTGTAGCAATGATGCAGCCCACAGAGGCTGCGCAATGAATGCCCAACGGGCCACAATGATTCCTGACAGGGAGAGACCAAAAACATGACATCAGCCCATCGCAACCCTATCGGCTATGCGATAAGCCTTGGCTTACTGGCGGCTCTGGGGCCGCTTTGCATCGATCTATATCTACCGGCCCTGCCCGACCTGGCGCAGGATCTCAACACGCCCACGGCCACCGCGCAGCTCAGCCTGACCGCCGGTCTGCTTGGGTTGGGTTTTGGCCAGCTGCTGTTTGGCCCGCTCAGCGATAAAATGGGCCGTCTGCGACCGCTATCTCTGTCGCTGATCCTGTTGATTATCGCTTCGGTGGGCTGCGCGCTGGCACAAAATATCGATCAGTTACTGCTGGCGCGCCTGTTGGAAGGGCTGGCGGGCGCGGGCGGCGCGGTACTGTCACGCGCCATTGCCCGCGATATGTATAGCGGCCACGATTTAACCCGTTTTTTCGCCATGTTGATGCTGGTTAACGGCCTGGCGCCGATTGCCGCGCCGGTGATGGGCGGCGCGCTGATGGCTTTCCTCGACTGGCGCGGGCTGTTTATGGTGTTGGCGCTGATTGCCCTGCTGCTGCTGATGATGGCACGCGTGAAACTGCATGAATCGCTGCCGCCTGAAAATCGCAGCCAGGGTTCCCTGCTCTCCGCCTGGGGGGCGCTGGGTAAAGTAGTCACCCACCGTCCCTTTATGGGCTTCTGCCTGACACAGGGATTTATGATGTCCGGGATGTTCGCCTATATCGGCGCGTCGCCTTTTGTCCTGCAGCAGCTGTATGGTCTGTCGCCGCAGGCGTTCAGCTTCTGCTTTGCTCTTAACGGACTGGGGCTGATCATCGCTTCGCAAACCAGCGCCCGCCTCTGTCCGCTGTGGGGAGAATATCGCGTGTTGAAAGGCGGTCTGACGCTGGCGTTTATCGCCTCCGGCAGTCTGGTGTTAACCGGCCTCTCAGGCGCGGCGCTGCCGCTGGTGCTGGTAGCGCTGTTCTTTACCGTGGCCAGCAACGGGGTGATCTCGGTTACCGCCGCGTCGCTGGCGATGCAGAGCCAGGGCAAACGGGCGGGCAGCGCCTCGGCGGTGATCGGCGTAACCATGTTTACCCTCGGCGCGATCAGCGTGCCGGTGACCGGCCTGGGCGGTACTTCCGTGTTAACCATGACCTTCACCATCTTTGGCTGTTACCTGTTGGCGATCGCGACCTTTATCCTGCTGGCGAAAAAACCGCAAACTGTCTGAATTAACCGCGCCTGAGGCTTTCTCAGGCGCAAACGCGCTTGTCGTTTTGCCTGATGCACGTTAGCTTTAACAGATACGCATTCGCAACGAGCCATCAGGCTACTGATTTAAGGAGTGGTTTATGTCACTGCAGCAGGAAATAATTAAGGCGCTGGACGTCAAGCCGACGATCGATGCCAAACAGGAAATCCGTACCAGCGTTGAGTTTCTGAAATCCTATCTGAAAGCCCATCCCTTTTTAAAAACCCTGGTGCTGGGCATCAGCGGCGGTCAGGATTCTACCCTCTGCGGTAAATTAAGCCAGCTGGCGATAAGCGAACTACGCGAAGAAACCGGCAACAGCGACTATCAGTTTATTGCCGTACGTTTGCCGTATGGCGTGCAGGCGGATGAAAAAGATTGTCAGGATGCGCTCGATTTTATTCAGCCCGATCGCACGTTGGTGGTTAACATCAAAGAAGCGGTGCAGGCCAGCGAGCGCGCGCTGAGAGAAGCGGGCATCGAGCTGAGCGACTTTGTACGCGGCAATGAAAAAGCGCGCGAACGCATGAAGGCGCAGTACAGTATCGCCGGGATGACCAAAGGCCTGGTAGTGGGTACCGATCATGCCGCTGAGGCGGTGACTGGCTTCTTCACCAAATATGGCGACGGCGGCACCGATATTAACCCGCTGCACCGCCTGACCAAAGGCCAGGGAAAAATGCTGCTGAAAGCGCTGGGCTGCCCACAGCACCTCTATCTGAAACACCCGACGGCGGATCTGGAAGACGATCGTCCGGGCCTGCAGGATGAAGTGGCGCTGGGCGTCAGCTACGGTCAGATTGATGCCTATCTTGAAGGCCAGCAGATTGACGAGTCTGCAGCGAAAACCATTGAAGGCTGGTATCAAAAAACTGAGCACAAACGTCGCCTGCCGGTTACCGTTTTTGACGATTACTGGAAAAAGTAACCGCTTAATAAGCGGGCCGCCGCATGCGGCCTGCTTACTTCCCCCTGCTTTCAGCTTGCGCCCGCCCTCCCGCCTCAGCTTTTTCTCAACCGCACCCCGCCGTTAAAAATCACTGTTTTTCGCATGATGCACAGATAACCCTTTCTGGCCGCTTTCTCAGGACGATGATAAAACCGACAACGTGCCGTTTTTTTGCCCTGTTCAAGTTCCGTTGCGGCTGATAGACTGGATATGCAACCAGTAAACGGAGTCACCTGTGGTAAGACGTGCTGCCAGCCACCGCCTTGAGTTTGAAGCGGCGGCCATTTATGAATATCCCGATCATTTGCGTTCATTTCTTAACGAGATCCCCAAGCTGCCGGGCGTGTATACGTTTCACGGCGACAGCGACGTTATGCCGCTCTATATTGGCAAAAGCATTAACCTGCGTACGCGGGTAATGTCGCACTTCCGCACGCCGGATGAGGCAAAAATGCTGCGTCTGACGCGGCGTCTCAGCTGGATTACCACCGCCGGCGAGCTGGGCGCGCTGCTGCTGGAAGCGCAGATGATTAAAAATCAGCAGCCGTTGTTCAATAAACGGTTGCGGCGAAATCGGCAGCTCTGCTCGCTACAGTGGGACGGCGTGACGCAGCCCAATATCGTTTATGCGCGCGATCTCGATTTCTCCGCCTCGCCTAACCTGTTCGGGCTTTACTCCAGCCGCCGCGCGGCACAGGAAACGCTCAAAACCATCGCCGATGAGCATCAGCTTTGCTACGGTCTGCTGGGACTGGAAAGCTACAGTAAAAACCGCGCCTGTTTTCGCGCCAGCCTGAAACGCTGCGCGGGTGCCTGCTGCGGCAAAGAGCCGATTGGCGATCACCACCAGCGGCTGCTGGCGGCGTTAGAAAAAGTACGTGTGATCTGCTGGCCGTGGCCGGGCGCCGTCGCGCTGGTGGAGGAAGGCCCGCAGGAAACCCAGATGCATATTATCCATAACTGGTTTTACCTCGGCTCCGTTAGCGATCTCGACGAGGCGAAAAATCTGACCAGCCCGCCGAAAGGTTTTGATAATGACGGCTATAAGTATCTTTGCCGCCCGATGCTGAGCGGAAAATATCCGATAATCCCGCTCTAATCCGCCTGTCGCTTCGCGTGAACTGTGATTTGCGTCTACCTTTTAATCAGTTGTGTCGCCGTTTGTTGGGCACTTTACTGATGAAAAGGAGAACGCATGTCTCAACACGATCACAGTAAGTTTTCGCGTCGCCAGGTGGTTGGCGGACTAATGGGCAGCATGGCAGTTACCGGTATGGCCATGGCGGGCAGCGCCAGCGCTGCGGAAAGCGGCAACGCCGGCGCGACGCCAAACAGCGCGCCGCCGCTGACCGGTAAAAACCCGCTCGACGCCTTTCCCAAGCCCCCGTTTGAACGTCAGCCGCAGGATCCGCCGGGCCTCGCCAGTAAAATGGTGCCGCGTCCCGATCATGGCGAAGAGAGCTATCGTGGCAGTGGACGTCTTACCGGCCGCAAGGCGCTGATCACCGGCGGCGATTCCGGGATCGGCCGCGCCGTGGCGATTGCCTACGCGCGTGAAGGCGCCGACGTGGCGATTAACTATCTGCCGGCGGAAGAGTCCGATGCTAAGGAAGTGATCGATCTGATCAAGGCGGCGGGCCGCAAAGCGGTAGCGATTCCGGGTGATATTACCGATGAAGCCTTTTGTCAGAAGCTGGTCAACGATGCCGCCACGCAGCTGGGCGGGCTGGATATCCTGGTTAACAACGCCGGTCGCCAGCAATATGTAGAATCGATCACCGAGCTGACCACCGAATCGTTCGATAAAACCTTTAAAACCAACGTCTATGCGATGTTCTGGATCACCAAAGCGGCGATGGCGCATCTCAAGCCTGGCTCGGCGATTGTGAATACCTCTTCGGTACAGGCGGGCAAACCCAGCGCCATTCTGCTCGACTATGCGCAGACCAAAGCGGCGATTGTCGCCTTTACCAAAGGGCTGGCCAAGCAGGTGGCGGAAAAAGGCATTCGGGTCAACGCCGTTGCGCCGGGACCATACTGGACGCCGTTACAGTCCAGCGGCGGACAGCCGATGGAAAAAGTGATGAAATTTGGCGAAGAAGCGCCGTTCGGTCGTCCGGGGCAGCCGGTTGAGATCGCCCCGCTCTACGTCACGCTGGCCTCGGCGGAAAGTAGCTTTACCTCCGGTCAGGTTTGGTGTTCTGACGGCGGCACCGGGACGTTCTGATAAAAAAACCGCCGACGCTGCCCACGGCGCCAGGCCATGGACAACGTCGGCGGTCTCAGGAATTATCCCGCGCGACGATTATTCGTCAGCTGGCGGTGGAGTCATCTTACCGTCATGCATCGGCTTTTCAGTCAGACGTTTCTCAAAGTTAGCGTTGTACTGCTTCTTCTGTTCCGGCGTCAGCACGTTGTACATTTTGTTCTGCGTTTCCATCATCGCCACGGCATTTTCTTTCGCGTTGGCGGTCATCTTCTCAGCCTGAGCTTCCGCTTTGCTGCGGTCAAAACTGTCGGCGGCCACAATCGCGTGGTTAGCGCGGCGCTCTTCCAGCGACGGACGTTTCATATCTTTGCGGGCATCTTTCATGATGTCGCGCATCTGCTGTTTCTGCGCATCCGTCAGGTTCAGGTTTTTGAACATGCCCATCGGGCCGTGTCCCATCGGACCTTTATGATGCATCGGTTTTTCGCTACCTGCCGGTGGCGGGGTCAGGGTATCTGCTGCGTGAGCAACGCTTGCCGCACCAAAAGCCAGAGCAGATGCTACAAAAAGAGAGGTGAGTTTACGCATTGTATTGTCCTTACTTATCAGTTTTATGACGACAGCTGATGTCGCTGCTACGGAAATGAGTCTACGACACACAACGTCAAGTACTCAGAGTCTGAGTAAAGCCCTGAAAGCATAGAAGATAAAAACGCAGCAATCCTGGAGAGAATAAGAAGATTAGGGTGAAGAATTGCAAAAGAATATGACACTATGCGGAAAATGGCGGAAATCGTGGAGAAGTGTAACCCTGACGACAAAACAGGGGAAAGAAAAAGTTAACGTCTTCCAGGAAAATTTTGTTTCTGCCGTTTTTTTGTGAGCTGCTGCGCAAGCGCTTATTCAAATGCCAAAAGATACCTCGTTTTCCCGCCCTAACTTTATGCGCCTGTATAGTGCCCCGCGTCCCGCCTGTTTTTTATACTGGTGTCGGTTTGCTCCAGTTAATGCCAAAAAATAATTTAAAACCCAACGCTTACTCTGATTTCCCTAACTTTTAAGGTTTATGGCATGAAAATAACAAGCATTGAGATCATACGTCTCAGCCTCCCCTTTGACAGCGATCGAACGGCGGCGGCGGCGCAGGAAACCGCCTGGAACGCCGCTTCGCCGGCGCTGGAAGAGATGGAAACGCTGCTGGTGCGTATCGAAACCAGCAGTGGCCTTCAGGGCTGGGGCGAAGCCTTCGGCCATCTTGCGAATCCCGTCACGGCTCAGGCATTACAGCAACTGGTCATCCCCTGCTTTTTAGGCAAGGCGGTTCCGCAAAGTCGCGCGGCGCTGGAAGCGCTGATGGCAGAGGCGGAGAAGGCGCTGCATGCCTTTGGCCGCGGCGGGCCGGTGCGCTTTGGCCTGTCCGCCATTGATATCGCCCTGTGGGATCTGCTGGGACAACAGCTGAATCAGCCGCTGTGGCAGTTACTGGGGGCGACGCGTCAGCAAATTGGGCTGTATGCCAGCCTGGTCAGCTATAACAACCAGCCTGAAGAGGTTGCCCGTCAGGTGACCCGCGCGTGGCAGGCTGGCTTTCGCACGCTGAAACTGCATGAAACCGAGTACGCCGCCATCGCCGCCGCCCGTGCCGCGCTGCCGCCGGAGGCGACGTTAATGGTGGATGTCAACTGCCCGTGGACAGTAGAAGAAGCCAGCCTGCGCGCCGCTCAACTGGCGGAGCTGAAGCTGGGCTGGCTGGAAGAGCCGGTCTGGCCGCCGGACGATGCACACGGCCTGGCCGCAGTGCGTAGTGCGGGAACGTCGATCGCCGCTGGCGAAAATGTCTGCGGCGAGTGGGGATTCGCCGCGCTGTTCGATAATGCCGCCATTGATGTAGCTCAGCCCAGCGTGGCGAAGGTCGGCGGCATCAGCGCTCTGCTGCGCGTGATCGCGCTGGCGGCAAAGCATCAGGTGAAAGTGGTCCCGCACTGCTTTTATTACGGCGCCGGGCTGCTGGCGACAGCGCATATTGTGGCCGCGCTGCCTGACGACATCCAACTGGAGGTGCCGTTTATCCGCTTTCCCTCCCTGCTCTATCCCCAGTTAGCTTTTGCCCCAACCCTGACATTGCCCGACGCGCCGGGGCTGGGCTTTACGCCCGATGCGCAGGTAATACGTCAACATACCGTCAGCCACTTGCGGATCAACCTGGAGGGAAGCAGCAATGTTTAAAAACTACCGTAGCCTGATTGCGCTGCTGCTGTTCTTTGCCGGCATGCTGAATTATCTCGACCGGGCCGCGCTGTCGGTGATGGCGCCGCTGGTCAAACAAGACCTGCATATTGATGATGCGCAGATGGGGATCCTGTTTAGCTGCTTTTTTATCGGCTATTGCCTGTTCTGCTTTTTGGGCGGCTGGGCCGCCGATCGTTTTGGGCCAAGACGGGTATTCGGCTGGGCGGCGGCGATTTGGTCGCTGTTCTGCGGCGCCACCGCGCTGGCGGGCAATTTTACCCATCTGTTGATTATGCGCGTGCTGTTCGGGATTGGCGAAGGCCCGATGGGCACTACCACCAATAAATCGATCTCTAACTGGTTTCCCCGTAAGGAAACCGGGCGCGCCGTCGGCTTTACCAACGCCGGACAGCCGCTGGGCGCCGCGGTAGCCGCCCCGATCGTCGGCCTGGTAGGGCTGCATTTTGGCTGGCGCGTCTCTTTCTTGGCAATTGCGCTGCTGGGGTTTGTCTGGCTGGGCTTCTGGCTGTGGTTATTCCGCGATAAGCCGGAAGATCATCCACACGTCAGCGCCAGCGAACGCAGCCTGATTAAAGCGCAGCGTCCCGCTACCCGTCTCGCCGAGGCCGGAACCCGCCCGGCAGGTATCTGGCGCTACGTGTTCTCGCTGCCGGTATTAGGCGTAGCCGCCGCTTTCTTCTGCTTTAACTATATCCAGTTCTTTTTTCTCTCCTGGCTGCCAAGCTACCTGACGGATTACCAGCATCTGGATATCAAAAGCATGAGCCTAATCGGCGTTCTGCCCTGGCTGGGCGCAACGGCGGGTTTTATCGGCGGCGGATTGATCTCGGATGCCATCTACCGGCGCACCGGTAATTTTCTGCTGTCGCGCAAGCTGGTGATCTTCGCTGGTCTGGCTGTCGCCGCGGTCAGCGTGATGCTCACCGCCTGGGCTGAGAATATCATCTTCGCGGTGGCGCTGATTACCCTTGCCAGCGTCTTTGCCTATATGACGCCGCAGGCGTGCTGGTCGCTGTTGCAGGATATCGTTCCGGCGGAACGCATCGGCACCGCAGGTGGTTTTGTTCATCTGCTGGCGAACCTGGCGGGGATCCTTTCTCCGGCGATTACCGGTTTTTTGATCCAGTACGGTGGCGGGTATGCTTCCGCTTTCCTGCTGGCCAGCGCGCTGGCGCTGACCGGCATCGCCTTGCTGGCGCTATTTGTTCGTCAGAGAAGTGTCACACGGCTACGCGCGCTGGCGTAGCGCTCTGTTTCTGGCCCAGCTTGCTGGGCCGCATCGGTTATTGCAACGGCTCCGCCGCGTCGACGCTCAACGCCGCATTATGCGCATTATCCTCTACCAGCATTAAACCGGCGCGTAGTCCGGGAGCGACGTTGGGGTTAGGAAACAGCACGTACTCACGCGCCTGCTGCACGAAATAGCGCGTTTCGCCATCTTCCGCCAGCAGCATCCCCTGCGGAAATGCAGTAAAGTTCAGCGTCTCTGGGCTCATATGCAGCTGGAACCGTTCGCTGTTGCGGGTAATCTGCTGCGTGACGCGATAACGTCGCGGCGTCTTACCGGTAGACGGCAGCGGTTCGCCGCTTATTAGCGCCGCCAGCGCCTGCTGTGCCGCCTGGAACTGCGTCAAATCGTTGTGACCGAACGGCAGCGCCTTACCCAGCTCCAGCGTACAGCTGGCGGCCTGAAAATGTTCGCTACTGTAATGGGTAAACGTACCGCCCGGCGCACGATGAAACACCAGCGCCTCCAGTCCCGCCGCCGCCAGCCACTGCATAAAATCGTCAGGCCAGGGGCGCTGGCTGAACGGCATCACGCCGAAGCGCGTATGATACGAGCCGCGGATCGCGGTATGCAGATCAAGATGCCAGCGCGTCTCCTGATGGGTCCCGACCTGCCAGAATGTTTCCAGCGCCTGCTCCAGACGCAAGGCGCGCTGCGCCTCCGGGCAGTTTTCAAACTGCTGCCAGCGTCCGCCGAACAGCCGGTTCAAATCACAGCGCAAATAGCGCTTCCCGGCACGCAGCGCGGGAGGATTGCCGTACAGCACCAACAGCCGTGCCGCCAGCAACATTTCACCCTGCAGCAGACGGGTAATTAATGCGTTCAGGATCTCTACAGGCGCGGTTTCATTGCCGTGAATACCGGCCGAAATAGCGATGGCCTGCTGCGTCGGCGCCAGTGGGGTCAGTTCAAGAATACCCTCATCCAGCCACTGCCAGCGCAGATTCGGTAACGTACCGCTGGTCATTGCCGGCGCACTGCCGGAAAGCGTTTGTTGTAACAAATCCTGCATGACATCTCCTGTAACGCGGGAAACCGGCGACGCGCGCCGCCGGGATCTTATTCCTGCTGGAATGGATAAACACTTCCTAAGTCTAGCAAACGTGTCAGCTCATCCAGGGCTTCACGTCCTTCAATCAGTAACTGCGGGTCGACCAGGTCGGCCTGAGTCAGCCGATCGCGGTAATGACGATCGACCCACTGGTTAAGGGTGGCGAACAAGCGGTCATTCATCATCACCGCCGGGTTAACCGCCTGCTGCTCGATCGCGTTAAGCGCCACACGCAGGCGCAGGCAGGCCGGGCCGCCGCCGTTGTTCATGCTTTCGCGCAGATCAAACACTTTCAGTTTGCGAACGGGCCCGCCGCTCTCTACCAACTCGGTCAGATAGCGCCAGACGCCGACGTGCTGGCGCGCCTCCTGCGGCAGTACCAGCAGCATAGTACCATCGTCGCGGCTCAGCAGCTGACTATTAAACAGATACGTAGCGACCGCATCCGCTACCGACACGCGATTGTCCGGCACAACGATCGGCGTAAAGTCAGGCACCCTTTCGCTTAAATCGGTCAGCAGTTTATCCTGATGCAAAAACGCCAGCTGATGACAAAACAGCACGCGCTGATTGCTAACGGCAATCACATCGTTATGAAATACGCCCTGGTCGATAACCGCCGGGTTCTGCTGCACAAACAGCGTGCGGGCTGGATCAAGCTGATGCAGCCTGGCCACCGCCTCGCTGGCTTCCCGCGTCTGGCGCGCCGGATAACGTGCCGGTACCAGTCCGCCATGCCCCTCTTCGCGGCCATAGACAAACAGCTGCACGCCGGGCTCGCCGTAGTCGCCGCCAAAGCGGTTATGATTAGCGGCGCCTTCATCTCCCAATAGCGCCACCTGCGGCAGCGCATGATGATGGGCGAAATAGCGTTCATCACGGAAAATAGCTCGCAGCAGCGCGCCGGTAGTTGGCGCTTCGATGGCGCGATGAAATTTATTGTTCAGGTTTGCCACGGTGAAATGCGCTTTGCCGTCGGCGCTGTCGGCTGAGGGCGAAACCGTGGCGGCATTGGCCACCCACATCGCCGAGGCGGAGCTAACGGCAGAAAGCAGTTGCGGCGCCTGACGCCCCGCTTTCGCCAGTACCTGCGCATCGCTGCCGCTAAAGCCCAGCCGACGCAGCATCGGCAGATGAGGCCGTTCGTGCGGCGGGATAACGCCCTGCGCGAAACCGGCATCCGCCAGCGCCTTCATTTTCAGCAGGCCCTGCTGCGCCGCCAGTTTAGGATTAGAAACCTGATGCTGATGGCGCGTCGAGGCTTCATTACCAAACGACAGCCCCGCGTAGTGATGGGTTAATCCCACCAGACCATCAAAGTTTACTTCTCTGGCTTTCATTAGCGCGTCTCCGGATGACTGAAGTCGAGGCCCGGCGACAGCGTCGCAGGCAAGGTAAGGTCGGGCGTTTCCAGCGAAGCCAGCGGCCAGGCGCAGTAGTCGGCGGCGTACCAGGCGCTGGCGCGATGGTTGCCGGACGCGCCGATGCCGCCAAACGGCGCGGTGCTGGCGGCGCCGGTCAGCGGCTTGTTCCAGTTAACGATGCCCGCACGCGCTTCAATCAGCAACTGGTCGAATTTTTCCCGCTGCGGCGAGATCAGGCCGCAAGACAGGCCGTAGCGGGTAGCGTTCGCCAGCGCGATCGCCTGCTCAAAACTGTCGTAACGCACCACCGCCAATAGCGGCCCGAAGACCTCTTCATCCGCCACATGCTTAACGCCGGTGAGATCGATAATGCCAGGCGTCAACAGCGCGCTGTCGCGGGCCGGCCAGCGCATGTTTAACAGCACCTTACCGCCTGCCGCGATGCGCTTTTGCCACTCCTGATAAATATGTTCGGCGGCCTGCGGCGAGATAACGCTACCCATAAAAGGCTGCGGCTCATCATTCCAGCGCCCGATACGCAGCTGTCGAGTGACCTCCACCAGCCGCTGTAAAAAAGCATCGCCTTCCGCGCCGCGTTTCACCAGCAGCCGACGCGCACAGGTACAGCGCTGTCCGGCGGTAATAAATGCGGACTGCACGGCGATATGTACCGCCGCGTCGATATCCGCCACGTCTTCAACAATCAGCGCATTGTTGCCGCCCATTTCCAGCGCCAGCATTTTTTCCGGCTGACCGGCAAACTGCCGATGCAGCTGATAGCCGGTGTTAGCGCTGCCGGTAAACAGCACGCCATCAATTTGCGGTTGCTGCGCCAGCGCCTGGCCTACGCTACGCGCGCCCTGCACCAGGTTCAGCACGCCCGGCGGGATACCCGTTTCCAGCCACAGACGCAGGTTTTTTTCCGCGGTCAGCGGCGTCAGCTCGCTGGGTTTAAACACCACGCTATTACCCGCCAGCAAAGCAGGAACGATATGGCCGTTCGGCAGATGACCGGGAAAGTTATAAGGGCCGAACACCGCCAGCACGCCGTGCGGACGATGGCGCAGCGCGCTCTCCGCCTGTTGATGGGTGCCGGTGCGCTCGTGGTAAGCCTTAATGGAAATGGCGACTTTATTGATCATCGCCTGTACCTCAGTCAGCGTTTCCCAGCGCGGCTTACCGGTTTCGCGAGCGATGGTTTCGCTCAGATCGTTTTTATGCTGTTCCAGCTGCGCGGCAAAGTTTTCCACTATCGCCTGGCGGGCCGCAAACGGCTGGCGCGCCCAGGCGGGAAAAGCTGCCCGCGCCGCGTCACAGGCGGCGGCCACCTGCTGTTCATCGGCGGCATTGCCCTGCCACAGCGGCGCGCCGTCGACCGGATCGGATTTGCTCAGGCTTTCACCTTTGCCGGTCAGCCATTCTCCATTGATACAGTGCGTCATGCTTTTTTCTCCTCGCTACAAAGTGGCACCGCCCGCAGGGTATCGCCGGGCTGACAGCGTAAAATCTCGGCGGCGGCAGCCGGCACGCGGATCTGTCCGCTGTACGGATCGGCAGGCAGCAGCAGCACGCGGTAGTGGTGATAGTTATCGTTACTGACCAGGCAGAGCGGCAAGGCGTCATCAACGTTGGCGTCCGACGCGATCGTCTCGACGGTCAGCAGACGGCTTTTGCGCACCGCGCGGATACGCTCAATATCGCATTCCAGCGTGGGGCCGCCGTCAAAGATGTCGACATAGTTTTGATAGCGGAAGCCTTCCGCCTCCAGCACCGCACGGGCCGGCGCGGTCTGCGGATGAACCTGCCCAATCACCGCCTGCGCCTCCGCCGACAGATAGTGAACGTACAAAGGGTGCTTGGGCATCAGCTCGGCGATAAAGGCTTTCTGTCCAGTGCCGCTCAGAAAATCGGCCTGGGTGAAGTCCATAGAGAAAAAGTGGCTGCCAACGCTCTCCCAGAACGGCGATCGCCCCTGCGCGTCGCTGACGCCGCGCATTTCGGCCACCACCTTCTTCATAAAGCGATCGCGGAAAGCGGCGATAAACAGGAAACGCGATTTTGACAGCAAATAGCCATTTTTACCGTCGCGGCGTTCCGGGTCGAGGAACAGCGTGCAGAGCTCGCTGCTGCCGGTATGATCGTTGCACAGCGACAGCGTAGCGAGGTTGTTGTAAACCTCCAGCTCTTTCGAGGCATGCACCTGCGTGCCGACGCGAAAATTATACCAGGGGTCCTGCAGCCCTACCGCCACCTCAATGGCGCAGATGCCGCAGGCCTGATGGGTGTCGCTGTCGGCCAGCACGAATACATAGCCCTGCTCGGCGCGCGGTAGCGTATCCTGCCAGGTTTGAATAGAACGCTCAATGCGCGCCGCCAGCGTTTTGCTGTCGGCAGGCAACGAGGTCAGGCCGCCGCCGGTTTTGCCCGCCAGGATCATCAGCTGCGGCAGATCGTCACGCTCTACGGGGCGAATATACATCATCACGACGCTCCTTTAATAACCGACTCGCAGGCGCGTTCAAAGCGGGCCAGCCCCTCTTTGACATCCTGCTCGCTAATGATCAGCGACGGCGCAAAGCGCACCACATTCGCGCCTGCAATCAGCACCATTACGCCCTCTTCCGCCGCCGCCAGGCTGAACTGTTTTGCCTTGCCGCTGAAGTCTTCGTTTAATACGCCGCCAATCAGCAGACCGAGACCGCGGATCTCTTTAAACAGATGCAGGCGCTGATTAATGGCGCTCAGGCCGGCAACAAACCACTGATGACGCTGCTGCACCCCCGCCAGCACCTCCGGGCGATTGATCAGCTCCATCACTTTGCCGCCTACCGCGCCCGCCAGCGGGTTGCCGCCGTAGGTGGTGCCGTGACTGCCGACATTCAGCGCCGCGCCGAGTTTTTCTGTGGTGAGCATCGCGCCAATCGGGAAACCGCCACCCAGCGCCTTAGCGGTGCTCAAAATATCCGGCGTTACGCCGTAGTGCATATAGGCATACAGCGAACCGGTACGGCCGACGCCGCTCTGCACTTCATCAAAAATCAGCAGTGCGTTATGGCGATCGCACAGTTCGCGCAGCCCGCGCAGGAAAGCGGGTTCGGCTGGCAGTACGCCGCCTTCGCCCTGAATCGGCTCGACGATCACCGCGGCGGTCTGGTCATTAATCAAGCGCGCGACGGACTCAAGATCGTTAAATACCGCATGGTCAATACCGCCCGGCAGCGGCGCGAAATCTTTCGAATAGGCGGGCTGGCCGCCAGCCGTAACGGTAAACAGCGTGCGGCCGTGGAAGGCGTTTTTGAAAGCGATGATGTTGCTTTTTTCCGGCCCGACGTTGTCGTGGGCATATTTACGTGCCAGCTTCAACGCGGCTTCGTTGGCTTCGGCTCCGGAGTTGCAGAAGAAGACCCGCTCGGCAAAGGTGGCGTCAATTAGCTGCTTCGCCAGGCGCAAGATCGGCGCATTGGTATAGCCATTGCCGGTATGCCAGAGTTTGGCCGCCTGCTGTGTGAGCGCCTGCTGAAGTTCAGGATGCGCATGGCCCAGCGCATTAACGGCGATACCGCCGGCAAAATCGATATAATCTTTACCGTTTTGATCCCACAGCATCGAGCCTTCCGCACGCTCCGGCACAAAACTGGCGGGTGAATAAGCGGGAACCATCCAGCGATCGAAATCCTGACGAGAAACTGACTGTTGCATAGCGGCCTCATAGCATCACCCGGCGGGTGAATCAAAAGTTTAAATTATGTTAATGAATTGATTCATTGCAGCTCTACTCTAGAGTGCATGCTTTGTGCCAGCCAGCGTTTAAAATGCATAAAACAGGTTAGCTAACCAAAAATCAATCAGTTACAGGCTAACGGTATTCACATTAATTGCATAAATAGTGAATAAATATCTGATGCGGCACCATAAACGGCAGATCAAATAGCGGAATTATGCAGGGATAAAATTAAATATTGCTTTTGTGATCCTGAATAACATTTGCTGTTAAAACTGGGCAGAACAAGCACGGTAAAAAGGCAGTGCGCATCAAAATAGTGCGCCGGAAGCGATAACTGTTATAGATGAATCCTTATTTTCTGTTTCTGTTATAGCTATCATTTCTGTGGTTCACTAATCCCTCTTCTACACTTGTTGTGTTATCGGCAAGGTCTTATCCCTTTTGGAAGCTTAATAATGTACATATCGAGGTGGCTATGTTCGGTTTAGACGCATTCGAACTGGCAAGGATACAATTTGCGTTCACGGTCTCTTTTCACATAATTTTTCCGGCTATTACCATTGGCCTCGCCAGTTTTCTGATGGTGCTGGAAGCGTTATGGCTGAAAACCCGTAATGACACCTGGCGCGACCTGTATCATTTCTGGTTGAAAATTTTTGCAGTGAACTTTGGTATGGGCGTGGTCTCGGGTCTGGTGATGGCCTATCAGTTTGGGACCAACTGGAGCGGATTCTCCGCTTTTGCCGGCAGTATTACCGGCCCGCTGCTGACCTATGAAGTGCTGACCGCCTTCTTCCTGGAAGCGGGTTTCCTTGGCGTGATGATGTTTGGCTGGAACCGCGTGGGGCCGGGCCTGCACTTTTTCTCTACCTGTATGGTGGCGCTGGGTACGCTAATGTCTACCTTCTGGATCCTCGCCTCCAACAGCTTTATGCATACGCCGCAGGGGTATGAGGTGGTTAACGGCCAGCTGATCCCGGCGGAGTGGTTTAAGGTCGTGTTTAACCCCTCCTTCCCTTATCGCCTGCTGCATATGGCTACCGCTTCGTTCCTGTCGACCGCCTTTTTTGTCGGCGCGTCCGGTGCCTGGCATCTGCTGCGCGGCAATAAAAGCCCGGCGATTAAGCGCATGTTCTCAATGGCGATGTGGATGGCGCTGATTGTGGCGCCGATTCAGGCGGGTATTGGCGATGCGCACGGTCTGAATACGCTGGAACATCAGCCGGCGAAAATCGCCGCGATTGAAGGCCACTGGGAAAACACCCCCGGCGAGCCGACGCCGCTAATTCTGTTCGGTCTGCCCGATATGCAGGCGGAAGAGACAAAGTATGCGCTGGAGGTGCCGGTGCTGGGCAGTATTATCCTGACCCACAGCCTGACCAAGCAGATCCCGGCGCTGAAAAGTTTCCCGCCAGAAGATCGTCCTAACTCGACGATCGTGTTCTGGTCGTTCCGCATTATGGTGGCGCTGGGTCTGCTGATGATTCTGGCGGGCGTCTGGAGTCTGGTGCTGCGCCTGCGTAAGCGACTGTACGATCAGCGTCTGTTCCATCGTTTTGTGCTGATTATGGGGCCGTCTGGCCTGCTGGCGATTCTGGCTGGCTGGTTTACCACCGAAATCGGCCGTCAGCCGTGGGTGGTCTATGGCCTGTTGCGTACCCGCGATGCGGTTTCCAATCACGGCACACTGCATATGTCGATCAGTCTGCTGGCCTTTATTCTGGTTTATGCCTCGGTGTTCGGCGTTGGTCTGGTTTACCTGCTGAAGCTGGTAGGTCGCGGGCCGCAGCCGTTTGTCGATCACGCGCCGCACGGTGGTCCGGGCACGCCGCGTACGCCAGCCCGACCGCTCTCTGCTGCCGATGAGTCGCTGGATGAGCCTAAGAAAGATGAACTGGGAGGAATTAAATAATGGGTATCGATCTTCCGCTGATCTGGTTCGTCATTATTGTGTTCAGCATCCTGATGTATGTGGTGATGGATGGCTTTGACCTTGGCATCGGTTTGCTTTACCCGATGGTGCGCGAGAGTAAAGACCGCGACGTGATGATGAATACCGTGGCGCCGGTATGGGACGGCAACGAAACCTGGCTGGTAATGGGCGGTGCCGGACTGTTTGGCGCGTTCCCGCTCGCCTACTCGGTGATTCTGGATGCGCTGGCGGTACCGCTGACAATTATGCTGATCGGGCTGATTTTCCGCGGCGTCGCCTTTGAGTTCCGCTTTAAGGCTACGGTGTCGCATCGCGCCTTTTGGGATAAGTCCTTTATCGCTGGCTCTTTTATCGCTACCTTTGCACAGGGCGTGGTGCTGGGCGCGTTTCTGAACGGTTTCCCGGTACAGGGTCGCGAATGGACCGGCAGCGTATTTGACTGGATCAGCCCGTTTAGCCTGTTCTGCGGGCTGGGGCTGGTGGTGGCCTATGCGCTGTTGGGCGCCAGCTGGCTGATTATCAAGACGGAAGGCCACTTGCTGCAAACCATGCGTAAGCTGGCGCGTCCGCTGCTGCTGGCGCTGCTGGTGGTGATGGCGATTGTCAGCGTCTGGACGCCGTTGACGCATCAGTCGATTGCCGACCGTTGGTTTACCACGCCGAATCTCTATTTCTTCCTGCCGGTGCCGATTCTGGTGCTGCTGGTGTCGTGGGCGCTGTGGCGTAACGCCTGGCTGCCGGATGCACACTATGCGCCCTTTATTCTGACGCTGGCGCTGGTGTTCCTGGGCTTTAGCGGGCTGGGGATCAGTATCTGGCCAAATCTGATTCCGCCGGATATTACGTTCCGCGCCGCCTCTTCGCCACCGGAGAGTCAGGGCTTTATGCTGGTGGGCGCGCTGTTTATTATCCCGCTGATTCTGGTTTACACCTTCTGGAGCTATTATGTGTTCCGCGGCAAGATCGATCCGGAACAGGGTTATCACTGACAGGAGGCCGTGATGGCGATACAACGCATGACGGAGAAGACCGCGAAGAAGCCGCTGTGGCGACGACTACTGTGGATGGTGATTATCTGGGGCGGCAGCGTGCTGGCGCTGTTTGTGGTGGCTAGTCTGTTCCGGGTGTTAATGTCCGCCGCCGGGTTGAGAACCCATTAACCCTGTTTCGCTATAAATTGATAAACTGAAGCCGCCTCTGGGCGGCTTTTTGTTTGGCAAGAATAACGCCTTGCCTGGCAATCAGAAATTGTTCCTGGCAAGGCGCTAATCTAACCGCAAAATCAGGGCTGCATCATATCAAAGCGATCCGTAGCGGACGACTGCAACGTCATTGGCGGCGTAACCTGCAACGTTATCCAGTTTGAGGTGACGCGCTGCTGTTTCTCATCCTCCAGGGTGACGGAGAGACGGTATTGATTGCTGGCGCCGGGGTTGCTGTCCCACTGCGGCATAATTACCGACCAGCCATGCGGGTTGGTATTATTAGCCGGCGGTGTCAGGCTCAGCGCCTGCGTATCGCCCTGCCAGCTAACGGCGGTAATGCGGTTGACCGCGCGGATTTGTAACTTCAGCGTCAGGGTTTCTCCCGACTGGAGCTGCCACGGCGGCGTGGCAAGAAAGACCGACAAATCCTTGCGCTGGCGGAACTCCAGCACCGGCGTAGTGTTGCGCTCGACTAAATCGTAGCGGCTGCCGCGCAGCGATCGCGCCTCGGCTACGTTGTCAGCGGAGAGCTGCTTGCTCAGCGCCACGCCAGGACGGTAGTTAATGCGCATGCCCAGCTGATCCTGCGACTGACCGCTTTCGCCCTCTTTATGCGAGGCGGTAAATGTCAGCAGCGGCACCGGGGTGTAATTAACCCCGACTTTCACCGCCACCGGATTTTTCTCCAGGCTGCCGTTGTTAAACAAATCAACCCGATCGCCAAGATATTGCTCCCAGGTTACCGAAACGCCCAGTTGGCGATAGAACGGCAGATAACCTTGAGAAGTAATGTCGTAGCCGCGCGCCATACGGTTTTGCTGGCTGGTACTGCTGTTACGCCAGCTGCCCAGCGGGGCGTAGTAATTTGCCGAGAGACGCAGAAAATCGCTCCAGGCTTCGGTGCCGAGCGAGGCGCGTTGTAGCCCTGAATCGAGCTGGCGGTCGACCAGCGCGTTATAGCCCAGTAGCCAGTTGCCAGCCACCCAACGCTGCCCCAGCCCGGCATTGCCCATCAGCCCATCGTCGGTCTGCGTCACGCCCAGCTGCGAAAAGGTTAAGTACTGATAGTTGTCCTGCCAGGGGGTAAGCAGCTGACCGCCGCTGCCGATAAAATTACCCTCCATATCCACCTGCAGCGACAGCTGCGCGGTGCCGTAGGGCGAAAGCAGCGATTGCCCTTCATCTACCAGCCGCTCGGTGACCTCATCGCGCAGATGATTAAATGCCCAGACGCCCGCCTGTTGTCCAAACGATGCGTCGCTGGCATTATTGCTGGCTTCGCCGATGCTTTTGGCGATCTGCGCCAGACGCGTTGAAAAAGCGTCTTCTGATGAGGCGTCGCCGCCCAGGCTGGGGAGCTCCTGCTGCTGCGTGCTGAAACGCGCCGGATCGTCAAAGGGAGCGTCGGGCACCCGACCTTCCGGCTGAAACGCCCTGGCGTCGGGGATCGGCAGCGCGCCGAGCAACAGCAGCATAGCGGTAGATAAGGTAAATCGATGCATTAATAACATAGCGGCGTCAGGGTTAGATTAAGCTTTCATCATGGGTAGCCGTAATCAGCGTGAATAAGCCCTTAGCTTAGCATAATTGTGAACTGGATCATGAATTTCCCACCCTGCCGCCAGTCCGAAAAGCGCGCAGTTATGATGACAAATTGCGTCCTCTGCTAACCTGAAGCCGCTATCTGTTTACCTGAAGCCGCACGCCCTTAACCTCAGGCGATCGCCGCCTGCGCCTGGTTCTCTTCCGTCTCTGTCGCGCGATACAGCTTCACCACCTCGCCGACGATAATCAACGCGGGCGACTGCGGTTGATATCGGGTAACGGTGGTGGGCAGCTGCGCCAGCGTGGTGATCAGCACGCGTTGGTCATGGCGTGTCCCGCGTTCCACCACCGCAACCGGCGTATCGGCGGCGCGTCCATGATGACATAGCTGCTGGCTAAGTTCGGCGCTCCAGGTCAGCCCCATGTAAAAGACCAGCGTCTGGCTGGCGTCCTGCAGGCTCTCCCAGGCGAGCTGCGGCTTGCCCTCTTTGCCATGGCCGGTAATAAAACGTACCGATTGCGCCATCTCCCGGTGCGTCAGTGGGATACCGCAGGCGGCGGCGCAGCCAATGGCGGCGGTAATGCCGGGCACCACTTCACAAACGATACCCGCAGCCTGTAATGCCTGCATCTCCTCCCCGCCGCGGCCAAAAATAAAGGGATCGCCGCCTTTCAAGCGCACCACATGGCGTCCGCTACGGGCTAAATCCACCAGCAGCTGACTAATCTGTTGCTGTTTCATGCCGTGAAAGCCCGGCGTTTTGCCGACGTCGAGCGCCAGCGTACTGGCCGGGATCAGCGCCAGCACCTCTTCGCTGACCAGCCGATCGTAAACCACTACATCCGCCTCGCCGAGCAAGCGCAGCGCCTTCAGCGTAAGCAGCTCGACATCGCCCGGCCCGGCGCCCACCAGCCAGACGCTGCCCTGCGGCCGGCCCTCGTCGCCGCTTAACAGTTTGTTCAGTGCAGGTAACCGCTGTGTCATGCTGACCTCCCGCTTTCCGCCTCAGCCTGCTGAGGGGCATGTTGTGCAATTAATTTTTTCAGCTCCGGCAAACAGGAGCCGCAGTTGGTGCCGCATTTCAGCTGTTGCCCCAGCGTCGCGCAGTTCAACGCGCCCTGGCGAATCGCGGCGGCGATTTGCTGTTCGCCGGTGCCGAAGCAGCTGCAAACGGTTTTTCCACGCGCCTCACCCTGCATGGCGCGGCCCGCCAGCAGCGCAAAACGCGACGCCGCTGAGTCAGGCGGCTGTTGAAAAGCAGTGGCGATTAGCGTCTCATCCACCACCGGACGGCGCGCGGCGGCGTAAAAAGCGAGCTGTACTTCGCCCTGATACCAGGCGACCAGGTGATGAAAATCCCGCTCGTCGCCCGCCTGTTGCAGCGTCCATTCCGGCTTAAGCAGCCCCTGCAGCCAGCAGCGCGGATCGCCATCATGCGCCAGCGTAAAGCGGGCGATACCGCCGGCAATCGGCACGCGGCACCACCAACGGATAGGGTTTAATGTGACGTTGTCACGTAAAAATAACATGCCCTGCCAGTCGCTGTGCCAGGACTGAATGCGAACCGGCGTTTGTTTACTCTCTGGCTGGCCGGAATGCGGGCAGCGCCAGGGCGCCACCAGCCGATCGACATTGCCTTCGGCACAGTATTGTTGATTCCAGTGCATCGGCACAAACAGCGTGCCCGGCGTCTGATCTTCCGTCAGGCTGGCGCGAGCGATCATCCAGCCGTGTCGCGACTGAATACGCACCAGCGTATCGGGCCAGATGCCCTGACGCAGCGCGTCATCGGGATGGATCGCGACGAAAGGCTCAGAGGTATGTTGCAGCAGGCGCGGCACCAGGCCGGTGCGCGTCATGGTGTGCCACTGATCGCGAATACGCCCGGTATTCATCATCAGCGGCCAGCGCTGGCTGGTGGCGACGCGCGGCCCAACAGGCGTTACCGGCAGCAGACGCGCTCTGCCGTCAGGATGATAAAAGCGGCGTTCCCCGAACAGCCGGGCGCGCCCCTGCGGAAAATCACCGTTTACCGGCCACTGCACCGGCTGCAGCCGCTCCCATTGCAAGTTGCTCAGCTGCGCCAGGCCGCTGATATCAAATGCGCGCCGCCCCTGATTTTCAAAACCGGAAAGCGCAGCGTGCTCGCGAAATATCTCTGCCGGATGCTGCCAGTTGAACGCCGCGCCGTAGCCGAGCCGCTGCGCCACCTGCGCCAGCATCCACCAGTCCGGTCGCGCTTCGCCCTGAGCGGGCATAAAAGCGCGCTGACGCGAAATCCGCCGTTCAGAGTTGGTCACCGTACCGTTTTTCTCGCCCCAGGCCTGCGCCGGCAGCAGAATATCGGCGAAAGCGCTGGTATCGGTGGCGCGCATCACCTCTGAAACGATAACCAGCTCGCAGCGCTGCAGCGCCTGCGCCACGGCATTGCCATCCGGTAGCGAAACCGCCGGGTTGGTGCCCATAATCCACACCGCTTTCACCTCGCCGCGGCCTATCGCCTGAAACAGATCGACCGCCTTCAGGCCCGGCTGCGTCGCGACCCGATCGCTGCGCCAGAAGCGCTGCAGACGGTCGATATTTTCCGGGGTGAAATCCATCTGCGCCGCCAGCTGGTTTGCCAGCCCGCCGACTTCACGTCCGCCCATGGCGTTTGGCTGCCCGGTGAGGGAAAAGGGGCCGCTGCCCGGTCGTCCGATTTTGCCGCTAAACAGATGGGCATTAAGGATGGCGTTGCACTTATCGCTGCCGCTGGAGGACTGGTTAATACCCATGCACCATAGCGTCAGTACCCGCTGATGCGCTGCAAACAGGCGATAAAACTGTTCCACCTCTTCCTGCGGCAGCTGACAGGCCTGCGCTACGTGGGCGGGCGTCCAGTCTGCGGCGGCGGCCAGGGTTTCCGCTACCTGATCCAGCTGCGGCTGCATCACGCTGTCACCATAGCCGCCCTGCGCCAGCCAGCGCAACAGCCCGTTGAATAGCGCGCCGTCACTGCCCGGCGTCAGCGGCAGATGCAGATCGGCCAAATCGCAACTGGCGCTGCGGCGCGGATCGATGACCACTACCCGCAGCGCCGGGTTTTGCTGCTTCGCCTGCACCAGCCGCTGCCAGGCCACTGGATGGGTCCAGGCCGCATTGGAGCCGGCCAGTACGATAACCTCAGCATGGTCGAAATCTTCATAACAGCAGGGAACTGCATCCGCGCCCAGCGCGCGCTTGTAGGCGGTGACCGCCGAAGCCATACAAAGACGCGAATTAGTATCAATATTGCCGCTGCCGATAAACCCCTTCATCAGCTTATTGGCTACGTAGTAATCCTCAGTCAACAGCTGGCCGGATGCGTAAAATGCCACGGCGTTCGGGCCATGCTGCTGAATAATCGCCTGCAGTCGTTCAGCCACGCTATCCAGTGCCGTCTGCCACGAAACGCGCCGTCCGGCAATCTGCGGCCACAGCAGGCGGCCAGCAGGGATCAGCGTCTCCGCCAGCGCGGCGCCCTTCACGCACAGGCGTCCCGTGTTGGCCGGATGGTCGCCATCGCCGCTGACGCGCCAGCCTTCCCCCTGCGCATTGACTTCTACCCCGCAGCCGACGCCGCAGTAAGGACAGGTGGTTTTCATGACGCCTCCGCCACGCTCAGCTTGCCCACCGCCAGCGGCGCGCTGCCCACCAGCACCCGTCCGCCCACGAGTCGCACCGGCCAGCAGCGCAGCTGCAAATCCGTCCCATCAAGCGCAATACCGTCGCGCAGGCGAAAACGCTGCTTATAGAGCGGCGAGATCACTATCGGCTCCCCGGCGGCATCGCCCAGTATGCCGCGCGACATTACGCTAGCGCTGGTGCCCGGTTCGTTATCATCCAGCGCATACACCGCGTCGGCAAAACGGAACAACGCAATACGCTGGCCGCCAAGCCGCGCGCCGATGCCCGCCTGCGGCGGAATCGCCTCCAGCGCGCAAATATCGCTCCAGGGTTCCTGCGGTAACGGCAGCTCAGCTATCTGCGGTGCGGTCGCCGGGCGGATTTGCCCGCGCTCCAGCTGCCATTGCAGGGTTTCATCCGGCGCGTCGCTGTTCAGCGTGGCGCGGAACAGCCGCAGCCGATCCGGCGATGCCAGCGTGGTGCGCCATTCGCACTGCCAGCTATCGACCACCTGCTGCATCTCCTGCTCCAGCTCCGCTCCAATGCCAAGGCTGTCATGGATAACGACCTCTCGTAGATATTCCAGTCCGCCCTCCAGGTTATCCATCCAGACGCTGGTACGTTGCAGGCGATCGGCGGTGCGGATATAGAACATCAGCAATCGATCGACATAACGAATTAAAGTCCGATCGTCCAGGTCGCCGGCGAACAGATCGGCATGGCGCGGTTTCATGCCGCCATTGCCGCAAACGTACAGATTCCAGCCCTTTTCCGTGGCGATTACGCCGATATCTTTACTCTGCGCCTCGGCGCATTCGCGGGTACAGCCGGAGACCGCCATTTTGATTTTGTGCGGCGCGCGTAGCCCCTTATAACGATTCTCCAGCTGAATAGCGAAACCGGTGGAGTCCTGCACGCCATAGCGGCACCAGCTGCTGCCAACGCACGATTTAACCGTACGCAGCGATTTACCATAGGCGTGGCCGGTTTCAAACCCGGCGTCAAGCAGCGCCTGCCAGATCGCGGGCAGCTGATCCAGCGCCGCGCCGAACAGGTCGATGCGCTGGCCGCCGGTAATTTTGCTGTAAAGATTAAAACGTTCCGCGACCTGACCGATAGCGATCAGCCCCTGCGGCGTGATTTCACCGCCGGGAATACGCGGCACCACCGAGTAACTGCCATCTTTCTGGATATTGGCGAAGTAGCGATCGTTGGTCTCCTGCAGCGGCAGGTGCGGCGGCTGCAACAAATAATCGTTCCAGCAGGAGGCGAAAATCGAAGCGGCCAGCGGCTTGCAGATTTCACAGCCGTGTCCGCGGCCGTGCTGCGCCAGCAGCTGCTCGAAAGTTTTGATCCGGCCCACGCGCACCAGGTGATAGAGCTGCTGACGCGACCAGGCGAAATGCTCGCATACATCTTGCTTGATCTCCACGCCCTGCGCCGCCAGCTGTTCATCCAGCAGCTGTTTTACCAGCGTGCTACAGCCACCGCAGCCGGTTGCAGCTTTGGTGCAGCTTTTCAGCGTCGCCATATCGCCGCAGCCGCTGCTCACCGCCTGGCAAATATCGCCTTTGCTGACGTTATGACAGGAACAAATTTGCGCGCTTTCAGGCAGCGCCGCCACGCCAAACGCTTTGGCGGGCGCACCGGCAGAGCGCGGTAGGATCAGGCTTTCCGGCTGAGGCGGCAGCGGAATATCGTTCAGCATCATCTGTTGCAGCTCGCTGTAGTCGCTGCTGTCGCCCACCAGCACCGCGCCCAGCAGCCGTTTGCCGTCGGCGGAGACCACGATTTTCTTATAAATTTCCTGCGGGCCGTTGGTCCAGAGGTAGCTCTGGCTGCCCTCGCTGCGGCCATGAGCATCGCCCAGCGAGGCTACCTCCACGCCCAGCAGCTTCAGTTTGGTGCTCATATCCGCACCGCTGAAGGCGGCAGGCTCATCCGCCAGACGGCTGGCCAGCACCCGCGCCATCTGATAGCCCGGCGCCACCAGACCGAATATCTGCCCCTGCCACAGCGCACATTCGCCGATTGCCGCAATGGCCGGATCGCTGGTGAGACAGCCATCATCAATCACAATGCCTCCGCGCGGCCCGAGCGTCAGGCCCGCCTCGCGCGCCAGCTCATCGCGCGGGCGGATGCCGGCAGAAAACAGAATCAGATCGCTCTCCAGCGTGCTGCCGTCGGCGAAATGCAGCCGCAGCGAGCCATTCTGCTGGGTTTCTATCCGCCGCGTTTCGGTGCTGGTCAATACCGTCACGCCAAGCGCTTCGATTTTACGCCGCAGCATCTGCGCGCCGCCATCATCCAGCTGCACCGCCATCAGGCGCGGGGCGAATTCAATCACATGGGTTTCCAGACCGAGCATTTTTAGCGCATTGGCCGCTTCCAGCCCCAATAGCCCGCCGCCGATGACCACGCCGCGCCTGGCGCTGACGGCACGCGCTTTAATCGCATCAAGATCGCTTAAGGTGCGATAAACAAAACAGTTGGCTGCGTCAAAACCGGGGATCGGCGGCACAAATGCGTAAGAGCCGGTCGCCAGCACCAGTTGGTCCCAGGCCAGTTCGCGTCCGCTGCTATCACGTACGCAGCGACGCTGGCGATCGATATGAGTGACCTTTTCGTGACAACGTAACTCAATATCGTAACGGGTAAAGAAATCTTCGCTGACCAGCGACAGCGCCTGCGCATCACGTCCGGAAAAGTACTCTGAGAGATGTACACGATCGTAGGCGCTGTGCGGCTCCTCGCCATACACCACCAGCTGATAGCGCAGATGTAGCTGGTGATGTACCAGCTGTTCGAGAAAATAGTGGCCAACCATGCCGTGACCTATTACCACCATAACCGGTTTGTTCATCGCTTTACTCTCCGCAGCCTCGGGCTGCCTGTCGGAAGGGGTGAAGCCAAACAGCGCGTCCTCAGTTACCGGCGCGCCGCGTTGCAAAAGTTGCAGCAGCGAAGCTGCCGTTGAGGTATCGCCATAGAGGATGGCGCCGGTCAGTCTGCCGTTGCGCAGCACCAGGCGTCGATAGTGCTGACTCAGCGGATCGCTGAGGGTTAACGAACGGCTGCCGGGCGCGGCGCCGGTCTCGCCGACGCTAAAGATCTCAATGCCGGTCACTTTCAGTCGGGTTCCCTGCGCCTGAGTGTAAAAATCAGCAATGGGCGCATCGGCCAGCTGATGGGCCAGCACTTCCGCCTGCGCCAGACACGGTGCCAGCAGGCCGTACGTTTCGCCCTCGATTTCACAACACTCGCCCAGTGCCCAAATACCCGGCGTGGCGCTGCGCAGCTGCCTGTTGACCAGAATGCCCTGCCGACAGGGGATCCCGGCCTGCTGCGCCACGCTAACCGCGGGCCTGACGCCAATAGCGATAACTACCTGTGCCGCAGGCACGCATTCGCCATCGCTTAACGTGACACTGTCACTATCGATTTGCACAATACCTGACGCCAAACGGCAACCGATGCCGCGCTGTCGCAGCGTCTCGGCCAGCAGGCCGCCAGCAAGGTTATCCAGCTGACGATCCAGCAGCCCGCCATGGCGATGCACCAGCGTCACCGCACGCCCGCGCAGACGCAGCGCCGCCGCGGCCTCAATGCCTAATAAGCCGCCGCCCAGTACCACCGCTGGCCCGTCAAGCGCCAGCATGCGCTCTACGTCGCGCAGAGTGCGAAAGCCGCCGACATGCGGCAGCGTAATGCCGGGGATGGCGGGCATTAGCGGCTCGGCGCCGGTGGCAAACACCAGCCGATCCCAGTGCAACGTGCGCCGGTCCGTAGTCAGGCGCTTCTGCGGCACATTCACCGCCAGCGCCTTTTCACCTGCCAGCAGCTGAATGCCCTGCTGCTGATACCATTCAGGGGTGTGGATCAGCGTCTCCTGAAACGATTTTTCACCGCCGAGCACCGGCGAGAGTTGGATACGGTTATAGTTGCCCTGCGCTTCGCTGCCGATCACCGTGATGCGATAGCGCCCGGGCGCCAGCCGCAACAGAGTTTCCACCATCCGCATCCCCGCCATGCCGTTACCGATAACCACCAGATGTTCAGCCATTGCTGACTCCTCAGGCCGCGTGGCGCTGTTTTTCATACAGGAAGTGCAGGATCTGTTGGCGCAGGTGGTGATAGCGCGCGTCATCGGCCAGCGCCACGCGTGAACGCGGACGCGGCAGATCGACAGTCAGGATCTCGCCCAGCGTCGCAGCCGGTCCGTTGGTCATCATCAATACCCGATCGGAAAGCAGCACCGCCTCGTCCACGTCATGGGTAATCAGTACAATGGTGGTGTTCAGCTCCTGCTGAATGCGCATCACGCTATCCTGCAAATGAGCGCGTGTCAGGGCATCCAGCGCGCCGAACGGCTCATCCATCAGCAGCACGCGCGGCTTCATCGCCAGCGCGCGGGCGATGCCGACACGCTGTTTCATGCCGCCCGACAGCTCCGCCGGGCGCTTATGGGCCGCATGGCTCATCTGCACTCGCGCCAGGTTATGCTCAATCCACGCCTGCCGCTCCGCCCGGCTCATGCTGTGCTGAAACACCTGATCCACCGCCAGCGCCACGTTTTCCTGCGCCGTCAGCCACGGCAGCAGCGAGTGATTTTGAAAGACCATCGCCCGCTCCGGGCCTGGTCCGGCAATTTCGCGGTTATCGCACAGCAGCACGCCATCGCTGGGCAGCGTCAGCCCGGCAATCAGGTTAAGCAACGTCGATTTGCCGCAGCCGGAATGCCCGATCAGGCTGAGGGTTTCCCCGGCACGCACGTTAAAAGAGACGTTGTCCAGCGCCAGAAACTCGCCTTCGGCGCTATGAAAACGCTGGCTGACGTTTTGCACCTGAATAATGTTTTGCATGGCGTATCCCCCTTATTTTTCCCAGCTGAAGCGGCGTGCCAGCAGCATCAGTCCCTGCTCCAGCAGCAGGCCCACCACACCGATAATGAAAATGGCGATCAGAATGTTTTCTACGTTGAGGTTGTTCCACTCGTTCCAGATCCAGAAGCCGATGCCCAGCCCGCCGGTCAGCATTTCTGCGGCGACGATCACCAGCCAGGCGATGCCGATCGACAGGCGCACGCCGGTCAGCACCGCCGGCAGCACCGCCGGGAAGAGGATTTTGCGCATGATGGTCCATTCGGAGAGTTTCAGTACCCGCGCCACGTTGAGATAGTCCTGCGGGATACGCTGTACGCCTTCAGCGGTATTGATGATCATCGGCCAGATCGAGCAGATGAAAATAGTCCAGCTGGAGGCGGGTTCGGCGCGTTGAAACAGCAGCAGGCCAATCGGCAGCCAGGCGAGCGGGCTGACCGGACGCAGCAGCGCAATCAGTGGATTGAACATCTCCGCCAGAAAGCGAAAACGCCCAATCAGGAAGCCGGCCGGGATGCCCACCAGCGCCGCCAGACCGAAGCCCACCGCGACGCGGGTCAGCGAGGCGATAACATTCCAGCCGATGCCCTGGTCGTTAGGGCCGCCGTTATAAAAAGGATGGGCAAACAGCGTCAGCGCCGCCTGGGCAGTGCTCAATGGGGTGGGAAAGCCGCTGCTGTTCAGCGCCGCGATCTGCCAGACGCCGAGCAGCAGCAGCAGACCGCAGCAGAGCGGGATTAGCCGCTTCAGTAGCGCGTTGAATCGCCAGCGACGCCGGCGAGGGCGCGGTGCGGCGGGCGGCAAGACGATCACTTGCGCGACGGCGGGCGCCGTTTCCGTGCTTGTCACGATCTCAGCTTCATTTTTCATACGGGGACTCCTCGGCGTTTAATGGCGAAATCGGTAGCCCAGGCGGCAGGATTGCTGCCATCCCAGACCCTGCCGTCAATCAGCGTGCTGCGCCGCATCTCACTCTGCGGCACCGGGATATTACCGACCGCGCTGGCGGCCTGGCGGTAGACGTCGGTGCGGTTAATGGCGCGCGCCACCGCCTGATAGTCGGGCTGCTGCTTCAGCAGCCCCCAGCGTTGCAGCTGGGTTAAAAACCACATGCCATCCGACAGCCACGGGAAGTTCACCTCGCCGTCGCGGAAAAACTGCATGCCGTGCTCATCCTGCCAGCTGCGCCCCAGCCCGTCCTGATACTGACCGAGCATGCGTCCGGTAATCGCCTCCGGCTGGGTATTAAGGTATGCGCGCCCGGCAATCGCCCGCGCGGTTTCCCGGCGGTTATCGTCTGAAGCATCGATCCAGCGAGCGGCGTCCAGCACCGCCGCGGTCAGGGCGCGGGCGGTGTTGGGGTGCTCATTCACCCACTGGGCGCGGGTGGCGAGGATTTTTTCCGGATGATCCGGCCAGACCTGCTGACTGGTGACGGCGGTGTAGCCGACCTGCTCGTGGATGGCGCGCTGATTCCACGGCTCGCCGACGCAGAAGCCGCTCATATTGCCGATTTTCATATTCATCACCATCTGCGGCGGCGGCACCACCAGCAGCCGCAGGTCGCGGAAGGGATCGATCCCCACGCTGGCCAGCCAGTAATAGAGCCACATAGCGTGCGTGCCGGTGGGAAAGGTGTGGGCAAAGCGCAAGGTGCCCGGCTCGCTGGCGGCTACTCGCTTTTGCAGGCTGTTGCCATCGTGGACGCCCTGCGCGCGCAGCTGGCTGGAGAGCGTAATTGCCTGGCCGTTGTTGTTCAGGGTCATCAGATTCGCCATCGCCTGTTGTTTCCCGGCAATGCCAAGATGCAGCCCATAGATCATGCCGTACAAGGCATGCGCGGCATCCAGTTCGCCGGAGGCGAGCTTATCGCGCACCGCCGCCCAGCTCGCTTCTTTCGACGGCTGCAGGCTAATGCCGTACTTTTTATCGAACCCTTTTAACGCCGCCATTACCACCGGGGCGCAGTCGGTGAGCGGGATAAAGCCCACGCGCACCTGCGGCTTTTCTGGCGCGTCAGAACCGGCAGCCCAGACCGCGCTGCCCAACCCCGGCACCAGAGCGCAGCCTGCTGCCAGGGCGCTACCGACGAGAAAACGACGACGTGACGACATAAAACGCGCGTTGCTCATTCTGTGGTTCCTGAAAAAAGAGATAAAAAAAGGCGTCCGTCGCACGGGCTGTAAGCCTGCGACCGGACGCCTTTATCCAAAGCACTCGCTTCACCGCCGTTGGCGAAACAAATGCGTACGTTGTAGTAAATATATTGCAAGCAGCGTGCCAGTTTTTATACCGCTTTCGGCGCGCCGTGACGCGTCAAGGCGCCCTTTGGCGCACTCTGGTGCGGCAGCGCGCGCACGCTGATTGTGCAGCTACCTGGTTTGAGGTAGCGAGAAGGCGGCAGCCACTTCGACCATCGCCCGGGCAATCTCGCCGACCCGCTTATTTTGATCCATCGCCATTTTACGCAGCGTATGCCAGGCCTGTGGCTCATCGCACCGGTGATGCTGCATCAGCAGCGCTTTGGCGCGATCGATCGCTTTACGCTCTTCCAGCGTGGCGTGCATCGCCGCCAGTTCATCGCTCTGCGCCTGCAAACGCTGGGCCTGATTCTCTATTAGCGTTAATAGCGAGCGCCCCAGCTGCGGCGCAATGCCAGCGGCGTCCAGCATGCCACCCTCTTCCAGCCAGGGCGTGTTCGCCACGTACAGGCTGTAGCCCAGCGCCTGCCTGTCGGTAGCCTGCGGCAGCGTGGCGTGGGTGGTTTCCAGCCGGGAGATGCCGTCACGGCACACCTGCATTACCTGGCGCCGCAGGCGCGCTTCTATCCGCTTCATGCCGTCCAACCGCTCGCTGAGCAGCCGAAACCAGTGCTGCGCATCGGCGCCGCGCGCATTCATTCCGCTGCAGGCGATGCGCCGCAGCTTTTCCGTTTCCCGTCCTGCTTCAGCCATCTCACGCCACGCCTGCAGGCTCTCCTCATCGGCAAACTGGCAGAAGGCGGTGAAACAGCGCTCCTGTCCCTCCAGCAGCGTGACCAGCTGCTGACGCTCCTGTTGGCTGAACTGACCGACAGCAAACCCCGCCGCGCCGGTGGCTCGCTCCTGTCCCGCCAGCTCTTTGCCCTGCATAAAGCTGAACAGCGCCAGCAGCGCGCGCGACATGCTGTGACTGCCGTTATCCGCCGCCTCGAAGATCAGATGTAGCAGATGCCGTATCAGTTCGCTGAACTGCTGCATCGCGTCACCATGGGAGAACTGCCGCCGCCGCACCTGCTCACGCAGCGGCGCCAGCCCGCTCAATGCCTGCAGCGCCAGCGCCGCCCGGCCATAAAAACCACTGGCGGCGCGCTTTTCCGGCATCGGCAACAGCGCCAGCATCGCCTCCAGCGCCTGATCCACTTCCTCTTGCCGCGTGACCAGATGTGGCGGCGTGAGCTCGGTAGCGCTGCACAGCCAAAGCGTGGAGATGCCGCGTTCGCGCTGCAAAGCGTGAATTAAGGCGCTCGTCGCTTCCAGCAGCGCTTCGCTATTTAACAGCGCCTGCAACGCGACCCGTTCGCTTTCCCGTGACGCTAACCAATAACGCCAGGCATAACTGGTGGTGTTTTCCATCATCGATCGCCCCGTTAACCGTATCCGTTAGCGATCAAGCAAAGTGCGTGCCGCTTATTATCACGGCGCGGTAATAGTTTTTACTTATATTTTACCCGGCCGCCTCAAGTTGTTTACGCAGACTACCGATACCCCAAAGAACAACTTCCGCTTCAACGAGGCTCCACCATGCTCTCTTCTATTCGTGCCCGTATTGTTGCTATTACTACTGCCTGCGTGGTGGTGGCGTTAATGGTTAACGCCACGCTGAACTATCTAATCACCGAGAAATATAACCAGCGCTCAATTACCAGCACGCTGGAAGCGGTGGCCGATAGTCATAATGCCGCCATTGCTGAATGGGTTAACAGTAAATCCGCCATGATCGCCTCGCTGCAGCCGGTAGCGCTGGACGCCGACCCGGTTCCGGCGTTCCGGCAGATTGCCGCAGCAGGCGGTTTTACTAACGTCTACGCCGGCTATGCCAGCAAAGTGGCGAAATTTTCCGATGCGGTCGGTATTCCGCCCGATTTCGATCCTACGGGCCGCCCATGGTATTTGCAGGCGCAGGCCGCCGCAAAGCCAGTAGTGACGCCGCCCTATGTCGATGTCACCAGCGGTAAACTGGTGGTGGCCTTCGCCGTGCCGGTGATCGCGAACGGTACGCTGCAGGCGGTGCTCTCCGGCGACGTGGCGATGGATAGCGTGGTGGCAAACGTCGGCTCGATTCATCCGACGCCCGCCAGCAGCGGTCTGCTGATCGATAAAAACGGCACCATCGTCACCACCAGCGATGCGGGCATGGCGCTGAAGCCGGTGAAAGCCCTGCTGCCGGATCTTGATGTCTCTGCACTGTTAAGCAGCGCGACGCCGGTTGCGGCGCAGCTGAACGGCGTGGATAAACTGCTGCTGGCGAAGCCGGTCAGCGGTACCGACTGGTATCTGGTGGTGGCGCTGGATCGCGCGGAAGCTTACGCCGGTATGCATTCGCTGCTTTCCGCTTCGGCGGTTTCGCTGATCCTGCTGGTGCTGGTCGCCGCGCTGGTAATTGGCCTGCTGATTGGCGCGCTGATGCGCCGCCTGCTGTCGATTCGCGATGCGATGCGCGCTATCAGCTCTGGCGATGACGATTTGACTCAGCGCCTGCCGGTGAACGGCAACGATGAGGTTTCGCAAATCGCCAGCGCCTTTAACGCCTTTACCGATAAGCTGGCCACGGTGATGACGCAGCTGCGCGACGCCAGCGCCTCGGTGCAGGTCGCCGCCAATGAGATCGCCAGCGGCAACGCCGATCTCTCCGGGCGTACCGAGCAGGCGGCCAATAACCTGCGCGAAACGGTCAGCGCGATGGACGCGATCAGTCAGTCGGTGACCCAGTCCACCCAGTCGGCCATGCAGGCAAATCAGCAGGCGGCTTCCGCATCGGAAGCCGCGCGGCGCGGCGGCGAGGTCGTTTCCAGCGTTATTGCCACGATGGAAACCATTGAACAGGCCTCCGGCAAAATCGGCGATATTATCAGCGTGATCGACGGTATCGCTTTCCAGACCAATATCCTGGCGCTCAACGCGGCGGTTGAGGCGGCGCGCGCCGGCGAACAGGGCCGTGGTTTTGCCGTGGTCGCCGGTGAGGTGCGTAATCTGGCGCAGCGCAGCGCGCAGGCGGCGAAAGAGATCAAAACGCTGATCGACAGCACCACGCAAAGCGTAGCGACCGGCTCGCGCTATGTGCGTATGGCGGGTGAAAGTATGAACGATATCGTCAGCAGCGTTGCCAGCGTGTCCGACATTATGGAGGGCATTACGCTGGCCAGTGAAACCCAGCTGCATGGCATTCAGGGGGTTCATCTGGCGATCGGTAAGCTGGATGAAATGGTGCAACAAAACGCCGAACTGGTGGTGGAATCCACCGCCGCTGCCGGCGCGCTGAAATATCAGGCCAACGAACTGGCCGATACCGCCGGCCATTTCCGTCTGTAAATTCTGAAATAGCTTGCCCGGCGGGCGTTCTCTGCCGTCGGGCAATTTTCTCTCTCCGCCCGATTTCTTTTTTCGTGTGTTGCATTAAGCCTGCGCCACGCCTGCTTTGCTGTCTATACTTGCCAGAGACTTATCTGAGACCGCCGTCGCGTTAATGCGCCCAGAGGTGACGCGGCGGCGAATAACATGAGAAACAGACCCGCGCAATGGTTTGAATTCTCAAAAGTGTCAGGTAGACTGAGCCTGGTTTTATCTTTCTGTAAATCTGAGCAATTTTTCCAGCCAGCCGCGTCACAGAACGGCAAGCTTCAGGCTTGCCCGCCGCGTCTCTGCGCTACAGGCACTGGCTTTTGTCCAGATAATCTGATGAGATCGTGAGGATCAAAGTGAAAATTCGTTTCGCGCTGACATTACTCGCTGTTATGACCGTTGCCGGCTGTAAACCCCCTGCGCCGCCCGTCAATGACGATACGCTGGTCAGCAGTACCGTCAACGGCGTGACGCTGGTTCATCGTCATGCGGTCAGTGCGCCCGGCGAGTTTACGCCGGTTGATGAGCGCTACCGCGCATTGTATGACGCATCGGTGATGACCACGCCCGACTACGGCGGCAAAGTGGTGCGCTATCTGGAAAACGGCAAGCCTTTCCAGGTGTTGGGTAAGGTGGAAAATGGCTGGCTGGCGATCGCCGATCCGGATGACACGCAGCTTATCGGCTATGTGCCGATGAAAGCCGGCGTGCCCAGCGATCGTTACGAGCAAACGCTGCGCAATGACCGCCCGCGTCCGCGCCGCGCCAGCCAGCAGGTGTGTGTCGATGTCGGCGGCGCCAGTAAAGCCTGTCGCAAAGCCAATACCGCAACCTGGATCCTTGATTAAGCTACGCCTGCCGGTGCCTGGCCCGGCAGGAACTCCTGATGACTGCTGAAAATGGGATATTTTCGGTCTGGAATAATGTGATTCAATGACGCCTGTAGATACTGCCCGTGAAGCATACAACACGAGCACGGATAATATATTACTGGCAGCGGCCTCCCCGCTGTTGAATACCATTGTGCACATTCGTATGGCTGCCACCCATGACGATCCAGCCGGGCTGCGCCTGCAGCTGGTGGAAGAGGTGCGTCAGTTTGAAAACCGCTGCAAACAGGCGGGCCTGCCGTTCGAAACCATTATCGGCGCGCGCTACTGCCTTTGCAGCACGCTGGACGAGGCGGCGGCGCAGACCCCATGGGGCATTCGCGGCGTCTGGTCGGGCAACGGTCTGCTGGTGACCTTTCATAACGAAAGCTGGGGCGGAGAAAAGTTTTTCCAGCTGCTCTCCCGCCTGTCGCAAATGCCGGCGCAGCATTTGGCGCTGCTGGAAGTAATTCACTACTGCCTGCTGCTGGGCTATGAAGGCCGCTATCGCGGCATGGAAAATGGCCGTCAGCAACGCGATACCCTGCGCACCCGCCTTGGACAGCTGATTGCCGAAACCCGTCAAAGCCAGGATGCGCCTGCCAGCGTAACGGTGGAAGCGCGGCCATTGACCAGCCAGTTCTGGCGCCCGCCGGTGCCGCTCTGGAGCTGTTTGCTGATTACCGCTTTAATTGCCGGTCTGGTTTACAGCAGCCTGAACTGGCGGCTGGGCAGCCAGGCCGAACCGTTGCTGCGCGCGATTTATCAGGCGCCGTTGCCAGAAGTGACATTGTCACGCGGAGCGGCGACGCCGCAGTCCTTACTTAATTTACGCCAGCGCTTAAGCGATGTGCTGGCCGCCGGTCAGCTGGAAGTCACTGACGGCCCTTTCGGCAGCAAGATTATTCTCCCCGCAGATAAACTTTTCGCCCCGGGCGCAACTGCGTTAAGCAGTTCCGGACGCGCTTTGTTGATGCGCGTGGCCGCCGCGGCGCAGGATATTAAAGGCACCCTGCTGGTTTCGGCCTATACCGATAATCGTGTACCGCGCAATAACCGTTTCCCCTCCAGCTATGAATATTCGCTGGCGCGTGCCAAAGCGGTGACCGCCCTGCTGAACCAGCAGCTGAGCGCCGGCCATCAGGTGAAGGCCGAGGGACGCGGCGATAGCGAGCCGCTGCTGCCGAACGACAGCGAAGAGAATCGCGCCCGCAATCGCCGTATTGAAATTACGCTGTTCGCCGCGCCGGCTCCGGCGAACCCAGCGCACAAGGAGAAGCCGTAATGAAGAAAGTCTGGCCCCCGTTGCTCGCCAGTCGCCTGGTCTGGGGCTTTATCGGCATCAGCGCCTTTGCCTGCCTGGTCTGGATTGTCGGCCCGCTGCTGGTGTTTAACGATACGCGCCCGCTGGAGCCGGTATTTAATCGTCAGCTGGTCATGGGCCTCGGCTATTTTTTCTGGATCCTGATGCAGCTGATCCCCCGCCTGTATAACGCCTGGTTTAATAATCGTCTGCTGACCAACCTACAGCAGCAGGCGATGCTCGATCCGGCGGAGCAGCAGGCGACGGAAAGCATGCTTACCGATCGCTTTAACGAAGCCATTGCCCTGCTGAAAAAAGCGCAGTTTGGCCGTAAGCGTCACGGCAGCCGCTGGCAGCGTTATAGCGCGCCGTGGCTCTATCAGCTGCCGTGGTACATGATTGTCGGCGCGCCGGGCGCCGGTAAAACCACCGCGTTGCTGAATTCCGGGCTGGAGTTTCCGTTAACCGATAGCCTGGGCAAGAGCGCCGTGCGCGGCATCGGCGGCACGCGCCACTGCGACTGGTGGTTTACCGATCGCGCCGTGCTGCTGGATACCGCCGGGCGTTATACTCTGCAGGAGAGCCAGCGCGCACGTGACGCCAGCGAATGGCAAACCTTTATCGCCCTGCTGAAACGCTATCGCGCGCGCCAGCCGATTAACGGCGTAATCATGACTATCAGCGTGGCCGACCTGCTGAGCGATGCTCCCGAGGCGCGCTATGCTCAGGCCACCGCCCTGCGTCAACGCATGCAGGAGCTGCATCAGCAGACCGGCATTGCCTTTCCGGTCTATATCATGGTGACCAAAACCGATCTGCTGAAAGGCTTTATGGGCTATTTCGCCACGCTGGATAAGCAGCAGCGCGATCGCATCTGGGGCTTTACCTTTCCCTGGGAGCCGAACCGCGACGGTGGCGCGTCGCTTAACCGCCATTTCGAGCAGCAGTTCACCCTGCTGCAACAGCAGCTACAGCATGACGTGGCGCACCGGATGGCGCAGCAGAACGAACTGATACAGCGTGCCGATTGCTTCCTGTTTCCGCAGGAGTTCGCCTCGCTGCGTCCGCTGCTGGCGGAGTATCTGGATATTGTTTTTTCTCCCGTCGGCGGCGCGGTCGCCTGGTCGCCGCGCGGCCTGTTCTTTACCAGCGGCACCCAGGAAGGGTTGCCGTTCGATCGCATTATGGGGCAGCTCACGCGTAAGCTTCAGCTGCCGCGCACCGGCGAGCATTCGATTGCCGCCTGGGATAGCGTTAACCGCGCCGCGCCGATCCCTGGCAATAAAGGGCAAAGCTACTTTATTCGCCATCTGCTGAGCGATTTGATTTTTGAAGAGAGCGGCCTGGCCGGCAGCGATCGTCGTTGGGAAGATCGTAATCGACTGTTGCACTGGGCCGCCTGGGGCGCGATGGCCGCCGGGCTACTGCTGGCCTGCGGCCTGTGGTTTACCAGCTACGTGCAAAACCAGCACTATCTTCAGCAAATTGCGCAGCGCGTCCCGCCGTTGACACATCAGGGCGAGGAACTTGCCCGACAAAACGCCGGCACCATTTTCGATCTGCTACCCTATTTGAATAGCCTGGTGAAGTTGCCGCAGGTAGAGAGCTTCTCGCTGGATAGCCCGCCGCTTAGCATGCGCGCCGGGCTCTATCGCGGCGATCAGGTTAGCGACGCGGCCTGGGTGCTGTACCAGAATGCGCTGAAGTCGCTGCTGCTGCCGCGCGTCGCGCAGGAAATCACGCGGATCCTCGGCAGCGACAAAGGCGATGACAGCGAATTTAGCCGTAATGCCCTGCGCGCCTATCAAATGCTCTATCAGCCGCGCAATTACGACGGCGAGTTCCTGCGCGGCTGGTTGATGCAAAACTTACAGCGTACCCTGCCGCCGAGCGTCACCACGCACGATCTTCAGCAGCTTGACTGGCACCTTAGCCAGCTGCTGGACCGGCAGATTCAGTCGTCGCCCTTCGCTCGCGACAACGCATTACTTATGCGCAAGCTGGCGGCCAGCCTGGCGGATTCGACGGCGGACGGCAAACAGTTTGCGACCGCGTCCGCAGCATCCACGCAGCAAGCGGGCAATCGGCATCAGTGAGGTAACGGTTATGGCGGAGAAATTAGCCCCCGGCTGGTATGGCAAGCTACCGGTGACCGGCGATTTCCTGCAGCGACGGCTGTCGGATAGCATGGTCACCGGATGGTCCAACTGGTTTCAACAGGGGATCTCCCAGTGGCATCAGCAAAAAGTCACGGCGGACGCTTTTCTGCGCGCGCCGGTGTGGAACTTTATCATACCGGTGACGCCCGGCTTTCAACGCATTCAGATGGGCTGCCTGCTACCCTCTCGCGACCGCGTGGGCCGCATCTGGCCGCTGGTGGCGGTAAAAACGTTTACCCCTGAGCAGTGGCATCCCGCGCAGTTGATTATCGCCGGCGACTGGTATCGTCAGTTGGGAAGCTGTTTGTGGCAGGCAGTGCGCGAGCCGCAGCCGGTTGATACGCTGGAAGGAAATCTGTTGGCGTTGCCGCCGCTGCCGGTACCGGAAAAGCAACGCTCCGCCATTATGGACGTTATCGGCTATCAGGATCTGCCCTGCACCTTAAGCTGGCGCGAAGTCGCCGATCGCTTTAACTCACAGCATTTTATCAGCTACTGGTGGAGCAACCGCTGCGACGGATTTCCTCACGCCACCCACAAGCACAGCGGCATTTTAAATGCGCAGCTTTTTTCCCTACTGTTCAACCCGGCGGCGGGTGCGCAGCCGGGACGTAACGGCCTTTATCCACCGATGTTTGAGTAATGCCTTTTGTCCCGACTTCTTGATGCAGGAATCATCATGCGATTTACCATTGTGCAACAGACAGGCGTGCCCCATCAAACAGTCGACTTTTTACCTCCCGGCGGCACGATTGGCCGCAGTCAGGACAATGATTTAGTCCTGCCGGATGAAGCGCGGGCCATTTCCCGCCTGCAGGCGGTGGTGCATATTTCCCCGCAGGGTGAATGTCGATTGACCAATCGCGGCAGCGTAACCACCGTGGTATTAAACGGGCGTCCGCTGGATCGTGACAGTCAGGTGTTACTGCAGCACGGCGACACCCTGACCATTGGCGAATATCAGATTGAGGTGCGCGATCCGCGCCATGAAACCGTCAGCGAGAATCTGGCCAGCAGCTTTGATCCGCTCTCCCTGTTTCAACAGCACGCCCTCGCCGACGATCCGCTGGGACTGGCGCAGCATGACACGTCGCCGCTGGTGACCAGCACGCTGGAGCCGGCCGCCGCCGAGAGCACCGCCAGCCGAAGCAACTCGCACAGCAGCGCCCGGCTGGATATCGATCCGCTGCCGCGCGATCACAGCGAGCGTACGGAAAGCGCGGCGCCCTGCAGCGACGGGCGGCTAATCCAGGCGCTGCTGGACGGCATGGGGCTGGATAATCATGGCAAAGAAGGCCTGACCGAAGAGCAGATGCGGATGACCGGCCGCATGCTGAGCCTGTTTTCGCAGGGCACGGTCGCGCTGCTCTCTTCACGCTCGATCCTCAAGCGCGGGGTGAAGGCGGAAATGACCATGATCCTGAATGAAGCCAACAATCCGTTTAAGATTTTGCCCTCAGGCAAAACGGTGCTGATGCAGATGTATCAGAGCCAGATGCCCGGTTTTATGCAGCCAGAACAGGCGGTACGCGACGCACTGGTCGATTTACAGGCGCATCAGCTCGGCATGATCGCCGGTATCCGCGCGATTATCGCCGCCATGCTGCAGTCGTTTAATCCGCAGCGGCTGGAAGATAACGCACGTCAGGATGGGCAACTGCCGAAAATGCGTTTTACCGCGCATCGCAAAGCGGCGCTGTGGGATTACTTTATACGCAGCTACCAGCGCACCGCCGGCGAGCTGGAAGATGACTTTCATTCGCTATTCGGCGAGGCCTTTTTGCACGCCTATGATATGGAAGTGAATCAGTATAAAGACTCTCAGACGCGAATGGAGAACGAATGAATATCGCCTTTGCCATGACCTCGCAACAGGGCGAGCGCGCTAACAATCAGGATCGGGTAGGACATCTGCTGACCGAACACAACGCCTGTTTTGTGGTATGTGATGGCGTGGCCGGCCTGCCCGGCGGCGAACAGGCGGCGCGCATCGCCTGCGATACGCTGGTAGATACGCTGGCGTCTCAGCCGTTTGGCATGCCGGAAAGCCGTCAGGCGATTGAAAAAAGCGATCGCGCCATCCGTGAGGCACAGCAGATAAATCTGAAATTACAGCGCATGAGCACCACCCTTGCCGCGCTGTTTATCGACCGCGCGCAACAGCTGGCATGGTGGGCGCACGCTGGCGATAGCCGCATTTATCATTTCCGGCGCGGCTATGTGAAACAGGTCACACATGACCACAGTCTGGCGCAAAGAATGAAGGATGCGGGTTACGAAAATACCGGCATTAACAGTAATTTACTTTATAATGCGCTCGGTGCTGAAACGATGCGCGAGGTCAGTTACAGCGAGGTGATTACGCTGGAGGACGGCGACGCCTTTCTGGTATGCAGCGACGGCTTTTGGCTCCATCTGGCGACCGCTGAGATGGAGCAGGCGCTGCGTATGGTGAACAGCTGCGAAGAGTGGTTAACGCTGATGCAGCAGGCCATCGATAAAACCCGTAAAAACGATAACCTGAGCGCCGTCGCCGTTTGGGTCGGTTCGCCGCAGGAAACGACCCTATTACAGTCACTGGCTGATTCGGCACGCCTGTTGCCGCCTCGCGATTAATTCCAAGGAGCGTTATGAGATTGCTGACCAAGTGCCTGCGTGCGGTAAAATATGGGCTGCCCGGCGCTATCGCGCTGCTGATGGCCTCTGCCGTTCATGCAGAAAACTATCGCGTGGTTTATTCCCCCAGCATGGCGCTGGAGGTTTTTATCGATAATGTCGCCAGCAATGCGCCGCAGGACTGGTGTAAGGATACGCTGCATCTGCGTATTGTTTCCGGCGAAAGTAAAGATTCAACGGTATTAACCTCCTTTTTGCCGCGCGTCGGTACGCTGCTGGCCAACCAGTGCGGCAAGCTGCAGGAGCTGCCGTGGGAGATGATGGATAGCCAGGGCGCAGCGCTGGCCAGCGGAACCGCGGTAAAGGCGCAAAACTGGCGGCCGGTGGTGACCGCCGATGCGACGGCGACGGCTAACGCCAATAACGCCGCTCCGCTCGATCTTTCCCGCCCCGCGAATAGCGAACCGCTGCAGCATTTTGAGCTGCCGGGCGGCTGTCACTTCCGCACCTGGTGGGACGATAACGGCCAGTCGCTGTTTATCCCGGATAACCGCAACCTGAGCTGCTCTACCGAGGGGTGGCTGGAAGGCGCCAGCGAGTTAACGCTGGTGAGCGACGGCAAAAGCGAACCGCTGCAGGTGAACTTCTGGCAGGGCTATCCGCTAATTGGTTTGAAACCGGACAGCGTCGCCTTAAGCGTGGTGAATATCAATAATCAGCGCATGGTAGTGACCAATGACAACGCCGAAGATAGCTGGCTGATCCTGCCCTTTGATAACCATTTGCATGTCTGGCAATTCAGCGGAACGCTGCTGGTGAAAATGGATAAAAGCGCGGCGCAGGATATAACGGCGGTCAGAGCGCGCGTTAACGCCGTGCGCAAAGCCTGGGCAGGCATGCTGCCCGCCAAACAAAAGATAACCGTTATGCTGGTGGATGTGCTGCATCCTGACCTCGCCGATCCGGCGATTGGCGCATACCGCACCTTAAATTAAACGCAGGCGCGTGCCTGCAGTAAACAGGCCGTAAACGCTCAGAGAGTGGTAACTATGTCGGCAAATGAAGAACAGAATATGGTGGCTGGCGCCCTCCCGGCGGGTCATCGATTCAATGAATTTGAAATCAAGGATGTGATTGGCGGCGGCGGTTTTGGCATTGTCTACCGCGCCTGGGATCATTTGCTGGAGCGCACCATCGCCATTAAAGAGTATATGCCGGCGTCGCTGGCGATACGTAATGACGATCTTTCGCTTGGCCTGCGCAGCGAGCGATTTAGCAAGCTGTTTAACGCCGGGCTGACGAGCTTTATCCAGGAAGCCCGCCTGCTGGCGCGCTTTAATCACCCAGGGCTGCTGCACGTGCTGCGCTTCTGGGAAGAGAACGGCACCGCCTATATGGGCACGCTCTGGTATAGCGGCATGTCGTTAAAGGCGTGGCAACAACAGCACCGCGAGACCATTAACGAAGAGTGGATACGTCAGCTATTGCCGCCGCTGTTTGGCGCGATCAGCACCATCCATCAGGCAGGCTATCTGCATCGGGATATCGCGCTGGATAATATTCAGATTCAGGATAACCAGCTGCCGGTACTGCTGGATTTCGGCTCGGCGCGCAAGGAGATCGGCAACCTTTCCGATGAAACGGAAATTATGCTGAAGCCGGGCTATGCGCCTATTGAACAGTACAGCGAAGAGACCGATAGCGATCAGGGCCCCTGGACCGATATCTATGCGCTGGGCGCGGTGCTGCATACGCTGATCACCGGCAGCCCGCCCCCGGCCAGCGTGGTGCGCTGTATTGAGGATCACTATCAGCCGCTGGCGCAGCGTCAGCCCGCAGGCTATTCCCTGTCGCTGCTGCATGCCGTCGATCGCGCTCTGATGATGAAACCTGCCGATCGTCCGCAGTCTGTTGATGAGCTGGCGACGCTGATTTCTCTACCGGTCAGCGATGTCCAGCAGATGGTAAGCGCGGTGAATGCGGTCCAGGAGAAGGAAAAAGAGAAAGAGCCGGAAATGGCGGCTACGCCCGAGCCAGTAGTGCTGGCGGTAAATCACGGCGCATCCAGCGCCGAACCGTTAACGCCGCGCGCGCCGCGTCGTCTTTCGCTGCCGTTGATTTTACTGAGCGGCGGTGCCCTGCTGGCGGTAATCGCTATCGCCGCGCTGGTGAACAGCGGCGGCGATAAGCAGAGCGCCACCCCCGCCAGCGCGAGCAACACGGCGACCAATGCGCAGCCGCAGCCGCAGGGCAGCGGCCCGACGATGGCAACGGTCTATTTGCGCCTGCGCAGTAATGAAACGGTCAGTCTGAACGGGGAAACGCTGGATGTGAAGCCAAGCAATAATGGCTATGCGGCGCTGAACCTGGCCGCAGGACATTACCTGATTGAAGTCCAGCAGCAGGATGGCGTACACAGTCAGCAGCTGGAAATTAATCGTGCCGGGACCTGGCTGATCAATCCGGCACGCAGTAAGTAATCCGCTTAGTTTAGCCCTGTAAGCCGTGATGCGAGACCTGTAACTCACGTACCTGTCTGGCCAGATCGGAGAGCGCGGTATCTTCCATACCGCGCTGGTGCAACTCCTGCGCCAGGGAAAACAGGTATTGCGCGTTGGTGCCCAGCGGACCGCTGGCATGAGCAATCAGCGGCGCGATGGTGTTTGAGCAAGTATCCGCTTCGTATAACGGATGACGCGGGTCCATGATAAACACCAGTGCCGTTACCTGGCGGCCATCTTTCAGCGCCAGCTCGCGCCAGCTCGGCAAATAGCAGCCGGTGACCATTTCACGCTTCCACAGCAGTTCCAGCTCTTCGTGCAGGCGGTCATCCGGCAGACGAAAAGCGAGCCCACGGGTAGAACCGCCCTCTTTTAACGCCAGCATCCGTCCGGGCTGCTGCGCCGTTCCACGCCCCACGGTTAAACGCAGGCAAAACGCGCGATGCCAGCCGCGCAGCGTGGCCGCTGCCACCTCTTCCGCCTCAAAAACCGGATTCCACATCAGGGAGCCATAACCAAAAATCCATACCGGACTGTTATCAGGCCGACAGGCCAGCGTTGCTGCCAGCGAGGCCGCGCGCTGTTCACTGGTCCATAACAGCGACTCTTCAATTTCGCCAAAAGCGGTTTTACAGTCTGCTTTTAATAAGAATTCGCGTGTTAACAACCTTACCTCCTCAGCCTTACCTTTATTTCCTCTCTCGAACCGCTTTGATTTCTCTGGCCGACTGGCTCAGCCTTACTGTCGTTTCGTTGGGATTAACAGACCTTATTCATTTCCGCCAGCGCTTGCAAGCGTGAAGCCGGTCACATAACAATCTGATGTTATAAAAAGCATCGGCGGCTTAAAGCAAGACTTGAGTGTTTTAAGGGAAATTTTTGCAGCAGACGATCCGGCTCACGCAGCGAGGCGACATTACGCTTTTTTGGCCGGGCGCGCAGGGTTGCGATACCCGGCGGTTGGCTTATTTTTTGGGATGCCACTTATCGTCATCGCCCTTTTCATATTTGCTTTTTACCGCGGCCCACGCCACCTTATGCGCGACTTCCTCACGCGATTCGTCGCCCCGGCGCTCTTTTTTATCCTCATATTCTTCCCAGGCGCTGTTAAACGCCGCCTGATAGATCTCCTGGGCATGAGCAGGCAGAACGTTTTTGACGTTATCCGGCAGAGAAGCTGTGGTTTTATAAGGCATATTTCCTCCTGTTGTCGTCCGTTTAAGTGTGGCCTGGCATCGTTTTTTACGCAAATATTGCAGATAATGGATTGTTGTTAGTTCATTGTATTAAAGCGCTATAATCAACGTTTTAATAAGGTTTTTTAAGTAAAAAATACCGATTTCAATGTATTTATTTATAAATAACTCTATGATTTTAAAATATTTATCGTTAATTTATAATGAAATATGACTGCGCAACGCCATTTACCACCAAAAGTAAAATAAAGTAAAAAATCATACCTGTTGCCCTGGAGTCATTACACTATTAGCGCTGGTAAAAATCATAACAGCGCTTAATCTTTAGAGGCTCACCATTGGGTTTCTGTAATAAGGAATGTACCGATAAGACAGGAGAATACGATTGCCTATGGGTACGCACGACAGCAAGAAAACCCGCCATACCGAATACTCACTCTTTTTCCCTCTGGCGGCGCTGGCCGTTTTATGGCTGTACGGTAACGTCGATGCCCTGCCGCTGGTGGTTTCCATCAATCTGTTAGCGCTGGTGGGCATTCTGTGCAGCGCCTTTAGCGTGGTACGTCATGCAGATGTACTGGCGCATCGGTTGGGCGAACCCTATGGCTCGCTGATTTTAAGCCTGTCGGTAGTGATTCTGGAGGTCAGCCTGATCTCCGCGCTGATGGCAACCGGCGGCGCAGCGCCTGCATTGATGCGCGATACGCTCTACTCAATCATTATGATTGTCACCGCCGGACTGGTCGGTTTTGCTCTACTGTTGGGCGGGCGTAAATTCGCCACGCAGTACGTTAATCTCGCCGGCGTAAAACAGTATCTGATCGCCATTTTCCCGCTGGCGATTCTGGTGCTGGTGTTTCCTAACGCCCTGCCGGGCGGCAACTTCACTACGGTTCAGGCGCTGATTATCTCGGCCATTTCCGCCGCCATGTACGGCGTTTTCCTGCTGATCCAGACCAAAACCCATCAGAGTCTGTTTATCTATGAGCATGAGGATGAAGGCGACGATGACGATCCGCATCACGGCAAACCCTCCGCTCACAGCAGTCTGTGGCACGCCTTGTGGCTGGTGATTCATCTGGTCGCGGTCATTAGCGTAACCAAAATGAACGCCGTTCCGCTGGAGCATTTACTGACGGAGCTGAATGCGCCGAAGCAATTCACCGGCTTTTTAGTGGCGCTACTGATTTTATCGCCGGAGGGCCTGGGCGCCATCAGAGCGGTGCTGGCAAATCAGGTGCAGCGCGCCATGAATCTGTTTTTCGGTTCGGTGCTGGCGACGATTTCATTAACGGTGCCGGCCGTTACGCTGATCGCCGCGCTGACCGGCCAGCAGCTGGTCTTCGGCCTGGAGCCGCCGCATATGGTGGTGATGGGCGCCGTGCTGATCCTGTGTAATATTTCGTTCTCTACCGGCCGTACCAATGTGCTGAACGGTGCCGCGCACCTGGCGCTCTTTGGCGGCTATTTAATGACGATTATGCTGTAGTCCTGCCCGCTTGCCGGCAGGCAATAAAAAAGCAGCGGTTTAGCCGCTGCTTTTTTGATCCTGAACGCATTGCAATCAGCTGCTGGTGTCCAGCGCCGGGAAGCTTTTTACTAAGTCGTCGATGGCTTTCATCTGTACCAGGAACGGCTCCAGTTTATCCAGCGGCAGCGCGGACGGGCCGTCGCATTTCGCATTGGCCGGATCCGGATGCGCTTCGATAAACAGGCCCGCGATGCCCACCGCCATGCCGGCGCGCGCCAGCTCAGCTACCTGCGCGCGACGCCCGCCGGAGGCTGCGCCAAACGGATCGCGCGTCTGCAGCGCGTGGGTCACGTCGAAGATCACCGGGCTATTGTTGGAAACGCGCTTCATGACGTTGAAGCCCAGCATATCCACAACCAGGTTGTCATAACCAAAGTTAGCGCCGCGATCGCACAGAATAACGTTGTCGTTACCGCCTTCGGCAAACTTCTCGACAATGTTACCCATCTGGCCCGGGCTGACGAACTGCGGCTTTTTCACGTTAATTACCGCGCCGGTTTTCGCCATCGCTTCCACCAGATCCGTCTGACGCGCCAGGAAGGCAGGCAGCTGAATGACATCCACCACGTCCGCAACCGGCTGCGCCTGTGATGCTTCATGTACGTCGGTAATGATTTTCACGCCGAAGGTTTGCTTTAGCTCCTGGAAAATCTTCATGCCCTCTTCCAGACCCGGGCCGCGATAGGAGTGAATGGATGAACGGTTAGCTTTATCGAAAGAGGCTTTGAAAACGTAAGGGATGCCCAGTTTATTGGTCACGGTCACGTAGTGTTCGCAAATGCGCATCGCCAGATCGCGCGACTCCAGTACGTTCATTCCACCAAAGAGTACAAACGGCAGATCGTTGGCGACCTGAATATCACCGATACTGACAACTTTTTCTTTCATGCCTTCGCCTTTTTTTATTGAATGGCTAACGCCGCTTAGTGCAGCGTCACCTGTTTCTGTTCAATTGCGTGAATCTGGACTTTAATCATTTCGCTAACCGGATCTTCCGGGCACTGCTCGACAAAATAGATCAGATCGGTCAGGGCAACGTGCTCGCAGTCGAGCTGCGCATAAATCAACCCCCGATCGCGAATTTCATACGGATCGTCCGGATCGATCTCCAGCAGCAGGTTGCAGACGTTAAGCGCCAGCTCCATGCGCTTTTCTTCCATCAGCGCGGTTTTCAGGGTATCCAGCATTTTGCGGATAACCGTGGATGATTCCGCCTCGTCCAGATCTTCGTCATACAGCTCCGCCGTTGGGCTGATATTGCCCTTCAGCCAGACCTCAAGCGTATGTTCGCTGAGCGTATCACCGTTAAACGGATTAATCAGCCACATCTCACCATCCATCCAGTCGGCGCGCAGGATCAGCTGCGTCGGGAAAATAACCGGCATCAGCGGCAGCTTCAGCTGATGGGCGATATGCAGCAGCACTACGCCAAGCGACACCGCCGTGCCCCGGCGCGTATTTAATACGTTATCCAGCCAGAGTACGTCAGAAAGTTTATAGACGCCGCTGGCACCACCGAACTTCCACTTTTTATAAAACAGCTCCAGCAGCTTTTCCAGCTGGAAGTCAGAGCCTTCTACCGTTGAAACATAGTCGCGCGCTTCTTCAACCAGCGCCTGCAGCTGCGCATTAACCGCGTCCGTCGGGAAATCCTGGCGAATAGCGCGCGAGGTCGCGATCACCGCTTCACACAGCGGCGCTTCGCTAAAATCGATATTTACTGATGTCATACAATCCCCAAAAGCGGCAGTTTAGTTACGGCCAGCTTAATAATGATGCCCAGCACCGCCAGCGCCACGATAAAGGCAATCCAGCGTACTTTAGCCTCACGCGGGCGACGGCCAAAAGCCACTACGCCCAGGGCGACATAGATAATAACGCCAAACAGCTTTTCCGTCAGCCAGGCACCCTGCGGCGTAAACGGATAAAAGTGGGTGATCATCACCAGACTTATCCCGGTAATAAACAGTAAGGTGTCGTTGATATGCGGCACGATGCGCACCCAGCGCTGCGACATAATGGCGGAACCGCGTTGCAGCCAGAAAAAACGCAGAATGAATAGCAGCACCGTCACGGTGACGGTGAGCAGATGAAGATGTTTAATCACGCCATAATAAGCAGCCATGATGCTCTCCCTGTTAATAGTTGCCTGCGGTCACGCGATCGTGCCCCGCATAGTCCTGGCAGGTTGCCACGGCCTGATAGTTCTGGGCAGAGAGGATAGTACGTACTGACTCCCCCTGTTGCCAGCCATGCTCCAACAGCAGCGCCCCTTGCGGCAGCAGATAATGCCGGGCCGCCTGGGCGATATGGCGAATATCGGCCAGCCCCTGATCGTCCGCCACCAGCGCGCTAAGCGGCTCAAAGCGCACATCGCCCTGCTGTAAATGCGCATCGGCGGCATCAATATAGGGAGGATTGCTGACAATCAGCGCAAACTTTTTGCCTGCCAGCGCACTGAACCAGTCGCTACGTAAGAAAGCCGCGTTGGCGATCTGGAGCTTTTGCGCGTTGTGCTGCGCCAGCTGCACCGCCTCCGCCACCCGATCGATGCCGATAACCTGACAGTCGGGCCGCTCGCTGGCGATAGCCAGCGCCACTGCGCCGGTGCCGGTGCCAAGATCGAGGATATCCACCGCGTAATCGGGCAGACGCGCCAGCGCCTGCTCTACCAGAATTTCAGTATCGGGGCGTGGGATAAGGGTAACCGGCGACACGGTGAGTGGCAGCGACCAGAACTCACGCTCGCCGGTCAAATGCGCAACCGGCTCGCCGCGGGCGCGCCGGGCGATTAACGCGTTGAGCTGCGCCAGCTGCGCCGCGTCCAGCTGCGTCTCGTCAAACGCCATTAGCCAGCTGCGCGACTTACCGGTCACAAACGAGAGCAGCACTTCGGCATCGCGCTTCGGACTTTCACCGCCGCACAGCGCAGCGCAGGCGGCTTTTAACCAACTGCGAATATCCATTAATCCTGCCCGGCAAGCGCAGCCAGCTGATCGGCCTGATGCTCCTGCACAATCGGTTCAATCAGGCTATCCAGCTTGCCTTCCATCACCTCATCCAGACGGTAGATCGTCAGGTTGATCCGGTGGTCGGTCACGCGCCCCTGCGGGAAGTTATAGGTGCGGATACGATCGGAACGATCGCCGCTGCCTAACAGATTGCGCCGCGTGGAGGCCTCCTGCTCATGGCGGCGGGCCATTTCAGCGGCGTGAATACGCGCGCCCAGCACCGACAACGCCTTGGCTTTGTTTTTATGCTGAGAACGTTCGTCCTGACACTCCACCACGATGCCGGTAGGCAAGTGGGTAATACGAATGGCCGAGTCGGTGGTGTTAACGTGCTGCCCACCCGCGCCCGACGAGCGGAACGTATCAATTTTCAAATCGGCTGGATTAATATCGGGCAGCTCCGCTTCCGGCAGCTCCGGCATCACCGCTACGGTACAGGCGGAGGTGTGGATACGTCCCTGAGATTCGGTTTCCGGCACGCGCTGCACGCGGTGACCGCCCGATTCAAATTTCAGCCTGCCGTAAGCGCCTTCGCCGCTCACACGCGCGATCATCTCTTTATAACCGCCATGTTCGCCTTCGTTCGCGCTGATCACTTCTACGCGCCAGCGGCGCGATTCGGCAAAGCGGCTATACATACGGAACAGATCGCCAGCGAAAATAGCTGCCTCGTCGCCGCCCGCGCCCGCACGAATTTCAACAAAGCAATCGCGCTCGTCGTCCGGATCTTTCGGCAGCAGCAAGACCTGTAGCTGCTGTTCCAGCTCTTCGCTCTGCGCGCGCGCGGTTTTCAGTTCGTCCATCGCCATGTCGCGCATTTCCGCATCGCTGAGCATTTGCTCGGCGGTGGCAATATCTTCCTGCACCTGCTGCCACTGACGGAAGCATTTGCTGACGTCGGTAAGCTGGGCATATTCACGCGACAATGCGCGGAAACGCTCCTGATCGGCGATGACGCTGGCATCGCCGAGCATCGCTTCCACTTCTTCGTGGCGCTCCTGCAAGGCTTCCAGTTTGGCAACAATAGAAGTCTTCATCTGGTATGATTTACCCTGTATTGGTGTGGAATTGTTCTAGTCCAGCCCGAGGCTGTCACGCAGGATCTGCAGGCGCTCACCGTCGCCGTCGCGTGCAGCCTGCTGCAGGGATTTAGTTGGGGCGTGAATCAGCCGGTTGGTTAGCTTATGGGCCAGATCATGCAGCACTTCCTGCGCATCGGCGCCCTGCTGTAACGCGGCCAGCGCTTTCGCTTCCAGCTCTGCACGTATCTGAGTGGCCTGCTCGCGATAATCCCGAATGGTCTCGACCGCGCTTTGCGCGCGCAGCCAGGCCATAAACTCATCGCTTTCCTGCGCGACGATGGTTTCGGCCTGCACGGCCGCCGCCTTACGCTGAGCCATATTATTTTCGATAATCGCCTGCAGGTCATCGACGCTGTAAAGATAGGCGTTAGCAAGCTTGCCGACTTCCGGCTCGACATCGCGCGGTACCGCGATATCGACCAGTAGCATCGGCTGATTGCGGCGCGCCTTCAATGCCCGTTCGACCATGCCGCGTCCGATAATCGGCAGCGGGCTGGCGGTGGAGCTGATAATAATGTCCGCCTCCGCCAGACGGCTATCGATATCCGCCAGGCCGATCACTTCCGCGCCAACTTCATCCGCCAGCAGTTGGGCGCGCTCGCGGGTACGGTTAGCGATCATCAGTTTTTTGACGTGGTGTTCGCGCAGATGGCGCGCCGCCAGTTCGATGGTTTCGCCCGCGCCGACCAACAGGACGTTGACGGTAGAGAGCGATTCAAAGATCTGACGCGCCAGCGTGCAGGCGGCAAAAGCGACAGAGACGGCGCTGGCGCCGATATCGGTTTCGGTGCGCACGCGTTTGGCAACGGAGAAGGTTTTCTGGAACATGCGCTCCAGTTCGCTGGAGAGCGAATGACCGCGCTGCGAATCGGCAAAGGCTTTTTTCACCTGACCGAGGATTTGCGGCTCGCCGAGCACCAGCGAATCCAGCCCGCTGGCGACGCGCATCAGATGGCTGACCGCCTCATTGTCATGATGCCAGTAGAGGCTTTTACGCACTTCGTCTTCGCGCAGGTTGTGATATTCACACAGCCATTGCACCAGACGTTCATGCAGGTTTTCCTGCTGCTCTACGCTAAGATAAAGTTCTGTGCGGTTACAGGTGGACAGCACAACGCCCCCCTGCACCATCGGCTGCGCCAGCAGGCTGTTTAAAGCCTCGTCCAGCGTATCCGGCGAGAAGGTAACTCGTTCGCGTAAGGCAACAGGTGCCGTTTTATGATTTATTCCGAGGGCCAGCAGCGTCATGGTGAATCAGATCGGGTTATCCCAATGTTGTTGGGGTTTTATGGAGCGCATTCTACAAGATGCGTGAGATCATGAAAAGCCATACAAAGACTATGACTGTAATAAGATATAGCTGATAAGACTGAATTTCGATAATTCGACGTTGACGGGTAACAGGTGAATGATTAGCGTTACTCGTTTGGCTCTAAAAAGTGTGTTTGAGGAGATGACCCGGTGTTTGATTCATTTATCCGCCGCCCTTTGCGGCTGCTTCCCCTGGCCAGCGTGCTGCTGGCGGCCTGTACCATCAATAAACCACAAGGCCCCGGTCAAAGTCCCACCTCTTTACAATGGCAGCAACATCAGCAGGCGATACAAAAAATTACCCAGTATCAAACCCGCGGCGCTTTCGCCTGGCTTTCCGATCAACAAAAGGTTTATGCGCGCTTTAACTGGCAGCAAACCGCCGCTGACCGCTATCGTCTGTTGCTGACCAACCCGCTCGGCAGCACAGAACTACAGCTGGATGCGCAGGGTTCCACGGTGCAGCTGGTGGATAACAAAGGCAAACGCTATGTCAGCAATGATGCTGAAAAGATGATCTCGCAGCTGACCGGCATGGATATACCGCTGGCCAACCTGCGTCAGTGGATGCTTGGCCTGCCGGGCGACGCCACCGATTTCACCCTGGACGATCAATACCAGCTGCGCACGCTAAGCTACAGCCGCAACGGTCAGCAATGGGATGTCACCATTCAAGGCTATGACCATAAAGTTAACCCGGCATTGCCTGCCAGCATTGAGCTTAAACAGGGCGATAAACGTATCAAACTGCGCATGGATAGCTGGACCGTACAATGATCACCACCTGGCCCGCACCGGCGAAGCTAAACCTGTTTCTCTATATCACCGGCCGTCGTCCTGACGGCTATCATAATCTGCAAACGCTGTTTCAGTTTCTTGATTATGGCGACAGCCTGCACATTACTCCGCAGTCGCACGGCGAGATCCGGTTATTAACCCCGGTGCCCGGCGTGGCGAATGAGGATAACCTTATCGTGCGCGCCGCACGGCTGCTGATGCGCGCCGCCGCCGAACGCGGCTCCCTGCCGGCGCAGGCCGGCGCGGATATCGCCATCGATAAGCGTTTGCCGATGGGCGGCGGGCTGGGCGGCGGTTCTTCCAACGCCGCTACGGTGCTGGTCGCGCTTAATCATCTGTGGCAAACCGGGCTGAAAAACGAGGCGCTCTGCGCGCTGGGCCTGCAGCTGGGGGCGGATGTCCCGGTGTTTGTGCGCGGCCATGCGGCCTTTGCCGAAGGCGTAGGCGATGAGCTTGCCCCCGCTGCGCCAGCAGAAAAATGGTATCTGGTGGCGCATCCTGGCGTCTCGGTGCCTACCCCGCAAGTGTTTAACGATCCTGAACTGACGCGTAATTCGCCGGTACGCTCATTTGATGCGCTGTTACAGGCTCCTTTCAGCAATGATTGTGAGACAGTCGTAAGAAAACGTTTTCGCGAGGTTGATGCGCTTGTTTCCTGGCTGCTAGAATACGCGCCGTCGCGCCTGACAGGAACCGGCGCTTGTGTGTTTGCAGAATTCGACACCGAGTCCGCTGCTCGTCAGGTGCTTGAGCTGGCCCCGAACTGGATGCAGGGATTCGTGGCGCAAGGCGTAAACCTTTCGCCTCTTCACCGCATTCTTTCAGGGCACCTGGCGTAATGTGACAGTGTCACTCTGTTCCTGATGCTGCACAGAACGCTTTAATACACCCGTATGCACGCACGCGACGGATATAGCGCGCCCGTTGCCGTTCGCCTGTGTGCATTCTCTGGACGCAAAGCCTGAGGTTCTTCTCGTGCCTGATATGAAGCTTTTTGCTGGTAACGCCACCCCGGAACTAGCACAACGTATTGCCAACCGCCTTTACACCAGCCTGGGCGACGCCGCCGTCGGTCGTTTCAGTGATGGTGAAGTGAGCGTACAAATTAACGAAAATGTACGCGGTGGCGATATTTTCATCATCCAGTCCACCTGTGCCCCTACTAACGATAACCTGATGGAGCTGGTTGTCATGGTAGACGCGCTGCGTCGCGCTTCCGCTGGTCGTATTACCGCTGTAATCCCCTACTTTGGCTATGCTCGTCAGGACCGTCGCGTTCGTTCAGCGCGCGTGCCGATTACCGCTAAAGTGGTGGCGGATTTCCTTTCCAGCGTCGGCGTTGACCGCGTGCTGACAGTGGACCTGCACGCAGAACAGATCCAGGGCTTCTTCGACGTCCCGGTTGATAACGTGTTTGGTAGTCCGATTTTACTGGAAGATATGCTGCAGATTGGTCTGGAGAATCCGATTGTGGTTTCCCCGGACATTGGCGGCGTCGTACGCGCCCGTGCTATCGCTAAGCTGCTTAACGATACCGATATGGCCATTATCGATAAACGTCGTCCGCGCGCTAACGTTTCTCAGGTTATGCATATTATTGGTGACGTGGCAGGCCGCGACTGCGTGCTGGTTGATGATATGATCGATACCGGCGGCACGCTGTGTAAAGCAGCCGAAGCGCTGAAAGAGCGCGGCGCCAAACGCGTCTTCGCCTATGCCACCCATCCGATTTTCTCGGGCAACGCGGCGGAAAACCTGCGTCACTCCGTTATCGATGAAGTTGTGGTATGCGATACCATCCCGCTGGCCGATGAGATCAAGGCGCTGCCTAATGTGCGCACCCTGACGCTTTCAGGCATGCTGGCTGAAGCGATTCGTCGCATCAGTAATGAAGAGTCCATCTCTGCGATGTTTGAACATTAATCGCTGATATGTTGAAAACCGGGCTTCTGGCCCGGTTTTTTTTTATCTGACCTTTTGCGCCATCCGCAGATTAGCCTGCGGCGCGTATAGCTAATCCTGCAATCGAACGCGTACAAAACGCGTAATGTACTGACATTCTCTTTTACCGCTGCGTTAAGCGCTTTTTACAACCGACAAGTCATGCTATTTTGCTGCGGTTTTTTATGGGGAAGCGCTTTATGGCACTTGATGTCTACACACTGTTTATCTGTGAACTCTATGTGCTGGGCTTTCTGAGCATAATCATGATTTTTGCCTGGAGCGGCGCGCAGTACGATCGGGTACTGGGGTTTACCACCGTGGCGATTATCGCCTCGGTATGGCTCGGCAGCCTGCGCAGCCACGGCCATCTGTTTTTGCCGGTGGCGGTCGGCAATACGTTGGTAATGTTGGCCTACGGCATGTGGCTGAACGCCTTCCGCGTTTTTGCCGGGCTTCGCCCGGGGTTTAGCTGGCTGTTCGGCGCGCTGCTATGGGCGCTGCTCTGCTGTTTCCCTTCATTTTATCACTCGGTGCCGAAACGCATCATGGTGAGCTGCCTGCTCTGTATTAGCTATACCGTCGCGTTGATTATTATGCTTATCCGCTCGCGCGCCTGTTTGCAGATCACCTTCTGGCCAGCGCAGTTGCTGCTCTGTTTTCATCTGGTTTTCCATCTCTCGCGTATGTGTTTCGACAGCGGCGGATCCGATCATGGCGCAATGGGTCATAACCCTTTTTCCAGCTACGTTATTCTGGAATCAACGCTCTTTGTGATTGGCCTGACCTTCACCATTCTGGCAATGGTCAATGAACGTACGCAGATACGCTATAAGCAGGCTTCGCTGCGCGATCCGTTGACCAGCGTCTGGAACCGACGTGCGCTGTTTGCCCAGGCAAAAACCGCTGAGAAAAAAAGTGAACAGAGAGAACAGCCGCTTGTGGCCCTGGTATTCGACCTGGATCATTTTAAAAACATTAACGACCGCTATGGCCATAACCAGGGCGATCGGGTGCTGCTGGATTTTTGCCGCATTGCAAAGAAAGTCTTGCCTGCGGAATGCACGTTCTCCCGGCTTGGCGGAGAAGAGTTTGCCGCTTTTTTTATCGGCGACATGCAGAAAGCGCAGAGTTTATGCGAAGAGATTCGGCTACTGGCAATGATTTCTCGCCCGGATAATATTGAATATACGGTAAGTATCGGCATGGCAGCCGGAAGAAACCACAGCTTTTCATCATTAATGATGATGGCGGATAAAGCGCTGTACGAGGCTAAAGCTGGCGGGCGCAACCGCGTCGAGATGATGAGGTCAGCGCCGCACAACGCGACGCTGACAAGCGTTAACCTTTAGTGAGTATGCGGACGTTGATGCGAGGCGCGGCGACAGCGCTGATCGCCACAGTGACGCAGCCAGTAGTAGCGATCGGCGACCTTTTCGCGCCCGCTAATCCGTGCGCCAACCAGCCATAGCAGCGCGCCAATAAAAATACTGAGGATCGCGACTGGCGTTAACACTGAAGGCAACTGTAGCTGCGGCAGCTGGTTCAGCACCGCATAGCTTATGCCAACAATCATGGTCAGTAACCCCAGCCCCATCAGGCCATTACCTGCAATCATTGCGCTTTTACGTTTCATCCCCTGCCTCCTTTTTTGGCTGCACAGCACATACTGTTAAACCATCATAAGCTTAGGAGATGACCCAACTGCCCGTTGCGCGCCCGATCACACATTTTAACTACTGTTTGATAAAATTTATCGATAACCTGCTGTATTTATATAGAAAAGATATTATTACCTTGCGTAACTAAATGCGCCTGCCGCTTTGTATTCTTTCCCTCAGGCCGCTACACTATCGCCCTTCGGTTTTAAGCAGGAAACACCCCGTGAGTGAGATTAAGCTGATTGTTGGCCTCGCCAACCCTGGCGCCGAATACGCCGCAACGCGCCATAACGCTGGCGCCTGGTATGTGGATTTGCTCGCAGAGCGCCATAATCAGTCCCTGAAAGAAGAGAGTAAATTTTTTGGCTACACCGCGCGGCTTAACGTGGCGGGGAAAGATGTGCGCCTGCTGGTGCCAACCACCTTTATGAACCTGAGCGGTAAAGCGGTGGCGGCGATGGCGACCTTTTATCGTATTGCTCCGGAAGAGATTCTGGTGGCGCATGATGAGCTGGACTTACCGCCGGGCGTGGCGAAATTCAAGCTGGGCGGCGGACACGGCGGACATAACGGCCTGAAAGATATCATCAGCAAGCTGGGCAACAACCCCAACTTTCATCGCCTGCGCATCGGTATCGGTCATCCGGGCGATCGCAATAAGGTGGTGGGTTTTGTGCTGGGCAAGCCCCCCGCTTCAGAACAAACGCTGATCGATAATGCGGTGGATGAGGCGGCTCGCTGTACTGAGGTCTGGTTAAAGGACGATCTGCTGAAGGCGATGAACCGGCTGCACAGCTACAAGGCGGGTTAATGTCGCGCCTGCCGCGTTAGTCCGGCAGGTCGCCGATTTTACTGAGCGGCAGCGGCGCGTACAGGTAGTTTTGCAATGCCCACACGCCCTGCTGCTCCAGCATCGCCCGCTGCGCCTCATCCTCTACGCCATCCACGATCAGCCGGTTCGTCATCTGCATAATTTGTCGCAGCAGCACGGCGAACAGGGTTTTATGCACGTTTTCGGCGAAGAATCGCCGGTCCAGCCTGACCGCTTCAAAGATATGGCTTTGCACCGCGTTCAGATTGGCGTAGCCCGCGCCGAGATCGTTCAGCCATAAGATATTCAGCTGTTCGGTAAGCGTGCGTATTAACGGGTTATCGCTGCCATCATGCAGATTGGGAAAAGCTTCCGATAACGACAGCCGCAAGAAAGGCAGATGTTGCAGGGCATGGCGAATAAACGCCGACTCGGTGACCCGCTGCGCCAGCGCAAAGTCGAGCGAAATAGAGCAAAGCCACTGGCGTTGACGCAGCAAGGCGGACATGCTCTCCAGGCTGAGCAACTGATGGATCAGCATCTCTTCCCGCTGCGCCGTAGAAAGCGATTCCAGTTTCAGTCGACCGACCACGCTGCGATATGCGCCCGACTGGGGCTCATCATAGTGCAGATCAAGCGCAACGATACGCCCGCCTGGCGTATGCAGCACGTCGCACATTATTTCCAGCGGCTGTTGCAGCTTGATCATATAAAACTGGTTGCGCCTCCCGCTTCTCGTTACGCCTCGTTCTTATTATCGGCAACAATCAGCGCAATTGCAGATTTAAAACGCGTTTTCCCGCAGGCTCAGGATGAAATCAGCCGCATCCGGGCCATAATTACGTGTATAATAGCGGCAAATTTTTCATGTCATTACCGGCAACGGTTATTGTCCGGTTATCTCAGCAATTAAGGTGATTCAAACATGGGATTCAAATGCGGTATCGTGGGCCTGCCTAACGTGGGTAAATCCACTCTGTTCAATGCGTTAACCAAAGCGGGCATCGAAGCAGCAAACTTCCCGTTCTGTACCATTGAGCCTAATACCGGCGTGGTGCCAATGCCTGATTCACGTCTCGACCAGCTGGCGGAAATTGTTAAACCGCAGCGTATTATCCCGACCACAATGGAATTCGTTGATATTGCCGGTCTGGTTAAAGGGGCATCCAAAGGCGAAGGCCTGGGTAACCAGTTCCTGACGAATATTCGTGAAACCGAAGCGATTGGCCACGTAGTCCGCTGCTTTGAAAACGATAATATCATTCATGTTTCCGGCAAAGTAAACCCGGCGGAAGATATTGACGTAATCAATACCGAGCTGGCGCTTTCCGACCTGGATACCTGTGAACGTGCGCTGCAGCGCGTACAGAAGAAAGCCAAAGGCGGCGATAAAGACGCTAAGCTGGAGCAGGCGGTGCTGGAGAAATGTCTGCCGCACCTGGAAAACGCCGGTATGCTGCGCGCGCTGTCGCTGGATGAAGAAGAAAAAGCGGCTATCCGCTATCTGAGCTTCCTGACGCTGAAGCCGACCATGTACATCGCTAACGTCAATGAAGATGGCTTTGAGAACAACCCTTATCTGGATCAGGTACGCGCTATCGCTGAGCAAGAAGGCTCTGTAGTGGTGCCGGTTTGCGCCGCGGTTGAATCTGATATCGCCGAGCTGGAAGATGACGAGCGCGCCGAGTTTATGGCGGAGCTGGGTCTGGAAGAGCCGGGCCTCAACCGCGTTATCCGTGCCGGCTATGCCCTGCTGAACCTGCAGACCTATTTCACCGCGGGCGTGAAAGAAGTGCGCGCCTGGACTATCCCTGTTGGGGCCACCGCGCCGCAGGCGGCCGGTAAGATCCACACCGACTTTGAAAAAGGCTTTATCCGCGCGCAGACCATCGCGTTTGAAGATTTCATTACCTACAAAGGCGAACAGGGCGCGAAAGAAGCCGGCAAGATGCGTTCTGAAGGTAAAGAGTACATCGTTAAAGATGGCGATGTGATGAACTTCCTGTTCAACGTCTAAATAATTTTTGTTGTCTCATGAGGTGTCAGCCAATCTCAAGGGAATAGAAAAACGCATAAAATCCACGCAATTGCGTGGATTTTTATTTTCATGACGTCTCATGTAATCTCGCTACAGCGTAGCTAAAAATGAGTACTGGCATGAGTACAATCAGTTTCCACCTTCATTTTAGGTAAATAGAATAGCGGTATAAGAAATAGACAAGCACTCGCTATGCTCACTGATACGCACTGCCGCGCTGCCAGGAAGTGAAACCCAATAGCAAAAAGGCATGGCGCTATCGGATTAAACTCAACGGTAAATCCAGCATGTTTGCGTTGGGGAGTATCCAGCGGTAAAACTTGCCGAAGCGCGCGAGAAATGCGAGCAAGCGCGAAAGCAAGTCGCGGAAGGAGTCAACCCGGCCCAGGCTTGTCAGTTAGATAAGATCCGCAATGGCAACGCTTAGAGCTGATAGCGATCCTGTCTGGTCTGCGCGCAAGGCTCTTCCGGCGAATAAGACACAGCACAAACAGGCATTGAATCCACGGCAAATCGGGAAGCTATTAAGCTGTTTTGATAACAGTCGCGGCTCATATCACGTTAATTATTGCATGTGGCTAATGTGGTGGACGCTGGCGCGACCAGCCGAAGTCACCGAGGCAGAATGGGCAGAATTCGATCTTGATAACGGCCTGTGGACTATTCCGGCAGCGCGAATGAAAGCTCGCAGGGAACATGTTATTCCCCTTCCCTCCCCAGCAGTCAACATGCTCAAAACGCTACAAGGATTAACCGGGCAACAACAGCATCATTTTCCGGGCAGGGATAATCAGCAAGGTCCAATGACATCGCACTCGCTGCGCCAGCTACTTAAAAGCCTCGGGTGGAGTGGGACTTATAGCCCACATGTTACCAGAACTACAGGCAGTACACGTTTAAACGAGATGGGTTATCGACCTGATGCTATCGAAGCCCAACTTGCGCACGCTGATACCAACAATGTTCGTCGCACGTACAACCATCCAACTTATCTTGATGAGCGTAAAGTGATGATGCAGGAATGGGCGGATAGGCTTGATGGATGGGTAAACAGCACCGACAGCAGTGTTGATGTTTCGTAAACGATGATGCATTGGTGTGATAGCACTGATAAATAAGGATTATTTTCATAAATATGATTGAAACTACAATTTAGCCTACACTAATTTAACTATCTGATTTTACGAACATTGTTTCCCATTTTCTTCTGGCGTTATACTCTCTGGTTTCCATCCCTCCATTAACACAGAGCACCTCCATGAGCCGATACCATGTATCCAGCAGCGAAGGCCAGTATGAGAAAGACTCTGGCGAACAAGTTCTGGCTAACAAGCTTGGGATCGCGGCATCTGAAGAAATGGATGAGGCTGAACTTGTCCTGTTAGAACAACTCTACCAGTCTGTTTTTGAAGAACAGTTCCCGGAAGAGCAACTCAGCGTAGCCCTGCTAAAAAACTGGCACCGCCGCTGGTTAGGTAACATCTACGAGTGGGCTGGACACGAAAGAACGGTCAATATCAGTAAGGGCGGTTTTATGTTTGCGCCCTCAGCGCAGTTGCCAAAACTGCTGAACGAATTCGACACCAGGTATCTGTCTCATTACACGCCATGTAGCGGCATGGACGAAGAACAACTCATCACCGCTATCGCCATAACCCATGTAGAGCTAATACTCATCCATCCATTCAGAGAGGGAAACGGACGCTTGTCGCGACTATTAGCCGACGTTATGGCTGTTCAGGGAGGATACAAACCGCTGGATTATCAAAGCTGGGAGCAAAACAAAACCCAATATATCTCGGCTATCCATGCAGGCGTATCAATGGACTACGAGCCGATGAAACACTGGGTCAGTGAAGCATTAAGAAGGGATTAAACCGCAAGACGTAAATGAGCAAATTTTTTGCGCGTCGCTTCAAGGGAAGCTTCGATCCTCTCGGATGACTGCCCTGTTTCAACAGCCGTAGATGTTGCTACTGAGCGAACGATGTCAGCACGAGACGGCTTAGAGTAGCTTGCCTGAGTTTTTTTGTTATTGCTCATAGTTACTCCTGAAAGCAGAATTTGGGCGAAAAATCATTGTTCATACATTATACCAAATTTTCCAGGCGAATTAACTCAAATCCCTCAGAGACTCACTTAATGCCTTGTTAAAGAGCATATGTGACCACCGGTGATGCTGCCAACTTACTGATTTAGTGTATGATGGTGTTTTTGAGGTGCTCCAGTGGCTTCTGTTTCTATCAGCTGTCCCTCCTGTTCAGCTACTGACGGGGTGGTGCGTAACGGCAAAAGCACCGCCGGACATCAGCGCTATCTCTGCTCTCACTGCCGTAAAACATGGCAACTGCAGTTCACTTACACCGCTTCTCAACCCGGTACGCACCAGAAAATCATTGATATGGCCATGAATGGCGTTGGATGCCGGGCAACTGCCCGCATTATGGGCGTTGGCCTCAACACGATTTTACGTCACTTAAAAAACTCAGGCCGCAGTCGGTAACCTCGCGCATACAGCCGGGCAGTGACGTCATCGTCTGCGCGGAAATGGACGAACAGTGGGGCTATGTCGGGGCTAAATCGCGCCAGCGCTGGCTGTTTTACGCGTATGACAGGCTCCGGAAGACGGTTGTTGCGCACGTATTCGGTGAACGCACTATGGCGACGCTGGGGCGTCTTATGAGCCTGCTGTCACCCTTTGACGTGGTGATATGGATGACGGATGGCTGGCCGCTGTATGAATCCCGCCTGAAGGGAAAGCTGCACGTAATCAGCAAGCGATATACGCAGCGAATTGAGCGGCATAACCTGAATCTGAGGCAGCACCTGGCACGGCTGGGACGGAAGTCGCTGTCGTTCTCAAAATCGGTGGAGCTGCATGACAAAGTCATCGGGCATTATCTGAACATAAAACACTATCAATAAGTTGGAGTCATTACCGAAATTTCTACGCGAGCGCACATATTGGTCATAAAGGGCCTACAGGCGAAGCGCTCATATCGTTGCAGCACAAACCAGATGCGAAAGAATCTGAACTGATGGAAGTGAGCCTTCAATATATCATCGTTATCGAGTCCAAAATGATCCTGTATGTTATAGCGTATAACCGCATTAAATTTATTCTCTTTTATGACCAGTTTTTCCAGTATGAGTTGCGCGGCGAAAATATCATGTACCGTTATCCCCATACCGTTAAAGCTGTCTTTTAACCTGTTGAACTTAGGCAGGTAGCTACGTTTTATATCGGTAGCGATAGATTGCTTAGCACGTTCAAGTAGCATCCCTTTTTCCCATGTTATATTTCTTATTAAAGACTGCCTTAATACAGCTAACGAATTCCGCTCCCTTTTATCTTGATCAATTAACTCCTTCAGCGCCGCATCCAGCAGCGTATTTTCAAAAGGACTGCCGCCGCCATGCTGCATATGCGAAATCATCTGTTCAATAACCATTCTGTAAGAGCTATAAACGGCAAAGGGAAAGCGAGAAAGTGCACGAAACTCGTCAAACAGGAAAGCGATGCACGCCTCGCGCGAGACGCTGGCACCCGGTTGACGTGAACCATGGAATCTGGAGTGAGGCTGGTTAAAAGGCGTGACTCTGGTTAGCGTCCAGGGATCAACGCGGGTAGAGACGTCATTTAAATGGAAATAAGATTTGAGCAGCGACTCACTCAAATCCCCGTACCGCATATCCTCCGCAGCATAATCATCCATCTTTTTTTGGGTTTCAAATAGCATGCAGGGAAAACTGACGGACTGCGTGGATGGATCCGTTAACTCCACCATAGAACCTCCTGTTCTTTTATAGATGATTATATTAATCCATTGCGCCAGATAATAAACTACGCTGGAACGGCAAAAAGGTAAATGGTGCCTGGTGATTTTTTTGACTGGTTTTTTATTACCCTAACATCAGTGCCAAAGTAAGTAATATAATCTCTTTACCCTTTTCATTTAATTAATTAGTTAATTAAATTCCCACCAAAAATATAAAAGCATTTAATTAAAATCCACGCAATCGCGTGGATTTTGCTGATTCTTTTGCTCCATGGTTAAATTTGCGCCTGCCCACCATCGACAAACAGCTCTATGCCGTTAATAAAGCTTGCCTCTTCTGAAGCCAGAAACAGTACCGCTTTAGCGATCTCTTCCGGCTGCCCTACTCGCCCGGCGGGAATCTGGCTGGCCAGCCAGGACTTACTATTTTCCGCGTCATTACCGTTTCCGAATAGCTCATTAAGCCCGGCGGTTTCCGTTACGCCAGGGCTGACGGCATTGACCCGAATGTGACGATCTTTTAAATCGAGCATCCAGTTGCGGGCAAAGCTGCGTACTGCCGCTTTGGTTGCAGAGTAGACGCTAAACGCTGGCGTCCCGGAAATGCTGGTAGTGGATGACGTTAGCACGACCGAGCCGCCATCGCGCATCAGCGGCAGCGCCTTTTGCACGGTAAACAGCACCCCTTTCACATTGGTATCAAAAGTGCTGTCGAAATGCGCTTCGGTGATAGCGCCCAACGGTGCGAATTCACCGCCGCCGGCATTAGCAAACACCACGTCGATATGGCTTGCCTGCTGCTGTACCACATCGTACAGGCGATCAATATCTTCCAGCCTGCTCATATCGGCCTGAACGCCGGTCACCTGGCCGCCAATTTCACGCACCGCAGCGTCCAGCGACTGCTGACGACGCCCGGTAATAAACACCTGCGCCCCCTGTTGAGCAAAAGCTTTTGCGGTAGCCAGGCCAATGCCGCTGGTTCCGCCGGTCACGATAACCACTTTATTAGTAAATGCGCTATTCATATTGTTCTCCTGTCACAGACGACCCTTCGTCTGGAACAAAGCATATATTTGCAACGATAAACGGAAAAGACAGGTAAAATGGAATGCAGCGTTCCATCAGGAGAACAACCATGCGCCCCGATTTTAATGACTATTATTGGTTTTCACAGGTAGTGGCACATAGCGGCTTTGCCGCCGCAAGCCGGGCGCTGGGTCTGCCTAAATCACGGCTAAGCCGCCGGATCGCAGCGCTGGAAGAGCGCCTTGGCGTACGGTTGATTGAGCGCTCCAGCCGCCGTTTTAAGGTTACGGAGGTAGGATGCGCATTTTATGAGCGCTGCCGTACGCTATTGCTGGATGCGGAACAGGCTGAAGCGATCGTGGCGGAAGCCAAAGCCGAGCCGCACGGCCGGGTGCGTTTTAGCTGTCCTACAGGGCTGGTTGAAGTTATCCAGCCCGCTCTGCCGCTTTTTTTACATCGTTATCCGCGTGTAAAACTGCAGGTTATTGCCATCGATCGCCCTGTCGATTTAATTAATGAGCGCATTGATATCGCTCTGCGCGTGCGTACTGAGCTAACCAGCGATGCGGATCTCATTCTGCGCACGCTTGGCCAATCCCGGCGTATTTTAGTCGCCAGCCCTCAGCTTGCTCACCGCGCTGGCAGCGATATCCATACGCTGAACCCGTTGCCAACGCTGGGAACCGCCGATGAGCCGGGGCAAATAAGCTGGCCGCTGGTTAATCAGGCGGGCGAACGGTTCGATTTTATCCATGAGCCGCGCATGAGCTGCGGCGATTTTTCAGCGGTGCGCGCCGCCGCCGTTAAAGGGCTGGGCGTTGCGCTGCTGCCGGATCACAGCTGCGCTGCTCAACTAAAAAGCGGCGAACTGGTTCGCCTGTTTCCTGGATGGAGCAGCAAACCAGGCATAATTCATTTGGTCTTTACTACCCGCCGTGGCCTGCCTCCTGCCGTCAGGGCTTTTATCGATCACCTGGTAGCCACCTTTCCTGACGTGCAGATATGACCCGTGCGTCTGCCATTATCAGCATGGCGTCGTCCCCCTTTTCCGCTTCAGCGTAAAGCGCACGTTTTGTTTATGCACCACCGCTAAAGGTTTGCCTGTTACCGCCGATGTTGAGGGACCCCCAGGGGACTTAACGGGATTGTCTACAATAAGCGGGTAAGGGCACATGTTTAAAAATTTATCAATCAAGCGGAAGTTCATTCTGGCTTTCGGGGCGGTTGTCGCAGTGATGTTGATTATCTGCGCGGCTTTCTATGTAAATTTTTCACGCATCGTTACGGCCAACAGCTGGAACGTGCACACTTATCAGGTCATTGATGAAAGCCGTGGCCTGGTTGAGAACCTGGTCAATATGGAAACCGGTCTGCGCGGCTATGCGCTTAACGGCAAAGAAGAGATGTTGCAGCCCTATATCGCCGGGCAAAAAACATTTTCACAGCATCTGGAACTGGCCAGAAAACTGACTTCAGATAATCCCGTTTAGCAAGAGCGTCTGGATCGTCTGTTGCAGCTTGAGAAAGCCTGGAACAGCGAATTCGCCGCCCGGCTAATGGAGAACCGCCGCGCCGCCAACGCCGGCACCTTAACGGAACAGGCATTTATCGACGCGTTTGAAGCCCATACCGGTAAGGCGCAGATGGATGCGATGCGCGGTATCATTGCTGAGATCGCTGGCGCAGAACAGGCGCTGTTGGTAAAACGTCAGACCACCGTTGATTCCACCTCATCACAAACGTTGTTGACGCTGATCCTGGGTTCGCTGTTCGGTTTAGCTATCGCGGTGGCGCTGGGTTATCTGCTGACGCGTGCGATCACCCTGCCGTTACAGCGTGCAGTGAGTGCCGCACAGGCGATTGCGACCGGCGATTTGACCACGCGGCTGGTAGCGGAATCTCGTGATGAAACCGGCACGCTGATTACCTCGCTGGCGAGCATGCAGGCACAGCTGACCCGCGTCGTTTCCGATATTCAGAACGCCTCGGCTTCTATCGACAACGCAGCGAAAGAAGTGGCGACAGGCAATATCGATCTCTCCAGCCGTACCGAACAACAGGCAGCCTCGCTGGAAGAAACCTCCGCCAGTATGGAACAGCTGACCGCCACGGTGCGCCAGAACACGTCTAACGCTCAGCACGCCAGCTCGTTGGCCGGCGATGCGTCGGAAGTGGCGCTGCGCGGCGGCGAGGTGGTGGATCAGGTCGTTACGACCATGTCGGCGATTGCGGAAAGCTCGCAGCATATTGTGGATATTATCAGCACCATTGAAGGCATCGCTTTCCAGACCAATATCCTGGCGCTGAACGCCGCGGTAGAAGCCGCCCGTGCCGGCGAACAAGGTCGCGGCTTTGCGGTGGTGGCCAGTGAAGTGCGTGCGCTGGCGCAGCGCAGCGCAACGGCGGCAAAAGAGATTAAACAGCTGATTCATCACTCTTCCGAACGCGTTACCGAAGGTACCTCGTTAGTGGCCGCTGCCGGTATGACGATGAAAGATATCGTCACTTCTATCCAGCGTGTTTCAGAGATCATGAATGAAATCTCTCAGGCTTCGCATGAGCAGGCAAACGGCATTGAGCATGTGGGACTGGCGGTGACGCAGATGGATGAAGTCACGCAGCAGAACGCTGCGCTGGTTGAACAGGCTGCAGCGGCGGCCGCATCGCTGGAAGAACAGGCGTCGCACCTTAGCCGCAGCGTGGCGATTTTTAAAACCGCAACGGTGTAAAGGAACAAAGGAAAGGCGCTTGCGCCTTTCCTGGATCAAATGCGTTGCAATAGCGCCTGGAGACAGCAGTATTTAGCGCCAGTATACGCGCTCGTCGCTATCATATAGCGGATCGCGTAACGCGCCAGAATGTTCGCTTATTAGCACAGGAAAACGCTCTTTATCGCTCAGATGGAGCGTTTGTCGTCCCGGCAAGTTCACTGCAATCAGGCTTTCCTCAAGCGCATCCAGCGTTTCATCACGCTCGTCAAACAGGCTACGGCTTAGTGACATTCCTTCTCTCCGGTGAAAGTGCATCCTTCTAATCATAGTAATATCGGGCCGCTGCGCCAGATCGCCCGAGTAAGCGGCGCTTTTTTCCGATATTTCCCCTATTGTTTCCTCCGGCAGAATTGCCTGCAGGCAGATTTAATAAGCGTAAAACGCCTACGGCCAGCGTTGATTAATGTCCGTTTTTAACGCGCACAATATCCGCCATAATCGCCAGGGCGATTTCCATTGGGGTTTTGCTGCCGATGGGCAAGCCAATCGGCGCATGAATACGCTGTAATGCGTCCTCATCCAGCTCTCCGATGCGGCGTAAACGCCTCAGCCGCTGCTGGCTGTTGTTAGCCGATCCCATAGCGCCCAGGTAAAAGGCGGACGTGTTAACCGCCTCCAGCAACGCCAGATCATCCACGCGCGGATCGTGCGTGACGCAAATTACCGCCGTTTGATCCGTTGCGCCGTGCAGCTCCAGATAGCGCGCCGGATGCTGGTTAATACAGCGCAAATGCTGCTGTGCCGTATGGTTATCCTGTAGCTGTTGCCAGAAAGCGTCACGATGTTCACACACGATAACCTGCATCCCCAGCATCAACGCCAGGCGCAGGCATTCACCCGCTACCGCAGAATAACCCGCCAGCAGCAGCGTCGGCACGCTGCCCACCGATAATGAAACGCTGTCTCGGTCATAACACAGCGTGCGCGGTATGCGTTCGCTCTCGGTTTCCAGCAGTGCGCTTTGACCGATCACTATCTGTTTACGCAGGCGATCGCCCCCTGCCAGCGCCTGCTGCAAGCGCTGAAGGTGATTCAGGCTGGCCCTGTCCGGCGGCAGTCGTTCAATCAGCACATCCAGCACGCCACCGCACGGCAGCCGGGTGGAGGTCGCCAGCCCGCCCTCGCCGTAGCGCACCAGCTGGCTGGCAGCGCCAAAGCTCCCCTGCTGTAAGCGCGCCAGAAAATCCTCTTCGATGCAGCCGCCCGAGAGCGAACCACAAAATTGTCCTTGCTGATTCGCGACCAGCAACGCGCCAGGCGCACGCGGCGCCGAACCCCAGCTGTGCAATACGGTACAAAGCCAGACGCACGCGCCCTGCTGATGCCATTGCAGCGCGCGCTCGATAACCTGTTGATCCAGTGACTGCATTATTTCTCTCCTGATAACATTGACGGCAGATCGACATCGCGCACCACACCCGCATCCTGCGTCGCCAGCAGATACACCTCGCGCTGCGCTAATAGCGCCCGCGCCGCCGTTTCGCCGCTTAACGCCGCCAGTTGCGTATAATAGCCGCGGCTGAAGCCGACCGGATGTCCGGGCCGATCCCGCCAACAGGCGCGCACCAGCGGATGCGCTTCCAGCGCGCGCGCCGTCTGCTGTAGCGTCGTCGGGCTAAGCCACGGCATATCCGCCAGCATAATCAGCCAACCCTGCCAGTCGGCGGTTGCCTGCACCCCGGCAGCGATGGAGCTGGCGATGCCCGCGCTGGGCAGAAGGATCTGCCGTGCGCCGTTGATACAGTCCCGCAGCGCCAGCGGCTCCGGCCTGAGCACCACCGCAACCGGCAGATCGCTCTCCCTGGCGATACGATAACTGCGCGCCAGCATCGGCTCGCCCGCGATGGGCTCCAGCAGCTTGTGACGGCCGCAGGCGGCGCGATAGCGCGTACTCTCCCCTGCCGCCAGCAGCAGGATTCCCACGGTCATAAGCATCCCGTTACGTTTCGATAAAAGCTAAGCATAGAACGTCAGGCGCAGGGGATCCGTCACGCTGGCGACAAATCAGCATAAAGAGAGGAAAAAAGGGGCGATAAACGCCCCTGAGTGGGAAAAGCGTCAGAAAAAGCCGAGCGGCTCGATGCTATAGCTCACTAACAGGTTTTTAGTCTGCTGATAATGATCGAGCATCATTTTATGGGTCTCGCGACCAATGCCTGATTTTTTATAGCCGCCGAACGCGGCATGCGCCGGGTAGAGGTGATAGCAGTTAGTCCAGACGCGTCCCGCCTTGATGGCGCGTCCCACGCGCCAGGCGCGGTTAATATCACGCGTCCAGACGCCCGCGCCAAGGCCGTAAATCGAATCGTTAGCGATGGCGATCGCTTCCGCCTCATCCTTAAAAGTAGTAATGCCGACCACCGGACCAAAAATCTCCTCCTGGAAGACGCGCATGCTATTACTGCCCTTCAGCAGCGTAGGCTGAATATAGTAGCCGCTTTGCAATTGGCCCTGGGTTGGCTCAATGCCGCCGCCGGTCAGGATCTCCGCGCCCTCTTTCTGCGCGATATCCAGATAAGAAAGGATCTTATCGAACTGCTGCTGCGAAGCCTGCGCGCCAATCATCGTCTCGGTATCAAGCGGATCGCCGCGTCGAATGGTTTTAATTCGCGCCATCACTGCCGCGATAAACGGCTCGTAAATCGACTCCTGAATCAGCGCACGCGAGGGACAGGTACAGACCTCTCCCTGATTCAGGAAGCCCAGCACCACGCCTTCCGCCGCTTTCTCAATAAACGCAGGTTCGGCCTGCATAATATCCTCAAAGAAGATATTAGGGGATTTGCCGCCCAGCTCGACGGTGGACGGAATCAGGTTTTTCGCCGCCAGCTCCAGGATATGGGTGCCGGTGGCGGTGGAGCCGGTAAAGGCGATTTTGGCGATACGCGGATTGCCCGCCAGCGCTTCGCCCGCTTCACGGCCAAAGCCATGCACCACGTTCAGCACGCCCGGCGGCAACAGATCGCCCACCAGCTCGGCGAACAGGGTAATCGAGAGCGGCGTCTGCTCGGCGGGCTTCAGCACCACGCAGTTACCGGCCGCCAGCGCCGGCGCCAGCTTCCACGCCGCCATCAGCAGCGGGAAGTTCCACGGGATAATCTGCCCGACCACCCCCAGCGGCTCGTGAATATGGTAAGCGGCGGTATGCTCGTCGATCTCTGCCGCCGTGCCTTCCTGCGCACGGATACAGCCGGCAAAATAGCGGAAATGATCCACTGCCAGCGGCAGATCCGCCGCCAGGGTCTCGCGCACCGGTTTGCCGTTATCCCAGGTTTCATGTACCGCGATACGCTCCAGGTTCTGCTCCAGACGATCCGCGATTTTCAGCAGCAGCTGAGAGCGTACCTGCACCGAGGTTTTGCCCCAGCGTTCCGCGGCGTCATGCGCGGCGTCCAACGCATTTTCAATATCCTGCTGGCCGGAACGCGGAAATTCGCCGATAACCGAGCCGTCAATCGGCGATGTGTTGGTGAAATAGTCGCCGCTAACCGGCGCGACGAATTCACCGTTGATGTAGTTGCCATAACGCTGCTGCAGCGTTATCAGCGAATCTTTATATCCGGGCCAGGCGTAACGCATACCGATTCTCCTGTGGCATCAGCTAACAAATGAACAACTATTTATTAACATGACCGAGCGCGAACGCTTTGTCAGTCGCCACAGGAGAAAAGTGTGAGCGCGGCGGAAAGATTCAGTGTCTCAGGCGCTAAGCTGCGCTGGCTGACGCAGGCTGTGCCAGAAACGCTGTAAAATCAGACGCGCATAAGCGGTATCCGGCTGGGCGGCTGGATCAAACTCCGCTCCCGCAGGCTGACAGGCCTGCATAATTCGCGCATCAAATTCCGGATGAAACTGCACCGACAGCGCCTGCGGCCCGTAGCGGATAATCTGACAATCATCCCCGGCGGAGCGAGCCAGCACCTGCGCGCCGGCCGGCGGCGTCAGCACCGTTTGTCGATGAGAGAGCCAGACCGGAAAAGAGGAAGGCAACGCCTGCAGTAGCGGATCGAATGGCGCGCCTGGCTGTAGCGCGACCGGCAGCGCGCCCCGCTCCCAGCCGCGGGGATTATCGCCCACTTCGCCGCCCAGCGCATAGGCCATCAGCTGATGGCCATAGCAGACGCCGAACAGCGGCAGCGCCTGTTCCATCGTCGCGCGCAGCCAGGCGGCGGTGCGCTCGCTCCATTCAGCGTGATCGGTCACCATTGCCCAGGAGCCGCTCAGAATCGCGCCGCTGATGGCGTTAAAGTCGGGCAACGTTTCGCCCCGATCGGGACGACAAACAATATAATCCTGCGGAGCAAGTTCCAGCGCCTCGATAAACCAGCGCGCCTGTTCGCCAACACGTTCACGCACCGGCGTGGGGGGACATTCAAGTTGGATAATTGCGAGAGGATGCTGCGTGGATGACATACCGAATCCTTTTCCTGTTACGGGAGCGTTTCGGTTGCACAGTATTGCAGCTCCGTTATCGGCTGTCTCATAACTTTTTCTGAGGTCTATACGCAGGCTGATGATAAGCCAGCAAAGAAAACCGCTGCGCTAATGCTTGTCTGACTGACGATACCTGTCATGATAGTTAATGATTTAGTGCAGACAATTAAGGATGGTGTTGTGGCTCTGCGTCATTTTTTGCTGGTGCTGATGGTGGTGACCATCTGGGCGTTTAATAACGTGGCGATTAAATGGGGCCTGCTCGATCTGCCGCCGTTATTTATGACCTTTATGCGTTTCGTTGTGGTTGCGCTGGTCCTGATCCCCTTTACCCGCATCACCCGCGCTCAGCTGCCCTGGCTGGCAGCGCTGGCGTTTACCTTCGGCTTTATGCATTTCTCGCTGCTTTTCGTTGGTATCAGCTATACCGATGCCGGTACCGGCGCGGTGCTGGTGCAGCTGGGCACGCCGATCGCCATGCTGCTGGCAGGGGTAATATTAAAAGAGAAGCTCACGCTTATTCAGCTGTTCGGCATCGCGATTTCTCTGAGCGGCGTGGTGGTGTTAACCGGCAGCCCGACCATTCCCAGCTGGTGGGTGCTGGCGCTACTGTTGACCAGCGCCTGCGGCTGGGCCATTAGCAACTTGATCGTGAAAAAAGCCCCGCCGATTAAACCGTTAACCATGACCGGCTGGCTGTCGTTTATGGCGATTCCGATTGTGGGCGTGACCTCCTGGCTGACCGAAGCGCATCAGATCGATGCGTTGCTGCACGCTTCCTGGCGCGGCTGGTTTGGCATTCTGTATAGCGCTATCGCCTCTTCCGTGGTGGCTTATTCGCTGTGGTATGCGCTACTGAAAAAATATAACGTCAACCTGATTATGCCCTATTCGCTGCTGACGCCGGTGCTGGCGGTAGTGATGGGCGTACTGGTGCTGGGCGACAGCATGAATATGTTTAAAATCATCGGCTCGCTGCTGGTTATTTTCGGCACCGCCATCGCGGTGATCAATCTCCGCAGCTTACGCATGCACGCCCGTTTTCCCCGTTTGTCGCTACGGCGTAAGCGCCAGCCTTAACAGGAAAAAAAGTCCATCCATTGCTAAGGTGAAAGAGCAACCGAACAGAGGGAGATGGCGATGGATACCAATCTGGCGGCACTTTTTTGGCAACGGCTGTGGCAGGCATTACAGAAAGATACCCCGCCGCCGCCGCTTAGCCTACAGGGATATCAGGCCTTTTCCTCGGCCTATCCCGTCAGCGAGCTTGCCGCTGCCAGTATGGCGTTGGCGGCGCAATCTGCCGCCGGGCTGGTCGACAATCCGGCAAAAGTCACCGTAGATATTCGGCTGGCCTCCCGCTGGTTTCAGCAAACCTTCCGCCCGATTAATCGCCTGCCGCTTGCCGCCTGGGACGCCTTTGCCGGTGATTACGCCACCGCTGACGGCTGGATCCGTTTGCACACCAATGCGCCGCATCACCGCCAGGCGATGGAAAGCGTGTTGGGTAAGCACTCGGATCGCGCGGCGCTGGCAAAAATGGTTGCCGGCTGGCAAAAACAAACGCTGGAGCAGGCAATTATCGATGCTGGCGGCTGTGCCGCAGAAATGCGCAGCCTAACCGAGTGGCAGCAGCATCCGCAAGGAAAAAGCGTGGCCCAGGAGCCGTTAATTGCCTGGGAGACGCAGGCGGAAGGCGCGCCGCCCGCATGGCAGCGCCCAGTGGCGCGCCCGTTACGAGGCATCAAGGTGCTGGATCTGACGCGCATTATTGCCGGGCCGGTAGCAACCCGTTTTCTGGCCGGGCTGGGCGCCGAGGTGCTGCGCCTCGATCCGCCTGGCTGGGAAGAACCTTCGCTGGAAGAAGAGATGATGCAGGGTAAACGCTGCGCTCGTCTCGACCTGAAAAGCGCGCAGGGACGTGAACAGTTTGAGCAACTGCTGGCGCAGGCGGATGTGCTGGTACACGGCTATCGCGCGGATGCGCTGGAGAAGCTGGGTTACGACAGCGCGCGTCTGCAACAGCTGACGCCCGGCCTGGTAGATGTCAGCCTGAACGCCTGGGGCTGGAGCGGCCCCTGGCGCAACCGGCGCGGCTTTGATAGCCTGGTGCAGATGGCCTGCGGCATTGCCGATGCGGGTCAGCGCTGGCAGGCCGCCGCTGCGCCCCGTCCGCTGCCCGTCCAGGCGCTGGATCACGCCACCGGCTATCTGATGGCAGCGGCGGTACTGGAAGGCCTGCGTCGCCGGGTTAAGCACCGCACCGGCAGCACAGCACGTCTTTCCCTGGCGCGTACCGCGCACCTGCTCATTTCACATCCCTATTCGGCGGCTACCGCCCTGAATGAGTCAGGCCTGGCGCAGCCGCATGATGAAAGCGATACGCTGGAGCTAACGCCGCTGGGCATCGGTTATCGGCTGCGGCCGCCGCTATGGCTGCCCGGTACGCCGCTGCTCTGGTCACGCAGCGGCGGCCCGCTGGGTTCATCCTCCGCCAGCTGGCTGCCCGCCTGACATCAGATTTGACCGGCGTCCGGGCTAGCTTTCTTCAGCGGATTTCTTGATGGGAAAGTTGCCCAGCGGTTTAATTTCCTTCAGCACAAACATGCTTTGCATTTCTTTGATGCGCGGTAGCCTGCGCACCACCGACATCGCGAACTCGGCATAGGAATCCAGGTTGGATGAGACTACCTGCAATAAAAAATCGGCGTCACCGCCGATGCTGTAACAGGCCACCACATCCTCCAGCGCCGTGACCTCCTCCTCAAATTTCCTGGCTTCCGCTTCGCTATGGCAGTCAATCACGATGCGGATAAACACCATTACCCCAAGGCCCAGCTTTTTGCGATTCAGCACCGCCCGATAGCCCTGGATAACTCCATCTTCTTCCAGCTTGCGCACTTTACGCCAGCATGGCGACGCGGACATGCTGGTTTTCTCGGCCAGCTCCTGATTAGTGACGCGGGCATCGTCCTGTAAAAGCCGTAAAATTTTCATTTCTGTCAGGCTGAGCGTCATAAGGGAAAATTCCTTTCGTTTTTTCGATAGTAAACGTTGATTTTTACCGCTGCTCCACCGTTAAGCAAGTCATTCAGGCAGCCTTTTTCTGCAGGCTTACGGCATAATGTAAGTCAACATCAGGCGTGCGGAATAATCATGCAGGATAGACCGCTTCACCGGCACGTTAACCGCATAACACCATCACTTCAGCGATTTTCGCTATCATTTGCTACAGGAGTTGCTATGCCGGGATCGGCTCAAATCATCTCTTATATTGCGGCGCTTGGCCTGGCGGCGGCGATCCCGGGGCCGGGTATGACCGCATTAGTCGCGCGTAGCGTAAGCACCGGCGCGGTGGCCGGCTTCGCCATGCTGGCGGGCCTGATTCTGGGCGATCTGTTTTACCTTTCCGTTTCGGTATTCGGCCTGGCGCTGATAGCCCACAGCTGGTCGTCGCTGTTTACGTTGATTAACTGGGCGGCCGCGCTCTATTTAGCCTGGCTGGCGTGGCAGTTCTGGCGCACTAACCCGCAGGCGGTCGATATCGCGCAGAAGGCGACGAAAAAGGATTTGGCTTCCGCCTGGCTTTCCGGATTAACTATTACCCTTGGCAATCCAAAAACTATCGCCTTTTACCTGGCGATTCTGCCGCTGGTGATGTCGCTGGATAATGTCTCGTTGCCGATCTGGGGGATGGTATTGGTACCGCTAACGGTGCTGATATTATTCGTGGTCGGCGCGGTGTTTATTCTGGCGGCGCTGAAAATCCGGCATTTTCTTAGCAGCGCCGCAGCGCAGCGCATTTTATTTCGCTCGGCCGGATTGATTATGCTGCTGGCGGCGGTCGGCATGGTGGCGAAAACCTTTTAAGCGGCAAATGATGGCGCTGGGGCCAGGCCGCTTTGCTACAAGGCAACGCGCCTGACCAGAGAACATCGGCGTGATGCGTGCTTACGCCTCGTCTTCGCCCTCTTCTTCCGCTTCTTCTTCCGCTTCCGCCAGCTCTTCGCGCATCGCCTGCAGCGCTTCACGGCTTAACGCCGCCAGCGTACGGTAAAAGCCGCTGGTGGCATGCGCTTCTACTTTACCCAGAAACGCGCCGCACCACGGCAGCAGGTACTCATCGAACAAAGCGATCTGCGCCTGAATTTCATCTTCCTGCGCCTGATCTTCCAGCCAGGAAGCCGCCAGCAGCAGCGCGCCGAAATGATCGGCCGGCGCCTCGCTCAGCGGCATACCGCGCTGTTGAAGAAAACGGCGTACCTCTGCCTCTGCCGGACCCTCTTTCCACTGCGAGCCATAAGGTGGCACGCTGCAGTCGCTGCCGACAAACAGTGCATTGTAATCGGCGGCCAGCGCCTGCGGATCGGCGTGTTGTTGCAGACGCTGGAGCAGCTCATCCTGCTCCAGCGGCCAGTTCTGCTGTAGCTTGCCGTCGCGGATCAGGGTAAACAGCGGCACCAGCAGCGGGTCCTGCGGCTGACGATTAAACAGCGAGCCGAGCACGCGGCAGATGATGGAAAACTCATTCATTACTTTCAGTCCGTTCAGAGGTTAAGACGCCGCCGTTAAAAGTCAGCAAACGCGTCGACAGGCTTCCCGCCCCGCATTTCCAGGAAATCGAGCAGGCGGCGCGGCGTGACATTTAACACGCGTTCCTCAGGAAAATCCACCTCGCGCGCAATACGCAGGCAATGTTCAAAATTTCCCAGCGTAAACGCGGTATGGGAATCAGAACCAAATGACAGCATGCCTCCCGCCGCTTTCACCGCTGCAGCAATGGCGCGACAATTCGGCTCGCTGCCGGGCCGCGAGTGGGTAAAAGAGGAGTTATTCAGCTCCAGCGCCACCTGATATTTTGCCGCCGCCTCGGCAACGGCCGGGATATCTACCGGAAATTTCGGGTTGCCGGGATGGCTGATAATATGCACGTTGCCGCTGGCCATAGCGGCGATCATCGCTTCGGTATGCGTCGCTTTATCCTGCGGCGCAAACACCGGTTCATGAAAACCGGCCACCACCAGATCCATCGTATCCAACATCCGCCCGGTGCAGTCGATCTCGCCGGCCGTGTTTTTAATATTCGCTTCAATACCGCGCAGGATGCCCACGCCATCCACCACCCGCGGCCAGACATGCATATTAATAAAGTGCCAGTAATGAGGCGCATCGGCCATATCGGGGCCGTGATCGGTAATGGCGAACAGCTTGATGCCGTTTTGTTTGGCGACGGCAATATAGTCGTGCAGCGTGCTGTAAGCGTGGGTGCTGGCCACGGTGTGCATATGTAAATCAACAGGATACATTTCAGCCTTCTCCTTCAGGTTGGGCAAGGGATGCGCCTTGCCATCGTTATCGTTAATAACCGCGCGTCAAATCAACGCGGCCTTCGGGCTGCTGCCCCGCTTCCAGCTGCGCAATCGCGCTGGCGATATAGCTCATTGCTTCACCCTGCAGGGTGACGGCGGCATTATGCGGCGTGAGCGTGACGCGCGGATGAAGCCAGAACGGATGATCAGGCGACAGCGGCTCCTTAGCGAAGACATCCAGCGCCGCGCCTTTGATTTTATTGTCGTTCAGCGCCGCCAGCAGATCCTCTTCCACCACGTGCGCCCCGCGCGCCAGATTCATTACAAAGGCGCCGTCATTAAGCCGATCAAGCAGCGCGCGGTTGATGATGCCAACGGTTTGCGGCGTGTTAGGCAGCAGGTTAATCAGCACCTGGGTGCCGGAAAGAAAATCGGCCATCTGCTCATCGCCGTGAAAACTGTCAATACCCGCCAGCTGTTTCGGCGAGCGGCTCCAGCAGCGCAGCGGAAAACCCCAGGCCTTCAGGCTCTCTGCCACGCTCAGGCCCAGCACGCCCGCTCCCATAATGCCGACGGTAAATTCTTCACGCTTATAGTTACGCAGCGGCTTCCAGAGCGCCTGCTGCTGCTGTAAACGGTAATCGTCAAAGCGACGGAACCAGCCCAGCACGGTATGCACCGCATACTCCTGCATTTGCAGGCCCATGCCGGTATCTTCCAGGCGGAACAACGGCACCGCCGGATCGATCATATCCGGGTGCTGCTGTAGCTGACCAAGGATATCATCCACGCCGGCACCGATGGCGAAAATAGCCTTCAGTCCACGACGCCCCTGCAACATTTCAACCGGGGCAAAACGCATTAAGGCATAATCGGCATGATCGTCGTCGCCCGGCTGCCAGAGCCGCAGCCGCGCCTGCGGCAGGCGCTGTTGCAGGCCCTGCTGCCATTTTTCCAGGCTAAAGGTGGGATGGTAAAAGATGATATCCATAGTGCCTCCGTTGTTTTTATTTCACCCAAGGCTCGGGGAAATCAGAGGCGCTGGCAAGAAAAAAATGCAGGATTCGGCCCGCCGCAGCGTGCGGGCCTGAGAAAAATTATACCTGCGGCGCGTCAGACTGAATCAATCTGCGCAGCAATGGCATCAGGAACAGCATCGCCAGACCGACCGCCGCCGCTCCCCAACCCAGCAGGTTAAAGATATGGCTGTAGCCAGGGTTGGTTAACAGCGCGCTGCTGCCGCTGTTTTCCGGCATCAGGGCGGAAACATAGCCCGCCAGTACCGATGCCACCCCGGTGACCATCATCCAGCAGCCCATCATAATGCCCTGATAGCGCGTCGGCGCCAGCTTGCCGATCATTGCGTAGCCGATGGGTGAAATCAGCAGCTCGCCGATGCTTTGCAACAGATAGCTGAAGAAAATCCATTTAAAGGCCACCATCCCGTCGTCGCCCGCCAGCGTAATGCCCAGCGGCAGCACCAGCATGCCCAGGCCAATACAGAACAGCGAGCAGGCAAACTGCAGCGGAATATCAATGCGCCAGCCGCGCTGACGCAGGCGGTTAAAGGCGACGGCCAGCAGCGGCCCACCGATAACAATCACCAGCGTATTGATGTTTTGCACCCACTGCGGAGCAACGCGTATTCCCCAGACGTTGAGGTTAATATTATGTTCAACGAAGAGCATCAGCCCCATTGGCGCCAGCTGGTACAGCATCCAGAACACCAGCGAACCCAGTGCCAGCAGCAGGTAAGCCGTCATACGGCGCTGTTCGTGACGCGGCCGGTGGCGTAGCGTGGTAATACAGAGCAGCAGAAAGATCAGGCCGCCCAGCGCAATAACAAAAGAGCCGGTAAAATCGGCGTGCGTCAGCATGATGCGAATCACCGGCACCAGCACCACCAGCACCGCCAGACCGATCAACATCCGCAACCGATACTGACGCGGGCTGGCATGCAGCAGCGGCGTATCGATATCCGCAAGGATTTTCCAGCGCAGCAGGCTGATGATAATGGCCAGCGCGTTGCCCACGGTAGCAAACAGGAACAGCGCCTGATAATGCTCACCAAGCTGGAAATAGCCGGCGCCGGTAAAGCCGATAAAGAACCCGAGATTCATTCCGGCATAGTTCCACAAAAACGCGCTTTCGCGACGCTGGTCATCCGGAGCAAAGCGCTGAGTGAGCATCATATTAATACAGGTGACGTTCAGGCCGCTGCCGGTGAGGAACATCGCCAGTCCCCAGTAAAGCCCCTGCGCGCTCTCTCCCGACAGCACCCAGCAGCCCGCTACCTGCAATATCATGCCTAATACGAACAGATTACGGTTACTGAGGAAGCGCCCGCCCAGATAGCCGCCAAACAGGTGCAGGCCATAGTTAAACGCGCCGAAAACGCCCATCGTGGCGTTTGCCTGCGCTTCGCTGAAGCCGAGGCGTTTGGTGGCATACAGCACCAGCGTAGAATAGAGTACGGCGAAACCGAGCGTGGCAAAAATTTGAATAAAGAATAGCGCCCCGGATCCAGCCGGGATCCCCTGTGGTTGCGCTTTGGTTGGATTGTTCAAGCTGACCTCAGTGATTTTTAAGCATATATTGCGCATTAGTATGCATCTTCTGTGGCGGTTATGCAGTCTGATTTGTGTTATTGGGGTGCATTCGTTATCTTTTCGCTTACTTTCGCGCCGAAGTGGTTTAAAACTGACTAAACGCATCATTTAACGCAGAAAGTTGGTTGACGCGCTGCCGTAAAATCCCTACATTAGCGCCGGTCAGCAGTGTGCCTGTTGACGACAATATGGTGAGGTGTCCGAGTGGCTGAAGGAGCACGCCTGGAAAGTGTGTATACGGCAACGTATCGGGGGTTCGAATCCCCCTCTCACCGCCATATTCTATGAAAGAGCCTGAGCGAAAGTTCAGGCTTTTTTATTTGCATAACGCACGACAAGAGGGGCGATGAGAAGCCCCGCCGCTATAAGTGCAGCCCGCCAGTGCCGAAGGCCTCGCTATATATTTTTTCTTGCGGGATGCCCAGCGCAATCAGGGCGCGATACTGCTCCTGCATAAACGGGATCGGTCCGCATAAATAATAGTCTGCTTCTTTCGGCAGATATTCAGCAGGCAGCGCGTTTAAATCCAGCCTGCCCTGCATATGATAATCTTTCCCCGCTACCTCACTCTCTTTTACATTTTCATAGGCGATAAAAAGATGCAGATTCGGGTTCGCGCTGGCCAGGTTTTCCAGTTCCTTACGCAGCGCATGCACCTCAGAACTGCGGGCAGCATGGATAAAATAGATATCTTTTTTTAACGCCGAAGCCGTTTCAGAACCAGATTGGGTTCCTTCACGTAGCGCAGGATTAACATTCGGATCGGCGTGTTCAGCCAACAAATGATTAACCATAGAGATCATCGGCGTCAGCCCCACGCCCGCGCTGATTAACACATTGGTGGTATCTGGGTTGAGCAGATAAAAGTTTCCTGCCGGCGCGCTGAGCTCAACCACGCTGCCTTCATCAATATGATCATGCAGCGTAGAGGAGACATAGCCCGGATCCTGTCCCTCTGTACGGGCATCTTCGCGCTTAACCGATATACGCAAATAAGCATCCTCAGGGCTGCTGGACAAACTATACTGTCGGGGTTGTTTAATTCCCAGCGCCGGCACTTCTACGCGCAAGGTGATATATTGTCCGGGCTTATAGGAAGGCAGCGCCCCGCCATCCTGCGGCACCAGATAAAAAGAGGTAATCTCACTGCTCTCTTTCACTTTTTTATCTACGACAAAGTTGCGCCAGCCTACCCAGCTTCCTGTGCTGTTTTTGCGCTCATCGTACAGTTGATTTTCAGTTGCAATAAAAATATCAGCCAGCTGTTGATAAGCTACACCCCAGGCGGTGATCAGCTCATCATCCATCGGGATGTTAAGCACCTCACTGATCGAATGCAGTAAATTCTCACCAACAATATTGTAATCCGGGGATTGTATATTCAGGCTGACATGTTTATGGCAAATGAGCTCAACAACCGGCATTAATACTGACGGATCGTCAATATTTTCCGCATAGGCCAGTACTGCGCCCGCCAGCGCTTTCGCCTGAGCACCGCTGCGTTGATGGCCCATGTTGAACGTTTCTTTCAGGCGAGGATTATTTTTTAACATGCGTTTATAAAAATAATCGGTTAAAGCTTCGCCGTTCTCTTTCAGTACCGGTACCGTGGCCCTTACCCGCTCTTTTTGCCTTTCACTTAACATAGTTGCCTCACATTGCTTTCAGCTCTTCCAACGATAAAAGTGACCCCGTGCCCTTCCGGGCACGCTGTTTTAAATATAGATCCTGTAAGCATGCTGCGGTTTAGTTCATTGCTTAGCTGCCGCAGGCGATAAAGAATGGCGCTGCGCGAGAAAAGAATTATCACCACCCCTTGCATGTAAAGCATAACCGGCGCGTAACCGCCTTTGATGATGAGCATCAACCTTCGGTCAGGTCTGAACGATCGCCCCGCGTGGTGGGGTGAGAAATAACAATAAACTCCACGGCGGCATCAGAACTGTTTCGGGCCTGATGCTTCGCGCCAGGCGGAATTTCTATGCCCTGTCTGGCACCGATTTCCTGCATTTCCCCCGCCAGTTCCATGGTCAGAATGCCTTCAAGAACAAAGAAAAACTGTCTGGAAACGGAGTGGTAATGGCGTTTTTCCTGGGTGCCCGGCGGCATTTTCTCATGAATAATCAGCATATCCTGCCGATTTACCAGATACCATCCATCGCACTTTTCACCCCAGATATAGTGCTCTGCGTTTTCACTGGAAATCATGGGTTCTCTCTTATACGGGTTAAGCGACGTTTATAGCGCGCCAGGCTGGTGATGCGTCATTGGCCTGGCAGAGCAAAGAATCATGCGGGCAAAGCCAGCCACGAGAAACGGCACGGCTGGCAAACATAACGCCCTACAGAGCGGAAACTGACTGAACGGTATGTTGAAAAACGTAAGGATCGGAAAGCAGTTCGAACTGCTCGTCATCAGGATAAGTGACCGCAACCTGGTATTCTTCTCCGGCAAATGCTTTGACTGCTTTCAGATCTTCCCAGTAGGTGGCCAGAAAGAAATGTTCCCATTCTCCCTGGGTTTCCCGACGAACATACGCCCCCTGATTTCCTGGCGTTCCTTTTGAATGCTCAACCCCGGTTTTTTCCAAATGTCTGGCAAAACCTTCAGCATATTTAAGCGGAACACATCCGTGCCATGTTCTGACGATCATTTCTTGCTCCTTTCATTATTACTCTTTTAAACGTGCTATCCGGCACAACTCGTTGCAGGATTATCGGTTGCTCAACGCCAGCCTGGCGGCAAACAACAGGAAAACGCCGCCCGTAACGCGATCCATCCACTGAACGAATAACGATTTTTTTAATAAGCCGGGGGCGAAACGCGTGCCAGTAATCAGCAACGATGACCAGAGCGTACCGATAACGATATGAATCGATACCTTTTATAAACCAATTCGTTGAGGACGGATGCGCAGTCTGGCGAATATCTAATTGCCTGCGCGGCTTAAGGATTAACTGTAAGCCTAACCAACACAGATAAGCTGCGCCGCACCATTTAAGCAGGTTATAACCCAGTTCAGACGCTGCCAGCAGCGCCCCCAGGCCAAAAGCCACCAGCGCTCCCCAGATAAAGCAGCCGGTATTGATCCCCAGCGCCGCATGAAACGCTTTTTTCCTGCTTTCAACGGTTGCGGTACGTAAGATAAGCGCGGTATCAAGCCCTGGCGTCAGCGTCAGAAGTAAGGCAGCAAAAGAATAGGCAAGAAGCGCATCCGTGACAGACATCTCTTTCTCCAAAAGCGCGGGTTTTAGCTAAAAAATCACCCTGGAACTCTCTAATAGATAAGAATTTTTAACCTTTAACAGACTTAAAATCAACTGGTTATTAACGCAATGGTTAACGCATGACGTCGCCGAACAGCCACATAACAGCGCTCAGATGAAATAAGGCGGTAGCGCAGGTAAAAGCCTAATCCAACTCACATTTCCCGACTTCACGCCAGGCAAATTATTTAATTTCGTCTAAAGTTTTTTGAATGGTCAAACACTTACAGATCATGTCTGGTCTGGACAAGGAGAATACTGATGACGAAAAAGGCCGTACCTTCTCAATGGAAAGGCGCGCTGTTATTGCCTTTGCTGATTACCGGCGCGCTGGCAACGGGATCTTTTTATGCGCAGGCAGCGGACGATCAGCAACTGCAGAGTCAGGCGCCGCAACCGCCGGATGTGCGTCTGGGGCCGCTTTATCATGCAGTGCAGTCCGCAAAGTTCTTCCCGGATCAGAAAACTTTTGCCGATGCGGTGCCGAAATTTAATCCCGCCTCTATTCTGGCCGACTGGCAAATGCAAAAAAATCAGCGCAATTTCGATCTGCGCCGCTTTGTTGATACTAACTTCACGCTGCCAGCCAAAGGTGAAGCCTACGTGCCGCCGGCCGGCCAAAGCTTGCGTGAGCATATCGATGGCCTGTGGCCGGTGCTGACGCGCACTACCGATAAAGTTAACCAGTATGATTCCCTGCTGCCGCTGCCGAAACCGTATGTGGTGCCGGGCGGCCGTTTCCGTGAAATTTACTACTGGGACAGCTATTTCACCATGTTGGGGCTGGCGGAAAGCGGCCACTGGGATCGCGTACAGGATATGGTGGATAACTTTGCGCACGAACTGGATAAATATGGTCATATTCCCAACGGCAACCGCAGCTACTATCTGAGCCGTTCGCAGCCGCCGTTCTTCAGCCTGATGGTGGATTTACTGGCGCAGCATGCGGGTGAAAGCACCTACAGTAAATATCTGCCGCAGCTGCAAAAAGAGTATCAATACTGGATGGCGGACGCGCAAAGCGTAGCGGCCGGCAGCGCCAGCAAGCGCGTCGTGAAGCTGAAGGATGGCACCGTGCTGAACCGCTACTGGGATGCGCGTGATGTTCCGCGTACTGAATCTTATATGGATGACATCGCCACTGCCGAAAAAGCGAAACAGCGCAATAAGGCGGAGCTGTATCGCGATCTGCGCTCCGGCGCGGCATCCGGATGGGACTTCAGTTCACGTTGGTTTGACGATCCCAACGATCTTTCTACTATCCGCACCACAGAGATCGTTCCGGTCGATCTGAACGCCCTGCTGTTCCATCTGGAAAAAACGTTGGCGCACGCCAGCAAAGCCGCCGATAAACAGAGCGACAGCCAACGCTACGCGGATCTGGCCGAGAAACGTCAGGTAGCGATTAACCGCTATCTGTGGAATGCGGAAGGCGGTTGGTATGCCGACTATGACTGGAAACGCAGCAGCGTACGTACGCAGCTGACTGCTGCCGCGCTGTTCCCGCTCTATATGCAGGCCGCCAGCGATGATCAGGCGGCGAAAACCGCCGCTGCGGTAGAAAAACAGCTGGTTAAAGCGGGCGGTCTGGTCACGACGAACGTGCATAACGGCCAGCAGTGGGATGCGCCTAACGGCTGGGCGCCGCTGCAATGGGTCGCCGTTGAAGGCCTGAATCACTACGGCAAACAAACGCTGGCGAAAGATATCGGGATGCGCTTCCTTGATAACGTTCAGGCCACCTATGACCGCGAGCATAAGCTGGTGGAAAAATATGTGGTGGAAGGTAACCTCGGCGGCGGCGGCGGCGGCGAATATCCGTTGCAGGATGGCTTTGGCTGGACTAACGGCGTCACCCTGAAGCTGATGGATATGTACTGCCCGAAAGATGTGACCTGTAATAATGTTAGCGATATGAAAAAATCTCAGTAACTTTTCCCGCCCGGCCGCCTGGCCGGGCAACCTGACTTCCCTTTTAATCCACTGAATCCCCACGGTTTATCTGGAAATATTCAGATAAATTACATCTTGAATCGGCAATCGATAAAGATAATAATTCTCATTAGTCTTTCCAGTTACATGATTTAGCCATCTCGGTAATGCTTCTGGCCGCGCTCCGTAACCGGGCGGCCTTTTCGATTCTGCTTAAGGGATATCACATGGGAATGCCTTTTAACCTGAAACGTTCTGCGCTGCTTTGCTCACTGGCGCTTGCCGTCCCGGGTTTTTCGCTGGCGGAAGAGACGCTGACGGTAACCGCTCAGCCCGCTGAAACTGCCGATTCACCCACCTCTGGCTATACCGTTAAAACCAGTAAAGGTGCCACGAAAACCGATCAGCCGTTGATTACTACCGGCCAGTCCGTTTCGGTGGTGACGCGTCAGCAGATTGAAGATCAGGGCGCGATGGATGTTAACCAGGCACTGAACTACTCCTCCGGCGTGTTTACTAACTTTGCCGGTGCGGCGACGCGCTACGATACGGTTTCCCTGCGCGGCTTCCACGGCGGCGATGTCGATAACACCTTCCTGGACGGCCTGCGTCTGATGACCGATGGCGGCAGCTATAACGCGCTGCAGATTGATCCCTGGTTCCTGGAACGCATCGATGTGATCAAAGGCCCCTCTTCCGCGCTGTACGGACAAACGGTACCGGGCGGGCTGGTGATGATGACCTCAAAACGTCCGCAGTTTGCCCAGGAAGGCCATTTCCGTCTGATGGCGGGGAATAATGCCACCACCGGCGCCGCCTTTGATTACACCAATGCGCTGAACGATCAATGGGCGTTCCGCATTACCGGTATTACGCGTCATAGCGATACGCAGTATGACCATACGCGTGAAGAGCGCTATGCTATTTCCCCTTCTTTGCTCTGGCAGCCGGATAGCGACACCTCTTTATTATTGAAGGCCTATCTGCAAAAAGATCCTTCCGGCGGTTATCACGGCTCGGTGCCGGGCGAAGGCAGCATTACCGAACACAACGGCAAGAAGTTAAGTAATGGCTTTTACGATGGCGAAAGCTCGCTCGATCAGTTTAAGCGCCGCGAGCAAATCTACAGCTATGAGTTTTCGCATCGCTTCAACGATACCTGGGCCTTCCGTTCCAATGCCAGCTATACCCATTCAAACGTCGATTTAGATCAGGTGTATCAAATTGGCTGGCGCGGCGACAGTAATCTGTTGGATCGTTATTATTCTGGCGAGCGCTCATCGCTGGACGCTTTTGCTATCGATAACCAGCTGGAAGCGGATTTCAACACCGGCGATGTGCAGCATACGCTGGTGTTGGGCGCCGATTACCATCAGTATCGTAACAAACTGTGGGATGCCAGTGCCTGGGTTGATCCGCTTAACGCACGTACCGGCGAAGGCGGCACGCGCTTCTGGCAGACCGCTTACGATCCAGACACCGCTCGCGTGCCTGGCCTGTATGCTTATGATCAAACGCGTCGTTATCATCAGGCGGGCGTCTATCTGCAAGATGATATGGCATGGAATAAGTGGCATATGACCCTTTCCGGCCGTTACGATCGTTTAGTGGCGAAAAGCACTAACGACGCGACGGATACCAGCCGCCGTCGTTCCGATGACCATATTAGCGGCCGCGCCTCGCTACTGTATGCTTTCGATAATGGCGTATCCCCTTACGTCAGCTACAGCCAGGCGATTACTCCTTCCAGCCTGCCGGATGCGAACGGCGATCTGTTAAAACCGACCACCGCCGAGCAGTATGAGGCAGGCGTGAAGTATCAGCCGAGCGGTACCTCTGATATGTACTCCATTGCGGTTTACGATCTGACGCAAAAAGATGTCGGCAACCGCATTGTGAACACCTCGTTCTACGAGCCAGCCGGGAAAGTGCATTCCCGCGGGCTGGAGCTGGAGGCGCGCAATCAGCTTACGCCGCGCTTCAGCACTATCGCCAACTATTCGGTTACGCGCGTACGTTTCAAAGATGCTATTGACGGTAATGATGGCCATACGCCATACGTAACGCCGAATCAGATCGCCTCGCTATGGGCAAATTACAAATTTGATTACGGTATTAGCACCGGCGCGGGCGTGCGCTATATCGGCAAACAGTGGGCGGATAATGAAAACACCACTCGCCTGCCGTCGGTTACCCTGTTTGATGCGTCGGTGAAAGCCGATCTGGGCGAATGGAATAGCCAGCTGAAAGGCGCATGGGTACAGGTCGCAGCAAATAACCTCACCGATCGTAAATATGTTGCCGCCTGTTATGGCACCGGCAACTGCTACTGGGGCGCGGAACGATCCGTGGTCGCTACCGTCGGTTACGATTTCTGACGACGCAAAACGGCATCAGGCGTGTTAGCCGCAAACGTGGTTAACAACGCCTGAAGCCTGACGGTTGATTAAGGGGGTTACGTGGCAAACGTAACCTCCTTTTGTGCATTTCGTGCTGAATTTAACCCTTGAGCGCGGCGGCGATGGTTTCCTGCCACGGCGTCGTGGCGCGGCCAATCAGCTTGCTCAGCATGCGGCTGTCGCCCGCCAGTTCATAAACTTTTTCTGTCGGCTCAGCCTGAGTCATTACCGTCGCCGCCGCCTCGGCATAATCCTGACGGCTGGCGGAGGCGATGCGCCCTTCCGCCGCGTTAATCACGTTTTGGTGCTGTGCAGCCCGCTGGCCGACTGGCTGGAAAGCCATTTTGCGCAGATGCAGCAGCAGCGTATACAGAACGCAGCATCGCAGGCATAAAAAAAGGAGGCCTTAGCCTCCTTTTTCTGAATTTACCGCTTAGTGACGCACTTTGCGATAAATAAACAGCACCACAATGGCACCGATTACCGCGACCACAAAGCTGCCGAAATTAAAGCCATCAACGCGACCGAAGCCAAAGAAGGTACTGATCCAGCCGCCGACTACGGCACCGATGATGCCAAGAATAATGGTAATAATGAAACCACCACCATCTTTACCCGGCATGATCCATTTAGCGATGATACCGGCGATTAAACCAAAAATGATCCATGACAGAATTCCCATCTGTAACTCCTTCTTATTTACGGCTAATTAACATACCAACAATGATTCCCACTACGGCACCGGCACCAACGCCCGCCCAGGGGTTACTTCTTACATACGTACACGCCTGATGCGTTACGTTGTTCATTTCGCGACACAGTTCACTGCCTGCTTCGCAAGTACGTTCCTGCGCATAGTCCAGGTTGTCGCGCGTTTGTTTTTTCGAAAACATTACCAGTCCTCCTGAGATCGGTTAGCGGCTGACCTGTTCATCACACTTCTGGCAACAAGTATAGGACATGATTCTAACTATGTGATTTCAGGGATAACTTTTTGCAGTTTTTTTATCCAAAAAGTAAAAAACACTATAAATTTCGGCGCCTCAGTGCCGATAAACAGCGGATAACGATGATTACAGCAATTTTTAGCAACAGACTGGAGCGGGAAGTGAAAGAGCCAGACAATGAGCAATATTACAAACGCGGCACGCTGGCAGTATTGGGCGTACTGCGCGATATCGAGCGTGACGCCACGCCGATCATGATTTCCCATGCGCGCGGTCAGTTTATCAGCCGTATCCTGTCCGTTGATAAAGAACTGCTGGTGATCGATTACGGCAGCAATGATTACGATAATCAGGTGACGCTGGAAATGCACAGCCTGCGCGTCAACGCTGAAATGAAAGGCGCGAAAGTTGAATTCAGCCTGGAACAGCTGCACGAAGCGCACTTTGGCGGCCTGCCCGCTTTCAGCGCCCCGCTGCCCGCAGAGCTGCTGCAGATTCAGCGTCGTGAATATTTTCGCATCAGCGCGCCGCTGGACCCAATATTTTACTGTCACGCCACCTGGCCGGAAGGCGGCAAAGCGCGTCTGCGCTTACAGGATATTTCGCTGGGCGGCGTGGGCGTACTGGTGGAAGGTGAAATGCCGGAGAACCTTCCCAGCGGCGATATCTGGCGCGGCATGCGGCTGGATATGGGTGAATATGGCGAGCTGCAGGTAGATGCGCAGCTATTGCACGTGGGCGCACGGACTACCGTCAGCAGTAAAAACGAGACGGTATCGACACCACGCCTGAGTTTCCGTTTTACTTCCCTTGGTCCGGCGCAGGAGCGCCAGCTACAGCAGATTATTTTTGCCCTTGAACGCGTCGCGCGTGAAAAGGCGATGCGCTTCCGTTAAGAGATGTTCATCTCCCGGCCTGGCAAAGGGCACCCGCCTGAGCCAGGCTTAGTGTTGATTTTAGGCCGCTCAATCAACCGTAAGGAGATGCTCCCCAATGGAAAATCTGTTTTCCGACCGGAATCTGTCACTGCTGTTTAACCAAACGTTCTGGTTCAATACGGTTATCGTCGTTGCCGGCACCGCGATTATTTACTGGGTGCTGCGCTCGCTGATTGGCTTCATCAGTTCCCGTCTTGGACGTTTTGAAAACGATCACCGTTCGCGCTTTTATAACATCGCCGTTGAGATGTTGCGCACCACCAGTCGCCTGCTGCTGTTTATCTTTTCCCTGCTGATTGCGATTAAATTTATCGACCTGCCCTCCACCTGGCACCGCAATATTTCTCACGGCTGGTTTATCGCGCTGATGCTGCAGTTCGCGCTGTGGCTGGACTGCGGCGTGCGTCTGTGGCTAAGGAATATGCTACGCGATCCCACCCACGTGCGTAATCCGGTTACCATGGTGATCCTGGGCATCATGCTGCGGATATTTATCTGGGCGATTATGATGCTGGCGATCCTGTCAAATATGGGCGTCAATATTACTGCGCTGGTCGCCAGCTTAGGGGTGGGCGGTATTGCGGTCGCGCTGGCGATTCAAACCGTACTGAGCGATGTTTTCGCCTCGCTGGCCATCGGGCTGGATAAGCCGTTTGAAATTGGCGACTTTATCGTTTTTGGCGATATTGCCGGCTCAATCGAACATATCGGTTTGAAAACCACGCGCATTCGCAGCCTCAGTGGTGAACAGGTGGTCTGCGCTAACGCCGTGCTGCTGCAGCAAACCATCCACAACTACAAGCGTATGCAGGAGCGCCGTATCCAGTTCCGCTTTGGCATCAGCTATAACACGCCCGCAGAGAAGGCGCGTCAGATTGGCGGCATCGTTAAAGAGATTATTCAGGGCGTGGAGCAAACGCGTTTCGATCGTGCGCACTTCCTCTCTTTTGATGTTTCCCAGCTGACCTATGAAGTGATCTATTTCGTTACCGATGCCGATTACAACAAATATATGGATATTCAGCAGGAGATTAACCTGCAGCTGATGGAGCGGCTGGAAGCGCTGGATGTGCATTTCGCCTTCCCGATCCGTCACGTGCAGTTTACCGGCGGTACCTTGCCGGAACTGAACATGACGGAAAAGGCCTCTAATGAAGAGGAAGAGGGCCAGCGGAATGACCCTCGACGTCAGATAGTGCGATAAACGGTATTCACTTTCCACAAATAACGCGGCGCCTGTGCAGCCGGATGTCGGGTCTGCACATGGCGTCGAAACTCATCCGGCGACATCTCGTTAATCATGGCGATCGCCTGCTGGCGGTCTTGGGAGAAGGTACGCAACAGCGCGCCCGCGCCGTTGGCGTAAGAGACAATAGTGGCGTAGCGCAACGTTTCCGGATCGCGAATGCCGGCCAGCGCCCGCTGTTGCAGTAGACGAATATAGGCGGTGCCAATATCAATATTCCTGGCCGGATCGCGCAGCTCGCGCGTTGATGGCTGTCCATGCCTTCCCTGCGCGCGATAAACTTCACGCCCGGCAGTTGAGGCTTTGATTTGCATCAGGCCAACGGCATTCGAACGGCTGACCACATCCGGATCGCCGCCCGACTCAACGCTGATAATCGCGCTGATCAAACGCTCATCAACGCCATAATGGCTGGCGGCGTTTTCCGTAAACATCGACCAGGCTTGCGCAACGTGCGTTGGCGCAGCTTTGGTTAAAGGCGTCTGCCGCTCCGGGGCAGTATGGCGAGTGGTTTTACTGGCACAGCCCGCCAGTAACAGTGCTGAGAGCACCAGCATCCTGATTTTCACGCTGTAGGGTTCCTCGAAGCCTGATTGCTGCGCCCCATCTTACTTAGCGGCTCGCTTTTAAAAATGTCCACTTGTCCGAATTGCTGAATAAAGTGTGACAAATGATGACTTTAAGCTGGTTTTTCGTCATTATCACGCCAGCTGGACCGCAGGAAAAGAAACAGGAGTCCCGATAAATGCATCCGCACACGCCCCGAACTATCCATCTTATTGCGCCTTCCGGTTACTGTCATAATCAGCCTGCCGCCGCGCTGGGCATCCAGCGGCTGGAACAGGCGGGCCATCAGGTCATCAACCAGGCGGTAACCTGCCGCCGCTTCCAACGTTTCGCCGGCAGCGACGCTGAACGCCTGCAGGATATCAATGCGCTGGCGCGACTTAGTCCGCTGCCGGATATTATCCTGACGGTGCGCGGCGGCTATGGCGTGACGCGGCTGTTGGATCAGGTTGACTACGCGGGTTTGCGGCAGCAGCTGCAAGGTAAGCCGGTCGCGCTATGCGGCCATAGCGATTTTACCGCGCTGCAGCTGGCGCTGCTGGCGCATTCGGGTTTGATCACCTTTAGCGGGCCGATGTTGTGCGGCAATTTCGGTGCGCCAGCGCTGTCTGAATTTAGCTGGAATCACTTTTGGCAAGCGTTAACCTCACCTGAATTTACCCTGACGTGGGCCAGCAGCACGCCGTCATTGCCAACGCTGACCGGCACGCTCTGGGGCGGTAATCTGGCGATGATCATGACGCTCGTCGGCACGCCGTGGATGCCGGTTATCAATGACGGTATTCTGGTGATCGAGGATATCAATGAGCACCCGTTCCGCACCGAACGCATGCTGCTCCAGCTGCATCAGTGCGGTATTCTGGCGCGCCAGCGAGCAATTGTCATCGGCAGTTTTACCGGCGTTAAACCTTCCGAATATGATAACGGCTTCGGCTTTGCTACCGTCTGGCAGCGTATCCGCGAGCTGACCGGCCTGCCGGTTATCGACGGGCTCGATTTTGGTCATGACCAGGCGACGGTCACGCTGCCGTTAGGCGCGCAGGGCGCGCTGAGCGTGGCTCGCGGTCAGGCCAGCCTGCGCATCAGCGGCCACCCGGTGTTAGCAACATCCGCCACGCCGTGCGCTCAAGGTTAAGAATTGATGTGGTTGCGGTCGTCAAAACGCTCCAGCGTGATAGCTTCCACTTCACGTTTCGCGCTACGGCTACAGGGCAGCAGCTTGCTGGTGTTATGATAAGCGAACCACACTTCGCCGTTGCTCTGATTGATGATCAACCGATCGCCATTGCGGAAACGGGTGATGGCAATCCTGGCGCCATTTTCCATGGTATGGCGCGTCTGACCGGACGCGACCTGGAAATGGCGTTGCGGCCACATTAGCGTGGTCAGGCCATATTGCGCACGTGATATGGTCATCACCGCCCGTCCCGGACAGGTGATCTGAAATTCGGTTTCGCTCCAGGCAGACGACGTAACTAGCGTAAGCAATCCCGCCGCTAACCATAATTTCTTCATAACGCATTCATCCTCAGCGTAAGTACAAAAATATTCACTATTATCCATAGCCTGCGATCGGCAGAAACGCGAACCGCAGTGCTGATCTGGCGCAAATTTTTGCTGAAATTTCTGAGCAAGCCCTGGCAATCGTCGATTTGACAACGCTGACGACGGCATTAACATCGATGTGATTAACAGGAGCTATCTATGTCTGAACTTGATCGGCTGTTTCAGCGCCTGGATGCCTCGACGTTTCGTCGTCGCTTTCGGCTGGGAAGTAAGGAACGGCAATATTGTCTGGAAAAAGGGCCGGAGGTGATTGATCGACATGCGGCGGAGTTTATCGCGCAGCGTCTGGCTGCTGCCGAGCCGCGTAACGATGGTAAACAAACGCCGATGCGCGGGCACCCGGTATTTATTGCGCAACACGCCACCGCGACCTGCTGTCGGAGCTGCCTGGAAAAGTGGCACCGCATTGCCGCCCATCAGCCGCTAAGCGCCGAACAACAGCGCTACATGGTTACGGTGATTCACGCCTGGCTGGTAAAAGAGATGAACCGCTAACGTTACCGATGAGAATAACAGCCGCATAACGCGGCTTTCAGATCCGTTCAAAATTTGTGCCAGTTTTACGTTACTCAGCGGCAATTTCCGCCGCCACCAGCATCAGCGCCAGCCCGGCATCTTCTTCCTCGTATTCGCTCAGGGTCTGTTTTATCTTGCTAATACAGCTCTCTACCTGCGCTTTCTGGGGCTGTGGCAGGTTATCAATAGCATGGCGAATCAGCATCAGACTGGCTTCTTCTTCTTTCATTCCGCGTTTCCCTTTCGTGAGAGGGCGCACAGTTTGCCAAATTTATCGCGTTAAACCAAGTTAAGTCACTTTTTTTCACTGGTTCAGTTGGCGCAGCGGCAGCGTATTCCCTCATTTCTGCGGGTGGATGCTATGCTGTTCAAAGCGCAGCGCGCTGCTGCGCCGGTCCTGTCTTGTATACGGCAGGAAAAGCGATAAGATGAAAAGGCCATGAATATGCTGCGAGTGATGGTGTTCACGCTTCCCTTTTTGCTGGCTGCCTGCTCTTCCGGCCCGCAGGGCGTTGAGTGTCCTGGCAAAGTCGCCTCGATTTACGGTCAGGAAGGCAACGTTACCCACGGTACCGTGTTTGATCTGGTCAATTCCTTTAGCGTGGCCACGGATGAGGTTAAAGTGGAAAGCGGACCGCTTCACTCTACCGATCGCACCCGCTATATCCCGGCAGCGGTTACCAAAGAAGGTTATCTGGCGCAGCGCCTGTCCGATAAGCAGTTCCGCCTTATCGATCCCCAGCAGGATCGGATGATTACCTGGACCTGCGGCAAGTAAGGCCGCCGATACCCTAAAGCCACCTTGAACGAGATGTCAGCATGGAACAGGAAACACAACACGATCGCTTCGTTATTTTCCCCTATCCGCCGGAAAGCTATAGCGATGGTAGCGTTAATCATGGCGGTATCGACTTAACGCACGAGACGCAGCGCATTGATGAGATAGAGGAAGCCAGACGTTCGCCTAACCTGCGGCGCCTGCTGGAGGAGGTAAATTTGCAGGATGGGCTGTTTATGACGCTGGGCTGTGATTATCGCCAGCTCACCGGCGGCATAAGCGGCTATGTAGATTTTACTTTCCGGCCGGGATTGCCCGCCTCGTTAACGGTGGATGCCGTGAGCCTGGATGACTATTTTTGGGCTTATCTGGCGAAACAGGAGATAGCAAACCATATCAGCGATGGCGCGATGGTGGGCTATGCGCGTTCCGCGCTGAAATGGAGTTGGTCTGAACTTGAGATGGGCGGCGTAAGCGGCAAGAAAATCACCCTCGCCTTTTGCTGTCAGCGCAGCGAGGATGCTGAATGGTGTCTTGATCATCTGCGTCACTTTTTAGTGACCGAGTTTCCCTCGTTGCCGCTGCGTCAAGCCTGAAGCGGCGGGCGGCTCAGGGCTTAATCAGACGGATCGCATGTTCCAGCACTTTTTGCTCGTCGCGATCGCTATCCAGGCGACGTTGACGCGTTTGCCACAGTAAACTGGCGAGCGTTTCGCGCTCGGTATTCAGGCCGCTTTCCGCCAGCACAATCACCGCATCGCCAATCACCCGGCAAACTTCGTCATAATAGTCTTCACTCAGTGCATCACGTTTCATTTTCTCTCCTCCCCTGTTAAACCTGGCGCAAAAGTAAAATTAAAGCAAAGACCGCCCGCGCCGATAACTCGTTAAGTATAATCATTCCCTTTTAATTTTTCCGTTCCGACGCCAGGCGGACAACTATGCTTAGCCAAATAAAAACATTAAATAGCAAGAGGCGGGCAGCACTGGAACTGCTGAAAAAAAATGACCGCTGCCGGGATGAGATTCTTAGCCAGTTCACATTGCTCACCAGTCAACTGTTAGGTATTCCCAGCTGCTTTGTATCGATTCTTGATGACGATCGGCAGTACATCAGGGCTGCACAAGCGTTTCCGCTTACGGAAACCTCGCTACAACAGGCGTTCTGCCGCCATACCGTTCAGTGTGAACAGCTGCTGGTCTGTCCGGATACCTGGCAAGACCCGCGCTTCGAGCAGCATCCGCTGACGCGCGGCGCGCCTTTTATTCGTTTTTATGCCGGCGCGCCGCTGATCTCCGGTGAAGATAACGTGATCGGCACGCTGTGCGTTACCGATACGCAGCCGCGCATCTTTACTGAGGAACAACAGGTCACGCTCACCATGCTGGCGCGCCTGACCGTCGCCTTTCTCGATGCCTGGTATGCTAACGGTTATATCGATACCATTACCGGCCTGCCCAACCGTCAGCGTTTACTGCGCGATCTGGAGTTAAGTGCCGACGTGCTGCCCGATCAGCAGTGGCGCCTGTTAATGATTGACTGCATCGATCCGCAGCATATTTTTGATGTCGCGCGCACATTGGGTATCGCCGCCTCAGAACGTCTGCTGCATGAGCTGACGCGGGTGCTGCATCAGCGGCTGAGCAATAACGGCAAAGAGCCCATGCTCTATTTGATTAATCACGGCCGCTTTGCGCTGTTAACCCATAGCGAAGAGGGGCTGGACAGCAAACTCTGCAGCGAAAAGCTGCGCGGCATCAATGCCTGTCTCGGCGATACCATCACCATTGATTTGCAGGTTCGCGTCGGAGAGTTGCTATTTTCACCGCGAATGCTGTCGCCGATGGAGGCGTTGCGCCGGGCGCTCAGCGCATTGCATGAGGCGATTGCCCAGCAAAGTTTTTTCCAGCTGTTCGATAGCGAAAACGATCAAAAGCGTAACCAGGAGTTTCAGCGTCTGAACGATCTGGCGCGCGCGGTGCGGGGACGCTATGGGCTTTACCTGGTCTATCAGCCGAAGATTTGCCTGCATACCGGCAAAACTGTCGGCCTGGAGGCGCTGCTGCGCTGGAAGCATCCGGTGGATGGCGAGATCCCGCCCGGCCGCTTTATTCCGCTGGCGGCGGGCACCAGCCTGATGGCGGAACTGACCGACTGGGTGCTGGACAGCGCTATCAGGCAGCTGCAGCGCTGGGCGCAAAAAGGTATTCATCTGCCGGTATCGGTTAATGTCAGCGTCTCTGATATCTGTCGCCCCGGCTTTGCCGACCGCCAGGAGGAGCGGTTGCTGCGCTGCGGATTGACGCCGGAATATCTGGGCATTGAGTGCTTGGAAACGGAAGAGATCCACGCCAGCCCCAACGCGCTGCACGGTTTTGATATGCTGAAGCTGCGCGGCTTTAAGATTTCGCTGGATGACTTCGGTTCCGGCTACAGCAATATCAGCTACCTGCGCCGTATTCCGATTGATGTGATCAAGCTGGATCGTTCGCTGATCAGCCGTCTTCAGCACGATACCGCCAGTGGCATTATCGTACGTAACGTAATCAGCATGCTGAAGGATCTGGATTATGTGGTGCTGGCAGAGGGCGTCGAGGATAAAGACACCTACGAGCAGCTACAGTCGCTGGGCTGCGATGAAGTACAGGGTTTTTACTGTTCAGCCCCGTTGAAAGCCGCGGCGCTGGAACGGTGGTTAAAGCAGTAAGGCATTATTTCGCCTAATCTTTGCCGGGTGATTTCTGCCGTTTATTTCTCCTTATTTGCGCTTCTGTGCTATAGCTTTTACAACGCTATGTTCGGACAGGCCAAGGAAAAAGGAGAATAAATTGAAAATATTTTACTTTATTGCGCTGATTGCCGCTGCGCTCTATTTATTTATCAATTTGCCGAAAGAGAAAAACAAACGCGAGCCGGTGGCCTACTGGGGCTGCTGGGCTTATCTGGTTGCTTCCGTCATCTACTGGAGCATCTTCAGTCTGCGTCACCATTTCCATCTGTTCTGAAAACAGCCCCCGCGCCGGCCACCGGCGCGGGGGCTGTTTATTTGGAACAGGCGAAGCCGTTCCCCTTCCCGACTGCATCACAACCACTGTTAATAACCGGAGGTTTTGTGAGTAAGAAAGTACAGGTCACGGGCACTCACGATGCCCATGAAACCCAGCTGCGTCGCTGGATAACCATCGGTAAACCCGCCGATAAACTCTATGAACTCTGGCGCGATCCCGCCACGCTGCCGCGCATTATGGCGCATTTTGCTCAGATCACGGTGATCGATGAAACCGACGCCGAGTGGCAAATCAAAGGACCGCTGAAGAAAAGCTATCGCTGGCGCAGCCGCATCGTCGAGCAACAGCCGGGCGTGGTTATCGCCTGGGAATCGCTGGATGGCGCCGATGTGCCAAATGAAGGCATGCTGCAGTTTCGTCCTGCTCCCGGCGAATGGGGTACCGAGCTCACGCTGACGCTGCGCTTTAACCCGCCAGGCGGCGCGTTAGGTAAAAAAGTCACCGCCCTGCTCGATCTGTTCCCCAAAGAGCAGCTCAGTAAGGCGCTGCACCGCTTTAAAAGCCTGGCGGAAACCGGCGAGATCCCCAGCCTTGACGGACAGCCTGCGGGTCGTCATGCAGAACGAAAAGATGAGGAGGCGTAATGCGAGCTTTATGCTGGAACGGCGTGAATGATTTACGAGTGGAAAGCGTAGCGGATCCCGCATTGCTGAATCCGCATGATGCCATTATCAAAGTGCGTTTAACCACCACCTGCGGTTCCGATCTGCACGTGATTGACGGCCTGATCCCGACCATGCGCGAAGGCGATATTCTGGGTCACGAATTTATGGGCGAAGTGGTGGAGATCGGCAGCGCGGTTAAAAACATTAAGCGCGGCGATCGCGTGGTGGTGCCCTCTTTTATCTCCTGCGGCTCCTGCTGGTATTGCCAGCACCAACTGCCCTCCTGCTGCGATAACACTAATCCGCACTGGGAACAGGGCGAGCCGGTGCTGGGCCATGCTACCGGCGGGATTTACGCCTACAGCCACGCCTTTGGTGGCTATGCCGGCTCGCATGCGGAATATGTGCGCGTGCCCTTTGCCGATAACGACTGTTTTGTCGTGCCGGAAAGCGTTAGCGACGAACAGGCGCTATTTTTATCAGATGCGGCGCCGACCGGTTATATGGGCGCGGATTTTTGTAATATTCATCCGGGCGATACCGTGGCGGTCTGGGGCTGCGGCGGCGTAGGTCTGATGGCGATGCAGAGCGCCTGGCTGATGGGCGCGCATCAGGTGATCGCCATCGATCGTTTCCCGGAGCGGCTGGCGATGGCGCGCGATTACGCGGGAGCCATTACGCTGGATTACAGCAAGGCGGATATTCATGAGGCGCTGCTGGAGTTGACCGGCGGACGCGGCCCGGACAGCTGTATTGATGCGGTCGGCATGGAGGCGCGCGGCGAAGGGCTGACTCAGGTGTACGATCGCACCAAGCAGCTGCTGCATCTGGAGACGGACGTGGGCGCGGCGCTGCGTCAGGCGCTCTACTCCTGCCGTAAAGGCGGCAACATCTCTATTCTGGGCGTCTATGGCGTGATGGATAAGTTTCCGCTGGGGCTGATGATTAACAAAAGCCTGACCATCCGCACCGCGCAGCAGCACGGCCAGCGCTATATGCATCGTCTGCTGGATCATGTCGCCAAAGGCGAGCTGAATCCGGCATTTATGGCTACCCATCGCTTCTCGCTGGAAGAGGCGCCGCGCGGCTATGAGATGTTTAAACACAAGGAAGATGGCTGTTTGCGGGCGGTGTTCGCCCCCTGAAGGAGCTGACAGGATAGCAAGAAAAAAGGGGGCCTGAGGCCCTCTTTTTTCACGCCGTTGCGCGCTACAGGCTGTCGGTCAGTTTATCAATGACGACGTTGCCGCTGCAGTCATGTTGGGTAATGCGATAGTTAACCGGCCAGGAGCGGCGGTTACAAAATTTATCAAACAGCGTGACCCGCCCTTTCAGACGGCCATCCGGCCCTTTTATCGACCATATGGTGATATCTTCCTGTCCACGGTTTTCCAAATGAATCTCTTCCACGCGTTCCAGCGTATCGCTTTCCTGAATCTTTAAGTGATTTCTTAACATTACGCTAACCTCCGGTCCCCCTCACTATACGCTTTTTATTTATGCTAACAATCGAATATATTAATCGATATAACCCTTTCATTAGCATGGCTATAGGCTGGCAACCCGTGCGCAGCAGGCGTTGGCGTGAACATAAAGGAAGATATAGCCGTAAAGAGGAGGGCTGGCACTAAAAAGCCCGCCGGAAGGCGGGCCTGAATCGTTATTGCGGAATACGCAGCGTTTGGCCCGGGTAGATCTTATCGGGGCTGCTCAGCATTGGCTTGTTGGCCTCAAAAATTTTATTGTACTCGTTGGGGTTGCCGTACATCTCTTTCGAAATAGCGCTCAGCGTATCGCCTTTCTTCACGGTGTAAAAACGGCTTTCCGTCGCGGGCTGTGAAACAGAGACTTTATCATCCACCCCGCTGATGCCGGCTACGTTACCAATCGCCACCAGGATTTTTTCTTTCGCTTCCTGGCTCAACCCATCACCGGTCACCGTCGCCTGGCCATCTTTAACTTCGACCTGCACCTTATCGGCATCCGGCACGCCGGTTTTCTGTAGATGCTCTTTGAGCTTTGCATCCTGTTCCTGCGGGTTATGGGTTACCGCATCCCACAGTTTTTCTCCTGCATCTTTCACAAAGCTTAACAGTCCCATGCATCCTCCATTTTTACGCTAAGAAAATTGACTTCTCTGTAAGCGTAGCAGATGAGGGCTATTCAACCCGAACGGCCGCTCGGGACTGCGCCCTTTTTAAACAATCACATCAAGATGCAGATTGGGTCGCGCAGCAATATCAATAATCATCTCCGGCTGGATGTCGCCCGCCAGGTTGAGTTTCAAATGCGTCAGATGGGTGGTGACATCCCAGGTCATCTGCATTTCGCCCAGCCTGCCGCTAAACTTCGAGGTAAAGTGCAGTGGATGCGCACGGCTGTCCAGCGCTGACAGGTCGATTTTATCGATTCCGCTGGTGAAATCGCCAAGTAAATCGCGCAGCCCCGGCAGCGAATCTTTCGCGCTGGTGAAGATAAACAGATCGCTGCCTGCGCCGCCGTAGAGCTTATCCAGCCCGCCGCCGCCGTATAAACGATCGTTCCCTGCTCCGCCTTCCAGCCGGTCGTTACCGTTTTCGCCGTACAGCGTGTCATTGCCGTTGCCGCCATAGAGCATATCGTTGCCCTCGCCGCCAAACAGCCGATCGTGGCCGTTTTCACCATACAGCGTATCGTTGCCGTTATTGCCGTACAGCAAATCGTTGCCCTCGCCGCCAAACAGCCGATCGTGACCGTTTTCGCCATACAGCGTATCGATGCCGTTGCCGCCGTACAGTGCATCGTCGCCTTCGCCGCCGTACAACCGATCATTGCCGTTTTCACCGTACAGCGTATCGATGCCGCTTGCGCCATATAGCACATCATCACCCTCGCCGCCGTACAGCCGGTCATTGCCGTTCTCACCGTACAGCGTATCGTTGCCGAGGCCGCCATACAGCACATCGTTGCCGTCATTGCCGTAGAGTCGATCGAGCCCGCCATCGCCATACAGCGTATCAATATCAAGACCGCCATACAGCGTATCGTTGCCGTTACCGCCGTACAGCCTGTCGCTGCCGCTGTCGCCATACAGGGCGTCGTTGCCGTCATTACCGTACAGCATATCGTTGCCAGCGTTGCCGCGCAGGCCGTTGGCTGCCGCGTTCCCGATAAGAGTATCGTTGCCGGCGCCAGCAATGGCGTTTTCTATCACCACGCCCAATGCGATTGAGACGTTGCCAATCAGACCGCCTACGTTAGAAAAAGTCTGTGCGTTAAGGTTAACCAGCTGATTCTGACGATAGCCGGAAACGTTCAGCGTATCGTTGCCGCCCGCATCCCAGATGGAAAAAATCATCACATCGCTGCTTTGGGTCGCGCTGTAATAGTCGCGCCCGCTATTTGAACCAAATCCGTAAACGGTATTGCCGGTGCGCGTGGCCATATTTGCGCCGTACAGGCGCTGAATAGCAGCAATATCATGCAGCAGCGGCGAAACGGCATAGTGACCGTAAAAATTAGCGCCCGTATTCACTTCGCTCCAGTAGCTCATTAATGAGTACTGGCGTGAATCTTCAACATAAGCGGCGCTGGTGCTATAGGAAATAACGCCATAGCCGCTATTATAGTTGCCCGGATGGCTTAACCCTAACGCATGGCCTATTTCATGGGTCAGCGTCTGGCGGCCATATTCATGATGTTCCGGTTCACGCACGTTGGTCATGTTGTAGTTAAACCACATCGTCCCCGCCGCCTTGCTGCTGCCGGGCAGATACGCATAAGCCTGATCGTTCGCCTGCTGGCCGCTGGCGAACTGCGTATAGTTGGCAAAGGTGAGCCGTGCGCCGCTACTGACCTGCGTGAATTTAATATTGGCGACATCGGCCCATGACTGCAAAGACTGCAGCGCTGCCGTTTTTTGCTCGCTGTTAAAAGCGACAATGCCTTTATCGCCGCGCGGCGAGGCAGTCAAATTATCGGGAAACGAGAAGCTGAGCGCGACCGGCTTGTTATACACTTTATAGCCGTTCCAGCTTAGCCCGCTACGGGTAAGCTGTACCGCAGCCTCGCTGGAGCTGTAGTGGGCAACCGGCGCATAGTAATAGTAGCTGCTGCTGGTGGCGCTGGCAGCGCCCTGCGCATCCGTTTCGAACCAGGATGTTCGTGTATTTTTGCTAGACAAGGGCAATTCTCCGACAAAAGCATGTCCCGAGAAGCCGGCATTACCCGCTCATCCTGACAGGGAGTGACGATTCACTTCGACGTTGTTGCAGGTTCTGGATTAAAACGGTTTTATCGCCGTCCTTAGCTATATCGGCAAACACAGGCGCAACATTAACGACGTCTTTTACATCGCCAGTGTTAGTGTGCTGGGGTTATTATAACGACATCTGGTTATACGGTAACAAAAATAATGCAAACCTGAAGAAAGTTATTTTTATCGACAGGATTATAAAAGCGGTTGCCGCGGCCCTCTTTCACCCGCAAGGTTATTATATTCCGCGTAATATTGTTAATATATTCCCTCAATTACCCTTTGGGTTTATCAAGAGAATTAATTTTATTTATCCCGACTCTAAATATTTTATTTTCTTTGCCGATAAGAGAACGCTTTTGCCGCAACTCTCCTTTATCTGCCGACAACGCTTTCTCCGTCGGGCTTAACAAAAACGGCGCAGGAATATTAATAATATTCGTGTCGCCCTGGACCAATTTTTAGCAGGTAAACCAGGCGCTGTCGGCACTGGTCAGCAGTCAGAATGAAACGCTGGGGCTGGCGGAAAGCTGCATTCGTTCGAGCAGCGATGTCGCCACGCAAAGCCAGCAGGCCCAGCTGCGCCTGGGTCAGGGCCTGGACGATCTGGAGCAGATCTCGTCCGGCATCGTCGATATCGCCTTCCAGACCAATTTGTTATCGCTGAACGCGGCGTTAGAAGCGCGCGTGCGGGTGAAGCGGGACGCGGCTTTGCTGTGGTCGCGGGTGAAGTACGTCGGCTAGCGCAGTCATCTAAAGAGCAGGCGGAAGCGACGGCGCAGCTTACCGTGCTGCAGCAGCTTTCCGCTAACCGTAAATAGACCACAGGCCGGGCGGCATGGTGCAGCCCGGCCTGCTTTTATTGCCAGGGATTACCGCGACAGAAAGTTAGCCGTCAGGCGGAAACCTTACTGATCTCAATGATCTCATCGAGGCGGTTTTTCATCTCTTCAAGATTCTGCCGCAGGTTTTTGTCCGCTTCAGTGGCGTTTTTCCCTTTGCCAATCAGCGTAAAGCGATAGCTGGGCTGGTCGCAGCTGGCTCGGTATTCATAATCACCGTTAGCGGTCTGATGTTTCTCGATATTCACGTCCATTATTACCTCCTCTGTTTTTAGTAAATATAGCAAACCTGTGGTAGTGCGGGCCTTCACGCCTGCGTCGCAGGAAAAACACAGCAAAACGTCAGGAAAGTGAAAATCAGCTGCCCACCTGGTTTAAGGCGCTTTTTTTTATCTTAGAATCGCGCCCACTTGCTGGAGGTAATCATGAAAAAACTATTTATGTTGTTAACGGCGGCGCTACTGACCGCATCATTAAGCGGCTGCGTCTGGTGGGGCCCTGGCTGGGGCGGACCGGGCGGCGGTCATGGCGGCGGCGGATTCCATCACGGCGGCCCGGGCCGCTAGTTATCCGCGCCTTAATCTAAAGGGCCGAAATGCGCTTCAACTGTTTTCAGACCCGTCGACAGCGGGTCTTTTTATCCCGTCTTACCTGCCGCCTTGTTTCCTTCAAATTATTTGAAAAACAAAAACAATTATCTTTGCTTTCGATTCTTGCCGTCAGCGACCACACTTAAATTCCTTTTTAGTGACTGCAGGATTGTCGTTATGTTGAGCATGAAGAAAATTGCCACGCCGCTGGTATTAAGCCTGGGCCTTTGGACGCAGTTCAGCCACGCTGAAGCGCAGACCTACCAGCTGAATCCGGAGCATACCTCGGTGGTGATGAGCTGGTCGCATTTTGGTTTTTCTCATCCGACCGCGGATATTTCCGGCACCAGCGGCACGCTGGTTTTTGATAGCGTCAACCCGGAAGCCTCAAAGGTTGAGGTGACGCTGCCGTTAACCCATATCGATACGCACGTTGAGGCGCTCACCACCGAATTTAAAGGCGATCAGTATTTCAATACCGGCACTTACCCAACGGCCACTTTCCGCAGCACCCGCGTTATCAGCAAAGGCAACCAGCGCTACGATGTGCAGGGCGACCTGACGCTCAAAGGCGTGACCCGTCCGGTTACCCTGCACGCTACGCTGAATAAACAGGGCGAGCATCCAATGATGAAGAAGCAGGCGATTGGCTTTGACGCCACGGCGACGGTAAAACGCTCCGACTTTAATCTGAAGCAGTATATTCCTGCCGTGAGCGATGAAATCACGCTGACTATCTCTACCGAAGCCTACGCGGCGAAATAAATCGTTCAGCCCTGTTCCGCCAGGGCTGATCGTTTCCTGCTCCCCTGCCCGTTGTTAGCAAAGGTCGCCTACCAGAAAAAGCGCGCCGGCTTTTGCTTCTTGTCGTACCATTCTGATAACAGTACAGCCATCAGAGAGGTAAACGTGAGTTCAACGACATTTATCCTGCGTCTTTCCGCTCCCGTCAGCGCTGATATGCTGGAGGATTTGCGGGCGGTGATCCCTGCAGCGGCCACGCACGTTTTTATTAACGCGCTGGATGAGGAGAGCCACACCACCTTTGAATGCCTGCAGAGCGACGAGAGCTGCTCGCTGGCCGCCTCTGCTATCACGCTGTGGCGCCAACTGGGACATATCCATCATCTAACCTGGCGACACGGCTGGGAAACGCAGGAGGTCACGGATGCCAGCCAGCAGCAGCTGTTCCAGATGTTAAAAGCGCCTGGCGCGATCCTACAGATAACCTGAAGCGACAACAGCGACTTATCAGGTTTCCCCGCTATTTCAGCGCAACGCTCTTCTTCGCCCTGACGCGCCTTTCTTTCTGTTAACCCGCTGTTTCAACAAGCGAAACGCTAAAGGAATCTTTACCTTTGAGTGCGATACTTCCTGACGTGGATCAATAATACTGGCAGTAAAAAGGATAAAAAATAACCTTAAGCTAAATTTTATTAACCATTGACCGAAGCTGGCTTAAGGAGAAAGTATGAGTCGCCATCATTTAACCGCCCCGGAGTTTGCCCGGTATGCGGGTGTCAACGAGAGCGATTTGATTCGCGCTATCTGTAATCGCGGCGCCATCGACGGCGTATCGCTGCCTGAGGCATTGAATCACGCCCCGCTTTCCGTTCGGCTCTGGCTGCGTGAGGATGTGGTGCTGTTCGCCCACGCCCTGAGCCGCGCCAGGGCAGGACGCAAATACGCTAAACAGAATCGGAAACGCACCAGCCAAAGCAGCTGACTGATGCGCATAACTGGCCCGTCAGAAACTGACGGGCCTGGCGCCGTAATAGCGACAGCGCGTCGCAATGGCCGCTTAGCCTGGATAGATACCGCGATCTTTACGCGCCATCAGGATGCGTTCACAGGCGACGATATAGGCAGCAGTACGCAGCGTACAGCTTTTCTCAATCGCTTTATCCCAGACATGCACCATCGCTTCGGTCATAATCTTGTCCATCCGCGCGTTGATCTCCTCTTCGCTCCAGAAGAAGCTGGCCATATCCTGTACCCACTCAAAGTAGCTGACCGTTACCCCGCCGGCGTTACAGATCACATCTGGCACCACGGTAATGCCCCGCGCTTTCAGGATATCGTCGGCATCGGGATAGGTTGGGCCGTTCGCCCCTTCCAGCACCAGCTTACAGCTGAGCTTCTCGGCGCGTTCACGCGTAATCTGCCCTTCCAGCGCCGCCGGGATCAGAATATCCATCTGCGTGGTCCAGAACTCTTCGCTATCGATTTTGCGGGCGCCGGGGAAACCGGCAATCTGTTTGTGGCTGTTCTGCCATGCGCTAAGCGCCTGCAGATCAATGCCGTCGGCGTTAAACAGCGTGGCGGTATGATCCTGGATCACCACCACGCGCGCGCCCGCTTCAGCAAACAGGCGAGCGGCTTCGCTGCCGACGTTACCAAAGCCCTGCACGGCGATTTTAGCGCCTTCGATCTCAATACCGGCACGCCCCGCCACTTCACGACCCGTGACAAACACGCCGCGCCCGGTCGCTTTTTCGCGGCCCAGCGAGCCGCCCAGGTGAATCGGTTTGCCGGTAACCACGCCGGTAATGGTGGTGCCGTGGTTCATGGAATAGGTATCCATCATCCACGCCATCACTTTGCCGTTGGTGCCGACGTCCGGCGCCGGGATGTCGCGCTGCGGCCCGATAATCAGGCCGATTTCGCTGGTATAGCGGCGCGTTAAGCGTTCCAGCTCGCCTTCTGACAGTGAAAAAGGATCGACGCGAATGCCGCCTTTCGCCCCGCCGTAAGGCAGGTTTACCGCGGCGCATTTGATCGTCATCCAGGCAGAGAGCGCCATGACTTCATTCAGGTCCACGTCAGGATGGTAACGAATACCGCCCTTACCTGGACCGCGGGAAAGATTGTGCTGAACACGAAAACCTTCAAAATGGCGGATGGTTCCGTCATCCATCTGTAGGGGAATATCAACGATCAGGGCACGTTTCGGATGGCGCAGCGTATCAATCCAGCGCGATAAATCACCCAGATAAGGGGCAACGCGATCGATTTGCTGAAGGTAGGTGTTCCAGGCCGATGTACCGCTTTCTGACGCGTAAGATAGCTTTTCCATAACAAACCTTTTTGAACAAAGTTATTTATATTGTTAAACCGTGGAAATGACCTGCATATCACTATGCGCTGATGAATTTACCACTAATTATCGCCGATGAATTTTTCCGTCTGAGGGAAAAAATTGTTTTTGCGTAAAGCAATCGCAACAGAGATGAATAATTAGTTACTTTTATGGCAGGCCATAAGCGTGCCGTTTTTATGCATGATTTATGCACTTTTTATGCATAAAAAAGATTTTTCCTGAATTTTCAGAAAGTTGAAAGCGATCAAAAAGTTAAATTTTCGTTATTTTACAGAGTTGACAATGTAAAATTCGCCAGCCAGCATTAACCCGCCAGCTACTGTTGTACCGGCTGATTCTTCGCCGAATCAGAAATCGCTTTCTTTTCAATTTGTTGGAAATGAAGCCGCCCGTAGTCCGCTGAATATCGTCCATTATCCGGACAACCCGCCCTGCTCCTGGCGCGCTGTTGCGCCTGATCCCTGTCTATCACGGGGAGGGGGCGTGTTTGCCCGAAATCCGGTTTTTTTCATGGTCAGCCGTTATAAGAGGAGAAGCCATGACCGTAAAACACCCACCGCGATCGCGACGACCAGAAAGTGAGCAAAGCGCGCCGCAGAAGCTGCAACGCGGCCTGAGCGAACGGCATATCCAGTTAATTTCTCTGGGTGGCGCAATCGGCACCGGCCTGTTTATGGGCGCCGGTAAAACCATCGCCGTTTCCGGCACCTCTATTCTGATTACCTATATCGTGGTCGGCTTTTTTATGTATATGGTGATGCGGGCGATGGGCGAAGCGCTGCTAACCCGGCTGGATTACCGTTCCTTTGCCGATTTCGTTTCAGATTATCTGGGACCAAAAGCGAGCTTTTTTCTTGGCTGGTCATACTGGCTAAGCTGGGTGGTTACCTGTATCGCCGATGTGGTGGTGTGCGGTGGCTATGTGCAGTACTGGCTGCCGACGCTGTCGCCGTGGATCCCGGCGCTGTTCGCGCTGGCGCTGCTGTTGGTCTTTAATCTGCTGTCGGTAAAAATGTTTGGCGAAGCGGAGTTCTGGTTCGCCATCATCAAGATAATCGCTATTATCGCGCTGATCCTGACCGGTCTGTGGATGATTGCCATTGGCTGGACGTCGCCCGACGGCGTACGCGCCTCGATGGATAACCTGACCGATCCAGCGGTGTTTATGCCGCACGGCGTGGTCGGCTTTTTCGCCGGCTTTCAGATCGCCATTTTTTCCTATACCGGCATTGAACTGCTTGGCACCATGACGGCGGAAACCAAAACGCCGGATAAGATCCTGCCGCGCGCCATCCGGGCGATTCCGCTACGCATTATTATTTTTTATGTCCTGTCGATGGTGGTGATTATTGCCGTGACCTCCTGGCAGCATGTTTCGCCGGAAACCAGCCCGTTTGTTACGCTCTTCGATAAAGCGGGCCTGCCCGCCGCCGCCGCGCTGATCAACTTTGTCGCGCTGACCTCCGCCATGTCCTCTGCCAACAGCGGCGTCTATTCCAGCACGCGCATGCTGTACGGTTTGTCGGTTGAGAAACATGCGCATCGCCAGTTTCGCATGCTGTCGCGCGTAACGGCGATACCGGTGCGTAGCCTGTTGTTTTCCTGCTTCTGTATGCTGAGCGGCACGCTGCTGCTGTTTTTGATGCCTAATGTCATGACGCTATTTACCATTGTTTCTACGCTGGCGGCGATTCTGGTGATTTACAGCTGGGGCATGATTCTGGTGGCGTATCTGGTTTACCGTCAACGTCGGCCGGATCTACATCAGCAGTCAACGTTTAAAATGCCGGGCGGCAGAGTGATGTGCTGGCTAAGCCTGCTGTTTTTTCTGTTTTCGCTGGTGATTATGGTTTTCGATGCGGATACGCGGGCGGCGCTGTGCGCTATGCCGATCTGGTTTATTCTGCTGGCGGTGTTCTGGCGGCTGACGCTGCGCCGCCGTCAGGCGCGGGCGCGCCAGGCCTGGCAAACCACCACCGAATCCTGAAGATAAAAAAGGCGGCGAGATCGCTCGCCGCCCGACTTATCTGTGCCCGCTTCGCGTTAATCAGAAATCCGCTTTCAGTACCACACGGTAATTAGCCTTACCGGCACGCACGTGATCCAGCGCGTCATTGATTTTCGACATCGGGAAGAATTCTACTTTCGGCGCGATATCGGTGCGCGACGCCAGCTTCAGCAGCGTACGCAGCTGGCCCGGCGAACCGGTGGAGGAACCGGTTACCGCGCGGTCGCCCAGAATCAGGCTGAACGCCGGGACGTCGAAAGGTTTCATTACTGCGCCAACGGTATGGAATTTGCCGCGCGGCGCCAGCGCCGCGAAGTACGGCTGCCAGTCGAGATCCACCGCAACAGTGCTAAGGATCAGATCAAACTGACCCGCCAGTTTTGTCAGCGCTTCCGGGTCGCGGCTGTTGACAACGTGGTCGGCGCCCATATCCAGAATCGACTGTTTTTTATCCGGCGTTGAGCTGAATGCGGTGACTTCCGCACCCATCGCATGCAGGATTTTAATCGCGATATGCCCCAGACCACCGATACCGATCACCCCTACGCGGCTGGTCGCGGTGATGTTATGCATCAGCAGCGGTTTGAAAACGGTAATCCCGCCGCACAGCAGTGGACCAGCAGAGGCCGGATCCAGTTTCTCCGGCAGCGGAATAACCCATTGCCAGTTCGCGCGCAGCTTTTCAGCAAAGCCGCCTTTATTAGCGATGGTCGGCACGCTGCCGTTCAGGCAGTTTACCTGATCGCCGGTAATACAGGCGTCGCAGTGTTCACAGCTTTTCGCCGTCCAGCCAATGCCCACGCGTTGGCCAATGGACAGACCTTTATTTTTTGCCGCCTCGCCCAACGCAGCAACGCGCCCAATCACTTCGTGACCGGCGATCACGGGATATTGCGAAATGCCCCATTCGTTATCGATCATCGACAAATCAGAATGACAAACACCACAATATTCTACTTCGACTTCAACATCTTCGGCGCTCAGCGATTCCGCTTCATATTCATAGAGTTCTAAAGCCTTACCGGCTTCCATCGCTGCATAGCTCTTAATTTTCACTCATTCACCTCAGATTGCGTTTGGGATCCAGCAGTGAGTGTAGCAAAGCCCCGTCGCCGCTGACTTTCCACTTTATGCCGCGGTTATTTTTCAAACAGTTAGCCTATCCGACATCTTTTACGCCGCAATTATCGCGCTGATATCACTGATGGTTTCCGTTAACCGCTCGCCGCGGCGATAGGCCTTCAGCTGCTGCGCATCGCCGTTGACCACCGAGGCGGGACGTTCAATAAAGGCGCCTAACGGCGTAAAAGCGTTATCCAGCACCACCGCCATCGGAATTTTTACCTTATCCACGCCCAGCAGCTCGATAAAAGGTGCGGCTTCGTCACGGGTAATAATGGCCATGTCGATATTGGGCAGACGCTGGCACAGCAGCGCCATTGGCGGAATATTGCGATGACAGTCCGGGCACCACATCTCTGCGGCCACCAGCAGCCGGAACTGGCCTTCCACCCCTTGCGCAGGCGCCAGCGCCTTTTCCAGCGCCTCAGTCTGGCTTTCCAGCATTGCCTGCCAGCGCTGCAGGTCGGCGATCTGTTCCGGCGTGCCGGTCGCAATAAACTCTGCGGTGTTTTTCCCCTGCTTAAACAGCGTTTCGAATGCGCTCATTGAACTTTCTCCAGTAAAAAAACCGATAGCGGGCTATCTTAAAAGAATCTGCCGCCGCGCACACCTTTGATCGTTGCCCTGCTCCAGTTTGCCCTGTCTTGCGGCTCTTTTTATGCCTGGTGTTAAATTTGCGCAACATTGCCCTTGTCAATATATCAGAGTATTTATTTACCGTTACACTCATCAGATTTACATTATTTTTCGTTAACAGGCGCCTGGCCGCTTGTTATTTTTTTAAGTAAGATAAAACTGCGTTTTTATTTATCCTCGCTGCGCTATTCAGGAGGCATGGTTTTTACGATAAACGTGTTAATTTCCGCGCCCGCCGGCTTTTTCCCGCGTTACGCTATACTGATTTTCATTAATAAAGCCTAAGGAGAAAACGACGTGAAAATAGCAGCGTTTGATATTGGCGGCACTTCATTAAAAATGGGTATTATTACCGATAAAGGCGAAATCATCGCCCAGGATAAAAAAGATATTATGAACCACTCCGGCAAGGAGATCCTGGACGGCGTGCAGGCCTGGCTGAAGCAGCACGCTGAATGTGAAGGTATTGCCGTTAGCACGCCGGGCTATGTCGATCCGCGCAGCGGTCATATTGCCATGGGCGGCGCCATCAGGGATTTTGATGATTTTCATCTTGGTGAATGGCTGCGTGGGAAAAGTTCGCTGCCCGTTAGCGTAGAAAATGATGCCAACTGCGCGCTGCTGGCTGAACGTTGGCTGGGTAAAGCGCAGGAGATGTCTGACTTTTTAATGATGACCATTGGTACCGGGGTTGGCGGCGCTATTTTTTGTAACGATGCGCTGGTACGTGGCAAGCAGTGCCGCGCCGGCGAGTTTGGCTCGTTGCTAAGTACGCGGCCGAACAGCGAAAATGTACGCCACTACACCATGAATACCACCTGCACCATGCGTGTCCTGACGCAAAACTACAGCATGCACACCGGTCAAAAGCAGGAAGAGATTACCGGTGAAGAGATCTTTTCCCGCTACGATAACAACGATCCCATTTGCCGCCGGTTAGTAACGAATTTCTATCAGGATCTGTGCGGCGGCATTTATAACCTGGCGCACGTATTTAATCCGCAATGTATTTTCCTTGGCGGCGGCATTACCGAGCGGGAAAGCTTCCTGGAGGAGCTTCATTATCATCTCGCCTGGTTTGATCTTGATGTACAGGTGGATACTGCCACCTACGGCAATGATTCCGGCATGCTGGGCGCAGTAAAACATTTCCTGGATTGCCAGCAGGAAAAAGCCTAATCCGATACGGGCTGCCGCTATTTGCTTAGCGGCATAGTGGTTTTTAAGGTTCAATAGTTTTAACTTGATTTAACCGGCTTGCCGGCAATACTGTATAGATAAACAGTTAAATCAAAAACAGGACTTAACGCCAATGATGTTACCGGACGATATCAGCCCGCCAGGATGTTTCCTGCTTAACCCCTGCACACTGCCCTTCCCTGACGATCGGCAGGCGCCGGATATTTGCCCGGCAGAATGGGCGCATAAAACGGTAGCGGCCCATGTTCGCGCTCTGTGACGTTAATTCCTTTTATACCTCGGTAGAGACCGTTTTTCGGCCCGATTTATGGGGCAAACCCGTGGTGGTTGTCTCTAACAATGATGGCTGCATTATCTCGCGCTCGGCTGAGGCGAAAGCGTTAGGCATCCCGATGGGCGCGCCGCTGTTTAAATTTAGCGATTTTCTCAGGCAGCACGGCGTTCAGGTGTTTTCATCAAACTATGCGCTCTATGCTGACATGAGCCTGCGGGTGATGACTATTTTGGAAGAGATGGCGCCTAAAACCGAGGTTTATTCCATCGACGAAGCATGGCTGTTTCTGCAAGGCATGGAAAAGCTGGTAGGTTGGCAGGAGTGGGGCCATGAGATACGCAACCGCGTACAGCGTGAAACCCACTTAACCCTGGGCGTTGGCATTGCGCCCACCATGACGCTGGCAAAGCTGGCCAACTATGCCGCTAAACGCTGGCGTAAGACGGACGGCGTGGTGGTGCTTACCGATCCCGAACGCCAGCGGAAACTGATGGCGCTGGCGAATGTCAGCGATGTCTGGGGAGTGGGTTCGCGTATCAGCAAACGCCTGAATGCCATGGGGATGAAAACGGTGCTGGATCTGGCGAACGCGGATACCCATCTGATACGTAAAAAATTCAGCGTGGTACTGGAACGCACGGTACGTGAACTGCGCGGCGAACCTTGCCTGGCGTTGGAAGAGACACCCTCTGCCCGGCAGCAAATTGTTTGCAGCCGCTCATACGGGGTTAAGGTAACGGCGAAGGATGAGGTGCGTCAGTCACTGTGCGCTTTTGCCGAACGGGCCGCGGCGAAACTGCGCGAAGAGGGCCAGTTCTGTCGCTGTGTTACGGTTTTCTTCCGTACCAGCGGTTATGACACCGGAGGCGAATATTGCTCCCGCCAGGGATCGATGACCTGCCAGGTTCCCACTCACGACACGCGCGACATCATTAAAATGGCGCTGAGCGTATTTGAAAAAATATGGCTGAGCGGGCCGCGCTATGCGAAAGCGGGCATCATACTCGGTGATTTTTATCATCGCGGCGTGGCGCAGCCAGGGTTGTTTGATGAGATCCAGCCCCGGGCCAACAGCGAAGCGCTGATGCAGGTAATGGATAGCCTGAATCAGTCGCGGCGAGGCGCGCTGTGGTTTGCCGGTCAGGGTATTGAAAAGCCCTGGCAGATGAAGCGGGAAATGCTCTCTCCGGCTTATACCACGCGCTTTTCCGATCTGCCTAAGGTTCGCTAGCGTAACGTTGCCAACAACGTGCTGAATACAACCTTTTATGCTTCACGCGCTGAGGGTAACTAAAGGGCTGGCATGCAGCCCTTTAGTTGCAGGTTATTTATTTCTGAGGCGATAAATATCCGCAAAATAAAGATGGCCTTTTTTCTCATATTGAGATACTAACGTTTTTTTCTCTGCTTCAGTCAGGATAGAACCATTAAGTAATGACTGAATAAATTCTTCTCTGACATAAACTTCCATAAACCAGTCCCCGGTATAACAATTTTTCCATGCGCCCCTATCAATATCCTTGACCTGATAAGAAGGGTTGATATGAAAAAAGAAAAAGAAGTTACATACTGCAAAAATCAGACAGCACACAATGTACTCAGTTGTTCCAAATGAGTCCGAATACAGCAAGATCCCCATCGTCAGAACAAACAGGAAACACATTAAAGTATAAAGTCCCGAGTACTGCCTTATGAAAGAAAAATCAAAGTAAGGGCGGTCATTACGATGCTCCTCTTTGTTGATTCTGTTTAACTCTTCTTGTAAAAATAAATTGAGATCATTGTTCATTTCTAAAGCCTTATCAGCCAGTTGTTGCAGTTGAAAGTGTTAGTTCTTAAAATAAAAAAACAGTGCCACGTTAAATAGAAATGTAGTTTTCTCTTTTTCCATGAGTTATATGGCCATGCCAGAAAAATATATTGGGTCGGTTAGCATTTCAGACAGTGTTTTAAGGTTTTCTTCGCATTGATGACGACTCTGAGATCCCCCCAGGCACAACCTTAAAGCCTCTACAGGGTTATTATCCGTGCAAAATGCAATCCCTGAAACAGCGCTAATCCCTTTCTCTCGCAGCTTAACCGCGACATCAGATGAATTTGAGTTGATCATTTTAGGAATGGGCAACCATAAATGATAACCGTTGTTATCTGCCTGATATTCAAACTGAGAAAGATATAAAGAGGCTATTTTCTGACGTATTTTAGCTTCGTTTTTTATCTCATCCAACATGCGCTCGGCCGTACCGTCATTTATCCACTGGCGTGCAAGCGCATTGGTTAAAGGACTGGACATCACCATTAAAGCCCGCAGTACGGCTGAAAGACGTTCTACTGCCTGCCTGTCAGGGCCTTTGAGAAAAGCGATACGCAGTCCCGGTCCAAAACATTTGGACATGCCCGTTACATACCATGTCAGCTCGGGCACCAGTTCCGCGAAAGCAGGTATATGAAGATCGCTTAACGCTGCGTAAGCATCATCTTCAATCACCGAAACATTGTAACGTCTGCACACTTCCGCAAGCGCGCGTCTGCGAAAGTCAGGTATCGTCAGTGTGGTAGGATTATGCAATGTCGGGTTGATATACAGTGCGCTGATCTCTCCGGCCCTGCAAAAAGCCTCTAAAGCCGCAGGGTCTGGGCCAGATTCATCACAAAGCACCGCTTTTAATTTAACGTCAAGATGGCTTGCGATTGCTTTCATGCCCGGATAAACCAGATTGCTTACACAGACGGCACCTTTCCGGCGCTTAAGCAGCGTCATTATGCCAACCAATGCACTGTGGATCCCGGGGCAGACCAGAATTTCTGATTCATTCTCTACGTTCAGTTTACGGTTAATCCAGAGCATTGCCGCCGCTTTATCTTCCGCATTACCACCGAAATCCTGATAACGCATCAGACTCAACATGTCTGTGCTGTTAAAGAGATTTATGGCCCCGGCGCGCAAAGCTTCTTCGGTTAACGCTCCTACAGGTTCTATAGGTGCATTCATGGTCATTTCATAACTGCTGACGGGTAAGGCCGAAGCAGAAGATGCTTTACTGCGAATAAAGCTGCCCAGCCCTGGACGGGAATCGATCAGGCCTCTGCGGCGGGCCTCCGCGTACCCCCTCGTCACGGTCGTATAGTTCAGGCCCAGAATCTCAGCCAGTTCGCGCAGCGGGGGGAGTCTATAGCGCGAAGGCAGCTCGCCGGTAGTAATACCCTCTGCAATAAAATCAGCTATACGCAGATAGGCAGGGCGTTGAGTCTGTTGCTGAAGCTGAGTTGCCCAGCGCTTAAAGAGTGACATAACCATTTCCAGCCGACAGGTTAAGAATCTGGCACATAGTAATAGCACAACAAAAATCAATGCGTAACTTGATTGCATCATTGATTGCATCGTTTTTTAACAATGGATGGTTTTCGCGTTAAATCAAAGGTCACGCCATGAATTTAACTGAATGATTTATCTGGTTTATTATTTTTTCCTAAAAATATTATCTATCGATTTGTTGTGACTTGAATGGTATCCATACCGGTCCTGTATCCGCAAATTCACATTGGTTGATGGTAGTAAAAAACGGATTTGCAGTACGGCTCTGTAGGCCAATCTTTAGCGTTCCGAAACACCGTTCCGCGACGGGCAAAGAAAGCAACACATAACCTTTTGCAGTATCCCTGACGTAAGGCCATAATGATAAAAATCTATCATTAGGGATAATCGCAATGAAAAAAGTGTCTATGGCAGCCGTAGCCAAAGCAGCAGGCGTCGGCGTCGCAACTGTCGATCGCGTCTTAAATCGTCGCGCGCCGGTACGTCAGGAGACGCGGGAAAAGGTTTTACTGGCCGCAGAGCGCCTGGGCTACCGTGAAGCAATGCTGAAAGTAATGGCCCGCGAAGAGACGCCAGGGAAAACGCCGGTTCGCATGGGATTTATGCTGTTAACGAAAGATCACTCGTTTTATCAGCCGTTTGCCGATTCATTACGCCGTTTCGCCTATCAATACGCCCACACTGAACCTGAATTTGTAGGGTTCGATATTCAGGATGTAGAAAGCATGGCGGCTTCTCTTGAAAAGCTGGCAAAGCGGGTTGATGCCATTGGCCTGGTTGCCCTTGATCACCCATTGATACGACATACCATTAAAAAAGTTGCCGCATCTGGCGTGCGGGTTTATGCCCTTTTTTCTGATTTCTCGCCCTGTGGGCATGCCGGTTATATCGGGCTGGATAATCAGAAAGCGGGACGTACTGCCGGATGGTTTGCCGATCGCTTACTACAACCTCAGGACGTGATTGGCGTTCTGCTGGGCGACCATCGTTTTAACTGCCAGGAAAGCTGTGAGATCAGCTTTCGCTCTTACCTGCGTGAAAAAAATAGCGGTTATGTGGTCCTTGAGCCGTTAAAAACGCATGAAAGCGTTGAAGGCGGATATTCAGCTGCAACAACGTTGCTCGCAAACCACAGCGATCTCGCCATGATTTATGCGCCATGTGGCGGGATCGAGGGCGTCCTGAAAGCCATTAAAGAGAGCGACCGCCAGCACATAAAACTACTTTGCCACGGTCCGGTGGTGAATGGCGATCTTGCGCTTATTGAAGGCGGCATTGAAGTGATGATCAGACATCGAATTGATTTGATTGCAGAAACGGTCGTCCGCGTCATCATTAGTCATTTTCGCGAGGATGATATTAATCCCGTACATATTACCCTGCCCTTTGATCTGGTGACCCGCGAAAATATTTGAATCTAACCTAAGGAGAATCACGGCTTATCCCTTAAAGATAAAAATCTATCATTGCTTGATTTAAAAAAATCATGATCCACCTCTAAAAACGAAAGTTTCATTGTTGGAGATTATGGAATGTATGTTTGATACTGCCTGCACTTTATACTGCGGGAGAACAACATGCCGGTTTCTCATCAGCGCCATAATATTGCTTATGTCATGGGTATCTGCTGCGTAGCAGCGCTTGGCGGACTACTGCTCGGCTACGATTCATCGGTTATTTCGGGTGCTATTGAGCCCCTGAGCCACCACTATCGTCTTTCCCCTGCCGAAACCGGCTGGGCTGTATCGAATGTCATTATTGGATGCGTTCTCGGATGTCTGGTTGCCGGGCATATTGCCGATCGTTACGGACGCAAAAAGACGTTGCTGATGACGGCCCTTCTTTTTGTCGCCTCAGTCATCGGCACCGCTCTGGCTCCCAATTTTGAAATATTTGTACTGTTTCGCATCATTGGCGGGCTGGGCATAGGCATGGCATCGGTGGTTTCACCAGTCTATATCGCCGAAGTAGCGCCGAAAGATTACCGTGGCCGTGCCATGACCATGCATATGATTTGTTGTGTGGGCGGGCAGGTGTTGGTGCTGCTGACCAATTATCTTATTGCCAAAGGCGCGACGCCTGAATGGCTGAATGATACCGGTTGGCGCTGGATGCTGGGTTCAGCATTTGTCCCCTGCTTGCTGTTTTTTATCTTTATCAGTTTTATTCCCGAGTCACCCCGCTGGAACGTTATGGCCGGTCATGATGACCGGGCGCTAAAAACCCTGACGCGCATTTCCTCTGCAGGGCATGCACAAAATGTTCTGCGGGAGATCAAAACGTCACTGCAATCTGAACTTCGGCCTTCTCATTCTCATGAACGACTGCGATTTAATAAACGTAACCTGGTTTTCCTGGTTATTGGCGTAGGCCTGGCCTTATTCAATCAGCTGACTGGCATAAACGTCATCCAGTATTTTGGCCCCTCCCTGCTCAGGAATGTTACCGGCAGCATGGAGGAAGCGATGTTCATGACCATCTGGCTGGCCGCGATGCAATTTGTTGGCGTCATGGTGGGCATGGCGCTGATTGATCGGGTTGGCCGAAAAATACTGTTGTCCGTCGGTTCCTGGGGAGCAGCCCTCTGTCTGATTATGACTTTTATCTCTTTTTATGCCGGTATTAAGGGCATCGCTTCGGTCATTGGCCTGTTTGGTTTCATGCTGATATTCGGCGCGACATGGGCACAGGTTGTCTGGACCGTTATCGGCGAGATTTTCCCTAACCGACTCCGGGCGGCGGGGATGGGTTTTTCAATCAGCGCGATGTGGATCGCCAATTTTTTGGTCAGTCAGAGCTTTCCGATCATGAATAAAAATCCCTGGCTGATGGCGCATTTTGGCGGCGGTTTCCCGCTGTTGATCTTCGCAGTTTGTTGCCTGATTTCATGGTGGTTTGTTCGCAAGTATCTACCTGAAACTAAAGGCGTCTCTCTGGAAAAAATGGAACAGCTGGTACTTGATCGCTTTGCCCTGACGAGCCGTGAAGAAAATCCTCGTAATGTACAACCTGAAGAGAAAGCCCTATGACTATATCTATCGCAAATGCGCCCTGCAGTTGGGGGGTGGACGATCCTGACAATCCTTATTTACCCGCGTGGCAAAAAGTCCTGCATGAGGCCGCCCAGGCAGGCTACAAAAGTATCGAACTGGGTCCCTGGGGCTATCTGCCGGTGCAGGCGGATGAGTTGAGTGATGCGCTTAACAGGCACGGCCTTTCTTTGGTCGCCGGCACCATTTTTGACGATCTGGTCAGCGAACAGAATTTTCCGGCGATGGTGGCGCTTACCCATAATATTTGCCGCAACCTGAAAACCGTGCCCACCGCTGAGAAGGTTCATGGAAAGAATACGCCGCCCCCCTACCTGGTGATTATCGATTTTGGTAATCCGGAGCGGGCCGCTTTAGCGGGCCAGCCGACAAAAGCTCCCCGGCTCTCTTCCGCTGACTGGCAAACCATGATGGCGCATATCTCAGCGCTCAGTGAAATAGCGTGGAAAGAGTACGGCGTACGCCCGGTGATCCATCCCCATGCCGGTGGGTGTATAGAATATGAGGATGAAATTGCGCAACTGGTTGCGGATATCCCCCATTCCGTTGCCGGTCTCTGTCTGGATACCGGCCATCTCTTCTATTCCGGTATGGAGCCGATCGCTGCGCTCGATAAATATTGGGATCGTATTGATTACCTTCATTTCAAAGATATCAACGCCTCCGTGTGGCGGGACGTTATCGGTGGTGGCGTAGACTTTTTCTCCGCCTGTGCTCAGGGCGTTATGTGTCCGCTTGGCTGCGGGGCAATTAACTACCCGCAAATCCATGAATTTCTGCGGCAGCGTCATTATCAGGGCTGGATCACTATCGAGCAGGAAAGAGATCCGCGTAATGCGGACACCAGTCTGCGCGACGTCACGGCAAGCCTGCAATATCTGCAATCAGTTGGTTTTTAAGGAGACGAAGATGATTAATGGTATCAAACCTCTCGGACACTCACTGCGCTGGGGCATGGTGGGCGGCGGCGGAACCAGCCAGATTGGCTATATTCACCGCTCGGCGGCGCAGCGTGATAGTACCTTCACGCTACTGGCCGGCGCATTTGATATTGATGCCGAACGCGGCCTGGCTTTTGGCACCGCACTGGGTGTTCAGCCGGAGCGCTGTTATCCCGACTATGAAAGCATGTTTGCAGCGGAAGCCGCGCGGGAAGATGGCATCCAGGCCGTTTCTGTCGCCACGCCGAATAACACGCATTTTGCTATTTGCCGGGCGGCGCTACAGGCTGGCCTGCATGTGGTATGCGAAAAACCGTTGTGTTTCACCACCGAGGAAGCCGATGAGCTTGAGCGTTTAAGCGCAGAAAAAAATAAGATTATCGGCGTAACATATGGCTACGCGGGCCACCAGCTGATTCATCAGGCGCGGGAAATGGTAACGGCAGGCGAGCTGGGCGAGATACGGATTGTTAATATGCAGTTTGCCCACGGCTTTCATAATGAAGCGGTAGAGTTGCAGAATCCCAGCACCCGCTGGCGCGTCGATCCTCGCTTTGTTGGCCCCAGCTATGTACTGGGCGATCTGGCTACGCATCCTCTATTTATCGCGGAAACCATGGTGCCCGATCTGCAGGTTAAACGTCTGCTATGCGCTCGTCAGAGCTTTATCGAGAGCCGCGCGCCGCTGGAGGATAACGCATACGTACTGATGGAATTTGCCAATGGCGCAGTGGGTAGCATGTGGGCTTCTGCGGTCAACAGTGGTTCCATGCATAGTCAAAAGATCCGCATCGTGGGGGCCAAAGCCAGCCTGGAGTGGTGGGATGAACAGCCCAATCAGCTGCGCTATGAAGTTCAGGGCGAGCCTGTGCGCATCCTTGAGCGCGGCATGGGTTATCTTAATGCGCGAGCGCTGGAGGAGGATCGGATTAGCGGCGGCCATGCGGAAGGGCTATTTGAAGCCTGGTCGAATCTCTATCGTCGTTTCGCGCTGGCGATGGACGCCACGGATCGCGGTGATACGACGTTTCTCCGTGATTTCTGGTATCCGGATGTCCATGCAGGTCTGGCGGGGGTCCGCTGGGTAGAAAATTGCGTACGTTCAGCGGATGCCGGATCGGTGTGGGTGGAGTGTTGAAACCAAGGCTCGGCGGATCATGTTCGGCATAATCTCCACCCACAGATGACAACGTATTATCTGATAAAAGTTCTCACGCCCGGTGGGCATATACTGTTTCTGGCATAACTCATCGGCGTAGAGCGGGTTACTTCACCAGCGCCACTGCACGAATGGGAGAAGCGGACGCTCCCTTAATCCTGAGCGGCAACGCCATAAAGATAAATTCGGCGGGCAAAGCATGCAGATTGGCCAGATTTTCCACAATCAAACAACCTGCGCCCAGCACGGCAAAATGGGCGGGATGCGCTTCATTGCTATACCGGTCAAGGGACATAGCATCCGTGCCGAACACCGTCACGCCTTTATTTAGCAGGTAACGCGCCCCGTCAGTTGTTGGACATCAATTTGTTCAATGGTTCTACCCCCGTCAATAAAGTGTGCCGGGGCATCCACATGAGTACCACAATGATCCCCAAGGCTAAGTTGACAGTTATAGTTGCCATCACCAGCAATATAATCTTCTGCACGGCTACAGAAAATTTTCCATACGTTGGCCAGACTGGCATAAATTCTTCATAAAGATGGTTCAGTTCAATCAGCGTGTACTGCCGCAGTAAGGAGATTACATCGCTAGTCATATCAGGCCTTATTTACCTTTACAGTTTCTTTAATAAACCACAGCGGAGCGCATGAAATAAGCAGCACTGCAACAATAACCAGATAGTGAGCAGTAAAGCCATAGCTGGAGATAATCCAGCCGCTAACTGGCGCGACCAGAATCCCGGCAATGCCTACCGCCAGGCCGATCATCAGCCCCATGCTGGATGCGGCGGCGCGCGGAGAAGAATCGATCAGCAAAGCATAAGCGACAGGATAGGGTGAATTGCGAAACAGTCCCCAGAGGATCAGAATCGCCCAGGCAAGCGTGGCGGAATGGATAAACATGCATAACGCAGCAGCCAGGATCCATCCAGAGATAATGATACCCAGGGAACGTTTACGCCCTTTTACGTCCGAAAAGCTGCCCCATAAAATCTGACCAATCCAGCCGGTTAAACCAGAAGCCCCGGAAATAACGGCAGCCGTTGACAGATCCAGGCCCACTTCACATGTCAGTTGCAGTGTCAGGAAGTTAGCGATCCCCATCTCTGCCCAGGTAAATCCAAAAATCAGCAGAATAGCGAGCTGACAGTTACGGTTTTTCAAACAAGAAGCGGCGTTAGACCAAACCGAAGATGTTTCTACCTGATGATTCAGAGATTCGGTAACAGGCGGCGTCATTTGGTTGTTAATAATCCACGCGTTGACTTTTTGATGATTTTTACGCGTGCCGATGATCAGCTGGGCGACAAGGATCACCAGACCGATAAGCGGGATAAATAAAAAAGCTTCGCGCCAGGTAGCGAATGCCAAAATGGCGGCGATTAAAACAGGCCCGTGCCCATACCCATAACCACTCTGAGAGCCTGAAATGCCCCTAGCGACTTACAAAATGCGGTCGCCACGCCCGCTACCGTCTCCACCAGCACGGCAACATACCAGCTGTAATGCTTTTAGAATAAAAAATAAACATCTTGATAACTTAAATGTCACCTTACTACCATACAAGTAAGCCTTGTCGTTTATCAGAGTTTGATCACAGTTGAGGCGCAGTACAGTCCGCTTCCTGCGCCCACGAACCCGCCGTCAGATAGCCACTAATCCTTCTGCTACTTTTTAGGGTAGTTGCAGATAAAAGCGAATAAAACGACCGGCCCGGCAGCGATTACAGCCAATCTGCACCCGGTTCGGCTCAGCGCGGCTAACATGCTCACCGGCTGGTCAAAACAGTGAGGAAAAATGAAAGACCAACTTATTCACGATTTAAAAAAGCACATCGCAGGTGAAGTAAAAACAGGCAGAGCGGCGGGCCAAAGTCTACAAGGCGGCCTGTGGAACGGCGCTGCAGAAGTCAGCGCGGCGGTTGCAGTCAGCTGTTTAAATGTATCTGACATCCAGAATGCGGTGCGTATTGCCGCTGAGCATGCGCTCCCGGTTTCGACGCTGGGTGGTGGTCATGACTGGTTCAGACGAGCAATCGCCTCAGAAGGCATTACCCTTGATCTGAGAAATATGCGGCACACTGCGGCTAACCCTGCGCAGGGCACGCTTACCGTTGCCGGCGGAGCAGACGTAAAAAATGCCGTTGATGCCTTGCCAGAAGGCTTCGCCCTCGTCACTGGCGTAAGTACCCAGGTCGGGCTGGCCGGGCTGGCGCTGGGTGGAGGTTACGGAAAACTTAACGCCCGCTTTGGCCTGGTAACGGATAACCTTAAAAGCGCGAACGTCGTGCTGGCGGACGGCTCCTGCGTAACGGCCAGTCAGGAAGAAAATCCTGACCTGTTTTGGGCGCTGCGGGGCGCCGGTAAAAACTTTGCTGTGCTCACCTCAGCCGAATTTTTCATTCATCGCCTGGCGCCGGTACTTTCCGCCACCGTTTTTGTCGAACTGCGCAGCGCTCGTGAAAGCCTGAGAAATCTACAGGAAATTCTTGATGAATCAGACGATCGGCTAAGCGTATTTTCAACCTTTGCCATGCTACCGGGCAAAGGGTTTGGTCTGATCCTGGAACCGCTGTGGACCGGCGATGAAGCCACAGGCGAAAAATATCTTAATGCGCTTTCATCCGTAGCCGGCGCCAACGTGGTTAAAAAAGCGTGGCTGGATTACCGGCTGACTTATGATGATGCAGGTGACCGATCCTCCTGGCCTAAAGGACGAGGCTATCAAATGGATGCCTTTAACCTGGACAGTCTTACCGACGAAGTGACTGACGCCCTACTTGACTGCTGTCATCGCATGCCCCCAGGGCAAAACTGCATCATGCTGCATGATTTTCACGGTCAGGCCGCGCGTACAGATGCAGAGGCCACCGCGTTTCACCTGCGTCGCAATCACTTTAATATGCAGGTGGTGGCCAGCTGGCAACAGCCTGAAGAAGCAATCAAAGGGCAACGGTGGCTTCATGAGATGCAGAAAATTATGCTACCGCTGAGCGCCAGCAGTGCTTATCCGGCGGTTATTGGGCCAGAGAGCTATCACCGCGCTCGTGCCTTTTACGGCAATGCGCTTGAAAAGCTAACGGCGTTGAAAAGCAAATTTGACAGGCAAGACCGTTTTAATGCGGATTACGGTCTGTTTGCAACGCCCGCCCGCGAAAGGTGAAAGCAGAAATAATCCCTGGCCAACAGATTTTTAGGGATACACGGCCGCCAGGCTCAACCGCTGTATCCCACTTTTTCCGGCGGGCGTCAGGAGGTTAACGCATGGCTGTCCGCCAGCAGTTGCTGTATTTCCTGCGCCGATAGCGGACCAGAAAGCAGCACGCTGATCCAGTGCTCTTTATTCATATGGTAAGCAGGCAGGATACCCTCTTTTTGCCGCAGCGACCCGATATGTTCCGGCCTGACTTTTACATCAAGAATATCGACTTTCTCTTCCGTGTTGAGACCCAGCTTTGTACCGGGCACCTCCATCACGATGCCAAACCATTTGCTGCCGTCGTGATGACGAAGCACGGCATAGCCCGGCAGGTTACTCCAGAGATACTCCGGTTCGGCATTAAAGTGTTCCCGCGCGTAGCTGAATAAGGCTTCTCTCTTCACTGCTCCTCCCGTAACGTAAATTGATGACTGATGCAGCCCGACCTTATCACATTGCTGCTTATACAGCGTTAAAGGCGCAGCCCCTCCGCCATAAGAACAAAGACCTCGATCGCTTTGGGCAGTTTTATTTCAGGCTCTTGCGCAGCGGCGACCCACAACGCCGCATTTAGCGCCGCGCCGTTAAGCAACCGGGCTGCCGCATCCACCTCAACCGGCCTTAATACGTCACGTGCAATCAACTCCGCCACGGCGCTACGGGTAGCGTCAAAACAGGCATTCTGGCTTGGCCAGCCTGATGGATCGCCCAAAAACGCGGGGCCATCCAGTAATACAATGCGCTGAACTTCTGCATCAAGCGCCATTTTGATATAGGCAATGCCTTCCGCCAATAAACGATCCCAGCCCGCTTCGGCAGTACTGGCAATCTCTTTTGCCCGCTGCGCCATTTCACTATCCACCTGCGCCACGACCGCCGCCAACAGGCCGCGCTTGTCGCCGAAATTATGATACAGCGCGCCGCGGGTCAGCCCGACGCTGGCCGTTAAATCATCCATCGAGGCGGCGGCAAACCCTTTTTCCGCAAAGGCTTTGCGCGCCGCGGCGATAAGTTTGTTTCTGTTCTCTTCCATCATCTCAGCACGACGTCCAACAGCCATTTTTTCTCCCCATTTTACATACGAAGCGTATTTTATTTTGACATACATGGCGTATGTGTGATGTATTCATATACGCTTTGTATATTAAATGAATTACGTGTCACACGCATCCCACCTGCAACAGCTAAAAAGAGGTAGCTATGACGGAACGCGAAACGATTTTCCCGACCAGTCGCCATGCTCTGTATGAACAGCACGGCTATTCAGCGGCCATTCGATCGGGTGATTTGCTGTTTGTCTCCGGACAAGTAGGCAGCCGTGAAGATGGCTCACCGGAGCCGGACTTTGCCGCACAGGTCAGGCTGGCGTTTGAGAACCTGCGTTTAACGCTGCAGGCCGCAGGCTGTGGTTTTGATGATTTGGTGGATGTCACCACCTTTCATACCGATCCTGAGAATCAGTTTGCCACCATCATGGCGGTTAAACAGGCGATCTTTCCCCAGGCGCCCTACCCAAACTGGACGGCGGTAGGCGTTACCTGGCTTGCCGGTTTCGATTTTGAAATAAAAGTCATCGCCCGGATACCGCCAGGCAAGCAGTAAAAAGGCTGGGTTTTTCACTTGCGGAGTGAAAGTCCTTACGTCCACGGCCTCTTTTTGCCGGCGCGGGCTAGCAGTACTTTTTCATTACCAGACGGCAACGGTATGACCGAACACCTGAAAACAGGCTTCTGTCATCCCTGAGCTGTCAAACCATGAAATAAGGAATCTGTTATGAGCCGTTTACCTACTATTACCGCTACTGAAGCCACTGGAAAAACCGCCGATCTGTTTCATGGTAAACCGCGTCAACGACACTGAGATCGATTTCCCCAAAGTTGTTTAACGCTTTCTCAGGGCGTTATAACGCTGGTGAACTTCCCTTCGTTGCCAGCGTATTCCTTTAATTATTTAACCGCTAATGCCAGAGCCAGTCTGGTATTCCACTCTCCTTTTGATTAAGGAAATCTCCATGAACGCCAACCGAAACGTCAAATCAGCCCGTTTTAAACCTGCCGAAATAGCAAAAACCTTACCTGAAACGGCTACAACTATGCTGGCAGATCGCTACCTGACCGATCGTCCTGATGCCAGCAGCCGTGTCTTTCGCGCTTATCGCGGCGTGCCGCCACACTACCATCGCGAATGCGATGAATATCTGTATGTGCTTTCCGGCAAGGGCACATTCTGGATGGAAGATGCAGCGACGGAAGCAGAATTTGGGCCCGGCGATTTATTGTTTTTTGAACGCGGCGTGGTACATGCGCTGCCGGTGTTACTGGAGGAGCCGGTGGTGTTTCTGACGCTGGATACGCCGCGCCGGTCGCCGCAGGATGTGGTGTTTATCGATCCGGATGCAGGCGATGCGGCGCGGTTTATGGATCGTAACCGGTGAGCCAATTGCACCCAGTAAAAAGTCAGGCTAAAAAGCCTGACTTTTTTGTCTGCTGAAGCGCATCAAATAAAAGAGAAGATTTCTTCACGCGGCAGACGTGACTTGGGCAGCGCGGCATTAAAATCCTGCTCGCTGCGGTAGCCCAGCGATACCAGTACCACGCTGGTTAATCCCTTCTCGCGCAGCCCCAGCGCCCGATCCAGCGCAGCGTTATCAAAGCCTTCCATCGGCGTGGCATCAATACCCAGCAGAGCCGCACTCAGTAATAAACCACCCAGCGCGATATACACCTGCTTCTCCATCCAGTTCGGTAGATCGCGCAGCACATAGCGATGCAGATCAACATAACCACGACGGCTTTTGTCCTGACCCGCTTCAGCCGAGGCATCACGAAAACGCCCAGCCTGCGCCTCGTGCTGCAGAATGCTTTGTAGGTGCGCTTCACTCATATCTGCACGCATACAAAAGGCAATGACGTGCGATGCGTTGAGCACTTTCGGCGCGTTATAGACGAAACCGTCTGAGGTGGATGCCGAGATAGCATTCTTCCCTTCCTCCGTCGAGGCAACCACGAAATGCCAGGGTTGGGAATTAACCGAGGAAGGGGTGTTTTGCAATACATGCAGCAGCGTTTCAACCTGCGATTGCGGCAGCGTATGGGTATTGTCAAAGGCTTTTACCGTGTGACGTTTCGTCACGGCTTCACTGAGCAACATAGAAATCTCCTCAATATAAGGTCCGCCGCCACGCTTTTGTGTTGAGCAAAGGCATGCGCGGCTACGTATGCTCTGGCTGGCTAATCAAAAACCGTCCAGTACAATTTTTCCGCGTGCGCGACCGCTTTCAATAAAGGCGTGCGCGCGGCGCAGATTTTCCGCGTTAATTTTCCCGTAATTTTCGCCTTTGGTAGTGCGCAGCGTGCCGTCTTCGATCAGGCGACGGACGTTTTCCAGAATTTCATTCTGACGCGCCATATCGGCAGTCTCAAACAGGGAGCGGGTAAACATCAGCTCCCAGTGCAGGGAAACAGCTTTACGCTTAAGCGGCACCGCATCCAGCGTATCCGGATCGTCAATAACGGCCAGACGCCCCTGCGGAGCCAGCACTTCCACAATCTGCTGATAATGCTTATCCGTGTGTGTCAGGCTGGCGACGTAGCGCACCTCGGACACGCCAATCTCATGCAGGCCTTCCATCAGCGGACGCGAATGATCAATAACATCGTGCGCGCCCAGTTCCCGTACCCAGGCCGCCGTTTCAGCGCGGGAAGCTGTACCGATAACGCGCAGCCCGGTCAACTTGCTGGCCAGCTGCGTCAGTACTGAGCCTACGCCACCAGCGGCCCCAATAATCAGCAGCGCGTCACCATGTCCTTCTTTTACCTCCAGACGATCGAATAACAGCTCCCAGGCAGTTAGCGAGGTTAGCGGCAGCGCGGCGGCGTCGGCATCGCTCAAAGAGGCTGGCTGATGACCGGCTATCCGTTCATCTACCAGGCTGTACTCGGCATAAGCGCCAGGCCGGTTAATCGCACCGGCATACCAGACCCGATCGCCCGGCTTAAACAGCGTGACGCTTTCCCCCACCGCTTCCACTGCCCCGACCGCATCCCAGCCTAAAATGCGTGGCTGCGTGGTGGGCGATCCGGCGCGCACTTTAACATCCACCGGATTAACCGAAATGGCCTGAACCTTTACCAGCAAATCATGCGCGCCCGGCGTAGGTTTTGGCAGCTCAGTCTCATAAAGCGCTTGCGGATTAGTCAGGGGTAATCCGTTCTGGCTGTAGACGATAGCTTTCATAGATATTCTTCCCGTTATGGTGAGTGAAAATGATCGGCGGTGTCGGAAAGAGTAAGGCGTCGCTGTCTGCTGAAAAACGGCATAACGTAAGCAGCACTTTCACTCCAGAAGTGAAAATCAGAGGGATTTTCCCTTGGACCATAAGAAAGGTTTAAAAGTAGGTTGCATACCGACCACAGGCTGATATAACGATTTCATCGTCTTAGATGCGTTACCGGTCAACGGGCGTGCTCGTGCGCATCAGCCGCTATGTGCTGAAATATCCAACCTGGTAGCGGGTATGCGGTCGCCAAAAAGAGAGATTTGTTTACAGGAGCCTGCATGATCCGTCTTGAGGATGTTACGCTGTTTGTCCGTGCTGCCGCTCTGGGCAGCTTTTCCAGCGCGGCGCGTGAGGCTGATATTCTTCTGGGTCAGGTCAGCGCGGCGGTTAACCGCCTCGAACGCGACCTGAATAAACGCCTTTTTGCCCGTTCTACCCGCAGTCTGCGCCTGACGGCAGAGGGAGAGACCTGGCTGCCTTATGCGCAAGAGATGCTGAACATCGTGCAGGCCGGGTCTGAGCGCCTGCAGGGCGGAGAGCATGAGATTCAGGGCGAACTTAAAATCGCGGTGCCGTCAGATATTGGCCGCAACGTGGTGCTACCGGTCATTACCGCCTTTTGCGAAAAACATCCGAAAGTCTCACTGCGGCTCTATCTTTCCGATCAGGTTAGCGATGTGTTCCGCGATCCGGTGGATGTGGCGATACGCTACGGTGTGCTGGAAAACAGCAGTTATGTCGCTCTGCCGCTGGCGGAAGATAACCGCCGCGTCCTGGCGGCGTCCCCCGCTTATCTGGCGAAGCATGGCCGCCCGCAAAAACTCGATGATCTGCTGCTGCATCACTGTCTGCTGTATACGCTGAACGGACACGTTTACGACAAATGGTCCTTTCCTGAAAACGGCGTACGCCGACAGCTGACGGTAAGCAGCAGAATGATGTGCGATGATGCCGATTTAGCGCGGCGCTGGGCAGTTGCCGATATGGGCATTATCTATAAATCCTGGATCGATATCAGTGCCGATGTCCTGGCTGGCAGGCTGGAGATTCTTCTGCCGGAGCAACCCGGCGAGGCCGTGCCTTTGAGTCTGATTTGTCCGCATCGCAAGCAGTTTTCACCCGCGGTTCGTGAGCTTCACGGCTTGCTACGCGAACATCTGAAAGCCATAACGGCGCTTATGCGTACCAGTCCGGCATTTCTTACCGGTAAGCAGGCGCGCCCTTCCGCCAATGAATCGGCATAAGTAAAAAGCCAGGCCTGTAGCCTGGCTTTTTATTATTTCAGATGCGTTTTGAGCGCGTCTGCAGCCTGTTGTAAAGCAGTACGCACCGCCGGCACCGTACTCAGGCCGTTCAGCAGGCCATAATCGTGGATAAGCCCGTTATAACGCGTTACCGTCACATCTACACCTGCGGCATCGAGTTTACGACCAAAGGCTTCCCCCTCATCGCGCAGTACGTCCAGTTCTGCCGTCTGGATCAGCGTCGGCGGCAGCCCTTTCAGTTGATCGCTGGTCGCGCGCAACGGTGATGCCAGAATGTTGTTACGTTCGCTTTCGTTGGTGGTATAAGCATCCCAGAACCATTTCATCATGTTGCGCGTCAGGAAATAACCGTTCTCAAATTGATTGTATGAGGCCGTATCGAAGCGGGCATCTGTCACGGGCCATAACATTACGTCATAACGAATTGCCGGGGTATGTTGCTGTTTCGCCTGTAACGCTACCGCAGCGACCATATTGCCGCCAACGCTGTTACCTACCAATGCCAGTCGCTTACCGTCAACGCCTATTTCCTGGCCATGTTCAGCTACCCAGCGCGTGGCTGCATAAGCCTGATTAATCGCCACCGGATAGTGTGCTTCCGATGAAGGCGTATAGTTCACGAACACCGCGGCAGCGCCGGATTCAACAACAAGATCGCGTACCAGGCGTTCATGGGTTGGAAAATCGCCCAGCACCCAGCCGCCGCCGTGAAAGAACATAAATACCGGCAATGTGCCATGTGATCCTTGCGGTTTAACAATATTCAGCTTCAGCGGCTCTCCATTAACCTGAATGGTTTTTTCAGTCACATCCGCAGCGGGAAGCACCGCCCCTTTTTGTGCGCCTACCAACACCTGGCGGGCATCCTGCGGTGAAAGCTGCTCAATAGGCTTACCGCCGCTGCTGTTCAACGCATTCAGGAAAGCTTCTACATGGCGCTCCGGCTTTGGCGCATCGGCAAAGCTGTTTGCCGAAATGGCGGCCAGGGCAACGGCTAACACGGTTTGTTTGATTTTCATGATATTACTCCTTTAATTAAATCACTATTAAATCGCACGCTACTTAAATTGCCAGCTTAGGGCGTCGTGCGGTGGGCTTGACACTAAGTTACATAGCGCGCGATTAAATCGCAACCTATATTTTCAACGTTTGTTATCACTTCCAGTTAACTAAATGATAATAAAAAGATTAAATTATTTTTTTAGCACATATCGCTTATGCGGCGACGATTAATCTCTACAGACACAACGGTGTTGCGCCTACGTTTTTCCCCAAGGCTGGAAACCCGGGTCGGGCAGGTAACCCATTTGACCGTCAGGTCTGTTTTTTAATGATTGAAACCCATAGCTCACATCCAGCATTATGCAGAAAAAGTGAAGTGCCGATTACACCTCGTGCCGTTTAACAACACAGGAGATGATGATGCATCGGGTAGGTTTACTGATTACCGATCGCTTCCAGGTGCTGGGATTATCCACGCTGAGCGTTTTTGAATTTGCCAACCAGGCGATAAAAGAGCCGTTTTATACCTGTACGGTCTACTCCGAACGCGGCGGCCCGGTTAAATCGTCTTACGGCGTTGGCGTGGACAGCCAGCCGCTTGACGTAGAGGCGCCGATAGATACCTGGCTTGTTGTTGGCGTACTCACTCCGCTGGAGCTACCAGCAACGGCGGGCGTTATCAGCTTTTTACAAAATAATGCCCTGAAAGCGCGCCGCGTCGCCGGAATCTGTACCGGCGCCTTTGTGCTGGCGCAGGCCGGGCTGTTATCCGATCGCCGCGCTACCACTCACTGGGCACACGCGCAAAATATGAAAACCCTGTATCCCGCCATTCGGGTGGAAGAGGATCGTATCTTCATCATTGACGATCACGTCTGGACCTCAGCAGGGCTTACTGCCGGACTGGATATGGCGTTGGGCATGGTGGAAAAGGATCTGGGCACAGATATCGCCCGTAACGTGGCACACCGGTTAGTCATGCATCACCGGCGCTCTGGCGGACAAACCCAGCATTCCGAAATGCTGGCACTGGCGCCGCGCAGCGATCGTCTGCAGTCAGCCCTGGAATATGCGCGCAATAATCTCAATAAACCGCTGACGGTAGAAGATCTGGCTGATGCGGTGCATGTCAGCGCGCGCCAGCTCAGCCGTCTGTTTCGCGCCGAAACGGGGAAATCTCCAGCTAAGGCCATCGAAGGGCTGCGCCTGGAAAATGCCCGCCTGATGATTGAACAGGGCCGCCTGTCGCTGGATGTTATCGCCCGGGAATCAGGATTTCGCGATCGCCGCCATATGCGCGAAGTCTTTATTCGCGGTTATGGTATTCCGCCTCAGTCACTGCGTACCGGCAAGTCTTAACGCCCGCCTTATCTGCCTGCCCTCTCGCGCTCTTTTGTCGCATTTCGCCAGTGAAGGGATGATTCAGGGCAGAAAGATGTCCTGAATTACTACCTTCTGCGTCATTTAGGACGACGTGTGTTTACGTAATATGAATTCACCAAGCACACAACAGACAAGGTGAATATCATGACGCAGCAAACACAGAAAGACCGCGGCACCGCCGTGGTAACCGGCGCCTCAACCGGCATGGGCGCGCTTTACGCCGCTCGCCTCGCAAGAATGGGATACGACCTGATTATCGTAGCCCGCAACCATAACCGCCTGAATCAACTGGCAGAGCACATTACCACCGACAGCGGCCGCAGCGTGGAAGTGGTAGCGGCCGATCTGGCCGATCTGACGCAGCTTGCGGCAGTGGAAGAGAAACTGCGTCAGGATGCCAGCATTACTCTACTGGTGAACAATGCCGGTATCGGCACTCATTTGCCGCTGCTGCAAAGCGAGGCGGACAAAATGACAGCCATGATTAATCTGAACGTAATCGCCCTGACCCGCCTCACTTACGCGGTAGTGCCTGGATTCGTTGCGCGCGGACACGGCGCCATTATTAATATCGCCTCCATTGTCAGTATCGCCCCCGAGTTGCTGAACGGCGTTTACGGCGCCAGTAAAGCTTATGTACTGGCCTTCAGCCAGTCGCTGCATCACGAATTGGCAGATAAAGGCATTCAGGTGCAGGCCGTTCTGCCCGGTGCCACCGCAACCCCGTTCTGGGATAACGGCGGACTGTCGCTCGATAAATTAGATCCGGCGATCGTGATGAGCGCTCAGGAGATGGTTGATGCTGCCCTCACCGGTTTCGCCCGGGGTGAACCGATCACTATTCCGTCTCTCCAGGACGAGTCTTTATGGATCAATTATGAGCAGGCACGCCAGGCCATGATCCCGCACCTGGGTAGCCAGACTCCGGCCGAACGCTACACACCAACCTCCTTTCACTGATTAACAATGATTGAATAGTCCCTACTGGAGAAAAATTATGAAACTGACCAACAACACCATTTTTATTACCGGCGGCACCTCAGGCATTGGCCGCGCAATGGCGGAAAAATTTCATCAACTGGGCAATAAGGTGATCATTTCCGGCCGCCGTAAGGCGCTGCTGGATGAGGTTACCGCAGCGAATCCCGGCATGGATTCGGTGGTGCTGGACGTTACCCGTGCAGAAAGTATTCAAGCCGCGGCGCAGGAAATCCTGTCGCGCTATCCTGCGCTTAATGTTGTCATTAACAATGCCGGTATTATGCCGTTCGACAATGCCGCCGGCGAGCTGGATGATGCGCAGGCCGTTACCTTGCTTAACACTAATATTCTCGGCCCGGTACGCGTCAGCGCGGCGTTTATTGAACATTTGAAGCAGCAGCCTGACGCCGTGCTAATCAATAACAGCTCGGTTCTGGCCTTCCTGCCGTTGGCGACCAATGCGCTCTACTCCGCCACTAAAGCGGCCATTCATTCCTATACGCTTTCTCAGCGCTTTCTGCTGCGCGACACCAGCGTGCAGGTAATTGAAATTTCGCCACCGTGGGTGGATACCGATCTGATTTATAAAAGCGGCGATCCACGCGCCATGCCGCTGGATGCGTTTATTAACGAGACCTTTGACAAGCTGGGCACCGACACCATTGAGGCCATTGTCGATCGTGTTTTGCCGGTGCGTGACAACCCGGGCGCTAATGAACATCTGTTGGTGAACCAGTTCAACCAGTCGGTCATTGACAATCCTATCCCGGTACAGTGATGCCTGCGGGGGCATCTTGCCCCTGCCTCTTTGGGAGCTGAACCATGAGCAATGCCCTTTCATTATCACAGCGTCGCGCGCTGCGTGCGCTAAGCCTGGCTTATTTTGTACAGGCTACCGGCGCGCTCTCCATTGCCGGCAGCCTGACGGCCATCTCTGCCGCATGGCAACTGACCGATTCACAGAGCGCGCGGCTGCTTACCGTTTTTGGTCTGACATTTGCGCTAGCCGCTCCGCTGGCACAGGTCTTATTCGGTCATTACCGTCGTCGCCAGCAGGTACTATCCGGTATGCTGCTGTTCAGTCTGGGCGCATTTGCGTTTGCCCTTTCCCCGGGCTATGGCGCGCTAATCGCCTCACGGGTGATGATGGGATTGGGTGCCGGGCTTATTGGTCCTGTTCTGGTCGCGCTCGGCGCTGAGTTAACCCATGAGCAGCAGCGCGGCCGGGCCATTGGCATCGTCTTACTGGGCGTTTCAATGGCGAGTCTGGCAGGTATTCCGCTTGCCGCCTGGATTGCCAGCCTCTGGGGAGCGAAAGTCCTGTTTGCGCTGGTTGGTCTGATTAGCCTGCTAAGCGGGCTTAATATTCTCTTTTCCGTACCCAGCGGGCCTGAAGGCACCCCTATCCATCTGGCTGACATTGCAGGCGTGCTAAGAAAGGGAGAATATCTTTCCGCTTTTCTGGTGGTATTTTTTATCACCGCCGGCGTATACAGTTTTTACTCTTTTATCGCCCCGCTGATTCGGGATACCTATGCTGGCGGCACCCATGCCGTATCGGCTGCACTGACCGTGCTGGGCGTGGCGGGCGTGCTGGGTAACCTCTATGTAACGCGGGCGGCGGCACGCCTGTCGGCGGAAAAATTGCTGATAACGGGCATGCTTCTGCTTATCATGGATACGGCGCTTATCACCATGCTGCCTAAAATTCTGAGCATTCTGTTGCTGGCGCTGGTTGTCTGGGCATTTGCAACGGATATGCTCTGGCCAAGCCAGCAGCGCAGGGTGGTGGAGTTATCCTCTACAAAACTTCGCGGCGTCGCCCTGGCGTTAACCAGCGCGTTCATGTTTGGCGGCATTGGGTTTGGCTCGGCCGTTGCGGCCTGGATTTATCCGTTGGCCGGTTTTTATGGACTGACTGGCATATCGGTTGCATTTATCCTGATGGCTTTGCTGTGCCTGCGTCTCTCAGAACGGTTAAGAAAGTTACCCGCCTCTGAGCAAGCGGCGCCTCAGTGAACCGCCGCAAAATCCTCCGCGAAAATCGTAGGGCGTTAACGTAGATAATCCGGACCTCGTTACGCCCCATGATGAGCAGCCTGCTCGTGAAGAAAATTAAAATCAGCGGATTTATGCCATTACTGTTTGCTGGCGAGATTGGTGACGCGACGTCCGTGACGGCTTTTCTGCTGACAAACGCTAAACTGGAACCAGGAGATTTATGCATTTCTGTCATCAAGGTACTCAATAAATTGTTTCACGGCTCGTGACAGGTTTTTTGAACTTCTGAATGCAAGGCCAATATTACGGCAGGGTGAAATGTCTATCTTTCTGGTAAGGATACGGTAAGGAATATTTCTGAGGATAAGCGTGGGTAAAATACTGACGCCCAGTTTTTTTTCCACCATGGCCATAACGGCATAATCATCCCACAGGGTGAATTTTACACGCGGCTGAAGTTGGTATTCTCTGAATATCTCCGATATTTCATTATTCCTGCCTTTCTCAAGCAGAATAAAAGGTTCATGACATAATGAAGCAATGGGAACGACATCATAGGCTAAAAGTTTATGCCCTTCAGGAAGAACAACAAGATAGTCATCCTTTTCAAGAAAAAGCGTTTCAAATGCGGGTGAGGCAGGTAAACGTGTGAAACCACAATCCACCCGCCCTTCAGCTATCCAGCTTTCAATTTCCGTATAGTCTCCCAGCAACAGCTCAAAATCTATGTTGGGGTAATCTTCCTGGAACGCTTGTAAAATTCCAGGTAGCCAGTGGGTTGCCACACTCGAAAAGGTACCAATACGGATAATGCCCGACTGCAGCCCGTTGAGCGCATCGACTTCAGCCTGAAGTTTTTGATACTCCTCACAGACCCTTTGCGCAAAGGGTAACAGCGTCACGCCGTCTGATGTCAGTCGCACGCCAGTCCGGCCACGCTCAAATAACGTGACGTTCCATTCTTTCTCTAAATCATTAATCATCCGGCTGATACCAGACTGTGAATAAAATAATTTTTCCACCGCTTTAGTAAAACTCTCCAGCTCGACCACTTGCAGAAAGGCTTTGTACTTTTGAATATTCCTATCCATGAAAAACGCCCCATCTGAATTTGTCATGACATCCATGCTAAACATTCGTTTTTGTAATTACAAATGAGGTGATAAATTTCAGCAAAATGAACGCCATTGTCGGCACGGGCCTCGATGAAACGAGGTAAGGAAAATAAATAATTATGCAATTAAGTAAAGCCACTTTTGCCTCGCAGAGCGCCACATCTGGCTTTGTTTTACTCTGGGGCTGCGCTGCCATCTTTACCCGGCTGGGGTTAGATAACGCATCACCTTTAGCGTTGCTTATTTTCCGTTTTGCCATTGCGCTTGGCACGCTACTGATTATCGGTTGTTTTCGCCGCCGCTGGTTGCCGGAAAAAGGCGCCCGGCGACAAGCGGCGCTGACAGGGCTGATGCTTATCGGCTGCTATTCGGTTTGTTACTTTCAGGCTATGGCGCACGGCGTTACGCCAGGGTTGATTGCGACAATTATGGGTATTCAGCCCATCCTGACGCTATGTATCGTTGAGCGCCGCATGCAGGGAACGCGTATTCTCGGATTGCTGGTGGCGCTTTCAGGCCTGGTACTGCTGGTCTGGCGCAGCCTGTCAACCGCCTATCTGCCCGCGTCCGGGATCGTTTTCGCCCTGGCGGCGCTATTGTTTATGACATTCGGCGCCATCATGCAGAAGAAAACGCGCCAGGCTCCAGCCGAGGTCCTTCCGCTTCAATATGGGATTAGCCTGCTGTTATGCCTCGTTCTCCTGCCGCTGGGCACTTTTCAGGTAAGTTTCAATCGGGAATTTTTTATCTCAGTGCTGTTCCTGGGGGTGCTGATTTCGGTTGTAGCCCAGTTACTGCTCTACCGTCTGCTTAACGCGGGCAGCATTGTTAACGTGACCAGCCTGTTTTATCTGGTTCCCGTTATTACCGCCATTCTGGATTATCTCCTGCTGGGCAATACGCTGCCCTGGTCCGGCATGATCGGTATGGGAGCGATACTGCTCGGAATTATGATGGTGTTTCGCACGCCCGCCCGCAGGAGTGTGGGCAGTAAAAAGCCCGTCTCTTGACCCGGCGGAAGTTTCAGGTAAAGTAAAACGCGCTTCTGGTATGGCGCTCATACTTTTTGATCGCCAGCCAGCTTTCACGGCCTGCTCCGAACACCCGGTTCAGCAGGCTTTTCTGGTTCCTGAAGGGGTTCACACCGCCGTAAAGGAGTTTTCAAAATATCATGCGTATTACGCCGCCCTGAGTGGTAATCCCTCCCTGTTGCGCTGAGTAATCTCGGCCGCACGCACAAAAACATCCCGTCTGCGGATGTGCTTTTTCGTACAAAATTTTTGCCCTCACGGGCTAACTGCATCCAAAAACTGAGAAAAATTATGTTGCTGTCCTCGACGCGTAAGGACTGGCTGGGTAACGTCCGTGGTGACGTACTGGCCGGTATTGTTGTCGCGCTCGCGCTTATCCCTGAAGCGATCGCTTTTTCCATCATTGCCGGCGTAGACCCGCAGGTCGGGCTTTATTCCGCGTTCTGTATCCCTCTGGTTATGGCCTTCTTTGGCGGCCGCCCGGCCATGATTTCATCTTCGACCGGCGCAATGGCCCTGCTGATGGTGACGCTGGTAAAAGACCATGGATTACAGTATCTGCTGGCGGCCTCTGCGCTGACCGGCGTTCTTCAGCTGATTGCCGGTTATCTGCGGCTCGGTAGCCTGATGCGCTATGTATCGCGCTCGGTGGTGACCGGTTTTGTCAACGCGCTGGCGATTCTGATATTTCTGGCGCAGCTGCCGGAACTGACTGATGTCACCTGGCACGTTTACGCACTGACCGCCGCTGGCCTTGGCATTATTTATCTTTTTCCGTACCTCAATAAAACCGTTCCCTCCCCGCTGGTCTGTATCCTGGTGCTGACCGCCATTTCCATCTGGCTACATCTGGATGTGCGCACCGTGGGCGATATGGGCAAACTGCCTGACAGCCTGCCGGTGTTTCTTATCCCGGCGATTCCCTTTAACCTCGATACCCTGCTGATTATTCTGCCTTATTCCGCCGGTCTGGCCGTGGTGGGGCTGCTGGAATCAATGATGACGGCAACCATCGTGGATGAGATGACCGATACGGCAAGCGATAAGAATCGCGAGTGTAAGGCGCAGGGCATCGCTAATATCTGTACCTCCTTGATTGGCGGCATGGCGGGCTGCGCGATGATTGGTCAGTCGGTTATTAACGTCAAATCTGGCGGGCGCGGACGCCTTTCCACGCTGACTGCCGGCGTGGTGCTGTTGCTGATGGTGGTATTTCTGCGTGAATGGGTATCGCAAATCCCGATGGCGGCGTTGGTTGCGGTGATGATCATGGTCTCTATTGGCACCTTCTCCTGGCGATCCCTTACGGATCTGCGCTCACATCCGCTATCAACCAGCGTAGTGATGCTGGCGACCGTGGTGGTAGTGGTAGCCACGCATAACCTGGCGTTTGGCGTGCTGACCGGGGTGCTGATTGCCTCGTTGAACTTTGCCACTAAGGTTGCCCGCTTTATGACGGTTGATTCGAGGTTACAGGATGGCACGCGTACCTACATCGTCACCGGTCAGGTATTCTTTGCCTCATCCGACCGTTTCACCCGTGACTTCGACTTTCGCGAAACGGTTGAGCGCGTGGTGATTGATGTCACGCATGCTCATTTCTGGGATATTACCTCTGTCAGCGCGCTGGATCGCGTGGTGATTAAGTTTCGCCGCGCAGGAAAGGCGGTGGACATTCGGGGCATGAACGAAGCGACCCAAACCCTGGTCGATCGTTTCGGCGTGCATGACAAACCAGAAGATATTGAAAAGCTGATGGGCGGCCATTAACCATCAATTGCGGTCTGGCCCATCTGATGGCCAGACCGCAACGTCAAAAAGGATAGATCAATCGATCCATCCCCGCATCAGATAGAGCATCTCTGCATAATCATAGCCCGCCTCAACGCCACGGAATGAGGCCAGTCGCTTTACGCCATCAAGCGAGATTAGCGCGTTTGGCGTCGCCGACATCTGTGACTGATGCTCTGCCAGCATGCTCAGCTTTGCCGGTAAATAATCGCTGATATTGATATACACTGCGCCGCGCGAGCCATCCCAGGCGGAAGAATTTCCCCAGCCTGCCGCCGGATATTCATACGCGGCGATAAGACGCAGCGAGCGTTGATTTTTGGTCGGGCGAGTGGCGGCCACACAGCAGTGATAAACCCACTGATGCTCCTGATGGAACGAGGGAACCGGCATCAGCATCAGCTCGGGCTGTATCTCTTCAAGCAATTTATCCAGTTGCTGAACACATGCCGACTGACTGGAAGAGGCCAAATCGAAGCACTCCCCTTCGTTAACAAAATTCAGTACGGAATAGTGCGCGTCCGCGCTGCTCATTGCGGCAGCAAGCTCCTGATAGCGCTGTGAGGCGGAGACATAGCGCTGTTCGCGCAGATGAGTTTCGCCTTTTAAGATAACGACCGCAATATGAACCTCAACCCCCGCCTCAACCGCCCTGGCGATGATGCCGCCGCAGCCCAGCTCGGCATCATCAGCGTGCGGGCTGATAATCAGCCAGCGTCGGTATGAAAATAGCTGTTCCATAATCAGTTCACTCCCTTCATGCCGGCCACTACCCCAAACGTCTTGAGAAAAATATAAAGATCCATCCGCGCCCGACGGCGGCGGCTGTAATAACGATCGATCGCCACGCGACGGTGGTAAGGCAGTTCATCACGACCTGAAACCTGCCACAGACCAGTGATGCCAGGCTTTACGGAACAGTAATAACGATAGCTGCGCCCATATTTATCTTTTTCATACGCCGCAATCGGGCGCGGCCCAATAACAGACATATCGCCCATCAGAACATTAATAAACTGGGGAAGCTCATCAATGCTGGTTTTACGGATGAACGCGCCGAAGCGGGTGACGCGCGGATCGTTTTTTACCACGCTATAAAGCTGAAGCTCACGCTGGATACGCGCCTGTTCCGCAGCAGAAACTTTCTCCATCGGCAGCATGGAGGTAAATTTTATGCAATAGAAGGTTTGGCCTCCCTGCCCCATTCGCGGATGACGAAACAAGGGCCTCATACCCGTTGACCACAGAATAAGCGCCGTGAGTATCATCACTGGCATAACAAGAATCAAACAGAAGGCAGCAACAAGGATGTCGAAAAGGCGTTTCTTAACCGTCATAGCAACCTCTAAAGGCTACAGCGCAAGCGTAAAATTAGAATACATAATGCAATCTAATGATACAGCTTGAAACACCTGCAAATCGAAGTAAACCCTGCCAGATCACAGGATGAAGGCAAAAAGAATAACTTATTTATAATCAATGGCTTAATTAAAGATGAGGGAAAACATTCAGAATTTCCCTACGACGCCATTAAACGAAATAGCCTGCCCGTATTAACGTTAATAGCCTGATAAAACATGCTTTATGCAATCTCATTCAGGCGTATGTAATAAAGGCGGTATACGGGTAAGCCCTTAAGGGCGAATCGCCGTCGCCAGACAGGCCGTTGCGGCAAAGATAGCAAGCGCCCGGGAGCTAAGTTTACCGCTGCAACAGAAGGTGAAGATGATGCCCACGCAGTAAGCGGCAAAGGCGCCGCTGCCTATCCATCCCGCGACAGTCACCTCCAGCGACAGCGCGGCGCGAATTTGCGGCAACAGCAGTCCATAAGCAAAGCGTGCCAGGCCATACGAAAGCGCTGTCAGGGTAAAGGCGGCGGCGACCAGGTTAATTCCCTGTCTCATACGCGGCGTGCCCGGGCAAGCTCAAGGAGTAATAACGCGGCATGGCGGGCATCGCCTGTCACCGATTCGTTTGCTACGCTTGCCGCCGCCGTCGCGCCCTCAAACAGTAGCCAGATTTGGGTGCTAAGCTGGGGATCGTCGTTGCCGAGAACGCAGCGTACTCGCCTGGCGATTTCCTGACGAAACGCCTGTTTCTGCTGGCTGACCAGCGACACGATTTCAGCATTGGCGCCGCTATATTCGCTACGGGCGCGCAGCAGCATGCATCCGCGCGCGCCGTGCTGCTCCAGCCAACGTTGCAGCGTATCGAACAGCGACCCAACAGGATCATCTTTTGCGCCATCACCGGTCAACAAATCCATAAAGGCCCGATGCCTTGCTTCAAGTACCGCAATCACCAGACCGTCACGCGAACCAAAATGCTTATAGAGCGTGCGGGTCGAGGCGCCAGCCGGCGCGATAACCCGATCGATGCCGATGCCGCGAAAGCCTTCCGCCTCAAATATGCGAGCGGCGCCCGCAATAATTTCATTTCGTTTATTCATAGCTTAAGTGTAAAACGATCGCTTTACACGTCAAGATTGTTTTTAATACAGCCAGCCTTATGCCGACTCGCGCACCACCAGATGTCCGGACAGGGTAATGCGTTGCGGCGCAAGATCCGGCTCACTCAATTTACGCAGGATTAAGCCTGCGGCCTGACGGCCCGTTTCTTCGCTGGCGGAGGAAACATAGGTAAAAGATGGCGAGGTGAGATTAATATGCAACATATCTTCAAAGCCGAGCAGCGCGACCTGCTGCGTCAGAAACAGATCTTTGCCAGGCGTACGGCCGACCTGATAAATAGCGCTGAGACTGCCAATCATCGCATTCGACGAATGGCAGAGCAGCGCCGTAATGGTGTTGTTATTTTCCAGCAGCTGACGGGTGATTTGGCTTGCCGCCTGGGTACTTTCGGCACAGGCGGGCGTTAACGCCTGACGCATCAGCATCCCATACTGCGTCAATGCGCTGCCAAAGCCCAGCAGACGTTGCTGGCGGATGCGATCGTTTTCCGCGCCGCCGATATAGGCGATATTACGATGCCCGCGCTCAATCAGATAACGGGTAGCCAGGTTAGCCGCCTGCCGGTTATCACGCATCACCAGATCGCAGGCATCCTCCTGCAAAGACTGTGAAACCACCACCAGCGGCAGCGGGCAGCGACGGATTTTTTCCGGCAACGTACGGGCCGTAACGTCAGAGGTCAAATAGATTATCCCCGCGACGCCCTGCTGTTTGAACGAAAGCAGGCAGCGCTCCAGCGCCTCGTTCTCATCCTGCGGCTGTCCCAGGAAGACCATATAGTGCTGGCGCTCCAGCTCCTGCACGATACTTGCCATCACCTTGATAGCAAAATTGTCGCTGAAATCACGCACAATCAGGCCAATCAGGTTAGAGGTATTGGCGCGAAGATTGGCAGCGGCCACATTATGCACATAGCCCAGCGCGTTCATTGCCTCATGTACCCGCGCGATGGTAGCAGCGGAAATTTTCCCTTTCCGGCGCAGCACCAGCGATACGGTAGAAACCGATACCCCGGCCTGTTTAGCGACATCAACGATGCTGACCCTTTTCACCTTTTCTCCCTGAAAGTGCAGCTGCTTATCCATCAGAGTAAAGCCTCCCGGAAAAATACAAGAGGCTTATTTCATAACCAGCGCTGGTTACTTACCCAGCAAAGAGGACATTTTCTGGGCGATAAACTGCGCCCGCGCGCCAAAAATCACCTGAACGCCTCTCTCGCCGACAAACACCACGCCGCGCGCCCCCAACGCGTTTAGCCCATCTTTATCTACCTGCCCGCCCTGCGCAACTTCAAGACGCAGGCGGGTAATGCAGGCGCCCACGGAATCAATATTACGCGCGCCGCCCAGCAGGCCAATGATCTCTGAGGCCAGCTCTTCGTCTGTTTTATCGCCGGCATCGGCGGTGACATCAGCACGTCCGGGCGTTTTGATATCGAAACGGCGGATCACAAAGCGGAAGGTGACGTAGTAAATCAGGCCCATCGGCACCCCAATAATGATGGCATTGAGGAAGTTAGTTTGATAACCGTTAAACGAGGGCAGAATGCCGAACGAAATGTAGTCAATCAGTCCGGCAGAGAAGGATTTCGCGATATGCGCATGCAGCAGATACATACACATATAGGAAAGCCCGGCCATGATGGCGTTAAACACATACAGGATCGGCGCGACAAAAATAAAGGTGAATTCAACCGGCTCGGTGATCCCGGTCAGGAAGCAGGTCAACGCGGCGGAAAACAGGATCCCTGCGGCGATTTTTTTGTTTTTGCTTTGCGCCTCGTGGTACATCGCCAGGCAGGCGGCCGGCAGCGCAAATAACATTAGCGGAAATTCGCCCTGCATGAATTTACCCGCATTCTGGTAGCTGTCGCTGCTGAAAGATTTTACGCCCTCCTCCAGCATTTTGAACCAGATGGTCTGATCGCCGTGAATCATCTGCCCGCTGTGGGTGGTGTAATCCCCGAACGAGTACCAGAAAGAGGGATACCAGATGTGATGCAGGCCAAGCGGGATCAGCGCGCGCTCCACCAGCCCGAAAATAAAGGTCGAGGCCGCCTGGTTATCGCCGTTTACCACCACCGACAGCGCATCAATCCCGGACTGAATATACTGCCAGATATAAGGCAGCAGCAGGCCAAGCAGAAAAGAGAGAAACGCGGTAGCGATCGCCACAAAGCGTTTACCGGAAAAAAAGCCGAGAAACTCCGGCAGCTGAATGGTGTGAAAGCGGTTGTAGCACCAGGCGGCAAGGATACCGCACAGCAGGCCGCCAAATACGCCCATTTGCAACGTAGGAATACCCACTACCATGGCGTACTTCCCGCCCTGCGCGGCCATTTCCGGCGTAATCGCCAGTACGGTGCCGATGGTCATATTGGTGATAAACACCGATACGGCAGCAGAGAGCGCAGCAATGCCCGATTCCGAGGCCAGCCCTACGGCAGAGCCAATAGCAAACAGTAGCGGTAGGTTATCGAAAATAACCCCGCCGGCATTCATCATTAACGGTAAATGAAACTTATCCCCGAACGCCAGCAGCAGCCCGGCGGCTGGCAACAGTGAAATTGGCAACATTAATGCGCGGCCAATCATTGAGAGCTTAGACAGCGACTTAACAAACCCTGATAGCAGACTCATTTTTATTCCCCGGGTTAAGGCCGTTACCTGCGCTAAAAGCGCGCTGTTATTATAAGTAGAACGTTTTATTAGAACGTTCTACCATGGTGAAATAAGTGCTAACGGCACGCAACAGAAATCTGATATCCGGTCATAGGGAATAATGATTGTTTGAAGTCCATCAATAATTTTTTTTAGCGTAAACCTGTCACGACGCTATGGCATAACCTACCATTAGTAACTTACTGATGGTAGGTTATGCCATAGCGGAGGATATTAATATGCACGCACTGATCGTTACTTCCCATCCCGATAGCCATTCCCATAGCCAAACTATCGCTTCACGGGTCGCAGATGGCATTGCCGCCAGCGGCATCCATACCTTTGAACAGGTTAACCTGGCGGCTGAACAGTTTGATCCACGTTTCAGCCAGGCAGATTATGAGCAGTTTAAAAATGGCTCGGCATTGCCTGCCGACGTGCTGGCCGAACAGCAACGGCTGAACCGTGCGAATGCGCTGGTGCTGGTCTATCCGGTTTACTGGTGGTCATTTCCGGCCCAGCTAAAAGGCTGGATCGACCGGGTATTCACTCAGGGCTGGGCGTATGATGACAGCAATGACAAGGTCATCGGTAAGCTCGGCCATCTGCAGGTACATCTGCTGGCGCTGGGCGCGGCCACACCGCGTACCTATTTGCGTCGCGGCTATTTCAGTAGCATGCGTACCCAGATCGATCAGGGAATTTTTGACTACTGCGGCGCACCGGTATTGACCAGCGAACTGTTGCTGCCTGCTGATGAAAACTATCCCGACGCACACTACGGACTGGCCTATAATCTTGGCCTGCACCTGTTCAAACAGAAGGAAACGGTATGAATCAGGCTCCACGCCAGCGTATGACTGCTCAGGCCAGGCGACAGCAATTGTTAACTGTCGCCTGGCAGCTGGTGCGCCAGGAAGGCAGCGCGGCCCTGACGCTGGGGCGCGTGGCTGAGGAGGCAGGCGTCAGTAAGCCGGTAGTGTACGAGCATTTCACTACGCGCCAGGGCTTGCTGGCCGCGCTGTATAAGGATTTTGACAGTCGGCAGAATGCGCTTATCGATGCGGCAATGGCGGCGGCCGGCGACAGACTACAGGACAAGGCGGCGGTGGTGGCCTCCAGCTATGTGAACTGCGTGCTGACGCAGGGACGCGAAATTCCCGACGTCCTCTCTTCGCTGGATAGCACGCCGGAACTTGCCGCAGTAAAACGCCAGTACCAGCTCGATTTTATTGAAAAATTCCGCAGTTGGTTCGCCCCTTTTGTTGCGCCATCCGACATCCCCCTGGCGACCATGTGGGGGATGCTGGGCGCGGCGGATGCGATATCCAATGCCGTGGTCGCTGGTGATATTAGCCAGCAGGAAGGGATGCAGGAACTGAGCGCGCTGATTATCACTACAATCGCGCGCTGTGGTTAATCATTTATTTTTTATTCCTCTGCGACAATCAGAACTTCGATCCCTTTCTCTTCCAGCTGCGCTACGGTATCCGGGGAAATATCGCTATCGGTGATCAGCACATCAACGGCATCCAGGCTGCATACCACGTTTGGGCTGCGGCGGCCAAACTTAGACGCGTCAACCAGCAGGACGATTTTCCTGGCGGCGTGACACATCGCCTGGCTAACGGCAAATACTTCATTAAACGTTGTGACGCCAGCGGTCATATCCACGCCGTCGGCGCCAATAAATAGCGTGTCGAAGCTGAATTTGCTAAAGGCCGACTCGGCCAGGCTGCCGTGAAAAGAGGCGGACGTGCTGCGATAGGTACCGCCAGGCATAAGAATCACCTGATCGTTATCCAGCTCCACCAGTTCATTGACAATGCTCAGGCTGTTGGTCATCACGGTGATATTGTTAAAGCGCGCCAGGTGCGGCACCATTTGCAACACCGTACTGCCGGCATCAAAAATCAGCGAGTCGCCTTCGCCGATCAGTGACGCGGCGCGTGCGGCAATACGCTTTTTCTTTTCGGTGTTAATCAGCGTTTTTCGGTCGATAGGCTGATCTCCTTCATCGCGGTTCAGCATCACGCCGCCGTAGGTGCGTATCACCGCCCCTTCCTGCTGCAGACGGGTAAGATCTTTGCGGATAGTCGTGCCGGTGGTATTAAAGTGGGCAATCAACGCTTCCACAGTGGTCCGGCCATGCTGCTGCAGGTATTCAAGTATTTGCGCCTGGCGTTGTATCGGTTTCATAAAGAGGTCCTTTTCAGTTTCTGAACTTCCTCATCATCCCGGATGTCTTAACTCGCGATGCAAAGGAGTAATCTTTCAGAATGAAAGGTATCATCTTTTATTTGTAATAGCTAACGTCAGCGCTTCCTGCAACGCTTTATTTCCAGGAAACAGCCTCTCCGGGCAGAGATCGTCCAGCCTTCTGCCGGTAAGGGCGCTTTCGCTAGCGGGGCGTGAAAATACCGTTACTCCTTTCATAACTAAATTATCGCTAATCCTGCCGTCATCGTTGACGGCCAGCGCCAGGATGACGCGCGGTTTAAAACGCCCCGTCGAACGGCCAATACAGACCTGCCCGCGCTGCGAAAGCGTTTCAAGCGCCCGATTAAAGCAGCTGATTTGTCGCCAGCCCAGCGCTATCTGCCCCATCCATGCCACGGCGGCCACAACGATAAATGCATTAACAGAATCCATCTTTTTCTCCTGAAAACGGCAGCCTGCGCTGCCGGATCCGTTATCAGAACATCACCTGGCCACCGGTAATGTTAATGGACTGCCCGGTGCAGTAAGCCGCTTTATCACTGGCATAAAACAGCAGAACATTAAGGACATCCTCATAGTCGCATCCGCGCTTCAGCGGAACCTTGTCGATATAGTGCTGTTCCACCTGATCCGGCCTGATGCCGAGCTTCTCCGCATACTGCGGCAGCAGAGACTGAAACATAGGCGACTTCAGCAGGTTGCCCAGCATCAGGGAATGGACGGTGATGCCATATTCAGCCAGATCAAGCGCCAGCGACTGTGTCAGCCCGACGCCGCCAAACTTGGCCGCGCTGTAACCAGAGTTATGCTTGCTGCCGACTTTGCCAGACTTGGAGTTAATCTGAATAATGCGTCCCTTGATACCGTCTCTGATCATCAGCTTTGAGAACTCGCGGGCGCAAAGAAAATATCCCACCAGATTCACCTGCAGCGACAGGTCAAAATCATTAAGCCCGAACTCGGTAATCGGCGCAGCTTTGGCAATGCCCGCGCTGTACAGCAGCAGATCGGTTCGGCCAAAGCCCGCATCAACCTGACGCGCCAGCGCGATAACGCTCTCTTCATCGGTGGCGTCCACCTGAAAAGCCTGCGCCCGTTGCGCGCCATAGCGTTGATTGATATCTGCGGCAATCTTCTGCGCATTTTCTTGATTAAGGTCGGCAACCGCCACGTTATAACCGGCCTCCGCCAGCCCGGCGCACAGGTAAGCACCCAGCGTTTGACCACCACCGATGACTACAGCAACCTGATCCATTCTCTTCTCCCGATTATTCACTCAACATACGAAACTTTTGGCCCGGCTCAATAGCGGTTGGCGCGCTGCCGACCACATGAACGGTGCCGGGAAACTCGGCCTGACTGGCGCCGTCAAAACGCACGGTGATATGACCCAGGGCATGCAGGTTTTCCCGCGCCACCTCGCCTACTGCCGTGACCGGGTACTCTTTTTCCCCAATAGCCAGCACGGAGCCGGCGGCAAACGCCCCGCCGTCATTCACCTCTGTACGATGGATAAAACAGTATTCCGCGACATCCTGTGGTGCGCCTTCGCCAAAGGTGATGATGAAGTTCTCTTCCAGCGACGCATTCGCACAAAGGCCAACAGAGATAAAAGTGGATTCATAAACAGTTTTCATAAGCTCTCCCGCTGTTATTGATAGATAAATCCGGAAACGGCCCAGGCTAGCAGTACGGCTGGCGCGCCGGTAAGGAAGCGGCCGACCAGCACAGAAGGAACGCCGACGCGTACGGTCTCCTGACGCGCTTCGGCAATCGATAGCCCAACAGGAATAAAGTCGCAGGCTGCCTGAGAATTAATTGCGAACAGCGCCGGCAGCGCGAGGTGCGGCGGGATGGTCCCCTGCCCGATCTGCACCCCGACCAGTACGCCGATAACCTGCGCAATCACCGCACCAGGACCGAGGAACGGGGAAAGCAGCGGGAAAGAGCAGATCAGCGCCAGCGTCACCAGCCCGACCGGGCTGTTTGCCAGTGGTGTCAGGCCATGAGCAATAAAATCGCCCAGCCCGGAAGCCATAATGATGCCGATCAGCGCCGAAACGAATGCCATAAAGGGCAAAATGGTTTTTAGCACCGTGTCGATGGTTTCTCTGCCGGCCTGAAAGAAAACGGCGACTACCGAACCCATTCCCATACCGACCTTCGCCAGCAGGCCATCACTCTGCTCGGTAATTTTTTTACTGGCGTCATAATCGCGGCCTTTGCTTATCGGCGCAGGCTCGGGCTGTGATTCTGCGGCGGGTAAAGACGCGCCGTTCACCGCCTGGATATCTTCCGAGCGTACGCCAGACACATAGATATCTTCAGTAATGTACTGCGCCAGCGGGCCGGACTTGCCGGTGGCATGAATGTTAATGGTCGGAATGCGCCGCTTCGGATAGAGGCCGCAGCGCAAAGTGCCGCCACAGTCGATAACCGCCACGCCGATCTCTTCGCCCGGCGGTTCGCCTTCTTTAAAGCCGTCAACCGCTTCCCAGCCGGTAAGCGCTTTCAGCCGATCGACAATGGCGGGTCGAGTGCCTGCCGTCACGTAAACAATTTTTTTTCCCGGCGTAATGCTAATGGTGAGCGGGCCGCCCCAGCCGCTTGCGCCTTTCTTTATGGTAATAGTGTCACTCATCTTCCGCTCCGCGTTTATAAACGAACCTGGCGTTCAAGTTGTACACCCATCTTTTTCTCAAAGAAGGTGGTAGTGAGATCGGTGATCCAGCCCCGGAAAAAGTTCATCACCATGCCCACCAGCAGGTAGCTGACGGCCAACGGCCCCAGCGGCAGGCCAAGCGTCGTTAGTCCATTAGCGATCCCCAGATAGACAAACAGCTCGCCGGGATTGATATGCGGAAACAGGCCGTTCATGGAGTGACAGCTATAGGAGGCCGCGGCGTAGTAGCTTGGCTTGTATTTTTCCGGCATGAACTTGCCGAGGCTGTGCGTCATGGGATCACAGAAAACAAACGTGCCGATAACAGGCAGAAACAGATAGCGGGAAACCGGATTTCCAGCGCAGCGCTGAGCCAGCGCCTCAATACGACGCTGCCCGACAAAAACGATTAGCGCATTCATAACCACCAGTAGGCTAATCAGCAAAGGCAGAATGTCGGTGACCATCCCGACAAATACCTCGCCTCCCTTCTGAAAGAGCCCAATAAACCACTCGGCTCCGTGTGTAATGCTTTCAATCATGTTGCGACCCCTTCACGTAGAGAACAGAAACAATTTCATATTCACTGCGGTAACAAGATAGATCTAAAACAAAACAATAAAACGCGAACATATCACAAAATGATTAATAAAACTTTCAAAATAAAAGATGAAATGAAATGTTACACCTTTCATTTCATCTTCTAACCGTGGACAAGCCCGCGCGTCTTAACGCCTGGGTTATTTGCACGTTTGGCATTCAAGAGGTCGGAAGGCGTGGATAGAGGAAATTAAAGAGAAGATCGGTAACGTTGCTGGTTTTAGTGAGAGATCGCCTGCTTCGCCAGTTCAGTGGCCGGTAATAATGCCAGCGCCTGCCGCATGCGATGCGTCTCTTCGCCTGGACTGCGGCCAAAAAAGCGGCGAAATTCGCGGTTAAACTGCGACGCGCTTTCATATCCCACCTGCAATGCGGTCTTTGAAGCGGGGAGATTAGTGCGAATCATCATCAGGCGGGCCTGATGTAGCCTGACGGATTTGATGTATTGGATCGGCGAGGTATGGGTAATGGCTTTGAAATGAAGATGAAAGCGCGGCACGCTCATGCCCGCTTTTTCCGCCAGCATCGGCACGTTAAGCGGGCTTTGCCACTGCTGGTGGATATGATTCAGCGCACGCGAGATGCGGCCAAAATGCCCCTGACAGGCTAACGCGGCGCGAATGGCGCCGCCCTGCTCACTCATCAGCACCCGGAAATAGAGTTCGCGCAGCAGCGATGCGCCCAGCGCTTTCGCCTCCAGCGGTGACTGCAGCGCCAGCAGCAGCCGATGCACCACATCCAGCAGGGCCGCATCAAGCGGCGTTGAAATCATCCCTTCTGGCGCAGAGGGGATCTGCCTGCCGGATTCGCCAACCAGCATCAGCAGCTCCGTGGCCAGCGCCAGGTTAAGCTTCACCGCCACCGCCAGCATCGGCTCTTCCGGCGTCGCTTCCGTTTCCGAAGAAAAAGGTAAAGGCACCGACAACACCAGAAACTGCTGCGCATCATAGTGATAAATGCGATCGGCGAGATATCCTCGTTTCCGCCCCTGGCAAACAATAATGATGCTGGGTTCATACAGCACCGGAGTACGTTCGATGGGCCGATCCGCCCGCATAAAGCGTACCTCTTCCAGCAACGACGCGGTATAGCCTTCCTGCGGCGCCAGCGTCTGAAGAGACTGACAAATTTGCTGCTGTACGGTTGATATCATTGGGTTAGCGTCCCGGCAGTTAAGCGCTCTGGCAATAGTAATCGCTTTCCGTCCCTCAGGAACAGCGCCAGCCGCAATAACGAGATAATAAGGCAATACTAAGCGAGGAATGACGCTATCAGCGAGTAATGGATGTTTTTAAGCTGAAGGCTCAACCATGATATGGAGAGTAAAACCATGAGCCAGACAATCCGTGAACCGCATAAAGTAATCATTCTGACCGGCGCCAGCAGCGGCATCGGTGAGGCTACCGCGCGCCTGCTGGCGGCGGAAGGACACAGGCTGGTGGTGGGCGCCCGCCGTACCGAGCGGCTTGAAAAGCTATGTGCCGAACTGCGGGCCGAGGGAGCAAAGATTGATGCGCTGCAATGCGATGTGCTGGAACGTAGCGCCCTGCAGCAGCTGGCCGATCTGGCGATGGAAAAATATGGTCGTATTGATGTGTTAATTAATAATGCCGGCGTTATGCCGCTCTCGCCGCTCGCCGCGCTGAAAGTGGAAGAATGGGAACTAACGCTGGATGTTAACGTTCGCGGCGTGCTGTATGGCATCGCGGCGGTGCTGCCGGTGATGCAGGCGCAGGAATATGGTCATATTATCAACGTCGCCTCTATCGGCGCGCATAGCGTTTCACCTACCGCTGCCGTTTACTGCGCCAGCAAATACGCCGTTCGCGCCCTTTCTGATGGCCTGAGGCAGGAAAGCGATAAAATTCGCGTAACGGTGATCTCGCCGGGCGTGGTGGAATCTGAACTGGCGGATATCATTAGCGATGAAACCGCGCGTCAGGCGATGCAGACATTTCGTCGGATTGCATTGCCGCCGGAGAGCATCGCCCGCGCGATGTCATATGCCATTGCTCAGCCTGATGATGTAGACGTAAGTGAAATTATCGTGCGTCCCACCGCCAGCCCTTATTAACCGATTTCGCATCATCAATGCAGTCGCAGCACCCGATAGCGAAAAGTCATTTCTCTATGAAATATGTAACACAATTTTAGCGTCACCGGCCGGTAAGCGCGTGGAAAGGCAGCAAAACAGGCGCTATCTGGCCGGCTTCCGGTAAATTAACGTAAAAAGAAAAAGTGGGGGTTCTGGGTAGCGCTTCTTTCAGTTATAAAACAGAATATTCACACTCTTTCCACTTTATTAAGCGCGCTAATCGAAAATGAATCGCAAACTGGCCCAAACGTTGATGCTTGCCTCTTTTATTACCCTTGTCGGTTGCTCTTCATCACCCGGTAAAAACTCAGCAAAAACCCAGCAGGCAGACGATATCAGCGTGCAAGGCGAGCAGGCTGATTTAATTCCGGTCATTGCGGCTCTGCACGATCAAATGCATACCTGGCATGGCACGCCTTATGAATGGGGTGGCACGAAATTATCCGGCGTTGATTGCTCAGGCTTTGTCTGGAGAACGTTAAAAGATCGCTTTAATCTACCGGTAGAGCGGTTGACCACGCGCGATCTTATTCATATGGGCACCCACGTTACGCCAAAACAGTTGCGCCCCGGCGATTTGGTTTTCTTCCGAATTAATGGCGGCATGCATGTTGGTTTTTACGATACCGACAGACATTTCCTACACGCTTCTACCAGCAAAGGCGTCATTCGCTCTTCGCTGGATAATCCCTACTGGCGATCCGTTTTTTACCAGGCGCGTCGGCTGAATAAAGAATATGACGCCGGCATCAGCTTAAATAATGACGGCATGAGCTTAAGCAAAAGAAATTAGATTTGTTACCATCACGACGGCAGATCATCCTGCCGCCGTGATAGTAATCACGCATGCCTGTCGATGATAATCAGAGCGCTTTACGTCACGCCAAAATACCGCATTAAGGCGGTTACCAGCCCGGCGCTGATAATGACCACAATCAGCGGCGCTTTACGCCAGGCAAGAAATAGCGCCACCATCACCCCGGACAAACGCGCAAAGCCGGCAAACGCTTGTCCGTTGAACAGCGTGGCGGTGGCGGCCACGGCCAACAGCAATACAATGGCCGCGTCTGATAACAGCATACGGGTGCGCTCAGGGAGCGCAAGGCGGCTGCCCAGTTTATAACCGGCAAAACGCATTAACCAGGTGCCTACGGCAAGCAGAGCGATACCGCCGATCGTCATGGTCGCCGTCATTTTTTATTCCTCCATGCCAACAGTCCTGATAAGGAAAAAAGTACTGGCATGCCAACCGGCACCCACGGCAATGTCACCAGCGCCACCAGCGCGCCCGTTGCAGCCGGGATAAGCACGCGTCGTTGTTGTAGCGCCGGAAAAATCAGCGCAATTAAGATGGCCGGAAAGACTGCATCCAGCCCAATAGCATCGGTATCGGGGATCCACTGCCCTACCACCGTGCCCAGCATGACGCTGAGCGGCCAGCAAAAAGCAATGCCCAGCCCGCATAGCCAGTAGGCGGCACGGCGCTCCACCTGTTTGCGCTGAGAAATGCCAAACACTACGCTTTCATCATTCATAATGTGGCAGCCCAGCCAGCTAAGGTATTTACGTCCTACCAGGTCTTTAACCGCAATGCCAAAAGGCAGATGACGGGCATTTACCAACAGGCCCGCGGCCGCAGCGGTAAAGGGGCTACCTCCGCCAGCAATAATGCCGATAAACATAAACTCTGAGGCGCCGGCAAGCACCAAAACGGAGAGCGTCATCGGCACCCAAAAAGGAAAGCCTTCGGCAATGGCCAGCGATCCGTAGGAAAGCCCTACCAGTGCATCCGCCAGACAAACCAGCACAATCCCCTTGAGCACATCATTTGTGAGTAAAAACCGCCGTCGAGCCATTCCCTCTCTCCCATAACGAACGAAATGCCATTATAATGAACAATTGATGCTCGTTTTACAAGACGAACGATCGTTCGATACAGGATGAAAGCGTGATCCAACCCATTACGATTATTGCTGAAGGACTGGTACGCGAACGGCAAAGAGCCGGGCTCTCGCTGGCAGAAGTCGCGCGCCGTGCCGGTATTGCCAAGTCGACGCTCTCTCAGCTGGAAGCAGGCAATGGCAATCCCAGTCTGGAAACGCTCTGGGCATTGTGCGTGGCTTTGGATATTCCCTTTGCGCGTCTGATGGAGCCGCAGGTTAATAAGATGCAGGTTATCCGTCGGGGCGAAGGACCCATGGTTACCGCCGAACTGGCCGACTATAAAGCGATCCTGCTGGCCACCTGTCCGCCAGGGGCGCGCCGGGATGTCTATTTACTGATGACGCAGCCGGGATCGGAGCGCCTTTCCAGCCCGCATGCGCTGGGGTCAGTGGAACATATCATTATTGCCCAGGGGCGGGCGCTGGTGGGGCTGTCCAGTGCGCCGGTGGAGCTTAACGTCGGTGACTATATCTCTTATCCGGCAGATCAGGAGCATATTTTCCGGGCGCTGGAGCCGGATACCCTCGCGCTATTGGTCTCCGAGCAGAGCTAACGCGCCAGGGTAAACGAAGCGATTAAATAGCTATCTGGCACGCCTGCCCACGCCTTGCCTTAAACGCGAGCTATAGCAGAGAGCAAGGCGTCAGCGCGCTGCCGCCTTTATCGGTATCGCCCTATTTTACCGCCTTAATAGTAAAGGTGACCACGCCAAAGATTTGTAACCCTTCCTCGCTATTCACCACAATAGGCTGCCAGGCCGGATTCATCGGCACCAACTGCACCTGTGGCCGCAGCTGAAGCTTTTTTACCGTAAACTCTCCTGCTACCGCCGCCACGACAATATCGCCGTGTTCGGGGGTTAGCGAACTGTCCACCACCAGCATATCGCCATCGCCGATGCCGCCCTCAATCATTGAATCGCCGCTTACCCGGACAAAATAGGTCGCGCTTGGACGCTGCACCAGCAGATCATTAAGATCAAGACGCTGCTCAATATAATCCTGCGCCGGAGAAGGAAAACCACACGCCACTCGCTCAATAAACAGCGGCAAATGCAAAATTGCGCGCAGCTCAGCAGGCTTGATGAAATTCATACCCTGTAACCCTGACAAATACTGTATATAAATACAGTAAACGCAACAGGCGGTATTGATCAAGCGCAGCGGGAATATTTTCAGAAAAGCAGAGAGGGTTATTCGCTTCAGACGCAGCGCAAAACATTAAATTCACCCGGTGCTGGAGAAAGGGTTATTTTACCGCTGCGTCAAATTGACTGTTTTTTCAGCATTGACTGAAAATTTAATTTTGCTAAAGATTAAAAATCATCCAAAAACTGTAATATCAATTAATTATAAAACCCACACCATTTCGCTTGCCTTGACACCGTTAAGCTCCGTGTTAATGCTTAAGAAAAAACTTATTATAAATAGTTGTGGAGATTGCGATGCCTCTGAAAGTACTGTCCATGATGCCTGCGACCGGCGCGGCCATTAAAACCACACGTCAGGCAGCAGGCCTGACGCAGGCGGAAGCGGCAGAACGCTTTGATTACAGTTTACGCGTATGGCAAAAGAAAGAGTCGGAAGCGGAAGCGAGTAAAAACGGCGGGCTCAGTCAGGGTGAATATGAACTGCTGCTGTTGCTGGCGGGGAAACATCCTGATTACCTGCTAACACCAAGAAAATAAAAAATGCAGTCAGAGCAAGCGCTTCGGCCACCAGCCGACAAATAATGACAGCGAAAAGCGGCTCAGCGCGAATCAATTAATGAGCAGCTAACCGCAGCCTGAAAGTTTTGCAGGCTGAAGGCCTGGCTTTCCAGACCATCAGCGCAGCTGGCTGTCTTTGCTGCCGCGACGATTATACAGGCTGAGATTTTTTTGTTTTTTATCCATTTCAGTCTGGCAGGCAAGACAAAAGCGTACGCCTTTAAGCGCTTTACGTCTTGCTTCAGATATTTCCTCGCCGCACTCCTGACAGTAGCGTTCGCTTTCGCCCTGCCCAAGCGCCTGACGGACACGCTCTACGCCATCATTAATGGTGCTGTCGATCTGTTCATTTACGGCTTCGTCAGAAGCCCAGCCGCTAGCCATGATTTTCTCCCGATCGGATGATTAAGATTAAATATGGTTGCAGGTGCCTCACACTTCAAGTCACAGAGCGCTTAGCGCTATGCAAAGCAACCATCGGTTTTAATCAAGGGAGAAAAGTGAAACGATTCAGGCGGCTTGAGACGTCAGATAGCTAACAAGCATGGGAGATTTACAAAAGATGCAGATGGCGCCATGGGGGTTACGCATTGAGACATCGAACAAAGAGATACGGCATTGATGCCCCTGACAACGCGAGCATCGGTATTTAATAGTTAAAATAGGTAAACCTTAATATTTATTGAATGATTAGCCAGCTTAACACCCTTCGCTGGTGCTGTCTGCCGTTCAACAAAATTTATTTTTATCTTGGCGCCAGGCCAGCATCGGCCACCATTTCGCCACGTATTAACCGGCGAATCGCTACGGCGTACTCTTGGGGACACTCACCACAAGTAAAAAAGGCCACCCAAAGGCGGCCCTAATATTTCTTCATTTTTTATGATTTTTTTTCAGAAAAGCGAAACGCTGGTTTCTGAAGAGTTTCCCTGGTGTGGCAGCCTGCTGGCTTTTTATACCGCACGGCAAGAGCGTGCGTACCGGCCTTGCTGATGCCGGGCGGCCTTAACAGCTTCTCATGCCCGTAACCAACAACGTCTATATTCCGTTAAAATAACTTATGTATCAACTCTCTTAAAGTACAGGTATAGCGCCTTTCCTCTACCGTTCTGAGTCACCTTTTGTCGCGTTTCACCTTCTCTTCTTCCCTGACGTTCTGTCAGCAGCAAAACCACTTATTTTATTCCGCAAAATAATCAATAAGTTAAATGAAAGCAGCAAAAAAGTTGCATTGAATTAACTCATTCCCGAGAAGAACAGTAAATTCTGACTATAATCTCTTTAGTAGAGTCAAAACTCTATTACTCAAAAAGCAGGATTTTTTTGTAGCCGTTTGATGGAGCAGTTATGGTTTGGTATGTCCTTGACTCTATTGTCAGCCCCGATTCAGATACAGCCTTTTCACTTGTTAGCTCGCCGTATAACCTTAAGTTTGTTTTATGGTATGGATCTGAATGTTATCTATTTCCCGGCGACAAGCTGGAAACCTGCGATCAGGGTCTAATAGTCAATGGTCATATTAAACCCGTCGCAATGCTTGACGTTACCCTTTTCCGCGCGGTTTATTGGCAGAAACTTCACGACTACAATAAAATCTGTCCCGGCAATAGCCATCTTTCTGAAGCCACCTGCGCCTATAAGCACAAATGCCGTATAAAAAGATGCCCTTTCATTGCCCATTAAAGCTATTTAATATCCTGATGCATCAGATGCGTAGCTTTATCCGGACCTTGTTTTTCTAACCCATAGGGACAACGAGCAAAGCGACAGGTGTCTGGCCGATGGCAGGCTGAAGGCAGAAAGGCGCCATTTGCCGGACATCCTGTGCGTTTGGATAACAATGTCCAGTTTGCCCGATTGAAAGGAAAGACGCTAATAATGGTAATATCGCTGTGCAGGCCGTTGACCAATAATTCCTCCCCTACTGTAGATAATAAATCTCCAGCCTGAATAATCGTTTCTCCCTGATACCAAATAATTAATTTCAAATTTTTATTCGTAATCACGCCACTAAAAACCGTTCCTGTTAAAGGACACATTAACGAATCCATCACGCTATACTGCATGCCACCCTCTCAAAAAACGAAAAAAACATTACATATCTGATAGTTATCAATCCTTCACAACTATACAGCTATGTTTAACTATGTGCAGAATAATATTTCACTTAGCCAAGAGTTGAAAGGAAAAGTCTTACTCTTTTATTTAAATTAATCAGATCCCGATAAAACAAAGGTTTACCTAATTAACTTTAGATAACAAAGAAAGCATGACAATTAGCGACGTTAACTGACATTATCTGGGTAACACATTTGATATAATTTCTTCCATTATATCTTTATTTATTTAAAAATTTTTAATATGTAAAATAAATTTCACCATTTTTACTGAAAAGTTAACATTTACATAAAGACCATCCGAAAAACAGAACAAAAAACACCAACCAAATATAACTATTTGATGGTAATTAATGAGCATGCAAATTAATAACGCCATAATAATTAGCCAAGCACTATAGTAGCCCAGCAACAGGTCATACCACACAAAATGATAAATTAACGCATGGATAAAAACGCATTTTCCGATATAAATTCATCCGGCCTGATAAATTAAAAAGCAGGATAGCGTTCTACTCTACCGTTGAAAGAGAAAAATGCTGTTGCAGGCAGATAACCTAATACCAGATAAAGAGAAAGAAGGCCTCGGCTTTTCTGTTCACGCACTATTTTAACAATCAATTATCTTACAGGAGATGAGCCATGAACCAACCGCAGGGCATCGAAATGCAAATTACCGATTATTTTAAAAAATCAGTGGATAATGGGAGCAGTCATGAGGCTGCCTTACGGGCGCTGATGACTGATATTGCCGGTAAAAAACAGAGCCGCAGTGAAAAGAAAATCATTGCGGGCCTGTTAGAAAATATTGAAACAGAAAGCGATCATACCCGGCTTCAGCTTTATCGCCAGGCGCTGGAACTATTACTGCGTGGAGACAGAGCATAAGCGACCCCTTGTGCCTTTTTAACAGGGCGAAAACACTCTCCTGGTCGCGGCAGGATAGCTGATAAGTTTATTTAGCGGTCTAACGGGTCGGCGTACCAGTTCGCCTGCGCAGTTAGGGCAATGATTTTGTAGCCGTGTACTGGCGCAGCTGTAGCAGAAAGTACATTCGAAAGAGCAGATCATTGCTAACGGTGATTCAGGCGGCAAATCGCAATCGCAGCACTCACAATTAGGTCTGAGTTCCAGCATAGTAACCTCGCAGGGGCGATTAATCAGCTTCTGACAATGGCACAGAGGCGTAAGAAAAGGAAGCGGCTGTTATTTCACGCCAAAAAATAAGGCCACCTGCAGGTGGCCTTGTTTACAAGTTTAAAAGCAGAGCGAAAAAGCTTCAGCTTATTTAACTGCTCCAGACGGCGGCACCGTACCGGAAATTTGCTCGCTCTGCGCGCCGGAACCAGGACGAGCGGGTCCCAGTAACGGCTCATCGCCCAGAATTTCAGGTTTTTCTTTAGCGGTGAACTGACCTTTACCATCATAAGAAGGGCCTTCGCTCCAGCGGCCTTTCGGTAACGGTTTATCCAGTGAAGTATTCAGGCAGTAGTAAGAGTGCTCAGTTGCCTCATTTTCCTGCGGGAAGCTGTTAGGAATAGGTAGCGAGGCATTCAGCCCGCCCATATCTTCAATAACCGCCAGCCACTGCTGCTGGTGCATGGTGTCGCGAGCAATCAGGAACGACAGGAAATCTTTCATGCCCTTATCTTCAGTCATGTTATACAGGCGCGTAGCCAGCACGCGTCCCGTCGCTTCGGCCGTAACGTTGGCCAGCATATCGGCCGCAACATTGCCTGAGGCATAAATATGGCTCATATCAAAAGGCATACCGTTAGCATTCACCGGCATGGCTGACAGGCCTGAAGAAAGAATATGACGCGGATTCATGCCGCCAAGAATGGCATTGACCACGGGATCTTTGGCTGAGGCTTCCTGATAAGAAAGCGGCGCACCTTCAAGATTCAGCGCGACGGCATAGGCCAGCATTTCGATATGTCCCAGTTCCTCCGTGGCGGTAGACATCAGCAGATCTCTGATACGTGCATCGCCGCGTGCGCCCATCGCCTGGAAGAAATACTGCATGGCTACACGAATTTCACCCTCAACGCCGCCGATAGCCTGTTGCAACAGCATGGCGAATTCTGGATCGGGTTTTTCTACTCGTACCGGAAACTGCATTTTTGATGAATGATGAAACATACAATCCTCCTCTCTTGCCTGATAGGTTGAAACGCCTGATCAAGCCTGGAAGCTGTTTATGCATAAATCAAATAACAACAATAAACATTCGCATTTGATAACCGCCGTCTTATTCCTCAATATGGCTTATTCTCCCCTGCCTTTTTATTTAACTTAATTCAAATTTACCTAACAATTTACGTACGTTCATGCTTTTTAGCGGCAAGATAACCGTTAAACATTCCTCGTCGCTCTGGCTAACGTGCAGCGAAAAATTAAGGCATTTCCTGGCAAATCGAAAGGTTTAACCAACAGAGTGTCCCTTTTTAACTGCTGCATAGCGCTGTTTTTTTGCTAACCCACCCGCACAAAAAACTAACGAATCGGCCTGTGCCAAACTGGTGCTCGCGACGGTTCGGTCTATGCTGATATCACGGGCTTTCAGCGCAATAAATTTTCGAAAACAAGATAATTAAAACGATTCAGGAGATAGCAGATGAACATTGCATGTCTCGGTTGGGGCTCGCTGCTGTGGAAACCCGATCCGCTGCCCGTCAATGGAGAATGGCACGCCGATGGCCCGCTTTTCCCTATCGAATTTTCCCGAATTGGCGACAGTGGCGAACTGGCTACTGCCGTGTGTCTCAATGCGCCTCTGGTTCAGGTTTTCTGGACTCAGCTGGTCGTCGATACGCTGGAGCAGGCCTGTGAAGCGTTGCGTCAGCGGGAACAGATCCCAGAAGAGAGGAATGATGGCGTCGGGGTGCTTATCGCGCAGGGTTCAGCCGTTGGGCCGTTAACGGAATGGGCACAGCAGCGTCAGATAGATGCAGTGATCTGGACGGCGTTGCCGCCACGCGTTGCGCATAACGAAGGATTGATCCCAACGATTGACGATGCGATCGCCTATCTTCGCAGCCTGGAGGGCGAAAAGCGGGAACATGCGCGTCATTATCTGGCGCAGGTGCCGCAGCAGTTAGATACGCCTTACCGTCGCGCCATCAGGCAGCAACTGGGCTGCGGAGGATAAGCTCCGACGCAGCTGATTTGCAGGGGAGCTAATTAGAGGAGCACCCGGCTTAACGGGCGCTGGTTATCACGGCTCAGATGCGCGCGCCACCTAAATTCATCGTTCAGCACGCCGGGTCAGTCATCTATCGGAGATGGCGTTCGCCCTTTTTCTCCCCCCGCCGCATCTGACGTTGTATACTCGCCTGGCGGTTGGCATGGCCGCGCTGTTTGATGAAAGAGAGGCTTGTATGTTCCGTGGAAAATTAACAACACCCGAAGGCAAAAAGTTTCTGCTTTCAGTGCTGGTGGTTTTTATCATTGCGCTGGCAGTTCTCATGCGCGCCACCATCGGCGGCGTGATTGAAGAATATAATTTGCCGCTTTCCGACTGGTCGGTACAAATGTTTATCCTGCAAGGCGCGATGGTGGTGATTTATACCACGGTCATCACGCTTATTTTTTCTCTGCCGCTGGCGTTTTATTTTCTTGGCGAAAAAGATAACCATTAATCCCTGATAGCATCCCATTTGCTTCTGTTAACGAGCGGCAGTGACGCGCTGTGCTACCCGCACCTTATTTGTTATGATATAACATAACAAACTCAGGCGCCGTTTGGCCTGGGTGAATTTGTTAGTATCTGAAACCTTTGGGAATGTTCAGGAGATAAAATGAAGAAGCTGTTATTAAACGCCACGCTTTCCGTTACGGCGCTAACTGCATCCGGCCTGCAGGCGCATGAGCTATGGTTAAACGTGCCGCCGGTCGCTGCAGGCAATCCGTTGCATATTGAGATGGGATACGGGGAAAATTTTCCGCACGGCGAACCGATCCCCAAAGCGCGTCAGGCACTGTTTGCTCCGCTTCAGGTAGTGGGCAGCAAGGGAATAAAGGCTGAGTTTCCGATTACCAGTGAACAGTACCGCTTCAGTCAGAACAATACCACCAGCGGTTCCTGGCTGGTGACAGCGACTTATAAACCCGCTTTTTGGTCATTGAAGCCCAACGGCGAAAAATACCAGTGGCGTCAAAGCAATAAAGCACAGTGGCCCGGCAGTTATTGTATAGAAAGCACCATGAACGCCAAAACCGTCAGCTACGTGGGCGCACCGGGTAAAAACGCTGCGCTGACTCAACCAACTGGCGCCCGGCTGGAATGGGTACCGCAGGTCGATCCCGCCATGTTGAAAACCGGCGATACGCTGGATATTGTGCTGCTAGCCAACGGCAAACCGCTGGCTAACCATGAGGTGGGCATCGCCATGGTGGACTTATCCAGCCCGCGCGACGCGGCAGTGCCGCACGCCCATCACCACCATCATCACAGCGCCGATCCCAGCCTGAGCCATCCGGCGCTGGCCCATACCTACGCTTATGAAAATGCGGCGATGAAAGATCGTACCGACAGCAGCGGCAAATTAAGCCTACCCATTTTGAAAGCCGGGCAGTGGCTGCTGATGACGGCTAACGATACGCCTTATGAAGATAAAGCCGTTTGCGATATTCATCTTGATCAAACCACCTTTGGCTTTTCTGTACCTGAATAATGCCTGACAGCCTGGAGCGCAGGCTCCGGGCTTACTTCCACCGATCATCTGCAGCGCTCCGGCATCCATCATTAAGCAGTGTGGCCTGTTTTCGCTTCTGCTACGCTAAGCAGTTAATACTGTTTTGCCGCGTTAGCCTGCGCTGACGCAATAGGAACACAAAAGTGAAAGGAGACAGACGCTGAAAATTTACACCTACCCTAAAAGCCGCTCGCTACGTGTGTTATGGACGCTGGAAGAGATCGGGTTACCCTATGAGCCAGTGCGGGTAGCTTTGCGGCCAGGAGAGCCAGGCATCAGATCGCCCCATCCTCAGCGTAAAGTTCCGGTACTGGAGGATGGCCCGTTTTTTCTGGCGGAGACGCTGGCTATCTGCCAGTTTATTTGTAATAAGTACGCCGCCCGCGTCCTCTACCCAACGCAGCCTGAAGAGCAGGCGATCATCGACCAGTGGTTAAGCTTTACCCTAACCGAGCTGGAAATGCCCGTCTGGTTAATGTTGAAACATAAGCGGCTACTGCCTGAGTCCGCACGAGTCCCGGCCGTGGCAGAGGCGGCAGCAGCTGATGCGCAGATACCGCTGCGTATGCTGGCTCAGGCCCGTACCGATCGCTGGATCACCGGTGAAAACTTTACCCTGGCCGATATTTTTCTGTCGCATACGCTTTCCTGGGCGCAGGCGGCTGGCCTCTCACTTGGCGAACCGTTAAACGACTATGTCACACGCTGTTTTTCCCGTCCCGCCAGCCTGCGGGCGGTAGAAATGAATAACCGTTAATCCCCACGGGAAGGCGCGATTGCCTTCCCTTTCGCTACGGCCCGTCAGATATTTTTTACTTCCACCAGTACCAGCGGATTTCTTTTTACTTTGCAGGCCTGCGTCCAGGCGAGCTGGCAGATAGAACAGTAATCATGCACCTCCGACTGATATTCATATTCAATATAACAACGAAACTTCTCGCCATAGGAGCTAAGCCGACAGAAGCGACGCGGTTCAAGCAGCTCGTCCAGCTGCAAAAAGGTCAGCGCGGAAGGATTATGAAACCCAACGCGGATACGATAAGTAGTCATGCGTCGATTATTTTCATAAAGCTCAACGCTGGCTAGCTGGTAGTGCTTTTTCCTGGGATAGGCAAAAGCTTAAAGTAACCGATTTTGCTGTTGCAACCGCTAACATTCTGTACAAAAAAAACCTTCCCGGTAGGATGTTTTACCTGTTGCAACCCAAGACTTTAACGCGCCACGATAGCAGGAAATTAAGAGACAACTAACGCTATGGAGAGAGTCATGACGCTGAAAAAATTGATGTGGCTGCTGGCGATCGCCGCAGGCTTTACCGCGGCGATTCACGTATCCGATAGACTGATCGATCAACAGATCACCCAAATGACAGAGCAGGAATAGTCAGGTTTTTACCGGCGCGCTAAAGTTCCGCCCGGCCGCGCCGATAGTCATCAAGCCTGACGAGAGAGTACCGTTCCTGCGCGTTCTGTACTGCTCGTAAGGTGACTAATCACTGACGTAATCTTGTAAGCTGCTTGCCGGCATCGCTACCGGCCTTTCGGATATTTCCAGCCCGCTTTATGCGGGCTTTTTTATTCTCTCCACGCCCTCTTCTGTGGCGGCTAAAGCGCCATCCCAACCGTTCTTTCACGGAGAGCTTTTACGCAAAAAGATATGCTGTGCTTTACTTAAAAGTCATACCCCGGCAGCGAAAAAAGTCATGAAACTTAGCGAAAAACTTTCCGGCACGTTTGTTCTGCACTCTTCGCTTGGCAGAACGATGGCGATATTTATGCTGCTGTTGCTGACGGCTGTGCTGGTGGTCAGCGCATGGACACTTGATCGTTCCTGGTCGCGTAAGCTTCAGGATGCTGAAAGCAGTGCGGTTAACCTCTCTGTTTCGCAGGCGCGCCAGGCGGAAGATACTTTTCTACAAACAGAAATCACCCTACGCGCTATTCAACGCGAAATCCCGGACGGCGGACCAGCATATGCGAATAAAGCCGCGCTGAGCAGGGTGTTGACGGAGATGAAAAGCGGATTGCCGCAGCTGAACGGCCTGTTTGTCTATGATACGCAGGGCAACTGGGTGGCGACATCATCGGCGCATACGCCAGCCGGTATGAATAATGCCGATCGGGAATACTTTATTTACCACCGTGCCAATCGTCACGGCGGATCACATATTGGTCACGTGATCCGCAGCCGTTTAACCGGCGAGCTGGTGATCCCGGTCTCAATACGCCTGAATGATGCAGGCGGCGGTTTCGTCGGCGTCGTGCTGGCTACGGTGCGTATCGACTCTTTCCGGCGCTTTTACAGCTATTTTGAAATGGGTGATGGTGACATGCTGGCGCTGATGCTGGATGACGGAACCGCCCTGTATGTGCGCCCTTTTGCGGACTCGTTTATTAACCGTAGCCTCTCATCCAGTTCCCTGTTTACCACCCAACTGGTACGGGCAGAACGCGGGAAAGGCACCTGGAAATCTGCGTTGGATAACAAAGTTCGTATCTTTGGCTATGCGCGATCTGGTCAGTATCCGCTGATCGTGGCGGCCGGTTTTGATAAATCCGCGCTCTGGTCGCAGTGGCTGCATGACAGCATGCCGGATCTGGTGCTAAACGGTACGCTGCTGTTGATCATTATTTTAATCGGCACCGTAGTATTACGGCAGGTGCGTACCAACGTTGAAAACCAGCTGGAGCTGACCATGCTGCGTGACGAGCTGACCACTATCAACCAGAGCCTGCAGGCACTGGCGCTGCTGGATGGCCTGACGGGGCTGGCGAATCGCCGCCAGTTTGATCTGTTCCTGACACAAAGCCTGAAGCGGGCAGCCATTAGCGGCAGACCGGTAGGCCTAATCATGATGGATATCGATTTTTTCAAACGATACAACGATACCTATGGCCATGTAGCGGGCGATAACTGCCTGCGCCGAGTGGGAGACGAGCTGAAAAATATGCCGCTGCGGCAAACGGATTTGATTGCGCGTTATGGCGGGGAGGAGTTTGCGATTGTGCTGCCGGATACCACTATTGCGGCCGCACTGCGCATTGCGCAAATCGCGGTAGAGACGGTGCGGGAAGCAGCAATCCCGCATGAAAGCACCGCGTTGCCCGCAGGTGTGGTGACGCTCAGTGCTGGCTGCTTTGTGGTGGCAGGCAGCGATGCCGAACAGGATGCGCAGCACATTAAGGAAGGCGCCGACCACGCGCTCTATCAGGCAAAGCATAATGGCCGCAACCAGGCGGTAATTAACGAGGCGGGTTAGCCGCGCGCCAGGTGCAAAACAGCGGCCTTCCGCCAGGTCGGGAGGCCGCATTTCACGTCCCGCTTCGCGCTTTACATCATGGAATAGAGCAGCGCGGAAAGCGTGGCAATCCCACCGATTAAAATCACCAGCGCCTTTCCGCCACGCAGAAAAGCGAGCGACGGCTTGTTATAAATCAGCCAGGCGGGGATCAAAAACAGAATGATGGCGATCAGCGGGCCGCAAAATGCCTCGATTAGGGTAATCACATTTGGATTCGCGTAAACGATTAACGAGGTCATGCTATACATCGCCAGCATGGCCGCCGCCTGGCTCATTTTTCGGCTTTTAGCGCTGCGGCAGTTAAACAACCTGACGGTAAAATCGCTAAAGGTTTCCGCTACCGAGAGTGAAACGCCAAGAAAGGATTTCGTCATGCCAAGAATGGCGATAAACGGCGCAATATAAAACAGCACACCCGCGTTGCCCGGTGAGGAAATAACCGAGAGTACGTTCAGATTTTTCTCTTTTGCTTCGATAAATGTTTCCTGCGGGATGCTGAGTACACAGCTGAAAACAAAAAAGATAATGCTGAGAAATATCGCCAGATAGGCCACTTTAATCACCCGATATACCCGCTGAGTATCGGGCGATGCCTGATAGTGTGCAACCAGCGGAGAGATAATCGGTGCGCAGCAAAAAGAGAAAGTAATCAGCGGCAGCGTTAACCAGATATTCTTAAACGTCGTTCCGGCAGCGGCGTCCGGCAGCGCATCCAGCGCATCCGTTACGTTACTCCAGCGCCAGTGCGGGATCTGTATGGCGGCGATAGCAATAATGGCGATGGCGAAAGGCAATGCCAGCGTACCTAAGGTGCCGACCACCTTGCTACGGCCTTTGCTCAGTATGCCGAACAGAACAACCATGCATAACAGAGTAAGTACCCCTTTGTTCAGGCGGGCAAAATGCAGATGTTCCACCAGGAAGTTATCCAGCGCGTTGACTAGCGAAATACCGTAAACCAGCATGACCGGATAGAAAGCGATGCAATAAAGCAGCGTCATCAGCCAGTCGCCACGCGGCCCGAACCAGGTGCTCAACGCCGGTAAACGCTGGGGTGTCGCTTCGCTCATATAAACGCGCGCCAAAATCAAATGCGGCAATAATGAGAGCGGTAACCCCAGCAGCAGCAGCATAATAATAAAAATAACCGGCCCACGCGTACCTATCTCAATCGGCAAAAAAAGCGTGCCTGCGCCAACCGTAGTGCCATACAAACCTAACGTCCAGACCGTATCCTGGAGTTTCCAACCCTGATGTGTCATAAAAAAGCCTACAAAATAAACAATTACTAACCGAATAAAATTTACAGATTCCGCATCCCTGATTTAATCAGCTCATTAAGGCGTAATGGGATAATGGCAAGTAACACCGCAACAACCGCTAAAACCCGCCAGGATAGAGAAACGTCTGCCGGGGGATTCTATCAGAAAAAGGGACAGCAAAGCCGTGCAGTATAAAAACCGCAGGTTTAAAGAGCACAATAATAGCCAATCAGACCAGGTCAGGCGGACGTTCTGCTTATTAGGCTACAGGCGAAAAATAGCCTATTAATAGCAATAAATTAACATTTTATTAATTTTCGAAATAAACGAAACTGGGATGATTATTGCAGATAAACCGCCTGGCTAAGCGGCCTGGTTGGAACGGGCAGCAGGACTCGAACCCGCATCTTCAGCCGGTACGGCTGGTGTAATCGCCGCTTATACCACGCCCGTATCAGATATATGAGAAGAGCATACTGCCAGCTTAGATTTTAGCCCAGCGGGTATCTTCAGCTACGCCAGTCAGACAGGAGGCCACCGTAAGGGGGCGTTGACAGCAGGCGCAGCTGGCTCCGTGACGCGTTTTCTTGTTGCGGGAATGACAGGTAAAAATGAATTTATTGCTACCACAGACAGGACAACAAAATTTTAGTGAACGCATGATTACCTCATGGAAGAGCAGCCTCGTACATTTCTGACGAGCCTTAAAACTACGCTCAACGGCTGTTTTAACAAGCATAGGCTCTGATTAAAATTGCATATATTTATCCATATTTGTCAGACAACGTTGCCACCTCTGACTTAGCGTCTGATTACCGCTGCCTTCAATTAGGATAAATCTTAATCACACCTCCTTTCATGTTCGGCAAATGGCAAACTGGATATCTGGGTTTAGGATGATAACTCTGCCCACGGTAATCAGGAGGTGTTATGCCCTCTGTTCAACTGCACATCAAAGACCATCCGGAATATGCCTTTACCGGTAACTATTTTACAGAGCAGCCTGAAGGAGAAAATGCATCCCCACGCAGCCATTTTGAGATCTTAAAGGCGACGCAGCCCGCCGAGGCGTTTGAAGAGCTGGCGCAGGGCGATACCGTGACCTTTGTTTCCGCCAGCGGCGAAGCGGAAGAGATGTTACTGAGTAACGAAACGCCTTCCCATATTATTTTTGTGTCCCGCGATTAGTTATTGCGCCCTGCCTTCCCGGCTGGCCTATCCACAGCCCCGTTGCTGTTCCGCACCCTGCAATGATTAAGGTGCGGCTTACAGCGACGGGGCTGTTTTTTTGTCTTTAGCTGCTGTATTTGTTATTAACATTTTCTTTTTTACCGCGGAGTTTTCATGTTGCTGGCCGGTGCAATTTTTGTTTTTACGCTTGTTTTGGTTATCTGGCAGCCGCGCGGCCTGCAGATTGGCTGGAGCGCCTCTGTCGGCGCTGCGCTGGCCCTGCTTAGCGGCGCGGTTAGCGTTGGAGATATCGCTACCGTCTGGCAAATCGTCTGGAACGCCACGGCCACCTTTATCGCCATCATTATTATCAGCCTGCTGCTGGATGAGAGCGGCTTTTTTGAGTGGGCGGCGTTGCACGTGGCGCGAGGCGGCAAGGGCCGCGGAAAACGCTTGTTTACACTGATTATTCTGCTCGGTGCCTGCGTAGCGGCGCTGTTTGCTAATGACGGCGCGGCGCTTATCCTTACCCCTATCGTCATCGCCATGCTGCTGGCGTTGGGCTTTAGCCGCGCCTCAACGCTGGCCTTCGTGATGGCCGCCGGCTTTATCGCCGATACCGCCAGCCTGCCGCTGGTGGTATCCAACCTGGTAAACATTGTGACGGCGGACTATTTTCATCTGGGCTTTAATGATTACGCGCAGGTAATGGTGCCGGTCGATATTGCCGCCATTGCCGCCAGTCTGACGATGCTGCATCTGTTCTTCCGCCGTGATATTCCTGCCGTTTACGATACTGCCCGGCTGAAGGCGCCGCGGGAGGCGATCCGCGATCGACGCACCTTTAAAGCGGGCTGGATGACGCTGGCGATACTGTTGATCGGATTTTTTGTGCTGGAGCCGCTTGGCATGCCGGTAAGCCTGGTCGCGGCGGTAGCTGCGTTTATCCTCTGGCTGATTGCCCGCCAGGGAAAAATTATTGATACCGGCAAAGTGTTGCGCGGTGCGCCGTGGCAAATCGTGATTTTCTCGCTGGGTATGTATCTGGTGGTTTACAGTTTGCGTAACGCGGGCCTGACCGACTTTCTTTCCGCCCTGCTCAATCAGCTGGCTGAGCAGGGAATCTGGGTCGCCACGCTGGGCACCGGTTTGCTTACCGCAGCGCTCTCCTCAGTGATGAATAATTTGCCGACGGTATTAATCGGCGCGCTATCCATTCATGCCAGCGATGCGCAGGGCGTGATTAAAGAGGCGATGATTTACGCCAATATCATCGGCTGCGATCTTGGCCCTAAAATTACGCCTATCGGCAGCCTGGCGACGCTGTTGTGGCTGCACGTGCTGGCGCAAAAGGATATTCGTATTAGCTGGGGCTATTACTTCCGCGTCGGTTTAGTCATGACGCTGCCGGTTTTACTGGTGACGCTTATCGCATTGACGCTGTGGCTGTCGTTATAATCGAGGCGTGGCTATTTTTCAGAGGCTGTAATGACAACGACTATTTATCACAATCCGAAATGTGGAACCTCACGCAATACGCTGGCGCTGATTCGCAACAGCGGCGAGGAACCAAACATTATCTATTATCTTGAGACGCCGCCTTCACAGGCAGAGCTGACCACGCTGCTTGAAAATATGGGCATCGGTGCGCGCGACCTGCTGCGCAACAATGTCGAGCCTTACGCCACGCTGGAGCTGGCAGAGGATCGCTTTAGCGATGAACAGCTTATTGCGTTTATGGTGCAGTATCCGTTGCTGATTAATCGTCCGATTGTGGTTACCTCGTTGGGTACCCGGCTCTGTCGCCCGGCGGAAAAAGTGCTGGATATCCTGCCCAATCCGCAGCGGGGTATGTTTGCGAAGGAAAACGGGGAAGTGATCGTTGATGCGATGGGGAAACGCGTAAAATAGCATTTAGCTGACCGCCATCATAGAGAACGATGGCGGTCATTTATGCGGCGCTATCGGATTCACTGCTAGCGGCACTGGCCTGTGACACCATCTCGGCCGTTTGGACAAACATCCGAGGCGGGGATCAGCGACGCCACGCCCCATGAACAACCCGTAAGGTATAAACAGACCACCAGCATTAATACTTTTTTCATAGCTCCCCTTCTGATGCGCCTGAGTATCTTGTCATCTGCGCACCTATTATAGGCGCTGTTTTCGCGCTGGTAGCTGATGCATGACAATTTTGTGCGGCGGATTGGCTTAAAATCCATAAGATAGGATGCCAGGCAAAGCTGCTGGCCGCTCAGTGATACCTATTTAGGATCGTTTCATATGCATTCTCACGCCTCGCCAACTCTCTTTGCTACAGATGTTCTGCTCAGCGCGAACCATCATGCCTCACGTTCTGGCAGCGATACGCTGGCTAAAATGGACAACCGCGACGGTAAAATGTCGGTAAACGATTGCTGTTGTGTAGGTTATACCTTCACGATGCGCCCGGGGAGAACGGGCAACAGGCTAGTGAAAAAGTTAGAGAATGGGCGCTTCGGCTCGACGGAGAGAATTCTGCGATCATCACCGTCGATTTAAGAGAAAGCTTCAGCGCCCTCAACAATAGCCATTACAGCTGACTATCAATAATATTATTTCCTGTTTTTTTATTTGCCATAATGACAAACAGGGAAACCTGCATTGCTAACATAACAATAAATCGATCGTTGATGAATAACGTATCCACCATGCCAAACCCAACGACAGGCATCACAGAAAAAGCCAATGTCGAACCTATTATTTTTTTACGATAAAAATAGAATATCAGAGAAATAAAAAGAAAAATCAGCGATAAGCCGCCCGCTATACCCTGTAATGATAAACTATCAATGACATCATTATGCAGATGATAAACTGCGTTTCTCTTACCTTCTGGATTTCCGCGCTCATTAACATCCATATAATGACTAACTTCATGAAAGCGCATTGCTGCACTTTGACCACCAGGATGAACTGTTGTCGCATATAGCCCCGACTTCCACATACTGATTCGGGCACCAACCGAGGTGTTATTATTACTGTTATATTCTGAAACCTGATTATACACCTGCGTCATTCGATCGAAAAAATTATGAAATAGCAACCCAACAACAAGGGCCAGTACACCGGCAAGCAACACACCACTTCCCACAATTGTTCGAAAGGACCAAAGCCGATTAATTAACGCAAACGCTAATAACACTAACGGATAAATAATAAAAACGCTTCGCGTTTGCGTCAGCAGAATAACTAAGGTTGTTATGCCGATAACAAACAGGACTATAATATATTTTTTCTGAAAATTGATGTTATAGATAACATACAGCGTCAACAAACCTTGCAACACACATAGATATGCAGAGACGGTAGCGGCACTGTCAATACGCAAACGCATTCCAGGATGTGTGAAGCTATAATATAATCCGACGGCACACATATAAGTAAAACCAACCACCACCAGTAATGTTATTAATAACTGGCTTCGCTGCCCCAAGTGCAATGTGGCTGCTAATGAAGGCAAAAATAACACTAACAGTGCAGTAAGCAATAAATATGTTGCTGTGCGAGGATAGTTAATGTCGGCCATAAAAATCGTATCTGGCTCAGCGGGAAAACGCTGAAACCAATAAAACTGACTGATACCCACGCATAAAAATGCAATAGCTAATAGCAGATCTTCTCGTTGAATGGTGAACTTTTTATAGTTGATTGCGGTAAAAATTGACGTGAATGCGATCGCCAGGTAAAACAAATTTCGTCCAAGGACTTTGTCAGACAATACCGTTGAAGCGCTGAGAACCATCAGGCAAACAACAATAACAGGCAGCCTTTTTTTTATAATGTTTATCATTATATTATCCTGATTATTCACCTAGCGCAGGCACCCATGTTTCATTACATTGCCATGGTCGCGGCTTACCATGAAAACAAACAATGCGCGCGCCTTCAGGCACTTTCCCGTTGCCCGTGGCATGTTCATTTTTTTTGCTCTTCTGCACTATATGTTTTTTGTAACTTACAACCTGCCCCGGAAAACAGTTCTGCCAGGTTTGCGCATGCGGATAGATTTTACTGATAAATTCTTGATCCCCGCCCTCTCTGTAACGACGCATGAAAAGTTCAGGAAAACGATTAAAGCTTTCCCATACTTTATATTTTTCATCATGCGGGATGCGCATTAATGCGGAATTCTGTGTTTTTTCAGGATAGAAAAAATCGTTAAGCATCGTCAGAGGACGGTGAGCCAATAATTCGCTAATATCCCCTAATATCACCACATCCAAATCGAGATAAAAGATATCATCATCGATTTTTTCAGGATCAAATAGCTCGATTTTAGCCCACCAGCCAGGAAAACTGGTAGTAAGCTTTCTCGTATCTACATCGGGTATCGTCAGGTCTGTAAGACAAATTTTTTCATACTCTTTCGGCAGTTGTTTGTACAACCAACGGACATGATCCGCATTGTACTCTCCGCCTGAACGCAAAACCGTTACAATTTTCATCAACCTGCTCCACAGTTATTCGTAGCGAATATTATCAATAAACCTGTATTGGCAGCAAGTTAACCCTCTACCGGTTCAGTTAAGCTGCGTTTTTGTTATTCGCCATGCGAAAGAAACGGGTCTTATACGTAAATACATTCCGCAGCAACGGCGCCCCATCAAAGCACCTGCAATTTAAATATGCTACCTAACGTTTGTCACTCAAGCGCAGGCTGTTTGTATCTGCCCGTGGTGATTGATCTATCCTCCTGCAAAGCCAACGGCTGGTTAATGCCATTTCAATGATAAAGGAAATTGTACTGAACGTATTTTTAATGGCAGAGTGGCGAGTCATCTTGAAAGCAGATTTAGGGTATGTCATAAAATAGAGCAACCCAGGCGCCAGTCCAGCTGAGGAAACTGAAGTTCCTGTGCCTATACCCTGTACCTACGGGAAGCAATATTTAACAAGATTCTTCTTATGCTCAAGCAGAAAGCAGGTAACTCAAATCCCCAGGCGGCACAACCTGTCAAGAGGCCAGTTCTTTTGCGTCTTCCAGGAACCACATCCTTAAGATTGATATCATAAAAACAGACAGAGCAATATCATAATGCCAGATGTAAAACTGAATGGCTTTAGCCGTCTAAAACAGAGGATTTTGGTAAAACGTCTTGGTACCCGTTCCAAATGCAATAATAAAAAAGCGGAACTGCCAGAGCTCCGCTTATCATTTTCATCAGCAATAATTACATATTGTTGATAATCGCGTCGCCAAACTCTGAACATTTCAGCAGCTTAGCGCCTTCCATCAGACGTTCGAAGTCATAGGTCACGGTTTTCGCGGCGATCGCGCCTTCCATGCCTTTAACAATCAGGTCTGCGGCTTCGAACCACTGCATGTGGCGCAGCATCATCTCAGCGGAAAGAATAACGGAACCTGGGTTCACTTTGTCCTGGCCCGCATACTTCGGCGCAGTGCCGTGCGTCGCTTCGAACAGCGCGCACTCGTCGCCGATGTTCGCGCCCGGTGCGATACCGATACCGCCAACCTGCGCCGCCAGGGCGTCGGAAATGTAGTCACCGTTCAGGTTCATACAGGCGATAACGTCATATTCAGCCGGACGCAGCAGGATCTGCTGCAGGAAGGCGTCAGCGATTACGTCTTTGATAACGATCTCTTTGCCGCTGTTCGGGTTCTTGATTTTCACCCACGGACCGCCGTCAATCAGTTCGCCGCCGAACTCTTCACGCGCCAGCTGGTAGCCCCAATCTTTAAAGGCACCTTCGGTGAATTTCATAATGTTGCCTTTATGTACCAGCGTCACGGAATCGCGGTCGTTGGTAATGGCATATTCAATCGCCGCGCGAACCAGACGCTTAGTACCCTCTTCAGAGCAAGGCTTCACGCCGATGCCGCACTGCTGCGGGAAACGGATTTTCGTTACGCCCATCTCGTCCTGCAGGAACTTGATCACTTTATCCGCTTCCGGCGTACCTGCCTTCCACTCGATACCGGCATAGATGTCTTCGCTGTTTTCACGGAAGATGACCATATCAGTATCCTGCGGACGCTTAACCGGGCTTGGCGTGCCCTGATAGTAGCGAACCGGACGCAGGCAGATGTACAGGTCCAACTGCTGACGCAGCGCAACGTTCAGAGAGCGGATACCGCCGCCAACCGGCGTGGTTAACGGACCTTTGATGGCAACACGGTAATCCTTAATCAGGTCAAGGGTTTCCTCCGGCAGCCAGACATCCTGACCATACACCTGCGTGGATTTCTCACCGGTGTAAATTTCCATCCAGGAAATTTTTCGCTCGCCGTTGTAGGCTTTTTTCACAGCGGCATCAACCACTTTGATCATGACGGGAGAAACGTCTACGCCAATGCCATCACCCTCGATATAAGGGATGATCGGATTAGCGGGAACAACCAGTTTTCCCTGATCGTCGAGAGTGATTTTCTGACCTTCCGCCGGAACAACTACTTTGCTTTCCATTAACCTCTCCTTCGAGCGCTTTTTTGTTAATGATTTGTAAGATGCGGGTCAATACTACTTGAATATTGCCGTCGCGCCAATCATCTCAATTTCGCGTTATAATGCGCCCATTCAAGTCAAGTGCAAAGCTTATGCGTAAAACAGTTGTTAATAATCACCGAGTTAAACGATTCAGCCGCCCCGCTGCTGCCAGGCCGCAGCATAAAGGGCCACGCCGGGTGATCGTTTTTAACAAACCTTACGATGTCCTGCCGCAGTTTACCGATGAGGCGGGACGTTCCACGCTAAAAGATTTTATTCCCGTTAGTGGCGTTTACGCGGCAGGCCGCCTGGACCGCGACAGCGAAGGCCTGATGGTGTTGACCAACGATGGCGCGCTGCAGGCAAAGCTGACCCAGCCCGGCAAGCGCACCGGAAAAATTTACTATGTTCAGGTCGAGGGTGAGCCGGATGAAGGCGCATTACAGGCGCTACGGGATGGCATTATTCTGAAAGATGGTCCTACCCTGCCCGCCGGGGTAGAACGCGTCGATGAACCCGCCTGGCTGTGGCCGCGTCAGCCGCCGATCCGTGAACGTAAATCGATCCCGGTCAGCTGGCTTAAAATCACCCTGCATGAAGGGCGAAACCGTCAGGTACGCCGCATGGCCGCACACGTGGGTTTTCCTGTTTTGCGCCTGATTCGTTATGGTATGGCATCGCTAACGCTGGATAATCTCGCGCCTGGCGAATGGCGCGACGTAACCGAGACTTTTTAACCGGAGCAGACTATGTACAAACCGCACGTTACCGTAGCTTGCATCGTGCAGGCAGAAGGCGAACTGCTGGTGGTAGAAGAGACCATTAACGGCAAAGCGACCTGGAATCAGCCTGCCGGGCATCTTGAGGCGGAGGAAAGCCTGCTGGAGGCGGCCAGCCGCGAACTGTATGAAGAAACCGGCATCCAGGCGGAGATGGCGCACTTTCTTGGCGTACAGCAGTGGACCGCGCCGGATAACACGCCGTTTATTCGCTTTCTGTTCGCCCTCGATTTGCCCGAGCGTGTGGCAACCTATCCGCAGGATAGTGATATTGACCGTTGCTGGTGGCTACCGCCGCAGCGGATTTTAACCGCAACGCATCTGCGCTCGCCGCTGGTGGCGGAAAGCGTGCGCATCTGGCAGAGCGGCGTGCGTTATCCCCTCTCGCTGGTGCAGATTTATCGATAATGGCTTTCCGCATCGGCAAGGTTGGTGCCGGGGGTGCGCCGGTGGCGGACGCGTGCTAGAATACGCCGCCTGTTTTTGTTCCTTGTCGTGAGTGTGTCATGTCTGACAACAGCCAGAAAAAAGTGATCGTCGGAATGTCCGGCGGCGTCGATTCTTCCGTTTCCGCCTGGTTACTGCAGCAGCAGGGCTATCAGGTGGAAGGTTTGTTTATGAAAAACTGGGAAGAGGACGACGGCGAAGAATACTGTACCGCGGCAGATGATCTGGCCGATGCCCAGGCCGTTTGCGACAAACTCGGCATGAAGCTACATAAGGTGAACTTTGCTGCCGAATACTGGGATAACGTCTTCGAACATTTCCTGGAAGAGTACAAGGCTGGCCGTACGCCAAATCCCGATATTCTGTGCAATAAAGAGATCAAATTTAAAGCGTTCCTTGAGTTCGCGGCGGAAGATCTCGGCGCCGACTATATTGCTACCGGTCACTATGTACGCCGTCAGGACAGCAACGGAAAAAGCCAACTGCTGCGCGGCCTCGATGGCAATAAAGATCAAAGCTACTTCCTCTATACGCTCAGCCATCAGCAAATCGCGCAGAGCCTGTTTCCGGTTGGCGAACTGTCGAAGCCGGAAGTGCGCCGCATTGCTGAACAGTTGGAGCTGGTGACCGCGAAAAAGAAAGATTCTACCGGCATCTGCTTTATCGGCGAGCGCAAATTCCGCGACTTCCTTGGCCGTTATCTGCCTGCACAACCGGGCGCTATCGTCACCGTTGACGGTCAAACGGTGGGCGAACATCAGGGTCTGATGTACCATACGCTGGGACAGCGTAAAGGGCTGGGCATCGGCGGCATGAAAGAGAGCAATGACGATCCCTGGTATGTGGTGGACAAAGATGTCGCCAATAATTGCCTGATTGTGGCGCAGGGCGCCGACCATCCGCGTCTGATGTCGGTTGGATTGATTGCGCAACAGCTGCACTGGGTCGATCGTCAGGCGCTGCGTGAACCGCTGCAGTGCGTGGTGAAAACCCGCTACCGTCAGGAAGATATCCCCTGCTTAATCACCCCGCTGGATGATGATCGCATCGAGGTGCGCTTTGAGCAGCCGGTCGCCGCCGTGACGCCTGGCCAGTCCGCCGTGTTCTATCTGGGTGAAGTCTGCCTTGGCGGCGGTATTATCGAGCAGCGTTTACCGCTGGTGCCGGCATAACATCGCGTGCGGCTTACGATGTGTATACAGGAGTAACCGTGGCTAAAAATTATTATGACATCACGCTGGCGCTGGCAGGGATCTGCCAGTCCGCGCACCTGGCACAGCAACTGGCCCATCAGGGCCAGTGCGATGCGCAGGCGTTAAAAACCTCTCTGAGCAGCCTGCTCGATCTCAATCCCTCTTCCACGCTGGCAGTGTACGGTAACGATGAAGCCCAGCAGCGTTTTGGACTGGAAACGCTGCTGGCGGTGCTGAGCAATCCCAGCCGTCAGGGGCTGAGCGCGGAGTTGACGCGCTATACCCTGAGCATGATGGTGCTGGAACGTAAGCTAAACGCCAATAAATCTGCGCTTAACACCCTGGCCCAGCGCATTGCTCAGCTTGATCGTCAGTTAAGCCACTATGACATTGAATCCGAGACGATTATCGCCGCCATGGCCGGGATTTACGTGGATGTTATTAGCCCGCTGGGTCCGCGCATTCAGGTGACCGGGTCACCGGCGGTACTGCAAAATTCTCAGGTGCAGAATAAAGTTCGCGCCGCTCTGCTGGCCGGTATTCGTTCTGCCGTGCTCTGGCAGCAGGTTGGCGGTGGCCGCCTGCAGTTAATGTTTTACCGAAATCGCCTGATCCGTGAGGCGAAACGTATTTTAGCCGGTATGCCCTCGGCCTAATCGGGCCGAATGCACCAGACCTTTAGTTAACGATCCAGGAGTTGCTCTGATGGAATTATCCTCTCTGACCGCCGTCTCACCTGTCGATGGTCGTTACGGCGAAAAAGTCAGCCCACTGCGTAACATTTTCAGCGAGTACGGCCTGCTGAAATTCCGCGTTGAGGTTGAAGTTCGCTGGTTACAAAAATTGGCCGCGACTGCAGAGATTCAGGAAGTTCCTGCTTTTGACGCTGACGCAAACGCTTACCTTGATGCGATTGTGGCCGATTTTAATGAAAACGACGCGGCGCGCATCAAAATCATTGAACGCACCACCAACCATGACGTAAAAGCGGTTGAGTATTTCCTGAAAGAGAAAGTGGCCGACGTGCCGGCGCTACATGCCGTCTCCGAGTTTATCCACTTTGCCTGCACCTCCGAAGATATCAATAACCTTTCCCATGCGCTGATGCTGGAAACCGCCCGTCGCGACGTGATCCTGCCTTACTGGAAACAGCTCATCGAGGCGGTAAAAGATCTGGCGCATCAGTATCGCGATATTCCGCTGCTGTCGCGTACCCACGGCCAACCGGCAACGCCGTCCACGCTGGGTAAAGAGATGGCCAACGTCGCTTATCGTATGGCGCGTCAGCTGCGTCAGCTGGAACAGGTAGAAATTCTGGGCAAAATCAACGGCGCGGTGGGTAATTATAACGCGCACCTGGCGGCCTATCCGGACGTTGACTGGCACCAGCTGAGCGAATCTTTCGTCACCTCGCTGGGCATTAACTGGAACCCCTACACCACGCAGATCGAGCCGCACGACTACATCGCCGAACTGTTTGACTGTATCGCCCGCTTTAACACCATCCTGATCGATTTCGATCGCGATATCTGGGGCTATATTGCCCTCAATCACTTCAAGCAAAAAACCATCGCTGGCGAGATTGGCTCCTCTACCATGCCGCACAAGGTAAACCCGATCGACTTTGAAAACTCGGAAGGCAACCTTGGCCTGGCGAATGCGGTGATGCAGCATCTGGCAACCAAGCTGCCGGTTTCGCGTTGGCAGCGCGATCTGACCGACTCTACCGTGCTGCGTAACCTCGGCGTTGGCGTGGGCTATGCGCTTATCGCCTATCAGGCGACGCTGAAAGGCATTGCTAAACTGGAAGTTAACCGCGATCGTCTGCTGGCAGAGCTGGACCAGAACTGGGAAGTGCTGGCAGAGCCGATCCAGACCGTTATGCGTCGTTACGGCATTGAGCAACCGTATGAGAAGCTGAAAGAGCTGACGCGCGGTAAACGCGTGGACGCGGCTGGCATGCAGGCATTTATTGATAGCCTGGCGCTGCCGGAAGAAGAGAAAACCCGTCTGAAGCAGATGACGCCGGCTAACTACCTGGGCCGCGCCGTACAGATGGTTGACGATCTGAAGTAATCCCTGGTCCCGGGCGCCCTGCGTCCGGGATTGTTTCTGCGTTAACCCTCGGTTTATCTGCGCCCCCCTATACTCAACTCAAGATTATCTGTAAAGGAAAGCGATATGCGCGTTTTGGTTGTCGAGGACAACGCTTTGCTGCGTCATCACCTGTCGGTACAACTGCGTGAAATGGGACATCAGGTCGATGCGGCCGAAGATGCGAAAGAAGCGGATTATTTTCTGGCCGAGCACTCTCCCGATATTACGCTGGTGGATTTAGGCCTGCCCGATGAAGACGGCATGACGCTGATCCGTCGCTGGCGTGCGCAGGATGTAAAGCAACCGATTCTGGTGCTGACCGCGCGCGAAGGCTGGCAGGCCAAAGTGGAAGCGCTGGAAGCCGGTGCGGATGATTATGTCACCAAGCCTTTTCATATTGAGGAAGTGGTGGCGCGCATGCAGGCGCTGATGCGACGCAACAGCGGGCTGGCCTCGCAAATTATTAACCTTGCCCCTTTTCATATCGATCTCTCACGCCGTGAGCTGACGGTGAATGAGCAGTCAATCAAGCTGACCGCTTTTGAATACACCATTATCGAAACGCTGATCCGTAACGTGGGCAAAGTGGTCAGTAAAGACTCGCTGATGCTGCAACTTTATCCTGATGCCGAGCTACGTGAAAGCCATACCATTGATGTGCTGATGGGGCGGCTGCGTAAAAAAATTCAGGCGGCTTATCCGCAGGAAGTGATCACAACAGTGCGCGGGCAAGGCTACCGCTTCGATATTTAATTGCCGATGAAAATCCTGCAAAGCCACCGTCCTTTTTCGCTTCGGGCCCGCTTCCTGTTAGCCACCGCCGCCGTGGTGCTGATCCTTTCCCTCTCCTATGGCATGGTGGCGGTGGTGGGCTATATTGTCAGCTTTGATAAAACCACCTATCGCGTGATGCGCGGTGAAAGCAATCTGTTTTATACCCTTGCCCAGTGGAAAAATAACCGGCTGACTATCGCTCAGCCAAAGCAGATGACGCTAAATTCACCCACGCTGGTTTTTATTTATGATGAGCGCGGCAGACTGTTGTGGCAGCAGCGCGACGTGCCGGAGATTCGCCACAAAATCCGTCCCGAGTGGCTGAAAAAGCCCGACTTCTACGAAATCGATACCAATAACCAGACCAGTAATAAAGCGCTGGGCAATGACCTGGCGGCGAAAAACAAGCTGCATGATTATGACGATAATGGCAACGGCACCTTTACCCACTCGGTAGCGGTAAACCGCTATGACGCCACCACCAGCCTGCCCGCGTTAACCGTCGTGGTGGTCGATTCCATTCCCCAGGAGCTGCAGCACTCTGACGTAGTCTGGTCATGGTTTAGCTATGTGCTGCTGGTTAATCTGCTGCTGGTCATCCCGCTGCTGTGGCTGGCGGCGCACTGGAGCCTGCGCCCTATCGGCACGCTGGCCAGCCAGATCCGCGAGCTGGAAAGCAGCCAGCGTGAAGCGCTGGATCCGAACCCGCCGCAGGAATTGCGCAGCCTGGTGCGTAACCTGAACCTGCTGCTGGAAAATGAACGCCAGCGCTATACGCGTTACCGCACCACCCTTTCCGATTTAACCCATAGCCTAAAAACCCCGCTGGCGGTGCTGCAAAGCACGCTGCGTTCATTGCGCGGCGGGAAAAATCTCTCCGTTGAACAGGCAGAGCCGATCATGCTGGAGCAGATTAGCCGCATCTCGCAACAGATTGGCTACTACCTGCATCGCGCCAGCATGCAGGCGGACCATAACCCTTTAAAACGCGAACTGCATTCGGTTTCCGCGCTGCTGGATAGTCTTTGTTCGGCGCTGAATAAGGTCTATCAGCGCAAAGGCGTTTCGCTGACGCTGGATATCTCGCCGGAGATCACCTTCGTGGGCGATCAAAATGATTTTATGGAAGTGATGGGCAATGTGCTGGATAACGCCTGTAAATATTGTCTGGAATTCGTGGAGATCAGCGCGCGGCAGACCGACTCCAGCCTCCAGCTGATTGTGGAAGATGACGGACCAGGCATTCCTGAGAGTAAACGTGAAATGATCTTTCTGCGCGGCCAGCGCGCGGATACTCTGCGCCCGGGCCAGGGACTGGGGCTGGCGGTAGCGCGCGATATCCTGGAGCAGTACGCCGGCGATATCGAAGCCGGAACCAGCGAACTGGGCGGCGCGCATATGAAAGTGATTTTTCAGCGCCAGGAAGTCGAACATAACCTTGAGTAGAACCCTGGCGCCGCTGTTATACTCTCATCATTCGCATTGCATTAAGACGGCAACAGAGCGAATCGCCAGGCGCTTACGTGGCTAAGCGCCGGAGATTCGCGAGGAAAGCCAACGCACATGCAGCCTGCATATAACCTGTATATACTTGCTGCCCTTTCTCGCCTGCACTGGAAAACCTTATGGATTATCAGCTCGATCTTAACTGGACCGATTTTTTACAGAATTACTGGCAAAAGCGCCCGGTAATCCTGAAACGCGGCTTCAAAAACTTTATCGATCCTATCTCGCCGGATGAGCTGGCAGGACTGGCGATGGAGAATGAAGTAGATAGCCGCCTGGTTAGCCAACAGGACGGTAAATGGCAGGTTAGCCACGGCCCGTTCGAAAGCTACGATCACCTGGGCGAACATAACTGGTCGCTGCTGGTTCAGGCGGTCAACCACTGGCACGAGCCTGCCGCCGCGCTGATGCGTCCGTTCCGCTTTTTACCCGACTGGCGCATCGATGATTTAATGATCTCCTTTTCGGTGCCCGGCGGCGGCGTTGGCCCGCATCTGGATCAGTATGACGTGTTTATTATTCAGGGCACCGGCCGTCGTCGCTGGCGCGTCGGTGAAAAGGTGCCGCTTAAGCAGCACTGTCCGCATCCTGATTTGCTGCAGGTGGAGCCGTTTGACGCCATTATCGATGAAGAGATGGAGCCGGGCGATATCCTCTATATCCCGCCGGGTTTCCCGCATGAAGGCTATTCGCTGGAAAACGCGCTGAACTATTCCGTTGGGTTCCGTGCGCCGAGCGGACGTGAGCTGATCAGCGGCTTTGCTGATTTTGTGCTGGCACGCGAGCTGGGCAGCCGCCGCTACAGCGACCCGCAGATTGTCCCACGCAACTGTCCGGCAGAGATCCTGCCGCAGGAGATCGACGGTATCCGTCAGCTGATGATGGAAGTGATCGATCAGCCGGAGCAATTCCGGCAGTGGTTTGGCGAGTTTATTTCGCAATCGCGCCATGAGCTGGATATCGCGCCGCCGGAGCCGCCCTATCAGCCTGATGAAATTTATGACGCGCTGCAGCAGGGCGATACCCTGACGCGTTTGGGCGGCCTGCGGGTGCTGAAAATCGGCGAAGCGGTGTTTATTAACGGCGAACAGTTGGAATCAGCCTGGCCGGCGGCGTTAAACGCGCTGGCGGCGAAACAGACGCTGACGCTGCAGGATTTTGCCGACGCGCTGGACGACCCGGCGTTTCTGGCGCAGCTGGCCGGGCTGGTCAACAACGGTTACTGGTATTTCAACGAAGGGTAACGGGCCTGCGCTCATCAATACCGGCGATAGCCGCTATTGAACAACCCTGTCTGTGGCGGCTGGCACGATACCAGCCGCCTTTTTTATTACTTTTTCACTGCCGCCAGCCGGGCGATATCGATAATCACCTCTACCGTTTTCTGCATAATATCCAGCGAAGCGAATTCGTGTTTGCCGTGGTAGTTATAGCCGCCGGTAAAGATATTCGGGCAAGGCAGGCCTTTAAAGGAGAGCCAGGCGCCGTCGGTGCCGCCGCGAATCGGCTTCACATCCGGCTCTACGCCGCAGTTGCGCATGGCCTGCAGCGCCAGTTCAATGCTATGCGGGTGCGCTTCGACGATCTCCCGCATATTGTAATAGCTGTCTTCCACCGTGACATCGATATAGCAGTCGGGGTTCAGCCCTTTGCCAACGCGACGGGCAATATCAATCAGCTTTTGCTTACGGGTTTCAAAGCTGTCGCGATCGAAATCACGTACGATATAGCTTAGCTCTGCGCGCTCCACCGAACCTTTAATGCCGTGCAGATGGTAAAAACCTTCATAGCCGCTGGTAAACTGCGGTTTCTCGGTGGCGGGCACTTCGGCATGAAAGCGCATCGCCAGATCCAGCGCGTTCACCATCACGCCTTTCGCCGTGCCGGGGTGAACATTATTACCCATGATTTTTACCGTCACCGAGGCGGCATTAAAGTTTTCAAATTGAAATTCACCCAGCCCGCTGCCATCGATGGTATAGGCCCAGTCCGCGCCAAAGGCGGCAACATCAAAATGCTCGGTGCCGCGCCCGACTTCTTCATCAGGCGTAAAGGCGATGCGAATTTCGCCGTGCGGAATATCGCTCTGCGCCAGCTGCGCCACCGCAGTCATGATCTCCGCCACGCCAGCCTTATCATCCGCGCCAAGCAGGGTTTTACCGTCGGTGGTGATCAGCGTATGACCGATCAGCTGATGCAGGATCGGAAACATCACCGGCGACAGGATCTCTTCACCGATGCCAAGCGCAATATCCCCGCCGCGATAGTTCTCTACGATTTGCGGATTAACATGCTTGCCGCTGAAATCGGGAGAGGTATCCACATGGGAAATAAAGCCGATAACCGGCGTGGGATAATCCACATTTGCCGGCAAGGTGGCCATCACGCAGCAGTGTTCGCTAAGGGTGACATCCTTCAGCCCCAGTTCTGTTAATTCTTTCTGTAACGCCCTGGCCAGCTGCCACTGCCCTTCTGTGCTGGGAACCTGGCGCGCATGGGCGCGCGACTGCGTATCAAACGAAACATAATGTAAAAACCGGTCGAGTAGCGTTGTCATCTTTCTTCTCTCTCAATGGCCGTGAGCTATTATGGAAAGCCTGCGTTGCCAACATATTGCGTCAGGTCATAGTGTTAAAGCGTAGTGCGCAAAAAGGCAAATCGCTTTTTTATCGGGATAAATAGCGGTTATTGGTCTGTGAGCATGGAATTAGCGAAGTTTTCAGGTATCATCGCGCCCCTGACTTTGTTGGCTGGCCGACCGTAGCGACCGGCTCTACACACCTACAGGCAGCCCTGACTGCCGATAACTTCGGGCTGAGTGACTAAAATGACGCAAACACGCGCGCAAACGGCGCTGGTTACGCTTTCTGGCATCAGTAAAGCTTTTGACGGCAAAGAAATTATTGCTGATTTTAACCTGACCATACACCACGGCGAGTTTATTACTTTGCTGGGCCCCTCGGGCTGTGGCAAAACCACTATCCTGCGTCTGATTGCCGGCCTTGAAGAGACCGACAGCGGCGAGATCATCCTTGATGGCGAAACCATTACCGCCACGCCCGCCGAGCACCGCCACGTTAATACCGTTTTCCAGAGCTATGCCCTGTTTCCGCATATGTCGGTCTTTGCAAACGTCGCGTTTGGCCTGCGCATGCAGAAAACGCCGGCGGCCGAGATCACCACGCGCGTTAACGACGCGCTGGCGATGGTGCAACTGGACAGCTTCGCCGATCGGCGGCCGCACCAGCTCAGCGGCGGACAGCAGCAGCGCGTCGCCATTGCGCGCGCGGTAGTAAACCGCCCTAAAGTACTGCTGCTGGATGAGTCGCTTTCGGCGCTGGATTACAAACTGCGCAAGCAGATGCAGAACGAGCTGAAAGCGCTGCAGCGCAAACTGGGCATCACCTTTGTGTTCGTCACGCACGATCAGGAAGAGGCGCTCAGCATGTCGGATCGCATCGTGGTACTGCGCGACGGTCGCATTGAGCAGGACGGCTCGCCGCGTGAGATTTATGAAGAGCCGGCCAACCTGTTTGTGGCGCGTTTTATCGGCGAGATCAACGTGTTTGATACGGTAGTTATCGCGCCGCTGGACGATCAGCGCGTACGCGCTCGCGTAGAAGGACGCGAATGCGATATTCTGGTGCCTTTCCCGGTCAGCGTCGGCCAACATCTGCATGTTCTGCTGCGCCCGGAAGATCTGCGCGTTGAAGAGATCAACGACAGCGAGCGCGCGGAAGGCCTGGTGGGCTTTGTTCGCGAACGCAACTATAAAGGCATGACGCTGGAATCCACCGTTGAGCTGGAAAACGGCAAGATGGTCACCGTCAGCGAGTTCTTTAACGAGGACGATCCCGATTTTGACCACTCGCTGAATCAAAAGATGGCGATTACCTGGGTTGAAAGCTGGGAGGTGGTGCTGCCCGATGAAAATAATGCGTAATCGCTTCCAGAAAACGATTATCACGCTGATTGTCGGTTGGCTGCTGCTGTTTGTCTTTTTGCCCAATCTGATGATCATCGCCACCAGCTTTATGAAGCGTGATGACGCCAGTTTTGTTCGTCTGGCGCTGACTTTCGATAATTATACCCGGCTGCTTGACCCGCTATATGGTTCGGTGCTGCTGCATTCGCTGAATATGGCGTTGATCGCCACGCTCTGCTGTTTGCTGCTGGGTTATCCCTTCGCCTGGTGCCTGACGAAGCTGTCGGCGCGCATCCGCCCGGTTATGCTGTTTCTGCTGATTGTGCCGTTCTGGACCAACTCATTGATCCGCATTTACGGGCTGAAAATTTTCCTTAGCACCCGCGGCTGGCTGAATGAGTTTCTGCTATGGCTGGGGATGATCGACAAGCCGTTCCGCATTATGTATACCTCAGAAGCGGTGGTGCTGGGGCTGGTCTATATCCTGCTGCCGTTTATGGTGATGCCGCTCTACTCCAGCCTGGAAAAGCTGGACACGTCCTGCCTGGAGGCGGCGCGCGATCTCGGCGCCAGTAAACTGCAAACCTTTTGGCGCATTATCCTGCCGCTGACGATGCCGGGCATTGTCGCTGGCTGCCTGCTGGTGCTGCTGCCGGCGATGGGGCTGTTTTTCGTCGCCGATTTGATGGGCGGCGCGAAAAACTTGCTGATCGGCAATGTGATTAAAAGCCAGTTCCTGAATATTCGCGACTGGCCGTTCGGCGCGGCCACCAGCATTGTTCTGACGCTGGTGATGGGCCTGATGCTGCTATTCTACTGGCGTGCGGCGCGTATGTTGAATAAGAAAGTGGAGCTGGACTAATGGGCAAAACATTACGCAGCGGCTTTATGTTTCTCATTTACGCCTGGCTGTATATCCCGATTGTGATCCTGATCGTTAACTCTTTTAACGCGTCGCGCTTCGGCATTAACTGGCAGGGCTTCAGTACCCAGTGGTATACGCTGTTAATGCACAATGACAGCCTGATCCAGGCGGCGCAGCACTCGCTGGTGATGGGCGTGCTTTCGGCCAGTTTCGCTACGCTAATTGGCGCGCTGACGGCGGTAGCGCTCTACCGCTATCGCTTTCGCGGCAAGCCGTTTGTCAGCGGTATGCTGTTTGTGGTAATGATGTCGCCCGATATTGTCATGGCGATCTCCCTGCTGGTGCTGTTTATGCTGTTGGGCATTTCGCTGGGCTTTTGGTCGCTGCTGGTTTCGCATATTACTTTTTGCCTGCCGTTTGTAGTGATCACCGTTTACTCACGACTGAAAGGCTTCGATGTCAGAATGCTGGAGGCGGCGCGTGATTTAGGCGCCAGCGAGGCCACCATTCTGCGCAAAATTATTCTGCCGCTGGCGATGCCGGCCGTTGCCGCTGGCTGGCTGCTGAGCTTTACCCTGTCGATGGATGACGTGGTGGTCTCCTCATTTGTGACCGGACCGGGTTTTGAAATTCTACCGCTGAAAATCTATTCAATGGTAAAAGTCGGCGTTTCGCCGGAGGTGAACGCGCTGGCCACCATCCTGATGGTGCTGTCGCTGCTGTTGGTGGCCGCGAGTCAGCTGTTGCTGCGTGATAAAACTAAGTAAGAGGAAAAGTCATGAAGAAATGGGGTTACTGGCTGGCGGCTGGGGCGCTGGCGCTGGGCTTACAGAGCGCGCAGGCCGCTGATGACGGCAAGACGCTTTATTTCTATAACTGGACTGAATATGTACCGCCGGGGCTGCTGGAACAGTTCACCAAAGAGACCGGTATTAAGGTGATCTATTCCACCTACGAATCGAACGAAAGCATGTACGCCAAGCTGAAAACCTATAAGGACGGCGCGTACGATCTGGTGGTGCCTTCTACCTATTTCGTGGCGAAAATGCGCAACGAAGGCATGATCCAGAAGATCGATAAGAGCAAGCTGAGCAATTTCAGCAATCTTGATCCGAACCTGTTGAATAAGCCGTTCGATCCTAACAATGACTATTCGATCCCCTACATCTGGGGCGCTACTGCTATTGGCGTAAACAGCGATGTGATGGATGCGAAAAGCGTCACCCGCTGGGCCGACCTGTGGAACCCGCAATATAAGCAGAGCCTGCTGTTGACCGACGATGCGCGTGAAGTCTTTCAGATGGCGCTGCGTAAGCTGGGCTATTCCGGCAATACACGCGATGCTAAAGAGATCAACGCCGCTTATGAAGAGTTGAAAAAGCTGATGCCGAACGTGCTGGCGTTTAACTCCGATAACCCCGGCAATCCTTTTATGGAAGGCGAAGTGAATCTGGGAATGATCTGGAATGGTTCGGCTTATGTCGCACGACAGGCGGGCACGCCGCTGGAAGTGGTATGGCCGAAAGAAGGCGGCATCTTCTGGATGGATAGTCTGGCTATCCCGGCGAATGCGAAAAACAAAGAGGGCGCGCTGAAACTGATTAACTTCCTGCTGCGCCCGGACATCGCCGCGCAGGTAGCGGAAACCATCGGTTACCCGACGCCGAACCTGGCGGCGAAAAAGCTGCTGCCAGCCAAGGTGGCTAACGATCCGTCGCTCTACCCGTCTGAAGAAGTGATTAAAAAAGGCGAATGGCAGGATGACGTCGGCGATGCCAGCGTGCAGTACGAGATGCTGTTCCAGAAGCTGAAAGCGGGACGCTAAACCTCGATGCCGTAAGGCGCTATTTTATATTGCTAACCCAGCGCCACCTCGCTGAAGGTGGCGCTGGCGTAGCACGATAAGCAGTTTATCAGCAGTAACCCAGCGCAGTGACGCGCAATCAATACTTATAAGGATGAAAAGTTATGTTACCTAAAGCGGATCTCTACAATGGGAAAAATATTTACTCGTTTAACCAAAGTAGAAACTATCCCATGAAGTTTGGTTGTACCAATGGTAGAGGCGCCTGTTTAGGACTCGCCTTTCACTGGATGAAAATGCATAAATTGGGCCAGTATATCGCTTTCCCCAGCACTATGTTGCTCCCCGGTACCATAGCGACTGTAGAAAATCTTCAGGCTATGGACCACCGCATCATATCTCGTATTCTGCATTCAACCGACTTAACCATCACCATGTCCAATATTATCACTTCAGATATTATTGCTCGCGTCTCACAAGAACTGGCAGCATCGTCGTACCGTTACGAATTAATGACTTTTTTTAACGGCCCCATAGGCCATGCTGTCGTTATCGCTCTTAACAGGCCAGGCATTATCTTTTTCGATCCGAATTATGGCTGCACCTCTTTCCCATGCCGAAAAGACTTTATTGACTGGTTTATAAACTGTTATTGGACACTGGACGGTGGCCCAGGGAACCCAACCCCCTGCTTCCTCTTCAAAATTACCGGTTTTTTCTGACGACTTTTCCTGCGCCATTAAGAATCATTAATTTTTAATCCTGATGTACTTCAGCGCCTTATGGTATAAAACGCATCATCCAGGCGTTAAAAAGGGCATTCGGGAAGGCCTCCCGGATGCCCTGAATTTCCGTCTCTTATATTCGCGTTACCGTAACGCCGGAATCTGCCGCTGACGGCGGCCTGCGGCTAAGATCACACCAGCCGGTACAGCCCTTTCTGAAACTTCTCCACCCAGGCAGGCACCACTTCGCTCGCCAGCCCGTAGTGCTTCTCAGCAAACTGATTGCCGACCTGGCTCGGCTCCAGATTCAGCTCAACGGTATGCGCTCCCTGCAGTTTCGCTTCATGGACAAAGCCTGCGGCTGGATAAACATGTCCGGAAGTGCCGATCGCCAGAAAATAGTCTGCCTCTGCGATCGCCTGATAGATATCATCCATTCCCAGCGGCATTTCGCCAAACCAGACCACGTGCGGACGCAGGCGAGCGGGGAACTGGCAGCAGTGGCAGCGGTCGTCGGCGCTTAAATCGCCGGTCCATTCCAGCACCTGGCCGCTCATCTCACAGCGCACCTTGAGCAGCTCGCCATGCATATGCAGCACGCGCTGGCTGCCGGCACGCTCGTGCAGATTATCGATATTCTGCGTCACCAGCAGAAAGTTATCGCCCAGCACCGATTCCAGCTCCGCCAGCGCCTGATGCGCAGCGTTAGGCTGGATCTCCGGCTGCTGCAGCTGGCGACGGCGCGCATTATAAAACGCCTGTACCAGCACCGGGTTACGCGCGAACCCTTCCGGCGTGGCGACATCTTCAATACGATGCTCTTCCCATAGCCCGTCGTCGGCACGAAAAGTACGAATGCCCGATTCAGCAGAAATGCCCGCACCGGTCAACACCACCACCCGAGGCTGCGGATGAGCCGCCAGCTCAGCGTTACGATCGCGCTCAAAAATACGCTGCCGGAAGCGCTGATGCATCTTGCGCCTGCTTTTACGGAAGCGCGCAATACGTAAACGGCGACGGGGTGTGCGCATAAAAACTCCTTAAGTTACCTGAGATGCAGGAATGCGGCACCGCGCATTCCTCCCGCATCGCCATGACGCGCCTGAGCAAAGCGCGGCGGCTTCGCCCGCGGCAGCAGATGCGGCTGCACCTGCTCCGCCAGCCCGTCATAGAGCGCTGCGAAATTTGACAACCCGCCGCCCAGCACCACTAAATGCGGATCGAGCAGGGTCAGCAGGTTGCCGAGACAAACCGCCAGCAGCGCGCGAAAGCGCACGGTATGCGCCTGCGCCTGTGGATCGCCCTGATAATAGCGTTCAATAATGGTGGGCGCACTCAGCGTCTGCTGATAAAAATGGTGAAAAAGCCAGGAGAAACCCTGGCCGGAAAGATACGTTTCGATGCAGCCACGTTTGCCGCAGCCGCACTGGCGCAGCGGAATATCCGGCCCCAGCACCGCAAGCGCATCAACTGGCAGGCGCATATGCCCCGCTTCGCCGGTAATAAAGCTGCGCCCGGATACCGGCTTGCCGTCAACCACCAGCCCGCCGCCGACGCCAGTACCGAGGATTAACCCCAACACCACTGGGTAGGCGCGAAACTCATCGTCCCATGCCTCGGAGAGTGCGAAGCAGTTAGCATCGTTATCAATGCGGATTTCACGCCCCAGCCGTTCGCTGAGATCGTAACCCAGCCGTTGCCCCTGCGCCGCCGGCACGTTGGCGGTAAACAGCGTGCCGTCGTCAGGATTCGGCAGACCCGGCACGCCCACGCCGATGCTGCCGCGCTGGCCGGTTACCGCGTCCGCTTCAGCCGTCAGGCTGATAAAGCTCTGCAGCAACTGCGCATAATCGTCACGCGGCGTCGGGACGCGCTTGCTCCATACCAGCTGGCGCTGCGCGTCGTAAACGCCCAGGGCTATTTTGCTGCCGCCCATATCAAAACCGTAATAGAAATTTTCGCCTGTCACGATACTACTGTCCGCTTAATACGCGAGCCGGATCGATACGGCTGGCGCGCCGCGCCGGATACCAGCTGGCGACCAGGCTCAGGACGATAGCGGTCGCCAGTACCGAGATCACATCCAGCCAGTGCAGTTCCGACGGCAGAAAATCGATAAAGTAGATATCGCCGGACAGAAAATGATGTCCGGTCAGATGTTCTATTCCACGCATCAGCGGCGTCAGGTTCAGCGCGGCCAGCACGCCCACCAGCGCGCCGCTCAGGCTGCCCGTGAGGCCGGCGCGCAGCCCATACCAAACAAAAATCGCCCGAATTAGGCCATCTTTCGCCCCCAGCGTACGCAGCACGGCGATATCGCTGCTTTTATCTTTCACCGCCATCACCAGCGTGGAAACGATATTAAAACAGGCCACCCCGATCACCAGCACCATCGCCAGATACATGATGGCACGGATCATCTGAATATCGCGGTACATATAGCCATAGGTGCCGATCCAGCTGCGAATATAAACGTAGGCATGCGTCACCTCACCGGCATCGCGTACCAGCTTCACGGCATTGAACGGGTCGATCATTTTTAGCGCAATGCCGCTCACGTTGTCCGACATATCGAGATATTTTTGCGCATCGGTCAACGGCACCAGCGCCAGGCTGTGATCGAGCATCCCGCTCAGCTGCAGAATACCGCTAACCTGCAGGCGAATACGCTTCGGCTGTAGCAGCTTATTCTGCCCGTCGCTATTAGGGATCATCACCGTCAGCCAGTCGCCCTGTTTGACGCCCAGCGATTTCGCCGCACCGCTGCCGATAATGATTTGCTGTTTACCCGCGCTGAAGCGGGACCAGGCATTATTCTGCACGAACTGCGGCAGCGCGCTCAGGCGCTGTTCCTGCGCCGGATCGACCCCTTTAACCTGAATCGCCTGTAACTTTGCGCCGCTTTCGATCAGCCCGGTAAAATTAATATAAGGGGCGGCGGCCGCGATGCCCGGCACCTGCTCCATGCGCGGCAGCAGCTGTTGCCAGCCGGCGAGCGACCCGTTAACCGGCTCGATTTCGCCGTGCGGCACCACCGCCAGAATGCGGTTATTCAGCTCGCGTTCAAAGCCGTTCATCGCGCTCAGGCCGACGATCAATACCGCCACGCCCAATGCGATGCCCAGCGTGGAGATCACGGAAATCAGCGAAACCATGCCCCCACGCCGCCGGCCGCCGCTGAAGCGCGTCGCTAACAGTAAGGATAGTGAAGCCATTACAGCGCTCCCGCCAGCGTTATCTGCTCGCTGAGCTGGCCATCGCGCATTTCACGCTGCGTTGGCAGCCGCCTGGCCAGATGCAAATCGTGGGTTACCACCAGAAAAGCGGTGCCCTGCCGCACGTTCAGCTCGCCCAGCAGATCGAAAATCGCATCGGCATTGCGGGCATCGAGATTGCCGGTCGGCTCATCGGCCATCACCAGCCGCGGATTGTTGACCAATGCGCGCGCGATGGCCACGCGCTGGCGCTCGCCGCCGGAGAGTTCGGAAGGCCGATGCGCCGCCCGCTTTTCCAGCCCTACCGCGCGCAGCATTTCCAGCGCGCGATCCTGCGCCTCCTGCTTGTGCTTTTTACCAATCAGTAGCGGCATCGCCACGTTTTCCAGCGCGGTAAAATCAGGCAGCAGATGGTGGAACTGATAGATAAAGCCCAGTTCGCGGTTACGCAGCTCGGCTTTCTGCGCCGAAGACATGCCGCTTAGCGCACGTCCGCTGAACAGCACATCGCCAGAGGTAGGCGCATCCAGCCCGCCCAGCAGATGCAGCAGCGTACTTTTCCCAGAGCCGGAGCTGCCGACAATCGCCATCATTTCGCCGGGCCGCATAGTGAAACTGACGTCGCGTAACACGTCTGTCTGCACGCTCCCTTCCTGATAGCGCTTGCACAGTTTGTTACACTGTAACAGATTCAAATCACTCATAGCGTAAAGCCTCAGCAGGTTGTACGGCGGCAGCGCGCCAGGATGGATAAAGCGTCGACAGCAGCGCCAGCGCCATCGCCGTCAGCGCGATGACGATCACCTGCCAGACAGAAATATCCACCGGCAGCGCCGCGCCATCAAGAAACATACCGATAACCGGCATCAGATTGTTGAGCTGGCTGGCCAGCAGCACGCCCAGCAGCGTACCGAGCAGCGCGCCGATAATGCCGGCGCTGGCGCCCTGTACCATAAACACCAGCATGATTTGTCGACGCGTCAGCCCCTGAGTTTGCAGGATCGCCACTTCGCCCTGCTTTTCCATGATCAGCAGGCCGAGCGAAGTAATGATGTTAAACGCCGCCACGGCGATAATCAGGCTCAGCAGCAGCCCCATCATGTTTTTTTCCATGCGCACCGCCTGAAACAGGTCGCCTTTGCGATCGCGCCAGTCTTTCCATACCAGCCCCGACGCCAGCGGCTGCTGGCTGGTGCTGTCTACTTCCAGCGGCTTATCCAGCCATAAGCGCCAGCCGGTAATGTTGCCCGCCGGATAGCGCATTAACCGCGAGGCATCCTGCTGGTTCACTAGCATCTGGTAACCATCGACTTCGCTATTGGCGGCGAAAGTGCCGACCACCTTAAACAGACGTTGACTGGGCAGGCGGCCCATCGGGGTGAACTGGCTGGCGGAAGGCACCATCAGACGCAGCTGGTCGCCACGCTTAACCCCGAGCTGAGCAGCCAGCTGCTCGCCCAGGATCACGTTGTACTGCCCGGGCTGCAGCGCCTGCTGCTGGACGTTAACCAGATAGGGCGTCAGCGGATCTTTCTCATCGGGCTGCACGCCAAGCATGACGCCCACCGCCACGCTGCGCGCGCTTTGCAGCACCACGTCGCCGGTAGTTAAAGGCGCGATACGCTGTACACCCTGTAAATGCAGGCTGCTGACGGGCTGTTGTTGGGGATTGATTGAGCCTTTATCGCTGGTGATCAGCGCCTGCGGCATCAGACCAAGAATATTGCCTTCCAGCTCGCGCTCAAAGCCGTTCATGACTGAAAGAACGGTCACCAGCGCCAGCACGCCTAAGGTAATGCCGATAGTGGAAAGCCAGGAAACAAACCGACCAAAGCGGTCTGAGGCACGTCCGCGCATATAACGCAGACCGATAAATAACGCGACAGGTTGATACATGAGATCCGTCTTATGCGTAGCAAAAAGCAAAGTAGTCAGGATGATAAAGGAGCCGCTTGTTTTATGGAACCTTTACCCGTCCGAGTGACTGTTAAAGATGCATCAGAATTTTTCCGCTGCGGTTAGTCTGACAAAAAAGCCCCGGCGTCAGCGCTAACAAACCACTAATCTGCACTATACTTGCCCTTAATATTTAAAGGGTTAAGGTTACTAATTAACCGTGCCGCTGGCACCGGAGCCGCTTATGAGTAAGTATCTAAAAGGCGCTATTGTCAAACATCAGTCTGGTGAAATTCGCGGTGAAGTGGTCGCGGTCTTCGCGCAGGGCGAGTTTCCCGCCAGCTATCATGTTCAATGGGACGACGGCACCTGGAGTCTGCATGCGGAAAAAGAGCTGGAGTGGGTGAGTAGCGATCGCCGCGCGGAAAATGCCCTTTCGCGCTCCGCGCGCTAAAGCGCAGCGCCGTTGGTCGCCAGCAAGCCCGGGGAACGCCTTCCGGGCAAAAAGCCTGCCGCAGCAGATGATCCCCGCCGCGTTCTGTGGAATGATTGTGCCCCTGAAATAAACCGAGAGAACGTCGAAACGACTATGCCTGAACAGATTCGCTATGCCCTGCCCGCTGCGGCAAACGATCAACGCCAGCTGGGACAGCTAACCGGCGCCGCCTGCGCCGTTGAATGTGCGGAAATCGCCGAGCGTCACCCAGGGCTGGTGATGCTGATTGCGCCTGATATGCAAACCTCGCTGCGCCTGCAGGACGAAATCCAACAGTTTACCCGCCAGCCGGTATTAAGCCTGGCGGACTGGGAAACCCTGCCGTTCGATAGCTTCTCTCCGCATCAGGATATTATCTCTTCCCGTCTGTCGACGCTCTATCGCCTGCCGACGCTGGAACGCGGGGTGCTGATCCTGCCGATTACCACGCTGATGCAGCGTTACTGTCCGCACGATTTTCTGCACGGCCATGCGCTGGTGATGCATAAAGGACAGCTGCTATCACGCGACCGGCTGCGCGACCAGCTGGAACAGGCGGGCTATCGGCATGTCGATCAAGTGATGGAGCATGGCGAATACGCCACGCGCGGCGCGCTGCTCGATCTGTTTCCGATGGGCAGCGAACAACCCTATCGCATCGACTTTTTCGATAACGAAATCGACAGCCTGCGGCTGTTTGATGTCGACAGCCAACGCACACTGGAAGAGGTAGAGGCGATTAACCTGCTGCCCGCTCACGAATTTCCCACCGATAAAGCCGCTATCGAACTGTTCCGCAGTCAGTGGCGCGAACATTTCGATGTGCGTCGTGAGCCGGAGCATATCTATCAGCAGGTGAGTAAAGGCACCCTGCCCGCCGGGATCGAATACTGGCAGCCGCTGTTTTTCGAACAGCCGCTGGTGCCGCTGTTCAGCTATCTGCCGCAAAATACGCTGGTGGTCAGCACCGGCGATCTGGAAGCGAGCGCGGAGCGCTTCTGGCAGGACATTATGGCGCGCTTTGAAAACCGCCGCGTGGATCCAATGCGTCCGCTGTTGCCGCCGGAGACGCTGTGGTTGCGCACTGACGGGCTGTTCGCTGAGTTAAAACAGTGGCCGCGTATCCGCATGAGCAGCGAAGCGCTGCCGGATAAAGCGGCGAATACTAACCTCGAGTATCAGCCGCTGCCGCCGCTGGCGGTGGAACCGCAGGCCAAAGCGCCGCTGGATAACCTGCGCCATTTTCTTGAGGCGTTCGACGGTGCGGTGATCTTCTCGGTGGAAAGCGAAGGCCGCCGCGAAGCGTTGCAGGAACTGCTGGCGCGCATCAAGCTACAGCCAAAAGCGATCCAGCGTCTGAGCGAGGCCGCTGCGCCCGGCCGCTATCTGATTATTGGCGCCAGCGAGCGCGGTTTTATCGATAACCTGCGCCAGCGTGCGCTGATCTGCGAAGGGGATCTGCTGGGCGAGCGCGTCACGCGTCGCCGTCAGGATACCCGCCGCACCATTAACCCGGATGTGCTGATCCGCAACCTGGCGGAGCTGCATCCCGGCCAGCCGGTGGTGCATCTGGAGCATGGCGTCGGCCGCTATATCGGCATGACCACGCTGGAAGCAGGCGGCATCAAGGCGGAATACCTGATGCTGGCCTATGCCAACGACGCCAAGCTGTATGTGCCGGTCTCGTCGCTGCATCTGATTAGCCGCTACGCTGGCGGCGCTGATGAAAACGCGCCGCTGCATAAGCTGGGCAGTGACGCCTGGTCGCGGGCGCGTCAGAAGGCGGCGGAGAAAGTGCGCGACGTGGCGGCCGAGCTGCTGGACATTTATGCGCAGCGCGCCGCTAAAGCGGGCTATGCCTTTAAATACGATCGTGAGCAGTATCAGCTGTTCTGTAACAGCTTCCCGTTTGAAACCACGCCGGACCAGGCTCAGGCGATCCATGCGGTCCTGAGCGATATGTGTCAGCCGCTGGCGATGGATCGTCTGGTGTGCGGCGACGTCGGCTTTGGGAAAACCGAAGTGGCGATGCGCGCGGCGTTTCTGGCGGTGGAAAACCACAAGCAGGTGGCGGTGCTGGTGCCCACCACCCTGCTCGCCCAGCAGCATTATGATAATTTCCGCGACCGCTTCGCCAACTGGCCGGTACGCATCGAAATGCTTTCCCGCTTCCGCAGCGCCAAAGAACAGACGCAGGTGCTGGAACAGGCCCGTGAAGGTAAGATCGATATTTTAATCGGCACCCATAAGCTGCTGATGAGCGATCTAAAATGGCACGATCTGGGGCTGCTGATTGTCGATGAGGAGCACCGCTTCGGCGTGCGCCATAAAGAGCGGATCAAGGCGATGCGCGCCGACGTCGATATCCTGACGCTGACCGCTACGCCGATTCCACGTACGCTGAATATGGCAATGAGCGGCATGCGCGATCTGTCGATTATTGCCACGCCGCCTGCGCGCCGCCTGGCGGTAAAAACCTTTGTCCGCGAATATGACAGCCTGGTGGTGCGCGAGGCGATCCTGCGTGAAATTCTGCGCGGCGGTCAGGTTTATTATCTCTATAACGATGTGGAAAATATCGAGAAAGCGGCGCAGCGGCTGGCGGACCTGGTGCCGGAGGCGCGAATTGCCATTGGTCACGGGCAGATGCGCGAGCGCGATCTGGAGCGAGTGATGAATGATTTCCATCATCAACGCTTCAATGTGCTGGTCTGTACCACCATTATCGAAACCGGTATTGATATTCCCACCGCGAATACCATTATCATTGAGCGCGCCGATCACTTTGGCCTGGCGCAGCTGCATCAGCTGCGCGGACGCGTAGGCCGTTCGCATCATCAGGCCTACGCGTGGCTGCTGACACCGCCGCCAAAAGCGATGACCACCGATGCCCATAAACGACTGGAAGCGATTGCCTCGCTGGAGGATTTAGGCGCGGGCTTCGCGCTGGCTACGCACGATTTAGAAATCCGTGGCGCGGGCGAGCTGCTGGGCGAGGATCAGAGCGGGCAGATGGAAAGTATCGGCTTCTCACTCTATATGGAGCTGTTAGAAAATGCGGTGGATGCCCTAAAGGAGGGCCGCGAGCCTTCACTGGAAGATCTGACCAGCAACCAGACCGATATTGAGCTGCGAATGCCGGCGCTGCTGCCCGATGATTTTATCCCCGACGTCAATACGCGGCTTTCCTTCTACAAGCGTATCGCCAGCGCCAGCGATCGGCGCGAGCTGGACGACCTGAAGGTGGAGCTGATCGATCGCTTCGGCAATCTTCCCGATGCGGCGCGTAACCTGCTGGATATCGCCGCGTTACGGCTGGATGCGCAGCAGTTGGGTATTCGACGTATTGAGGCCAGCGAGAAAGGCGGCTTTATTGAGTTTGCCGAAAAGAACTGCGTTGATCCCACCTGGCTGATTGGCCTGCTGCAGAAAGACCCGCAGCAGTGGCGGCTGGAAGGGCCAACCCGCCTGAAATTCACCCGTGAATTAGCCGAGCGCAAACTGCGTATGACATGGATCCGTGAACTGATGGAGCAGATGCAGGAGCACCGGCTGGCGAGCTGACCAACGGGGAATAGACGCTAAACGGGGCTGGAATGGCCCCGTTTAAAATTGGCTTTGCGCTAAAGAGATGTCTGGATAACGAACGGGGTCGCTTTCGCCCCGTTTGCTTATGCCTGATCGCTGTTGCTGTTAAGAATCAATTGCCCGTTACGATCGAGCGGAATGCGGGTGCCGGGATCGTTCTCCATACGAATTTTTCCCTGCTGGTCGCCAATTTTATAGGTGACATCGTAGCCCAGCATTTTATCCTGCTTATCGTAGACCGTTTTGCAGCGCTGTTCGGTGGTGGTATAGGTGTCGCGATCCTGCAGGCCGCCCTGTACCTGGTTGCCGGCATAGCCGCCTGCCAGAGCGCCCGCTACCGTCGCCACATCCTTACCGCGCCCGCCGCCAAACTGATGACCCAATACCCCGCCGGCCACCGCGCCTAATACCGATCCGGCAATGCGGTTCTCATCCTGAACCGCCCGACGATGAGTAAGCGTGACGTTCCGACACTCCTGACGTGGGTTTTTAATCGTTTCCTTGATGGGCGTTGCGGAAATAACCTGTGCGTATTGGGGACCCGGATTAAACACGTTCATGCTGGCAACGGCAGCCACGCCCAGAGCGGCAACCACACCAATACCCATACCCGCTATCATTGATTTATTCACAGGAAAACCTCCTGACTATGTTACCGCGCAATCCTGCTGCTGCCGGTTCCGTGGCAGTAAGCCATACTCGGCGTGCGCGACTCGCCGTGGTAATTGATAAAAATTGTGCAGACCAGGGCAAAAAGCAGCAATCAGATAATAGGAGGAAAAACCGCAAAGCGGGATAAACAGAGGTTTTTCAGAGCGTTCTTAGCAAACGACTGGTGACGAACCGGGCCGCTTTGGCAAGGTTTGCTACGTTTTTTTTTTGCTTAACATCGCAGCGATCACAAAAATGAAACTGCCAATCTTTTGCCTGCTGCGCACTTGCCGACGCAGAGAATTTCTGGCATTTTGGAATTGATTGTTTCCTTATTTGATATTGCTGAGCTGCTTAATGGTGAATAAAGCCAAAGAACGCGGACGTCCGCGAGAATTTGATACTGAACAGGCGCTGGATCAGGCGATGCTGGTGTTTCGGCAAAAAGGCTTTCATGCCGCCTCAATAGCGGATCTGGCCGCCGCCATGAACTTAACCGCTGGCAGTATTTATAAGGCGTTTAACGACAAGCGCACTCTGTTTCTTCAGGTATTTGAACGTTATACCTCGCAGCGTAATGCCCTGCTGAGACAGCGCCTGCAACCTTGCGCTACGGGCCGCGAGAAAATAGCTGAACTGCTCCGGTTCTATCTCGATTCCGCGCGCGAGGTGGAAGGCAGGCGGGGTTGTCTGGTTGTCGGCAGCGCAACAGAGCTTCAGGTGCTGGATGATGAGCTGTCAGCGCTGGTGCGTCAGGCATTTATGCGTAATAAAGCGTTTCTGTCCGCCCTGGTGCGACAGGGTCAGGCGGATGGTTCGCTATCGCCAGAGGTTAACGTGGATAGCGCAACAGAGCTGATGCTCTGTATTACCTTTGGTATGCGCGTGCTGGGCAAAATTGAAAACCTGACGGACCGGGAAGAGACGATCAGGCTGGCAATGAAGCTGCTGGCTTAAAATTTTACCTATTTAGGAAATGTTCATTTCCTAATAAAACTTACCTTATCGCCGAGTGATAAAATTTAAGGAGTCACAATGGACCACCGCGCACCACAAACTGTTGCCCCTGCCCCGCTTCGTTATGCCAGCGCTGAGCCCGTCAGCTGGCACGATCGCACTTTTAGCGATTTCGCGCATCGCTACGCGACGGTGGCAGGGATCAGGATGCACTACGTTACCGGCGGGAATCCGCAGGGTGAAACGATCGTTTTTTTAGCCGGATTCCCCCAGAGCTGGTATGCCTGGCGTAAGGTTATGCAGCTTATGAAGGCGGATTATCACCTTATTGCGCTGGATCTGCCGGGCCAGGGAGACTCCGATCGCCCGGGAACCGGTTATGACACCCGCTCGCTGGCGGAGAAAGTTCATGGCCTACTGGCGCAGCTTAACGTTACGCGCTATTTCCTCGCCGCGCATGATGTCGGCGCCTGGGTCGCCTGGCCCTATGCGGCGCTGTATGCCGATGAAGTAAAGCGTCTGGCGTTACTGGATGCCGGTATTCCGGGCGTTACGCTGCCGGAAGCGCTGCCCGCCACGCCCGATAACGCCTGGAAAACCTGGCATTTTGCTTTTCATATGATCCCCGATCTGCCTGAAGCATTAATTGTCGGGCGCGAGCGTCTCTATATCGAATGGTTCCTGAAAAGAAAGACCGCCTGTCCGGACGTTTTTTCTGATGAAGAGATTGATGAATATCTGCGCGTAATGCTTGCCAATGGAGGGTTGCGCGCGGGCCTCGCCGGCTATCGAGCGGTTGCGCTTTCGGCTGCGCAAAATGCCGCGTTGCACAAGCAAGGGAAGCTCAAGATGCCGGTGCTGGCCGTTAGCGCCGAGTTCGGCTCGATTGCGGATATGGCTGCGCCATTGCGTCAATTTGCCGACGACGTTTCTGGCGTACTGGTGCCGCACTGCGGCCATTTCTTACCCGAAGAGCAGCCTCAGGCCATCGCCCAGGAGCTGAGCGCATTTTTCATTTGATAAGACGTTGCGGAGAAGTGAGAGCCCGCGTCGAGGCACGGGCTCTGTTAACGTAGGACCTTAATGCAGTTTCAAACGCGGGCGGATTACCCGGTTGATGCTGCCCACCAGCATCATCAGGCCGGTTTTAAAGTAACCGTGCAGCGCAATCTGATGCATACGATACAGCGAGATATAGACGAAACGCGCAATGCGCCCTTCCACCATCATCGAACCGCGCATCAGGTTACCCATCAGGCTACCAACGGTACTGAATCGCGAAAGCGAAACCAGCGAACCGTGATCTTTATAAACATACGGTTTCAGCGTCTGCTGACGCATTTGCGCCAGAATGTTTTCCAGCGCCTTTGAGGCCATCTGGTGCGCCGACTGCGCACGTGGCGGCACAAATCCGCCGGAAGGTAACGCACAAGAGGCACAGTCGCCGATGGCGTAAATATCGTCATCATGCGTGGTTTGCAGCGTCTCTTTCACTACCAGCTGATTGATACGGTTGGTTTCCAGACCGCCGATATCTTTCATAAAATCTGGCGCTTTGATACCCGCTGCCCAAACCATCAGATCCGCTTCGATAAAGTCGCCGTTTTTGGTATGCAGACCATTTTTATCTGCGCTGGTGACCATGGTTTGCGTCAGTACCTGCACGCCCAGCTTGGTCAGTTCCTGATGGGCCGCGGCGGAAATACGTGCCGGCAGCGCGGGCAGAATGCGTTCGCCCGCCTCGACCAGCGTGACGTTCAGCACCTGATTATCCAGCCCTTTGTAGCCATAGCTGTGCAGCTGTTTTACCGCATTATGTAGCTCGGCAGAAAGCTCAACGCCGGTTGCTCCGCCGCCGACAATCGCGATATTGATTTTGCCCTGGGCATCGGTATTGGCCGAATACTTCAGGAACAGATTAAGCATTTCATTATGGAAACGCTGCGCCTGATGCGGGTTATCCAGGAAGATGCAGTGATCTTTTACGCCTGGCGTACCGAAATCATTTGAAGTACTGCCCAGCGCCATGACCAGCGTGTCGTAAGGCACTTCGCGCGCCGGAACCAACACTTCCCCCTGCGCATCGCGGATTTCTGCCAGCTGCAGCCGCTTATTTTCCCGATCGATGTCGGTTAACGATCCCAGCTGGAACTGGAAATGGTGATTGCGCGCATGAGCAAGGTAACTGAGCGCATCGATACCTTCATCCAGCGATCCAGTGGCCACTTCATGCAGCAGCGGTTTCCATAAATGACTGTGGTTGCGATCGACCAGCGTGATCTCCGCCTTCTGGCGTCGGCCCAGCTTGTGCCCAAGCTGCGTTGCCAGTTCCAGCCCACCGGCTCCCCCTCCAACGATAACAATTTTTCTTAATGGTGTAGTCAAGATGACCCCCTCAAAATGTAAACCAAAAGTTAATCAAAGGTTAATAAAAACCTTAGTTAACATAGGGTTGCGAAGTTAAATCGCGAGCTGAAATCAGAATAACATGGCGGGGTAAGTTGGTCATACCAAATTTGACGTAGATCAATTTCACGGCAATAAGTCAGATTTTTACCTGGAAAAAAAGCGGGCGATCGCCAGGCGATCATCCCGCAGAATGGCCCTTAACCCAGGGTTTTAAACGCTTTAATACGCTGTAAATGGGGGGAAAGGCTGGGAAACTTATGCGGCTGCGTTTCGTCCCAGACAATTTCATACCAGGGAGCCAGTGTCTCTGCGGTGCGCTGACTGTCGAGAATGCCGTCGTGGCGTGAAAGCAGCGTCAGGCAACGGTCGCGGTTTTTCTCGCGGAAGTTACTGACGCATTTGGTGGCGATATCCAGATACTCTTCCGGTCGGTCGATCTTGCCCGCCATGTTTTCCTGCGGCCACAGGTTAGGGTTAACCATTACCTGACGGATATCGCACAGGAAGCCGATGCGCTCGGCCCAGAAGGCGCCGAGGCCGACACCACAAATCAACGGCCGCTCATCGACATTCAGCATCAGCATTTTGTCAGTTTCTTTTAGCAGATGCTGCATATCATGTTTCGGATGGCGCGTGCTGTAGCTCAGCAGCCGCACGTCAGGATCGATAAACTGCAGCTGCAAAACTTTTTCATGGTTACCCGGACTAGTGGAGTCGAAACCGTGTAGATAAATAATCATGGCTATCCTCACCGTTGCTTAAGGCCGGGCTTCCTGTTAGTTGCCCGACGCTTTGTGGGCCAGCCAGCGCGCCTGTAATGCGCTCAGCTGCTGGCTGGCGCGTTGCCAACGTGCAGAATCGAGCAGCTGCTGGCGATTAAATGTTCCCCGATGATACAGACGGCTAACCTGCTCTGCTTTGATCGGCGGCAGGTTATCCAGCACGCTAACCGCGCCTTGACGATCGTTACACACCAGGATCATATCGCAGCCCGCCTCCAGCGAGGCACGAGCACGCTCGGCATAGCTGCCCATCACCGCCGCCCCTTCCATCGATAAATCATCAGAGAAGATAATGCCGTTAAAGCCCAGTTCAGCGCGCAATACCTGCTTCAGCCAGTAGGACGAGCCGCTGGCCGGGCGCGGATCCACCTGAGTATAGATAACGTGCGCTGGCATAATCGCATCCAGCGCGTTTTCGCTAATCAGTTGCTGGAAGATCGCCATGTCGTGCTGGCGAATAGTGGCGCCATCGCGCTCATCGCGCGGCGTCTCTTTATGAGAATCGGCGCTGACCGCACCGTGCCCGGGAAAATGTTTACCGGTGGTTTTCATTCCGGCTTCATGCATACCGGCAATAAAGCGACGCGCGACGCGCAGCGCGATGGCGGGATCCTGATGGAAAGCGCGATCGCCAATCGCGGCGCTGATATGACCAATATCCAGTACTGGCGCGAAGCTGATATCAATATCCATCGCCATCATCTCTGCCGCCATCAGCCAGCCCGCTTCCTGCGCCAGCATATCGGCCTGTTCGGGACTGTTCAGCGCGGCAAAAGATTGCATCGCCGGCAGGCTGGTAAAGCCGTCGCGGAAGCGTTGTACCCGCCCGCCTTCCTGATCCACGGCTACCACCAGCCGCGCATGAGAAGCGGCGCGGATCTGGCGTACCAGTTCATTCAGCTGCGCGGGATCGTGATAGTTGCGCGCGAATAAAATCAGCCCGCCTACCAGCGGGTGCGCCAGAATTTCGCGCTCTTCGGCGTCCAGCTCATAGCTTGCCACGTCCAACATTACCGGACCGGGTATCGACATGATGATTTCTCCTGTAAAAACTGGCGCACATCATAGCCGGAATAGGCAGATCGCGCGCTAAATTTGTCGCCAGGCGGCGATAGCCAGCTGATGCAGCGCCGGATCGCCGCTTTGCTCCCAGCGCAGCTGATACCAGCTGGCCATCAGCAGATGCAGCCAGGGCTGCCAGCGCCTGACCTGCTGCGCCAGCACGCTGACCTCCAGCCGGTTGGCGCGGGCATAATCAGCCAGTAACGCCGTATGCTGCGCAGCATTCAGCGCGTTGCCGCCGATGATAGCCGCCAGCTCCAGCGCAATATCGCCGTCGGCGGCATATTCCCAGTCAATCAGCCGCAATCCGTCGGGATGCGCCAGCAGATTGCCGGGATGAATATCCATATGCAGCAGCCCCAGCCGCAGCGGCGCCGGTTCGCCCTGACGCGTCAGCTGACGTAGCCGCCGCAGCCAGCGCGGATTACGCTGGCGACACTGTTGCCAGTAATGTTGCAATAATGGCAACAGCCGCAGCCGATAACCGCTAAGGGGCTGGTGATGCAGCCGGGTTAACAATGCCAGCAGCTCAGGCTGTCGCGCTAAAAACGCCGCCGGCGACAGCGTTTCGCCCGGTAGCCATTCCAGCAGCAGCCAGCGCTGATTGATCGCCAGCGCATGCGGCGCCAGCCCGCTGGCGGTTAAACGCCTTAGCAGATGCCACTCGCGCCGACGGGAGATAAAGGGGATCGGCTGCTGCGGGATACGCCGCGCCAGCCAGCGCTGCTGACCGCTTACTACTTTCCCGGAAAGGCCGGTAAGACCATTTAGCGGATAAAAAGAACCGGCAGACGAGGCTGCCGGTTGGTGTTGGTCAATCAACGCCCGCAGGGCGGGATCAATGCTGAACGCTGCCATTTCCTGACCAGATAATCTCTCCGGTTTGCACCAGCATCAGCTGCATCTGCAGTTCAGGCGCTTTCACATCGCCCTGCGCATTGCTGTAAAGCACATACTGCGCGCCAACGTAGCGTGCCAGGCCGATCGCCTTGCTGCGCGAGTTCAGGCTGTCTTCAGGCGACAGCCCCAGCGTTTGCCGGGCCTGCGTCAGCTGTTGCGGCGTCACCAGCGTAAAGGTATTGTTGCTGGCCAGCGCATTTTGCAGCGCAGCCGTCGCCTTTGCGGTTTGCAAGCTGCCGTTAGTACTGTTTTTTATGCGATCCACCAGCAGTACGCTGCCGGGCGTCACGCCCTGCGCCTGTAGCATTTGCGCCACCAGCGGCTGAACGCTGGCATCCCAGTTGATGCTCTTCAGCTTCGGCGGTTGCGGCACCGTTTCGCCCGGCTGCGGAGTGGTAATCGGCGGCGGCTGTACCACAACCGGCGGCGTCGATGGCTGCACAGGCTCCACCGGTGCCGGTGGTTGTTGCTGTTGATTATTAATACATCCCGCCAGAACGAATGCCAGCAGCATGACGCCGGAGAGTTTTAAACGCCTGAACACGGTATTTCCCCTTACAAATAAAGATAGAGACGAACCTTACTGGCCATCAGATTGCCCATCTGCGAACTAATTTCAACCCGATCGTTTGCGGGAACCACCAGCGTGCGCGGTGCTTCAAAAGGCTGAATTTCCAGACCTTTATCATCATACCAGTAGAAACGATAGTGGACGGTCACCGGCTTATTCTGCTGATTTTCCAGCGTGCTTACCGCCCGCTGCTGTCCAGCCTGTTCAGAAAGAGCGGGCTTGCTGGGTAAAATCCCCGCAGAGAGGACGGACGATTCCATAATCAGCGACTGCGAAGTGTTAATCACCGGTTTATCGCTGCTACAGGCAGTCAGGATCAGAACCAGAGACAGGCTGGTTAATAAGGCACGCATGGTGAAGGTCCGCACGTTGATTAAACGCTTAACATCGGCCCGAGCGGGCAACCACCGACCAGGTGCATATGGATATGATAAACTTCCTGGCCGCCATGGCGATTACAGTTAACAATCAGCCGGTAGCCATCCTCCGCAATGCCTTCTTGTTTAGCAATCTTCGCCGCCACGGTGAACATACGTCCCATCGCCTGCTCATGGGCCTCGCTGACATCATTCGCGGTCGGCACCAGAATATTCGGCACAATCAACACGTGGGTCGGCGCTTTGGGCGAAATATCACGAAACGCCGTGACCAGTTCATCCTGATAAACAATATCAGCCGGAATTTCACGACGAATAATTTTACTGAAAATAGTTTCTTCAGCCATGGTGCATATCCTTAGCAGAGATGTAAGCATGGAGTATGAGCGAGAATTTCGTTTTCTTTCAACCTTCCTGCGGTTTTTCTTTCGTTTCCCCGACTGCAGTGCCACTTTTTTGTACAGCTGTGACCTCCGGACCGATTTTTTGTGCAGCTTTTCGCATTCCTGCACGCTGCTCTGGCTAAAAATAAAACGCCGTTTTATAAATTAGAGCCGGGGCAGGTTTTCCTTTGTTTTTTTGCCACTCTCCTCTTTTTCTTAGCAAAAACGCGAAGGTTTGCCCTCTCCCGCCATTCTACCTTTTGGGTAATCCGTCTGAGCTGTCGGAGTCAGTGCGTTTTTTATTAGTCATGACGAGGAGATTGACAATGCCAGCGCGTAGAATTGGTTTACGGCACTACCTGGCTTATGGATCGGGCGACTTTCTGGGCGCCGGCACCACAGCCCTCACGGCAGCCTGGCTGCTCTATTTCTATACCACCTTTTGCGGCCTTACGCCGATCGAAGCGACCTTTATCTTTGCTATGGCGCGCGTTCTGGACGCGGTGGTCAGCCCGCTGATGGGCTTTCTTACCGATAACTTTGGCTCGACCCGACTCGGTAAACGCTTCGGTCGCCGCAAGTTCTTTATTCTGCTCGGCATTCCCTGCGTGTTCAGCTATAGCCTGATGTGGGTTGGCGATATGAGCTATCTCTATTATCTGCTGACCTATCTGCTATTTGATATCATCTACACCATGATTCTGGTGCCTTATGAAACGCTGGTGCCGGAGATGACCGACGATTTCAAAAAGAAAACCAAGTTTTCCGGCGCGCGCATCGCGCTGGCGCAGCTTTCCGCCATTCTGGCCGCCTTCCTGCCGGGCGTGCTGATTAATCACTTTGGTAAAGACAACGCCGTCTCCTTCTTTTACGCCAGCCTGGTTTTCTCGGTGATATGCGCCATCGTTCTGACGCTGGTGTGGTTTTTTACCTGGGAACGCGCTCCGGAAGACTTTTCAGAAGAGTCACGCCGTGCTGAAGCGGAAAAACAACAGCTGACGCTGGCGCAAAGCCTGAAGCGTCTCTATGTGGAATTAGCCTCTACCCTGCGCGTGCGTATTTTCCGCCAGCATCTGGGCATGTATCTCGGCGGCTATATTGCGCAGGATGTCTTCAACGCCGTGTTCACCTGGTATGTGGTGTTTGTACTGATGCAAAGCGCGCAGATCGCCTCTAACCTGATGGGCACGATGGCCATCCTGCAGTTCATTGCGGTGATGGGCATGATCCCACTCTGTATTCGCCTTGGGCCTGCGCCTTCCTATCGTCTGGTGGTGACGCTGTTCGGTCTGAGCGCCCTTTCCTATGCCGGGCTCTGGTACACCGGCATGAACGACAATATGGCGCTGCTGGTGCTGATCTCTGCCCTGGCCGGTTTGGGCCGAGGCGGTATCAACTACGTGCCGTGGAATATCTATACCTATATTGCGGATGTTGATGAAGTGATCACCGGTCAACGTCGCGAAGGGATTTTTGCCGGCATCATGACGCTGACGCGTAAGGCTTCGCAGGCGGGTGCGGTGATGCTGGTGGGGATTGTGCTGCAGCTTTCCGGCTTCGTTTCCGGGCAGGCCATCCAGAGCGAAAACGTGCAGCACACTATCCTGTTGATTCTGAGCGTAGGCACGCTGTGTGTGCTGGCGGTCGGCTTCTTTATCTCCCTGCGTTTCCGTTTGAATCTGCAAACGCATTCGGTGCTGCGTGAAGAGACGCAAAAAATGCGCCTGGCCGGTCGTCCGGTGCCGGAAAATCTTACCCCGGCAGCGCGCGCGACGGTGGAAACGCTGGCTGGATTACCTTACGAAAATCTGTGGGGTAACAACAATATCGGCTTCCTTAACCGCCATAAATCTCCTGCGCCGCCGCTGCGGCCTGCTCAGGCTGTGGGAGCGGTACAGCCACAAACGTTAAAACGATAGGATCTGAATGATGACGGTATTTCCTGTAAAACATAGCGCCCTGTTGCGTCAGCCCGAATTTCTGGTGCCGCGTCCCGAGCTGGTGACGCTGATTGAAAAGCTAACCGACAATCTGGTGGCGATTACCGACGAGAGCGGTGAATTCCTGCTGCGTCTGGATGATGGCCGAGTGATTGATACCAAAGGCTGGGCCGGCTGGGAATGGACGCACGGCATCGGGCTGTACGGCATGTATCATTACTATCAGCAAACGGGCGATGCCAAAACGCTGGCGATTATTGATGACTGGTTCCGCCAGCGACTGGCGGAAGGCACGCCAACCAAAAATGTAAATACCGTTTGCCCGCTGTTAACACTCGCTTATCGCTACGAAGAGACGCGTAATCCTGCGTTGTTGCCGGTGCTGGAGCGTTGGGCTGAGTGGGTAATGTATGAAATGCCGCGTACCGAACAGGGCGGCCTACAGCATATTGTTTATAACAATGAGAACCACCAGCAGCTCTGGGACGACACGCTGATGATGAGCGTGCTGCCGCTGGCGAAAATCGGCAAACTGCTTAACCGTCCGGAGTACGTTGAGGAAGCAAGCTATCAGTTCTTATTGCACGTGCAATATCTGATGGATCGGGAGAGCGGCCTGTGGTTTCACGGCTGGAATTTCGATGGCCGCCACAATTTCGCTAAAGCGCGCTGGGCACGCGGCAACAGCTGGCTGACCATCGTGATCCCGGAGTTTATCGAACTGATGGCGTGGCCGGAACAGCACGCCACGCGCCGTTTCCTGCAGCAGGTACTGGAAAGCCAAGTGGCGGCGCTGCGCCAGTGGCAGCATGAAAGCGGCCTGTGGCACACGCTGCTGGACGATCGTGACAGCTATCTGGAAGCCTCCGCTACCGCCGGTTTCGCCTATGGCATATTAAAAGCGGTGCGCAAGCGTTATCTGTCGCGTGATTATCTGCCGATGGCGGAACAGGCGGTGAAAGGCGTGATACAGCATATCAACAATGATGGCGAGCTAACGCAGGTCTCTTTCGGCACCGCGATGGGCAGCGATCTTGACTATTACCGGCAGATACCGCTGACCTCTATGCCTTATGGCCAGGCGATGGCCCTGCTCTGCCTGACGGAATATCTGCGCGTCTATCTTTAACACTTCTCTATGGTTATTAGCGGCCCTGATGGGGTCGCTATTCGCTACTTTCCCCTCTCGCCTGACGCTGCCGCATTATCAGACGGAGCACCAGGTCAGCTTTCGCCTGTAACCTCATGCGTTACGCTGGTCGATAACCATGTTCATTATTTACACAGCGCTCACCGGGGAATATTATCCCTCTTAACCGAAAGCGTTCGATATTTAGGCATTGTCGCAGCGGCCAGGCATTGATGAAATGCACTCATGGAAGAAAATTGACACAAGGAGCGATTAATGACGGCTTTACGCTTTCCCTGCAGGATATTTGAAACACAAAAAAGGATGGATGATTACGGCGCAGACGATATGCGCTACGGCGATCTTACTGAGACACAGCTAAAAAATGAGTATCACCTGCTGGATGTTTCCACTCGCATCGATCCTTATACGCTGACAGAGATCACCCCGTTCCGACAACCGCATTCGCGATTCTATGGCTCACGTGGCGCAGGGGCAAAACACTCAACTGCCGAATGCGCCACTATCCTTTTTGACGAGATGCGCCACCTGTCGCAGGCTTTTGCCATCTATGGCCCCTACAAAGATCTTATTGAAGAGATGATTACCCATATGCAGCACGGCGAAGGCGCGCCATTTAGCAGCCACTATCTGAACAGCGCGCTAAGGATGCATATTATTAATGATGAATCTTCGGAAAACAGTACACGTTTGCGATTGCAGGAAGTATTGAGCGAATATATAACACAGAATAATGGCTATTACCCCGCAGAAAAAGCAGAACAATTAAAAAATGCCATTCTAATGAGTAAACTACCAAAATTTGACCGGTTTCAGGACAGTATTAACGGTATGGGCATAACCGTACATGATACCTGGGCCACACATATCACTATTGAATCTATTCATGTTAATGGTGGCTATTACCGGGCTGCGGTGAATTATAAAATACAGGATCATTTTGGTCTGGATGCTCACGACATATTAAACGCGAAGTTTAACCTGTTTCGCTTTTTCCGCATCTGGTTTGTGCTGCAGCGATACCATCTTTTTGGTTTCAAACCATTTATAACCCATATGAACGCTACAATAGAAATCAACGGAGAGGTAAAAAAATGATAAAAAACAAAAAAATCACCTTGTCTATATTAACCATTACAGCGGTAACGGTAAGTTATTCAATCTGGCTTAACCTGCGCCCGGTAAATATTATTGCGGTTCATCATGACGGAAGTTTTAACTCTGTGCTGGTAGACAATTTCCCTGTCACCGCGCGGGGAAAGATAAACTGGTGGCTGAAAAACAGAGATATGCTTAAACGGCGTTACGACATTCCAAAAATCTCCTCCTACGGCAGCTATAGCATCGTTTTCTGGTACTTCGGCGACGGCTATATGGAAGAAGGGAAGTATGACAGGCTCTGCTTCAGAGAGATGAAAACAGAAAAAAACTGTATAGAAAAGGATAAAGCATTCACGGTTAGCGATGGCGGCAATAGCGGCCTCTATTTCCTGGCAAACGAAGGTTATTACCAGTTAACCGATAGCGGAAAGATAGTAAAGCGGCCTTCCCATTAAATGAAATTTATTACTCTGTTTTTTCCAGTAAAGCGCAAAAGTTCGCCATGGCAGAAAGTATCAGTAACCCGTATCACAAAAGTCGCTACTAACAAAGGCAAAATCTCCCATGGAAGCCTCATCGTAGTTAACGGGGCATAACAGCAAAGGAAATGTATGGAAAGCATATTTTTAAAAATAGATGGTATCAGCGGAGAGTCAAAAGATGCGGCACATCAGGGCTGGATCGATGTAAAAAGCTACTCCTGGGGCGTAAGAAGAACTGCAGGCACAGGGCCAGGAAAAGCCAGCTACCGCAATCTGGCAGCCCATTGTTATATTGATAAGGCCACCTCAGCCGCCCTGTTATTTGCCTCTAACGGCAATCTCATCAAAAAGGTCCAGCTTTCCCTCTGTAAATCGGGTAACGGGATGATCGAATCCTGCCGGGTGACCTTAGAAAACGTAATAATTTCTGAAGTTACCTTCGAAGAGGTTAACCGGATCATGTATGTGTTTCAGGCGGACAGGGTAAAGTTCCAGTACTGGGAGCAAACCGCTGCCGGCCTAACCGGCGCGGAAAGCCGCATGGGCTGGGATATCAAAAATTCTTCATCCTGTTTCTGATGGTAAATGGTGAATGGGGGCTCAACCATTGATCACAACCATTAAAAAGCGAGCCGAAGTCGCCTTTACCTGGTTTTGCGGCGGCCCGGCACTGGCGAAGTGACATATGGAAGAAAGATGATACAAGGAGTAAGCAATGACAGCTTTACGCTTTCCCTGTCGGATATTTGAAACACAAAAAAGAATGGATGATTATGGCGCAGACGATATGCGCTACGGCGATCTCACCGAGACACAGCTAAAAACGAGTATCACCTGCTGGATGTTTCCACCCGCATCGATCCTTATACGCTGACAGAGATCACCCCGTTCCGACAACTGCATTCGCGGTTCTATGGCTCACGTGGCGCAGGGGCAAAACATTCTACAGCCGAGTGCGCGCGTATTCTTTTTGATGAGATGCGCCATCTGTCGCAGGCTTTTGCCATCTATGGCCCTTACAAAGATCTTATCGAAGAGATGATTACCCATATGCAGCATGGCGAAGGCGCGCCATTTAGCAGCCACTATCTGAACAGCGCGCTAAGGATGCATATTATTAATGATGAATCTTCCGAGAACAGTACACGGATGTTATTGCAGGATACTTTTCAATTAAAAATTGATTGGAAGAATAAAATTTATCCAGCCGCAGATAAAGCGGAGTTAAAAAAAGTTATTTCAAAGGGAAAGCTACCAAAATTCGATCGGCTTCAGGATAACATTAATGGCATGGGCATTACCGTACATGATACCTGGGCTACTCATATTACCATTAAATCACTCTGTATTGATAATGATCACTACCGAGCCACAGTTAATTATAAAATCCAGGATCATTTTGGTCTGGATGCTCACGACATATTAAACGCCAAGTTTAACCTGTTTCGCTTTTTCCGCATCTGGTTTGTGCTGCAGCGGTACAATCGCTTTGGTTTCCGACCCTTTATCACCAATATGGACGCTACAATAGAAATTATCGGGGAAGCTATACAATGATTAAAAACAAAAAACTCTGCTGGACGATATTAATAATCACAGCTATAGCAGTGAGTTATTTCCTCTGGCTATCTCTGCGACCAGTTAAGATCGTTGCGGTTCATGATGATGGAAATTACTCTGATGTACTGGTAAATCAATTTCCCATCACCGTACGGGGAAAAATAGGCTGGTGGCGCGAAAACAGAGAGATGCTTAAAAGCCATTACGGCATACCTAAACCTTCCCTCTCTGGCAGTTACACCATTACCTTTTGGCTGTTCGGCGACGGCTATATGGAAGAAGAAAAATATGACAGGCTATGCTTTCTGGAGATGAAAACCAAAAAGAATTGCATAGAAAAAGAAAAAACCTTTACTGTCAGATACAGCAAACACAGCGGCCTCTATTTTCTCGCACATGATGGTTATTACCAGATAACGGATAGCGGAAAAATAGTAAAGCGGCCTTCCCATTAAATGAAATTATTACTTTCTTTGATAGCAGCAACCGTTACTGAGCAGCGGGGCACCGATTTACAGATATGCAGCGACGGATCTTAGCATGCTTCTGCTCTGTCCTGATACGCAACAACTGCGCGTTGACAGGCCATTACCCGACAGCAAAAAAACCGTACCCTTAACGTAAAAAGGCGAGCCGAAGCTCGCCTTTGCTGTGTGCATCAGTGTTTAACTGTTGCGAATATAGTCGTCCATTTCGGTTTTCAAGTTATCGGACTTAGTACCGAAGATAGCCTGTACGCCGGAACCAGCCACTACCACACCTGCAGCGCCCAGTTTTTTCAGGCCAGCCTGATCCACTTTGGATACGTCGGCTACGCTAACGCGCAGACGGGTAATACAGGCATCGAGGTTAGTGATGTTCTCTTTACCACCAAACGCGGTCACCAGGTTTGCCGCCATTTCATTGGCTGTACCGGTTGATTGCTCAGTAGTGGTTTCTTCACGACCTGGGGTTTTCAGGTTCAGCTTCGCGATCAGCACGCGGAAGATGGTGTAGTAAATCAGACCGTAAATGATACCTATAATCGGGAACAGCCAGATTTTGCTGCTGTTGCCGCTCAGCACGATAAAGTCGATCAGGCCGTGCGAGAAGCTGGTACCGTCACGCATGCCAAGCAGGATACAGATCGGGAATGCCAGACCTGCCAGGATGGCGTGGATTGCGTACAGGATCGGCGCAACGAACATGAAAGAGAACTCGATCGGCTCGGTGATGCCGGTCAGGAACGAGGTCAGTGCAGCGGAGATCATGATGCCGCCCACTTTCGCACGGTTCTCTGGTTTCGCAGAGTGCCAGATAGCGATAGCCGCAGCCGGCAGACCATACATTTTAAACAGGAAGCCGCCGGAAAGTTTGCCCGCGGTCGGGTCGCCCGCCATATAGCGCGGAATGTCGCCGTGGAATACCTGCCCTGCCGCGTTGGTGAATTCACCAATCTGCATCTGGAAAGGAACGTTCCAGATATGATGCAGGCCGAACGGCACCAGCGAACGCTCAATCAAGCCGTACAGACCAAAGGCGACAACCGGGTTCTGATAAGCGGCCCACTGAGAGAACTCCTGAATCGCGCTGCCGATCGGCGGCCAGATAAAGGACAGGATAACGCCCAGAATAATCGCCGCCATACCGGAGATAATCGGTACGAAACGTTTACCGGCAAAGAAGCCCAGATATTCAGGCAGCTTGATGCGGTAGAAGCGGTTAAACATATAGGCGGCGATGGAGCCGGCAATAATACCGCCCAGCACGCCGGTATCCGCCAGGTGTTTAGCGGTGATCTCTTCTGCCGGTAAATGCAGTACCAGCGGAGCGACAACCGCCATGGTTTTCACCATGATGCCGTAAGCAACCACGGCCGCCAGCGCCGAAACGCCGTCGTTATTGGTAAAGCCTAACGCCACACCGATGGCGAAGATTAACGGCATGTTGGCGAACACCGATCCGCCCGCTTCCGCCATGACATGTGAAACTACGGCAGGCAACCAGGAAAAGTTTGCCGAGCCGACACCCAATAAAATACCGGCGATCGGCAGAACCGACACCGGTAGCATGAGCGATTTACCGACCTTTTGCAGGTTTGCAAATGCGTTCTTAAACATATTGTGGAACTCCTGAGTATGAGTGCTTTTAATCGCGTGGTACGCGTGGCAAAAGAGGGAGGATCTTCTGCCTTTGGAGCTTGTTAAGGCTCTCTGGATTTATTACGAAGAGTAAAATAAATCTGTTCCGTTTTGTTTGATACCTGTCACGTTTCGCCCATCAGGCGGCTAACCTTTAGGATATTTTTTATTGTTTTGCCAACTTTTATACGGAAAAAAAGGTAAGCGCAGCGCTTTTGGCGCTGCACTTTACAATCTTAACGGATTAATTACGAGCTCTAAAAAAAGTCACTCAGGCGTATCGGTCAGCCGTGACATTGGGACGTGGAAAAGTTGAGAAAAGTTTTGCGTAGTGGCGCGCGCCAGGGTTTCTACATCGACGCCCTTAAGCACAGCCATATACTCCGCAACATCGCGGGTAAATGCCGGTTGGTTCTCTTTGCCACGATGCGGCACCGGGGCAAGATAAGGAGAATCCGTTTCCACCAGCATGCGATCCAGCGGGACATAGCGCGCGGCTTCGCGTAACGCTTCCGCATTACGGAAAGTCACGATGCCGGAAAAAGAGATATAGAAGCCCATGTCCAGTAGCTTAGCAGCAGTTTCCCGGTCTTCAGTAAAGCAGTGCAGTACGCCGCTACAGGCTTCTGCCCCCTCTTCCCGCAGTATCGCCAGCGTATCTTCACGCGCATCGCGCGTATGCACAATAACCGGCTTATTCAGTTTACGCCCTACGCGGATATGTTCACGGAACGATGCCTGCTGACGCGCCTTGGTTTCCTGCTGGTAATAATAGTCCAGACCGGTTTCACCCATGGCGATAACGCGAGGATCGGCGGCCAGCTGCGCCAGCTCAGCGAAATCCCACTCCTCTTCCTGATTCAGCGGATGTACGCCGCAGGACCAGCCAATATTAGGCCGATCGCCCAGCAGCTGCGCCATGGCTTTAAACCCCGGTAGCGTGGTCGCCACCGCCAGCATAAATTTAACGTCGCGCGCGGCGGCTTTAGCCAGCACATCGTCCACGTCTTTATGCAACGTCTCGTAATTCAGACCATCAAGATGGCAGTGGGAATCAACTAAAAACATAACAACTCTCTTGGTTAATCAGCCAGCGATGTCGCCGCCGGACTGAGTAAGGTTTCCCAGTTTAATAACTGTTCGGTTAGCAATAGTTCACGGTTGACCGCAACAATATGCATCAGGCGCTCCCGACACAGCAGCCATTGGCGCAGGCTTTTATCCAGCGCGGCGGCCGGTAAACGCTGCGCCAGCTGCGTGACCAGCGCGGGCTGATCGACATTGGCGATAAAGCGATCACCGCTGTGCTGCCATTTCAGCGCATCCGTCAGCAGCGAGGCGAGCCAGCCAATCCTCTCGGCGACATTATCATGATTAAGCTGCGGTAACAGGATAAGCACGTCGCCCGCCAGAGCGCTGGAGAGCGTCGTGCATAATGCCTGACGCTGTTCCCAGTTGGACTTATCCAGCAGTGTCAGGGCGGCCGCAGGCGCGCCGCTGCTCAGCCGCAGCGCGGTTAACATTGCCTCATGAGACCCAACATTTTGCTTCTGTAACCAGCCCAGGCTTTGCGCCTCGTCGGGCGGTGCCAGATGCAGCCGCAGACAGCGGCTGCGTAACGTCGGCAACAGCCTTGACGGCTCTGCACTGCTCAGGAAGAACCAGCTGTTCTGCGGTGGCTCCTCCAGCGTTTTTAACAGGGCATTCGCTGCCGCCTCAGTTAACTGTCCTGCATCGGGCAGCCACACCACTTTCGCACCGCCCTGTTGGGCGTGGTGAAACAACGTCTCGTTAACCTCGCGTACCGCATCAATCCCCAGCGCGCTTTTTCCTTTTTCCGTCGCCAACCGATGCCAGTCGGGATGCGTTCCCGCCATCATCAGCTGGCAGCCGTGGCAGTGGCCGCAGCTTTTCTGCCCATCGCGACGCTGGCATAACAGCCAGCGGCTGACCGCCCAGATTAAAGCGGCGTCGCCCATGCCCGGCAGTGCCTGTACCAGCACGGCATGATGCGCTCGTCCTGCCTGATGCTGAGCGATAAGCTGGCGGTAGAGCGGATTGAGCCACGGATACCAGTTCATTATTTCTGCTCCGCCAGCCAGGCTTGCAGCGTCGCTTTGAGTGACAGTGTCACCTGCTCCAACGGCTGGCTGGCATTAATCGTTTTGATCGACGCATCGCTGGCCGCCAGCGCCTGATACCGCTGGCGGGTGCGTGTAAAGAAATTCAGCGATTCTTGCTCGATGCGATCCAGTTCGCCACGCGCGCGGGCGCGCTGCAGGCCGATTTCTGGCGATATATCTAAATAAAGCGTCAGGTCGGGCCGGAAATCGCCCAGCACCGCGTCACGTAGCGTCTGCATTAACTGCGGATCAATGCCGCGCCCGCCGCCCTGATAGGCCTGCGAAGAAAGATCGTGGCGGTCGCCTACTACCCACGCGCCGCGCGCCAGCGCCGGCTTAATCACCGATTCAACCAGCTGTACGCGGGCGGCGTACAGCATCAGCAGCTCGGCCTTATCGGTGATCTTTTCCCCTTCCTGGCCCTGTTTAATAAGATCGCGCAGCTTCTCCGCCAGCGGCGTACCGCCCGGCTCACGCGTAAAGACAATTTCGCTAATGCCTTGCTCGCGCAGCTGTTCGACAATACAGTCGCGTGCGGTAGTTTTTCCTGCGCCTTCCAGCCCCTCAATCACAATAAACTTAGCGTTCATTTTTTTCCTTCATGGTCATACGCCAGGCCTGTACGGCCCGGTTATGGCTGGCCAGGTTGGTGGTAAAGGTATGTCCGCCCTTACCGTCGGCGACAAAATAGAGATAATTACTTTTGACCGGATGCGCCGCAGCTTCAAGCGAGGCTTTACCGGGCAAGGCGATCGGCCCCGGCGGCAGCCCGTGGATGGTGTAGGTGTTATAAGCCGTCGGCGCTTCCAGATCTTTACGCGTCAGCGTGCCATTGTAGCTTTCGCCCATACCGTAAATCACCGTCGGATCGGTTTGCAGACGCATCCCTACGCGCAGGCGGTTAATAAATACCGAGGCGACCTTGGTGCGCTCCGCGCTGACCGCCGTCTCTTTTTCAATAATAGAGGCCATGGTCACTAACTCATCCGGCGTTTTATAGGGTAAATCCGGCATGCGGTTCTGCCAGATTTTTGCCACTTCCGCCTTCATGCGCTGGTGCGCGCGTTGTAACAGCGCCACATCGCTGGTATTGGCGGTATAAAGCCAGGTATCCGGCCAGAGCCAGCCCTCAAGATTTTCGTCCTTTTTCAGCCCCAGCGCCGCTGCGACCGTTTCAGGCAGATCGTCTTTCAACGTATGCTTAATCCACGGCGAGCTACGTAACGCCTGAAGAACATCCTGCAGCCGCGTGCCTTCGGTAAAGCGTACCGGGAACTGCGCCTCTTTGCCGCTGGCCAGTAGCACCAGCAACTGACGCACGCTCATCCCCGCTTCGAGGCGATAGGTTCCCGCCTTAAAGTTTGCCAGCTCCGGTTCCAGCTTCAGCAGGACGCCAAACCATGGCGATGGCTTAACGATATGCTGACTTTCCAGCTGCGCTTCCAGCGCCAGACGACCGGTACCGGCCGCCAGGGTAAATATTTTTTCCTGGTTAAGAGTTAATGGCGACGCGGCAAACTGACGCACCTGCCAGTAACATACAGCAACAGCGGCGGCTAACAGCAGCGCCACGGCAGCCAAAATTTTTGGTTTTCGAGTCATGATTAATCCATTATTAGCAATCTGGCAGCAACCGCTGATAAAGCGTACGGGATGAATAGTGCCAGCTGTCAATCTGCCGTACCGGCAGCAGCGGCATCAACGCATTAGAGATAAAAACCTCATCCGCATTCGCCAGCGTTTGCGGCGCTTCCTGCACCAGCTGACACGCGTAGCCATGCTGCCGTGCCAGCGCGATGATCCGCCTGCGCATAATCCCGTCGACGCCTGCGCCACTAATCGCAGGCGTAAACAGCTGACTTTCTTTGCGCCAGAATAAATTAGCCGCACAGCATTCCACCAGCCTACCCTTAGTGTCAAGCACCAGCGCCTCATCGGCATCGCTCTGCTCAAGCTGTGTGCGAATCAGTACCTGCTCCAGCCGGTTAAGGTGTTTGATCCCGGCCAGCTGGGGGTTAATGCCCAACCGCACCGGGCTGGTCATCAGGCGCGCGCCGCGTTCACGCAGCGCGGCATAGTGACCGGGTGCGGCAAAAAGCATGATGATGCGCGTCGGCTGATGGCATCCCGCGCCGCTGTAGCCGCGCCCGCCGGAGCCGCGTGACAGAATGACTTTTAGCACGCCTTCAGTCGGCTGCCAGCATTTTGCCGCATGCAGCATTTCCTGCTTTAATAAAGTCCAGTCCACGCCCTCGATCAACAGCACGGAGGCCGCTTCCTGCAGACGTAGAAGATGCGCCTCCAGCCAGGCTATGCTGCCCTGCTGCAAACGCGCCGTGGTAAAGCAGCCATCTCCATAGTGTAACGCGCGGTCGCTAACCGCTATTTGCTGCTGAGGCTCTCCGTTAATCCAAATCATGTGCATGCTCGTTTGCTGACGGTATTGGCCTAAGCTTACCGATCTGGCGCTCAGGTTACAGCCCTGAGCCGCTCGGAATAGTCCAGATGTAAAAAAGGCCCGCAAAGCGGGCCTTAAGTAGCAATGATGCTGTTACACGCGACGGAAAATCAGCGAGCCGTTAGTGCCGCCGAAACCGAAGGAGTTACACAGAGCATATTCCAGATCTTTAACCTGACGCGCGGTATGAGGGACGAAATCGAGATCGCAGCCTTCATCCGGGTTATCAAGGTTAATGGTCGGCGGAATAGCCTGATCGCGCAGCGCAAGAATCGAATAAATAGATTCTACCGCGCCTGCCGCGCCCAGCAGGTGGCCGGTCATCGACTTCGTCGAGCTGACCATCACGCTGGACGCTGCTGCGCCAAACACCGATTTAACTGCTCGCGCTTCCGCTTTATCGCCAGCTGGCGTTGAGGTGCCGTGAGCGTTAACGTAGCCCACCTGCTCCGGCGTCAGCTGCGCATCTTTCAGCGCGTTGGTCATTGCCAGCGCCGCGCCCGCGCCATCTTCCGGCGGAGAGGTCATATGGTAAGCATCGCTGCTCATACCAAAGCCAACCAGCTCGGCATAGATTTTCGCGCCGCGTTTTTTAGCATGCTCATACTCTTCCAGCATGATAATGCCCGCGCCATCGCCCAACACAAAGCCATCGCGATCTTTATCCCACGGACGGCTGGCCGCCTGCGGGTTATCGTTACGCGTGGAGAGTGCGCGCGCCGCGCCGAAGCCGCCTACGCCCAGAGGCGTACTGGCTTTCTCTGCACCGCCAGCCAGCATTGCATCCGCATCGCCATAGGCGATCATACGAGCCGCATGACCGATATTATGCACGCCCGTCGTACAGGCCGTTGCCACGGAGATACTGGGACCACGCAGGCCGTACATAATGGTCAGGTGACCGGCCACCATATTCACAATGGTAGAAGGCACAAAGAACGGACTGATTTTACGCGGACCGCCTTTTACCAGCGACGCGTGGTTTTCTTCAATCAGCCCCAACCCGCCAATGCCTGAACCGATAGCCGCGCCGACACGGGTCGCGTTCTCTTCGGTGATCACCAGGCCGGAATCCTGCATGGCCTGTACGCCAGCGACAACTCCATATTGAATGAAGGCATCCATCTTGCGCTGTTCTTTGCGCGAGATGATCTCTTCACAGTTAAAATCCTTTACTAAGCCAGCAAAACGCGTTGCGTAGGCACTAGTATCGAAATGGTCGATCAGGCTGATGCCACTCTGCCCGGCAAGGAGAGCACTCCAGGTTGACTCTACGGTATTGCCGACAGGAGACAACATGCCAAGACCGGTCACAACTACACGACGCTTAGACACGTTCATCCTCCAGGGAGGGAAAGATTGATACTATGTGGGACGGATAAAAACTCAGGCGGTCGAGTGACCGCCTGATGGTAGTTCATTAGGCCTGATGGCTATTGATGTAATCAATGGCAGCCTGAACGGTAGTGATCTTCTCAGCTTCTTCGTCCGGAATCTCAGTATCAAACTCTTCTTCCAGAGCCATTACCAGCTCAACGGTATCAAGAGAATCAGCGCCAAGATCTTCAACGAAAGATTTTTCGTTGGTGACTTCTTCCTGCTTAACGCCAAGCTGCTCGGAGATGATTTTCTTAACGCGTTCTTCGATAGTGCTCATACTATTAAATTTCCTATCAAAACTCGCTTTCGCGATGGTTTTCGTAGTGTATAAAAAGTTGGAAAAGATGCAACTCAATCCCGGCTGGTCCAACCACGATTTCACGCTATTTTGCGGCTATTACCGCAATTAACGCAAATAATTTTCGTAATTATCAGACCATGTACATTCCGCCATTGACATGCAGCGTCTCACCAGTGATGTACGCTGCCTCGTCAGAGGCTAAAAATGCAACGGCATTGGCGATTTCCTGCGCGTCGCCAAGACGACCTGCAGGGACTTCGGCCAGAATGCCAGCGCGCTGATCGTCGCTCAACGCACGCGTCATGTCGGTTTCAATGAAACCAGGAGCCACGACGTTAACGGTAATACCACGTGACGCAACTTCACGCGCCAGTGACTTGCTGAAGCCGATCAAACCCGCTTTTGCTGCCGCGTAGTTTGCCTGGCCCGCATTACCCATGGTACCAACAACGGAACCGATGGTAATGATACGGCCCACGCGTTTTTTCATCATGGCACGCATTACCGCTTTAGATAAGCGGAAAACGGAGGTCAGGTTGGTGTCCAGAATGGACTGCCACTCTTCGTCCTTCATGCGCATCAGAAGATTATCACGCGTAATGCCAGCATTATTGACTAAAATATCCACCTCGCCAAATTCGGCACGGATATTTTCCAGTACGCTTTCAATTGACGCCGGATCGGTGACGTTCAGCAGCAAACCTTTACCGCTGTCTCCCAGGTAGGCGCTAATCGCGTCCGCACCGCTCTGGCTGGTTGCTGTGCCAATCACTTTCGCACCGCGTGCCACCAGCGTTTCCGCAATAGCGCGACCAATACCACGGCTGGCACCGGTTACCAGGGCAATTTTTCCTTCGAAGCTCATTTTTATCCTCTTTATTGTTCAAGCGCCGCTGCCAGGCTGGCGGAGTCATTTACCGCCGAGGCTGTCAGGGTGTCAACAATACGTTTCGTCAGGCCCGTCAGGACTTTACCCGGACCGACTTCCAGCAGCGAGGTTACGCCCTGCGCCGCCATGAATTCTACGCATTCAGTCCAGCGTACCGGGCTGTAGAGCTGACGTACCAGCGCGCTGCGAATCGCTTCTGGCGAGGTTTCGCATTTTACATCAACATTGTTCACAACCGGTAAGGCTGGCGCGTTAAAAGTGATATTTTCCAGCGCAACCGCCAGTTTGTCCGCGGCAGGCTTCATCAGCGCGCAGTGAGAAGGCACGCTGACCGGCAGCGGCAATGCGCGCTTCGCGCCGGCGGCTTTACAGGCCGCGCCTGCACGCTCAACCGCTTCTTTATGACCGGCAATCACCACCTGGCCCGGCGAGTTAAAGTTCACCGGCGAGACGATCTGCCCCTGCGCGGCTTCTTCACACGCCTGCTGAATAGCGGCATCGTCAAGACCAATAATCGCCTGCATCGCGCCGGTACCGGCCGGTACCGCTTCCTGCATCAGTTTCCCGCGCAGCTCAACCAGTTTGATCGCTTCGGCAAAATCCAGCACGCCCGCGCATACCAGCGCGGAATATTCGCCCAGACTGTGTCCGGCCATCATGGACGGCAGCTGGCCGCCCTTTTGCTGCCACAGGCGAAACAGCGCCACCGAGGCGGCCAGCAACGCAGGCTGCGTTTGCCAGGTTTTGTTTAATTCTTCCGCTGGACCCTGCTGCGTCAGCTGCCAAAGATCGTAACCCAGCGCGTCGGACGCTTCTTTAAACGTCGCTTCCACGATTGGGTTGTCCGCAGCCAGCTCAGCCAGCATGCCAACGGTTTGCGAACCCTGACCTGGGAAAACCATTGCAAATTGCGTCATCTTTTGTTCCTTCGATTAAAAACGAACCAGAGCCGAGCCCCAGGTGAATCCACCACCAAAGGCTTCCAGCAGCACCAGCTGGCCCGGCTTAATACGCCCATCGCGCACCGCTTCATCCAGCGCCGCCGGTACGGAAGCTGCGGAAGTGTTGCCATGACGATCCAGCGTAACGACGACTTTATCCATGCCCATGCCCAGCTTTTTCGCCGTGGCGTTAATAATGCGCAGGTTAGCCTGATGTGGCACCAGCCAGTCGATTTCTGAGCGCTCAAGATTATTGGCCGCCAGCGTCTCATCAACGATATGCGCCAGTTCGGTCACCGCGACCTTAAACACTTCATTGCCGGACATGGTGAGATAAGCCGGCTGATCCTGCTGCGCCCGATTATGATACGGTAGCGTCAGCAGCTGGCCGTAGCGGCCATCGGCGTGCAGATGGGTAGAAATGATGCCAGGCTCTTCGCTGGCGGAAAGCACGACGGCGCCCGCACCATCGCCAAACAGAATAATGGTGCCGCGATCGTTGGGATCGAGGGTGCGCGCCAGCACATCGGCGCCAATCACCAGCGCATGTTTTACCGCGCCGTTTTTGATGTATTGATCGGCAACGCTCAGACCGTAGGTGAAACCGGCGCAGGCGGCAGCCAGATCGAAGGCCGCGCAGTCTTTAATTTCCAGCATATTCTGGATCATACAGGCTGAGCTGGGGAATGCATGGCTGCCTGAGGTGGTGGCGACGATAATCAATCCGATATCGCCTTTATCAACGCCCGCCATCTCCAGCGCGCGCTCGGCGGCCTGGAATCCCATCGTCGCAACGGTTTCATCGGGCGCGGCAATACGTCGTTCACGAATGCCGGTACGCGTCACAATCCACTCGTCCGAGGTATCCACCATTTTTTCCAGATCGGCGTTAGTCCGCACCTGAGCGGGCAGATAGCTGCCCGTACCGATTATTTTGGTATACATGTCCGCTCAATCACTCCTGGCTAATACAGCCTTTAAGCGCGCGGCAATCCGCTCCGGGACTTGCCGCCGCACCGCCTGCTCTGCCTGTTCAATCGCTGCGGCAAAAGCACGTTGATTTGCCGCGCCGTGGCTCTTAATCACCGTGCCGCGCAATCCTAACAGACAGGCGCCATTATACTGGTCGGGGTTTAAATGACCGAAACGCTTCGCCAGACGTTTTTTAATCCAGCGCTCCAGCAGTTTCATCCACCACGCCCGTTTTTTCCCTTCGCCCGATGATTTCAGCAGCGAAAGGAACATCCTTACCACGCCTTCCAGGGTTTTCAGCGTGACATTGCCCACGAAACCGTCGCAAACCAGCACATCAGTCTTACCGGTCAGCAAATCATTGCCTTCAAGGTAGCCGATATAATTAATTTGCGGCGATGCCCTGAGCTGTTCCGCCGCTTCACGAATCGAATTCAGCCCTTTGGTCTCTTCCTGGCCGATATTCAGCAATGCCACGCGCGGTTGTTCGATAGCTAAAATTTCTTCCGCCATCACCGCACCCATAATGGCAAACTGCACCAGCATGGCACTGTCAGATTCAACGTTAGCGCCTAAATCCAGCACGACCGTATTACCCTGCTGCTGGTTTGGCAACACGGTAGTTAACGCCGGGCGCTCGATGCCGTCCAGCGGTTTTAATAGTAGTTTCGCCAACCCCATCAACGCGCCAGTATTTCCTGCGCTGACGCAGGCTTGCGCCTTCCCTTCTTTGACCAACTCAAGCGCGATGCGCATAGAGCTACCGCGGCTGTGGCGGATAGCCTGAGAAGGTTTGGCATCACTGGCGATAACCGATTCGGCAGGAATAACCTGCAGACGCCGTTGTACAGCGGAATCAGCTTTAGCAAGTAATGGCGTGATAGCGGCGGGATCGCCGATCAGAAGAAGCTGTAATTGCGAATGTAAGGCCAGTGCCTGCAAAGCTGCAGGCACTGTCACGCAGGGACCAAAGTCCCCGCCCATAGCATCAATGGCCAGGGTCAAACGTGTCAAAGTATCGCCTTGCGTTGCCGCAAGTATTACTTAACGATGACCTTGCGACCGCGGTAGTAGCCATCCGCAGTGATGTGGTGACGCAGATGAGTTTCGCCAGAAACTTTATCTACAGACAGAGTGGAAGTGGTCAGCGCATCGTGAGAACGACGCATGCCACGCTTGGAACGGGTTGGTTTATTCTGTTGTACGGCCATGGACCTTACTCCTATTACTTACGCTTTAAACTGGCTAATACGGCGAATGGGTTTGGTTTTTCCGCCTCTTCAGGCAGTTTGCCAAAGACCATGTCCGCGTCGGACACTTCACAGTGTTCAGAATCATGCACCGGTACTACAGGCAGGGCGAGGATAATTTCATCTTCAACCACCGCCAGCAGATCGATTTCACCGAAGTCGTTGACCTCGATCGGCTCGTAGGCTTCCGGCAACGCATCAGCCTGCGCATCATCTGCGACAGGACTGAAGCAATACGTTACGTGAACCTGATGTGCAAATGGTTTGTTGCAGCGCTGACAGCTCAGCGTGACGCTAACGTCAGCGGTTCCTTTCAGAACAGCCAAACGCTGGTTGTCAACGGCAAACGACATAACGCATTGTACATCACTGTCCACACTAACAACGGTATCGGCCACGCGCTCCACCTGTACAGGTGTATACACGCCTTCATAATCAAGGCGTTTTTGAGCGGCGCGAACCGGATCAATTGTCAGGGGTAATTTTACCTTTTGCATAGGGCGCGCATATTAACTTTGTAACGACAGAGAGTCAAAGAAAAAGGCTGTTTAACAGCATCTTTCACTTGGTATTCGCATCCAATGCGGCGGACAGTTTAAAATGTCTGCATCCGATTCGCTATATTTTAACTGAAAAATTATGACTCAGCTGATTTTAGCTTCAACCTCCCCCTTTCGTCAGACGCTGTTAAATAAACTCGGCCTCTCTTTTATTACCGCTGCGCCCGAGGTGGATGAAACGCCGCTGCCGGATGAAAGCGCGCCGCAGCTGGTCGAAAGACTGGCGCAGGCCAAGGCTCAGGCGCTGGCTGCGCATTATCCGCACGGCTGGATTATCGGCTCCGATCAGGTATGCGTGCTGGCGGGGAAAATAACCGGTAAACCGCATACGGAAGAAAATGCGCGCGCGCAGCTACGCGCCGCCAGCGGAAACGTTATTACCTTTTATACCGGCCTGGCGCTTTATGGCGCTGAAGAAAAACGTCTGCTTTCTCTTTATGAAACTTTTCGCGTTTTTTTTCGCCCATTAAGCGAAGCGGAAATTAATGCCTACGTCACCCTTGAACAGCCGTTACAGTGTGCCGGCAGTTTTAAAAGCGAAGGGTTAGGGATTACCTTATTCGATCGGCTGGAGGGGCGCGATCCAAATACATTAGTCGGGCTGCCGCTGATCGCGCTGTGCGATATGCTGCGTGGGGTGGGTATCAATCCGTTAACCACGGCGCGTTAAACGGAGCAAGCGCTTGCTATAACCTAATGCGGCGCAGGCCGCCGCATTAGGTTCTTATACCGACCTGGAATTACGCTGGTTTACGCAACCGCGCCAGGCACTGTTTCAGTTCATCGTCCAGCGGTGCTTCAATACGCATTCTGTCGCCGCTGTGCGGATGATTAAAGGTCAGCGCCGCCGCATGCAGGAACAGACGACGCAGGCCGGTCGCGCTTAGCTGCTTGTCAAACTCGCGTTCGCCATAGCGGTCGTCAAAGGCGATGGGATGGCCGGCATGCTGCGTATGCACACGAATCTGATGGGTACGCCCGGTTACCGGGCTGGCCTTCACCAGCGTGGCGAACGCATAGCGCTCTTCTACCTTAAATCGCGTCTCAGACGGTTTGCCTTCGCTGCTGACGCGGACGATGCGCTCGCCGCTCTGCAGAATATTTTTCAGCAGCGGCGCCTGTACCGCTTTGACATGCGAAGGCCACTGCCCACGCACCAGCGCCAGATAATCCTTCTGCATGCCTTTTTCACGCAGCTGCTCATGCAGCGAACGCAGCGCGGAACGCTTTTTCGCCACCAGCAACACGCCGGAGGTATCGCGGTCCAGACGATGCACCAGCTCAAGGAAGCGCGCTTCCGGACGCAGGGCGCGCAGCCCTTCAATCACGCCGAAGCTTAATCCGCTGCCGCCGTGCACCGCCGTGCCGGAGGGCTTATTCAATATCAGGATATATTCATCTTCATAAAGAATCGCGTCAGTCAGGCTGGCGACACGCTCAAGCTTAGGCGAAATAGCCGCCTCTTCACGCTCTGCGACGCGTACCGGCGGAATACGGACTTCATCCCCGGCCTGCAGTTTATATTCCGGCTTAATGCGTTTTTTGTTCACACGCACTTCGCCCTTACGCAAAATGCGATAAATCATGCTTTTCGGCACGCCTTTAAGCTGCGTGCGCAAAAAATTGTCGATGCGCTGTCCCGCTTCTTCCGCGGAAATGGCGACGATTTGTACCGATGGCGTATTCATATTCATGGGCGGCGATTCTAATGAGTGGCGGATAATAGCGCCACTTCTTTTTCTGTGCTTAACTGACAACGTACCGCCAATTCTGCGGCTTGTTTCATACTTTTTCATAGTGGTGGTGAAAAAGCCTGCAAAATGAACGCGTAATGCTGCAAGAAAGTTTATCAGTAATGAAAAGTCACCTTGCTATAACAAGGTTAGCAATGGAATAATGGCCTGGTCTCCTGAGCGTCGACCGTCAGGAAACCATAAATAGCGAATTAAGAAATTTTGCCGGATAGCACATACACGCAGCAATGGCGTAAGACGTATTGTGAAATCAGGCATTTAGCGGGCTGCGGGTTGCAGCCTGGACGATAAGACGGGATTGACTCTCTCTGGTAAATTCAGTGGCGGTTCCCTCATCCGAGCGCTGTTTTTCCTTATAAAAACAGGCTGCCGAGATTTTTGCGCCCCTTGAGCGACCGACAACCGTGAGGTTGACGATGAAGCGATAAGACACGGGGCCGTCGGTTATTCTTCGTCCAGTGTTACTTAGCCCGCAGCTTAGTCACTCACGTAAGAATAACGAGTACGTTACGATGAAAAGAATGTTAATAAACGCAACTCAACAGGAGGAGTTGCGTGTAGCCTTAGTGGATGGACAACGTCTGTACGACCTGGATATTGAAAGCCCCGGACACGAACAGAAAAAGGCGAACATCTATAAAGGTAAGATCACCCGCATTGAGCCGAGTCTGGAAGCAGCATTTGTTGATTACGGCGCTGAACGACACGGTTTCCTTCCGCTTAAAGAAATTTCCCGCGAGTATTTCCCTGCCAGCTACAACGCTCATGGCCGTCCCAATATTAAAGATGTATTGCGCGAAGGTCAGGAAGTCATCGTTCAGATCGATAAAGAAGAGCGCGGCAATAAAGGTGCGGCCCTGACGACCTTTATCAGCCTGGCGGGCAGCTATCTGGTACTGATGCCGAATAACCCACGCGCTGGCGGTATTTCACGCCGTATCGAAGGCGACGACCGCACCGAGCTGAAAGAGGCACTCTCTTCGCTTGAACTGCCGGACGGCATGGGTTTAATCGTGCGTACCGCCGGCGTCGGCAAATCAGCTGAAGCGCTGCAGTGGGATTTAAGCTTCCGTCTGAAACACTGGGAAGCGATCAAGAAAGCGGCGGAAAATCGCCCGGCTCCCTTCCTGATTCATCAGGAAAGTAATGTTATCGTTCGCGCCTTCCGCGACTATCTGCGCCCTGACATCGGCGAAATCCTGATTGATAACCCGAAGGTACTCGATCTGGCGCGCCAGCATATCGCCGCCCTCGGCCGTCCTGATTTCAGCAGCAAAATTAAACTGTACACCGGTGAAATCCCGCTGTTCAGCCATTATCAGATTGAATCCCAAATCGAATCCGCCTTCCAGCGTGAAGTGCGTCTGCCTTCCGGCGGCTCGATTGTCATCGACAGCACTGAAGCGCTGACCGCGATTGATATCAACTCCGCACGCGCCACGCGCGGCGGCGATATCGAAGAAACCGCCTTTAACACCAATCTTGAAGCAGCCGATGAAATTGCTCGCCAGCTGCGCCTGCGCGATCTTGGCGGCCTGATCGTTATCGACTTTATCGATATGACCCCGGTGCGCCACCAGCGCGCGGTAGAAAACCGCCTGCGTGAAGCGGTGCGTCAGGATCGCGCCCGTATCCAGATCAGCCATATTTCCCGCTTCGGCCTGCTGGAGATGTCTCGTCAGCGTCTTAGCCCCTCGCTGGGCGAATCGAGCCATCATGTTTGCCCACGCTGTAGCGGAACCGGCACCGTTCGCGATAACGAATCGCTGTCGCTCTCTATTCTGCGTCTGATTGAAGAAGAAGCGCTGAAAGAGAACACCAAAGAAGTTCACGCCATTGTACCGGTGCCGATCGCCTCTTATCTGCTGAACGAAAAACGCGATGCCGTCAACGCCATTGAAAAACGTCAGGGCGGCGTGCGCGCGATTATCGTGCCAAACGATCAGATGCAGACGCCGCACTACTCGGTACTGCGCGTTCGCAGCGGTGAAGAGACGCAGACCCTCAGCTATCATCTGCCGAAACTGCATGAAGCGGAGATGGCGCTGCCGTCCGAAAATGAGCAGGCCGAACGTCGTCGTCCTGAGCAGCCTGCGCTGGCCGCCTTTGTGATGCCGGATGCGCCGCCTGCTCCGCAGGAAGCCGCGGTTGAAAGTGAAAAAACCGCCCAGCCTGCCGCAGCGAAACAGGCCGCAGCTGAGCCCGCCGCCTCCACCGGCATTATCGGACGTCTGTTTGGCGGCCTGAAAAAACTGTTTGCAGCTGAGCCGGCCGCGCCAGTCGCCGCCGAGCAGCCGCAGCAGGCTAAGCCAGCCAGCGACGAGCCTGAGTCTGAATCTGAGACAACGCAGCAACGTGAGCGCCGTCCAGGCAACAATCGCCGCAACAACAATAACCGCCGCGACCGTAACCGCGATCGCAACGGGGAAAACGCACAGCAGGCGCGTGATAACCGTGAGACGCGTGATGAACCGCGTCGTAACAACAAACGTCAGCAGGCCACTGCTGAAGTACGCGAAGAAACGCAAAACACGCTGACTGATGAAGCGCGCGCGCAGCGTGAAGAACAGCAGCAACAGCGTCGCGAGCAGCGTGCCGAACGTCAGCGTCGCCGTCAGGAAGAGCGTCGCCAACAGCAGGAAGCAGCCAAAGCCGCCGCTCAGCAAGAGGCGCAGCCGGTAGCTAGCGTAGCTGAAGAAAGCGAAGAGAACCTGACGGAAGAGCGCGTACAGGTAATGCCGCGTCGTAAGCCGCGTCAGCTGGCGCAGAAAGTGCGCGTGGTTAGCGCAGAAGCGGTTGCCGAAACGCCAGTCGTGGATGAAGTAAAAGCCGCGCCGACCGAAGCGCCGATGTTCGAGGCCGCGCCAGAAGCGCAGGCGCAACAGCCTGAAGAGCAGCAGGAAGAGCAGGAAAACCGTGACAACGGCAATATGCCGCGTCGTTCACGCCGTTCTCCGCGTCACCTGCGCGTAAGCGGACAGCGTCGTCGCCGTTACCGTGATGAGCGTTATCCGACGCAGTCTCCGATGCCTGTCGCCTGTGCCGCCGCCTCGCCGGAAATGGCTTCAGGCAAAGTCTGGGTGCGCTATCCGGTAGTACAGGCCAGCAGCGATAACGCTCAGGCAGTAGACGTACAGCAGGAAGCGCCGGACTACAGTCGCGTTGAAACTGCCGCCGCCGTTGCCTTACCGGTTGCCGCCAGCGAAGCCGCTGAGCAGAGCGCCGCTCAGCCGACGCAGGCTGAACAGCAATCCGCGCAGGATGCGGTACATGAAGTAGCGCCGCAGCAGGTTGATGCGCCGATAACGCCGGTGGATACCCACGACACCTCGGCGATCGACGTGCCGGTCAATGAAGAGCCAGCCGTGATCCCGGCCGCTGCCGAAGCTCGCGCCGCGCAGGTTGCCGCTCAGGCGCAGCCGGCAGATGATGCTGCTGATGCCACCGAATCCGCGCCAGCGGAAGCGACGCAGGCAAAAGCGGCGCCGGTGGAAACCGCACCAACGGAAGCGACGCAGGCAACCTTTGCGCCAGCAGAAGCCGCACAGCAGGCCGCTGAAGAAGCAGCACCGTCAGAAGCGGATAAGCAGCAGCTCGCTGAAGCAACGCCGTCAGCAGCAGACAAGCAGCAGGCCAGCGACGTAAGCGCTGAGACTGCGGCCCAGGTCGAGCAGGTACTGAATGCGCCAGCGATTGAACCGGAAGAGACGCTGCCGGTTAGCGAACCGCATGCGCCGGTTCCGGCTCGTGATGTCGCGCCAGCCGTCGCAGCAACCGCAACGTCCAGCGACGCTTTACTGGCTGGTAAATACCATGCCAGCGCGCCGATGACCAAAGCGCCAGCTCCGGCATGGCAGCCAGAAGCGCCGCGTCACAGCGACTGGGTGCGTCCTCCCTTCCAGTTTGAAGGTAAAGGCGCTGCCGGCGGCCACAGCGCGACCCATCAGGCAACGGCTCCGGCCACCAAGCCCTGATAACGCGAAGTAAGCCCCTGTCCACCCCGGCTCTGGCCGGGGTTTTTTATGTCTGGAAGCCAACGCAACAAGGCTGCACTCCGGGCCTGTCGACGAGGAGGCGGCCAGCTTTACATCAGGCTCGCCGTTTTCAGGGCAAAAAAAACCCGTCAGCGACGATAAGCCATCGGTGACGGGAAAAAACGAACGCGCCCGGTTTAAGCACGTTCAAAACGGAATTTTTTAGCGGTTCATTTGGAACAGAGACATCTGCGACATATCGCTGAAGGTCTTATAAGAAGCCTGTAACGCCTGCTGCTGCATGGTATATTTTGAAATCGCGCTGGTGTAATCCACATCTACCAGGCCGCTCATTTTTGTCGCCTGCAGCGTGCTGCGATCCTCGCCCAGACTATCCAGTTTTTCCAGCTCATCCAACTGGGTACCCAGCTCAGAGCGCACCGCCAGCACGTTGTTCAGCGAGTTGCTCAGACCGCGCGTCGCTTTATCCAGCGCATCTTTAGACGCCGCCTTGGTGGCGTCATCGCCGTTCTGGATCGGCTGTTTCAAGGCGCCGATCACGCTATCCAGTGTGGCAAAAATATTACTTTCGCCTGCTGAACCGTCCGGCTCTTTTACCGCATTGCTGGTGACGGACATAAATACCTGCGCACCGGTATGGCTGGTGGTCATGGTGCGGCTGGCATCCACTTTCTGGGTAATCGCTTCACTGCCGCCGTTATACACCACATTACCGTTGGCATCTTCGGTAAAAGGCGCGCTACCGCTGTTATAGCCGGCAAAAATATAACGGCCGTTACCGTCGGTGCTGTTCGCCAGGTTAAGCAGCTGATCGCGTACGCCCTCCAGTTGGGTGGCGTAGGAGGCGCGGTCATCATCAGAAAGCGCGCCGTTGCCTGCGGAGATCACCAGCGTCTGAGCGCTCTGCACCGCCTGGGTCACGTTATTCAACGTACTTTCTTCCAGCGATACGCTCTGGGTGGCGAAAGCACGCGCCAGCTTGTACTGGCTGTTCTCCGCCTGCGCCTGAGAAAGCACCACCGCCTGCGCGGCGGCCAGCGGATCGTCCGACGGATTAATCACTCGCTTGCCGGTAGAGAGTTGTTCGCCCGCTTTCAGCCAGCTCGACTGGGCGTTGGTCACGCCACGCATCTGCTGGTCATACATCATGCTGGTACTGAGTCGCATGGTGGTTATTCCTTCATCAATTCAATTAGCCACGGATGCTGATTAAGGCATCGAAAATTGCTGATGCAGTCTGCAGAACCTGTGCGTTCGCCATGTAATATTGCTGATAGCGCTGCAGGTTCACGTACTCTTCATCAAGGTTAACGCCAGAAATCGACTGCTGACGGTTGGTGAGCTGATTCACCACGTTGGTCTGCGTCTCGCTGGTGGTTTTCAGCGTATTGGTTTTGTTGCCGATATCACTCACCAGGCTGGCATAGCCCTGCGCCAGCGTCGCGTTACCGTTGACCAGGTTCTTGCCCTGTAGATCCAACAGCTTTTGCGCGTTGCGGTTATCGCTTTCACCGCCCGCAGCGCCCGCGGCGGCAATCTGCGCTTCATTGGTTACCACTACGTCCATATTCACGATCGCATTGCTGACCGGTTTGACGATAAAGTTGTCATTAGCGGCCGGCGTGCCGGATGGCGTAATCTGCAGGCCGTCGAAATTCAACTTACCGTTGGCATCCAGCGATGCGCTGACGCTGGTATTGTCAGAGAGACGCTTCACGTTCCAGTTGCTGCCGTCCCAGCTCACTTTGTAATCGGTAGCTTGCGCTTTGCTGGTATCGCTCCAGCTGGCGCTCAGGGTAACGCCGGAAGCGTTTTTGCTGTTGCTGACTACGGTCGGGCCGCCAATGGCGAAGAAATCGGTACCCGCATTGCCTTCGCTGTCGAAGCCCGCTTTATGCTGAGTGTTAAAGCTGTCAGCGAAGTTCAGCGCCAGCTGATTGAGCTTATTGCGCGCTGAATCGAGATCTTCGCTGCGGAACTTCAGCAGGCCGCCTAATGAGCCGGTGCTCACCAGACTTTCCGGGATCTCAACGTTGCCAGCGGTTTTATCCACGTAGCCCACGGTAGTGCGGGTTGGATCGCTGCTGGCGGTCATCGCCACCAGCTGACGCGTATCCGCGCCGTTCACCAGCGTCAGACCATTAGACATGGAAACGATATAGTTGCCGTCCTGCTGCGAAACGCTCACGCCGACCAGGTCGTTCAGCTTGTTGACCAGCGCGTCACGCTGATCCATCAGGCTGTTGGGATCGGCACCGGCACCGGCCGCCTGCAGTTTGCCAATCTGGGTATTCAGGTTCGCAATCTGGCTGGAATAGCTATTAATCTGCTGCACCGAAGAAGAGATGCTGGTATTGATGCTGGCATCCATATTCCGCAGATACTGATCGGTGACTTTAAACTGGTTAACCAGGCCATCCGCCTTGCCCAGCAGCGTCTGACGCGCTGAAGGATCGTCCGCGTTGCTCACCACGTTCTGGACGTTGGTGAAAAAGTCAGAAAGCGTCGTCGACAGGCTGTTTGACGACGAGGACATCAAATCGTCGATGTTAGAGATCTGGTTGTACTGGGTAGTAATACCGCTGTTTTGCGCTGAAGCGCTGCGCAACTGCCCGGTAATAAACTCATCATATTCGCGATGAACGCTGCTGATCGTTACGCCGTTACCGTAATAGCTGCCGCCGTTCAGGGTGCTCGGCAGCGAAGTCAGTACCGCCGTCTGGCGTGAATAACCAGCCACGTTGTAATTGCTGATGTTGTTGCTGGTGGTATTCAGCGCAGCCTGCGCGGCGCTCAGCCCGCTCATTGCGGAGTTAATCAAGCTGGACATGTCGGTTCCTTTTTGCGCCGGTACACACCGGGCGGCATTCAACGAATCGGGTGCCGCAAGCGTAACGGGACGCTTTCCGGCCTGTTTTGGTTATCGGCGTGCTTAAGTGAAACTTGAGTAAAAAATCAGAACAGATCGCCTAACTCATTGCCGTAAGCTTTGGCGACTTTTTCACCCAGGTTTTTAAACTGCTGAATCATACCGACCAGCTTTTTGGCATATTTGGGATCGGTGGCGTAGCCCGCTTCCTGCAGCGCGTGGGCGCCCTCTTCCGCCGTTTTCGCCGTCGTCACTTTGGCATAGCGCGAATTTTTACTCAGCAAGTTGGCGTAGTCGGTTAACGCATCAATGTAAGAGTCATAGACGCGGAACGCCGCCTTCACTTTTTTCGCCACGCCGTTTTCATATTCAGTGGTGGTGATTTCCGTGGTTTTGCCCTGCCAGCTGCCGGTAGCTTTAATGCCGAACACGTTATAGCTCGGCTTGCCATCTTCGGTCAGGATCTGGCGTTTCCCCCAGCCTGACTCCAGCGCCGCCTGGGCGAGGATCAGTTGATGAGGAATGCCGGTCTGCTGGCTGGCCAGCTGCGCCGGCTGCGTCAGCTTGGCGATAAAGTCGCTGCTGTCGCCGCTCAGCGGCGCGCTGGACGTCGGCTGCGGCAGTTTCGGCATGGCGCGCTGTACCATTTGCGCCATCTGCGTTTGCATCTGCTCCATCTGTCGCGGCAACAGCGTATTCACCACCACCGAGCGATCGAGCGGCATCGGTACGGTGCCTGCGCTTTCGTCCGGCGCCTGGGCTGGCATCATCTGTTTTACGATGACATCAGCCAGCCCCAGTCCTTTATTCCCCATCTCCTGCGCAATCTGCTGGTCATACATTGAGGTGAACATCCGCGTCTGTTCGGTGCTGAGCAGGCCATCCTGCGGCAGCGCCTGACGCATGCTCTTCAGCATCATCTGTACAAACATGCCCTCTACCTGCTTCGCCACCTGCAGCGCTTTACCCTGCGGGTCGCTGCCGGCCTGACGTTTCAGATTGTTGAGCGCCTGGCTGTCGTAAGCCGCGCTCATTACAGATTGCGTATCATTCATCAGATAATTTCCAGTTTGGCGCGCAGACAGCCCGCGCTCTGCATTGACTGAAGAATCGACATCAGATCCATCGGCGTTGCGCCCAGCGCGTTCAGCGCACGCACCACGCTATTCAGGTTGGCGCTGGCGTTAACACGCTGCAGCGCGCCGCCTTCCTGACGCATATCGATCTGAGTCTGCGGCGTGACCACGGTCTGCCCGCCGGCCAGCGGCGTATCAGGCTGGTTGACGTTCTGCTGCTGGTTAATGGTCACTGACAGGTTGCCCTGCGCCACCGCACACGAACTGAGCCTCACTTCGCGGTTCATCACCACCGAGCCGGTGCGTGAGTTGATGATCACTTTCGCATCCTGAATCGGTACGGAAACATCGATATTCTGGATATCGGCCAGCAGACGCACCTGCGAGCTGTTGTTCATCGGCATGCGTACCTGAACGGTACGGGCGTCCAGCGCCTGCGCCGAACCGTAGCCGCGACCGTTGATCGCATCGCTGATGCGCTGCGCCATGCTGAAATCTTCTTCGTTCAGTTGCAGATTCAGGGTGCCCTGGGTGCCGAAATTGCTCTGCATTTCGCGCTCAATGGTGGCGCCGCCGGTGATGCGTCCGCCGTTCAGCTGGTTAACCTGAACGCTGGAGCCACCCGCCGCCGCGCCTGCGCCGCCGACCAGGATATTGCCCTGCGCCAGCGCATAAACTTGGTTATCCACCCCTTTCAGCGGGGTCATAATCAGCGTGCCGCCGCGCAGGCTTTTGGCGTTACCCAGCGAGGAAACCACCACGTCGATCTGCTGCCCCTGGCGACCAAAGGCCGGCAGGTTGGCGGTCACCATCACCGCCGCCACGTTTTTCAGCTGCATATTGGTGCCGGCCGGCACGGTAATGCCCAGCTGCGACAGCATGTTGTTCAGCGACTGGGTGGTAAACGGCGTTTGCGCCGTCTGGTCACCCGTGCCATCCAGCCCGACCACCAGTCCATAGCCGATCAGCTGGTTATCACGGACGCCCTGGACCGTGGTGAGATCGCGGATGCGATCGGCGCTGGCCAGCGTGCTGATGCTCAGCAGCAGCAGAGAAAGCGCAAGATGAATAATGCGTGACTGGAACATAAAAGCCTCTTACATCGGTGAGATGTTCAGGAAGAAGCGCTGCAGCCAACCCATGTTCTGCGCTTCGTTGATATAACCGTTACCGACATATTCGATACGGGCATCTGCCACCTGCGTGGAAACCACGCTGTTGTTGCCGCTGATGGTGCGCGGGTTGACCACGCCAGAGAAGCGAATAAATTCGGTGCCCTGGTTAATCTCAATCTGTTTCTCACCGACCACATTCAGGTTGCCGTTCGGCAGCACCTGATTGACGGTAACGGTAATGGTGCCGGTAAAGGTGTTGTTGGCCGACGCACCGCCTTTACCTGCGAAATCATTTTTGCCTTCGCCGCTCATTGTGGTTTTATCGCCGCCCAGCAGCCCTTCAAGGGCGCGCGGCACCGCGGTCAGGCCAAGGCTGGCGCTACCGTCACGGCTGGCGTTAGCTGAGGAGCTTTTGCTGGCGCTGACGTTTTCCTGCAGCACGATTGTCAGCGTGTCGCCGATATTGCGCGGACGACGATCCTCGAACAGAGGCTGATAGCCGTAGTTCATCGGCATCACCCCCTGGAAAATAGAACCGTTAACCACGGGCGGCGAAGCAGGCATCGGCTGAGCCGTTGTCGGGCCGGTGACCAGCGGTGTACGGGGAACAAGGGCGCAACCGTTAAGTGTCATCAGCATTGCTGCGATAACCAAATGTCCAGGCTTAAGAGTGAATTGCTTCGCCACGACGTGTATACCTTTCATTGCATCATTTAATTTAATTTGGCGGAGCCACAGCTCCGCCAGTCCGCGTCTGAGCGCGCTTACTACCCTTATACCTGCGTCAGTTTCTGCAACATCTGATCGGAGGTGGTAATGGCTTTACTGTTGATTTCATAAGCGCGCTGCGTCTGGATCATGCTGACCAGCTCTTCCGCCACGTTGACGTTAGAGGTTTCAACATAACCCTGATACAGCAGGCCGGCGCCGTTCAGGCCGGGGGTGCTGTCAGTCGGTGCGCCGGAAGCCTGAGTTTCCTTGTAGAGGTTTTCACCCATGCTTTCGAGGCCGGTATCGTTCATAAAGGTGCTCAGCGTCAGCTGCCCAACCTGTACCGGCTGCGCCTGACCCTGCTGGGTCACGCTCACCACGCCGTCACGCCCAATAGAGATGCTCAGGGAGTTGGCGGGAATAGTGATACCGGGCTGCACCGGGAAACCGGCGTTGGTCACCAGCTGACCGTTTTGATCCACCTGGAACGAGCCGTCGCGGGTATAGGCCGCGGTGCCGTCCGGCATCTGCACCTGGAAAAAGCCCTGTCCGTTAATCGCCACATCTTTCGAGTTGTCGGTTTTCGACAGGTTGCCCTGGGTATGCAGACGCTCGGTAGAAACCGGACGCACGCCGGTACCGATCTGCAGGCCAGACGGCAGCGTGGTTTGCTCAGAAGACTGAGCGCCCGGCTGACGCATGGTCTGATACATCAAATCTTCAAATACCGCACGTGAACGTTTAAAGCCATTGGTGCTGACGTTTGCCAGGTTGTTGGAGATGACGTCCATATTGGTTTGCTGGGCGTCAAGACCGGTTTTGGCGATCCATAAGGAACTGATCATGCTGTTTTCCTCTTGCCTTAGCTGCTCATATTGAGCAGCTGGTTGGCGCGTTGTTCGTTTTCATCGACGCTGGAGATGACTTTCATCTGCATCTCAAAGCGGCGGGCGTTGGCAATCATGTCAACCATGGTTTCGACCGGCTTCACGTTGCTGCCTTCCAGTACCCCGGGCATCACCTGCACCGTCGGGTCGTTTTGCAGCGTCGCGCCGCGCTGGGCCTGGGCCGCCGGGTTCAGACGAAACAGCCCGTCATCGCCGCGTACCACTTCCTGCCCGGTCGCCTTCACCAGCTTCAACCGCCCCAGCTGCACCGTCGCGTTGGGCTCATCGCCCGGATTCAGCGCGGTAATGGTGCCGTCAGCCGCAATCGTAATTTCTGCCGCCTGCGGCACCGCAATCGGACCGCCGTCGCCCATCACCGGGTGACCCTGAATGGTCAGCTCGCCGGTGGGGCTAATCTGCATATTACCGTTGCGGGTATAAGCTTCGGTGCCATCTGCCGTTTGTACCGCCAGCCAGCCATCCTGCTGGACCGCGACGTCAAGCGAGCGCTGCGTATAATCGAGCGCGCCCTGCGTCATATCGGATCCCGGCGTCGAGGCGGTAACCAGCGTACGCGTCGGCAGCGATAAGCCTTCTACCGGTACCGCACGCAGCGCATTGAGCTGCGCGCGAAAACCGGGCGTTGAGGCGTTGGCCAGGTTGTTGGCCGTCACCGCCTGCATATTGAGCGTCTGGCTTGCCGCGCCCATGGCGGTATAAATAGCGTGATCCATAGCGCTCTCCCGTCAGCCGTATTAACGCAGGTTAACCAGCGTGTTGAGGATCTGATCCTGGGTTTTGATGGTCTGCGCGTTCGACTGGTAGTTACGCTGCGCCACGATCATGTTCACCAGTTCTTTACTCAGGTCGACGTTGGAAGACTCCAGCGCGCCTGCGGTCAGGGTGCCAAGGTTACCGGTGCCAGCCAGACCGATCAGCGGCTGACCAGAAGAGGCCGTGGATGACCAAACGTTGTTGCCTTCAGATTTCAGGCCTTCGGCGTTAGCGAAGTTCGCCAGCACGATCTGGCCCAGCACCTGGGTTTTTTCGTTGGAGTAGCTGCCTACTACCGTGCCGTCGTCATTGATCTGGTAGCTCACCAGGTCGCCCGGCTTGTAACCATCCTGCGTCGGGTTGCCAAAAGTGTTGGCGCCGGTGTTCTGCTGCATACTGCCGGTCAAATCCAGCGTAAAGGTCTGCGCGTTAGAGCCGTTCAGCGCGCCCATTGAAATGGTCTGGCTGGTGGCGGAGGTCATTACGCCGTTAGGGTTAAAGCTCATGGTGAACGGCGTAGTAGTGGCGCCGCTGCTGGAATCGATCGGATGCACGTTCCAGCTGTTGTCCGCCGTTTTCACGAAGTACAGGTCGATAGTGTGCGCGTTACCCAGCGAGTCATACGTCGTCATTGAAGACTTGGCGTTGTAGCTGGTGGCGTCGGTGCTGTCGAAGTCCGCGTCAACTTTGGTGCCGTCAGATGAGTTCAGGTTGGCGATCAGCGCACCGTTGGTGGTGGCGCGGGCAGTCATCTGGGTAGTCGGCACGCTGAGCGCTACCGGGTTGGCGCCGGTCTGTACGGTCGGCGGGGTGCCTGCTACCGGATAGCCGGTCAGCTTCATACCCTGCATGTTGACGATGTTGCGGTTCTCATCCAGCGTGAACTGACCGTTACGGCTGTAGTAAACCGCGCCGCTGTCGTCCGCCATACGGAAAAAGCCCTGCTGGCTGATAGCCACGTCAAGCCCACGGCTGGTGGTGGTGGTGGTGCCGTCGTTAAAGTCCTGAATCACGCCCGCCACTTTTACACCCATACCGACTTTTGAACCGGCGAACATGTCAGCAAAAGAGACGGTGCTGGATTTGAAGCCCGCCGTCGCCGAGTTAGAAATGTTGTTGCCGATAACGTCGAGGTTACTGGAGGCCGCGTTTAAACCGCTGACCGCTTGTGAAAAGCCCATGTGTCACTCCTGAGTAAATTAGTGTCGTATCAGAGAATCTGACGAATTTTATCGAGCGTGGAAGTGCCCATCGTCCCGAGGTCGAGTATTGCCCCGCTGGAATCGGTGGTCACACCGTTCACTAAGGCGTAATTCAGTGGCTGCGCCACCAGCTGCTCCGTTCCGTCGCTGGCGGCGATGGAAACGTTATATTTGCCGTCCGGTGCGGTGGTGCCGTCCGTTAAGGTGCCGTCCCATGCGAAGGTATGCACGCCGGCGGTCAGTTTGCCGAGGTCAATGGTCCGCATCACTTTGCCGCTGCCATCGGTAATGGTGGCGGTCGTGGAAGTTGAGGCACGCGTCAACTCAACGCCAAACGGCGTCGTCTCGCCTTTGCCGGTCAGGATCTGGCTGCCCGGCACCATGACGCCGTGGCCGATCAGGGTAGACGCCTGCACCGATTGATTGCTATTGATCTGACCCGAGATCGAACCCAGCGTGGTGTTCAGCTTCTCGATACCGCTTACGGTATTGATCTGCGCCAGCTGCGTGGTCAGCTCGTTGTTCTCCATCGGATTGGTCGGATCCTGGTTTTTTAACTGCGCCACCAGCAGCGTCAAAAAGTTACTTTGTAGATCGGTTGCGCTACTACTGTTCGATGCGCCAGTGGTATTGGTTAGTACACTGGGATCGATCTTTTCATTTACGCCAACGGCTAAGCCCATGGTTATTCTCCGTTATTGACCGATGGTCAGGGTTTTCATCATCATTGACTTGACGGTGTTCAGCACTTCAACGTTCGCCTGATAGCTGCGTGACGCCGCCATGCTATTGACCGTCTCGCTGACCACATCGACGTTTGGCATCTTGACGTAGCCCTTGGCGTCCGCCAGCGGATTGCCCGGATCAAACACCAGCTTCGCCGGGCTCTGATCTTCCACCACCTGGGCAACGCGTACGCCGCCGGTAGCCTGTCCCGGCGCGGCATCTACCTGGAACACCACTTGTTTGGCGACATAAGGTTGGCCATCAGGACCGGTAACGCTATCGGCGTTAGCCAGGTTACTGGCGGCCACGTTTAAACGCTGTGACTGTGCAGCCATCGCCGAACCGGCGATATCAAAAATATTAAGCAGTGCCATCGGTTATTGTCCCTGCAGCACGTTCATCATGCCTTTTATCTGGCTGCTGATAAGCGTGAGGTCGGTTTGGTATTTCAGGCTGTTATCTGCAAACTGCGTACGCTCACGGTCCATATCGACCGTGTTGCCATCCATCGACGGCTGATCGGGAATGCGATACAGCAGATCCATGGACGGCGGCGTCGCGGTCTGCGCGGGAATGTGGCGTGCCGACGTCACCGCCAGCGACAGGCCAGATCCCTGCGCCCGCCCTTTCTCCAGCGCGCGGTTAAGCTCGCTGGCAAAATCGATATCGCGGGCCTGGTAGCCTGGCGTATCAGCGTTGGCGATGTTGGATGCCAGGATTTCCTGACGCTGAGCCCGCAGATTGAGCGCTTCGGTGCCGAACTGCAGAGCTGCATCCAGTTTGTCGAGCATGCTTTCCTCCGGAAGTGAAATTTTGAGCTGTCAGCATAATCGGGCGGCGCGAAAGCTATCGCTGGAATAGCGCTAAAAAGCATCGCTATTTTTTGCCTTGAAAAATTGCCCGCGCGGGTAGAATCAGCGCCATAAGTCAGAGCGGGGATAGATAAGATGCGGGTAATGAGATGGTGGCTGGGTGCGATGCTAACCTTACTGGTAATGCCGGTACGGGCGGACGATCTTGCGGCGCAGCTCAACCAGTTCTTTAAAACGCGCGACCCGCTGCATGCCGCCGGAATGAATGTGGCGATACGCACCCCACAGCAACAGTGGCCGCCGTGCGCGAACCCGCAGTTCAGCCTGCCGGGCAACAGTCGTTTATGGGGCAATATGAGCGTGGCGGCGACCTGCGATCGCGAGCGGCGCTTTCTGCAGGTAGAGGTGCAGGTAACCGGCGAGTATGTGGTCGCCAGTCGTCAAATTCCACGTGGTACCGCCTTAACCGTCGGTGACATCCAGATTAAGCAAGGACGACTGGATACCCTGCCTGCGCGGGCGGTGCTGGATGCGCAACAAATAACGGATGCTGTAAGCGTACGCGATATTTTACCGGATCAGCCGTTAACCCTCTCGATGGTGCGTCAGGCCTGGCGGGTAAAGGCGGGTCAGCCGGTCATCGTGATCGCTCAGGGCGATGGTTTTAACGTGAGCAGCGAGGGGCGCGCATTGAATAACGCCACCGCGCTGCAACGGGTGCGGGTGCGCATGGGGAATGGGCAGATAGTAAGTGGCAATGTGAGTGCGGATGGGAATATTCTTATATCTCTATAAACTGCTAAAGATGGCTGTTGAGTTGCCGATAGTGGGATCAACATACATTGTACTCTTTGCCTATCAGGCTGCATTAATGCCTGAACTTACAGGAGCCAGACCATGAGCATCGACAAAACTAAAGCTACGCAGCCCGTCAGCACCGTTCAGCCACGTGAAACTAACGATAACGGCGCAGCAAAGGTTCGTCAGACCAGCAGCCCTAAGGCGCCTGCCAGCGCCGCGCAGGTTAGCCTGAGCGGTGCGCAGTCCCAGCTGATGACCGCAGACAGTAAAGACATTAATACTGCCCGCGTGGAGCAACTGAAAACCGCCATTCGCAATGGCGAACTGAAAATGGATACCGGCAAAATCGCCGATGCCCTGATTCAGGAAGCGAAATCTTATTTACAGGATAAATAACCGCTATGAATAGCCTGATTACCGCGCTGGATAAAATGCAGGAAGTGCTCGGTTCGCTGAGCAATATAATGAAGGAAGAACACGAGCAGCTCTCTGCCGGCCTCATTAACAGCAGCCTGCTACAGCGTATTACCGAAGATAAAAGTTCACTGCTGACCACGCTGAACTATCTTGACGGTATCCGGCGGGAATCAGAGAAACAGTACCGTATCCAGGCACCCTATCGTACGCAGCCGGAGCTGGCTCGCCGCTGGCAGGCTATTGAGCAGCACACACGTCAGCTGCGCGACAATAATACCCATAACGGGATGCTGTTAAATCAGCAGATGGTTTACAACGATAAGGCGCTGGCGCTGTTAAAACCTCATCAGACTCAGGCGTTTTACGGCCCGGACGGTCAGGCGACTTCAGGCGGCTTTACCTCGCGGCGCGTTTAATCCCTCCGCACTTAACCCACCGGATCGACTCCGGCGGGTTGAACTACACCGCACTTAACCCACCGGCTTACCGTCCGGCGGGTTTGGCGCGTCTGCGATTAGGCTACCGAGCGGCGTGCGAAGTCCTTTGGTCGGAAGCCTAACAGCCCCAGCACCACGAAGTAAGCGCCGCCGCCTACCGCACAGACTGCCGCCAGGCGCGCCAGACGATACGGCATGCCGCCTATATCCCATGCGGGCATCACCATCATCATGGCGATCAGCACGCCCGCCATCACCACCACCGCCACCATCAGGCGCAGGAGAAAGCCGGTCCAGCCCGGCTGCGGCTGAAAGATCTGCTGTTTACGCAGCTGCCAGTAAAGCAGCGCGCCGTTCAGACAGGCCGCCAGCCCAATAGAGAGTGACAGCCCGGCATGTTTCAGCGGTCCGATAAAGGCCAGGTTCATCAGCTGCGTCACGATCAGCGTGACGATGGCGATTTTTACCGGCGTCTTAATATCCTGACGCGAGTAAAAGCCCGGCGCCAGCACCTTAACCACAATCAGCCCCATTAGCCCGACGGAATAGGCGATCAGTGCTCGCTGCGTCATAGCGGCGTCAAAGGCGGTGAACTTCCCATACTGAAACAGCGCCACGGTCAGCGGGCCGGACAAGATGCCCAGCGCCACCGCGCTCGGCAGCGCCAGCAGGAAGCAAAGACGCAACCCCCAGTCCATCAGGCGCGAATACTCGGCATGGTTGCCGCTGGCAAAGCTGCGCGACAGCGACGGCAGCAAAATAGTGCCTAACGCCACGCCCAGTACGCCGGAAGGGAACTCCATCAGGCGGTCGGCGTAGTACATCCAGGAGACCGAGCCGGAAACCAGGAACGAGGCAAAGATGGTATTGATAATCAGAGAAATCTGGCTAACGGACACCCCGAGAATGGCCGGTCCCATCTGGCGCAGCACACGCCAGACGCCCGCATCTTTCAGGTTCAGGCGCGGCAGCACCAGCATGCCGATTTTTTTCAGGTGCGGCAGCTGGTAGCCAAGCTGCAGTACGCCGCCGACCACCACCGCCCACGCCAGCGCCAGTACCGGCGGATGGAAATGAGGCGCGCCGAACAGCGCAAAGCCGATCATGCTGATATTTAATAAGGTGGGTGCAAAGGCCGGTACCGAGAAGCGGTTCCAGGTATTCAGGATCGCCCCCACCAACGAGGCGAGCGAAATCAGGAAAATATAGGGAAAGGTAATGCGCAGCAGGCTACTGGTCAGCGCAAACTTATCAGCGGTATCGGCAAAGCCCGGCGCCGTGATCATAATCACCCACGGCGCGGCAATCATGCCGAGGAACGTAATTACCGCCAGCGCCAGCGTTAACAGGCCGGAGATATACGCCACGAAAACGCGCGTCGCTTCCTCCCCCTGCTTGCTTTTATATTCCGCAAGGATCGGTACAAAAGCTTGAGAGAACGCGCCTTCCGCGAAGATACGGCGCAGCAGGTTGGGAAGTTTAAAGGCGACGAAAAAGGCATCGGTAGCCATCCCGGCGCCGAAGACTCTTGCCACAATCGCATCACGGGCAAAGCCCAGCACGCGGGAAAACAGCGTCATTGAGCTGACCGCTGCCAGGGATTTCAACAAATTCATGGTTAACTGCGCATCCTGAATATTCAATCCGGTTAACAGACAATAGCGGACCGGCGGCGGGCCGATCCGGCGGTTAGTCTACCGATACGCAGCGAAATAACCACAAAGGATTGTTACCGCAGGTTATTCACGCTCAAGGTCACGCCAGATTTTTTCTACGATGCGCTGGGCTTTTAGCGCCTGCTCGCCGCTGGTTTCCGGCATTGTCTGATTTTGTACGCAGGCGATAAAGTGGCGCGCCGCGCCGTCAAAACCGCGCTGAGCCTGGGTGGTTTGCCACGCCGGCACCGCCTCAATAAGCGTTTCGCCATGACGCTCGTGTCGCCATTCACGCATCTCATCCAGCTGCCAGACACCGCCGTCGGCAATCGCGGTGACCGACTCGCGCTGCGTACCGGCGCGCCGGTGCATGCTGGTGGTGATTTGGGTCGCGCCCACGCTAAAGTGATGCTCGCCGTATAACATTTCGCCGGCTTCGGTAGTCTGGATGGCGCCGTGACGCAGCGTGACCTGACCTTCCGCCAGCCACAGCGCGGTATCCACGACGTGCAGATAATCATCCAGCAAGGTAAAACGCAGATTATGCGGCCCGACGCTGTCGCTGCGGTGTTTCTCCATGCGGATGGAAGCCGGCTGCTGCAATGCCGCTTTAAGCTGCTGATAGCGCGGGGCAAAGCGGCGGTTAAAGCCTACCATCAGTTTCCGTCCGCGCTTATGCGCCAGCTCTACCAGCGCCTCCGCTTCACTCAGCGTTTCCGCCAGCGGCTTATCCACGCAAACGTCTACGCCCTGCTCCAGCAGCGTGCGCACCACCTGATAATGGCTGGCGGTGCTGCTGTGAACAAATACCGCGTCACAGTCGGCGGCCAGCGCATCAAGCTGTGCATAACAGCGCATCCGCCAGCTGTCGCAAATCTTTTGCGCCTTCTGCTGATTGGGCGAAAACCCGCCCATCAGTCTCCAGCCGTCGGCCTGCGCCAGCACCGGCAACCAGGCTTTTTGCGCAATACCGCCCAACCCCACTACCCCAATCTTTACTGTCATCGCAGACTCCCGCGCCGCTTTCTCTGGCGGAGCATAAAGTGAATATCCGACGCTTAGCTACGCCGCTCCGGCGCCCATTCCTGATGGGTCAGCGCAGTCAGCACATGATCCTGCCAGCGGCCGTTAATAAGCAGATAATCTTTCGCGTACCCTTCTTTTTCAAAACCCAGCCGCGCCAGCAAATTGCCGCTGCGCTGATTATGCGGCATATAGTTCGCCATTATTCGATGCATACGCTGCTGACGCTGCATATAGCGAATTGCCGCCTGCAACGCCTCAAACATCATCCCCTGTCCCTGCCATTTCTCGCCCAGCGAATAACCGAGATAGCAGGCGTGGAACGACCCGCGTAGCACATTACTAAAATTAGCCACGCCGCGGATCTCCTTCTCTTCCGGGTCCATAATGACAAAATAAAAGGCGCTGCCCTGCTTATGCATATCGGTAATCAGCCCAAGACGCGCCTGCCAGCCGGAGGGATAGCAGTGGCTTTCATCACGTACCGGCTCCCAGGGCTTAAGGAAGGCGCGGTTTTCAGTGTAATAATCAGCCAGTCGCCATGCATCGCGTTCATGAACAAGACGAACCACCAGCCGATCGGTGGTCAGGCGCACTTTCGGTGCGGCGGAACGGTAGCCAAACATCTCTTCTCCTGAAAGCCATGGCTGATAAACAAAATTAATTGATGTCCGGCAGGCGAAAAATTAACGCTACCCGATGATTGCCCTCGATGCCTCTCTAGCGCTGCGATTAACGGCGACGAAACAGCAGGAGGATAACGCGGCGGCAGACATCATTACTACACTGAAATTACAGCACATTTTGCCAAAGATCGATAAAAAAATATCATTCTGCATTTGCTGTTAAATTAAACAGTTAGCGCGCAAAATAACATCCCTCAACAGTAATTTTATTTAGCATTGCTAAGGAATCAGCATGGCTGGAGTGGCGCGCGCCCGACGTCTTGGTCGGGTTTTTCTGCTGGCAGATAATATGCTGGTGGTGCTGGGATTTTTTGTGGTGTTCCCGTTAATCTCAATCCGCTTCGTTGATCAGCTTGGCTGGGCGGCGATGGTGGTCGGCATCGCGCTGGGGCTGCGCCAGCTGGTTCAGCAGGGACTCGGCGTGTTTGGCGGCGCCATTGCCGATCGCTTCGGCGCCAAACCGATGATTGTTTGCGGCATGCTGCTGCGCGCGGCCGGTTTCGCCGCCATGGCGGTGGCGCATGAGCCGTGGCTTCTGTGGTTTTCCTGCCTGCTTTCCGGCATTGGCGGCACGCTGTTCGATCCGCCGCGCACCGCGCTGGTGGTGAAGCTGATCCGCCCTGAAGCGCGTGGCCGCTTCTTCTCGCTATTGATGATGCAGGACAGCGCCGGCGCGGTGCTGGGCGCGCTGATTGGCAGCTGGCTGCTGGCGTGGGATTTCCGCCTGGTCTGCTGGGTCGGCGCACTGGTTTTCGTCCTGGCCGCGCTGTTTAACGCCTTGCTGCTGCCTGCCTGGCGCATCTCTACGGTCCCGACACCGCTGCGTGAAGGGCTGAGCCTGGTATTGAAAGACCGTCGCTTCTGCGCCTATGTGCTGACGCTGACCGGCTATTATATTCTGGCGGTTCAGGTGATGCTAATGCTGCCGATTATGGTGAACCAGATCGCTGGCACCGCCAGCGCGGTTAAATGGATGTATGCCATTGAGGCGACGCTGTCGCTGTCATTGCTTTACCCGATCGCCCGCTGGAGTGAAAAGCGTTTCCGCCTGGAGCATCGTCTGATGGCTGGCCTGCTGTTGATGACGCTCAGCCTGCTGCCGATCGGCCTGACCGACTCTCTACAGCAGCTGTTTATTTTAATCTGCCTGTTCTATATCGGGGCGATTATCGCCGAGCCGGCGCGTGAAACCCTGAGCGCTGAACTGGCCAGCGCACGGGCGCGCGGCAGCTATCTTGGCTTTAGCCGTCTGGGTCTGGCGCTGGGCGGCGCGCTGGGCTATACCGGCGGCGGCTGGATGTTTGATACCGGACGCGAACTGGCCTTACCGGAGCTGCCCTGGCTGATGTTGGGCGGCACCGGCGCCATTACCCTGCTGGCGCTGTGGTGGCAATTTCAGCCGCGCGCCGCGGCGCCAGCGATGCTGCGCGGCGGCTAATACGCCGCTGCGGTTTGCCCTTCCCCTGGATCTCTTCCATACTTTTTAAGCATATTCAAACAATTGCTGGCGGCAACCCGCCGTCGGCAATATCAGTAAGGAGAGATGCGGTGAAACTCTATATTTACGATCATTGTCCGTTTTGCGTTAAAGCACGCATGATTTTTGGCCTGAAAAATCTGCCGGTAGAACTGGTGGTAATGCTTAACGATGATGAGGAGACACCAACCCGGCTGATTGGTCAGAAAATGGCGCCGATTCTGCAAAAAGAGGATGGCAGCTGCATGCCGGAAAGCCTGGATATTGTGCGCTATGTTGATCAGCTGGATGGCGAGCCGCTACTGACCGGCAAAACCAACCCTGCGATTAATGACTGGCTGCGCAATGTGAACAGCTACGTGAATAAGCTGTTGCTGCCGCGCGTTGCCGAAGGCGGTTTTGCCGAGTTCGCAACGCCGCAGGCGCGGGCTTATTTCAAAAACAAAAAGGAAGCCAACATCGGCGACTTTGCTGAATTAAAGCAGCACGCAGACGGGTTCATCAAAAAGATCTCTAACGATATGCGCGATCTCGATAAGCTGATCGTGAAACCGAACGCCGTTAACGGCGAGTTAAGCCTTGATGATATCAATCTGTTCCCTCTGCTGCGTTCGCTGTCGCTGGTGGCAGGGATTAACTGGCCCAGCCGGGTAGCGGAATATCGCGATAATATGGCGAAGCAAACTCAGGTAAATCTGTTAAGTACTATGGCGGGTTAATGGTTAAAGGGCGGCGTTTCGCCGCCTGCAGCCTGCATTTCCCGCTTTTCCCCTCTCTTTTCCTGTTTTCCTGGTGACTCACGGCGGCGATTACGGCAAGCTTAGCCTCCTTAAAAGGAGACTTTCTCCGCATCACTTTCGAGGATTGTCATGAACAAGGCGTTTTTGGCGCTCTGCGCCCTGATGTTGGCCGGTCTGTTGACCGCCTGTAATCAGCTGACTCAATACACGATTTCCGAGCAGGAGATCAATCAGGCTCTGCAAAAACATAATAATTATCAGAAAGATATTGGCGTTTCCGGGCTGGTTAATGCGCATATCGTATTAAGCAACCTCAGCAGCCAGATTGGCCGCGAAGAGGCGGGTAAAGTCACCCTATCCGGCAATGCAAAAGTGAATATCACTTCGCTGCTGGGTCCACAGCAGGCTGATATGCAGTTAAAGATGAAGGCCCAGCCGTTTTTCGATAAACAAAAAGGGGCGGTTTATCTGAAGGATCTGGAGATCGTGGATGCCAACGTGCAGCCGGATAAGATGCAGCCGATCCTGCAAACGTTGAGGCCCTACCTTAACCAATCGCTAAAAAGCTATTTCGATCGCGAGCCCGCTTATGTGCTGAGCGAGGATCGCAGCAAAGCGGAAGCGATGGCGAAAAAACTGGCGAAAGGCATTGAAGTAAAGCCCGGCGAGCTGGTGATCCCCTTTACCGACTAACGAGCGGTCGCCCGCGTCCTTTCCCCGGCGCGGGCCATTTACTTTTTATCCCTCACTGTTTCATGCCGCACTGGCGTTAGATCTCCTCTCCCACTGTCAAAGTGGACGTTCAGCGGGCGCGCTGGCGATATCTACAGCAATTCACGCGCTTTCCAGGGCTTTTTTATCGTGGCCGACATAAAGCATGTGCAATCGGTTGCCTTTATCCTTATGCTTAGTACCCGGCTAAAAACTGCCTTTTTTCCTATCGCCGGAGCCTAATTCATGACTGCACAATCTCAGCAACTGATCATTCGCCGCCCTGACGACTGGCATATCCATCTGCGTGACGATGAGATGCTGCGCGCCGTATTACCCTTTACCAGCGCCGTGTGCGGCCGTGCCATTGTGATGCCTAATCTGGTGCCGCCAGTGACCAGCGTGGAGGCGGCTATCGCCTATCGCGCACGTATTCTGGATGCGTTGCCGGAAGGACATGCTTTCCAGCCATTAATGACCTGCTACCTTACCGACTCGCTATCGCCTGATGAGCTGGAAAAAGGCTTCCGGGCAGGGGTATTTACCGCAGCCAAGCTCTATCCTGCCCACGCCACCACTAACTCCAGCCACGGCGTTACCCATATCGATACCATCGCAGCGGTGCTGGATCGTATGCAAAGTCTCGGGATGCCGTTGCTGATTCATGGCGAAGTGACCGATGCGCACGTGGATATTTTTGACCGTGAAGCGCGTTTTATCGAAACGGTAATGGAGCCGCTGCGCCAACGTTACCCGGCGCTGAAAGTGGTGTTTGAACATATCACCACCAAAGAGGCCGCGCAGTATGTGGAAGCGGGCAACGATCTGCTGGCGGCAACGATTACGCCTCAGCATTTGATGTTCAACCGCAACCATATGCTGGTGGGCGGCGTGCGCCCTCATCTTTATTGCCTGCCGATCCTGAAGCGCAATGTCCATCAGGAAGCGCTGCGTAAGGTTATCGCCAGCGGTAACCGACGCTTCTTCCTTGGCACCGATACCGCGCCGCATTTGCGTCATCGCAAAGAGGCCAGCTGCGGCTGCGCAGGCGTGTTTAATGCTCCGACCGCCCTGCCCGCCTACGCGACCGTGTTTGAAGAGATGGATGCGTTGCAGCACTTTGAAGCGTTCTGCTCGGAAAACGGCCCGAACTTTTACGGCTTGCCGCTGAATGAAGGCACCCTGCGTCTGGTGCGCGAGCCCTGGACCGTGACCGAAAGCATCGCGGCGGCAGGCGATAAGCTGGTGCCGTTCCTGGCCGGTGAGACGCTGAACTGGCGCATCGCCTAACCTTCTCCAGGCGGCTGGCCTTAGCGGTCAGCCGCTTCTGCGATCTGCCTCGTTTTTTCACCTTTCCCCGCGAGCTTTTCATTGCTTTGCTGATGCGATAACTGTATAAATAGCCAGTACTCACAGCGGAGGCAGATATGCGTGTTGAAGTAACTATAGCGAAAACGACTCAGCTCCCTGCCGGCGCTATCGATGCGCTGACACAGGAACTGTCAAAACGAATCGATAAAGAATTTCCGGAAATGGCCAACCATATTTCGGTGCGCTACGCCAGCGCGAATAACCTGACCGTGATGGGCAGTGGTAAAGAAGCTAAAGATCGCGTAACCGAGATCCTGCAGGAAACCTGGGAAAGCGCCGACGACTGGTTTATCACTGACTGACTTCTTTTTGTGCCGTTGTTTGCCGGATATCGCCATCCGGCTTTTTTTTATCTTTACCGCCTCGCCGCCGCCTCAACGCGGTTATAGACTGTTGTAAGCCGATGACATATTCTGGCGTCCGTCATGACTTACAGGAGGTGTTAACCATGACCGCTGAAAAACCTGAAGAGGCGATGACCTTTGGTGAACTGCTGGCGTTAATTGGTGAACAGCAGCGTCGTCTTACCGTGTTGGAAAACGCATTTTCCTATCTTGCCTTTTGTCTGGACGATAAATCTAATCAGTTATTGATCCACAGCCTGCGGCTGGAAGCGCAAAACCAAAATCATGATGAGGGAATGCAACAGCATTTTGCTCGCCTGGCGGCCGAGCTGGAAAAACGTCACGCCCCGGTTAAAATTCAACCCGATCCCAGCCTTTGACATTTATAAACTCCTGCATTATGCAGGAGTTCTTTTTCCGCCAGAAATAACCAGAATTCTGTGCAAATATTATTCTGCGCCGATTAATTACGCTATTCGAGCATTTTTCGTGCCGCTTAAATCTGTAACACTGTTATAATCAACCTGCTCTGTGAAAAAAAGCCGCATTGAAACCTCAAATAATCACTTCGTTCTACGAGTAATAAGGGGGTTATAATGGACAGTAATAAAGAGATTATTCAGACACATCCCCTCGTTGGATGGGATATCAGTACCGTGGACTCGTATGATGCGATGATGATCCGTCTGCATTCGCTTTCATCTAATGAGCAACAGCCTGATGAAGCCGACGTAGGGCCGACTTATTGGCTGACTACGGACGTTGCCAGACAATTTATCTCCATTCTGGAAGCAGGTATCGCTAAAATAGAAGCCAGCGAGATCCTTGCGCGAGACTACAAAAAGCATTAACCAGTACTTTTGGTTGACCAGGCACCCTCCGGGGTGCCTTTTTATTATCTGCACGCTTTTGCTATGCTGCTAAACCTTCGCAGCATCAGGAGAAGTTGGCTAATGGTTTATGATCTTATCGTTATTGGCAGTGGCTCCGTCGGCGCCGCCGCAGGCTGGTACGCGACCCGTGCCGGGCTTAAGGTGCTGATGATCGACAGCGCCCATCCGCCCCATCAGGAAGGCAGCCACCACGGCGCGACGCGTCTGATTCGCCACGCCTACGGCGAGGGCGCACGCTATGTGCCGCTGGTATTGCGCGCCCAGCAGCTATGGGATGAACTGGAGCAGCAGTGCGGCGAGCGGATTATGCATCGCAGCGGCATTATCAATCTCTCCCCTGCCAACTCGCCATTTATTACCAACGTAATAGAAAGCGCGCGCCAGTTCCAGCTGGAGGTAGAGGTGTTAGCGCCGGAACAGATCCGCCAACGCTGGCCGGATATTCATGTGCCGGAAGGCTACACGGGCGTTTTTGAGCCGCGCTCCGGCTACCTGAAATCAGAAGTGGCGATTCGCAGCTGGATACGGCTGGCACGCGAAGCGGGCTGCGCTCAGCTGTTTAACTGCCCGGTATCCGCTATTGCCCGCGAGGGTGAGCTGCAGCGCGTAACTACCGCCGACGGCGACTATTATGGCCGCAAGCTGCTACTCAGCGTTGGCACCGCCGTAAAGTGGTTCTGCCCCGAGCTACCGGTTACGCCTGTACGTAAAGTATTTGCCTGGTATCAGGCCGACGGCCGCTACAGCGAAACTAACAAATTCCCCGGTTTTACCGTCGAAATGGCGGATGGCAGCCAATATTATGGTTTTCCGGCTGAAAATAACGAGCTGAAAATAGGCCGTCATGACGGGGGGCAGCCGATGCAAAGCGCCGAGGATCGCAAGCCTTTCGGCGCCTTCGCCAGCGATGGCAGTGAAGTTTTTAATTTCCTGCGCCATTTCTTGCCGGGCGTCGGCGTTTGTTTACATGGCGCCGCTTGCGCTTATGATAATTCTCCCGATGAGGATTTTATTATCGATACGCTGCCGGAAGATAATGACCGGCTGATTATTACCGGGCTTAGCGGTCACGGTTTTAAATTTGCCAGCGTATTAGGTGAAATAGCCAGCGACTTTGCCAGCAATAAAGCATGTCAATTTGATTTATCGCCATTCTCTTTGTCCCGTTTTAAATAAAAAAATAAAGGCACAATAAAATTGTGCCTTACTATTTTCGTGATAATTATTATCACCATAAGGATAAATATTATCCGCTTTACATCAACGTCATTATTGCGTTACGCGGTTCTCTTTCTGGCGACGTAACTTCAGTTTTTTTACCAGTTTTACCGCTTCCGCTTCCGAACCTACCGCCGGAGCTGAACCATGCAGCGGCTTACGTGCGGTTTCACGCATAAAGAACACGGTAATCAAGCCGATCACGCCCGCACCCATCAGGTAATAAGCGGGCATCAGCAGGTTCTGGAATTTATCCACCAGCCAGGCAGTCATCAACGGCGTGGTGCCACCAAACAGAGAAACGGAGATGTTAAAACCGATGGCCAGCGCGCTGTAGCGAATATCCGTGGCGAACAGCGCCGGCAGCGCCGAAGGCATGGTGCCGCTAAAGCAACTGTGCAGTACGCCCAGGATCATCAGTCCAATGAATACAAACACCAGGTTACCGGTCGCTACCAGCATCAAGCACGGGATTGACAGCACCAGCAGACCTACCGCGCCCAGCGCAATCACCGGACGGCGCCCCAGACGATCGTTCCAGTGCCCCCAGAACAGCGTCAGCGGCATCATAACAAACATTACCACCAGCACCAGCATCAGGCCACTCAGCTCGCTCAGTCCCAGCACGCCGGTCAGATAGCTGGGCATATATGAAGTCAGCATGTAGTTAGAGACGTTAAACAGCAGCACCAGACCGATACATTTCAGCATCTGCGCGCGATATTTACGCAGCATCTGCCACAGTGTCAAACGCGGTTTGCTGTGCTCCAGCGCTTCCTGTTTTTCCATATGCTTCTGAAACGCCGGCGTCTCTTCCAGTTTCAGGCGGATATAGAGGCCAAACAGCCCCAGCGGCGCAGCAATAAAGAAAGGAATGCGCCAGCCCCAGTTAAGCAGCTGATCCGCTGACAACATGGCAGTTAGTGCGGTAACCAGCCCGGCGCCCAACAGATAGCCGCCCAGCGTACCGAACTCCAGCCAGCTGCCCATAAAGCCGCGGCGCTTATCGGTTGAGTACTCGGCGATAAAGGTCGCCGCGCCGCCATATTCGCCGCCGGTAGAGAAACCCTGCACCAGACGCGCCAGCAGCAGCAGTAACGGCGCAGCGATGCCGATACTGTTATAGCCGGGGATCAGGCCGATACAAAAGGTACCGATCGCCATCATGATCATGGTGATGGCCAGCACTTTCTGCCGCCCAATGCGGTCGCCGAGCGGGCCGAAAAACAGCCCGCCGATCGGACGCACCAGAAAAGCGGCGGCGAAAGCGCCAAAAGTCGCGATCAGCTGAGCGGCCGGGCTGCCGCCGGGGAAGAAGACTTTACCGATGGTCACGGCCAGATAGCTGTATACGCCGAAGTCAAACCACTCCATAGCGTTGCCGAGCGCGGCCGCGCCAACGGCGCGTTTTAACATAGCGTTATCGACAATAGTAATATCATCGACGGTTAGTTCTTTTTGGCCTTTTTTCTGCCAGAAATGTTTTTTAGATGAGCCTGTAGCGACGTTCATATCGTTTCCTCACGGATGACGCGATGACGGTAGGCAGCACCATAGCTTTCATAGCCAGCAGCGGCTGATGGTAAGGAAAGCTATAACGCAGCATGAATACGCTCAACAGAATGGGATCTGCATCACGTTTATTGACACAGATTTACTTTATCGATTGCAAAGGCAAAATGCAAATCTGATGAAATATTGGGCTAATTTTATGCAATAACCCAGCGTGGAATATCATCCTTTAATCAAAAAATAGTTTTTAAGACCATATAAAACCAATGGACTTATCTGCTGCGGGCTGCCGTTAAATATCACTGCTTCCTGTAGATAGATGTTAGCAGAATGTTAACTTATAACGAGTAACGGCGACTATCCGGTGGCTGAAAGGCGACTTCCATCCTGACAAAAACTGACTAAAAACGACAAAAGTTGATATTTAATTCAAATTTATTGAAATCATCATAGCTCTCGCTTTTTTGTTTCCCACTATGCATCTGTTGTACTGCCGTCTCGTTTTACGCTTTTATTTGTTCTACTTATGTCTACTTTGGCTGGACGAAATTGTTTATTCCCCGCCGGCGCGATTATTTTTATGGTGCTAAAAAGGCAATTTCAGGCGATAAAACTGATAATCACCCTATGAAATCATCAGTTTATTTGAATAAAATGAAAAAAGCCTGTCTGCGGCTGTTTTTTTGTTGATTTTCTGTTTCAGCTTGTACAGTCTCATGACAAAACATGCATAAGAGAGACGGCGATGAGATGGAAAAATAGCAGCGGCGAATATGGGCATTTCAGCTTATTTCTTCACTGGCTGGTGGCGCTGGTGTTGTACGGCATGTTCGCGCTGGGTTTATGGATGGTTTCGCTGGGCTACTATGATACCTGGTACCATAAGGCGCCGGAGCTGCATAAAAGTATCGGCATGGTGCTGTTTGCCATCATGATACTGCGAGTGATCTGGCGTTTTATCTCTCCGCCCCCTGCTCCGCTCGCCACTTATTCACCGCTGGTGCGCTATTCGGCCGTGGCGGTCCATCTACTGCTCTATTTACTGCTGTTTGCCATTTTTATCAGCGGCTATTTGATCTCAACCGCAGAAGGCAAACCGATTGACGTCTTCGGCGTGCTGCCAATCCCGGCCACTTTTAGCGGCTACGGCACACAGGCCGATTTAGCAGGCGATATTCACCTGTGGCTGGCCTGGAGCGTGGTGATTTTATCGCTGCTGCCGGGCTGGCTGCGCTAAAGCATCACTTTATCGATCGCGATACGACTTTAAAACGCATGCTGGGCTACCGCATTACTTCATCTATTGAAACGGAGAAATAATATGTTGAAAAAAACGCTTTGCGCTCTGACTGCGGCGACGCTGCTGCTGGGCGCTCAGGCTGCCACCGCGGCAGAATATAAGATTGATAAACAGGGACAGCACGCGTTTATCCAGTTCCGCATTAAACATTTAGGCTACAGCTGGCTGTACGGCACCTTTAACGATTTTGACGGCGGTTTTACTTTTGATGAGAAGAACCCCAGCGCCGATAAAGTAAACGTGACTATTAATACCAATAGCGTAGACACTAACCATGCCGAACGTGATAAACATCTGCGCAGCGCCGAGTTTTTGAATGCCAGCAAATTCCCGCAGGCGACCTTTGTCTCTACCGGCGTGAAAAAAGATGGCGACGAGCTGGATATCACCGGCAACCTGACGCTGAACGGCGTAACCAAGCCGATAACGCTGGAAGCGAAAATGCTGGGCCAGGGCGACGATCCGTGGGGCGGCTATCGTGCTGGCTTTGAGGCCGAAGGCAAGCTGGCGTTAAAGGATTTTAACATCACCACCGATCTTGGTCCGGCTTCGCAGGAAGTGGAGCTGATGATTTCTGTGGAAGGCGTGCGTCAGAAGTAGACCATATTTGTATGCCAGAAATAAGTCATGATGATCTCTGTGAAAGGCTTGCGTCAGAACCAGGCCATGATGATTTCTGTGGAAGGCATACCTCAGAAGTAGACCATACAGCCTTTAAAAGGCTGACGCTAAACTCAAGGCGCGTATCAGTCTTTTACGAGCTGCCTGCGCAGGCATGTTTAAACCTTTACGATCGCCCTGCGCAGGCGCCTTTTAACCTTTGCGAGCTCTCCCGAGCAGCTTTTTTGGCAATTTTCCTGATCGAGAGTGTTTATCCTCTCCCCCGAGCGGCTGTTACTTGTTATCGGTCGGCGCCGGAATCGCCAGCGTGGCAGTTAACAGGCCGCGCGACTTATTAAAGATCTTATTGCTGGTTTCACGCCCGGCGCGACGTGCGCGCTGCTCTTCCGGCGGCAACGCCGCTTCTTCCATACACATCGGGCTACAGCAATGCTGAAACTTCTCGGCGCAGGAAGGGCACTGAATAAACAGCAGATGGCAACCATCGTTCACGCAGTTAACGTGTGTATCGCACGGCGCGCCGCACTGGTGACAGTGAGCAATCACATCATCGGAAATGCGCTCTCCCATGCGTTCGTCAAAGACAAAATTTTTCCCTTTAAAACGCACCGGCAGGCCCTGCTCGCGCGCGCGGCGCGCATACTCAATAATGCCGCCTTCCACATGGTACACCTGCTCGAAACCGTTATGCAGCATCCAGGCACTGGCTTTTTCACAGCGAATACCGCCGGTGCAGTACATAACGATCTTTTTATCTTTCTTATCCTGCAGCATCTCTACTGCCATCGGCAGCTGATCGCGGAACGTATCGGCAGGGATCTCCAGCGCCTTGTCAAAATGGCCCACTTCATATTCATAGTGGTTGCGCATATCAACAAACACGGCATCCGGATCGTCCAGCATGGCATTAACTTCATCCGCCTTCAGATAGGCGCCCACCTGGCTGGCATCAAAATTTTCATCTTCAATGCCGTCGGCGACAATGCGATCGCGCACCTTCAACCGCAGCACCCAGAAAGATTTGCCGTCATCATCCAGCGCAATATTCATGCGCAGATTATTCAACGCCGGATCGAAGCCATACAAAGTTTCCTGCATACGCGGATAGAGGCTGGCCGGCACGCTAACCTGCGCGTTAATCCCTTCATGGGCGACATAAATACGGCCAAAAACTTTCAGCTCGGTCAGCGCCAGATAAAGCGCATCACGAAACGCTTTCGGATCGGCGATAGTGAAATATTTATAGAAGGAGACTGTGGTGCGCGGCTCGGTTTCGGCCAGCATGCGCGCCTTCAGCTCTTTGTTTGAAACAAGGTTATGTAACACTGGCATGGTGTTCTTTCCCGGTAGTGAGCTTTTTTTGCGGGCGACATCATACCTTATTTAACAGTGAAGCAAAGCCTTGCAGCATATTTTCACCATTTGACGAACTTGTCTTACCGCACATACTGACAACTAACCGCGCTGCCAATCACCTTAAGCCGTGTTATATCATTAGCGAACTTACTATCACCCTGGTGATAACAGATGGAGAACAAAATGAGTCAGCTATTTACGCCGCTGCAGTTGGGCAAGTTATCGCTCAGTAATCGCATCATCATTGCGCCAATGTGTCAGTACTCGGCGGAACAGGGCAAAACCACGCCCTGGCATCAAATTCACCTGGGCCATCTCTCTCTTTCCGGCGCCGGACTACTGATTATCGAAGCCACCGCCGTTGAGCCTGCCGGGCGCATTACGCCGCAGGATCTGGGGCTATGGGATGATGAAACCGAGCAGGCGCTGGCGGAAACCATCAATAATGTGAAACGCTATGCGACCATGCCGCTGGGAATCCAACTGGGCCATGCCGGACGTAAAGCTTCCTGCGACGTGCCATGGCGCGGCGGTGGATTTTTGACCCCGCAGCAGGGCGGCTGGCAAACCTCCGCCCCTTCGGCGCTGCCCTACAGCGAAAACGACGACGCCCCGCTGGCGCTGAGCAAAGAGCGTATCGCCGAGATCAAACAGGCCTTTATCGACAGCGCTATTCGCGCCGATCGGCTGGGCTTTGAGCTGGTGGAAATTCACGCCGCGCACGGCTACCTGTTACATCAGTTCCTTTCGCCGTTATCCAATCAGCGTGACGATGAATATGGCGGTTCGCTTGAAAATCGTATGCGCCTGGTACTGGAAATTTACGATGAAGTGCGTCGCGTCTTCCCGCGTGATAAAGCGGTGGGCGTACGTATTTCCGCCTCCGACTGGGTGGAAGGCGGCTGGGATGAAGAACAGTCCATTGCGCTGAGCAAGGCGCTGGAAGCGGCCGGCTGCGACTATATTCACGTCTCCAGCGGCGGCCTGTCGCCGCAGCAGCAGATCAGCGTCGGCCCGAACTATCAGGTGCCTTTCGCCGCCGGGATTAAAGCGGCAATGACCACCATGCCCGTCATCGCTGTGGGATTGATTACCGAACCGCAACAGGCGGAAGCGGTGCTGGTCAACGGCGAGGCCGATGCGGTCGCGCTGGCACGCGCGATGCTTTACGATCCGCGCTGGCCGTGGCACGCCGCTGCCGAACTGGGCGAAAAAGTGCAGGCGCCGCCACAATACTGGCGCTGTGAACCGCACGAAGTGAAAGGTTTGTTTAATCTTTAATCTTACCGGCAGCGCAGCAAATGCGCTGCCGATCTCTCTGACTGACAACCCGCTTTCAGCAATAACGAAAAAAATGGCACAATACGCCCCTTAAATTGGACACTGCGGCGTTTTTTACCTGTCGCAACGAATAACTGGAAGAATATGACTCAGTTGCCTCAATTTTCTCGCGCCCTGCTCCATCCGCGTTATTGGTTACTCTGGCTTGGTATTGGCCTGCTTTATCTGGTGGTGTTGCTGCCCTATCCGGTGCTTTATCGTCTGGGTTGCGGTTTGGGCCGCCTGTCGATGCGCGTGATGAAACGACGCGCGGCGATCGCCCAACGTAATATCGAACTTTGCTTTCCTCAGATGCCGCCCGCTGAACGCGATGCGCTGCTGAAGCGTAATTTTGAATCGGTCGGTATGGGTTTTCTGGAAACCGGCATTGCCTGGTTCTGGCCTGACTGGCGGGTGCGTAAATGGTTCACCGGTATCGGTGATGAACACATTCAGCAGGCGAAGCGCGAGCAAAAAGGTATTCTGCTGATTGGGATGCATTTTCTCTCTCTGGAGTTGGGGGCGCGTATGTTCGGCTTGCTGAATCCGGGCATCGGCGTTTATCGCCCTAATGACAACCCGCTGATCGACTGGCTGCAAACCTGGGGTCGGATGCGCTCGAATAAGAGCATGATCGATCGTAAGGATCTGAAAGGCATGATCCGTGCGCTAAAAGCGGGCGAGATCATCTGGTACGCGCCCGATCACGATTACGGCCCGAAAAGCAGCGTCTTTGTGCCCTTTTTCGCCGTGCCGGATGCCGCCTCGACCAAAGGCAGTTATATGCTAATCCGCACCGCGAAACCGGCCGTAATCCCCTTTCTGCCGCGTCGTCTGCCGCACGGTAAAGGCTATGAGCTGATTGTTCTGCCAGACGTGCAAGATGTGCCGACCGATAACGAAGAAGCTACCGCACGGCGGATGAATCAGATTGTGGAAGAGGCGGTACTGATGGCGCCGGAGCAGTATATGTGGCTACATCGTCGTTTTAAAACCCGTCCGCCTGGCAAAGAGAAACTTTACTAACCCCTTCTTTTCCCTTTCGTTCCGCTACGGAGCGAAAGGGTCTGATTTGCCCCGCTGCGGGCAGTTTTTTTAGCGTTGACGCTATGCGGTGTGAAAACTTCGTCTATTCTTTCCTGAAACCATCCTTGAGGAGATTAGGAGAGACTGATGAGCATGTTTAGCACACTGGAAGAAGCTATCGATAGCGCCCGCGAAGAGTTCCTGGCGAATAACCCCGAACTGGATGAAGATGAGATTTCAGTTGGGCAATTCAATCTGCAAAAATATGTGATGCAGGATGGCGAAATCATGTGGCAGGCGGAGTTCCTCGCTGACGAAAGCGACGACGGCGAGCTGTCGCCGATCCGTACCGGTGAAGCTGCGCAGGCTATTTTCGATGGCGACTTCGATGAAGTGGAGCTGCGCCAGGAATGGATGCCGGAGAACACGCTACACGAATGGGATGAAGGCGAATTCCAGCTGGAACCGCCGTTGGATACCGAAGAGGGCGAAGCGGTCGCTCAGGAGTGGGAAGACAGCGGCAGCAATAACGAATCAGACCGCTGGTAATCTCCTACCCGTTATTCATACGGCCCGTGATGCGCATCCACTGGTAACAGCAGCGTATCCAGCAGGGCCGACAGCGGCACGTCGAGAAGGGTGATAAAACGCCACGGCGTGTCGCGCACATCCCACTGTACGCCGGGATAATATTGATTGCCGTGCCCCTGCCCGGGCATAGTGCGGCTGATGATGCTGCCGCAGCCGGTTAACAGCAGTACCAGCGTCAGCAATGCTGCGCTGCGTAATCCTTTTTTCAACCCGTTACCTCTCTCAAGCGGCGTCGTTTGGCGCTGTAGCGTTGGCGTGTCCGCTGTTATTAAAAATAGCCTAAAGCGGCGAATAAAAAAGCGGCCCGCAGGCCGCTATTGAATAGTGCTCACCCCGCCGCAGCGGACGCGCCACGTTGCAGAGGCGGAATAGCGGGGTTATTTCACCGTCGCCAACACCAGCGGATTAAGCTGTAGCGTACGGTAGTAATCCTGCCACTCATGGTACTTTTCCGCATCCTGCCACAGACGATAGTGCAGACGTGCCAGCGTAACCGGATCGCTAATTAGCGCCAGGCGCTCATCGCGGCTCAGCTTCGCCGGCGTATCGCTTAAGGCATGCTCAACACGACGGTCACGCGCATAATCCAGCAGATCGCTTTTCAGGTGACGCGAGGTCGCCAGCGCGGTTGCCAGCGCATTAAACGACGGATGGAACAGCGCATGCATAAAGCCGTGCTTCAGCGCCCGCTCGCGGTTCAGCTGCAGATAGGTATCGGTATCCACCAGCTCTTTCGGCGGATCGTACTCTTCCGGGATCAGGAACAGCTTCGCGCGTTTGGTCGCCAGTCCATTGCTTGCCCGGCTGGAGACCACCGACACAAACGGCGACAGGATCAGCGAGAAGACAATTGGCGACAGCCACCACAGGAAGTTCAGATCCAGCCAGCCCATGCCGACGGCCCAGACAATGCCCAGCAGCATTTGCGAACCATGACGACGGAACGCTTCGCTCCACGGCGTCGCATCATCGTCACGCTGCGGAGAATTCCACACCACTTCCCAACCAAGGAAGGCGCTGACGACGAATACCGTATGGAACAGCATACGAACCGGTGCCAGCAGTACCGAGAACAGCATCTCCAGCAGCATCGACACCAGCAGACGCAGCGCGCCGCCGTAGCCTTTCGCACCTTTAAACCAGATCAGCACCACACTCAGCAGCTTCGGCAGGAACAGCAGCACCAGCGTGGTAGAGAACAGCGCGATCGCCAGCTCCGGTCGCCACTGCGGCCACACCGGAAACAGCTGGCGCGGCTGCAGGAAGTATTGCGGCTCCATTAGCGTATGCACCACCTGCAAGGCGGTAGAGAGCGCAAGGAACAGGAACCACAACGGCGCCGAAAGATAGGACATCACGCCGGTCAGGAACACCGCGCGGTGCACCGGATGCATCCCTTTCACCAGGAACAGACGGAAGTTCATCAGGTTGCCGTGACACCAGCGGCGGTCGCGCTTCAGCTCATCCAGCAGGTTCGGCGGCAGCTCTTCATACGAGCCGGGCAGATCGTAGGCAATCCATACGCCCCAGCCGGCGCGGCGCATCAGCGCAGCTTCGACAAAGTCATGGGAAAGAATCGATCCGGCAAACGAGCCTTCGCCCGGCAGCGGCGCCAGCGCGCAGTGCTCTATAAACGGCTTCACGCGGATAATGGCGTTATGGCCCCAATAGTGCGACTCGCCCAACTGCCAGAAGTGAAGCCCAGCGGTAAACAGCGGCCCGTAAACGCGCGTGGCAAACTGCTGACAGCGCGCATAGAGCGTATCCATTCCGGATGCCTTCGGCGAAGATTGGATAATACCGGCGTTGGGATTCGCTTCCATCATGCGCACCAGACCGGTCAGACACTCGCCGCTCATCACGCTATCCGCATCCAGCACCACCATATAGCTGTACTGGCTGCCCCAGCGGCGGCAGAAGTCATCGATGTTGCCGCTTTTACGTTTCACGCGGCGGCGGCGGCGGCGATAAAAGATCTTCCCTGCCCCGCCCACGTCACGCACCAGCTCCATCCAGGCTTTCTGCTCTGCCAGCGCGATATCGGCATCGTAGCTGTCGCTCAGGATATAAACATCGAAATGCTGGCTCTCTCCGCTACGCACCACCGATTCCCAGGTAGCGCGCAAACCGGCGAAAACGCGCTCTACGTCTTCGTTACAGATCGGCATAATCAACGCGGTGCGGTGGTTAGGATCGATCGGCTCATTGCCGGTAAGCGTATAAGAGATACTGTATTTATCGCGCCCGATTAGCAGCTGAAGGAAACCCATCAGCGCCGTCCAGAAACCGGCCGATACCCAGCAGAACAGAATGGCGAACAGAAAGAGTATCCCGGTTTGCAGGACATAAGGCAGCAGCTGCAGCAGCGACTGTTGCCAGTTCTGGTTGAGCATATCCATCGGATCGATCAGCGCCCAGCCCTGGTAAGGCAGAATCGTCTTCATATACCAGGTGGCGATCACCGTCTGGAAAACCGTCAGGATCAGCAGGATATAGCGACGAATCGATCCCACATGACGCCATTTGTCTTCCTGACGCTGCTCTTCCGCTGAGGCGTAGCGCGGCGTTGACTTACGTCCGCGCAGCGAATCCCAGGCGCGCGCCAGCGGGTTGGTACGCCAGGCTTCCGGGAACATCAGCGAGCGCTTTACCGGCGGCATCGCCTTCAGCGTAGTACGACCGAGATAATCCTCGCTGAACTGTTTACCGTCGTCCAGCGACTCCGGCCAGCTCATTTCAATACGTGACTTTACCGAGGTCAGCGGCGCGTCGTCGGGACGCGCTTCGGCCGGACCGTTCTGGCCCAGCTGCTGATGCAGTTTACTGTAAACTTCACCGCCCGCCTCCGGGGCGGGCAGGTTTGCCGACAGCGCCGCTTTGCCGTCCGGCGGCAGCGGCAGCGCGTCGATATAGTCAGCGGGAGTTAGGATTGATTTATTCATTGGCAGGCAACTGATAGCTCCATGTTTCCGTCAGCGTCTTATCACCGTTAACCAGTGCGGCACGCATTTCGGTCGGCTGCTTATTGTCTTTCACACGAATGCGCAGCATTAAACGCCAGCCTTTGGTCACCGGGTTGTAGCGCACGCTCTGTTCCACAATCTCACCGTTATTGCCGATGCTCACCTGAGGGGCGACCGGTGTGTTATCCGGCAGCGCGCTCATATCCTGACCGACGAAATCCACCACAAACGCGAGGGTGCCGTCTGGCTGGCGCACCAGGTTTGACTGTTTCACATCGCCGGTAGAACGCAGCGTGTTTTTCACCCAGGCGGTATCCGGCGAGTGCAGCTGGTCTTCATCACGGGTAAAGTGCAAACGATATTTAAAGTTCATTTCCTTGCCCGGCTCCGGCAGGTTCTCCGGCGTCCAGAAGGCGACGATATTATCGTTGGTTTCATCTGCCGTCGGGATTTCGACCAGCTCTACGCGACCTTTACCCCAGTCGCCCTGCGGCTCGATCCAGCCGCTTGGGCGCAGATCGTAACGATCGTCGAGATCCTGATACTGGTTGAACTCGCGTCCGCGCTGCAGCAGGCCGAAACCTTTCGGGTTTTCCACGGTAAAGGTGCTGACCGCCAGATGTTTCGGGTTATTCAGCGGACGCCAGATCCATTCGCCGTTACCGGCATGAATCGACAGACCGTTGGAATCATGCAGAGAAGGACGATAGTTGACTATCGGAGAAGGCTGATTCGGGCCATAGAGGAACATACTGGTCAATGGCGCAACGCCCAGTTTGCCCACTTTGTCACGCAGATAGACTTTTGCCTGTACATCTACGTTGGTATCTTTGCCCGGACGCAGCACAAAGCGATAAGCGCCGGTGGCGCGCGGCGAATCAAGCAGCGCATAGATAACCAGCTGTTTATCCTGCGGCTTCGGACGCTCAATCCAGAATTCGCGGAAGCGCGGAAACTCTTCGCCGGACGGCAGCGCGGTATCGATCGCTAAGCCGCGAGAAGAGAGGCCATAAACCTGGCCGCCGCCAATGACGCGGAAATAGCTGGCACCGAGGAAGCTGGTAATTTCGTCATCTTTATCTTTGGCGTTCAATGGATAGAGCACTTTAAAACCGGCGAAGCCCAGGTTCTTAATGGTTTCCGGATCGTGCTGAACATTGCCAAAATTAAAATATTCCGGGCTGTATTTGATTTCCCGTACCGCATTAGCGGTGATTTCATGAAGTTTCACCGGGGTATCGAAATACATGCCCTGATGATAAAACTCCAGTTTGAAAGGCGTTTTCAGTTTATGCCAATAGGCTTTATCGTGATTAAACTGAATTTGCTGATAGTCAGCATATTTCATGTCACGGAACTGAGAGGGCAAATTGCTCTTCGGCGCTTCAAAGCTTTTTCCAGCTAACGATTTTGCCTCTTTTGCTACATCATCAATGCTAAAAGCCCAACTGTTGTTGGTAGACAAGGCAAACAGAACTGCCGCACTGACCCAGTGCAGTTTTTTCAGTCCCGATTTATTTTTGTTAGTAATCAGCACATCCCCCCCTTTCGTGTGCTTAAATCAATCCCATCCATATTAATGGATTATTCGGTTTTCCGACAGTATACCCCTCGTTTTGTTCCTGTATTCTCTGCGTTCAGGACTTATCTCTGCGTTGATCGTCTGTTACAGAATCGGCTGATATTATATGGATTCCCGTTCCGGTAAAGTAAAGCGCTTACTTTTGTCAGGTTCAGGGCGAACCGGTATATAAAACATACTAAAACTGGATGACTATGCGTACTAAACCCCAGCAGCGTGAATATTTCTTCGATTCTATTCGCGCCTATCTGATGCTTCTTGGCGTTCCTTTTCATGTTTCTCTTATTTATTCCAGCCACCAGTGGTCCGTAAACAGCGCCGAACCGTCGCTGTGGTTAACCGTGTTTAATGATTTTATTCATGCTTTCCGTATGCAGGTGTTTTTTGTCATATCCGGTTACTTTTCTTATATGCTCTGGTTGCGTTATGCGCCGCGCGAGTGGTGGAAGGTGCGCGTAGAGCGCGTCGGCATTCCGATGCTCAGCGCCATTCCGCTGATTACCCTGCCGCAGTTTTTTATGCTGAAAGAGTGGACCGGGAAAATCAACGGCTGGGCGCAGTTTTCCACTTACGAGAAAGTGAATACCCTGGTCTGGGAGCTGATCTCCCATCTGTGGTTCCTGCTGGTGCTGGTTATTCTTACCACCCTGGGGCTGCTGCTGTTTCGTCGGCTGACCGAGAAGACGCAAAGCGATGCGGCCGCGCCTGGCTGGATCACCTTAACCCTGGCGATGCTGTTTTATAGCCTGTGCTGGTGTCTCTTCCGCCGTCTGATCTTTATTTTTCAGCCAGCGCTGCTTATCGACGGGCTGTTTAACTTCGCAGTAATGCAGACGCTGTTCTATCTGCCTTTCTTCTGTCTGGGCGCGTTAGCCTGGCGCAATCCAGCGCTGAAAGCGCGCTTTGTGCATTTTAATCCCTGGACGCTGCTCGGCGCGCTGCTGGCGTTTTTCGCCTATATGGCCAACCAGCGCTACAGCAGCGGCGAAGGTTGGATGTATGAAATCGATGCGGTGGTGTCGATGCTGATGGGCCTGTGGATGGTGAACCTGGTGTTCGCTTTTGGCCACCGTTTTTTAAATGCCCATTCCGCGCGCATTACCTGGCTGGTGAATGCCTCGCTGTTTATCTATCTGGTGCATCATCCGCTGACGCTGCTGTACGGCATCTTTATTACGCCGCATATTCATAATAATGCGCTGGGCTTTATCGCTGGCCTGGTGTTTGTCTTCGGCATCGCCTTCGTGCTGTATGAAATTCATCTGCGCATTCCGCTGCTGCGCTTCCTGTTTTCCGGCAAAAAAGCCCGCCCCTGAGTCACCGGCGGGCAAGGATGCCCGCTACAATAACCACTCCACCGGCAGACGCCAGACCAGACGCACCAGCAACCGCTGAATAAAGCGCGTTTTCGGCTCATGCTTATGCACGATCTCTCCTGGTTCGCCTTCATATTCCACCCAGTTAACCCGGCCCCATTTATCTAACCGCAGCGTCCAGGCACGCTCGCGCATCTCCTCGACAAAGCGCTGGTGGATAGTGCTGGCCAACACTTCGCTTTCAATCAGCAGCCCCATTTCAGTATTCAGCACCGCCGATCGCGGATCGAAGTTGAAAGAGCCGATAAATACTTTTTCATTATCAACGCTGAATGTTTTGGCATGCAGGCTGGAGCCGGAATTGCCGGTCAGCCCGCGGTCGTGCGGTTTCTCTTCACTGTGCGCCTGCGGTTTTAGCTCATACAGCTTAACGCCGTGACGCAGCAGTTTTTTCCGCCATTTGGCATAGCCGGCATGCACCACCGAGACATCGTTAGCCGCCAGCGAGTTGGTGAGGATGGCGATTTTAACGCCGCTGCGCACCAGCGCCAGCAGCTGCGCTACGCCCGCGCGCGTCGGAACAAAATAGGCGGAAATAATATCGAACTGCCGCTGCGGGCGGCCAATAATTTCGATCATCCGCTGCGGCAGCAAAGTGGCGCGCCGCGCCTTGCCCAGCCCTTTACGCGGATCGTCGCTCAACAAACGCGTCGGCGCCCAGATCATCTCTAGTTCGCCGCTGTCCAGCTGCGCCATATAACCGCAGGATTGCAGGCGCTGCATATAGCGCTGCACCTGTTCGCTGTCGCGCCAGGCTTCCGGCAGCGTCACCGCCGCGCGCGAATCATCCGGCGCATTATCCACAACGGCGGAAAAGGTGGTAACCGCTTTGCTCTGCCAGTAGCGCTCAAAATCTGCCGCCACCTCTTCCACTACTGGCCCGATCGCCATCACATCCAGATCGGAAAACAGCGGCTGTTTGCCTGCGCCAAAATATTCATCGCCGATATTACGCCCGCCGACAATAGTCACCATATCGTCAACGGTCAGGCTTTTATTGTGCATGCGCCGGTTGAGGCGAGCAAAGTCGCTAAGATAGCCCAGTGCCCGCAAGGTGCGAAAAGAGAACGGGTTAAACAAGCGGATTTCGATATGGGGATGGCGATTCAATTCGCTCAGCGTTTTATCCAGCCCCATCGTATTGTTGTCATCCAGCAGCAGACGGACCTGGACGCCGCGATCTGCCGCCTCCAGCAGCGCACTGAATAGCAGCCGCCCGGACATATCGTTCTGCCAAATGTAGTACTGAATATCGATGCGCTCTTCGGCCATCGACAGCAGCTGGTAGCGGGCAGCGAAAGCATCCAGCCCATCGCTCAATGAATGGATACCGCTGTGCTGAGGATGCTGAGCGGTACGGGGTTTAACGGCCCTGGCGAGGCGAGTACGGCTGTCTGCAGGCGAAAGGTTATCCTGCGGGTAAAGCGCTTCAGCCATTATTTTTCCTTTTTTCTAAATCTGATTGTTATTATTCACCGGCTGCTCCGCCGGCGTCATCCGACTGTTCTGAATGCTGGCGATAAAGACGATAGCTTTCCTCGTCAAAACAGACCAGCCACACCTGCTGCGGATAGTCGTGCTGCTGCAAAAACTGGCCGATGGCGCGTAAGGCGATCGTCGCCGCCGCTGCTTTTGGGTAACCATAAATCCCGGTGCTGATGGCCGGAAAGGCGATGGTGGCAAAACGCTGCTCCGCCGCCAGCTGCAGACTATGAGTATAGGCGCTGGCCAGCAGCTCCGCTTCGCCATGGCCGCCGCCGCGCCAGACCGGGCCAACGGTATGGATCACCGCGCGCGCCGGTAAATTGCCTGCACCGGTCAGCACCGCTTCTCCGGTCGGGCAGCCGCCCCGGCTCGCCGCCAGCTGGCGGCATTCGGCCAACAGCGCCGGCCCCGCCGCGCGATGGATCGCGCCATCCACGCCGCCACCGCCAAGCAGGCTGCTGTTCGCCGCATTCACGATCGCGTCTACCTGTTGGCGCGTAATATCGCCCTGGATGATACGTAGTCGGCTATGCATATCTCGTTCCTCGTAATATCAACGGTGAAAATCGGGTCTGAAGTGTCATTTAGTCTAGACTTAGCGAAACGTTCCGCGCCTGCCTTTTTTCCAGGAGAAGAACCGTATGCGAGTTACCTCATCCACCGTGTCATCGCAGCGTCATCAACCGTCCCTGTTTAACAGTTTCTTTCAGGGTAGTTTCCCCTGCTCGACCGCCTGCCGCCGTGAAGGCAAGCGTCTGGATATGATTATCAGCAGCGGGCACGACATGCTGATCCACAAGGATTATGCCGCGCTGGTAGAGCATCGCCTGCTGACCGCACGCGACGGCGCTCGCTGGTATCTGATTGAAAAAACGCCCGGCGAATATGACTGGTCCTCTTTCCTGCCGATGGTACATGCCGCCAGTCAGCACGGCATTCAGGTGATTTGGGAAGTGGCGCACTTTGGTTATCCGCAACATCTTGATATCTGGTCAGTGGAGTTTGTGGATTCATTCGCCCGCTTTGCCCGCGCCATGGCGGAAGTGATGCGCAATGAGGGTATTGAACAGCCCTTTTTTACGCCGATTAACCAGATCTCTTTTTGGTCATGGGCCGGCGCGGAAGTCGCCTGGCTTAACCCCTATGCGAGCGGGCGCGGCCTGGCGCTAAAAAAACAGCTGGTTCGCGCCAGCCTGGCGGCTATCGCCGCGATCCGCGAGGTTTATCCGCAGGCGCGCTTTGTGCTAACGGATCCGCTGGTGCATGTCGCTCCGGCCGCCGATAACGCTACCGCGCAGGAAGAGGCGCAGCGTCAGCATCTTTCCCAGTTTGATGCCTGGGATATGCTGTGCGGCAAACGGTGCCCGGAACTGGGCGGCAGCCCGGAAGCGCTGGATATTATCGGCCTGAATTACTATCCCGATAACCAATGGCTGAGCGACGGCACTACCTTAAACGCCACGCATCCCGCCTGGCGTCCGCTGCATCTGTTGTTGGAGGAGGTCTGGCAACGCTACCAGCGTCCGATGCTGATCGCCGAAACCGGCGCGGAAGGCGAGGCGCGGGTCAACTGGCTGAATATTGTCGCTGACGAGGTCGAACTGGCGCTGGATCAGGGTGTAGCGATGGAAGGTATTTCGCTCTATCCGGTGGTGGAATATCCAGCATGGGCAGACGATCGTCGCTCGCCTGGCCCGCTGTTTGGCCTGCCCGACCCCAACGGCAGCCGCACGCTGTATGAGCCGCTGGCGCTGGCGCTACGCAGCCAACAGATCAAATTACAGAATCGGGCGAAAGGTTAAGGCGGGGATACCGCATCGCTGGGCTGGGCGTCAGAAGAGGCAGGCGGCATGGTGCAGGTCTGGACTTCCAGCGCGGCAGGCGTTGGACGGCGGATATCGGTCAGCCAGGTCATGGCCAAGAGAAACATGACGCCGATCAGGCTGGCAGAGAGTAAACCAATTAACGCAATAAGCTTATCGTCACGGTTTTCCATCGCTGATCTCCTTATTAAACAACCGGACCTTGTTCTGAATGAATTATGACATCCATAGCGTAACGATGAGAATAAAGAATATCAGGGTAAAAGAGGTCAATAACAGCACCACTATGGCAAATTGCGCATCGTCAAGCAGCGGCAGTTCTTCTCTTTCTGGGGGCTCAGGCGGCAAAGATTCATTCATTTTTAGTTATCATCACAAGCGGGCATAACCGGTAAAGCAGACACCGCCCGGCTTCTGCGATGCGGCCGTTCAGTGTAGCACAATCGGTTAAAAGGATAACAGCCCGGTTAAAGCCGCGCCGGCGTCTACCACACCGGCACGTTGGAAAAGCTTAAGGCTGCCAGCCGCCGCCCAGCGCCCGATAGAGATCGATTTGCGCCAACAGTAAATTACTTTTCAACTGCACCACGTTCAGCTGCGCGCTGAACAACGTGCGCTGAGCATCCAGCTCATCAAGATAAGAGGCATAGCCATTTTGATAGCGGCTGCGGGCGATACGCAGCGTATCGGCGGCTATCTCCTGCTGCTTTTCGACTTCCTGCAGCTGCGCCTGGGTCTGCTGAATCGCATCCAGCGCATCGTTCACTTCGCTAAAGGCGTTGCGCACCACTTTTTCATAGCCATAAAGCGCCTGATTACGCGAAGCCATCGACACATCCACCTGCGCCGTCAGCGCTTCCCGGTTCAGCAACGGCGCCAGTACGCTGCCGCCAATGCTCCACAGGTGGAAGGGATTATCCGCCAGCTGATGCAGCACCGAAGATTGCAAGGTACCGGAGGCGGTAAGATTCAGCGAAGGCAGCAGCTGCGCCTGAGAAGAGGCGAGCGAGCGATCCGCCGCCAGCAATTGCCGCTGAGCCTGAACGATATCCGGACGTCGCTGCAGTAGCTCTGACGGCAGCAGCGACGGCAAACGCTGCGGCATCACTCCGGTAAAATTCGACTGACGGGCAATGCGACGCGGATTCATGCCGACTAAAATACTTAGCGCGTTTTCCTGCTGATGGATTTGATGCTCAAGCTGCGGAATCTGCGCCTTCGCCGCCTGATATTCCGAGGCGGCCTGCATCCACTCCAGCCGCGAGGTATAACCTGCGGCAAACTGGCGCTGCGCCAGATTAAGCGAGTTTTCGCGCGTCGCCAGCGTCGCCTGGGTCACGCGCAGCTGCTCGTCCAGCGCCAGCAATGAGATGTAGCCGGAAGCGACCGAGGTAGCGATAGTCAGCTCAGCGGCGGCGGCGGCGGCCTGCTGCGCCGCCAGCGACGCGCGGGCGGCATCGATACTGCTGCTGCGCGCTCCCCACAGATCCACGTCATAGTTAGCCTGCAGCAGCCCCTGATACACATCGCCCTCGCGCGGTAGCCCGGTTGCGGCGGAGAGCGAGCGCGCGCGGGTTGCGCCTACGCCGACGTCCAGCGTCGGGAAATTATCGCCGGTGGCGGCGCGCAGCTGCGCCCGGTACTGATCGACGCGTGAACGGGCGGTCAGAATATCGGGGTTGTTTCGCAGCGCCTGCTCCACCAGCCGGTTCAGATCGGCATCAGCGAAGTTACGCCACCAGTTCGCCTCCGGCGCGGCGGACGGCCCAACCTGCTCGCGCCACTGGGGCGGGATCGGCAATGATGACGGCGCCTTGTCGACTTCATGGGCGCAGCCGACCAACAAAGGGATCAGCAGCGCCAGCGCCTGCGGTTTCCAGCGCATCATGAGCGTGGCTCCTCTGCGCCGGAGGTATCGATATTCACTTCTACTGACATGCCGGGACGCAGGCGCGCCTGAGCATCATCGGTGATCCTGATGCGTACCGGGATACGCTGCGCTATCTTCACAAAGTTGCCGGTGGCGTTATCCGGTGAAATCGCGCTGAACTCCGAGCCGGCCGCCGGCGAGATAAATTCCACGATGCCATGAAATTTTGCGCCGTTCAGGGCATCAACGCTAAAGGTGACCGGCAGACCGGGGCGCACGTGCGCCATCTGCGTCTCTTTCATATTGGCGATCACCCATTTTTGTCCCGGCACCAGCGAAGTCAGTCGGGTTCCCGCCGAAACATACGCGCCGCGCCGTACCGAAATCTGCCCCAACTGCCCTTCTTCCGGCGCGATAATCCGTGTGTTATCCAGATCAATTTGCGCCAGCTGCAGCGCCGCCTGCGCATTAGCGACATCCGCCTCCAGCGAAGCGCGGTTAACCATCACCGTTTGCCGATCCTGACGCGATACTTCCAGCGTCGCCTTCGCCTGCTGTACGGCAGTGACCGCCGTGCTGTTAGCCGCACGCGCCGCGTCTCGTTCACGAATGGAGAGCGAACCGTCCGCCACCAGATTTTCCACCCGCTTTAAATCAAAGCCGCTTTTGACCGCCTGCGCCCGGGCATTTTCCAGCGCGGCCTGGTTGCGCTCAATCACCGCTTCGGCGCTATGGCGTTGCTGCTGATTATTGGCTAATGCCGCCTGCTTCATTGCCAGCTGCGCTTTCGCCTGCTCAACCCGCTGACGATAGATACGATCGTCAATGGTCATCAGGAGATCGCCCTTATGCACCGGCTGCAGATCTTGTACGTTAACGGCGGTGATATAGCCGCTTACCTGCGGGCTGATAAAGGTTATCTGGCCGCGCACATAGGCATTTTCCGTGCTTTGCACCGCGCTGGTAAACGGCCATAGCTGCCAGGCGTACAGGATCACCAGTACGCCAACTAACGCTATGCCGCTGCCAACGGCGATCGACAGGATGCGGAATTTATTATTGCGCTCGCGCTCGGCGGCGTTGACTTCTTCCTGCTGGCTCATTGTTTCTCCATGCTGGCTGATGTTGCCGGAATTGATTGAGCAGCGGCGGCATCGCGCCGCTGTTGGCGTCGGGTGATAATACGCTGGCGCGTCAGGCGATAAAGCACCCATACCAGGGTACAAAAGGCCATCCCGGCGGTCAGTAAATAGGTGTCGTTCCACGCCAGCACATTAGCCTGCAGCGTAGCTACGCTTTGCAGCTGCGCCGTTGCCTGGGCGCTGAGCAAGGTCGTGTCGCCCAGCTGGCTGTTAAACAGCGCGCTGTACTGGCTGAGGCGTTCGGTAACGTTGGGATCGAGCAGGGAAAGCTGATCGCCCAACAGGCTGGAATGATATTTTTCCCGCCACACCTGAAACGTGCCGAGGATCGCCGAGCCAATCAAGCCGCCCAGGTTCTGGCTCATGCCGAACAGCACCACAAAACTCACCAGATTTTTCGGCTGGGTCACTACGCTGCCGATGCCCAACAGCATCGCCGGCGCCATAAAGAATGCGCTGCTGAAACCCAGCAGGAACTGGCTGAAATACATATTATGCGGGCGCGTCAGCGGGTTGGAGTGGCTATCCATAAACGAGGCGATCATCATAATCAGCAAAGAGGTGACAATCGGCCAGCTAAAATGGGCCGGTTTTAAGGTCAACGCGCTGGCGGTAATGCCCAGCACCACACCGGCGATAATCACCAGCGCCAGGCCGCGCATCTGATCGTTCAGCAGGCCGACCTGCTGTAAAAAGCCGATGGCTCCGCTATTCTGCTCCGCCAGTACCACACGCATCATAATCATAACGATGCCCAGACGGACAATGGCGCCGCTGCCGAGCCAGCGCGTATTAATCAGCGGATTTTTGCGGTTATGCTCCACCACTACCGCGCTGACGATCAGCACCAGCGCCAGTGCCAGGCAGATACCGAGCCACGGGGTGCTGAACCACCATTCGATGCGCCCCAGAGACAGCACGCCGCACAGTAACGCCATCCCCGGCGCCATTAAAATAAAGGTGACGAAATCCATTTTTTCAAACACCTTACTGCGTTCGCTCGGCGGCAGTTTCAGCATCAGCACGCCGCCCAGCGCCACCATCGCCAGCCCCAGCTCGAACAGATAAAGTCCGCGCCACTCTTCCAGCTGCAACAGCTCGGAAGAGAACAGCCGCGCCAGCGGAATAGCCAGCTGCGAGGCGCTAATGCCGATCGCCAGCGCCTTCAGGCGATGTTTGGCCGGCCATGCCTGGATCTGATAGTAGATGCCCAACGAACTCAGCGCAGCCGCCACCATGCCATGCGCATAGCGGACAATGATCGCCGAACTGAGATCGTTAACGAACAGATGAAAAAAAGCCACCAGCACATACAGCAGCAGGAAAGCCTCGGTAAAGATGCGCAGGCCAAACTGCTGGCGGAATTTCACCAGCAGCAGGTTAATAGAAATATTCCCCATTACGTAGACCGCCGGCAGCCAGGCGATCTCGTTGGAATAAGCGCCAAAAGTCCCCTGTAGATTAGTCAGGTTAGCCGTGACCAGCGCATTGCTTAGCGCGCCCGTTAGGGTAATCAGCAGACCAACCAGCCCAAACGCAATACGCTTTTTAGTGGGATGAATTGGCGTGGACGGTGAGCCAGGCAGCATCGGCTTTTCATGCGGCTGCCACTGACGCGGAGCATAAGGGTTCGATTTAGCCACGTCAGAGGGTTCCTGTTTTATCCAGCAGCTGTTGTAATACGCGCTGGGCTATCGCCAGCTCATTGCTGTCGATATCCGCCAGCAGCTCATCGCGCAGCCGGTCAGCTTCTACTTTCACTTTGTCAAAAACCGTCCAGCCTTCGACTGTCACAATCAGCAGGCGCTTGCGGCGATCTTCTTCCGGCTGCAGACGCTCGATTAGCCGCTGCGCCACCAGCCGATCAATCAACGGTACCATGCTGGGCTCCTCCAGCCCCAGCACCTGCGCCAGCGCCTTTTGCGTCATCGGTTCGCTTTCGTTAGCCAGCGTAGCAATAGCCAGCCAGCTGTTCATACTAAGGCCGCTCTCTTTTAGCCGACGGCCGATAGCCAGCCGCCAGGCATGGGCAGTCAACTGTAACAGGCGAGGAAAGCGCTGAGAGGAATCCAAAATATAGGCACCTAATGATTAGACTTCTATGTAAATAGCCATCGATAAGTATAGGCGCTGAGGAAACAGCTTGGGAAGAATCTCATGGGGTTATTATGGTGCAAAAAATGGCATTGCTACGGCGAGAGAATCGTATCGTTTCCTGCACTACAGGTTAACGCAACTGATAGTAGACGATTTGTACCCGGGGTGTGGCATGAGTGGCGAGATGCTGTCTGCCTGTTAATACGATGCGCGTTTCAATCTTTTAAAGGTTCGTTTAAAAACGCGACGGTTGAGCCAATGTTACAAGCGAAACGTTTTTATGATGAGATTGTATAGCTTTCGTGTACTTAGTTAGCTATTTAATTATTTGATTATTAAGAAATAGCACTTTTTGTTTAATGTTCTTTTGTACAGATTTACCTTTTTTGTATAACTTTAACCTCGCTGAGCTAAGCAAAGCTCTGTAACGAATGATGCATTTGCGTCGCCTCTGAAGGTGTTTAACTCGGATTTCCACCTTCAGAGGTTTTTTTTCGCCTGAAGGATGCGTTGCCTTCTGCTCACGACATTATTCGTTTTCGACCGTAAAATTAAACGTCGGCTATCTGATTTGGCCGATCCCTTAAGCCTTGACGCGCTGGCAGTCGCGTTAAAGAGGACGAACATGCAGACAACTATCTCGCAAACCGACAAGGACATTTCTGATTATTTCAACCTGCAGGACAAGGGTGCTGTAAACGAAGGAGAGGTGCTGGGTGCGGTCGTGGCGGAGATCCTGCAGGCAGGACAGCCGGTGACCAATAAAGCGATCATTTCCCGACTTATCCAGCGCCTTGAACTGGAAAGCGATGTCGTCATGTTAGATGTTTATCGTCACGTTCTGGAGATGGTCGTTAACAAAACGGAAGATGATATTATCGGTTAATCGCCCGATTTCGTCGGCGGTATCGCGTAATAATGCAGTGATGATGGCGATGCCATCCCGTTTCAGGCTGGTGCTTCTTATCAGGGGAAGCCCGGTCTGAAACTGGTATCAGCAAAGAATTAAAGGTAACATGCGCCTCTTGTCCTGTATGGGCAACTCAAACCTTTCAGAACCACGATGCACTCTGCTGCATCTGACATTAAGACAATAAGAGCCCGCACTATTATGACCACCTCTTCTGAGGCAAACGCCGAAAAGCATGCCGACAGCGAGTTAACTGTCGCTCGCGTACTGCGCTCGCCTAAATTATTGACGCGTGAATGCCTGGCTGGCGTGATTACTGCGCTGGCGTTGATCCCTGAAGTGATCTCTTTTTCCGTGATTGCCGGTGTTGATCCGAAAGTCAGCCTGATTGCTTCGGTGGTGTTGGCGCTGACGCTATCGTTGCTGGGCGGCCGTCCGGCAATGGTGACCGCGGCTGCCGGCTCGGTTGCGCTGGTCATCGGCCCGATGGTACGCGCGCATGGCGTGGAATACATTATGCCTGCCGTGCTGATGGGCGGTGTGATACAGATCCTGTTCGGCCTCGCCGGACTGGCGCGTATGATGCGCTATATTCCTCGCTCGGTGATGCTGGGCTTTGTTAACGCGCTGGGCGTGCTGATCTTTTTTGCTCAGGTACCGCACGTTTGGGGAGAGTCGCTGCCGGTATGGCTGCTGTTTGCCCTGACACTGGCAATCGTCCTGCTGCTGCCGCGCGTTTTAAAGAGCGTCCCTTCCCCACTGGTGGCGATTGTGGTGATCACTGCGATTGCCATTTTCTGCGGGCTGCATGTGCCCAACGTTGGGGATGAAGGTCCGATGCAGGCCGGCCTGCCGGGGCTGAATCAGCTGGCCGTGCCGCTTAATTTGGCGACGCTGCAGATTGTCTGGCCGACGGCGCTGAGCATCGCCCTGGTCGGCATTATGGAGTCCTTGTTGACGGCGAAGCTGGTTGACGATCTGACCGATACCCCTTCCAGCAAGCGCCGTGAGTGCTGGGGCCTCGGCATCGGCAACATCCTTGCGGGCTTTTACGGCGGAATTGCCGGCTGCGCCATGATTGGCCAGACCATTGTCAACGTTGAATTAGGCAAGGCGCGTACGCGCATCTCTACCGTCGCGGCCGCGCTGGTTCTGCTGCTGTTGGTTACCGGCCTGAGCGCGCTGATGGCGCAGATTCCGATGGTAGTGTTGGCTGGTATTATGATGATCGTCGCGCTGAAAACCGTTAACTGGCATAGCCTGCAGCCCGTCACCCTGAAGCGTATCCCGCTATCGGAAACCGCGATTATGGCGCTGACGGTTGCCATGACCGTCTGGACCGGCAATCTGGCGATTGGCGTGGTTAGCGGCGTGATTTTTGCGATTTTGCTGTTTGCCCGCCGCGTAGCGCACGTTATTCATGCGGAACGGCAGCTGAGCGCTGATGGTGAATCCGTACGTTATATAGTGCGTGGCCCGCTGTTTTTCGGCAGCAGCAATGATCTGTTTGAGCATTTTGACTATGCGCACGATCCACAGAATGTCACGATTGATCTCACCCACGCGCAGATTTGGGATGCCTCCAGCGTCGCGGCGCTTGACGCAATCGAGAATCGCTATCAGCGCTATAACGCCAGGGTAACCATTATCGGACTGGATACGCGCAGTAGCGATTTTCATCGTCGTCTGAGCGGTACGCTGTAACCAGGACAATGCATTAAGTCTTTATTTGCCCGCCGCCTGACGGCGGGCTTTATTCAGGTAACTTAGCGCCAATAACATCAGAAAAACACCTACCACCAGCAGAAAGCCATTCTCCATTATTTTATACAGCCAAATCCCGCCGACGCCGCCCAGTAAAAATGCCGTGATAGTTGAGCCATGCAGCATCAACCGTTGCAGATAGATCGGAGAATATTCCGTTGATTCCCGACGACGCACAATATCCACCAACATCGCCAGTTCTATACCGATATCGGTTGCCGTACCGGAAACATGGGTGGTACGCACGCGCGCGTTGGATATGCGTGTAACCACAGCATTTTGCAGGCCCATTAAGAAACTCAGACTAAGGATCATCAGGATCCCGCCTGCGATCTGCGGGTAGTAGAGCTCTGCCCCGCCCAACAGCAGCAGTAACAGCGCCTCCAACAAAATATTAATGGCATAGACAGAGCGGATGCCGTGGCGGCGACCGTGGTTAATCAATAGCGTTGAAAAGGTGGAGCCAAGAATAAACAGGCAAATAATTTCGAGAAAAAACAGCGCGACCGGCAGCTCAGCGCGCGCCAGCCGCTCGGAGAACGAAGAGACATTGCCAGTCATATTGGCCGAGAAAAACCCTACCGCCTCAAACGCGGCGGTATTGAGCGCGCCTGCGACCAGCGCAAGCGTTGCGGCCAGCCAACTATCGGTGATAAAGGTTCTGGCCTCATCCTGACGAATTAACATAGTAAGTGATGACACAGCGAGCTAAGCAAGGCGCTATTATGCGCTTTTTTGTCTGCATTCGTTTGTTAATAGTCAAAAAGCGCCCTGCTACCGCCGCTTTCTCTGTTGCCTGGCGTATGTTGGCGCGGTGGTTGATGGCCGGCTGGTTGTTTGATAATTAGAATGTTGTAACTAATAACAGAAACATTCATTCCTACAAAGCTCAGCTTAAAACGCAGGAACGAGCAAATCGAATATCAGGAGTAATGTCAGGAAAAGGAATTTTAGAAACAAAAAAACCGCCCTTGGGCGGTTACGACATTACTACTTATTGCTTTGATTTTATTCGGTATTCATTATGGTGCCCGGGGCGGGACTTGAACCCGCACAGCCATACAGCCGAGGGATTTTAAATCCCTTGTGTCTACCGATTTCACCACCCGGGCAGGGTGTAAAGTGGAGGCGCGTCCCGGAGTCGAACCGAGGTGGACGGATTTGCAATCCGCTGCATGGCCACTCTGCCAACGCGCCTTTATTCCGTTTGATTGTCCGAATTCGAACCATCTAATTCTTAACTGGAGTCGCTTCTTTGATCACATGCTAACTCGTTGATTCGAGAAGTTTTTTCGCGTTCCCTCATCAGATGGACGGCATTATGGACTAACTTGCGGTGGTTGGCAACCCCCAAAACTTAAATTTTTTAAGAAGCTTTTCCATATCTGACAACGCTGTACGAATCATCAACGCTTTCTGTTCTGTTTTTATTCTGCTCGGTTAAAGCCTCGCCAGCTGGCCTCTCTCCGTTAGCGAACCGCTATAGGTTATAGCCGGATTTTTACCGTCGCAACAGCCGTAACATGAATCTGTGGGATCGGGCAGGTGCTGACTAAAGCTTATTTTACCAGAGACTGGCCCGCTTATCGATCTCACTGCAACGCAAGTACATATCACAGGCGGTCAGGAAATCTGTATGCCATTGCCAGTAGAGATGCAGTAAATAACAGAAGCTTGCCGGCAGATAACAGACCAGGAAGTACAGGCTAAACGGCAGGCTCCATGCCAGCAAGGCCAACAGCGCATTGATAAAAGCAATCCACAGCATTTGTAACAGGGCAAAAAAAACCAGCCGCACAGCCAGCGGTTTCGCCTGCAGCGCAGCGCAAGGCATCGTCGTTGAAAAGGAAAAATCGATCTCCCGCAAAAACAGTTTGCCAAGGAAAGCAGATTTCTTTGACAGACGGGCAAAAAGCAGGCTGATAGCTAACACCACCATGCACAAAATAAACATTGCCACCGTAAGCTTTAGTGATGCCCAGCCGTGATGCAGGGAAAAATCGGGGTGGTTTTCCAGCGGACTGACCGTCAATACATTCAACGCGCTGTTCATTAACATAAAGCCGCTCAGGTAGTGATAAAGCGTACGATGCCGTATTTTCTGCCGTGTGATGTGGGCTAACTGCCTAATATAAACCGATCGCACTCCCCGATATATCAGGTATACCAGTAAGGGCAGCAGGCTATAGAGGGCTAAGATTGCATAGCGGCTTTCCGCTAACGCTAACCCCCAATAAACGATTGTCCAGCAGACCAGTGCGCTAACCGCACATGTCACCAGCGGACGGGCCAAAAAGCTTTCCGTTGCGGAAAGTTTCTTGCCGCTAAAGCAGCTGAGATCGACATTCTTGATTGCGCCCCTGTACATCCAGTACGCTTTTAAATCATAAATAAGATAGAACAGCACTATTGCCAGAATGGCGCTGAGCGATCCCGCATGCTGTGGGGTAAGTGAATAAGCGCTATTTTTCCAGAACAGTCCCCACACCACGAAAAATGTCAGGTAAATAAAAGGCAGTAATCTTTTGTCCTGATAGCGAATGAAAGTGAGATAATCAGGGATCATAACGGCCTCATTGCCTTGCCAGGATATTTCTGCAGTGTAATAACCGCTGCGGCGTGAAATCAGGAAAGTCGTTTAGCAACAATGCCAGCCAGGCTTTATGGCTGATATCGATAAGCAACGGTGGATTTTCTCTGGCTAACAGATGCGTGAGCGTATCCGTCCACCTAACGGTATGGGTCAGATGCAGTGACAAATTCTCGCGGATGGCCGCCGGATTGTATTCAGGTTGCCCACTGACATTCATTAACACCTGATGCTGGGGCTGTCTGATAGCCAGCGCAGCAAGAAAATCGCGCATCGGCTGAACGCCCTCCTGCATCAGCCGGGTATGCCAGGCTCCACTCACTCCCAACCTGATCGTCGCGCAGCGGGTACGCCGTGTAAACGCGCTTAACGCAGCGGTTGTTCCACCAACCACCTGCTGACGGCAGCTGTTATCACAGCTGATATCCAGCTCAGACGCACAGTCAACAAGCACCTCACGCAGGGTGAGAACGTTCATTCCCTTTATCGCCAGCATAGAACCCTTATATTTTTTGCTGAGCTCATGCATGGTGGCCGCGCGGAAGTGAATAAGCGTGAACAGCGTTTCCAGCTGAATAGCGCCTGCGGCATACAGGGCGCTGTACTCACCCACGCTATGGCCGCAGGAAACGCTAATATTTACCCCTTTTTCCTGTAGCAGCGTATAAAAAGAGAGGTTGATTGCCGTGACGGCAAGCTGCTGTACTGGGGTTTGAACCAGCTTATTCAGCGGACCTGTTAAACAAACCCGACGAATATCGATACCCGAAATATCGCTGGCGCAATCCCAAATCCTGCGGATACGTTGATTCCCCTGCCAGAGATCGGCCCCCATACCGATAGCGGGATTCCCCTGCCCGGCAAAAACCAATGCCGCAGGCCGTTGTTGACTGTCTATATCCATTATGTTTTCTCAGAAATAATATTTAATCCCGGCGTAAACTCCTGCCGTTTTGCCAAACAGGCCAAATTCCGTGTTGCCGCTTCCCTGTGTGCCATAAGCTCCACCATAAATATCTATTCCCGCCGACGTCAGCGGTTGATTCATATGTAAACCCAGCAGCGCGCTTTTATCCTGCAGATTAACAATGCTATAGGCGCGCAGGCTGGCATCATTGGCCATCATCAACGTGGCATAGGTATTGAGGTAATGTTTTCCCTGGAGGTTGCCCTGCCTGGCAATATTATCTATCTCTGCCGCCATTAAATATTTATAGGCGTTCCGGGCGCCATCTAACGAAGCATATCCGGTGTGCTGATGCAGATAACGAATAAACGCTGCCTGCCTGCGCCACTGTTGACGCGAATAGCCTTCGCTCTGGAAATAATATTCCACGCCAAACTGGCTGAAGCTTTGGTTGCTATATTGCGCCGACAACGCCAGTTCCATGCCTTGCTGGCGGGTGCGCTGAAAAAGCGCGTTGGGAAAGGCGTAGTTTTCTACCTGTTCAGCCCAGGCATCCATGAAATGACGCCACTGCTGTTTAGCATGCCAGGCCAGTTCGGCGTTAAGGAGCCATTGTGGTGCAGGATAAAAACTGTCGGCGACGGCCAGCGCTGGGCTATCGCCCAGCCGCAAGCTTACCGCGGGCAGATGGCCGGGCAGGCGATAATCGCTATAAGAAAACAGATAGCGCCCGCTGGCGTTGGAACGTTGAATAGCAGGCCAGTCACTGGATGATTCATCACGTCGATTAATGCGCGTTAGCTGCGGTACAGCGGTAAAAGACCAGCCGTAGTCAGGCTGTTCTGCTGATAATTTTATTCCCCAGGCGGCATCGGAATAATTTGTCTGTAGCGTCGGATGGTAAATTCTACCCATTTTAAAGCCGACATCGTAATTACGCAGCAGGTCCGCAGGCGATTTTATATAAATTAGTCCCGGTTTCGCGCTGAATTTACCGGCGCTGAGCAACAGCATCGCTGACAGCTGGTAAGCCAGGCTTAGCCGATGAAACAGGGCCCGCGCGTGGCCGCGATCTTTTTCAAAATCGCCTGGCCTGCGCCAGGAATAATAAGCTAATCCCACCAGCGATAGATCCGCGCTGAGTACGTTGGCAATTAACTCACAGCGATTAGCGTATTTGATAGCCAGATCGCTTATGCCGTTATCCACCCGGTAAGGATTTTTCTGCCCTATTTGCCAGCGGGAAGCACTTCTGTGCGTCCAGGCCTGCTGTGCATAAAGCGCTACCTCAGCCTGCGGCTGACAATCCGCCGCCAGCGGGAGCGGAAACAATAAGAGCGCCAACTGCGGCCGGGCTATTCCCGCCATCACTGCCCTCCCCGCTGGAGCCAGGCTTTGGTGAAATAAGCGTCGGGGAGAGATTCAAAGCGAATATCGCTGTATTCCATTACCGAATAAGCCTGGCCGTGGCGGAGATCCTGTACCACAATTTTTGTCGGTCTTGCTCTACCTAATACCGGCTGATAGTTCTGATAGAGGACCTGCTTAATTAACTTATCATCCAGTGAATAGTAGGCTGCTTTCCAGGGCCGATAGTCACCGCCCTTCTCCACCCAATACACTATTTTGGGCCAGGTGGCGGCAGGAAGCTTTCTTGTTAGCGCCAGCCGGTAGCAAAAGGTTTCTCCACAGGGCGCGTCATTCAACCGTTCGGCATGATAGGCATATTCAAAGTTAGTGACGATAACGTCACTGTTGGCGATCTGCCCCAGCAATCTTTGCTGAGGCGAGATGGGAATCGGCCGACGCAGCTCAGGCGTGTAAAACCAAAGCTGGTACCAGTTCGACAGCATCCTTTTCCCCCGGTCGCGTGCAGGCCAGACAAAGCGCACCAGAGAACGCGCATCCGCCTGCTTATCCTTTTCCGGCTTGATAAAGCGCATCGAGATATCCAGTATCTGTTTACTGGTTGGCTGCGACGCTGTCGATTTATATTCCTCTATGGTTACGGTATAGCGGAAAGGCTTATTAGGAGAGCGTACTTCATCCGCCCGCCGAATAATTTCCAGCGCCGACGGCGGCGCGGCGCTGGCCCACCCACTGACGAAAATCCATACGGCAATCCTTGCCCTTTTCATCTCTCTTCCTTTAGCTGTATTTAAACGCGTCGGCGATGTTTAAACGCGATGCCCGGATGGCAGGCAAAATAGCGGCCAGCGCGGCGGTCAGCACCGGCAAAAAAAACGTTGCGGCGTACAGTTCCGGGCTGTCCGTTTTGATAAAGGCAATATAGCCGTGGGTTTGCCCGGGGGAAGGCGGCATGGCAATGCCCTGCAGGTTAACCAGCCCGGCCAGAGCGAACCCCGCCAGCAGGCTACCCATCCCACCGAGGCCGCCAATAAAGATGCCCTCCAACAAAAACAGGCGGGTAATATGAGCCGGTCTGAGGCCAATGGCGCGCAAGGTGGTGATTTCTCGGGTACGCTCTACGATATTCATCGCCATAGCGTTGCTAATCATAAAAATAACCATCAGCGCCACGATAGCCCGAATAAAGAAATAGATGCCGGAAAGCAGGCCTTCAACCTGCTGATAAAACAGCGAGACGTCTTTCCAGCTGCGAATGGTTAACGGCAGATTTTTTTCCTCGATCCATTGCTGCAAACGGGCGCGAAACGCCGGAAGATCGGCATCATTTTTTAATAAAATGATCACTTTACTGACGCCCTGGGTGCCCATGATGCGCTGGGCGGTAACCAACGGCACCTTTATTGCCACGTCATCGTAATCTTTCATACCAGAGGAAAAAATGCCGCGCACTTTTAACGAGAGCGCCCCCTGTCCGCCGCTGCTGTTAACCACCATCAAATCCAGCCAGTCGGCATAATGAGCGTTAAGCGTGGCGGCCAAACCGCTGCCCAGGGTGATCTCCTCTTTTTTAATGCGTGACAGATCGCTGCCCGACAGCATTTTCTCGAAAGATCCGAGTTTGAGCGCCGGCACCGGCTCGATGCCCAACGCAGAAAAATAGCCTGAGGTTTCATTTTCATAGTGGGAAATAACGCCGGTGAACGCCAGCTGCCCGGATAGCGTGGCAATTTTCTCCGCCAGTTCTGGCTGGTTTTCTATCTGCGCCTTCAGCGTGGGGTAATCTTTAATCAAACTCAGGGTCTTATTCGATGTCTGGAACCAGAGCGGATGATAAAGCTGGAGATGGCCTACATTCATCCTGATGGTTTGCTCTTTCAGGATCCAGAAGGCGTAATCAATAAATCCGCCCCAGGTAAAAATGGCCACGCCGCCGATGACCATTGCCGTTAGCGTAGAAAATGAACGCCGCTTATGTCGAAAAAGATTCAACAGCGCGAACTGGGTTATCTGCCAGCTGCACAGCATGCAATAAACTACCAGGCTCGCGATAAGCGCGGTGACAATAAGGCTTGCAGTAGCGCTCATTCCTTTCCCCGGGCTAAAGGAAGCAGGATTTGCGTCGTTTCGCTGCTATCCCATTCAGGCGCAGCATCTGACGTTAAAACAACGGAAGATAAAGAGGGATTCTGCTGCTTTAGCCGGGTCAGCAAGGCTGCCGCCTGCTTAAATTGACGGCAATTCTTCAACGCGCGGTAACGCATATAAATAATCTTGCTGAGCATAGCGCTCTGGTACGTTACGGCAGCATCAAGGATAAATTGCGTGTCGTTCAACGCGATAACACAACGGCCAGAGGCAGCGGGCAGAAAGGCGTCAACTCTGGCTCTTAAATAACGTACACGCGGATCGTTCTCATAACGTTCTGCGGCTTCGTCGAGATAAAAAAATCCGGTCCGGGCATATTCAGCGGCCCTGACCACATCATTTTCAGCAGTAAATTGCTCCGCCAGCCTCAGCGTTCCGTAGGCGTAGAAAATTAATGAGGTAATATTTTGCTGCTGTTGGTATTCCGTCCACAGCGCCTCTGTCAGAGCCTGTAGCTCGGCTCTGTTGACGGGGAACGAGTGCTGAAGCACTTTTTCTACCTGCGGTGGCGTAGCGAGGCTGGCTGCCTGCGTGGTTAAACCCGCCATCAGCCCGATCCAGCAAAACAGCCAGCTGTTAATTCTCATCGATCTGCCCATCCCTGATGTCGATGCTCCGCCCGGCACGCGCTTTTAGCTGCGCAGAGTGCGTTGAAATAATAAAAGCGGTGCCGGTTTGCTGATTGATATCAAGCAGCAAATCCAGTATCGCCTCGCTGGTTGCTGAATCGAGATTACCCGTCGGCTCATCCGCAACCACCAGCTTTGGCTGATGTACCAGCGCCCGGGCAATAGCGACCCGCTGCTGCTGCCCGCCCGAAAGCTGTCCCGGCTTGCGATCTGCTAACTGCGCCAGTCCGACACTGTCGAGATAATGCTGCGCTCGCGCTCTGGCTTCTTTTTTGCGGCAGTGCCCGTTAAGCAGCAGCGGATAGCAAACGTTATCCAGCGCATTCAGCACCGGAATCAAATTAAATGCCTGAAAAATAAAGCCCAGATAGTGGCTTCTGATAACAGCGAGCTGTTGCTCGCTAAGTGCAGTAAGCATCTTGCCAAAGAACATTATCGTTCCACTGTCTGGCCGATCGATGCCAGATAGAATGTTCAGCAGCGTGCTTTTCCCGGCACCTGAAGGACCGCATAGGGCAATAAACTCACCGTGCGCCACCTCTATATTTACCGCTTTTAACGCCGCAACGCTGTTTTCATTGCGGCCATAGCTTTTATTCACTCCGCTTAACGCGATAACCGGCAGTTCTCGGATATTACTGGTCATCCTTATTCCCTCAAGTCTGATATCGGGTATCGAAATAGTGATAGCTGCCCAGCGCACCGGGCATAACCGTGCGCATTTTTACGGCAGCGGCGGCGTGATTTTCGAGATAAATCCAGCTCAGCGCCGGAGAAAGGCAGCCGCTGTCGCCATACTTTTCGCTCAGACTGAACGTTTCCGGCGCCGCTGCATTCTGTTTATCCGCCCGCGCCGGATAAAGCCATCCAGGACTTAACCCGGCAATGGCCAGATGAGTAATCACGGCATTGTCGTCGTACAGGCGGTTAACGGTGAATGCGTTAGTGGCGGGAACCATATATTGGCCGCACTCTACCTGCAGAGCGCTTTCTCGCTGACTAAAAATAAAGCAGCCCACGCGCTCGACTGATATATTCATTTTTAAATCGCGCGGGTTATTTTCAGCTACGCTTTCCGCCGCGGAAAAAACCAATAGCGGGATGGCGCGATAAGCGGCGCAAATGACAATAAAATCGAAAACATTCCAGTTAAGGTAATCCTGCGCCATATTCAGCGCCTGCATAAAGCCGTGCTGCTCTCCCCGCACTTTGCAGGTGAATGCCTTGACAGAGAATTTTTTCAACAGATTTTTCGGTAGCGTATCGATCGTCGCTACATGCAGAGCGCTGCTGATATTCTCAAACAGTCCTGACTCGCCCCAGGCGTCAACGTAAATAAAGGCGGTACGCGATTTCATTAACCGCATGCGCTCTTTCGCCGTCAGCTGCAGTAAAGCCCGATCGGCCGCCTGTTCCATCGCTTCGATATATTTTATATAGGCTGGCTTGCGGATCATTTCCCGCTCATACAGGGCGTTATCACAGCCAAACCGTTTGAAATACCACCCTTGCGCATGGGTTGATTTTATCGCCCGGTTATAAAGATGCGACTCCCAAACGTTCAGCCAACTGGGGTAATAGAGATAAAATTGATCTTCTGGCTCGATAAGGCAGAAAGAGGATAGCCAAAGATTATTCATCTCTGTTCTCCCGCTGGGCATCATCAGATAACACCACCGCGATCAGGGCGCCGTCCACGCTTACGCCGGTTTTCAACAGATGAGACTGATGATGTTTTACCACTTGCCCATCCGTAAGCAGACAGGGCGCCAGTTCTTTTATTATGGCGTCATTCGCGCGTGCCGGAATCAGCTCGCGCTGGGTTAAGGTGTGGTGCGCAATAATTAAATCAACCACGCCGGAGGCGGTGGCGGTATAGCCTGTCTGCCCTTTATAAGCCAGCACGGGGATCGCCGCATCCGCTAATAACAGCGTCAGCGCCTGCGCCTCAGCTTTATCACTGGCTTCAACGCCGTTGCCATGGGGCATAATCGCGCACAGGTCCGTCAGCGCAACGTCAGCCTGACGCAGCGCTGTTTTCATCAGCCTGAACAGACTGGCGGCTAAATAAGCCGCATCATAACTTCTGCTGGCACCAATCTGGCTGTACACCGAGCGTAGCTGAATGCCCGCCCTAAGCTGCCGGGCATGGCGGTGGCGACGGCTTTCCAGCAGCATGACGCATAATCCCTCGGCAAACAGCACGCTTTTGCTGTGGATGCCAAAAGGCTGCGCCACCTCGCTTTCCAGCATCGACTGGCTTTCCAGAAACCATAAATCCTGAGTCTTAATTTCGGCACAGCCGATCACCACGATCAGATCGGCACCGCCCTTTTCTATCGCCTGACAGCCGATATGTACCGCCGCCAGCGAGGAGTTGCTCGCGCAGTTAAGGTTAGGCGGCAGGGCGCGCAGGCTATATTTTTGCGCTAGCTGATGCGCCAGCCGATCCTGCGACATGTTCGCTACCTGTAGCTGCGTGACGGATGGCGTAAGCTTAAGATCGTCGATATCGTTGCGATCATAGAAAGATTTATACGCCTTCGCATCCACCCTTGGCCCCAGGCCGGTCAGATAAACCCGAACGTTATCCCCTGCCAGAGAGCTTTTATCCAGCTGCGCCTGTTCACACGCGCTGTCAATCAGCTGCGACAGCCGCTCAAACACACTTTCTTTCGCCGGCGGCAGTCGCGCAAAACGCCGGTTTCTTTTAAATCCGCCTTTGATGGCCTCAGCATCAGAAGCAAACCATCCGCTGGTCGCCACCTGCTTTCCCTGCCGTAGATTGGCGATCAGCTCATCGCTGCTGCTGGCGAACGGCAAACAGAGGCTGTAACCGGCAATAATCGCTGCGTTATCCAGGCTGCCCTCCTTTAATAACCAGGGCATAGTAGTTGCCGGCTTCGTTTGACCCCAGCAATAAAGCGTGCTGAAGCGGCAATCGCAGCGGCTCCCGGACAAAGTTTAGGCGAGAGTCGCAAAACCACTGCGTATGAGGGATGGCGGGAACACGCTGCTGCCTGAAGCAATCAATCAGCACCGCCAGATTCAGCAATCCGGCACAGGAAGCGACAAAGCCAAAAAAGGCGTTATAGTTCACCACCGGCACCTGCGGCTTTTCCTGTTGAAATACCTGCCAGATAGCGTCAATTTCTACCTGGGAATGATGCTGGCTGCCGTTGCTGCCGCCGCAGACCACATCAATATCTTTCGCCGTTATTCCGGCATCGGCCAGGGCTCTGCCGATCGCCAGCGCCATCGCCTGCGTTTGCTCGCTTAGTCGATCCGCCGCAAAATAGCTGTTGCTGCATGACTTACCATAACTCAGGATCTCGGCCAGTACAGCCGCGCCTCTGGCCTCGGCGCTCTCCGGCGCTTCCAGTAACAGCATGCAGGCACCCTCCCCCGGCACAAAACCCCGCGGCGCTGACGCGTAAACCTGATAATCCGCTGCATCCGCGGTCATCTGCAGCTTTTGCGTGATGGCGTCCATATAGAGCGCCATGGAAGGAAAGTGCTCGTCCGCGCCGCCCACCATCACCTGCGCCTGAAGGGCTTGACGTATAATGTCATAGCCATAGGTCAATGCGCCCAGCGCGGCGTTCTCACCGGTGGCCAGCGTGGTGGTATAGCCCTTGATGCCTGCGGAGATGCCGCAAAAGGTGGTCATCGCGTTCATTAACGAGCCGGGAAATTCGGCGGTGCGCACCTTGCGCGGATCGGGTTGCAAGCTTTGCAGATATTTCCAGGTGGTTTCCTGCGGGCCGCGCGCCATGCCCATAATCAGGCCAATCTCATCGCCATCTTTTTTGATTTTGTGCCTGGCGCTGGCTAATGCCGCTGAGAGTGCAATCAGCGCAAAGGTTCCGCCACGCGTCGCCTTACGTTGATCGTAACGGCGCAGATGCCTGCGCGGCTCCAGCCCGATGACCTGGAAGGTGTTAAAGTTTTCGGCCTGCTGCGGTAAAAGCGGAGCGACATCAGGCCAACCATAACCCAGCACGGTTTCAAACTGCCGGGTAGCACGCAACACGTCAAGCAGCGCCCTTACCTCCGCCAGCGTCTCCTGATGAAACACCACCGGCTGTAGCGTCGCGGGTTGTTGATTATTCCAGATAGCCTCCAGCATCTCATTGAGCGAGTGTCCGATAGCGGTCACCGCGCCGGCGCCGGAAATAACGACGCGTTTTTCCCGACAGAGGCTGACGGGTAACGATGCGGGCCGCATACTGAGCACCAGGCTGCAATTATTGCCGCCAAAGGCATAGCTATTTTTGACGAAGATATTGACCTGTTGCTGGCGAAAATCATTCGCTACGTAATCAAGGTCGCAATTTGCGCGCGGCGTACCAAAATTCAGCGTCGGCAAAATCTTCTGGGCGGGTAACGTCACCAGACAGGCGATTAACTCCACGATGCCCGCTGCGCCAATGGTATGGCCAAACCAGGATTTGGTTGAACTAACGGGCAGGCTGGCGCTCTGTGGGAATACTTTTTTCATTGCCAGCGTTTCAATGCGATCGTTGGCCTCGGTGCCCGTGCCGTGAAGGTTCACATAATCGACCTGCTCCGGCGCAATGCCGGCATTGCGTAGCGCTTTTAACATGACCTGTACCGCTCCGCCCGCGCGCGGATCCGGTCCGGTTTCATGATAAGCATCGCAGGAGGTAGCGTAGGACAAGATCTCGCCATAGAGGGTTGCGCCACGATCAACCGCATGCTGGTACTCCTCCAGCACTAATGCGCCAGCCCCTTCGCCGATAGACATGCCTGGCGTACCGGAAAAAGGGGTACAGGACTCAGGGTGCATGACGTTAAGCGCATAAAAGCCGGCAAAGGTAGGTAAATAAATTGGCTCGGTTCCCGCAACCAGCATAATTGGGCTTTTGCCGTTCTGGATAGCGTCATACGCCATGCCTGCAGCATTGGGACTGGCGGTACAGGCCGTCGCCACCAGTTCGAAGCCGCCCTTCAGACCCAGCAGACTGGAGACGCTGGCGCAGCAGGAGGAAAAACCGCCGGAATAGATCGCTTTTGCCAGCGAGAAGTCCTGAATGCGCCGCTCAAAGAGCGGCAGAAAAGCCTCGGTTCCGGCTGAGGAGACGCCAATTATCAGCCCGGTTTCTTCAAGGCTCGCCCGATGGCTAACCAGCCCGGCCTGCGTCAGCGCCTCTTTGCCCACCTTATAGGCCCAGAGCGCAGCGTTATCGAGTGACTGGATAATCTGCTCTGAAAGCTCAGGATACCCTCCTGCATAAAGGATTTCCGCCGCACGGGCATGGGGAAACCAGCGGGAAAAGCGTTGACTGTCAGTAATCGCACATTTTTTAGCGAATAAAGCCTGGCGAAAGTCCACGATATTATCAGCCAGCGGCGACAATATCCCCATGCCGGTAATAACCACTCTTTTTCGGTTTTTCATCTTCATCCCTGACGAAAATAACGTCATCAGCGTTGGCGTCCAGGCCATGCCCGGCTGTTAATTAATCTATGACCCGCATAACGCGCGGAATGCTTACGGCCTTATCCGCTATTCCGTATAGCGACGTTTGGCGGCATCAGTAAAACTGTGTTCCGTTGGGCTTACCCGCATACTGAGGTTATAAAGGAAAGGCAGATTTTGCGTCATCGCCGCAATGTTGCCCTGCGCGGTTTGCAGTCTAAACCCTGAAATGTCGGACCAGGCCCAGGCGGTATCGATCATCGCCAGGGCAATAAAAGCGTCTCGGGCAGGCGAATAAATGCTTTTTATAATCTTCCCCACTTCTTGCTTCTCGATCAGCACCCGATCATTGGCGCTGATTATCGCGCGTTCTTCTTGCGGAATAATGCCGATAAGCTTACGCGTGACGCCGTGATGAGAGATCGCCTCAACCGCCGATCTCCCAATAAAGTCCTCTTTATGGTAATCAATGGCCCACTGCAGCTGCAGCTCAACGGGATTACGCCACTCGTTCATGCTGCGGGCGTCCCAACAGGGATTTTCAATCCTGACGATTTGCTGATAATCCAGGCCGCCCGCTTTCAACTGAAACCTCTCGCCGGCTTTGAGCAGTTTTAGCCACAGCGCTGCCAGCGCGCTTTGCTCTCCCACCATTAAATAGCCATATTCGCCATGTTTACCGCAGCGGAGGAGGATGAGATCGTCAGAGGTAGGCATAAATTCATGGTAGGGCAAACCGATAACATCAAAACCGTAAATTTCTGCCACTATTTCCCACGAGTATGGCCCTTCCAGCAACACCGCGCCCCACCCCGCTTCATCCAGCGCGTTGATTTGCGGCGCCTGTTGAATATCCAGCGCCTCAGCCATCTGTAACGCCTGTTGTAAACAGGCGATAACCTGCGCGCAGGACATATTTTCCGTCAGCAGGTAATAACCCTCTTCAGTGCAAAGAATATAAAGGTCTCCCTGTAGCATGCCCTTTTCATCCAGCATCAGTGAATAAAGCGCCTGTTCATCACGCAGGGCAGCCACATCAGCAGAAACGCAGTAATTCACCAGTACCCAGGCATCCTCGCCCATTACGCTGACAATCGACATATGCGAGTAATCAACCAACAGCGCATTTTCTCTTACGGCCCGGTACTCACAGGCTGACTCGTGATAAGAAGCAGGCACGTCTTTATGATTATATCGGCCCATTCTGGCCTGATTAGCTAAATGCAAGTCATGAAGCACGGTCATGTCGATTTCCTGGTCACTTGTTGTTAGGGTTGTTTGACGGCTCTGGTTTTCTGAATAATAAAAGAGGCCAGATTATTAAGAGTGCGCATAAATGCAGGATCGTCACCTTCGCTGATCTGAACATCGAAAACCTTATCAAGCAGTACCAGAATTTCTGTCGCATCCACTGAATCAAGCTTCAAACCATTGCCAAACAGCGGCGTATCATCATCAATCTGGCCGGGTTCACGTTGAATATTTAAACGTTGAATGATTTCTTTTTTAAGGGTGAGCAGGATCGCTTTACGCTCGGCTATATCTTTCTGCATATCTTCCATAATAATTTTCCTAATTGTTATTATTTTACTTCCCGGTAATTGATAATAGTTCCTTTGCTAATAAGCCTTTTCCCAACGTGAGCACTAACGGAATAATGTTTAAAGCCATTGTTATCTGAAAAGATCAGCTGGCTTGCTACCTCAAGCGTATCCCCTGGATAGGCAATATCTTTAAATTTAAGATTCTGCGCAGCTAAAACGCCCTGGACCTGGGCACGCCGACCGCGAATAATATCTCTCATATCCGGACGTTCGATTTCACTGCAAATATCATGCAGCGATTGCAGTTTGACACCATAACGCTGACGATAGATATCGCATATATCCGTCAGGAATGAGAAGTACTCGCTTGCCTGACCAAAGACTTCAGCGATGATCGCACCAGGCATAATGGGGTTGTCCGGAAAATGCCCCTGCATATAGGGTTCGTTATAGGTTATATGCTTAATCACCTGAATTGAGCCATTTTCACCATATTGATAATTATTAATCCGATCGACCATTAACAAAGGCTGCCGCCAGCCGCCCATTTCAAGAAAAACCTGCGGTGGAATAGAATCGTTCTTCATCAGCGCATAACCAGGCCGCCATCAATAACCAGGGTTTGCCCCACAATGTAACTGGAGGCGGACGAACTTAAATAAACAATAGCATTAGCGATCTCCGTGCACTGCCCTAACCGTTTCAGCGGGATGCTGTTAATCATTGCTCTTACCACGGTCCGGGGGACTTTTTTAACCATGCCGGATTCAATCATTCCGGGCGCTACCGCATTAACCCGCACGCTGGCGCCATTTCCGCCGCCAGCGTGCGCGTAAAACCTAAAATGGCGCTTTTAGAGGTGCTGTAATTAATTTGCCCCGGACTGGCGACCAGCGCCGCAATCGAAGTGACATTGATAATCACCGGCGCCTCAGAACCTCTTAACAGCATTAGCGCCCGTTTGGTCAGCCTGAAGAGCGCTAACAGGTTAGTCTCTATCACGCTGCTGAATTCTTCGAAACGCATAGTGGCGAACAGGCTGTCTCTTACCATGCCGGCGTTATTCACCAGAATATCAACGTTTCCCGCCGTTTTAGCCAGATAGATGCAAAGCTGCTCAATCGCCGTGCCATCGGTTAAATCGCACGGAATAATATGCAGCTGCTCCCCCTGTGGATGGCTGCTTTTTAATTGCGTTAGCCCATCGCGGTGAGACTTATACAGGGCATAAACCTGACACTGCTGCTGTAGGAACTGCCTGCAGATAGCCAATCCAATATCGCCGCTGGCCCCGGTGACTAACACAATTTTATTGGCAAGATCATTATACATATACATATTCACGCCCTGTGAGATTAATTATCCGCAACAATAGCAACGACGGCAATAGCATATATTCTATCATGCGACATTGTTAAAGCTATTTGCGCCCTTCCTTTTTATTGTTTTAATTATTATATTAGATAAAACAAATTAAAGCTCAGCGTCATCCGATTGGTTTTCAATTCGGCAGGATAACGCAGCGGAACGGAAAATGAGAGGTCGTATCCCAGCGAGTTGATGCTGCCTTTTACACCTGCGGTTGCGCCCATTAATCTTTTTGTTGCGCCCTGCTGCTGCGAAGAGGACGAAGTTGAAATTTCGCCATAGTCGAGGCCACTATAATATTCACCCCCCGTAAACTTCGTCGGGAAACTCACGGTGTTTTGCAGATAAAATCCTTTATCGCCATAGAGACCCGTACTGTTTTCAAAGCCCCGCACGTCCCAGCGGCTACCAAGCGAGAGCTGATCCTGTAAAACTAAAGCTGCAGGCGCATATTGTATCGCCAGCTTAAGGTCATAGTAGGCGGATAAAGAGCTATCGCTCAGTCGCCTAATATAATTTACATCCAGATTAAGCCGCTGGCTGGTTGAACTTACCTCGCCCGCAGCCATATCAGGCGCCAGGTGCCCGCCGCCCCAGCGAGTAAAACGCTGATACGCCAGGGTGCTATCGAGCATGGCAGCAGCATAGTTTTGTTTATAATTAATGCCAAGACGAACGTTACTCATATCGCGTTTTTGCCGTGCCAGTTCAATGTCACCCAGTTGATAGTCAGACTTCCTTCTTAACGCTTCGATAAAGGCGGCAAATTTTTTATCTCTGTCGCGATAAAGCATTCTGGCGCTTTTGATACTCACATAGTGGCTTTCACCGCTATAGTTATTGAGATCGTCTAAATCTATCCGCTGACGAGAATAGCTATGACTGTAAAAAACTTCATACTCCCAATAACCCAATGGGAAAGAATAATCGCTGCTTATGCTGCTATAGCCACCTGATACGCTTCGGCTACCGGAAAGGTAAAAGATATCGTTTAGATGAGCCAGGTTATAGGCATATCCTGAAGCACCCATTACATAGCCCCCAGTGTTTTTATCGCCCCAGTTATTAGCCGACACGCGAATATTGCCCTTTTTTTTACGATTAGGATAAACGATGATTTTACTGTATCCCTCACGTTTTGCTGGTTCAATATTAATTTTAACATCCATACCCGGCACACGCTGTAGATTTTCCAGGCCCTGTTCAACATCCCTGACATTAAGAATATCGCCTTGCTTAAAAGGCAGAATGACACGAGAAACATGATCATTTACAATCGTCAGTTCATCAATTCTTCCGGGGATAACATTTAATATCAGCACATTGGAGGATAAGTCCTGTAGCGGAATTTCAACCCGTGTCGTAACATAGCCCGCATTAATAAATCGGTCTTGCAGTTTTTGCGCCAGCAGCGTTATCCCTTGTTTTCCCAGGCATCGCCCCACACTATCTTCCTTGATTTTATCTGTGACTGATTGTTTTAGAAAACTATGCTTTACAATCATCTTATCTATCCTGAAGCAAGGGCGCTCATCAGGAAGCGTAAGATTATCCGTTTCTCTGGTTTCGTGGCTGGAATAGATATCTTTTTTCTTTACCTGGTTTTGTTGGCGAACAGCGCTATCGTTATTTTGCTGTTCTTTTATCAACTGCTCCACGTTACTTTGTGCTGCAGCAAAACAGGGTAATAAAAAAACCAAACGTATAAGGCCAACTGGATTTGTCATTAATCAACTCAATGAACAGGTAATGACTCCAACTTATTGATAGTGTTTTATGTTCAGATAATGCCCGATGACTTTGTCATGCAGCTCCACCGATTTTGAGAACGACAGCGACTTCCGTCCCAGCCGTGCCAGGTGCTGCCTCAGATTCAGGTTATGCCGCTCAATTCGCTGCGTATATCGCTTGCTGATTACGTGCAGCTTTCCCTTCAGGCGGGATTCATACAGCGGCCAGCCATCCGTCATCCATATCACCACGTCAAAGGGTGACAGCAGGCTCATAAGACGCCCCAGCGTCGCCATAGTGCGTTCACCGAATACGTGCGCAACAACCGTCTTCCGGAGCCTGTCATACGCGTAAAACAGCCAGCGCTGGCGCGATTTAGCCCCGACATAGCCCCACTGTTCGTCCATTTCCGCGCAGACGATGACGTCACTGCCCGGCTGTATGCGCGAGGTTACCGACTGCGGCCTGAGTTTTTTAAGTGACGTAAAATCGTGTTGAGGCCAACGCCCATAATGCGGGCAGTTGCCCGGCATCCAACGCCATTCATGGCCATATCAATGATTTTCTGGTGCGTACCGGGTTGAGAAGCGGTGTAAGTGAACTGCAGTTGCCATGTTTTACGGCAGTGAGAGCAGAGATAGCGCTGATGTCCGGCGGTGCTTTTGCCGTTACGCACCACCCCGTCAGTAGCTGAACAGGAGGGACAGCTGATAGAAACAGAAGCCACTGGAGCACCTCAAAAACACCATCATACACTAAATCAGTAAGTTGGCAGCATCACCCAATGAACAAAGCGGTAATCGACCTACCGCTTTTATTCCTCAATTAAAGCCCAACAAATGTCCCGCTATTGGAAATGTTATCGGCTTTTAGCTCCATGCCCATTACTCCCCCCATATAAGCTTTACTACCACTGTTTAACAAATTTTTCCCGTGGATAATGGCCGATCCACTGGTTAATATATTACTGTAATTATAGATATTTTTGTCGACATGAAAGATTAACTTGTTATCGCTAACAATATTCCCCTGATTGACCAATTCGCCTTTAGCCTCAACTGCGGTTGACACCACTCCTTTTATATTAGCACCCGACATATTTTTTATGTTTGCAGAAGCTTTAAGCAGCAGATGGTTAGCTGCAGCCATGTCTCGATAGTTGTAAATGTTATTTTTTGTGGTAATCGTTAAATCCTGTCCAGCACTAACAACATTACGATTAGAAAATATGCCAGCTACCGTAACAGAAGCATTCTCATTGGCATTTACCCAACCGTAATTAACGAAGTTGCTACCTATATTAACCGTTAAATTTTTATCAGCAGCGATAATCCCGGTTGCATCATTATCAATAGGATTGCCTGAACCGTAATTAGACAGTGAGACCGTATTAATCGTCATGCTCCCTTTGCTGCTTATCGTAGCTTCGTCATTATTAATACTTTGCGCGTTAATCTGGGAAGCACCTGAATTAGCCACGATTCTACCGAGTGCGTTATTAATATTTTTCTTACTCTTAATCGCGAGCGCACCAAATTCGGAAACGATACGGCTATTTTCATTATTCAATTGCCCGGCATCTATGACAACGTTTTCCCTGCCAACCATGCCTCCCTTTTGATTCGGCATTGCCAGGTAACCGCCATAAACAGTACCAAAGTCCTCGGCATTGCTGTTATTCACCATGCCAGCGGCAGTTATGATTAAATTTTTATTCGCCACCATTAAAGCAGCGCTATTATCCAGAGTGGATTTCACCTGAATATTAACATCACTGCCGTTTATAATCCCGCCCTTATTATTAACATGCATGGCCTTTATTATGATGTTACCTTCGTCAGAATTGAGGATGCCGATATTATTGGCAAAAGTATCTTCCAGCTCGACATCAATATTTCCCGTACTGCTAATACCAGCCTGACCATTGAATAGTGAACCTGCTTTCATGGAGATATTTTTGTCGCCTGTTACTTTACCCTGATAGTTATCCATACCCGATGTAGCAGTAATAGAGATATCCCCTTTCGATGCGATTTGCCCGGTGCGATTATCGAACGAAGTAGTATTAATGTTAATACCTCCCTCGCCAGCAATGATTCCTTGCGAATCGCCGCTAAATGTATCGGCTGTTCTTGTATTGCCGTTGTTGATGCTACCTCTGGCAACATCAAGATGAAGATAGCCCACAGTGGAGCGGATTAACCCTTGCCGGTTGTCTATATTTGCGTTACTGCTTATTTTCATATCGCCGGTAGCTTCAATCGTGCCATCGTTATTATAAAGGCTGGACGCCGCCGCATCGATACTGTGGCCCTTTACCAGACCATGATGATTATCCAGCCAGCCCGTTTGCAGCTTCACTACGGTGGCATGAATTCCGACGGAATCGCCCTTTCCACGGTTAAGCAATGTATTATTATGTGTATTGATTGCCAGCGTACCGCCCGCTGATATTTTCCCATTGATGTTATTAAATGCGCTGCTGCTTACAGTAATATCTTTTTCTGCCGCAATCATCCCTGCGCGATTATTATCAATTGATCCTTTGGGCATATCTATAGTTAAAGAGTTATTACTGCTTATTCTACCGGTGATATTTTCCAGACCTTGTTGTGCCTTGACCAGTATCGATCCGGCCGCTTGTATTTTTGCATTGTTATTAATAATTTTGCCACTGCTATCGATCTGTATATCAGCGTTACCCGCGATAATACCGCTGTTGCGCACTCCAACGCCTTTTTCACTGCTAACCAGCTTAATCTTATTGGCATACATGCCACCGAGAGCCGCAACATCGATACCGTACGTCTGGCGATAGCCCTGCGCTTTGACCGTGCCGGTTGTTTTTCCTGTTATATCAACATAGTTATTTCCGGTTACCACCGCGAGCTCTTCAGCAAAAACTTTGCCGCTAACGATAACGGAGCGCGCTAAGATTTCCGTTGGCGAGGCGCTTTCCAGCTGGGCGAGCGTCACCATCCCGCCATTAACGTTATAGCCTTTCAGCATACCGTTCTGCATATCGGGTTTACCGGTAGTGACAGTCACTTTTTCCGCATTGATAAAACCGCAGCCCTGACAGCTAATGCCATTTGGGTTAGCAATAATAAGATGCGCTTTGTTTCCAGCTACTTCTAACCAGCCCTGCAGGGCACTCTGGTTTTTAGAAATAACTTCATTAAGAATGACTTTCGCTGCGCCTGATGTCAGATTGCTATTGCCTTGTATATCCCCTGCCAACGTGGTTTTTATAGCATTTTGACTGTTATTAAAGATCAGCCCTTTTTTATCCACATTAAATTTATTATAGATATTATGAGAAACACCATGCTCATTCGCTTCGTTAATATTAACAACCGTTACGCCATTAACAACGGAATTTGTCAGCTTGCTGACGGAATCGGCCTGCGCCACGCCAGCTAAAGATAACAGAATAAACGTTGCTACTGGATGGTATTTTAGGTACGTGGGCCTGCTTATGCGATTTCTCATACTGTTTTACCTGTTGTCACTATCATTGTTGTCGGTGCCTGAAACGGCTAACAGCAAGTAGCGAAACAATAGATGTCCGCAGCCTCAGCTATCCTGTTTCGGCCGCAGATTTAATGATCATTAAATCTGCTCTGCAATATTTCCATTTGCTAACGGTAAAGCGTGTCGGCGCACTACATACGCGCCTTTCCTGTCCAGGCGCAGCGTTCATCTAAAAAGGTGTAACGCTGCAAGATTAAAACATCGTCCAAAGCAGAAAAAGCCGATGAGACGCATGCCGCGTAAAGATGACGCTGTTTGCACAATACTCTTCAAAGGCGATGGCGGTAAATCGTAAATCCTGGTAAAAAAGAGCGAGGCGCTAATAGAAATGCAAAGGAGATGTCTGGCGAAACCGTTGAGGGGAAACATAAGTGGGTGTTGCTGAAATGAAAAAAGGGCCGTAAGGCCCTTTTCGCTGCGCTGCAGCTGGAATAACCTTCTGCAACGCTAAATCTGGAGCGGGAAACGAGACTCGAACTCGCGACCCCGACCTTGGCAAGGTCGTGCTCTACCAACTGAGCTATTCCCGCAATCATCAGTAACAAGCTACTGATTTTTTTAACCTTCTGGCAATATTCTTACCGTCCGATGTGTTGCATTCTACTGGCCTGAACAGCTGAGTCAACCAGATTATTCTGGCGCGTCATTCAATTGCTGCTTTTTACACCACATCGATCAGTGCTCAAGCAGATCGCCGCGCGCCGCGCTTAAATACTGGAACATCGACCAGAAAGTCAGCACCGCAGCGATATAAAGCGCCACCACGCCCACGGCGGAAACCAGTTGGCTGGGATGCCATAGCAGCGCCACCAGGGCCAGCATCTGCGCTGTCGTTTTGACTTTACCGATCCAGGAGACCGCAACGCTGCTGCGCTTACCGATTTCCGCCATCCATTCACGCAGGGCAGAGATAATAATTTCACGCGCAATCATAGTCGCCGCAGGCAACGTAATCCACCAGGCGTGAAAATGTTCTGCCACCAGCACCAGCGCCATGGCCACCATCACCTTATCCGCTACCGGATCAAGGAAAGCGCCAAAGCGGGTCGACTGTTTCCAGCGGCGCGCCAGAAAACCATCAAACCAGTCGGTAATCGCCGCTATGACAAAGATAATGGCGCAAACCATCGGCCCCCAATGAAAGGGCAAATAAAACGCCAGCACAAAAAAAGGGATCAGCACAACACGAAACAGGGTGAGCCACGTCGGTATATTCAATTGCATAAGGTACGCTAACTGTCTGGCATGAGTAGGGTTTACCCGTATGTTGCTACATTGCCACCAGGGATTCAATGTTAGTGTTTTAACGAGTAAAAGATTTTCTCCGCCAGGGCGTGAGAAATGCCGGGTACTTTGGCTATCTCCTCAACCGAGGCGTTCATTAAAGGCTGTAAGCCGCCCATATATTTTAACAGCTGCTGACGCCGTTTAGGGCCAACGCCTTCAATACTTTCCAGCGCGCTGGTATTTTTAACCTTAGCCCGCTTATTACGATGCCCGGTTATCGCATGATTATGGGAATCATCACGAATATGCTGAATCACATGCAGCGCCGGTGAATCGGGCGGCAGCGAGAACCCTTCGCCCTCCGGCTCGAGGAACAGCGTTTCCAAACCGGCTTTACGATCGCTGCCTTTCGCCACCCCCAGCAACAGCGGATGATGTTTATCCCAGCTAACGTCAAGCTCGGCGAAAACCTGCTTCGCCTGTCCCAGCTGCCCTTTCCCGCCGTCAATAAGGATCACATCCGGCACCTTTTCCGCTTCCAGCTCCTTACCGTAACGCCGCCGCAGCACTTGATTCATCGCCGCGTAATCATCTCCTGGCGTGATGCCGCTGATATTATAACGACGATATTCCGCACGTAGCGGACCATTGCTGTCGAATACCACACAGGACGCGACCGTTTGCTCACCCATGGTATGGCTAATATCAAAGCATTCCATCCGCTTGATATGCGGTAAATTAAGCGCCTCGGCCAGCGCCGCCAGCCGCTGATGAATAGTGGACTGCTGCGTGAGTTTGGTCACCAGCGCCGTAGCGGCGTTGGTGCGCGCCAGCTTAAGATAACGCGCGCGATCGCCACGCGGCTTACTCTGGATATGAATGCGGCGGCCCGCCAGCTCGCTGAGGGAGTCCGCCAACAGCTCGCGCTCAGGCAGGTTAAAATCAAGCAGGATTTCACCCGGTAATGTGCGTGATTCGCTGCCCTGCAGATAGAACTGGCCAACAAAGGTTTGCACAACTTCCGCCAGCTCGGTGCCGCCTGGAATTTTCGGGAAATAGCTGCGGCTGCCCAATACCTTGCCCTGGCGAATAAAAAGTACGTGCAGGCAAGCCATACCGGCATCGTAAGCGACGCCGATCACATCAAGATCATCGCCCTGATTAGAGACAAACTGTTTTTCAGTGACTCGACGTACGGCCTGAATCTGATCGCGCAGGCGAGCAGCTTCTTCAAAGCGCAGCGTCTGGCTCGCTTGTTCCATGCGGCTCACCAGCATATTCAGTACCTGATCGTCTTTTCCGGCAAGAAACAGCCGGACATATTCAGTTTGCTGGGCATATTCCTCTTCGCTAACCAGGCCCGCCACGCAGGGCCCCAGGCAGCGCCCAATCTGATACTGTAGACAAGGACGCGAGCGGTTGCGATAAACGCTGTTTTCACACTGACGCACCGGAAATATTTTTTGCAGCAGCGCCAGGGTCTCACGTACCGCATAGCCATTAGGGAACGGACCGAAATATTCCCCTTTTGCGTGTTTGGCGCCGCGATGGATTGCCAACCGGGGATGGGGATCGCCGCTTAAAAAGATATAAGGATAGGATTTATCGTCGCGCAGCAGCACGTTGTAGCGCGGCTGATAGAGCTTGATGTAGTTATGTTCAAGCAGCAGCGCTTCCGTTTCGGTATGGGTAACGGTGACATCAATATGATCGATATTGGCCACTAACGCTTCGGTTTTACGGCTGGCGAGATTGCTACGGAAATAGCTGCTGAGGCGCTTTTTCAGATCCTTGGCTTTACCAACGTAAATAACCGTACCGCCACTGTCATACATCCGGTAGACACCCGGCTGGCTGGTGACGGTTTTCAGAAAGGATTTTGCATCAAAAACTTCATTCACTACTGATCAACGACTCCGCATTAAACAGGCCATGTCGGATGGCCAGATGCGTCAACTCTACGTCACCATTGATATTCAGTTTACTAAACATACGGTAGCGGTAGCTGTTAACGGTTTTAGGGCTAAGATTAAGCTGTTCAGAAATATCTGTGACTTTCTGCCCTTTGGTAATCATCAGCATAATCTGCAATTCCCGTTCCGACAAACAGCTGAAAGGAGATTCTCCTTTTTCCGGTTCAATCTGACTCAGCGCCATCTGCTGAGCGATATCGGAAGCGATATAGCGTTGGCCAGCATGAACCGAGCGAATCGCGCTGATCACTTCCTGCGGCGCGGCGCCTTTGCTGAGGTAGCCCGACGCCCCTGCCTGCATCACTTTCGCCGGCAGCGGATTCTCCGTATGGATAGTCAGCATAATGATTTTAGCATCAGGATTGAAACGTACGATTTTACGCGTTGCCTCCAGGCCGCCAATGCCCGGCATGTTCATATCCATCAGGATCACATCAACCTGGTGGGTTCGACACCATTTAACCGCATCCTCACCGCAGCATGCCTCGCCGGCTACCTGTATACCTTTGATATCTTCCAGTATGCGACGAATCCCTGCGCGTACCAGTTCGTGGTCATCCACAAGAAGAATGCTAATCAAAAGAGGATTTCTCCGGAAATGGTGGTGTTTATGGGCGACACTTTAATTAATCGCCTTAATGTTACTCTCTTTCTGGACAGGTTTGAACATAATTCACCGTTTTTTTAGAGGTGGGTAATTACCGGCTTCTGCGCCGGTTATTCCCCCCACGACGCGGCTATTTCCGCCCAGCGATAATAAAGCGTTAAATCCGTTAAAAAATAAGCAAAAAAGCATATAAGAATTTAAAATCCTTTATATACAAAAGCTTAAATTAACCCCTCGCGCTGTCTGCCCCTGGCGGAATAACCTCCTGAATCGAATTTTTGTCCCGCCGAAATAGGCCAAATTTTTTATTTAGCGTGCCAGCTCACAACGCGATTTCATTCTGCGGGCCTCGGGCTAACCGAGAAAACAGTCTCATAATTTATGTTATACTTTCTTGCTATCGCAGATTTGAGCAATTGTTCAAAACTTTGCCACATTTTATCAAGGAGAAACTATGGGTTATAACGATTTTAACACGGCGCAAGATACCGAAAAACTGGCGAACGAAGTTGCCTGTCTGAAGGCGATGGTCACAATGATGCTGAAAGGCATGGGCCAGGCGGATGCGGGGAAAGTGATTATTAATATGGAACGCCTCATTGCCCAGCTGGACGATCCCCAGCAGGCGGAAACCTTCACTGATACGATTGGTCAAATCAAAGCCGCCTACCGTCGCTAAAACGAGAAAACCCATTGATTTTACGTAGTTCTTCACGCATGTTATCCCTTTTGTCGTGGAGTAAACAATGGGTCTGCTGTTGAAGGCGCTTATCGGCGCACTGGTAGTGGTGGCGATTGGAATACTGGCGAAAAGTAAAAATTACTATATTGCTGGCCTGCTGCCTCTTTTTCCTACCTTTGCGCTGATAGCCCATTATCTGGTGGCGACCGATAAAGGCGTGAACGCATTACGTACTACGCTGATTTTTGGCATGTGGGCGATTCTGCCCTACTTCTTTTATTTACTTTCGTTGTGGTTTTTTATCGGTATGATGCGGCTGCCTGTTGCGCTGGCCAGCGCCGTACTATGCTGGGTGCTGGCCGCATGGTTACTGATTACGCTATGGACGCGCTGGCATTAACGTCCCGATTGCCAGTTAATGGACACGCCCAGCGACGGCAGCACCTCTTCGGGGCTAAAGCGGCGGGCGCCACGGTACTTTTCCGCCAGCTGTGGCTGCTTAACCGGAATTTTAACCGCGAAAAGGTTATCTTCAGACTGAATTAAACCCGGCGTGAGCGGTTCAAACCCTACTTTATGTTGTTCAAACATCTGCTCCAGCATGGGTGTCGCCGCGCTGACTAAATAATCGATGCCGGAAAGCTCCGCCAGCTGCACCGCATGCCAAAGAATCGTTAGCGGTAATTCAGCATCCACATCCAGGCGGGCTGAAAAGCGGGACATCTCCCATACTGCTTCTTTACGATCGAACGGGACGCTAATGCCCTCAACGTTTCCCGGTTCCTGCCACTGTATTAACCGTGCGCAGCCGCAAATACCCATACGTGCATGCCAGGCGAGAAGCCAGGTGACATCAGAGCGGTCAAACCGATCATATTCCTGCCCCGGTGTACTGAGCCGGGAAGGTATGGACCACCCTTCGCCGCGTGCAAACACGCTATAGCGATAACTGCCCAACTCCGCTAATAACGAGGATGGCATATCCTTTAGCTGGGTTTGGATAATCTTCATCATATTCCCCTGTCGCACTCCCTCGTTTAAGCCGCATTCATACGGCGTTAGCCCAGCTGATACCCAGGCCGAAGGGTAGACAACTGGTTAACCTTATGAAACTACTAAATTTAGTAGTTGCGCTAACGCTCACAATAACCCCATTGCCGCTGCGTAGCTGGCCACCTGGGTTTTATTCGGTGCATTGAACCGCCTTTGCAAATTCTTCTGATGGAAATTTACCGTATGGGGCGAGATAGCCAGAATCAGTGAAATTTCTACCGCCGTTTTCCCTTCCGCCGTCCATTTTAATATTTCCAGTTCACGCTGGCTTAAGGTTATATCTAAAATGCGCATTGAGGTATCGTCTAAACGCTGTAAAGTTTGCAATGACAGTTCCAAAAGATACTGTAGTCTTAATTGTTGTTCCGGCAGGAACGTCAACATATTCACTGTTTTTTTCGATGATGCCGATAATATACCGAGCGCCCGATTAAGCGCCATCAGCGAACAAGAAACGCCCGAAATCAGCCCATGCTCTTTCGCCTCTTGCCAGAATATTTCATTCCGATCGAAAACGGCATCTTGCCACAGTATAAATTTTCCTGGCAGCTGGCAAACACGAAGAATAGGATCGATAGCATAATAATTTTGTTTTTCGTATCGCTTTATCCAACTCTTTGGATAGTTAGTAAAAAGAAACGTTTTAGGCCGTGTAAAGGGAACAGGATGGCGGATAAGTAAAGCAAAATGCTCCAGCCCCAGCGCCTCAACTTGCTGCTGTAATGTATTCGTTAACTCTTCAGTGTTATTTAGTAAAAAAAAGCGAGCCTCGACCTCCTTGCGCCAGGCGAAGTAATCATCGAACGTCATTAAAGCCTCACCGGTACGCGAAGCCTGCTCGCGCCGTGGTTTAAGTCAAACTGCCACCGATGTAACAAAAAATTAAATGCTCTCGAAAAAAGTCTTTTAATTATATTGCTTAAGCGTTCCTGGATGACCTGATGCTGTCTTTATGATCCGTTAAGCAAATGTAATATAATTGTTCTGGCTAACGCCGCGTTAATCCTTATAATTTAGTAAAGTTATGTTAATCAATCCTGTACCAACTCATTATTGAGCGAACAAACAGAAAGAATAAGATTTTTCTTAAAATTATTCAATCCCCTGACAATTTCAGCTGGCTGCGCGGAAAAGCCGTTCTCCTGCTTCGCCTTTTGCGCCCGCAAAAAAATGCTGCAATAATATTCTTGCGAAACAATATCATAGCAAGACCTATAACATAAGCTGATTGTTAATGCCGATATTGCCGCAAAAAACAATTTTTCCATGACCGCTTTTTTCGTTCATCGCTATTAACCTTTTTAAAAAAATCTGCATTTCTATTAAATGGCGCTAACCTGTTTTGCGCTGTGTTATAGCATAAGACCCAACGACACCTGGCGTAAATTAGCTCTCCGGCATCATAATCCCGTTATAAAACAGCTATAAATTAGCGGCAAAGTGCGTAACCGCGCATCCCCAGATGAAAATGACTGGCATGCGCCGCGTTATAATCCGGACCCAATGAATTGCCAAACCAGGCGCAGCTACTGTTAAACCATTGATGCAGCAAAGCCGCCTCTGCGCCCGTTTTGTGCCAGTCGCGCTCCACACTAATCTGTGTACCGTTCGCCAGCCGAAACGCTGTGACATCCCAGGCATCCGCCGTTGCATGTTCACTTAAGCGCCCCTGGGCACGATGATAGATATTGCGGCAGGCATAGCTTCCGACATGATCGATGCGCCGTAACGGCGACGCCAGCGGGCTTGCTACGGCCATTTGATTGGCCTGAATGACAAACATGGTGCTGCTTACCGCCAGCGGGCAGCTGGCTAAAAAGCTACTACTGAGCGTCACCCGGGCAAAGCGTTGAATACGAATCGGGCTTTCCAGCGAGCAGGTGCCGCGTATGGCGGCAGGTTGGGTAAAACTGATGAATCCCGCCTCGCGCGCCCGCTGCAGCACGGCCAGACAGGCAGCCGGATCGTGGCGGATACGCTGGAGTTTATAGCGCGTAACCAGCCCTGGCGGATCGCTGACCTCCAGCGGCGTAAAGGGGTTCCAGTGCGATGGAAGATGGCGCTGTAACCAGGGCACGCTCGCCAGTCCAGCCAAAATAATCATCAGCATTATCGCTATGATTTTCACCCGCTTCCTCCGCTGGTAAACCGTTACGCTTGTCGATTAAGTGTAGTCTGTAACCCGATCTTTACTGGGAAAGTTGAGCATTTTGCCGTTTTTTACATCAGCACTGGATAAAAGTTGCGCCTTCTCGCTAATTGTAAATAAATGATGCCAACATCATGAGTTTAATCCTGTAGGATTGGCAAAAATGATTAGCTGATAATCTGTTAATTACACTATCTTATGCCAACTTACCTGCCGGTAAGCCTGATAAATATCGGCCAGCAGAGCCGGACAACATCACAGACAGGAACCATTTGATGACAGATCAAACCAAAGAAACGCTGCAGAAAGCAGAGAGCCCGGATAAGCTCCGGCGTAGTCTTCATAACCGCCATATTCAGCTGATTGCTATCGGCGGCGCTATCGGCACCGGCCTGTTTATGGGCTCCGGAAAAACCATCAGCCTGGCAGGCCCCTCGATCATTTTTGTCTATATGATCATCGGCTTTATGCTGTTTTTTGTGATGCGTGCCATGGGCGAGCTATTACTTTCCAATCTGGAGTATAAATCGTTTAGCGATTTCGCCGCCGACCTGCTTGGTCCGTGGGCGGGCTATTTTACCGGGTGGACCTACTGGTTCTGCTGGGTGGTCACTGGCATTGCCGACGTTGTCGCCATCAGCTCCTATTTCCAGCTCTGGTTCCCCGATTTTTCCATCTGGATGAGCGCCCTGCTTTGCGTTGTAGCCTTTCTGGCGCTCAATATCGTGACGGTTAAGCTGTTTGGCGAGCTGGAGTTCTGGTTCGCCATCATCAAAATCGTGGCTATCGTGGCGTTAATTGTCACCGGCATTGTATTAGTGGCGATTCATTATCCTTCACCGGGCGGCGGCACCGCCTCGCTGTCGAATATCTGGAATGAAGGAGGGATGTTCCCGAAAGGTTTAAGCGGCTTTTTTGCTGGTTTCCAGATCGCCGTGTTTGCGTTTGTCGGTATTGAACTGGTGGGTACCGCCGCTGCGGAAACGCACGATCCGCATAAGGTGCTGCCGCGCGCGATTAATGCCATTCCGTTGCGCGTTATCATGTTTTATGTGCTGGCGCTGATGGTAATTATGGCGGTGACGCCCTGGAACCACGTGGTGGCCGATCGCAGCCCGTTTGTTGAAATGTTTATGCTGATTGGCCTGCCGGCGGCGGCCAGCATTGTCAACTTTGTAGTATTAACTTCTGCCGCCTCCTCGGCTAACAGCGGTATCTTTTCTACCAGCCGGATGCTGTATGGCCTGGCGGAACAGGGCGTAGCGCATCGCGCTTTTGGTCGTCTTTCTGCGCGCGCGGTCCCTACGGCAGGGCTGCTTTTCTCCTGTCTCTGTCTGCTGGTTGGCGTGGCGCTGATTTACCTGATCCCGAACGTGATGACGGTATTTACGATGGTTACTACCGTCTCGGCCATTCTGTTTATGTTTGTCTGGAGCATTATCCTGTGCTCTTATCTGGCCTATCGCAAAAAGTATCCGCAGCGCCACCAGCAGTCGCATTTTAAAATGCCGCTGGGCAAGCTGATGTGCTGGGTATGTATGGCTTTCTTCGTGTTTGTCATCGTGCTGCTGACGCTGCAGGAAGATACGCGTCAGGCGCTGATGGTTACGCCGCTGTGGTTTATTCTGCTGGCCATTGGCTGGTGGTTGCGCAGCCGTAAGGCCGCGGCGCGGTAAAGCGCAATCCGGTGCGGGGTATCCTGACGCTGATACCCTTCAGGGGCGAACCCTTGTTCGCCCCTTTTTTATTACAGGCGCTGACGAAATTGCTGCCAGGTTTGTGCCAGAGAAGGCCTGGCTGAAGGTAGCCTTGAGGGATGAGGGTCTCGCGCATCGGGGCGCCCCAGATCAAAGGTGAAGGTGAAATTTGGCGCCTCGCCCATCCGTAAATCGCCGATCAGCAGCTTACCGTCACGCTGCTGCATAGCGAAAAAACCATGGCTGAACCAGGCGACCCGCTCCGTATACGCATCCCCTTTCAGCTGTTGATAAAGCGCCATGCCGCGATCCTGTACGCTAAGCTGCAGCGGACGGCGCGGCGACAGCAACGACCAGTATCCTTCGTAGTAGCGTTCAGGCGTGACGGCGACTACGCGCCATACCAGGGTATTGAACGCGGTGGGAGTAACCAGTAAGCGAGGCTTTTCACCCAGCTGCTGCGCTACCTGCGGCGCCACCTGATGGATCGCAATGCCCTGGGCCGCCATGCTCCACAGCAAATAAGTGGAGCTGAGCAGCAAACCGATGCGGCTCCAGCGCGGCTGGCGTCGCCACAGGGCGACGATCAGACAAATAATCAGCGGCAGGGTATAAAGCGGATCGACGATATAAATGCTGCCGATAGCCCAGGGATAATCGGTAAAAGGCAGGCCCAGCTGAGTGCCGTAGACCGTCATCAGGTCAAGTAGCGGATGGGTGATTAACGCCAGCCAGACGGCAGGCCACCAGTGAACCCACTGAAAACGCTGTCTGACCACGCCGGCAATCAGCCACGCCAGCAGCGGTGAAACCAGCGTTAGCCAGACCAGTGCATGACTTTCGGTACGATGCAGAGTCATATTGCTAATCGCATCGCCATGATCGAGGAAAACATCCAGATCGGGCAAGGTGCCGCAAAACGCGCCCACCAGCGCCGACTGCCAGAGCGGCGCTTTGCGCCCCATTGCCGCCATGCTTACCGAGGCGCCCAAAACCAGTTGGGAAACGGAATCCATGCTTTCTCCTGCGTTACCAGATCACGCTATAAGCCTGGCGCAATTCCGCTTCGCTGGAGGTAAAGTTTTTTAATCGCTTTTTAGCGCACGCGGATACCTTCCGTCACCATATGCTGTACGTTAGCCACCGCCTGGTTAAAAAATGCTTCATCATTCAGCGTCTGGCCGGTAATCGCCTCAACCTGTACGGCGAAATCTGCATAGTGCTGCGTGGTCGCCCACAGCATAAACACCAGATGCTGCGGCTCTACCGGCGCCAGCCGTTTTTGCGCCACCCAGTTTTCAATCACCCGTGATTTATCATCAATCAGCGCTTTCAGGTCGCCTTCCAGCTCGGCTTTCAACAACGGCGCGCCCTGCAACATTTCCAGACAGAACAGGCGCGAAGCCTGGGGATGGTCGCGCGAGACTTCCAGCTTAAGCTGAATATAATGCCGAATCGCCGCCAGCGGCTCCTGATCCTCGCGCAGCGCCCGCAGCGGCGCCAGCCAAACATCAAGAATATCTTTCAGTACTGCGATATAGAGCGCTTCTTTAGAGGGGAAGTAATAAAGCAGATTGGTTTTCGATATACCGGCGCGTTCAGCCACTTTATCGAGGCTGGTGCCGTGCATACCAAACTGCGAGAAATATTCCAGCGCCGCGTCAAGAATTGCTGAACGCTTTGCCGCTGCCGCCTGTGAACGGCGTGTTGGTGCCTTATTTACCACTTTCACCCTGATCCTTTTCCTGAACGATGCTCGCGCTGCATCTTAGCAGCTGGTCGGTTAAGTTAAGAAATATTTAGCAATCGGTCAGCCAGCTGATGGCTGGGCATGCCCTGCCTGATTTTCGTGCAGCGTATTTTGACCAAATGGTCTGTTTTAGCGCATTACATTATTATCCTGTACCTCACCCCAAAAATAATATCAATAAAATCAATATATTATTAATCATGGCACACCAATTGCTTTATCTGTTTTGCGCGCCGCCGGAACAGGACAGGCAGGAAGCCCCGCTGCGCATAATGGCAATCCACTTCCATGAGGGCTTCATATGAAAATTGGCGTTTTTATCCCGGTTGGTAATAACGGCTGGCTGATCTCCAGCAACGCGCCGCAGTACATGCCGACCTTTGCGCTGAACAAGGCGATCGTACAGAAAGCGGAGCAGTATCATTTCGATTTTGCGTTATCGATGATCAAGCTGCGCGGCTTTGGCGGTAAAACCGAGTTCTGGGATCACAATCTGGAGTCTTTTACGCTAATGGCGGCACTGGCAGCGGTCACCACCCGCATCGAAATTTATGCCACCGCCGCCACTCTTACCCTGCCGCCGGCGATTGTGGCGCGCATGGCCGCAACGATCGACTCGGTAGCCGAGGGGCGCTTTGGCGTTAACCTGGTAACCGGCTGGCAGAAGCCGGAGTATGAACAGATGGGCCTGTGGCCGGGCGACGACTATTTCTCGCGTCGCTACGACTATCTGACCGAATACGTTACGGTGCTGCGTGATCTATGGGGCAGCGGCAAATCCGACCTGAAAGGCGAATTTTTTACCATGAACGATTGCCGTCTTAGCCCACGGCCGCAGAAAGCGATGAAAGTGATTTGCGCCGGGCAAAGCGACGCCGGGATGGCCTTTTCCGCGCAGCATGCCGACTACAACTTTTGCTTTGGTAAAGGCGTGAATACCCCGGCTGCTTTTGCGCCGACGGCGGCGCGCATGAAAGCCGCGGCCGATGCCGCCGGACGTGACGTCGGTTCGTTTGTGCTGTTTATGATTATCGCTGATGAAACGGACGAGGCGGCGCGTGCGAAGTGGGAACATTATAAGGCGGGCGCGGATGAGGAGGCGCTGGCCTGGCTGACCACCCAGAGTCAGCAGGATAAACGCTCCGGCAGCGATACCAACGTACGCCAAATGGCCGACCCTACCTCTGCGGTGAATATCAATATGGGTACGCTGGTCGGCTCCTACGCCAGCGTGGCGCATATGCTGGACGAGGTGGCCGCCGTGGAGGGAACTCAGGGCGTGCTATTGACCTTTGATGATTTTTTACAGGGCATTGAAGCCTTTGGCGAGCGCATTCAGCCGCTGTTAGCCTGCCGTACACACGTTATCGCCGCCGCGCAGGAGGTAGCATGATGAACGCAGTTACTTGCACCAGCGCCAGCCAGCAGGCGACCGTAACGCTGCCCGCCCGTCCGGAACCTATTGTTTTCCCGCCGGCGCAAACGGCATTGATTGTAGTAGATATGCAGAATGCCTACGCCAGCCCCGGCGGCTATCTGGATTTGGCGGGCTTTGACGTTTCCGCCACTCGGCCGGTGATTGAGAATATCGCCATTGCTGTGCAGGCCGCGCGCGCCGCCGGCATACAGATTATCTGGTTTCAGAACGGCTGGGACGATCGCTACGTGGAGGCCGGGGACGCCGGCTCGCCGAATTATCACAAATCCAACGCGTTAAAAACCATGCGCAAACAGCCGCAGCTACAGGGCAAACTGCTGGCTAAAGGCGGCTGGGATTATGCGCTGGTAGAGGGTCTGCAGCCGCAGCCGGACGACATCGTCCTGCCCAAGCCGCGTTATAGCGGCTTTTACCATACGCCGCTTGACGGCATGCTGCGCAGTCGCGGCATCCGCCATCTGGTCTTTACCGGCATCGCCACTAACGTGTGCGTAGAATCGACGTTGCGCGACGGCTTTTTCCTGGAATATTTCGGCATCGTGCTGGAGGACGCCACCCTGCAGGCGGGCCCGCCCTTTGCCCAGCAGGCAGCCATTTTTAATATCGAAACCTTTTTTGGCTGGGTTTCCGATGTCACTACCTTTTGCGCCACGCTGGCGGAACAACCGTTGAAGCGCCAGGCCTGAACCGCTGATAAACAGGAGCTATCCCGATGCCTAAACAAGTGATTATTCCGCCCGGCAGCGGCACCCCTATCGCCCCTTTCGTTCCCGGTACGCTGGCGGACGGCGTGGTCTATGTCTCTGGTACGCTGCCCTTCGATCGGCAGAACAATGTGGTTCACGTCGGCGATCCCGCCGCGCAGACGCGTCACGTGCTGGAAACCATTAAAGGGGTGATCGAAACAGCGGGCGGCACCCTTGAGGATGTGACCTTCAATGCGATTTTCCTGACCGACTGGGCCCACTACGCCGCCATAAACCAGGCATACGCTGAATATTTTCCGGGCGATAAACCGGCTCGCTTCTGTATTCAGTGCGGGCTGGTGAAGCCAGAAGCGTTGGTAGAAATCGCCACTACTGCGCATATCGCTAAGTGAGGCACAAATGCATCTGGATATTACGGGTTGCGACAACGATAACGCGCCGGTGCTGGTACTTGCGGCGGGCTTAGGCGGCCTGGGCAGCTTTTGGCTGCCGCAGTTAAACGCGCTGCGGGAACGCTATCGGGTAGTGAGTTATGATCAGCGCGGCACCGGTCGTAATGCCGACCCGCTGCCTGAAGGCTACAGCCTGCGCGAGATGGCCGCCGAGCTGGCAGCAAGTTTACAACGGGCAGGCATTGAGCGCTTTGATGTAATAGGCCATGCGCTTGGCGGCCTGATTGGACTGCAGCTGGCGTTAGACTACTCAGCGCATGTCAATCGTCTGGTGGTGGTAAACGGCTGGCTGACGCTTGATGCGCATACGCGTCGTTGCTTTCGCGTCCGTCAGGATTTGTTGCTTAACGTCGGCGTGGAGGCCTGGGTACGCGCGCAGCCGCTGTTTCTTTATCCTGCCGACTGGCTTAGCGCCCAGCAAGCACGCGTTGAGGCAGAGGAAGCGCTACAGTGCGCCCATTTTCAGGGAATGGAAAACCTGCTGCGGCGTCTGCAGGCATTGATGAACGCTGACTTTCGCGCCACGGCTGCCGCTATCACCCAGCCGGTGCTGGCGCTCTGCAGCCGCGACGATCTATTGGTGCCCTGGACCTGCTCGCAGCAATTGTGTGAGGCGCTGCCCCACGCCACGCTTCAGGTAATGAACTGGGGCGGGCATGCCATGAGCGTCACCGACAGCCAGACTTTTAACCAGCTGCTGCTGGCATGGCTTGACGCGACGCCTGACGTTGCTGCTCCCCTGACAGAGATGCTACCGGACACGCTGCGTGTCTGAGCCGCCCGACACATGAGGAATGATTATGTCTCATACCGCTTTATCCTCCGCCTTCTCACGCGTAGAGAAACAGGACTTTCGTAACGCCATGGCCCGCCTCGGCGCCGCCGTAAATATCATCACCACGGACGGCCCCGGCGGCCGCGCCGGTTTTACCGCCTCGGCCGTCTGCAGCGTCACCGACTCGCCGCCGACGCTGCTGGTTTGTCTGAACCGCTCGGCCTCGGTATGGCCCGCCTTTATGCAGAATCAGGTGCTGTGCGTAAATACCCTGGCGGCGGAGCATGAGGCGCTGTCAAACCTGTTCGGCGGCAAAACGCCGATGGCGGAACGTTTTATCGCTGCCGACTGGGCCACGCTGGCCACTGGCGCGCCGATCCTGAATGGCGCGGCGGTCTCTTTTGACTGTCGCATCAGTCAGACGGTCAGCGTGGGTACGCACGATATCCTGTTTTGTGAGGCGCAGGCGCTGGTTTGTAATCAGCAGGGATCCGGCCTGATCTATTTCGATCGCGGCTATCACCCTTTGTTGCGGCAGGAAGCCTGCTAACCCCGCTGCGGCGGCTCATCCCTTTTCCCTTGCAGGAGAAAATAATGGCGCATTCCTGGTTTCCTCAATGGCATAAAAAAACGGCGACAGACGAAGATGGCATTATCGCCCCGGATGAGACACTGCCGCTGGGGCAGACGGTAATCCTTGGCCTACAGCATGCGGTGGCGATGTTCGGTGCGACCGTACTTATGCCGCTGCTGATGGGGCTGGATCCCAATCTCTCGATCATGATGTCCGGCATCGGCACCCTGCTGTTCTTTCTGGTGACCGGCGGGCGCGTGCCCAGTTATCTCGGCTCCAGCGCCGCTTTCGTTGGCGTGGTGATCGCCGTCACCGGCTTTAACGGACAAGGGCTTAATCCGCATCTGGGCATCGCGCTGGGCGGTATCATTGCCTGCGGCCTGCTGTATACCTTGATCGGCGCAGTGGTAATCAAGGCGGGCACAGACTGGATAGAGCGACTGATGCCGCCGGTAGTGACCGGCGCGGTGGTGATGGCGATTGGGCTGAACCTGGCGCCCATCGCGGTACGCAGCGTCTCCGCTTCGGTTTTTGACAGCTGGATGGCGGTGCTGACCATCCTCTGTATCGGGACGGTCGCGGTGTTTACCCGGGGGATGGTGCAGCGCCTGCTGATTCTGGTTGGGCTTATCGCCGCCTGGGCGCTGTACGCCTTATTAACCAATGGATTCGCCCTCGGCAAGCCGGTCGATTTCAGCGCGCTCGCCAGCGCGCCGTGGCTGGGTTTCCCGCCGCTCACCGCGCCGGTATTTTCATTCTCCGCCATTACCATGATCGCGCCGGTGGCGGTGATCCTGGTGGCGGAAAATCTTGGACATATTAAAGCGGTCGCCGGCATGACCGGACGCAATCTTGACCCTTATATTGGCCGAGCTTTTGTCGGCGACGGACTGGCGACTCTGCTTTCCGGCAGCGTTGGCGGTAGCGGCGTCACTACCTATGCGGAAAATATCGGCGTGATGGCCGTCACGCGCGTTTACTCTACGCTGGCGTTTGTTGCCGCCGCACTGATCGCCTTGCTGCTTGGCTTTTCACCTAAGTTTGGCGCCCTGATCCATACCATTCCCGCACCGGTTATCGGCGGCGCCTCAATTGTGGTCTTTGGTCTGATCGCCGTCGCGGGCGCGCGCATCTGGCTGCAGAATCAGGTGGATCTAAACAAGAACGGCAATCTGATTATGGTTGCGGTGACGCTGGTGCTGGGCGCGGGCGACTTCTCGCTGAAAATCGGCGCCTTCACCCTTGGCGGCATCGGCACCGCGACCTTCGGGGCAATTATTCTGCACGCTATCCTGCGCTATCGCCGCATTACGCCGCTAAGCGAGACTGGCATCGTGCGGCAGAACCGTTAGCCTTTACTCTTCCAGGGCGGGTTGGGTTTTTGCCCGCCTTTTCAGCTTAAACTCACTGACTAATACGCCCAGAACAATCAACGCGCCGCCTAACAGCGCCGCGCCAGGCAGCCGTTCGCCGGCAATACGCCCAAACACGCCTGCCCACACCGGCTCGCCGGCATAGATAACCGTCGCGCGCGTAGGGGAAACGCTGCGCTGCGCCCAGTTCATCGTCACCTGAATCAGCGCGCTGGCCAGCCCCAGCCCCAGGGCACTGCCCCAAAGCCAGGGCGACATGGCGGGCACGCTTTCACCGTTGGGCTGCATCAGTAGAAAAGAGCACAGCGATGCCACGCCCAGTTGCACAATGGTCACGCGGCGAATATCGACCTTCCCCGCACTGGCGCTGATGAGAATGATTTCCGCCGCAATCGCCAGCGTACTGAGCAAGGTGGCGACCTCGCCCCGGCTAAGCGCCAGACCGCCGCTCTCCGGGCCGGCCACCAGCATCAGCCCGCAAAAAGCCAGCACCACGCCGCACCATGACATCACGCCGGGCATTTTGCCCAGAAATGCCCACTGCAATAGCGGCACCAGCGGCACATAGAGCGCGGTAATAAAGGCCGACTGGCTGCCGGAGATAGTTTGCATGCCCCAGGTTTGTAAGCCGTAGCCGCAGGCGATGGCGATCCCTATCCACAGGCCTGAAAGCAGTTCACGGCGCGTAAAGTCGCCCAACGAACGCCAGGAAAACAGCAGCAACAGAAGCGCTGCGGTGGCGAAGCGCACGCCAACGAAAAAGAAGGGGCCGCTAAGGGTCATGGCATGATGCACCACCATAAAGGTGCCGCCCCAGATCATGGTAATAAAGATCAGAATGCCTTCCTGCAGCGTAAGCGCCCATTTGTAGCGAGAGAACCGGCCCGACATAGTTTTCTATTCCTTACAACAAAGGCTGCCAGTGTGCTGATCTCACTGCAACGGGTCAATGGTCATTACGGGTTCCAGGCAAGCTCGCTGAGTTCTTCTATACTCTGTTACTGAAGTTATCTTTCATTGCTACAGGAGAACGTTATGACCCAGAAACAATCCCAGCAGAGTAAAGACGATCCGAAACAGGCGCCGGAATCAGGTGATAAAACGCCTGCTACGCCGAAAAAGTAACTGCGTCCGGCTGAGCGCCGGCTAGATCGACAACTTTCCACAGGGAGCTGAACAATGGCGAAAATTCTGGTGCTGTATTACTCCATGTATGGCCATGTCGAAACCATGGCAAAAGCGGTCGCTGAAGGCGCAAGCGGCGTTAGCGGCGCCGAGTTGACGGTTAAGCGAGTGCCGGAAACCATGGATGCCGAGCGCTTTGCTCAGGTTGGCGGTAAAACCCAACAGGAAGCGCCGGAAGCCACACCAGACGAACTGCCGCAGTACGACGCCATTTTGTTCGGCACCCCTACCCGTTTTGGCAATATGTCTGGTCAGATGCGTACTTTCCTTGATCGTACCGGTGGCCTGTGGGCCTCCGGCGCGCTGTACGGCAAGCTGGCCAGCGTATTTACCTCGACCGGCACCGGCGGCGGGCAGGAACAGACCATTACCTCAACCTGGACTACGCTGGCCCATCACGGCATGGTGCTGGTGCCTATCGGCTACGGCACTAAAGAGATGTTTGATATCAGCCAGGTACGCGGCGGCACGCCTTATGGCGCCTCGACCTATGCCGGCGGCGATGGATCGCGGCAGCCCACGGCAGAAGAACTGAATATCGCTCGCTTCCAGGGTAAACATGTCGCCCAACTGGCGGTAAAACTTAACGGATAGTCTCAATCAACACAGGAGAATATTATGGCAACGCAACAATCCAAAGCACATCATGTTGGCGAATGGGCAAGCCTGCGCCATACCTCACCTGAGATTGCTGAGGCAATTTTTGAAGTAGCAAATTACGATGAAAAACTGGCGGAAGAGATTTGGCGCCAGCAGGGTAACGATGACGTGCTGTTTCGCGCCTTCGATAAAACCGATGCAGATGTCCTGACCTGGGATGACGTGGTGGTTGAACGTAAAAACGTCTAGTCAGCCCTCTTCCTGCGGGCGGGATTTTCCCGCCCTTTTTTTATTCCGCGCAAGGAGCCCCCTATGTCAACTTACCAGTCTGTTAATCCCGCAACCAATGAAGTGATTAAAACCTGGCCTGAGCACAGCGATGACGATGTAGAAAAGGCGCTGGAAACCGCTGCGCAGCTTTATCAGTCCGCCTGGTCAAAGGGAGATATTCAGCCGCGCATTCAGGTACTGCATAAGCTGGCGGACCTGATAGATAGCCGCGCAGATGAGTTGGCAAAAATAGCCAGCCTTGAAATGGGCAAGCTGCTGAAGCAGAGCCGTGGCGAAGTGCAGATTTGCGCGCAGATTGCGCGCTACTATGCGGAACATGCTGAAAAATTTTTACAGCCGGTGCCCTATCCTACCGAGTTAGGCGAGGCGTGGGTTGAACATCATCCTCTTGGCGTGCTGGTCGCCGTCGAGCCGTGGAACTTCCCTTACTATCAGCTGATGCGCGTGCTGGCGCCAAACCTGGCGGCCGGCAATCCGGTACTGGCTAAACATGCGGCGATTGTTCCGCATTGCGCCAGCGTCTTTGAACAGCTGGTGCGCGAAGCGGGCGCGCCCGAAGGCGCATGGACCAACCTGTTTATCTCCAGTGATAAAGTGGCCGAACTGATTGCCGATGACCGCGTACAGGGCGCCGCATTGACCGGGTCTGAGCGCGCCGGAAGCGCAGTGGCGCAGCAGGCCGGGAAGTATCTGAAGAAGACTACCCTTGAACTTGGTGGCAATGATGTATTTGTGGTGCTGGATGATTGCGATTTAGAGGAAGCCGTTCGTCAGGGCGTGCAGGCGCGCCTGAGCAATGCCGGTCAGGTATGTACCGCCGCGAAACGCTTTATCGTTCAGCGCAGCGTCGCCGATCGTTTCCTCGAAAAATTCACCGAGGCCTTTAAAGCGGTCAAAATCGGCGATCCGCTGGATGAAAACAGTACGCTGGGTCCGCTCTCTTCCGCCAGCGCGCGCGATACGCTGGTAAAGCAGGTTGAAGAGGCGGTAGCCAAAGGCGCTACCCTGCACTATGGTGGCGAGGTGATATCTGGCCCCGGCTGTTTCTATCAGCCTACTATCCTGACCCATATCACTCGCGATAATCCGGCTTATTTCACTGAGTTTTTCGGCCCGGTAGCGCAGGTTTATGTGGTTGAAAATGATGACGAAGCGGTACAACTGGCCAATGATTCCCATTATGGCCTCGGCGGCGCGGTGTTTACCGGCGATATTGCTCGCGGTAAGCGCATGGCGTCACGCATCGAAACCGGCATGGTATTTATTAACTCTGCCAGCGATACCGCAGCCGAGCTGCCTTTCGGCGGTGTAAAACGTTCAGGCTATGGACGCGAACTATCGGATCTGGGCATTAAAGAGTTTGTGAACCAGAAACTGGTGGTCGTTTCCGGGCAGTAAACTGCCACATAATAAAAAAGGGAGCCTGAGGCTCCCTTTTTTATTATGTGGCTGGCGATTAGCTGGCCGCTTCCGTCTGTTTCGCAGGTGCCTGCTGAGCTTTCTCATCCGCTGCTTTTGGCTGCGGGTCCGCTTTCGGCTGCGCATCCGCTGCGGCCTTATCGCTTGCGGCTTTATCTTTTGCCGCCTGCTCAGCTTGCGCTTTGGCTTTCGCCGCTGCCGCTTTCGCTTTGTCTGCATCAGCCTGGGCTTTTTCTACCGCCGCTTTTGCTGCCGCTTCCTGCTCGGCGGCCTGTTTTTCCGCCGCTTTTGCCTGCTCGGCGGCCTTATCCGCGGCCGGTTTGTCAGCAGCCGGTTTGGCGGCTTTATCCGCTTCCGCTTTATTCGCTGCCGTATCGGATACCGGAGCAGCGGCTGCGGCCGGCGTCGCGGCTGGTTTCGCCTCGGCAGGCTGCAGCGCGGTGCCCTGCAGAGCCACATTTAACGCGTTGCTAAACTGCTCCCAGGAACAGAAACCGTTAGCATCCGTCTGGCAGCCGTTTAACTGCAGCGTGACGCGTTTGGGCGGGTTTCTCAGACTCAGCGCTTCGGCATCACGCAGCTGATCGGCGGTCTGGTAAACATACTCAATTTTCACCAGATCTTTATCCGCTTTCGCATCGTGCCAGCGCTCAAACACCACCTGGCCGCCAATCGGCGTTTTTTCATACTGACCTGGCAGCGTATAGGCTTTGGCATCCAGCGCTGCCAGCAGCGAGGCGATATTGGAATCATGGCCTACCATTAACGTCACTTTCGGCGCGGAAGCTTTATCCTGATCCACCAGTTGGCTACGAATGTAATCAATCAGCGGAGCCGCGACTTCACGGGCGATCTCCGGCGAGGTAAATAACGCCTCCTGATAGCCGTTTTTGATCGCCGCCAGCTCCTGCCACTGCTCTGGCGTTTTAATCTGTCCCCAGGCGACCTGATCCAACGGTAATCCCTGGTAATATTGCAGGGTAAAGGCATCCACCAGCGAATTACCCACTTTCAGCGGGCCGGCTACGTTCGGCTCTTTGCCATTTTCCGCACTGAATTTATTTTGATTGTCGCTGCTCAGCGCGCACTGCTTTTTACCGGCGCAGGCCGGTGAGTTTTTATAATCGACAATTTTTTCCAGACGCTGGAACGCTGGCTTAAGGCTCAGCTTTTCACCCTGCGCATTCAGGGCCGCCAGCGCTTTCTTGTTGAACTCGTCGCTGTCATTGCTAATGACCGGATTGAAGACAGGATCCATCGCGCCCATTTCATCCTGATGCGTAACGGTAACGTCGCAGCCAGGAAACGCGCCGGTCACAAAATATTGCGCGGTCGCTACGGTACGCTGCAGGCTGTTAGCGTAAGCGAAAACCTCGTTGGAAGATGGACAGGCATCATTTTTAATCAGCCCCTGCTGCGCCAGCCATTCCCGCGTGTAACGTCCCATATAGACTTCCAGCACGCCGCCTTTGATGGTCAGCTCGCCGCCGGGTACATCCCATTGGGGCCAGGCCTTTTTGGTCGACTGCGCCAGCAGGCTGCCGTTATCAGCCAACGGAGCCCGCAGGTTATGACGGCTAAGCATTAATACCTGCTGAAGTTGCAGATCGCCATCAGCGGCGTGGGCGGAAAATCCTACAGGTAACGCCGCAATAACCGACAATGCGCAAAGACTGAGTTTTTTGATCATTGTTACTGTTCCATTCGATCCGATGATGACTGGCTGGCTGCTGACCGCAGGGCATCAGCGCCAATAATGGGTATAGCATGCCGCCCGGCGCCATACTTTGCGGCAGCGGAAGCGGGCTCTCTATCGTATCAGGACTATAACAGACGTGCGACACTGCGTTTTAATCGGAATAGCTAATTGAAAAGTAACGAGATGTTTTAGAAGCGTGCCGTTTCGTTCGCGCTGCGGGGAATTAAACCCTAACAAGCCAAACGCGACGCTGACTAAATTCGCCGTGGGGCGCAGGCAAAAATGTGAGGGGCGGCGCTATCACAGCCATAAAAAAAGCCAGCACGCTGTGCTGGCTCTTAAAATTTGGCGGAGGAGGAGAGATTCGAACTCTCGGATGGTTTCCCATCGGCGGTTTTCAAGACCGCTGCCTTAAGCCACTCGGCCACCCCTCCGCAAGACAATCTGCAACTGCGTTGCTGACATGTCATATTGTGCGACGCAGTCTAACGGCTTGATTCTGCTTGTGCAAGCCCCTTTTATATAAAAAATATCTGACTGACTATTTTCGCAGCGCCGCGCTGAAAAGGTAAGCAGAAGCGCAGGCGGCACAAACGAAAACGGGCCAGCATTGCTGCTGGCCCGTCGTAAATTTAGTGGCGGAGGAGGAGAGATTCGAACTCTCGGATGGTTTCCCATCGGCGGTTTTCAAGACCGCTGCCTTAAGCCGCTCGGCCACCCCTCCGCAATGAGGCGAACTATAAACACCCCTCGATGCAATGTAAATAGGCTGCCCTGCTGTTCGGCTGAAAAACAGTCAAAGCGCTTTTATTTGCTGGCATATTCGCCATTTGGCTCACAAAAACAGCGGCTTCACGCGTAAAGAAGGGTAAAGCGCCTTTTCCCTTTGTCCTGCGCTTCGTATGCTCTGCGCTAAGATTGTGACCCCTGTATGAGGTGCATTATGGATCGTATTGTTTCCCGCTCTGGTGCCGGCACATCGTTGCTGAGCACGCATAAAGTTTTGCGCAACACCTATTTCCTGCTGGGGCTGACGCTGGCCTTCTCTGCCGCGACCGCGACCGCCAGTACCTTACTCAACTTGCCGGCGCCGGGCCTGATCCTGATGCTGGTTGGGTTTTACGGCCTGATGTTTTTAACTTACCGCCTGGCCAATAGCCCGGCCGGTATCCTCGCCGCCTTCGCCTTTACCGGTTTCCTCGGCTATAGCCTGGGGCCGATTCTGAACTCTTTCCTGGCGGCAGGCATGGGCGATGCCATTGCGCTGGCACTGGGCGGTACCGCGCTGGTGTTTTTCTGCTGTTCTGCTTATGTACTGACGACGCGCAAGGATATGTCTTTCCTTGGCGGAATGATGATGGCGGGCTTTGTGGTGCTGCTGGTGGCGGTAGTCGCTAACCTGTTCCTGCAGCTGCCAGCTCTACAGCTAGCTATCAGCGCCCTGTTTATTCTGTTTTCTACCGGCGCAATCCTGTGGGAAACCAGCAATATTATTCACGGCGGCGAGACCAACTATATCCGCGCTACCATTAGCCTGTATGTCTCGCTGTACAATATCTTTATCAGCCTGCTGAGCATTTTGGGCTTCTCGCGTAATAACTAAGCATTCAGCAGCGGTTATTTTCAACGCATGCTACAGGCCTCGCCCACCGGCGGGGCCTTATTTTTTGCCGCCGTTAAGTTTGCTAATATAGCCGTCAGTTAAATAAGTGAGGCTACATCGTGCTGTTTGAAGGTAAAGAAATCGCGCGCGACGCGCAGGGCTATCTGCTGAATAGCGCGGACTGGAGCGAAGCGCTGGCGTTGCATATCGCAGCGGAAGAGTCGATTACGATGAGCGAGGCACACTGGGAAGTGGTGCATTTTGTTCGCGAGTTTTATCTAACGTTTAACACTTCGCCGGCCGTGAGAATGCTGGTTAAAGCCATGGCACAAAAATTCGGTGAGGAAAAAGGCAACAGCCGCTATCTGTTCCGTCTGTTTCCTGACGGCCCGGCAAAACAGGCGACAAAAATAGCCGGGCTGCCTAAACCGGTTAAGTGCCTGTAAGTGTTTAGCGAGGCAAACTCCGCCCCGCGCGGTTAGCCGCTGGTAAAGCGCGGCGGTATTTCACCGGGCTGATGCGGCTCAGTTAATACGCGATCGACGCGCGCGCTGCGCGGGCCGCCCGCCTTTAACCAGGCCACCAGCTGATCCAGACTCTCGCTTGCGCCGCAGGCCAACACCTCTACGCTGCCGTCGTCCAGATTGCGCGCGTAGCCGGTCAGACCCAGCTGCTGCGCCTGCATCTGGGTGCTATAGCGAAATCCCACGCCCTGTACCTGTCCATGCACCCAGGCTTTAATACATTGTTGCGTCATTGCGCCCTCCCCCTGATGTCCGCTGATTGCATTTTGCCGGTAACCACCGGACAATGTCGCCTCATTTTCCGTTGGTAAGCATAGCAAAATATGACCGTTCGATTGATTCTCGCTAAGGGACGTGAAAAGTCCCTGCTCCGTCGTCATCCCTGGGTTTTTTCCGGCGCCGTCGCGCGTATGGAGGGTAAAGCCCAGCGTGGTGAAACCATTGACGTTTGTGACAGCCAGGGCAAATGGCTGGCCCGCGCCGCCTTTTCACCTGATTCGCAAATCCGCGCGCGCGTCTGGAGCTGGCAGCAGGACGAATCTGTCGATATCGCCTTCTTTGTCCGCCGTTTGCAGGCTGCTCAGCAACTGCGTGACTGGCTGGCGGCGCGTGACGGTCTGGACAGCTACCGGTTAATCGCCGGCGAATCCGACGGCATGCCTGGCGTGACCATCGATCGCTTTGGCGCCTTCCTGGTGCTGCAGCTGCTTTCCGCGGGCGCGGAATACCAGCGCCCGGCGATTATTTCCGCCCTGCAGCAGTGCTATCCCGACTGCAGCATTTACGATCGATCGGATGTGGCGGTGCGTAAAAAAGAGGGGCTGGAGCTGGCGCAGGGACCGGTTTGCGGCGAGCTGCCGCCTGAACTGCTGCCGATCAGCGAACATGGCATGAAGCTGCTGGTGGATATTCGTACCGGCCATAAGACCGGCTACTATCTGGACCAGCGCGACAGCCGCTTTGCTACGCGTCGCTATGCGCAAGATAAACGCGTGCTTAACTGCTTTTCTTATACCGGCGGCTTCGCGGTTTCCGCACTGCTTGGCGGCTGCCGTGAAGTGATCAGCGTGGATACGTCGCAGGCGGCGCTGGATGTGGCGCGTCAGAATATCGAGCTGAATGGCCTGGATGTCACGAAGGCGCAATTCGTGCGTGATGACGTGTTTAAGCTGCTGCGCAGCTATCGCGACCAGGGTGAAAAGTTTGATCTTATCGTGATGGATCCGCCTAAGTTTGTTGAAAACAAAAATCAGCTGGCGGGTGCCTGTCGCGGCTATAAAGATATCAATATGCTGGCGATGCAGCTGCTGAATCCGGGCGGTATGCTCCTGACCTTCTCCTGTTCCGGCCTGATGGCGACTGATTTATTTCAGAAAATTATCGCTGACGCCGCCGTAGACGCGCATCGTGATGTACAATTTATAGAGCAGTTCCGCCAGGCTGCCGATCACCCGGTTATCGCCAGCTATCCTGAAGGTCTTTATCTGAAGGGGTTTGCCTGCCGCGTGCTGTAACTTGAAAACGATGCTTGCGCCCTCATATTAAGGGTTAGGGGCAATGTTTGTCAGGAGGTATTGATGATTGCCAGTAAATTTGGAATTGGTCAGCAGGTGCGTCATAAGATGCTGGGCTTTCTGGGCGTGGTAGTTGATGTCGATCCCGAGTATTCGTTAGACGACCCGGATATTGATGATGTTGGCGCAAATGAGACGTTACGTACTGCGCCCTGGTATCATGTCGTTACCGAAGACGATGACGGTGAGCCGATTCATACCTATCTGGCCGAAGCTCAGCTTGCCGGCGAAGCGCAAACGGTTCATCCCGAGCAGCCTTCGTTAGATGAGCTGGCTGAGTCGGTTCGTCAGCAGTTACTATCTCCTCGTTTACGTCACTAAAATTATGCCTGGCATGCCAGGCATCTCATTTTTCTTTCCGCTCTGCCGGACTCAACTCGCCTTAACGCGTCATTGCGCCTGATTTTTCAATAATCCCAGACGGGGAATTTCGATTTTAGGACAGCGGTCCATTACGACGTTAAGTCCTGCTTCTCCAGCCAGCACTGCCGCCTGCTCATTGATCACGCCCTGCTGCAGCCAGAGCGTTTTCGCGCCAATGGCGATCGCCTCCTGCGCCACGCCCCACGCCGCCTCTGAGTTACGGAACACATCTACCATATCAACCGGCTCAGGAATATCCGCCAGCGCGGCATAGACTTTCTGCCCCAGTAATGTTTGGCCTGCCAGCTTTGGGCTGACAGGGATAACGTGATATCCCTGTTGCAATAACCAGGCCATAACACCATAGCTGGGACGGGTCGGTTTATCGCTGGCGCCCACCAGCGCAATAGTGCGGGTGGAACGCAGTACATCGGCAATCATCTGATCGTTCATAAGTCACTCCTGATACAATGAATTGTCCCATTTTAGGTTATTTATGCTGTGGGAATGAACAGCCAGCATCCTTGTGCGCATTTAGCGATTCAGGGCACGAAATAATATGTTAAAATGTTAACATGCTGCCATAATGTAAGAATTTGATACATTCACTGCCGGGATTCCCGTGCGCCTTCTGGAGAAATAATGAAGCTGCGTTTGATCTGTTCAGGTATGTTTGCGTTGCTGTTCGCAACATCCTGTTACGCGACTACGCTCAAGCTCGATCCCAATATCGATTTACTGGTACTGGACGGACGCAAAATTTCAGGCTCGCTGCTGAAGGGCGCTGATGGACTGGAGCTGGACAATGGGGAGCATCAGCTCCTGTTCCGTGTGGAAAAAGTACTCGACACATCTCATGGCAATGCCAGGCGTAGCTATATCTCCGCCCCTTTAATCGTGACCTTTGTCGCTAACACCAAATCTATCTCTATTCGGCTGCCCGCGCTGGAAAACCTGCGCGATCGGCGTCAGTTTGATAAAAACAGCGCGTTTATTCTGATAGACGAAAAAGGCCAGACGGTGGCCAGCCGCCGCGATCGCCTGCCTTTACCGGATGGGCATCAGACCGATCTGGAAAAGGCGCTGATCGCCTATAACCGCAACGGTCAGGTAGCATCCGTACCGCGTTTTGCCCAGCAGCCTCCGTTAAGCATGCAACAGGATAAATTTCCGGTCGATGTGGTTGGCGCAAATATGCCAGGGGAGCGCCTGTTTCAGCTGTGGTTTCATCAGGTAGACAGCGCCACGCGCCAGCGGCTGGTCAGCTGGATGAAAGCGCTACGGCCAAGTTGATGTTTACCGCCGCGCAGCGGTAAACTCGTGGTTTGTTTCCCGATTTTCCACCCTATTCTCAACAGGATGCATTCATGGAGCAAACCAGCCGTACGCTTGCCGAAGCGAAAACCATTGCCCTGGTGGCACACGATCACTGCAAAACCGCACTGCTGGAGTGGGTCAGCCAGCATAAAGCGCTATTGGACGCCCATACGCTTTATGCCACCGGCACCACCGGCAACCTGATTCAGCGCGCCACCGGCCTTGAGGTGAATGCCATGCTGAGCGGCCCGATGGGCGGCGATCAGCAGGTAGGCGCGCTTATCGCCGAAGGCAAAATTGACCTGTTGATCTTCTTCTGGGATCCGCTGAATGCCGTGCCGCACGATCCGGACGTTAAAGCGCTGCTGCGCCTTGCTACCGTCTGGAATATCCCCACGGCGACTAACCGTTCCACCGCCGACTTCTTGATTAAATCACCGTTATTTAATCAGGCTGTGACGATTCAGATCCCCGATTATCAAACTTATCTGCAAACGCGCCTTAAATAAACGCGTCTGTTTCGCTATGCCTAAGGCTTACGCAGCAGCGGGACGCCAAGACGTTTAAAATTCTCTACGAATACCGATGGCTGCTGGCGATTATAAAGCAGCCAGACCTGCTGCTTCGCTCGCGTTAAAGCGACATAAGCCAGACGCCGCTCTTCCGCATCGGGAAAATCTTCCGGCTGGGGCAGCAGCCCCTCTTCTATTACGCTTTCGCGCGGCGGGGCCGGGAAGCCATCATTGCCCTCCTGCAGCCCTAACAGAATCACATAATCCGCCTGCTGCCCTTTGCTGGCGTGGATCGTCATAAACTCAAGCTTGAGTTTGGGCCAGCGCGTTTTAGCTTTGTGCAGTAATGCCGGCTGCAGATGATGATAGCGCGCCAGCAGCAGCACCCGCTCCTCCGGCAAAACATAGCCGCTCAGTTTATTCAGCAAATCTTCCAGCCGATCGTCAGGCAGCAGCGAAATCGCCTTTTTTGTGCCTTTGGTCAGGCTGTTAAGCGGTTTAGCAAGCTGATGCGGGTTTTCCTGTACGAAACGGTTCGCGATGTCGCCGATACGATCGTTGAAACGCCAGGTGGTATCCAGTACACAGCGATCGCCGCTGCCAAAGTAATGATGAAACGCGGTAGTCAGCGTCATTTCCGCGCCGCTAAAGCGATAGATCGCCTGCCAGTCATCGCCCACGGCAAACAGGCTGGTTTGCCGATTCTGTTTACGCAAAGCGGCCAGCAGAAGCGCCCGTTGCGGCGAAATATCCTGAAATTCATCCACCAGAATATGCTTCCATGGACTAATAAACCGTCCTTTCTCCAGCAGGTTCACCGCCTGATGTATCAGGCCGGAAAAATCGACGGCGCCCTCCTCTTTTAACGCGTTTTTCCATGCTTTTAGCAGCGGCGCCATCAGCTTAACGCGTTTGGCGAAGCGCTCGCGGATCGCCTCTGGCGCGTCGGCAATCATTGCCGCCTGCGCGCCACCGTGCATACGCATCAGACTCACCCAGCGCTCCAGGCGACTCGCCAGCCGTTGCGTCAGTGCCCGATCCTGCCAGAAATCGCCTTCCGGCACCGTCCACTCCAGCTCTTCCGTCAACCACTGTCGCCAGCCGTTGGCATGCGCTTTTTTTTCCGCGCACTGCTGCTGCCAGGCCTCAATCAATAGCTTGCGACGCGCCTCGCTGTCGGTCTCCAGATGCGATATCAGCGGGCTTTTATTGCTGCCCTCGCGGATGATATGCAGCGCCAGCGCATGGAAAGTGCGGGCTTCTGGCGCGTTAGCCGGCAGCCGGGACTGGATGCGCTCGTTCATCTCTTGCGCCGCCTGCTGACCAAACGCCAGCAGTAATATTTGCTGCGGCTGCGCCTGCTGCTGCTGCAACAGCCAGCCAGCGCGCGCCACCAGTACCGAGGTTTTACCGCTGCCGGCGCCTGCCAGCACCAGCAACGACTCTTCGCCGTTAACTACCGCGCGCGCCTGCGAAAGATTGAGCGGGGCTGACTCTATCGTCGCGAAGAAATCCGTATGATCTTCCAGCATGCGCTGGGTCCAGGCATCGTTACGCTTCGTGCGCGCCCTTTCGCCATGGCATAACCATTCCCGGCACTGCTGATACACCGCTCGGCAGTTATCAAAACTTTCCAGCCGGGAAACGGGCAGCGGCAAAGCGGAGAGGGTCTCTGCAATTTGCTGCTGCCATTCAGCCAGCTCGCTCTGCTTAAGCCAGCGATCCTGTTGCTCTTGCTGTTGTAAGGTCGCTGCCAGCGATGCCAGCTCCTGCGCGCTGATTTCGCTCATCTCCTCGCTCCAGCGCTGCCAGGCCTGGGTAAGATAATGGTAAAAACGCTGCGTTTCCTGCCATTCGGTGCCATGCAGCCGCACAACTTTGTCATCCGGCAGCGTAAACTCCAGCTCTCCCCAGATCAGGCCGCGTTTGCATTTAATCTCCAGCAGCTGGTTAAACGGGATTAGATACTCATGTTTTTCACCGCTGACTTCTACCCCGGCGCTTAACAGCCGCACCCGATTATAGGGATGCTGCGCCAGATGTTTACCGAGCGACGTTGCTTTTAGTTCCATGCGTTATAACCAAAGGTGGATGAATTCGCTTTGCCCGTTAGTCTACCGAGCCGTAGTTTACCGCTCCAGGATTAAAACAGGTTACAATCAAGCACAGGAGTTGGATAAATTTTGTTTTCTAAAGGAAGCCTGTAATGCGTACCGTTTTGAATATCCTTAACTTTGTGCTGGGTGGCTTCTTTACCACGCTGTGCTGGTTGTTTGCTACTCTGGTCAGCATTGTGCTGATCTTTACGCTGCCGCTGACGCGCTCCTGTTGGGAGATAACCAAACTTTCCCTGCTGCCCTATGGTAACGAGGCGGTGCATGTGGATGAGCTGCGTCCCGATCACAGCAATGCGCTGCTGAATACCGGTGGCACTTTGTTGAATATCTTTTGGTTTATCTTCTTTGGCTGGTGGTTATGCCTCTCTCATATCATGCTGGGCATTACACAATGCATCAGTATTATTGGCATTCCGGTGGGTATTGCTAACTTTAAACTGGCTGCTATCGCGCTATGGCCGGTTGGCCGCCGGGTCGTCTCAACGGAAGAAGCGCGTGCGGCACGTGAAGCCAATGCGCGTCGTCGTTATCAGTAAGGTCATCATCCATGATCGCGTTAACCGCGGGTTTGCGTCGTTATACGGCTAACAGTACCGGGCTTTATTTAACCCGCATTTTTCTGGCGCTGGCTGGCGCCGCCGCCTTTCCCTGGTGGATCCATCAGGTAGTCTGGACGCTGCCGCTGACGCTTGGGGTGGTTGCCGCCGCGCTGGCCGATCTGGATGACCGCTTCACCGGTCGACTGCGTAATCTGCTGATTACGCTACTCTGTTTTTGCATCGCCTCGGTTTCCGTGGAGTTGCTTTTCCCCTGGCCGTGGCTGTTTATTCTCGGTCTGGCCTTTTCTACCTGGGGTTTTATCCTGCTGGGCGCACTTGGCCAGCGCTACGCCACCATCGCCTTTGGTGCGCTGCTGATCGCCATTTATACCATGCTGGGCGCGGGGCTCTTTTCACAGTGGTATCTTCAGCCGATCCTGCTGCTGTTGGGGGCCATCTGGTATAACCTGCTGACGCTGACGGGACATCTACTGTTTCCTATCCGCCCGCTGCAGGAAAATATGGCGCGCAGCTACAGCATGCTGGCCAATTATCTGGAGGCTAAGGCCAGCCTGTTCGATCCCGATATGGAAGAAAAGGACGATGGCGGGCTGGTGGAAGTGGCGATGGCAAACAGCAAGCTGGTTGCCGTACTTAACGAGAGCAAAACCTCTATTCAAAGCCGGCTGCGCGGCGATCGCGGGCAACGCGGCACGCGGCGAACGTTGCACTATTACTTTGTGGCGCAGGATATCCATGAACGCGCCAGCTCTTCCCATGTGCAATATCACGCGCTGCGCCAGGAGTGGCGCTACAGTGAAATTTTGTTCCGCTTTCAGCGGCTACTGACGATGCAGGCGCGCGCCTGCCGACAGCTCTCCGATGCGATTTTGCTGCAGCGCACCTATCAGCATGACGTGCGCTTTGAGCGCGCGTTTAACCATTTGCAGGCAGCGCTGGATCGGCTGCCCGATACGCCGCAAGATAAAGCGCGCCACAAAGCGCTGCGTTATTTACTGAATAATTTAAAAGCGATTGATGCCCAGCTGGCAACGATAGAGTCGGAACAGGCGCTGGAACAGGCGCATCGGCACGGCAGCGATACGCATCTTTCCAGCGAGGGATTAACCGGCTGGAGCGATATTCGTTTGCGCATCAGCCGTCATCTCACGCCGGAGTCACCGCTGTTTCGCCACGCCGTGCGGATGTCGTTAGTACTGTGCGTCGGCTACGCCTTTATTCAGCTTACCGGCCTGGAGCGCGGTTATTGGATCTTATTAACCAGCCTGTTTGTTTGTCAGCCGGGTTATAACGCCACGCGCCGCCGTCTGGCGCTGCGCATTATCGGCACCTTGACCGGTATCGCCATTGGTTTGCCGGTGCTATGGCTGGTACCGTCCGTTGATGGGCAACTACTGCTGATTGTGCTGTCGGGCGTGCTGTTTTTTGCTTTCCGCCAGGTGCAGTATGCGCATGCTACGATGTTTATTACGCTGCTGGTGCTGCTGTGCTTTAATTTGCTCGGCGAAGGCTTTGATATCGCCGTTCCGCGTATTGTCGATACGCTGTTAGGCTGCGGCATCGCCTGGCTGGCGGTGAGTTTTATCTGGCCAGACTGGCGTTTTCGTCGTCTGCCGGCGGTAGCAGAAAAGACCCTAACGGCTAACTGCCGTTATCTGGATGCGATTCTGGAACAGTATCATCAGGGGAAAGATAACCGCCTGGCATACCGTATCGCGCGTCGCGATGCCCATAATGGCGATGCTGAGCTGGCCTCGGTGGTTTCTAACCTTTCAACCGAAATGCGCCCGGATCCGCAGCTGCGCGAAGCGGCATTCCGGCTGCTGTGCCTGAACCACTCTTTTTTAAGCTATATTTCCGCGTTGGGCGCCCATCGCGCAAAAATAACCCAGCCGGAATTACTGGCGTTGCTGGATGATGCCGTCTGCTATGTTGATGACGTTTTACAGGTGAATGTGGTTAGCGAGCAGCAAACGCAGCAGATGATGAATGAGCTTGCCGCTCGTATTGCCCGTTTTGACAGCGAAGCGGATTCGCAAGCGCAGCTGGTATTGCAACAAATTGGCCTGTTGATTGCGCTGCTGCCGGAAATTGCCCGTCTGAAAAAGCAGTTGGCCTCACCGGCCGCGGGTTAGTTTTGTCCTCTTTTTTCCCAGCGTACGGTGCAGTTAAACCAGTCGCGCAGCTCTTGTTTGATCTCGGCAGGCAGCGCCGCCTGATGATGACCTGAAATGGCGCCCTGCAACGCCATCAGGCAGTTCAGCCCTAAATGCTGGTTACGCATTCTTAAGCGTAACCAGCATCTTTTCGCCCCTGCTTCGCGCAGCGCGCAAACGCTGTTGATCCCTATCTCGCGCAGCAACATTTCCATGCGTATGCCCATATTCGGCAGATCCTTAAGCCGCACATTATTTTGCCGGGCGCTTTTTTGCCGCTGCGCAAGCGCAAGGGCTGATTGAGAGAGCGTGAGCAACAACGGCGGGTTATTCCATAACGCGTCATCGATACGGTAATAGCGTAGCTTGATAGCCATACCGCGTTTATCAATCACCAGCGCCGGCAGCGATTGCGTGCGGAGATAGCGTTTTAGCGGTTCGCTGGCGCGCAGATAAAGCTCGCCCTCGGTAACCAAGGCGAATACCACTTTTTCAACGGCCAGACTATAGCCGCCGAACTGCGAACGTACGGTAATATTCCCCAATGCCGCCAGCTGTTGTTTTGACTGGATAATCCTCTGGTAAGAATCCATATGCTGCTCCTTTTCCTTAAGAAACGTAAACTAACTTACTGTTTTACAACAGCTAAAACATAGGGAATTCTTATTAATGGTTCAATTACTAAATGAGTTTGCATCCATTTGCATATTAAAAGTGCGAGACGTTTTCAAAAAATGAGGTTGATCTTAGCCCGCTAGCGCATTACTGTATATCCATACAGTAACCACATGAGCTGATAATCATGCGTACTCACTTACTGAAGTCTTCTTTTGCTCGTTCTGCTTTGCCAGGCCATTCGCGCGCTGCCGTATCGCCGGTATTAACCACCGGTTGGATTAGCGAGCTAAGCTATAGTGAAGCTCAGCCAGGGCTAACGCAGCTGTTACTCCTGCCGCTATTACAGCAGTTGGGTACGCAGTCGCGCTGGCAGCTTTGGCTCACGCCGCCGCAAAAGATCAGTCGGCACTGGCTGAAGGCTTCCGGCCTGCCGCTGAATAAAATGATGCAGATTCCCTACCATCAGGAATTCAGTACGGTTGAAGCGATGGTTAAAGCGTTGCAGACGGGAAACTACAGCGTGGTTTTAGGCTGGTTTGCCGACGATATTAGCGAAAAAGATCATCGTCGGCTGGAAGAAGCGGCCTCTGCAGGTCAGGCGCTGGGACTGATAATGCGGCCCCAATCTGGCGCATCTTGTTCCAGCGGACAAAAAAACCGGCTGAAAATTCACTCAACTTTGTATCATTAAGTAAATATAAGATAAATCTCAGCTAAAAATCCTCACTTTCTTTTGATAACCCGCTGATTCTACTCCCACGCGGCCAAACCTCGCTTTTGCCGCGCCAAATAAGCTTTCTTTTACCGTTAAAACGGGCGATCAATGTTAAAATTTGTGTATGAAACGCCCTTTTTTTACCGACCGCCTTCACATCTTACTTGTAAGTTTCTCGCCACGTTGTAGACTTTATCTCGCCAGGGTGCTCAATAACCTCCGTTTTCCGGTAGAGTAATAATCGAGCAAAAGGACCCGGCGAAGGATTACAACCAAGAGCTTATTTTAAGCTCCTTGCCTATTTGGATGATAACGAGGCGCAAAAAATGAAAAAGACAGCTATCGCAATTGCAGTGGCACTGGCTGGCTTCGCTACCGTAGCGCAGGCCGCACCGAAAGATGACACCTGGTACACCGGTGCCAAACTGGGCTGGTCTCAGTATCACGATACTGGTTACTACGGTAACAACTACGTGAACAACGATGGCCCAACTCACGAAAGCCAGCTGGGCGCTGGTGCATTCGTAGGTTATCAGGCTAACCCTTACCTGGGCTTTGAACTGGGTTACGACTGGCTTGGTCGTATGCCTAACAAAGGCGACGTAGTTAACGGCGCATTTAAAGCACAGGGCATCCAGCTGGCTGCGAAACTGAGCTACCCGATTATGGATGACCTGGACGTTTATACCCGTCTGGGTGGTATGGTATGGCGCGCTGACTCTACTCAGCACGTAGTAGGTACCGACATCAGCCGTAACGACCACGACACCGGCGTTTCTCCGCTGGCAGCCGTTGGTGTTGAATACGCACTGAACAAAAACTGGGCTACCCGTCTGGACTACCAGTGGGTTAACAACATCGGCGACGCAGGCACCGTGGGTACCCGTCCTGATAACGCCATGCTGAGCTTAGGCCTGTCTTACCGTTTCGGTCAGGACGATGCAGCAGCTCCGGTTGTAGCCCCGACTCCGGCTCCGGCTCCGGTTGTTGAAACCAAGCACTTCACGCTGAAATCAGACGTGCTGTTCAACTTCAACAAAGCGACCCTGAAAGGCGAAGGCCAGCAGGCACTGGATCAGCTGTACTCTCAGCTGAGCTCAATGGACCCGAAAGATGGTTCCGTTGTTGTTCTGGGCTACACCGACCGTATCGGTTCAGAGCAGTACAACCAGAAGCTGTCTGAAAAACGCGCTCAGTCCGTGGTTGACTACCTGGTTTCTAAAGGTATTCCGGCTGACAAGATCTCTGCACGTGGCATGGGTGAATCTAACCCAGTTACTGGCAACACCTGTGACAGCGTGAAAGGCCGTAACGCCCTGATCGACTGCCTGGGTCCGGACCGTCGCGTAGAAATCGAAGTTAAAGGTCTGAAAGACGTTGTTACTCAGCCGCAGGCTTAAGTAATACGTTAAAAAAACCCCGCTCCGGCGGGGTTTTTTATTGGCTGCAGCAGCAGGAAACCAGCAAAAAAGTAACGAGCCGCTTTCCCCCGCGTTAACTCACATCATCCTTGCCTAAAATCGCCTGCAGATCCTGACGTAGCGTCGACATCTGGCTGGCATATTTTTCTTTGCGCTCAGCATCCTCAATTAACTGTACGATAGTATCCGATAAGGTACTGTTGCGACGCTGCGCCAGTCCCGCCAGCCTTTGCCACACCAGATATTCTAAATCGATCGATTTCTTACGCGTATGCTGATGTTCGGCATTGAAGTGGCGCTTACGGCGCGCGCGGATCGTCTGCTTCATACGATTTTCCAGCGCCGGATTAATATGCTGCTCTATCCATTTCAGCACGTCTATCGGATGGTTTTCCATCGCCAGCAAAGCCTTAACGGCTTCCTGAGCGGCGCTGATTTCAATGTATCGGGTGATCGGCTCACCTTCCCGGTATTTTTTTACCAGGTATTTCCATTTCCATCCGCTTTCAAGATTTTCCAGCTGCTGATATTTCATCGGAATCTCATCGTGAGCAGGTAACAAACTAAGAATAACAGCTTTTTTACGACTTGCGGCAGAGAAAGGCGCAGCGGCGCCTGAACAATCAGTCAGATCTCTGCCGTGCGTAACAGCCTGAAAAGCTGTATAATCGCGCTTTTCATTTATTCAGACAAATACGATTACTTTGACCAGCAACCGACTTGCATGGCAGGCGCTACAGCCTGATGCCGAAAGCTTCCAGTCTCTTTTTTCCCGCGTCTTTAGCGATAATGTCGGCGATGTTCTGCCCGACGTTCAGCCTCGTCTGTTTGATGCGGCCAGCCTGCTGCAGAACAGCAGCGCGCCTTTTCCATTGATGCTGGTGCGCTGCGCGGAAAACAGTGAGAATCTGTCATTGCTGGCGCAGACATTACAGCATAACAGTAGCCCGACGGAAGCCCTTTACGGCGGTAACTATCTGATTAATGACGAGCAGATAACCTGGCAGCCTGCAAAATCAGCAGATGTCCCTTTCGCCAGCCGCGGCGGCGTACATTTTGCCGACTGGATCGAATCTGAACAGCTTTTTGGCTGCGTACGTATTTTTTCCCAGCGCATCAGCCTGCAGCCGGGTCTGCTCCATCGGGCTAACGGCGGCACTTTGCTGCTTTCGCTGCGTTCACTGCTGGCGCAGCCGCTGCTCTGGCTGCGGCTGAAGCAAATTATCACGCAGCAGCGTTTCGACTGGCTGTCGCCGGATGAGTCACGCCCGCTGCCGATCACCATTCCGTCGATGCCGCTGCAGTTAAAGCTGGTGCTGTGCGGCGATCGCGAGGCGATGGCCGATTTCCAGGAGATGGAGCCTGAGCTGACGTCGCTGGCTATCTACAGCGAATATGAAGAAAGCCTACAGCTGGAAGACGAAGAAGAGATGGCGTTATGGTGCCGCTGGGTAAGCGCGCTGGCACAGCAGGCGAACCTCCCCCCCATCGCCGCGGATTTCTGGCCTGTCCTGTTGCAGGAAGCTGTACGCTATAGCGGCGACCGCGCTACGCTGCCGCTTTGTCCGGCCTGGCTGGGGCGGCAGCTGCGTGATGCCGCGCTGTACGGTGAACAGCTGGACGCTGCTGCGTTGCAGGCTGCGCTGGACGCGCGCGTCTGGCGTGAAAGTTTCCTGCCGGAGCGTATGCGCGATGAAATCTTGCAGGATCAAATCCTCATCGAGACGGAAGGCGCCGTGGTGGGGCAAATCAACGGCCTGTCGGTGGTGGAATTTCCTGGACATCCGCGCGCCTTCGGCGAGCCTTCGCGTATCAGCTGCGTAGTTCACGTGGGCGATGGCGAATTCAACGACGTTGAACGCAAAGCCGAGCTGGGCGGAAATATTCATGCGAAGGGCATGATGATTATGCAGGCGTTTTTGATTGCCGAACTGGAGCTGGATCAGCAGCTGCCCTTCTCAGCTTCGCTGGTGTTTGAGCAATCCTATTCCGAAGTGGATGGCGACAGCGCCTCCCTTGCCGAACTGTGCGCATTGGTCAGCGCGCTGGCCGAGCAGCCGATCAATCAGCAAATCGCGGTTACCGGCTCCGTGGATCAGTTCGGGCATGTGCAGCCGGTAGGCGGCTTGAATGAAAAGATCGAAGGCTTTTTCGAGGTTTGCCAACAGCGCGGCCTAACCGGCCAACAAGGGGTGATTATCCCCGCTGCCAACGTGCGTCATCTCTGTTTGCAACAGCAAATCGTCGATGCGGTACGGGCCGGCGAGTTTCATATCTGGGCGGTCAGCGAGGTGGATGAGGCGCTGCCGTTACTGACCGGTGCGCCCTGGAAAAAAGAGGACGCGCCTTGCCTGTTGCAGACTATTCAGGCACGCATCACAGAATTTAATCAGCAGGAGGCGCGTCAGCGTCCCTGGCCTCTACGTTGGCTAAACTGGTTTAACCACAGCTGATCGGAGTTGTTCAGCTTACACCTGTTAGCTAATGTTCTTGATTCACTAAAAAAAGGCTTAATGAAACATGGTAGAAAAACGCGAATCCTATACAAAAGAAGACCTGATTGCCTCTGGTCGCGGTGAACTGTTTGGCGCTGAAGGCCCGCCGCTGCCGTCTGGCAATATGCTGATGATGGACCGCGTGGTCAAAATGAGCGAAGAAGGCGGTAACTATAACAAAGGTTACGTAGAAGCTGAGTTAGATATTAATCCGGACCTCTGGTTCTTCGCCTGTCACTTTATTGGCGATCCGGTAATGCCGGGCTGTCTGGGTCTGGATGCGATGTGGCAACTGGTTGGTTTCTACCTTGGCTGGCTGGGCGCTGAAGGCAAAGGCCGCGCGCTGGGCGTAGGTGAAGTGAAATTTACCGGTCAGGTGCTGCCTACGGCGAAAAAAGTGACCTACCGTATTCACTTTAAACGCGTAATCAACCGTAAACTGGTAATGGGCGTGGCCGATGGCGAAGTGCTGGTTGACGGTAATGTGATCTATACCGCCAGCGACCTGAAAGTGGGTCTGTTTAAAGATACCGCCGCGTTTTAATCCGCTGAATTAAAAACCTCCGCAAATGCGGAGGTTATCCTTTTTCTGACAGGCCGTCAGGCCATCACGGCACTTACGCTAACCGCCCTGTCCTCCATGGCTTTTCGCCAACCTCCCAACCAGTGAGACCGAGCCTCAAGCATTTGATAAGGACACATCTCTTTTGAACGCCCGGTGATGCCAGCCTGATAGCCGCGTGAATGTGCTCGTTCCAGACGGTCTCGTTTCTGTCTCTTCATGCCTCATTTCCCTCATTCAGGTATGGTGGAACTGGTGGAAAGAAAACAATGGTCACAAAATGCGCAACCACTTTTCTTTTCTACCCTCATCGCTGAAAAAGATCAATGCGCAAATTTCACGCCATTGTCACATGCCCAGGCTATTTTTGAAGGTTTTTCCGCTACGCAAATCGATGGTTTGGGTAAAGGGATGATTCTGCACAAAAAAAATCCGGTCCGCAAACGCGCTCAACGTCAGCGAACCGGAATTCACTTAAGAAAAATTAATTATTTTTTAAGGTACTGAAAGCCGTCGCCATACGCTGCGCTTCTTGTTGCCAGCCCTGCGCCAGCGTTCTGACCATCGCATCATAGCCATCTTCCTGCTGCGGCAGCGTCAAATTGAAATTCTGCCGCTGAATTTGCCCGTTATGCTCCAGCATCCAGCTACCGCTAATCACTACTTGCCCATCGAAACGACCATGAAAACCGGTGACGTTAACGTTCAGGGTATCATGCTGTTCGCCCAGCGGCGCGGCTGAAATCAGCCTGCCCGGCAGTGCATGGCTGAGGTTAGTAACCAGCGTTTGCTGGAGCTGCTGATCGAGCGGGCTGGCCCAGAGATTGTTAGCGGCGATAACGTATTTCACGTCGCTGGTTTGGTAAACCACGCCATTGCCCGCCAGATAATCAGGCACCGAAACGCGTTCAACCCAGATCGGTTGCGGATGAGCCAGCCCGAATGCGTTCTGGCTCACCACCGCCGTTGCTGCCGACGTTCCCGTCGGCAGTTGATACATCGTGGTTTGCGTGCTGCTGCTGCAGGCGCTTAATGCCAGCACCAGCAGTGGCATCCATTTCGTCATTATTTCGCCCTCTTTGGCTGTGGGTCTTCGCCCGGTTTAGCTTCAAATACCAGCGCGTTGCTCTTTTGATTGAGCGTTTTCAGCACCGGCTGCAGCTCACGCAGCACCTGATCCAGCCGTTGCATATCGCCAACCAGCTTGTTATAGGCCGGCGATCCCGGCTGTAGCCCTTTCATACTGCGATTCAGCTCGCGCAGCGTTTGCTGCATATCCTGCGGCAGCTGCTGCATCGACGGACTGGCGGTGATCTTATTCACATTATCCAGCGTTTTTTGCAGCTCGCGCAGCGTTCGCTGGCTCTCTTTCAGCGTGCCGGTGGCCTGATTAATCATCGGATTGAGCGGCAGATTGTTAATCTTATCCAGCGCATCCATCAGCTTCTGTTGAATCTGGCTCAGACCGCCGCTGACGGTTGGAATGATCTCCAGTCCAGCGACCTTTTCCGGGCCTTTATACTGCGGCGCGTTGTCGTAGAAATCGAGATCGATATACAACGAGCCGGAGAGCAGATTGCCGGTTTTCAGCGAAGCCCGCAGGCCGCGCTTTTTACCGTCGCGCAGATGCTGTCTGATATCAAAGTCACCGCCGAGTCGATTAACAAAGCGATCGGGTTCAATGCGTACCAGTACCGGGATGCGGTAATCGGTATTCAGCGACTGGTTCCAGCCTGGCACGGTATAAGGCGCCTGCGCGACCGTTCCCAGACGGATGCCGCGGAACTCTACCGGCGCGCCCGGCTGCAAGCCACGAATCGAATCGCTAAAGAACATCAGGAAATCAAGATGGGTGGTATAGAGCGAATCCTGAATGCTGCGCTGATCGTCATACAGATGGTATTCCGCTTTGTTCTCGGCGGGTACGCCCAGTTCCCAGCCATCCGGCACGTCAAAACTGACGCCGCCGCTGAACAGCGTGGTCAACGAACCCATTTCAACGCGCATGCCGGAGGCGGACATCTCTACCGCGATGCCGCTATCCTTCCAGAAACGCACGTTCGAGGTGACCAGCCGATCGTAAGGGGCCGCGACAAATAGCTGATACTGCATAGCGCGTTTATCAGCGTCAAAGCTGCTGGTTTCCACCGAGCCGACGCGATAGCCGCGGAACAGCACCGGGTCGCCAGGATTAAGCTGGCCCGCCTTGGTGCTGTCGAGCACGATACGGATCCCTTTGGCATCTGGCGGCGCCAGCGGCGGCGCATCCAGTAGTTTATAGTGTTCGGGCTTTTCGCCTTTACTGCCGGGCTGAAGTTCGATATATGCGCCGGATAACAATGTGCCGAGGCCGGTGATGCCTTCGCGTCCGACCTGCGGCTTAACCACCCAAAAAGCGCTGTCGCCGTGCAGTAGTTTTTCCATGCCCGCATTCAGCCGGGCTTTAATTTCTACATGGTGCAGATCGTCAGTGAGCACCGCGCTTTCCACCACGCCCACATCAACGCTGCGGCTTTTAATCGCCGTTTTACCGCCTTCAATGCCTTCTGCATTAGTGGTGATTAGCGTGACTTCCGGCCCCTGATGACTGAAATGATAAAACAGGATCCAGGCGCCGATCAGCACGGTTACAATAGGGATTATCCATACCGGCGACCAGCGCTTGATCTGGTCGACCTTCGCAACGCCGTGATTATTTTCCGTCAAGGCTCGGCTCCTTCAGCTCATTTTCTGGTTCGCGATCCCACGTCAGACGGGGATCGAAGGTCATTGCAGCAAACATAGTCAGGATGACCACGGCGGCAAACAGCAGTGCGCCGGGCGCCGGATAGATATTCATTAGCTGTCCGATGCGCACCAGCGCGGAAAGTACCGCAATTACAAACACGTCAATCATGGACCAACGACCGACGAACTCCACCACCTCATAAATCAGATGCATTTTTTCACTGTCGCGCCTGCCGTGTCCCTGGGCATCCCAACACAGCCAGCCAATCGCCACCATTTTTAGCGACGGCACCATAATACTGGCGATAAAAATTACCAGCGCCACCGGATACGATCCATCGCTCCAGAGCACAATTACCCCGGCCATAATATTGGTATTCATACGGTCGCCGAGCGCCTCGGTAACCATAATCGGTAAAATATTGGCAGGAATATAAACAATGATCGAAGTGAAAAGCAGCGCCAGCGTCCATTGTAGGCTGTGCCGACGACGCGCATGGCCCGCCGTTCCGCAGCGTGGACAGAGATAACGATCGGCCGCCAGCACCGCCGTACAGCACCGACAAGATCGCATCCCCTGCTTTAGCCCGCTAATGCCGGCGCGCGGCGCGGCTGGCAACGGCGGCTCTGAGGCAATCTGACGCCACAGCCAGCGCCGATCGACGCATTGAAAAGCGCGCAGCTGCAGCAAACAGAATAAGCACCAGGGCACAAAGCTGGTGCCGATGCCGATATCGCCGTAGGCCATCAGCTTAACAAAACTGACCAGCACCCCGGCGAGGAAGATCTCCGCCATGCCCCAGCTCTTTAACTGAAACAGTATGCGGGCGAGCGCAATCTGCAAACGTTGCGGTAGCGGCAACCGATTGACCAGCAGCAGAATAGCCACCATACAAAAGGCCGGCACCGCCTGGACGAACAGCATAAATAGCGTGGCGAGACTGGCGTAATCCTCGGAAACCATCACCCGGGGGATTTCCATCAGGCTGATTTCACTGCTCAGGCCAGAGACGTGCATATTGACGAAAGGAAACAGGTTAGCCAGTAGCAACATAAACAGCGCGGCCAACGCATAGCCAGAGGGCCGCTTGCGCGGCTCGCTCCAGTTAGTAATCAACGTAGTATGACAGCGCGGGCAGCTGGCTTTCTGCCCAATCGCGACCGATGGCAACTGCGTCATCAGGTCACACTGTGGACAAAGTATCCAGTGTTGCGGGTGTTCAGCTGAACACATACCCTACTCCCGATTTCAGCCGCCGTTTTTCAGCGATTCAAGATATTCCCAGCGTTCAAATGCGGTTTCCAGCTGCTGCTCCGCCTCCGCCAGCGCAGAAATGACCGGCTGCGTTTTCTCATGCGGTTGGGTGAAAAAGTTCGCATCCGCCATTTGTAGCTGCAGCTGCTCTATCCTGTTTTCCAGCGCCTCAAGCTGCTGCGGCAGCTGATCCAGCTCACGTTGCAGCTTATAGCTTAGCTTAGTGCTGGCGGGTTTTGCCTCGCTTTTAAGCGGATCATTTTTTGTCGGTTTTTCCGCCGTTGCTTTCACTGCCGGCGCGGCGCGGCTCTGGCGCGAGGCGGCTCGCTGCTGTTGGGCATCATGATAGCCGCCGACAAAGGTACCGATATCGCCGTTGCCTTCAAAGATCCAGCATTCGGTTACGGTGTTATCAACAAATTGACGATCGTGGCTCACCAACAGCACGGTGCCCTGATAGCCGTCGATCAGCTCTTCCAGCAGCTCCAGCGTTTCCACATCCAGATCGTTGGTTGGCTCATCGAGGATCAGCAGATTGCTGGGCTTCAGGAACAGACGCGCCAGCAGCAGACGGTTGCGCTCTCCGCCGGAAAGCGCCCTGACCGGCGTCATCGCCCGCTTCGGATGGAACAGAAACTCCTGCAGATAGCCCAGAACGTGACGCGGCTTACCGTTGACGATCACTTCCTGTTTGCCTTCCGCGAGGTTATCCATCACCGTGCGATCCGGATCGAGGATCGCGCGGTGCTGGTCGAAATAGGCCACTTCCAGTTTGCTACCGCTATGCACGCGGCCGCTGTCCGCCTGCAGTTGCCCCAGCATCAGTTTCAGCAGCGTGGTTTTACCGCAGCCGTTAGGGCCAATCAGCGCAATTTTATCGCCGCGCTGTACCTGGGCGCTAAAGTCTCTTACCAACGTGCGATCGCCGATACTGTAATTAACGTTTTCCAGCTCAAAGACGATTTTGCCGGAGCGTGAAGCCTCTTCAACCTGCATCTGCGCTTTGCCCATCACCTCGCGTCGTTCTGAACGTTCCCGACGCAGCGCTTTCAACGCACGTACACGGCCTTCGTTACGGGTACGACGCGCTTTAATTCCCTGGCGGATCCACACCTCTTCCTGCGCCAGTTTGCGATCGAATTCAGCGTTTTGCATCTCTTCAACGCGCAGCGCCTCCTCTTTCCCTTCCAGGTATTTGTCATAGTCGCCCGGCCAGGAAACCAGCTTGCCGCGATCGAGATCGACAATACGCGTCGCCATATTGCGGATAAAAGAACGGTCATGGGAAATAAAGACGATGCTGCCCTGGAAGGTTTTCAGGAAGTTTTCCAGCCAGTCGATGGTTTCAATATCCAGATGGTTGGTCGGCTCATCCAGCATCAACACGCGCGGATTGCTGACCAGCGCGCGTCCCAGCGCCGCCTTACGCAGCCAGCCGCCGGAAAGCGACGACAGCTCCACCTCCGGCTCCAGGCCGATCTGTTGCAGCACATCGTTAATGCGCGACTCCAGCTGCCACAGATTATGGTGATCCAGCAGGGACTGCAGACGCGCCATCTCATTGAGGTTTTTCTCGCTGGGGTCGTTCATCACTACATGCGAAATCGCGTGATAGGCTTTCAGGTGCTCCGCCTGTTCGGCGACGCCCTCGGCCACGAAATCATACACCGTGCCGGCGATATTACGCGGCGGATCCTGTTGCAGGCGCGCCACCACCAAATCCTGCTCATAAATTATGCGGCCATCATCCAGCGGCTGTTCGCCGTTAATGATTTTCATCAGCGTGGATTTACCGGCGCCGTTGCGCCCGACCAGACAAACGCGCTCGTTCTCTTCGATATGCAGTTCGGCATAATTCAGCAGCGGCGCATCGCTGAACGAAAGGTAGGCATTGTGAATACTAATCAGTGACATACAGCTTATTCCTTACCGGCGTGCGTAATCAGCCAGCAGTTGTGAATATGGCGGTTGCGGGCAAAATCCTGCGACTGCGTTTTTGCGGTGATCTCCTGAGCCTGCAGGCCGAGTCCGGCCAGCCCCTGATGATCCATTTTGAAACCGCGCTTGTTATTCGAGAACATAATGGTGCCGCCCGCGCGCAGCAGGCGTTTCAGATCGCGCATCAGTTGCAAATGATCGCGCTGCACATCAAAGCTCTCTTCCATACGTTTTGAGTTAGAGAAAGTCGGCGGATCGATAAAGATCAGATCGAACTGTTCCTGGCTTTCACGCAGCCAGCTCAGGCAATCCGCCTGCATCAGACGATGCTGACGACCGCTGAGGCCGTTTAAACGCATATTGCGTTCCGCCCACTCCAGATAGGTACGCGACATATCCACAGTGGTAGTAGAACGCGCACCGCCCAGTCCGGCATGCACGCTGGCGCTACCGGTATAGGCAAACAGATTGAGAAAATCTTTGCCTTTGCTCATTTGCCCCAGCATCCGGCGGGCAAGACGGTGATCGATAAACAGGCCGGTATCGAGATAGTCGGTAAGGTTGACCCAGAAGCGGGCGTTAAACTCGCGTACTTCAAAGTATTCGCCTTTCTCGCCCAGTTTTTGATACTGGCTTTTGCCCTTCTGCTTTTCACGGGTTTTCAGCACCAGGCGGTTCGCCGGCAGCTCCAGCACCGTTAGCGTGGCGCTAATCACGTCAAACAGACGCTGGCGCGCCTTCATGGCATCAATGGTTTTCGGCGGCGCATACTCCTGAATCACTACCCAGTCAGCATAGCGATCGACGGCCACGTTATATTCCGGCAAATCGGCGTCATACAGGCGATAGCACTCAATGCCCTCCTGACGCGCCCACTTATCCAGCTTCTTCATATTTTTGCGTAAACGGTTGGCGTAATCTTCCGCTATCTGAGCCGGAACGCCGTCGCCGCTGGTCGCCGCCAACTGATAGTTTTTCTGTACGCAGTCCAGCGGGCCGTTTTTCGCTTTAAACTGGCGATCGGCGCGCAGCTGTAAACAGCTCAGCAGATCCGGCGAGGCGCTAAACAGCGAAAGATGCCAGCCGCCGAACTGGCTTTTCATCACGCGTCCCAGCAGGCTGTGCAGGGCGATCAGCGCCGGCTCGCTTTCCAGACGTTCGCCGTACGGCGGGTTACTGATCACGGTGCCGGTCGGTCCCTGCGGCAGCGGGTTGCTGAGCTGCGCAACATCCTGCACCGCAAAAGTGAACAGATCGGCCACGCCGGCGCGACGGGCGTTGCCGCGCGCGCGCTCCAGCACGCGCTCATCATTATCGTAGCCAAAGAAACGCGAAGACGTTTGCGCAATGCCCTGGCGGGCGCGGGTTTGCGCTTCGTCAATCAGCTCACGCCACAGCTCAGGCTGATGCGCTTTCCAGCCGTGAAAACCCCAGTGACGGCGGTTCAGACCCGGCGCGCGATCGCTGGCGATCAACGCTGCCTCGATCAGCAGTGTGCCGGAGCCGCACATTGGATCAAGCAGCGGCGTGCCCGGCAGCCAGCCGGAACGCAGCACCGTCGCCGCCGCCAGGTTTTCTTTCATCGGCGCAAGGCCGGTTTGCTGGCGATAACCGCGCTGATGCATCCCTTCTCCGCTCAGGTCGAGGGCAATACTGGCGGTATCTTTATTTAGCCAGACGTTAATACGCACGTCCGGCTGTTCACGATCGACATCCGGACGCGGAAGATTTTTACGGGTGAAGCTGTCGACGATTGCATCCTTCACTTTCAATGCGCCAAACTGACTGTTGCGAATCGCTTCGTTAGTGCCGCTAAAATGCACGGCGAAGGTGCCGTCAATCAGATTAGTCCAGTCAATCGCCTGTGCGCCGAGGTAGAGATCGAGATCGCTGTATACCGAGCATTCGCTGAGCGGCAGCAGAATACGCGACGCCAGCCGGCTCCACAGCAGGCTGCGGTACATTAAACGATCGTCTCCCTGAAAATGTACGCCGCCCTGGACCACCTGTAGGTTCTGTGCCCCCAGCGTTTCCAGTTCACTCTTTAATAGCTCTTCGAGCCCACGCGCCGTACTGGCAAACAGAGAATTCATATCGTCACTTACAGTATTAGGAAAATTGTTGCGCATTATAGCTAATCACCGCCGCATGTCATAAAGTTAGCTTCCTTTAGCCGCAGATTCCTGCTGTCGTGGCCAGGCGCCCCGATAGCGCAGCACGGAGAGCTCTATGATCGTCCTGTCACGCCTGTTTATTCATCCGGTTAAATCGATGCGCGGGCTACAGCTTTCGCATGCTCAGGTACAAGAGAGCGGATTGGCTTTTGACCGCCTGTTTATGTTGACGACGCAGGACGGCACCTTTATTACTGCCCGCCAGTATCCGCAGCTGGTGCAGTTTATTCCAGCGCCGATCCCGGATGGGCTGTGGCTGCAGGCGCCGGATAACAGCCGCGCCGCCCTGCGCTTTAGCGACTTCCAGCCGCAGGAGGCCGCGACCGAAGTCTGGGGCAACCACTTTACCGCCCGTATCGCGCCGCAGCCGATCAATGAATGGCTGAGCGGGTTCTTCCCCATTCCGGTACAGCTGCGCTGGACCGGTCCGGAGATGACGCGGCGGGTGAAGCGCCGGCCGCAGGTGCCGCTTGGCTTTGCCGATGGCTACCCTTTTTTGCTGATGAACGAGGCCTCGCTCTACGATTTGCAGCAGCGCTGCCCGGCCAGCGTGCGTCTGGAGCAGTTTCGTCCGAACCTGGTGGTTACCGGCGCGCGCGCCTGGGAAGAAGACAGCTGGCAGCGTCTGCGCATCGGTGAGATCGAGTTTGAGGTCGCCAAGCCGTGCAGCCGCTGTATTTTTACCACCATCAGCCCGGAGCGTGGGGAAAAACATCCCAACGGCGAACCGCTGAAAACGCTGCAAGGCTTCCGCAGCGCGCAGGATGGCAGCGGCGATGTGGATTTTGGCTTGAATTTGCTGGCCTGCAACAGCGGCGTGATACGCGCGGGCGATACGCTGGAGGTGATAGCCACGCAGCCGGCGCGCAGCTATGGCGCGGGTCGGGTCGTCGAGACGCTGGCGGTAAAAGAGGAAGCGGAGAAAAGCGTCACCATCCGCTACCGCGGCAGCAGCTTTAGCGGCAATAATCAGCAGCTGTTGCTGGAGCAGCTGGAAATGCAGGGCCACCGCATTCCCTATTCCTGCCGCGCCGGTCTGTGCGGCAGCTGTAAAATGCAGCTGGTTTCCGGCAAGGTCAAAGCGTTAAAGCAGGATGCCATCCGCAGTGACGGCACCGTTTTAAGCTGCAGCTGTATTCCGGACGGCGATATCGAGCTGGCGTAAAGCGCCGAAACGCTTAGCCCGCCCAGGCGTAACGCTGCGCCTGTTCCGCCTGCCACGGCTGCAGGCGGTCATGCATAATTTTAATCGCATCGCCCAGCACCATGGTTTTACCGGCGACCTGCAGCTCAGGCTGGGCCAGCACGCAAAGCGCGGCGTTTTCGCCCGCCTCGATAACCAGCATCCTCGCCTCTTCGCCGTTTTCTTCCAGCGTAACCGTCACCAGATCGCTGACGCCCGGCTGCCAGAATGAACGCTGGCAAACGCGAAAGTGCCAGCTTTTCGGCATCAGCGGCTTCATAAAGCGCCAGGCCACCAGCGCATTTAATAACAAGTCATCACACTGTTCTTCGCTGAGCGTCGTTTCACGGCAGCTTTCTTGCCAGGCATAAAACTGCGCCGCATCGTCAACATTAAACACCGCCTCGTTAAAGGCGTCCGGCGTTAACATTTTGCGGGAAAAACGAGAGCGAAACAGCATACCATCCGCTAAGTCGAGCATCATACGATCCTGCTCTGCATCGAAAAACCAACGCCATTTGTCGTCAGGTTTTATCTTCATGGTTTGCCTTACTACAGTTGAGGGTTGCAAAAACAGGCTGATTTATTGTCCGATGCCAATTGAGCCGACCCCGGACAGCACATAAAAAGGAATTAACCTGCCGCGAATAATATTATCCTGAAACGAACAAGGAATAGACAAAATATAAACCAGCCGGAAACAGATTAAAAGCCCCCGGCCAGATTCTGCAAGAAAGGTCAGAGATGAGTCACAATCTCTTTTACTAAATCCGGGCCTTTATAAATAAAACCGGAATAAATTTGTACCAGCGTCGCCCCGGCGGCCATTTTTTCGCGCGCCGCCATTAGCGAATCAATGCCGCCCACGCCAATAATCGGCACTCTTTCCTGCAGCTCCTGCGACAGACGGCGAATCACTTCGGTGCTGCGTAACTGTACCGGGCGTCCACTTAAACCGCCTGCCTCTTCGCTATATTTCAATCCGCTCACCAGCGAGCGATCCAGCGTGGTATTAGTGGCGATTACGCCATCAATTTGATGGCGAACCAGGCTATCGGCAATCTGTACCAATTCTTCTTCGGAAAGATCGGGCGCAATTTTTACCGCAACCGGCACATATTTCAGATGACGCTTTTCCAGAATCTTCTGCTGTGCTTTTATTGCCATCAGCAAATCGTCCAGCGCCTCGCCATATTGCAGGGTGCGTAAACCCGGCGTATTCGGCGATGAGATATTAACCGCAATATAACCGGCATACGGGTAGACTTTTTCCATACAGGCCAAATAATCATCTTTGCCCTGCTCTACCGGCGTATCTTTATTTTTGCCGATATTGATGCCTAATACGCCATTGAAGCTGGCGCGCTTGACGTTTTCAACCAGCTGATCCACCCCCAGATTATTAAACCCCATCCGGTTAATGATCCCTTCGGCTTCAATCAGGCGGAACAGTCGCGGCTTATCATTACCCGGCTGTGGACGGGGCGTGACCGTTCCCACTTCAACAAAGCCGAAGCCCATCGCGCCGAAAGCATCAATGCATTCGCCGTTTTTATCCAGCCCGGCCGCCAGGCCAAGCGCGTTTTTAAACGTTAGCCCCATACACTTCACAGGCCGGGCAGGCAAACGCTGGCGAATTAAGCCCTCCAGCGGCGTGCCGCCAATGCGGCGCAGCTGCTGCAACGTCAGTTCATGGGCGTGTTCAGCGTCGAGACGGAACAAGGCTTTACGTGCGAGGGGGTAAAACATGGACTCTCCTGAATTCCCGGTGGCAAACGGGGCGGTATTATCCGGTATAACCGCCATAAAAAGCCAGAATTGTTAAACTGGCGCCTCAGTTAACCCGCTTTTCCCCTTCTCTGTTCTGCTTTAGCGCAAAAATAGCTTTTTATTGCCGGATAAATCATTTAAAGGCCGCCGTTGGCTCTGTCAGGATGCAGCTATAAGTTCTCAATAACCTTTAATCAATAACTAAATGTTATAAGGAGTGGCTATGCGCGTTATTACTCTGGCGGGAAGCCCGCGTTTTCCCTCGCGGTCCACGGCGCTATTGACGCTGTGTCAGCAGGCGCTTGAACAGCGTGGCGTGGAGGTGACGCCGTGGAATCTACATAACTTCCGTCCGGAGGATCTGCTGTACGCGCGTTTCGATTCCCCTGCTCTGCTGGCGATGAAAGAGGATCTGGCCGCGGCGGATGGCGTAATTGTCGCCACGCCGGTCTATAAGGCCTCTTTCTCCGGCGCGCTGAAAACGCTGCTGGATCTGCTGCCGGAACGCGCGCTGGAACATAAAGTCGTGCTGCCGCTGGCAACCGGCGGCACGCTGGCTCATATGCTGGCGGTAGATTATGCCTTAAAGCCGGTGCTTAACGCGCTGAAGGCGCAGGAAGTGCTGCATGGCATTTTTGCCGACGACAGCCAGATCGCCCATTACGACCGGCAGCCGGAATTGAGCGATCTGTTGGCTGCACGGCTGGATGATGCGTTAAGCACCTTCTGGTTCGCCTTGCAGCGACGTGAAGCGCGTCTGGCTGATGTGGTTTAGGAGGCACGCATGCTACGTTTTTCTCAACCGTTAGTTGGCGCGCTGCTGATGGCGTTGCTCAGCATCAGTACCACGCTACAGGCCGCCAACCAGGATCCAGAGGCGATTCGCATCGGCTATCAAAAAGGGTCGGTCAGCATGGTGCTGGCTAAATCCCACCAGCTGCTGGAACAGCGCTATCCGCATACCCAGATTCGCTGGATCGAGTTCCCTGCCGGCCCGCAAATGCTGGAAGCGCTAAACGTGGGCAGTATCGATTTAGGCAGCACCGGCGATATTCCGCCGCTATTTGCCCAGGCGGCAGGCGCTGACCTGCTGTATGTCGGATCCGAGCCGCCGAAGCCGCGGGCCGAAGTGATTCTGGTCGCCGATAACAGCCCGATCAAAAAGGTCGCCGATCTGAAGGGGCGTAAAGTCGCCCTGCAGAAAGGCTCCAGCTCGCATAATTTGCTGCTGCGCGCGCTGCAACAGGCAGGGCTGAGCTTTAAGGATATTCAGCCGGTCTGGCTGACGCCTGCCGATGCCCGCGCCGCTTTTCAGCAGGGCAATGTCGATGCCTGGGCCATCTGGGATCCTTATTACTCTGCGGCGCTACAGCAGGGCCATGTGCGGGTGCTTACCGATGGCAGCGCGCTCAATCTCACCGGTTCTTTTTACCTGGCGACACGCAGCTATGCCGAGGCCCACGGCGAATTTATTCAGTCGGTACTGGATATTTTTAGCCAGGCGGACGCCCTGACCCAAAGCCAGCGCGCGGAAAGCGTCAGGCTGCTGGCGCAAAGCATGGGCCTGCCGGAGAGCGTGATCGATAGCTATCTCGATCATCGTCCGCCGACCCGCATTACGCCGGTTAACGAAACCACCGTCCAGGCGCAGCAGCATACCTCCGATCTCTTCTATCAAAACCATCTGCTTCCCGTGAAGCTCGACGTCACCAGCCATATCTGGCGTGGCGCAACCGTTCAGTGAATAAGGAGAATTATTATGACGTTATCCGTATTCTGGTTTTTACCTACCCATGGCGACGGTCACTATCTTGGCACGGCGGAAGGCGCTCGCCCGGTCGACCACGGTTATTTGCAACAGATAGCTCAGGCGGCGGATCGTTTAGGCTTTGGCGGCGTGCTTATCCCGACCGGTCGCTCCTGTGAAGATGCCTGGCTGGTCGCCGCGTCGCTGATTCCGGTAACGCAACGGCTGCGTTTTCTGGTCGCGCTGCGTCCCGGCGTGATTTCACCGACGCAGGCGGCCCGCCAGGCGGCCACGCTGGATCGGCTTTCTAACGGCCGCGCGCTGTTTAATTTGGTCACAGGCGGCGATCCGGAAGAGCTGGCGGGCGACGGCATTTTTCTCGACCATACCGAACGCTATGCGGAATCTGCCGAGTTTACCCGCATCTGGCGACGGGTGCTGGAAGGGGAAACCGTAGATTATCAGGGGGATTATCTGCAGGTGCGCGGCGCCAGGCTGATGTTTAAACCCGTTCAACAGCCGCGCCCGCCGCTGTGGTTCGGCGGTTCTTCACCGGTGGCGCAGGATCTGGCGGCCGAACAGGTAGATGTTTATCTGACCTGGGGCGAACCGCCAGCGCTGGTCAAAGAGAAGCTCGCGCAGGTGCGCGCCAAAGCCGCAGCGCAGGGCCGCCAGGTACGCTTCGGTATTCGCCTGCATGTCATCGTGCGTGAAACCAATAGCGAAGCCTGGCAGGCCGCAGAACGGCTGATATCGCATCTGGATGACGCCACGATCGCCAAAGCGCAGGCGGCGCTGGCGCGTACCGATTCGGTGGGCCAGCAGCGCATGGCCGCGCTGCATCAGGGGCGCCGCGATAAACTGGAGATCAGTCCTAACCTGTGGGCGGGCGTCGGCCTGGTGCGCGGCGGCGCCGGCACCGCGCTGGTAGGCGATGGCCCCACGGTGGCGGCGCGTATGCAGGAGTATGCCGATCTCGGCATTGAAACCTTTATTCTCTCCGGCTATCCGCATCTGGAAGAAGTGTATCGGGTCGGCGAACTGCTGTTCCCTCATTTGGATCTGGCGGTGCCGGAGATCCCCGCGGCGCGCCAGGTTCAGGCGTACGGCGAGGCGGTAGCGAATGATTTCGCCCCGCAGAAAGTGTCACAAAGCTAAAGGAGCCGCGGATGAGCATTAAACTGAGTTCCCGACATCCGCTGGTGCCGTGGCTGTTGCCGGTGGCGCTGCTGGCAATCTGGCAAATCGCTTCACAGACCGGTTGGCTTTCCACGCGTATTCTGCCTGCGCCACAAAGCGTGGTGCTGACGTTCTGGCATCTCAGCGCCAGCGGCGAGCTATGGCAGCATCTGGCGATCAGTAGCTGGCGGGCGCTCACCGGCTTTGCCATCGGCGGCGCCCTGGGTCTGACGCTGGGGCTGCTCGCCGGCGCTTCCCACTGGGGCGAGCGCCTGCTGGATACCTCAGTGCAGATGTTACGCAATATTCCGCATCTGGCGCTGATCCCGTTGGTTATTTTGTGGTTCGGCATTGATGAGGCGGCCAAGATTTTCCTGGTTGCGCTCGGCACGCTGTTTCCGGTCTACCTCAATACTTTTCACGGCATCCGTAATATCGATCGCGGGCTGGTGGAGATGGCGCGCAGCTATGGCCTTTCCGGCTGGCGCCTGTTTAGCGAGGTAATGCTGCCTGGCGCCCTGCCCTCGATTATGGTCGGCATACGCTTTGCGCTCGGTCTGATGTGGCTGACGCTGATTGTCGCAGAGACCATATCAGCCAACTCCGGCATCGGCTATCTGGCGATGAACGCCCGCGAGTTTTTACAAACGGATGTGGTGGTGGTCGCCATTATTCTTTATGCGCTGCTGGGCAAGCTGGCGGACGTCAGCGCCGTTCTGCTGGAACGTGCGTGGTTACGCTGGCATCCGGCTTATCAACAGAAGGAGGCGGTAATATGAATGCTGGCGCAACGCCATCACGACTTAATATCGGCACGCCCATCGGATTACAGGGCGTCAGCAAACGCTTTGGCGATCGTTCTATTCTGCAGGGCATCGATTTGCATATTCCTGCCGGTCAGTTTGTGGCGGTGGTTGGGCGCAGCGGCTGCGGCAAAAGCACGCTGTTGCGTCTGCTCGCCGGACTGGAGGCGCCGAGCGCAGGCGAGCTGCTGGCAGGCCAGGCGCCGCTTGCTTCAGCCCACGAAGAGACGCGGCTGATGTTTCAGGATGCCCGGTTGCTGCCGTGGAAAAGGGTGATCGATAATGTTGGCCTGGGTTTGCGCGGAGACTGGCGTCCGGCGGCGTTGCAGGCGCTGGAAGCGGTCAATCTTGCCGATCGCGCCCGTGAATGGCCCGCTGCCTTATCGGGCGGCCAACGGCAACGCGTGGCGCTGGCGCGCGCGCTGATTCATCGCCCCGGTCTGCTGCTGCTGGATGAACCGCTGGGAGCGCTGGATGCCCTGACGCGTATCGAAATGCAGGAGCTGATTGAAAACCTCTGGCGTCAGCAAAATTTTACCGTGCTGCTGGTGACGCATGATGTCAGTGAGGCGGTGGCGTTAGCCGATCGGGTATTACTGATTGAAGAGGGAAAAATCGGGCTGGATTTAGTGATTGATTTACCCCGCCCACGCCGCCGCGGCTCGGTGCGGCTGGCGGAGCTGGAGGCAGAAGTGCTGGAACGGGTTATGCAGCGCGATCGGCCGATGGACGATCTGCCGCGCCATGCGTTCCGTAACTGAACTTCTCCACACCTTACGTCTTGTGCCTGAACATTTCCGCGCTTTGCGTGAAGCGCAGTAAAAAGGCGGCTACTGCCGCCTTTTTGCTTTCTGTATTACGCGCTTAGCGCCTTACTGATTTTCTCATACAGGTCGCCGGAGAGATTCTCCAGATCGCGCAGCTGTTCCAGCGCTTCGCGCATCATCCGCTGACGTTCGGCGTCGTAACGTTTCAGGCGAATCAGCGGCTCAATCATCCGCGCCGCCACCTGTGGGTTACGGCTGTTGAGATCGGTCAGCATCTCCACCAGGAAGCGATAACCGCTGCCGTCTTTAGCATGGAACGCCGCCGGGTTAGCCGAGGCGAAAGCGCCAATCAGCGAACGGACGCGGTTCGGGTTGCCCATGCTAAAAGAGCGATGGTTTAGCAGCGCACGCACGCGCGTCAGCACATCCAGCGACGGGCTGGTGGCCTGCAGCGTAAACCACTTATCCATCACCAGACCATCCTTATGCCAGCGCTCATCCCATGCGCTCAGCATCTCATCACGGCAGTCAAGCTGCGCCATCACCGCCGCCGTCAGCGCCGCCAGAGCATCGGTCATGTTGTTAGCCTGCTGATACTGCGCCTGCACCAGACGGTTTGCCAGCGTAGCATCGCCCAGCGCCAGATAGCTCAGGCAGACATTTTTCAGCGCCCGTTTACCGATATCCGCATGTTCAACGCGATACTCCGGCGTCTGATAAGCGTTATAAATCGCCAACCACTCATCGGCCAGCTCAACCGCCAGCGTACGCATCAGCGCATCGCGCACCGCGGCGTTGGCTTCCGGATCGATGGTATCGAACAGGCCGGCAATTTCATTTTCGCTCGGTAAGGTCAGAATCAATGCCATTAACGCCGGATCGCTATGTTCATCCAGCAGCACCGCGCGGAACGCGTCAGCCACGTGCAGCGGCAGGGATAACGGCTGCCCCTGCTGGAAGCGCGCCACGTTGAGTTTGATATGTGTCGCCAGCAGGCTTTGCGCCGCATCCCAGCGCGCAAAATCATTGCGTGCATGACGCATCAGGAAGGTTAACTGGGCATCGCTCCAGCTGTAGTCCAGCTTAACCGGCGCGGAGAACTCACGCAGCAGCGAAGGCACCGGCTGGTGCCAAACCTTATCGAAAATAAAGGTCTGGAACTCTTCCGTCACGTTCAGAACATGATGGATCGACTCCCCATTGTGCTGAAGCGGAATCGGCTCGCCGTTATCGTCATATAGCTCAATATCCAGCGGAATATGCAGCGGCAGCTTCTCCTGCTGATCGGCGGTGGGCGGCGTCATCTGCGTAACGTGTAGCGTATATTGCTCCAGCTCCGGATTATAGTCGTCGCGGATAGTCAGCACCGGCGTGCCGGACTGGCTGTACCAGCGGCGGAACTGCGTCAGGTCGATATGAGAGGCGTCTTCCATCGCCTGGACAAAATCTTCACAGGTGGCGGCGCTGCCGTCATGACGCTCAAAATAGAGCTGCATCCCTTTCTGGAAGTTCTCTTCGCCCAGCAGCGTGTGCATCATACGGATCACTTCTGAACCCTTCTCATACACCGTCAGCGTATAGAAGTTGTTCATTTCAATTACCTGCTCGGGGCGAATCGGATGCGCCATCGGGCTGGCATCTTCCGCAAACTGCGCGCCGCGCATGATGCGCACATTATCAATGCGGTTTACCGCGCGCGAACCGAGATCGGAGCTGAACTCCTGATCGCGGAATACCGTCAGCCCCTCTTTCAGGCTGAGCTGGAACCAGTCGCGGCAGGTCACGCGGTTACCGGTCCAGTTATGGAAATATTCGTGGCCGATCACCGCTTCAATACCGAGATAATCTTTATCGGTGGCGGTTTCCGCCTTCGCCAGCACATATTTAGAGTTAAAGATGTTGAGACCTTTATTCTCCATCGCGCCCATATTAAAGAAATCCACCGCGACGATCATAAAGACGTCAAGGTCATACTCGAGGCCAAAGCGCTCCTCGTCCCATTTCATGCTGTTTTTCAGCGAGGTCATCGCCCAGTCGGCCCGATCGAGATTGCCACGATCGACGTAAATTTCCAGCGCGACATCGCGGCCGGAGCGCGTGGTAAAACTGTCGCGCAAGAGATCGAAATCACCGGCCACCAGCGCAAACAGATAGCAAGGTTTAGGGAACGGGTCCTGCCATTTAATCCAGTGGCGGCCATCGTCCATCTGTCCGGCATCCACGCGGTTGCCGTTGGAGAGCAGGAATGGATAACGCGCCCGGTCGGCGATCAGCGTGGTGGTGAAGCGGGCCAGCACATCCGGACGATCCAGATACCAGGTAATATGACGGAAGCCTTCCGCCTCGCACTGCGTACAGAGCGCCTCGCCGGATTGATATAATCCTTCCAACGCGCTGTTTTTATCCGGGTGAATATCGTTGACGATTTGCAGCGTAAAATTGTCCGGCAGGCCGGTCAGCACCAGCGCGCCCTCTTCCAGGCGATAAGCGTCCCACGGCTGGTCATCAACCGTCAGCGAAACCAACGTTAATTCTCCGCCGTCAAGACGCAGCTCGGCCTGATTATCGCCAAGGCGTTTAACCCTGCTGACAGCGGTAACGCGGGTAACGCTGGCGTCCAGATTAAAGGTCAGGTCGATATCGGTGATGGTGTAATCTGGCGCCCGGTAATCATGGCGGTACTTTACTTGCGGCTTTTGCGTCATAAACTCTTCTCGTATCAACAATGGTTTAACCCGCTAAGTCTATTCCGGTTGCGTCCGGCTTGCCATGTTGAAACCCCGCTTTTCGCAGTTAATGCTACATCCTGTTTACAATGGCACGTTTCTCCTCGACCTCTCACCCGATTTTATGCTGTGATTGGCTTCTATTAATCTGCTGGCAGGTTATACTTTTTATCTTTGCGACCTGTTTACACCTACGGAAACGCCCCGCGCAAGAGGATGCTGAAACGCACCATGACACGATACGCTTCCCCGATTTTAACCACGATGCTTGATACCGATGCCTACAAGCTGCATATGCAACAGGCTGTGTTTCATCGCTATCATGACGTGACCGTTACCGCAGAGTTCCGTTGCCGGGGCGACGATCTGTTAGGTATCTATGCTGATGAAATCAAGTCCCAGATCGCGCTGATGAGCCAGCTGGCAATGACGGATGAGGAGTCGGCCTGGCTTGCCGGTCTGCCTTTTTTTAAACCTGACTACCTGGCGTGGCTGAAAGCGTTCCGTTATAACCCGGAGCAGGTGAAAGTGCGCAACCATGCGGGTAAGCTGGATATTCGCATCAGCGGGCCGTGGCGCGAAGTCATTATGTGGGAAGTTCCACTGCTGGCGTTGATTAGCGAAGTGGTTCATCGCCACCGTTCACCGCAGGCGACGCCGGAAATGGCTGTGGAACGCCTGCAGGAAAAAATCAGCGACTTTAAGCAGCTGACGCAGGATCTTGATATGTCGCGCTTCCGCCTGATGGATTTTGGCACCCGCCGCCGCTTTTCGCGCGATGTGCAGTTGGCGATCGTCAGCGCGCTTCAGCAGGATTTCCCCTGGCTGGTCGGCTCCAGCAACTATGATGTGGCCCGTCAGCTGGGCATCACGCCGGTCGGCACCCAGGCGCATGAGTGGTTTCAAGCGCATCAGCAAATCAGCCCGGTGCTGGCCAATAGCCAACGCGCGGCGCTGCAGGCCTGGCTGGATGAGTATGACGATCGGCTGGGCATTGCCCTGACGGATTGCATCACCATGGACGCTTTTCTGCGTGATTTCGGGCCTGGCTTCGCCAACCGCTACCAGGGACTGCGCCATGACTCGGGCGATCCGGTGGAATGGGGTGAAAAAGCGCTGGCGCATTATCAAAAGTTAGAGATCGATCCGCAGACCAAAACGCTGGTATTTTCCGATAACCTCGATTTCAACAAGGCATTGGATCTTTATCGCCACTTTGGCCAGCGCACCAACGTGGTTTTCGGCATCGGCACTCGCCTGACCTGCGATATCCCGGGCGTTAAGCCGCTTAATATTGTGATTAAGCTGGTGGAGTGCAACGGGAAGCCGGTCGCCAAACTCTCGGACAGCCCGGGCAAAACTATCTGCCAGGATAAAGCCTTTGTTCGCGCGCTACGTAAAGCCTTCGATCTCCCGTTAGTGAAAAAAGCCAGCTAACGGCCAATCGTCAGCGCGATTTTTCAGCGCGCTGACGAGCGTTTTCCCTGCTTATCTTGATTAATTCGCGAAATAAAAAGAAAACTGTTGCCCGACGGTGAATTCTGCTTGTGTCCTGCCGGACGGCAAGTAACATAGATTAGCCCTAAATTCGGGGTTAACCTGTTTATTTTCGAACTAATAAAGAGAGAACTTTATGAGCGTAGTGCCTGTAGCGGACGTACTGCTCGGCCAGGTTGCGGTTGGCGAAGAAGTCACCGTGCGCGGTTGGGTACGTACCCGAAGAGATTCAAAAGCCGGTATTTCCTTTGTCGCCGTGTATGACGGCTCCTGCTTTAATCCCGTTCAGGCTGTCGTCAATAATTCTCTGCCTAATTACCAGAGCGAAGTGCTGCGTTTAACGACCGGTTGTTCCGTTATCGTCACGGGCAACGTAGTTGAATCTCCGGGCCAGGGACAGAGTTTTGAGATTCAGGCGACGGCCGTTGAGGTAGTGGGTTGGGTAGACGATCCGGATACCTATCCGATGGCGGCAAAACGCCACAGCATTGAGTATCTGCGTGAAGTCGCTCACCTGCGTCCGCGTACCAATCTGATTGGCGCCGTGGCGCGCGTGCGCCATACGCTGGCTCAGGCGCTGCACCGCTTTTTCCATGAAAATGGCTATTTCTGGGTTTCCACGCCGCTGATCACCGCGTCCGATACCGAAGGCGCCGGTGAGATGTTCCGCGTCTCCACGCTGGATTTAGAGAACCTGCCGCGTAACGCGCAGGGCAAAGTCGATTTCAATGAAGATTTCTTTGGTAAAGAAGCGTTCCTGACGGTTTCCGGTCAGCTGAATGGCGAAACCTACGCCTGCGCCCTCTCCAAAATTTATACCTTCGGCCCTACCTTCCGTGCTGAAAACTCTAACACCAGCCGCCACCTGGCGGAATTCTGGATGCTGGAGCCGGAAATTGCCTTTGCTTCGCTGGATGATGCGGCGGACCTGGCGGAAGCGATGCTGAAGTATGTCTTTAAAGCGGTATTAAGCGAGCGCGCAGATGATATGGCGTTCTTTGCCGAGCGCGTGGATAAAGAAGCCGTTAGCCGTCTGGAAAAATTCGTCACGGCGGATTTTGCTCGTGTCGATTACACCGATGCGATCGATATTCTGTTAGCCAGCGGCCAGACATTTGAGAACCCGGTTGAATGGGGTATTGACCTCTCCTCCGAGCATGAGCGTTACCTGGCGGAAAAACACTTCCAGGCACCGGTGGTGGTGAAAAACTATCCCAAAGACATTAAGGCTTTTTATATGCGCCTTAATGAAGATGGTAAAACCGTGGCGGCGATGGACGTGCTGGCGCCGGGGATTGGTGAAATTATCGGTGGCTCCCAGCGTGAAGAACGCCTGGACGTCCTGGACCAGCGTCTCAATGAAATGGGCCTGAATAAAGAAGACTACTGGTGGTATCGCGACCTGCGCCGTTACGGCACCGTGCCCCACTCTGGTTTTGGTTTAGGCTTCGAACGTTTGATCGCTTATGTCACTGGCGTACAAAATGTAAGGGACGTTATACCTTTTCCACGTACCCCGCGTAACGCCAGTTTCTAATATCTGGCATTAAATATAAGAAATTCATATATATACAAAGGCTGACTCTGTCAGCCTTTTTTTATTTTTGTAAATTTTGAGTTGTCTCACAAAGTTCCCTTATTTTTACATTTTGTAATACATATTTTCTTTATGAAACTACTATTAGGGTTTAGTAGCATTTTCGGGGTAGAATTACCTGGCGGCGAATGGAAAGATGCCTGCAGACACAGGAAGACACCAAACTCTGATCAAGCCTTTGTAAAGAAATCTTGACGGCAGTGGCAGGTGTCCAAATAACTCCAATGAGGGTAATAAGAAATGATGAAGCGCAATATTCTGGCAGTGGTTATTCCTGCTCTGTTAGCTGCCGGAGCAGCCAATGCAGCAGAAGTTTATAATAAAGATGGTAACAAGCTGGATCTGTACGGCAAAGCGGTTGGTCTGCACTACTTCTCTGATGACGACGGCTATGCCGGCGATGGCGATCAATCTTATATTCGCCTGGGCTTCAAAGGCGAAACCCAGATTAACGACATGATGACCGGTTTCGGTCAATGGGAATATGAATTCAGCGCCAACAACTCTGAAGGCGAAGATGCTCAGGAAGGTAACAAAACCCGTCTGGGCTTTGCTGGTCTGAAATTCGGCAACTATGGCTCTTTCGATTACGGCCGTAACTACGGCATCGCTTATGATGCTCTGGCATGGACCGACGTCCTGCCTGAATTCGGCGGTGACTTCGCTCAGTCTGACACCATGACCAGCCGTACCGGCGGCGTGGCGACTTACCGTAACAGCAATTTCTTTGGTCTGGTTGATGGCTGGGACTTCGCAGTTCAGTATCAGGGCAAAAACGAGCGTGACGAGCTGCAGCGCTCTAACGGCGACGGCTACGGCTTCTCAACCTCTTATGTTTCACCGATCGGTGTTGGCATTGTAGGCTCTTATAGTTCTCAGGATCGCACTAATGACCAGAATACTGTTGCTGATCTGGGTCGCGGCGACCGTGCAGAGTTCTGGGGCACCGCGCTGAAATATGACGCGAACAATGTCTACCTGGCTGCAAGCTATGGTGAAGGCCGTAACGCTACCCGTATCTCTGGCACCATTGCTGGCGTCGGCGACGTATCTGGCTTCGCAAATAAAACTCAGGATATCGAACTGGTTGCACAGTATCAGTTTGATTTTGGTCTGCGTCCGTCTATCGCCTATGTGCAGACTAAAGGCAAAGACATTGAAGGCGTTGGCGACGTTGACCTGGTTAAATACTTTGAAGTGGGCGCAACCTACTACTTCAACAAAAACATGTCTACCTACGTTGACTACATCATTAACCAGATTGATGACGACAATGAGCTGGGAATCGGCTCTGGCGACACCGTAGCAGTAGGCCTGGTTTACCAGTTCTAAGTTCAGCCTGTCGCAGAACGTTACGTTCTTAAGGTTCAAAAACGGGGCTTTATGCCCCGTTTTTATTTGCCCTGTTCCCGCATTTTTATTCACGATTCTTTTTCTCGCAAACGGTTGGCATTTCCACTTTCTGGCGTTAACCTGAGGCTTCATTTCGCTTTTCTTGAAGCTTACGGACCTCTCACATGTTTGAAAATATCACTGCTGCACCCGCCGATCCTATTCTTGGTTTAGCCGATCTTTTCCGCAACGATGACCGCCCGAATAAAATCAACCTTGGCATCGGCGTCTATAAAGATGAAACCGGACAAACGCCAGTATTAACCAGCGTAAAGAAAGCCGAGCAGTATCTGCTGGAAAACGAAACCACAAAAAATTATCTCAGCATTGATGGCCTGGCTGACTTTGCCCGCTGCACCCAGGCGCTGCTATTTGGTCAGGATAGCGCGATTATTAGCGCAAAACGCGCCCGCACCGCGCAAACCCCTGGCGGAACCGGCGCCCTGCGCGTGGCCGCTGATTTTCTGGCGACGCAAACCGGCGCTAAGCGCGTCTGGATCAGCAACCCCAGCTGGCCAAACCACAAAAACGTCTTTAATTCTGCCGGCCTCGAAGTCTGCGAATATGATTATTACGATGCTGAAAACCATCAGCTCGATTTTGACGCAATGCTGGCCAGCCTGCGCGGCGCCAAAGCTGGCGACGTCGTGTTATTCCACGGCTGCTGCCATAACCCAACCGGAATCGATCCTACCGCAGAGCAGTGGTCTCAGCTGGCGGAACTCTCTAAGGCAAGCGGCTGGCTGCCGCTGTTTGATTTTGCCTACCAGGGCTTCGCACGTGGTCTGGAAGAAGATGCTGAAGGGCTGCGGATTTTTGCTGCCAGCCACCAGGAGCTGATTGTTGCCAGCTCATACTCGAAAAACTTTGGCCTTTATAACGAGCGTGTGGGCGCCTTTACGCTGGTAGCCGCAGAGGCAGGCGTAGCCGATACCGCGTTCAGCCAGGTCAAATATACCATCCGTGCGAACTACTCTAATCCGCCGGCGCACGGTGCTGCCGTAGTGGCGACTATTCTGGGTAACGACGCGCTGCGCGCTATCTGGGAGCAGGAGTTAACGGATATGCGTCAGCGCATTCATCGCATGCGCCAGCTTTTCGTTAATACGCTGCAGGAAAAAGGCGCTAACCGCGACTTCAGTTTTATTATTCGTCAGAACGGCATGTTCTCTTTCAGCGGGCTGAATAAAGATCAGGTTATTCGTCTGCGTGAAGAGTTTGGCGTGTATGCGGTGAATTCAGGTCGAGTTAACGTAGCAGGCATGACGCCAGATAATATGGCCGCGCTGTGCGAAGCCATTGTCGCCGTGCTATAAATCCAAAGGCAAAAAAATGGGCCCGCTGGCCCATTTTTTATTTACTGCTCAGATTAAAAAAGGATTACTGATGCGTTCACGGCCCAGGGTGGATATTGGCCCATGACCGGGAATAAAGGTAATATTATCGCCAAGCGGCAGCAGCTTATTTTTAATGGAATCAATCAGCGCCTGATGGCTTCCCTGCGGAAAGTCGGTACGTCCGACGCCACCATTAAATATCACGTCGCCGGAAATTAATAAGCGCCCGTCGCGATGGTAAAAGACAATATGTCCCGGCGTATGACCAGGGCAGTGCAAAACTTCCAGCGTTGCCTTACCGACTTTTACCGTTTCACCCTCTTCCAGCCAGCGATCGGGCGTTAACGGCGCGCATTCCGCCAGGCCAAACATTTGGCTTTGCGTAGGTAGCGCTTCCAGCCAGAAGGCATCCTGTTTTTGCGGCCCGATAATCTCTACGCCATAATAGGCGGCCAGCTCGGCGGCGGCACCCACATGATCAAGATGACCGTGGGTCAGCAGTATTGCGCTTATCTTAACGTTTTGCGCTTCAACCTGCTGTTTAATCAGTTCCGCATCGCCGCCGGGATCGACCAGCGCGGCCTCACGCGTTTCGCTGCACCAAATCAACGAGCAGTTCTGCGCGAACGCCGTGACGGGAATAATATGATAATCCATAAAGCTCCATGACCCGCTCAGCCGGCGGGCATTCTCTGCATTACCAGTGGCGCACCGGCCCGGTATCGATATGTACAAAGTTACTACGTGGATAATATCCTACACCACCCGCGCGCATTTTTAGCGCCGCTTTGCGAATATTACTCAGAGAAATACCTTCGATATGGAAATCCATCGCCTGCCCAAGTGTATGGTAGCTATGTTTCGCCACGCCGCTGCTTTTACTTTTTCCGCGCAGCATATTATTGGTGGCCAATGAGCGATAGCCAGAAATGAGCTGGATTGGTTTACGATTCTCCAGCATCGCCTGTAAGCGATAAAGTTGATCAAATAACGTTGGATCGATACTTTTAATTTTATTAGCCCGATAATCGCGGAAAAAATGATTCAGCCGCGCCAGCTCATCCGGATCGTAACTTGTCCCATTAAAAAACTCGGTTTTTAGTGTTTCACCGGTATGAAGATTATTAAGCGTAAGAATACGAGGACGAGAAGTCGAAACTGAGGCAAGAGCTGAGCCTGGAAGCAGCGCAAGCCCTGCTGCCGCACCACCAAAAACCAGCAGCTTACGACGTTGTGAATCAAAATTAGCCATAAATTGCGTTTACCTGAAAAAAGAAAGCGAACCGTGCAAAAAGTACACAAGTCCGCACCTTAACTGCCACTTCGAATGACGTCAAGGTAGTAAACGGCAGTAATGTGAGGATAAACGTAAATACCACTCATAAGCCGGCTGCCTGAAAGAACAGACAGCCGGGAAAAAGAGTCATGAATCAATAATTAAAGCAGTAGCTGACCGGCCTGAGTCAGGATGCGCGTACCTGACTGCGCGGTGGTGTCGTAATTGTAAATATCTGTGCGGAATTGTGTCTTGCCGTCATCAGCTACCCAGGCGGTAAGATAGAATAAATTAACCGGAACACGATGACGAATAGGCACATAGCGCGTATCGCCCTGCTGTAAACTGCTGGAGATACGTGCATTATTCCAGCCGGCATCCTGCAACAGTAAATTCGCTAATTCCGAGGCTTTATTTACCCGCACGCAACCTGAACTTAGCGCTCGAATATCTTTCTGAAAAAGATTATGGTTTGGCGTGTCGTGTAAATAGATTGCATCGGAGCTTGGCATATTGAATTTAAACCGTCCCAGCGAGTTATGGGCGCCTGGCGCCTGACGAATGCGATACGGGAAGGTCGCCGCCGAAACCATGCTCCAGTCAATCATGCTGGGATCGATGACCTCGGCGTCGTTGCTCCAGCCTGAAAGCAGTGTATAGCCGTGCTGATACAGGTAAGAGGGATCGCGCTTAACCTTGGGAATAATATCCTGCCGCACCAGCGTAGTGGGCACATTCCACGGTGGATTCAGCACCACATTATTCAACGCGCTGCGCATCAGCGGCGTTTTACGATCGGGACGGCCGACAATAACGCGCGACGATAAAATTTCGTTGCCGTCAGCGTAATAAACCAGCGAATAGTTGGCGATGTTCACCATGATGCCATTACGCATATCATCCGGCAGCAGGCGCAAACGCTGAATATTCAGCGCCAACAGCGAGGCGCGTAGCTGCGGCGAAACGTTTAACCATTCGCGCGTGCGTGGGCCGATCGCGCCGTCAGCTTCCAGACCCTGCCAGCGTTGAAAACGCTTCACCGCTTCAATCAGCGCCGGGCCATAAACATTGGCCTCAGTGGCGACCGGCTGTGACGCGGCAACATTACCTGGATTTTCCGGCGTTGCGGCCGGCACGTCGGCAACATTGGTCGCAGAAGGGCTGACGGTAGCCAGCTGGTCGCTCTGATTAGCGCTGTCAGACGCTACCGCATCCTCATTGGGCGCGGGTGCATCGTTAACCGACAGCATACCGGTACGCTGCAAAATCTCTTTTAGCGCTGGCACATCATCGCTGACCTGTCCGGGGCGCAGCGTCTGTTTATCCTTCAGCTGCGGCCACGGATGATTATCCGCCAGCAGCTGCTTCAGCGCGTTGTGCATGCGGATATACTGAGGATGCTGCGGCACTAATGAATTAACGAAGCTGTTCAAATGCCCGGCATCAACCGCCGCCAGCCACTGGTTAGTGACCGAAAGCGGCGGCAGCGCCATTTTGTAAGGCACCCGGCTATAGAGCCAGCTTTCGCCCTGCTTCGGCACGTTGGCAACAAATTGCAGATAACCCAGCATCGCATCCGATAACACAATATCGCGCGCCATACCGGTGATCTCAGGATCCGTTAATTGCTCTACCCACTGAGTAAACTGCGGCTGAACGCCAGAAATTGCTACTTCGGCCAGCTGCTGCTGGAATTGCTGTACCGCATCTTTGTCCTGCCAGAGAGGCTGCATCTGACGCGCAGCGTAGAGTGAGGCCAGCGTTCCGGTATAGAAAGGCTTCACGCCCTGCGGCAGTGCGGCCAACATTTGCTGTTGTCCTGCGGCCGCGCTCATGGTTTCACTGGCCCTTTCCACCGGAACCGCCGTAATGATCGCCGCCCCGGCGCCAGATATCTGTATCAGGCTGATTGCAACTGCCCAAGCCAGCGTTGTTTTTCGCATTGCTTTATATTTTGCCAGCAACATCCTTGCCCCCTGCCTGCTTTGGTCCGCGGTTAATAAACCGTGAAGACTGTTAATTATTATAATAAGTATATAAACGAACAACGGCATTTGTCTCATAGAGCAAATGCCGTTGATTAGATTAAACGCGAGGCAACAGTTTTACTACATTTATACCTGCGTTTTTTCATCCTCCGACTGGTCCTGCTCCGAGCGTGATGCGGTCGCGCCTGGCAGCGGATCGGCTGAGAAGCCTCTCAGACCTACTACATGCACATGCTCCGTATTGTTGAACACCTTACGGACCAGTTTATAGGTGGTGCCTTTTTCCGGACTGATATTTTCCGGGGCAGCGATGATGAGCTGCATCTCCAGACGTTCGCAAAGCTCAAACAGCGTCGCGATCGATTTAGCATCAAGACGCGCGGCTTCATCCAGGAACAGCAGGCGACACGGGCTGATATCTTTGCCGCGCAGGCGACGCGCTTCCTCTTCCCAGCTTTGCACCACCATCACCAGAATCGACATCCCGGTACCGATCGCTTCACCGGTTGACAATGCCCCGCTTTCAGCACGCAGCCAGCCATCCGAACCACGGTTTACCTCAACTTCCATTTCCAGATAGTTACGGTAATCCAGCAGCTCTTCACCGATAGTTTGCGCCGTGCGCTGCCCCATATCAATCTGCGGATTGAGACGTTGCCACAGCTTAGCCAGCGCCTCAGAGAAGGTAAGCCGGTTACTGTTAAACAGATCCTGATGCTGTTCATGCTGCTCAGAGAGCACGTCCAGCAGCGTCGCGTGGCTTTCACGCACGTTAACATTCAGGCGCACGCTGCGCACCTGACCAAAGCTCACGCTCTGCAGCCCCTGGTTAAGCTGACGGATACGGTTCTGCTCGCGCTGTATCGTCTTACGAATAATATTCGCCACGCTGCGCGAGCTGATAGCCAGCATCTGCTCGCGGGCGGTCAGCTCTTCCGTCAGGCGGCTAAGCTCAATCTCCATCTGCTCGATGGCTTCAACCGGATCGTCGGTACGGATAATATCCTGACGAATACGCTCGCGTAGATGCTGATAAACGGCGATAAAGAACTGAATTTTCCGCTCAGGGCGCTTGGGATCTTCTGAGAGACGCAGCACGTCGCGCAGATGTTCATTATCGGCGACCGCCAGACGCAGCGCGCCCAGCGCCTTATCCGACATCGAACGTAGCTCATCACCGCCCAGATAGGCCAACTCGCGACGATGCAGACGTCGCTCCACGCCGTTGTCTTTCACCATACGCATCACGGCGCACCAGCCCGCCTTGGCACTGACCACCTGCTCGCGGCTGATATGATAATCGCGTTCCAGACGACGCAGCTTTTTCTGCAGGCCGTCCATTTCCGCTTCACAGAAGGTCAGCTGTTTTTCCAGCTGGTTGCGCCGCGAGCGGTTATGACTGAGCGCATTATGCAATTCATCACGACGAATTCTGGCACGCTCTTCGGCGCTGGAATCCGCCTGTACGCCGATATCCTGCATCTCTTGCTGCAGTTCTTTCAGCATGTCGCGTTTGGCGTCGTAAGCGCTTTTTAACGAGGCCAGCACCTGCGAATATTGCGTCAGCTGCGCCTGATGCTCGCGCAGACGTTCACGCGCTCGCGCCCGCTCCGCTTCCGCCTGCTCCAGGCGCTGGCGCAGTTTTTCGTTCAGATCGCTGGTTCCGGTAAGCATACCGGCGGAATCCGCATAGCTGAAATGCGCGCGACGCTGCACCACTTCAGTAATCGCAAACGCCTGCTGACGCGCTTCACGCTGCACCTGCAGCGCCTGCTGATAATCTGCTTTTAACTGCTCATGCTGCTGTGGATCGCTCTGCAACACCGACAGCAGCGGCTCCAGACGGGAGAGATGATTGCCGTGCTGTTGAACAAAGCGCGCCGCCTCCTGCGCCTCACTCATTAATTCGCGCAGCTCTTCGCAGCGATCCGCCAACGTTTCATCCAGCAGCAGGCTGACGCGCGGCAGCAAACGGTTCAGCTGCGCCACACCCTCTTTTGCCTGCTCAAACTGCTGACGCTGCTGCTGGTTTTCGCTTTCATGCGCATTCAGAGCGCGTTCGATTTCGCCGCGACGCGCGCTCAGCTGACGGATTTGCGCTTCCGGATCCTCTTCAAACGCTACCGCCAGATGACTGCCGATAAAACGACTAAAGGACTGATGCAAACGCTGGGTTTTCTGTACGTCAAAAGAGAGCGTGGCGTAGGTTTCCGCCAGCTGCTCGCGTTCGGCATGCAGTAACTCCAGCTGTTTCTCGCGCGCGGCGCGACCAAACAGCGGCACTTTAGGGAAGCGCGAATAACGCCACTGGCGTTCGGCGACCTTCACCACCACCGCTTTTTCCAGCTCTTCGGTGCTGAAAACGCTGTCATCAAAAGATTGCGGATCCCCTTCGATCAGATAGAGATCTTCCGGGCAATCTTCCAGGCCATCCAGCTGTTCATGGATCAACGAGAGATCGGGCACCACGATGGCATGACGCGACGGACCATATAACGCCGAGAAGTAAGGCGCGTCTTCAAAGGTGACGTCGTCATAAATTTCCGACAGCAGGACGCCGCCGAAACGCTCGGCCAGCGCGTTCAGACGTGGATCTTCCGAGCCGCCAGGCTGGCTTAAGCGCTCAATCTGCTGTTCGGTTTCGCGTTTGCGCGTCGCCACTTCATCGCGTTCGACCGTGGTTTCGCGCTCGCGCTCCAGCAGCTGCTGCATAAACTCGGTAACCTGCTGGCTGTTTTCCAGCGGCTGGCCGGTTTGTTCGCTCAGCTGGGTCAGGATCTCCTGCGCCGCCAGCCAGTGCGGCGCGCGGGCCGTTAGCTGGGTGATGCGTTCGCGCAGCTGCTCCAGTTCCTGACGCATCAGCATGCGCTGTTCGCCGGCGTCGGCTACGCTCTGCGACAGTTGCTCAATGCGCGCCTCCAGCTCATGCTGCAGCGCTTCCAGCTCATGCGCCTCATACTGCTGGCCCTGACGCTTACAAAACTCGTTTAGTAAACGTTCGGCTTCGTACTGCTCGCGCAGACGCTGTTCCATTTCAGACAGGCGCATGCGTAGCGATGGCAGCTGTTCAGCCTGATGGCGCTGGTTCGCGGCATCACGCAGCAGCTCGCGCCCGGTTTGCCACGCTTCGCTGCGGCTGACCGGCCCGGCGATTTTGCATACCAGCTCAAAGGCCTGCTCAAACTGACTGTGCGCCGCTTCGGCCACGCTCATTTTCTGTTCCAGCATCAGCAGGCTTTCCGTCGCCTCCTGCTCACGCGCCTGGAACGTTTCCTGCCAGCTTTCCGCGTTATCAATACTTAGCTCAGGCAGACGGCAAATTTCCTGCGCGCGCTGCAGCGCCTGCAGCGCCTGCTGATACTGAATGGCGCGCGTTTGCTGAACATCCAGCGCCTGCTGATAGTCCGCCAGCTGGCTTTTCAACTCATCGACTTCAAGCTCGGCCGCTTCCCGACGCGCTTCGTTCTCTTCCTGCACTTCGCGCGCTTCGGCTACCACCTCGTTCTGCTCTTCCAGACGGTAGCTCAGCTCATCAATATCCGCTTCGTAGCGCTCGATTTTTTCCTGTTGGCGCACCGCCGTCTGCACCAGGTTCAGGTGATCGCTGGCCGCCTGATAGTCCGTTTCCAGATCGCTTTCCGCCGCGCTGTGCTCCGCCAGTTCACGCGCCATTTCTACATGGCGGTACTGTTCCGCAGCCAGCTGTTTGCGGCTGGTGAACAGCTCATTACGCAACGCCAGCGCGCCATCCAGATGAATGCGGCGTTCATTGGCGTGACGCATGTAATCCGCCGCCACATAGTTAGTGGCTTCCGAGATCAGGTGCTTGAACAGGTCGCGATCGGACTGGGTGACGCGAATCGCTTCCAGCGTCATGCGGTTTTCACGTAGCGCCGCCTCCATATCCTGAAACGCTTTGCGTACGCCGCTGTTTTCCGGCAACAGATAATCACGCAGCGAGCGGGTAATGGCGCTGGAGATCCCGCCGTACAGCGAGGCTTCAATCAGACGGTAAAACTTGCTGCGATCGCTGGCCGAGCGCAGACGACGCGCAACGATACCCAGCTCAAACATCAGGCTGTGGTAATCGGTAATGGAGTTGTACTGTTTAAACTGCACCCCTTCCATCGCCTCAACGCGATCTTTCAGCTCGTTGAGCGGCAGCACGCGCGCCTGGCGTGTCCCGACCGTTTCGGTCAACATTTCAGTAGGGTGCAACGAGGTGGGCAGACCGTGGATGCTGAACGGACGGATATCCACCTTCTTGTCGCGTCCGGCCACCTGCTGCAGGCGCACCCCGACGACAACGCGCTGATGGCGTGAGTTGACCACATCCAGCACCGAGTAGCAGACGCCCGGACGCAGCTTACCGTGCAGCCCTTTATCACGCGATCCGCTGGTGGAACCCGCCTCGGTGGTATTACGGAAATGCAGCAGCGTCAGATCGGGGATCATCGCCGTAATAAATGCCGCCATGGTGGTGGATTTACCGGCGCCGTTGCCGCCTGACAGCGTGGTGACCAGGTTATCAAGCTCAAATGTGCGCGCAAAAAAACCGTTCCAGTTAATCAGCGTTAGCGAGCGAAATTTGCCGCGTTCAATCATTCCTCTTCATCCTCCGCCATATCCGCCTGGCGCTGCTGGCTATCCGCCTCTTCTTCGCTGTTTTCCGCTGTTTCCAGCGCCATGGCTTCGCCGGTGCGAATCATACGCAGCTGCGCTTCGCGCGGATCGTCACCGCTGCGAACATCGGCGCCGAAGCGAAAAACGGATTCCATAATGCGAAACTTACTGCTGTCGTTGCCCATAAACCACACCATGCCCAGCCGACGCAGGCGATTCAGCGACGCGCGCATCTTTTCCTGCAGCTTTTGGCGATCGAGATCGGAGCCGGTCGAGCGCTGGTTAACCACCTTCAACAGCTTGCCTTCATCCGCCAGGCTGACCAGCTCGTCATACAGCTCCTGCTGGGTAAAAATCCCCTCGTTCGCCAGGCGTTCCGGGCTAAGATAGAGGTAACAGAGGATTTTCCCCACCAGCATATCCAGCTCAGAAAGCACCGAGCGCGGGATCAGCGTGGTAGAACGCGGACGTAAATAGAAAAAGCCTTCCGGCGCGCGCACTAACTCGACGTTATAGCGCGCGTAAAACTCTTCAAGGTATTCCTGGTAATCCATTAAGAAGGCATGGTTGTCCAGCTCTTCAATGCCGATATGTCGTCCCGCACGCAGCTGGCTATCCAGCGCGGGAAAAAGCGGATTGGCCAGTGCCTGAGCCATTTTAACTGGCATCACTTGTTCAATATTTGTCGATGACATGTGCCTGCACCTTGGCTCCGTAATCATTAATGGGCTGCCATTGCGCCGGCAACCCGGAAAAATCAGCTTCCGCCACGCCTAAACGCACCGCCTGATCGACGACAATGCGCGCCACGTCAAAATGACGGGCCCGTGGATACTGCGCCAGATATTCCCGCATCACCTCACCGAGGTTAAGCGGTCTGTTTTCCGTTTTATAAATCTGCAGCGCTTCTTCAATCATCGCTGCAAGCTGTTCACGGATTTCATTAAACTCTTCATATTCCAGTTCCGAAGGCAGCTCGCCGGTGACCTCTTCATCACGCAGCGTCAGCTCATCATCACGCATATCGAACAGACGATCGGCATTGGCATAGGTCAGCGCCCATGGCTGTTCAAAGTAGTTCTGCACCGACTGGCGTAAGCGCTGGGCAAAGACGCGGTTTTTATCCATATCGATCGCGGTACGAATAAATTTATGCACGTGGCGGTCATAACCGATCCACAGGTCAATCGCCTGTTGGCCCCAGCTAATGATGCGATCGAGTTTATTTTGCAGATCGAACACCAGCTTATCGACAAATCCCAGATCCGGGCTGCCGAGCGTCGCATCCTGAATGCGCAGTAGATTCGCCTGCAGCTTGTCGCCCGCGGCTTCCAGGGTATCCTGCAGCTCGCGTAGCGTGCCGGAAGTTTCCGAGAGCAGCAGTTCACAGCTGGAAATAGCGGCGCGCCAGTCCTGGTTAAGCAGCGCGGCGATATCATTTTTTACCGATTGCTGCTGCTCATCCATCAGGCGCTGGGTTAAATCGATGCTGTCGAAAATCTCCGCTACCGAATATTTCAGCGGCGCGAAAACGTTGCGGTGCCAGTGAAACTCATCGCCATCCTCTTCCGCCGCATCCGCCGCTCGCTTCAGCTCCTGGGCGACAATCGAGAGTTGCATAGAGAGACGCAGAGTGGAGAACTCACGCTGACGGATATAATAATCGGTAATGCCGATCGCCAGCGGCGTCAGACGATAGATGGCGTTGCCATCCGCCAGTTCACTGGTAAAGCGATTAAGCAGGCGCTGACGCACCATATCGTTTATCGCATTATTCGCGCGAACCACCACAGTTTCATGGGTTTGTTCAAAAGCGTTACTGACGTGACGGAACGCATCGATCAATTCGCCTTCGCTCATTTCCCCATCCATGCGCTCGCTGTTTAGCGTGGCGATAGCCAGCAGAAATGCCAGACGTTCGGTGGGTAACGAAACGGAAAAATCGTTTTTCCGCGCCCAGGAGACCAGCTCCGGGACAGTCTGGGAAAAATCACTCATAGTAGGTCCTTCGGGCCGGGTTTGCGCGCCGTGACATGTATATAACGCCCCAGGCTGATAAAGGGTTCCTGGCGGCAATATTGGGTTTCTATTGCCAACAGCCGATCAAATTCATCTATTCGTCGTTGTTTATCGTGCATGTAATCGTGAAATACCCGAATGCCGGCGCGGCGTTCAATAATGAAGCCGCAGGATTGCAGCCACTGATAGACCTGTTGGGGATCGCGCGGATAATCGGGCGAAAGCGTTTTCTTTTTGCCTTTCTTCATGCCAACTTCCAGCCAGCCGAAATTACCGTGCGCCGCCGTACTTAATATCTGCCCGTGCAGGTTGTAAAACATCAACGATAATATGCCGCCCGGCGCCAGCGCTTCGTACAGCGTCGCCAGGATCGCTTCCGGTTCGGCGACCCATTCCAACACCGCGTGAAACAATACCAGATCCGCTGGCTTATCCAAATATTGCGCCACCTGCTGCGCGCTAATTTGTTCGAATTGCATGTTGTCCAGCACATGCTGCTGCGCCGCATGTTCACGCGCGCGCTGCAGCATCTCGCTGGAAATATCGCACAGCAACACCTGATGGCCGCGCGCGGCCAGTCCACAGGCGATTTGCCCCTGACCGCCGCCGACATCCACAATGCGCAACGGCCGATCCGGCAAGGTTTTCAGCAACGCATCCAGCTCCTGCCACAGGATGGCCTGACGAATTCGCCCTTTGGTGGTACCGTAAATGTTTTGCGCAAATTTAAGGGCAATATCGTCAAAGTTACGATCCTGCATGCCTCAGCTCCGGTGCTTGCTGTTTCTGAGCGCCTATTTTGTCATACCCCGACGCAGAATGAACCTTTGATGCAGAGTCTGGCTATCAGATGATGTTTTTTCGGACAAAAGGAATCCGTATTTATGCTTTTTACCCTAAAAAAAATTGTCGGCGGCCTGTTGCTGCCTTTGCCGCTCCTGCTTTTATTGATGGCGGCCGGGCTTTTGCTGCTTTGGTTCTCGCACTGGCAGAAAAGCGGGAAAATCCTCGTTTCCGCCGCCTGGATTATGCTTTTTTCCCTGAGCCTGCAGCCAGTGGCGGATAGCCTGCTGCGTCCGCTGGAGCAGCGTTACCCCACCTATAATGCAACCGCCCCGCTGGACTTTATCGTGGTGCTCGGCGGCGGCTATACCTGGAATCCGGCGTGGGCGCCCAGCTCGAATTTGATCGGCAACAGCCTGGCGCGCGTAACCGAAGGGGTACGGCAATGGCGCATGCATCCCGGCGCTAAAATGATTTTTACCGGCGGTCCGGCGTTAACCAATCCGGTCAGCAATGCGGAAGTGGCAGCCCGAGTGGCGCTATCCTTAGGAGTGCCGCCAGCGGACATTATCCAGCTCGATCGGCCACGGGATACGGACGATGAAGCGATGGCGGTTAAGCAGATTGTCGGCCAACGCGCTTTTCTGCTGGTGACATCCGCCAACCATATGCCGCGCGCCATGACCTTTTTCCATCATCAGGGGTTAACGCCAATTGCCGCGCCGGCCAATCAGATGGCAATTGATTCGCCGCTTAACTGGTGGGAAAAAGCATTGCCTGCGCCGCTGTGGCTGAGTCATAGCGAACGGGCGGTTTATGAAGGACTGGGCGCGCTGTGGCAGAGCCTGAATGGTAAAACCGCGGCTGAGGAGGCGTTGCCGCCGAGGCAGAACGCCCGCTTAAGCGATAAACAACCGTAAAAGGCCAGGCTGGAGATCACATCGGGAGAGATGAGAAGTCACAGGGAGAAGCCCGTTGGGTTTCTCCCTGTAGGGCCGGCTATTTAGCGTAACGCCTCGCGCACGCGAGCCAAATCTTCGGCGGTATCGACGCCCGCTGCCGGCGTGGTCTCTGCGACATCGACATGGATCTTTTCGCCGTACCACAATACGCGCAGTTGCTCCAGCAGTTCGATCTGCTCCAGCTCGCTGGGCTCCCAACTGACGTAGCGACGAATAAAACCTGCGCGATAGGCATAAATGCCGATGTGGCGCAGCAGGCTGCCGCCGATGCTGTCACGCGACTGGGCAAAACGCTCGCGATCCCATGGGATAGTGGCACGCGAGAAATAAAGCGCATAGCCCTGCGCATCGCGTACAACCTTAACGGCGTTGGGATTAAACGCTTCTTCCGCCTCGGTGATTGGCACCGCCAGCGTCGCCATGCCCGCCTCGGAACCAGCCAGGTTGTGAGCGACCTGACGGATGATGCCGGGTGGGATTAATGGCTCATCGCCCTGCACATTAACAATGATCGTATCATCGGCAAACTGATACTGCTCGATGACTTCAGCCAGCCGCTCGGTGCCGGACTGATGATCGGGCCGCGTCAAACAGACTTCTCCGCCAGCCGCCGTCACGGCCGCCGCCACGTCAGGATGATCGGTCGCAACAATGACACGGTCGGCGCCCGACTGTAGTGCGCGCTCCATTACATGCACCACCATCGGTTTACCGTGAATATCAACCAGCGGTTTACCGGGTAAACGTGTTGATGCAAAACGAGCCGGAATGATGGCGACAAAACTCATGGATGTATCTCGTCTGCTGATAGCGTACGGGCTTCGTTTTCCAGCAGAACCGGAATCCCGTCGCGAACCGGGTAGGCCAGGCCATCTGGTTTACAAATCAGCTCTTGCTGCTCTTTGTTAAAGTAGAGCTTGCCGTTACAGACCGGACAAGCAACGATTTCAAGTAAACGGTGATCCATGTTTCCTCCGTAATGGACCGAAGCCTCAGGATGGCAAGCATAACACAGCCGCCGAATGGGCGATAATGTCACGCTTCATTCGTCAGCGACCAGTGGGTTCCGATACCCTGTAACAGCATAGCGGGCCCTTTTTCTATCCTGACCTGCTCCGCGCCCTGCCAACGGGCAAAGCGTGCGATAGCTTTACGCAGGTCATTGAGCATGCCGGCGCTGACGCTGATTTTTTCTTCCAGCCAGAAATTTTTAATCTCAAGGCAGCGCTCGCGGCGTAACATCTTTGCATCCAGCCGCGCCTTCAATGCGCCCCGGTGCAGTAGCGGCAAGGTAAAGTAACCATAACGACGTTTTGCTTCCGGCGTATAGCACTCCAGCCGATAGTTAAAATCGAATAGCGCCAGCGCGCGACGTCGATCCCAAACCACCGGATCAAAAGGCGACAGAATTGCCGTATGGCTGGCCTTAAGCGGCTTTTCCAGCTGCGCCAGCGCTTCATGATGCAGCCACATCGCGCCCATATCTTCTGCCATCACCGGGACGGCAAAGCCCTCTTCCTGCCAGCGCGCCATCAGATTTTTTAGCGCCACACGTTTCAGCCGATAATAGTCCGGCAGCCACTCGGCGCGAAATATCCCCAGGCTACGCGCGCTGTTGCGCAGCATCTGCTCCTGCGCCTCTTCCTCGCTAAGCATGTGCAAGGCATCATTCCATTCCGGCAGCACCCGTTGGCGCAGATCGTAAATACGCTGGAAGTTTTGTCGTCCAACTACCATCAACTCCCCGGCGGTAAACAGATTTTCCAGGTGACGTTTATGCGGCTTCCACGACCACCATCCCGGCTGATGTCCGGGCGCGGTGGCAAAATCCGCGGAGCGTACCGGGCCATGCGCAGCAATGTGTTGCAGCAGACGCGCCACCTCATCGGCATGCTCCGCCATCCATGTCGCGCTGTATTTCCAGCCCATCTTTTCCGGCTGCAGCATGCGATGGCGCAATAGCGGATAATCTTCGGCTGGGATAAAACAGGCCTCATGCGCCCAATATTCAAACAGGCTGCCTGACGCCAGCGCCTGCTCCAGCCAGGCGATGGGATAGTCGCCGAGACGACTGAACAGCACCAGATACGGACTACGCGCGACCACATGAATAGTATCGATTTGCAGCAGCGACATACGTCTGATGGTAGTCAGCAGATCGTGATAAGTGGCTTTGCGTTTAGGGGCGTGCAGCAAGCCTTGCGCTGCAAGATGCAGGTTGCGGGCAGTTTGACGGGAAAGAGAAACGGGTGCCATCAGCTTTTCCTTTCATTCAGATAGCACCAGTTTAGTGGCTCTGCGCAGCGCTGTTAAACCGCTAGCGGCACAGCGCGATGATTTTTTGCAATAACGGCTCTGCCGTGGTGGAGAAGCACGCATCAACCGGTAAATACCACCAGTTTTCCTGCGCGAAAGCCCGACATTTTACCGCATCCTTTTCCGTCATGATTAAGGGTTCATTGCCGGGCGTGAGCGTTGTTAAGCTCGCCTCGCTGTAGGCCTGGTGATCGGCAAAGGGGACGGCGCGCACCACCTCAACCCCATGCTGACGCAGCGTAGAGAAAAAGCGCGGCGGATGACCGATGCCAGCCATCGCTACCACGGGCGATAAGGCAGATACCGGACAGCTGACGCGCGTTTTCAGGTTAATCGCTTCGCCTGGTCGCAGCGTCATTGCCAGTTCGCCTTCCCTTGCCTCGCCGCCATTGACCATCACGGCATCGACCTGTTGCAGACGGCTGGCACACTCACGCATCGGGCCTGCCGGTAACCACCAGCCGTTGCCAAAGCGCCGTTCGCCATCTACCACCACGATTTCAATATCGCGCGCCAGAGCATAATGCTGTAAACCGTCATCCGTCACGATCACATCCAACGGACCGGCGGCGAGTAACGCTTTCACCGCCTCGCTACGCACCGGCGCCACGGCAACCGGCACGCCGGTGCGCTGAGCGATCAGAACCGGCTCATCGCCGGCTTCCTGCGTCGAGGTGGCGGCGTTCAGCACCAGCGGATAGTGGTCAGCCTTACCACCATAGCCGCGCGAAACCACGCCCGGACGCAGCCCGCGCTGCTGCAACTGCTCTACCAGCCAGATAACCACCGGCGTTTTGCCGTTGCCGCCCGCGGTAAGATTACCCACCACCACTACCGGCACCGGCGCCCGCCAGGCGTGACGCAGGCCCAGCCGATAACTAAGCCGGATAAGGTAAGTGATCAGCCCATACAGCAGGCTGAACGGCAGCAGCAATACATATAACGTCGAGCGACCGCTCCAGATGCGTTCAATCATTGACCAAACTGCATTTTATGCAGCTGCGCATAGGCGCCCCGCTGGCTAAGCAATTCATCATGCGTACCACGTTCAATAATTTGCCCATCTTCAACCACCACAATTTCATCGGCTTTTTCGATGGTGGAAAGGCGATGCGCAATAACCAGCGAAGTACGGTTTTTCTGCAGTTCATCCAGCGCGGACTGGATAGCGCGCTCAGATTCCGTATCCAGCGCCGAAGTCGCCTCATCCAGAATCAGCACCGGGCTGTCACGCAACAGGGCGCGAGCGATAGCGATACGCTGACGCTGCCCACCAGAGAGCAGGACGCCGTTCTCACCAATCACGGTGTCCAGACCGTTATCCATTTTACGGATAAAGTCCATGGCGTGCGCCATCTCAGCCGCTTTCTCAATCGCTTCCCGGCTGTAAACCTCATTGCGTGCGTAGGCGATGTTGTTGGCGATGGTGTCGTTAAACAGGTGAACATTTTGCGAAACCAGCGCCACCTGATTACGCAAGGAACGCAGGGTATATTCACGCAGATCGTGGCCATCCATCAGGATTTCCCCCTGCTGAATATCATAAAAACGCGTCAGCAGGCTGGCGATGGTTGATTTACCCGAGCCAGAACGCCCAACCAGCGCCACGGTTTTGCCGGCCGGAATCGCCAGATTAATATTACGCAGCGCCGGCACATCGCGCCCCGGATAGCTGAACGTCACGTTACGGAATTCAATATCCCCTTTCGCCCGTTCGACAACGCGCGTCCCGGTATCCACTTCCTGCTCGCTATCAAGAATAGAAAACAGTGTCTGACACGCGGCCATGCCGCGTTGAAACTGCGCATTAACGTTGGTTAATGATTTCAGCGGACGCATCAGCGCAATCATCGAAGAAAAGACCACGGTAATGGTCCCTGCGGTCAGAGTATCCATAACGCTGGGAAAGCTGGCGGCATAGAGAACAAAAGCCAGGGCCAGAGAGGCGATCAGCTGAATGATAGGATCGGAAATAGAGGACGCGGAAACCAGCTTCATTCCCTGATGGCGCATGCGGTTGCTGACTTTATCGAAACGCTTAGCTTCTACATCCTGTCCGCCAAAAATAAGCACCTCTTTGTGCCCTTTCAGCATCTGCTCAGCGCTGGTGGTCACCTGTCCCATGGTGTTCTGCATATTTTTACTGATGCTGCGAAAACGCTTGGAGACGGTGCGAATAGCCATAGAAACAACCGGCGCGAGCACGATCAGGATCAGCGACAGCTGCCAGCTGTAGTAAAACATCATAATGAACAGGCCGATAATCGATGCGCCTTCACGAACTACGGTTACCAACGCGCTGGAAGAGGAAGAGGCAACCTGTTCAGAATCATAGGTAATACGCGACAACAGCGTCCCGGTTGACTGCTGATCGAAGAAGGAGACCGGCATTCCCATCATATGGTTGAATAGGCGACGGCGCATATTCATGACCACGTTACCGGAAACCCATGAAATACAGTAGCTTGAAGCATAACTGGTGACACCGCGCACCAGCATCAGGCCAATAACGGCCAGCGGCATCCATATTAAGACCGACTTATCGGCCTTACCAAAGCCTTCATCCAGTAAAGGTTTCAGCAATGACAGCATAAGGGTATCGCCTGCCGCGTTGATGATCAGCGCTACGGCTGCCACAATCAGTCCCGCTTTATGCGGTGCGATCATCGGCCAAAGGCGACGAAACGTCTGCCATGTTGAGAGATCTTTATCTTGATGCATTATTTAACCAGCATTGTTTGAAATAGCCGCTTATTTTACCTGGATTCACTCTGGACGCCAAACCACTGATGGTACCAGCGGGACATTATTTGTTCTCTTAACCCCTTGACTTGCCATCCATCACGATAAAATCCTACGCTCAGCTGCCCGGAGCGCGATGTGTCACGCCAGCGGTAGCCATTTTTACCATAGCGCCTGATGACCTCGTCCGAAGGTAAGCGCCAGGCGTTATAACGCGCCACTGACGCCAGCGCCAGGCTGCCCTTGACGTTACGCAACAGCACGGCGGAAGATGAAGTTTTGCTGCCATGATGCGGCACCTGAATAATATCCGCCCGTAGCGCTAAGCGATCGCGACGCAGCAGCGCTTTTTCAGCCGCCGCTTCTAAATCGCCCGTTAACAATATCCGATAACGCCCATCATCAATCCGCACCACGCAAGAGTCATTATTATGGCCCTGCGCGCCGAGCGTCAGCGGCCAAAGCGCTTCCAGTTCCAGCTGTTGCCATTGCCAGCGCATTCCCGCTACGCAGGGTTGATGACCCGCTAAGGTCAGCGCGCTGCGTACCACGGCTCTGGGCCAGGCCTGCTGCATATCGGCTAATCCACCGCTATGATCGAGGTGCTGATGGCTGATAATGATTTCATCTACCGTCAGTCCGTGCCAGCGTAACCATGGCAACAACGTTTGCCGGGCGGCGCTTCCCCCCGGCCAGCGATTGCCGGTGTCATAAATCAACGCATGCCCATTACGCGAGATAACCATTGCCAGTCCATGACCGATATCCAGCATATCAAGCCGCCATTCAGGCTCAACGCGCGTCATATGCCATAGCGCAGGCAAACAGCAGGCAGCGAACAGCGCGGTGGGCGCGCGCTGCCACCAGCCCAGACGAAAAGCGATAAGTAATAACCAGACGATAAGACTGACGATTAGCGCCTCTTTTCCCAGCCATAGCCATCCCTGCGGCAGGAGGGATAACAGATGGAAGGTCAGCGCCAGAGAGCGATCGGCTACCCACCAGAGCGGTGAGGCCAGCCAGCCGACAGGCATCAGCAAGGCAAACAGCAGTGCCGGTACCGTAATAAAAGAGACGATTGGTATCGCTAACAGATTCGCGGGCAACGAAGTCAGGCTCAGACCATGAAAAATAAAAATTTGCACAGGCGCAAGCAACAGCAGCATCCCCAGTTGCAAATGCGTTAGCTGGAAAAGCATCCAGCGTTTACGGTAGCGCCAACGAGCCGGCAAAGGAAACCACTGAAACCAAATCAATAAAATGGCTACCGCTACTATCGAAAGCCAAAAGCTATCCGACAGCACTGCCATCGGATCAATAAACAGGATCGCGCCAACACAAATCAGCCAAATCTGCCAGCTGCTGCAGTTAATCCCCTGAAAACGCACCAGCGCCCATAGCGTGAGTGCAGTTATCGCCCTTAACACTGGCGGATTACTGCCTGACAGCCAACAGTAGACGGCGGCTACACTCAGGCTAAACAATAACGGTAACGGATAGCGGATACGCCATGCCGGCAGCAAAAACTGTACTAGTCTGGCGACTAACCATCCCAGCCAGGCGGCGAGGCCAATATGCATACCGGATATCGCCATTAAATGTGCAATGCCGGTATCCCTCAGCAGGTCTTTTGTTTCCGCGCTCATTCCCTGTCGATCGCCAAAAAGCAAGGCGTCCATTACGCCCTGCCAGGGTAAATGTTGGTATTGCCGTTGAGCATACGTCATCAGGCGCTGGCGCCAGGAGCAGCGACTATCGAGCACTCTGGCGCTAAGCAGCCTGCCCTGGAGTGGGGTGACATTTGCCAGAGCAAAACGCTGGGCGTCAAAACCGCCTTCGTTCAGGCGGCCATGCACCGGACGCAGACGTAGCGCCATCTCCCAGCGTTGGCCGGCGCACCACGTCTCTTCAAACTTCTCTGGCGTGACGCTGGCATACACCGGCGGAAAAAGCCGCTGATGGTCATGCTCAACTATTTTTACGGTCAGCCGCCCTTTCTCATGCAGCACATGGGTGATTTCAGTACGCGCGTTGATAATACCTGCGGATAACTTGACGATCGGCTCGATGAACTGCTGTGCGGCCAGTAATGCCCAGACCATTAACATTCCGACGATCCCCATAGAGCGCAATAGTCGCTGCGGCAGCATGAGCAAGACCAGTGCGACGATAAGCATACCGTTCAGATGGTTAACCTCTGGCAGCTGCGCTAAAAAGAGTAACGGCAGCGTCGCCAACGTGACCAGTAAGGCCAGCACATGGAGAGGATATGGCATAGTTTCATCCTGAGAAACCAGGGAGTATGCCGAATTGACCAGTTAAACGCAGAGGGCTGCAGGCATTAGCGGAAGCGAGGGCGCAATAAGATTTTACGGTTTACAGAGGAAGGCGGCCTGCTGCGAGCAAATTCGCATTAGCTGAATTTAACGCAAAAAAAACGACACCATCAGGTGTCGTTTTTTATCTATCGTCATTTTGCCTTAGCCGTAAATATTCGCCCGGTCGCGCAACTCTTTACCCGGTTTAAAGTGGGGAACGTATTTACCTTCCAGTTCCACCTTATCACCCGTTTTAGGGTTGCGGCCGACGCGCGGCGCACGGTAATGCAAAGAGAAACTGCCAAACCCCCGGATTTCGATGCGTTCACCTTGAGCCAACGTCGTGGCCATATGCTCAAGCATCTCTTTTACCGCATCCTCTACGGCTTTCGCCGGGATATGAGTTTGCTGGGCCGCAAGTCTTTCAATAAGTTCTGACTTGGTCATTAGTCCTCCGGTTAATCCCTGTGGGAATGGTCTGACAGCTTGCTACAGGTGCCGGGCGCCAACAGGCAACCCGGAACCCGAAGACGATTACTCGCCTTTAGCGGCTTTAAATGCTTCAGCCATAGCGTTAGAGAAGTTGCTTTCTTCCTGTTTGTTGTTAACAGTAGCGATAGCATCTTTTTCGTCAGCTTCGTCTTTAGCACGTACAGACAGGCTTACAACGCGGTTTTTACGATCAACGCCGGTGAATTTAGCTTCAACTTCGTCGCCAACGTTCAGCACCTGAGTTGCGTCTTCGATACGGTCGCGTGAAGCTTCAGAAGCGCGCAGGTAGCCTTCAACGCCGTCTGCTAATTCAACTGTAGCACCTTTAGCGTCAACTGCAGTCACTTTACCAGTAACAATGGCACCTTTCTTGTTCAGAGAGATGTAGTTGTTGAACGGGTCTTCTGCCAGCTGCTTAACGCCCAGGGAGATACGCTCGCGCTCTGCGTCAACCTGCAGAACCACAGCGGCGATTTCGTCACCTTTCTTGTACTCGCGAACCGCTTCTTCGCCAGTCGCGTTCCAGGAGATGTCAGACAGGTGAACCAGACCGTCGATGCCGCCTTCCAGGCCGATGAAGATACCGAAGTCAGTGATTGACTTGATTTTACCTTCAACACGGTCACCCTTGTTATGGGTTTCCGCAAACTGCTGCCACGGGTTGGATTTGCACTGTTTCAGGCCCAGAGAGATACGACGACGTTCTTCGTCGATATCCAGAACCATCACTTCTACCACGTCGCCCACGTTAACAACTTTGGACGGATGGATGTTTTTGTTGGTCCAATCCATTTCAGACACGTGCACCAGGCCTTCAACGCCTTCTTCGATTTCAACGAAGCAGCCGTAGTCAGTCAGGTTGGTTACGCGACCGGTCAGTTTAGTACCTTCCGGATAACGTTTAGCGATAGCTACCCACGGATCTTCGCCCAGCTGTTTCAGGCCCAGAGATACACGGGTACGCTCGCGATCGAACTTCAGCACCTTAACGGTGATTTCGTCGCCAACGTTAACGATTTCGCTCGGATGCTTAACGCGTTTCCATGCCATGTCGGTGATGTGCAGCAGGCCATCAACGCCGCCCAGGTCAACGAAGGCGCCGTAGTCAGTGAGGTTCTTAACGATACCTTTGACTTCCATGCCTTCCTGCAGGTTTTCCAGCAGCTGGTCGCGTTCTGCGCTGTTTTCAGATTCGATAACGGCACGACGAGAAACAACAACGTTGTTGCGCTTCTGGTCCAGCTTGATTACTTTGAACTCAAGCTCTTTACCTTCCAGGTGCAGCGTATCGCGCACCGGACGCACGTCAACCAGGGAACCCGGCAGGAACGCACGAATACCGTTCAGCTCAACAGTGAAGCCGCCCTTGACTTTGCCGTTGATCACGCCAGTGACAGTTGCAGCTTCTTCGTAAGCTTTTTCCAGCATCAGCCATGCTTCGTGACGCTTCGCTTTCTCACGAGACAGCAGGGTTTCACCGAAGCCGTCTTCTACTGCATCCAGAGCAACGTCAACTTCGTCACCAACCTGGATTTCAATCTCGCCCTGGGCGTTCTTGAACTGCTCAGCCGGAATGGCGGACTCAGATTTCAGACCGGCGTCAACCAGTACGATATCTTTGTCGATAGCAACAACAACACCGCGAACGATGGAACCCGGGCGGGTTTCGATTTCTTTCAGGGATTCTTCAAACAGTTGAGCAAAAGATTCAGTCATATTTAATCTTTAGATAGGTAAATTTAACGTCCACCTGACTTCCTGCCGGATGGGGTTGTTTAACATGCCTGATGACGTTCCTTATCACCAGGTTATTACATCTGTTCTGCCGCCAGCTTACGATAAAGCCAGTTTGTCACGGGCATAATTGAGCGCAGTTTCAATCACTTGCTCAATACTCATGCTGGTTGAATCCAGCACTAGCGCATCTTGCGCGGGCACCAGCGGCGCAATAGCTCGGTTACGGTCGCGCTCGTCGCGCTCCTTTATCTCGGCTAAAAGGCGTTCAAAGTTAACACTAAAGCCCTTCTCCTGCAACTGTAGCATACGGCGGTGCGCACGCTCTTCAGAGCTGGCGTCGAGAAAAATCTTCACTGGCGCATCGGGAAAAACCACCGTGCCCATATCGCGACCGTCCGCAATCAGGCCAGGCGCATCGCGAAACGCGCGCTGACGACGCAGTAAAGCTTCACGCACGCGTGGGAAAGCCGCCACTTTTGATGCCGTGTTGCTGACTTCCTGCGTACGGATTTCACCCGTTACGTCTTCGCCTTCAAGAATGACCGCCATTTCACCTTCGGTGGAAATAAAGCGCACATCCAAATGCGCGGCGATAGGCACCAGCGCCTCTTCTGATTCGATATCTACCTGATGATGAAGGGCTGCCAGCGCTAATACGCGATAAATAGCACCAGAGTCAAGCAGATGCCACTGCAGCGCCTCAGCCATCGCCTTGCAGAGCGTGCCTTTGCCCGCGCCGCTTGGACCATCAATGGTAATTACCGGGGCTGTTGCCGTCATTTTATTCTCCTGTCGCTGCTGGTCGTTCTATGGCTACCTGCACTCATTCACAAGTCGCGGCATATTATACGCTGCAATCATTCAGAACGTTATCTTTAAGCATAGACAGCTGCCAAATATTCTTCTTTTTAAGAACTTCCGCTAACAGATAAAATGACGAAATGCGTTAGCCGTCACGCCGTAAACCGGTAGCAACGGCAGTTTTTCAGGCTAAAGTGCTGATTGACGCCAGACGTTCAAAGTAGTCCGGGAACGTTTTAGCGGTACATTTTGGATCAAGAATGGTAACGGCAGTATCCGAGAGCGCCACCAGCGAGAAACACATCGCCATTCGGTGATCGTTATAGGTACCGATACTCGCTGCACTCAGGCGTTGCGGCGGCGTGATACGAATAAAGTCATGCCCCTCTTCCACTTCGGCGCCGACTTTACGCAACTCTGTCGCCATCGCTGACAGCCGATCGGTTTCTTTTACGCGCCAGTTATAAATGTTGCGTAAAACTGTGGTGCCTTCCGCAAATAATGCCGCGGTGGCAATGGTCATCGCCGCATCAGGAATATGATTCATATCCAGATCGACAGCGCGTAATTTATCGCGCGTACAGGCGATATAATCATCGCCCCACTCGATTTTAGCACCCATTTTTTCCAGTACGTCGGCAAAACGGATATCGCCCTGGACGCTATTGCGTCCTACGCCGGTCACGCGCACCGTGCCGCCCTTTATCGCTGCGGCGGCAAGAAAGTAAGAGGCGGAAGAGGCATCGCCCTCCACCAGATAGTGACCAGGCGAAACATAGCGCTGCTGCCCACGGATTGAAAAGCGTTGGTAGTGGTTATTTTCTACCGTTACGCCAAAAGTCTTCATCAGGTGCAGCGTAATATCGATATAGGGTTTCGAGACCAGATCGCCTTTAATCACGATCTCGGTATCCTGCGCGGCCAGCGGCGCCGCCATTAACAGAGCCGTTAAGAACTGGCTTGACACGCTGCCGTCTACGCTCACCTCTCCGCCGTTAAAACCGCCATGAATGCGTAACGGGGGATAATCGAGCTGCTCCAGATAATCAATGCGCGCCCCCCCCTGACGCAGCGCATCAACCAGATGCCCGATGGGGCGCTCTTTCATGCGCGGCTCGCCGGTCAGAATAATGTCATTACTGGCCAGACAGAGCGCGGCAGCCAGAGGGCGCATCGCGGTTCCCGCATTGCCAAGAAACAGCTCCAGCGGCTGTGCTGCTTTCAACGGCCCCCCGATGCCGTTAACTTCACAAACGGTACGATCCGCTGACAGCTTATAGCTGACGCCTAATGCGGCAAGGGCATTCAGCATATGTTTAACGTCGTCACTGTCTAAGAGGTTAGTCAGCCGTGTCGTCCCCTGCGCCAGCGCAGCCAGCAGTAAAGCGCGGTTCGAGACGCTTTTTGAGCCAGGCAAATTTACCGTGCCGTCAACGCGTGCTATGGGTTGTAGTGTCAGGGATTCCTGCATGTGAAAACTTCTCTCCGTAAAGCCAGTACAATAAAACCTCGCGCCTGGCGAGGTTTCTAAAATGATTAAACCGCGGATCAGCCGTGCCGACGTTCGAAATCCATCATAAATTCGGTGAGGGTTTTTACCCCTTCCAACGGCATCGCGTTATAAATGGAGGCGCGCATACCGCCGACAACACGGTGCCCTTTCAATGCATGCAGCCCGGCAGCGAAAGATTCTTCAAGGAAAAGTTTATCCAGCGCGGCATCGGCCAGCTGGAAAGGCACATTCATGCGTGAGCGGTTGCTGACGGCAACGTCATTGCGATAAAAATCGCTGCGGTCGATAACGCCATACAGTAAATCCGCCTTGGCCTGATTGGTTTTATCCATTTCGCTGATGCCGCCGCGCTCTTTCAACCATTTAAATACCAGGCCGGAAAGGTACCAGGCAAACGTCGGCGGGGTATTGTACATAGAATCATTTTCCGCCAGCGCCTTATAATTCAGCACGGTTGGCAGCGCCTGCTGCGCCTTACCCAACAGATCGTCACGTACGATAACCAGCGTCAGGCCGGCCGGGCCGATATTTTTCTGCGCGCCGGCGTAAATGACACCGTAGCGGCTGATATCCAGCGGACGGGAAAGAATAGTGGAAGAGAGGTCGGCCACGACAACCCTATCGCCAAAATCAGGCTGTTCATCAATGGCGAGGCCGTCGATAGTTTCATTCGGGCAAAAATGGACATAGGCGGCATCGTCGCTTAACGTCCATTCGCGCATCGGCAGCAAAGCGCGTTTGCCATTCACCTGGGTTTTGGCATCAATCACGTTCGGCGTACAGTATTTTTGCGCTTCCTGGATAGCGCTATGCGCCCAGTAGCCGCCGTCGATATAGTCGGCGGTTTTCGCCGCGCCCAACAGATTCATCGGCACCGCGGCAAACTGCGCGCGCGCGCCGCCCTGACAGAATAAAACTTTATAGTTCTCGGGGATTTTCAGCAGATCGCGTAAATCTTTTTCTGCTTCTTCCGCAACCTGAATAAACTCTTTGCTGCGATGGCTGATTTCCATTACCGAGGTGCCCAGCCCATTCCAGTTGCAAAGCTCTTGTTCTGCACGACGAAGCACTTCTACCGGCAACATTGCTGGGCCGGAGCTAAAATTATAAATCTGCGTCATTTCCCGTCACCACTGTCAGATCTGTTGATTATGAATAGGCTATCGGTTTTATCACTGCCACCGGCATGCTGCAAACATTTATCCGGGCGCGATCCCATTTTCCCGCGCCCTGCCGCAACAGCTTGTATGGCGAAAGCAAAGCGGCACGATATTTTGTGAGGCTCCACGCTTAACGGAATGATAAAGCCAGAAAGAAAATAATAATTTTGCCATCCTGTCGGGAATGAAATCACCGTCCGCCAATAGCGTCAGCGCCAGAAAATACGTATCATTGCGCGCTTTACGCTCAACCAACATATAGTAGGCTACATGACTCAAACCTTTATCCCAGGCAAAGACGCCGCGCTGGAAGATTCCATTACTCGCTTCCAACAGAAGCTGCAGGACTTTGGCTTCAACATTGAAGAGGCCTCCTGGCTGAATCCCGTGCCTCACGTCTGGTCGGTGCATATTCGTGATCGCGATTGCCCGCTTTGCTTTACGAATGGTAAAGGCGCCAGTAAGAAAGCCGCGCTGGCCTCCGCGTTGGGTGAGTATTTCGAACGTCTGTCAACGAACTATTTTTTCGCTGACTTCTGGTTAGGCGAAACCATCGCTAACGGCGAATTTGTTCATTATCCTAATGAAAAATGGTTCCCGTTGCCCGAAGATGACAGCCTGCCAGCAGGCATTCTGGATCCGCGCCTGCGCCAGTTTTACGATCCGGAAAATGAGCTGAGCGCCAGCGATCTTATCGATCTGCAGTCAGGGAATGCCGAGCGCGGAATTTGCGCCCTGCCTTTCACCCGCCAATCTGACGAGCAGACGGTATATATCCCGATGAATATCATCGGCAACCTGTATGTTTCAAACGGCATGTCTGCCGGTAACACGCGTAATGAAGCGCGCGTACAGGGCCTGTCTGAAGTATTTGAACGCTATGTAAAAAACCGCATTATCGCCGAAGCGATCAGTCTGCCCGCTATCCCGCAGGCGGTACTGGATCGCTACCCGGGCGTGGTAGAAGCCATTAACAGCCTTGAAGCTGAAGGCTTCCCGATTTTTGCTTATGATGCCTCGTTAGGCGGCAAATATCCGGTAATCTGCGTGGTTTTATTTAACCCGACTAACGGTACCTGCTTTGCCTCTTTCGGCGCTCATCCCGATTTTGGCGTGGCGCTGGAGCGTACCGTAACGGAGCTGCTGCAGGGTCGCAGCCTGAAAGATCTGGATGTCTTTACGCCGCCAACCTTTGATGATGAAGAAGTCGCGGAACATGCCAACCTGGAAACACATTTCATCGATTCCAGCGGCTCGATTTCATGGGACCTGTTTAAAGAAGAAGCCGATTATCCGTTTGTCGACTGGCGCTTTGACGGCACGACCGAAGAAGAATTCGCCACGCTGATGGCCATTTTCAAAGCGGAAGATAAAGACGTTTATATTGCAGATTATGAACATCTGGACGTTTACGCCTGCCGTATTATTGTTCCGGGCATGTCGGACATTTATCCGGCGGAAGATCTGCTGCTGGCGAATAATAATATGGGCGCAGGCCTGCGTGAAACCCTGCTGGCGCTGCCTGACAGCCAATGGGATAAAGCGGATTATCTGGCGCTAATCGAGCAGTTAGATGAAGAAGGCCACGATGATTTTACTCGCGTTCGCGAGCTGCTTGGCTTGGCGACAGGCAAAGATAACGGCTGGTACACCCTGCGTATCGGCGAGCTGAAAGCGATGCTGGCTCTGGCTGGCGGCGATCTCGATCAGGCTCTGATCTGGACCGAATGGACCATGGAGTTTAATGGTTCGGTATTTACGGCTGAACGCGCTAACTACTATCGCTGCCTGCAAACGCTGCTGCTGCTTTCGCAGGAAGAAGAACGCGATCCGACCCAGTATTATCACGCGTTTGTTCGTATGTATGGCGCAGAGGCCGTTGAGGCCGCCTCGTCCGCGATTAATGGCGAAGCGCCTTTTTATGGCCTACAGCCGGTTGATCTGGATCTCAAGGCGTTCCCTGCGCATCAGGCTCTGCTTGCTGCCTATGAGAAATTACAACAGGCCAAGCGGAATAACTGGAAATAAATAACGTTATCCCTGTAAATTCTGGCCAGCTGCTAAACCCAGCTGGCTTTTTTAGTTAATCCGATGTTAATATCGAGTTACTCTATATTCTCCAGCAATAACATTTAAGCCTAATTCTCTTATTTTGCAATAATAACCTTTTGTGCATTAAATGCCTTCTTCAATTTTAAATGTATAATTTAAAATAAATTTTATATATTAAAATCAAAAGGTTAAGCCTAATACCCCTCTATTAATTCCCGCTTCGTCTCTTCAGGCGCTAGGCAAATATGATCTATATCAATTTCCGCTAAATACTCCTTTGTTAGTATCTCTACGACGATTTTTTATGGGAGTACGTTAGTGTGAATGCTGACAACCCTTTCAATTTATTATTGCCACAGGCAATGGCGAAAGCCGCAGAAGAAGCTGGCGTTTATAAAGCAAATAAACATCCGTTAATAACCTTTTTTCTGGCCATTAACGCTGGCGTATTTATCTCTATTGCGTTCGTTTTTTATATTACCGCCACCACCGGAACGGCTGATATTCCTTATGGTTTGGCAAAACTGATCGGCGGTCTCTGCTTTTCCCTTGGCCTGATGCTGGTCGTGGTATGTGGCGCAGACCTGTTTACCTCAACCGTTTTAATTGTTGTGGCGAAAGCCAGCGGGCGTATTAGCTGGGGTCAGCTGGCGCGCAATTGGATCAACGTTTACATCGGCAACCTGTTTGGCGCGCTGTTTTTTGTCGCTCTTATTTGGCTTTCCGGCGAACATCAGGTGGCTAACGGCGCGTGGGGATTAAATGTTTTACAAACCGCCGATCATAAAATGCATCACACCTTTATTGAGGCTGTTTGCCTCGGCACGCTGGCGAATTTAATGGTTTGCCTGGCCATCTGGATGAGCTACTCAGGTCGCAGCCTGACCGACAAGATGCTGGCCATGGCCCTGCCGGTTGCGATGTTCGTTGCCTGCGGCTTTGAGCACAGCATCGCTAATATGTTCATGATTCCTATGGCTATCGTTATTCATGATTTCGCCTCACCGGAATTTTGGCAGGCGACAGGCGCAACCGCCGCTCAGTTTCCCAACCTGACGCTGAGCCATTTCATCATAGATAACCTGATTCCAGTCACTATTGGCAACATTATCGGTGGCGGGCTATTGGTAGGGTTGACCTACTGGTTTATTTATCTGCGCGGCAACACCGCACATTAGCAGCAACTGCACGACGAATTCGAGCCGACAGATATTTTCCTGTTGGCTCCAAAAAAGAACTTTTATCAGAAGGTAGGTATATTATGACCGAGCTCAATGAGAAACTGGCTGCCGCCTGGGAAGGTTTTACCGCCGGCGAATGGCAGAAATCAGTTAACGTTCGCGATTTCATTCAGAAAAACTATACGCCATATGAAGGAGACGAATCCTTCCTGGCCGGTGCGACTGATGCCACCATCCAGCTGTGGAATAAAGTGCTGGAAGGCATCAAAATTGAAAACCGCACCCATGCGCCGGTTGATTTCGATACCAGCGTTGCAGCAACCATTACTTCACATGGTGCAGGCTATATCGATCAAGGCCTGGAAAAAATTGTCGGTTTGCAAACTGACGCGCCGCTGAAACGCGCCATTATTCCCTTTGGCGGGATCAAAATGGTGGAAGGCTCCTGCAAAGCGTATAACCGCGAGCTGGACCCACAGCTGAAAAAAATCTTCACCGAATACCGTAAAACGCATAACCAGGGCGTATTCGATGTTTATACCCCTGAAATCTTGCGCTGCCGTAAATCAGGCGTGCTGACCGGGCTGCCGGATGCTTACGGTCGCGGCCGTATTATCGGCGACTACCGTCGCGTCGCACTGTACGGTATCGATTATCTGATGCAGGATAAATTTGCTCAGTTCACCTCACTGCAGGACGATCTGATCAATGGCGTTAACCTTGAAGCAACGATCCGCCTGCGTGAAGAGATTGCCGATCAGCATCGCGCGCTGGGTCAGCTGAAAGAGATGGCGGCATCTTATGGTTGCGATATCTCTCGTCCGGCGACCAATGCACGTGAAGCAGTACAGTGGACCTATTTCGGCTACCTGGCCGCAGTGAAATCACAAAACGGCGCAGCGATGTCCTTTGGCCGAGTTTCTACCTTCCTTGATGTCTATATCGAACGCGACATGCAGGCAGGTAAACTGAGCGAGCTGGAAGCGCAAGAGCTGATTGACCATCTGGTGATGAAACTGCGTATGGTTCGCTTCCTGCGTACCCCGGAATATGATGAACTGTTCTCCGGTGACCCGATTTGGGCGACTGAATCGCTGGCCGGTATGGGCGTAGATGGTCGTACGCTGGTCACTAAAACCACTTTCCGCTTCCTGAATACCCTGTACACCATGGGGCCGTCTCCGGAGCCGAACATGACCATCCTGTGGTCAGAACAGCTGCCGATTAACTTTAAAAAGTATGCAGCCAAAGTCTCTATTGATACATCATCCGTCCAGTATGAAAACGACGATTTGATGCGTCCTGACTTTGACAACGACGACTACGCTATCGCCTGCTGCGTCAGCCCGATGATTGTCGGTAAACAGATGCAGTTCTTCGGTGCGCGCGCCAACCTCGCCAAAACGCTGCTGTATGCAATCAATGGCGGCGTTGATGAGAAAATGAAAATGCAGGTCGGCCCGAAAGAAGCGCCGATTATGGATGAAGTGCTGGATTTCGATACCGTTATGGCTCGCCTTGACCACTTTATGGACTGGCTGGCGAAACAGTATGTGACCGCGCTGAATATCATTCACTATATGCATGATAAATATAGCTATGAAGCTGCGCTGATGGCGCTGCATGACCGTGATGTCTACCGCACCATGGCCTGTGGTATTGCCGGCCTGTCCGTAGCGGCAGACTCACTTTCCGCCATCAAATACGCCAAAGTGAAAGCGATTCGCGATGAAGATGGTCTGGCGACAGACTTTGAAATCGAAGGTGAATATCCGCAGTTTGGTAATAATGATCCGCGCGTTGACGATCTGGCCTGCGACCTGGTTGAACGTTTCATGAAGAAAATTCAGAAACTGAATACCTACCGCAACGCCGTACCGACTCAGTCTGTGCTGACCATTACCTCCAACGTGGTATACGGTAAGAAAACAGGTAACACCCCAGATGGTCGTCGTGCTGGCGCACCTTTCGGACCAGGCGCTAACCCAATGCATGGTCGTGACCAGAAAGGTGCCGTTGCTTCGCTGACCTCTGTCGCTAAACTGCCGTTTGCTTATGCTAAAGATGGTATCTCTTATACCTTCTCTATCGTACCAAACGCGCTGGGTAAAGATGACGATGTGCGTAAAACTAACCTGGCGGGCCTGATGGATGGTTACTTCCATCATGAAGCGGCGATTGAGGGCGGTCAGCATCTGAACGTAAACGTCATGAACCGTGAAATGCTGATGGATGCGATGGATCATCCGGAAAAATATCCGCAGCTGACCATTCGCGTTTCCGGTTATGCGGTACGTTTTAACTCGCTGACAAAAGAGCAGCAGCAGGATGTCATTACACGTACTTTCACCCAGTCGCTGTAATCCTTCCTTGGTCTGATAAAAGGCTCCTGCGGGAGCCTTTTTACCAGCAGCCTGGTTTGCCAGAGATCTATACTGAGGTCATCTGGCAAAGCAGACTCAACTTAACGCAGCAGCCCCTAAAGACTGCGTCACCTGCCAGGCAGGTTCACTTTGGAGAACTCATCGCAATGTCAACATCCGTCGGTCGTATTCACTCATTCGAATCCTGTGGCACCGTTGATGGGCCGGGCATCCGCTTTATTACCTTTTTTCAGGGCTGCCTGATGCGCTGCCTCTATTGCCATAACCGCGATACCTGGGATACGCATGGAGGCAAAGAGGTTACAGTGGAAGAACTGATGCGAGATGTTCTTTCATATCGTCATTTTATTAACGCATCCGGGGGCGGCGTTACGGCTTCTGGCGGCGAAGCGATACTGCAGGCTGCCTTTGTCCGTGACTGGTTCCGCGCCTGTAAAGCGGAAGGCATTCATACCTGCCTTGATACCAACGGCTTTGTACGTCGATACGATCCGGTTATCGACGAGCTGCTGGACGTCACCGATCTGGTGATGCTCGATTTGAAACAGATCAATGATGATGTTCACCAAATCCTGGTGGGTGTCTCTAATCATCGCACGCTGGATTTTGCCCGTTATATTGCTAAAAAAGGCATTCGCACCTGGATCCGTTACGTTATCGTACCGGGCTATACCGATGATGATGACTCAGCGCATCGCCTGGGCGAATTTACCCGTGATATGCAAAACGTCGAGAAGATTGAACTACTGCCCTATCATGAACTGGGCAAGCATAAATGGATCGCCATGGGTGAGGAATATAAGCTGGACGGCGTCAAGCCGCCAAAAGCGGAAACCATGGAACGTATAAAACATATTCTGGAAGGTTACGGTCATAAGGTCATGTATTAACCTGTAACCAATAAAAAAAGGGCGACATCATGTCGCCCTTTTTCATTCGACTCAGGCCTGCGCCACTGGCGTAATGTGATGGTCCGCTTTACGCAGCAGCATCACTAAATAGATGAATGCTACAGCGGCAATCATCACGAACAGTAAGCGATCGGAGTAGTTCTGCATAAGCATCGCCGTCATACTCGGCCCTGCCAGGCTGCCGATGGTGTAGCTCAGCAGTAAAGCCTGATTCATCGCCACCAGCTCATGATGCTTAACCGTTTCACATGCCCATGACATCGCTACCGGATAAAGGGTAAAGCCGGCGGCGCCCAGGATAAACAGCGCCGGGACCATCGCCATATTGCTGAGCATGGCAATCGAGCCAAGGATGACAATAAACACCTGCACCCGCAGCACCAGCAGACGACCATAGCGATCGGCCATGCGGCCTACCGGCCACTGTCCGACAATGCCTGCGCTTACCAGCAACGCCATCCAGTAACCGACGTTAGCGTCACTGATACCCTGATGAGAAAGATAGAGCGGCATCAGGCCATACAGGGAACCTAATACAATGCCCGAAATAATGCAGCCGTTGATGCCAAGCCGTGAACTACGACGACGCAGCATCGGCCACATACGGCTCGGCGCCTCTTCATCCTCAGACGCCGCAGCGCTAATCTTCATAAAGATAATCGGCAGCACACCAGCGGCAATCACCGCGGTAATCCATGGCAAAACATTCAGCAGCTCGGTAGAGACTTTGCTCACCAGCAGCTGACCGGCAACCATGCCCAAATAGTAAACAATCATATAGGCAGCCAGCAGCTGGCCACGATTGCGCAACGTGCCGCTACAAAGCAATGCGCTTTCCACCACCACCCAAATCCAGGCGCAACCGATACCCGCCAGCAGACGCCACAGCGACCAGCTCCAGAAGCCCTCATTCAGGCCCAGCGCTATCGTTGCGACAGCAAAAACCAGCGAAGCAAAATAGTAGCTGCGATTAAAGCCATAATGCTTGATTAGCCAGCCCGCCAGTAATGTCCCGATAAGGTTACCGGTGTAATAGGATGAACTCACTACGCCGACCTGCCAGGTTGGCAGATTATCGTGGGTCAACCACAAAGGAACCAGAGTATTAAGCACGGCAATAGATACTGTCAGCAGCAGCAGGCCGCAGAGCAACAGCACAACGGGACGAGACCAGGTGAACATGGGTTAAATCACAGGGAAGAAAGAGAAAGTGCGCGAATATTGCCACTCTTGTTTTTAAAGTCAATCAGCCGAATTTGCCCGACGCACAATTTGTCCCGCTCCGATTTAAAATTTTTATCCTGGGAAGATTTTTGACGCATAAAACTTATACAGCCCAAAGATTTTTAATTTTAAATTCAAGCAGGTAGAAATAAAAATCCGGTTAATAACGATATATTTATTTTAATAAAAAAAGCCCGCCGGGAATGACGGCGGGCCTGATCGTTTATGGCGCTAATTAACCGATAAGGGTTAGGCCGCCCATATAAGGGCGCAGCACTTCTGGCACTTCAATACGGCCATCAGCCCGCTGATAGTTTTCCAGTACCGCAACCAGCGTACGGCCTACCGCCAGGCCGGAGCCATTCAGCGTATGCACCAGACGCGGTTTCTTATCATTTTTACTGCGGCAGCGCGCCTGCATACGGCGAGCCTGGAAATCCCACATATTAGAGCAGGAAGAGATCTCACGGTAGGTATTCTGCGCCGGCAGCCAGACTTCCAGATCGTAAGTTTTCGCCGCGCTGGCGCCCATATCACCGGTGCACAGCAGCACTTTACGGTACGGCAGGTTCAGCAGCTGTAGGACTTTCTCCGCATGGCCGACCAGCTCTTCCAGCGCCTGCATGGAATCTTCCGGACGAACAATCTGCACCATCTCCACTTTATCGAACTGGTGCATACGGATCAGGCCACGCGTATCACGGCCGTAGGAACCGGCTTCAGCACGGAAGCAAGGCGTATGAGCGGTGAGTTTAATCGGCAGCGATTCTTCCTCAACGATCTCGTCACGCACCAGGTTAGTCAGCGGCACTTCCGCGGTTGGGATCAGTGCATAGTTGCTGCTGTCTGACTCTTCTTCCAACGGACGGGTATGGAACAGGTCTTCGCCGAACTTAGGCAGTTGGCCGGTGCCAAACAGCGTGGCGTGGTTAACCAGGTAAGGCACGTAGGTTTCGGTATAGCCATGCTGCTGCGTATGCAGATCGAGCATAAACTGGCCCAGGGCGCGATGCAGGCGGGCGATTTGGCCCTGCATGACCACAAAGCGCGAGCCGGTCAGCTTAACGGCAGCGGCGAAATCCAGCCCTTTTGCCATCTCGCCGAGGTCAACGTGATCGCGCACCGGAAAATCATACTGACGCGGTTCGCCCCAGCGCAGGATTTCCTGATTTTCCGTTTCATCTTTGCCCAGCGGCACTTCATCTGCAGGCAGGTTAGGCAACGCCAGTGAAAAATCACGGATCTGCTGCTGCAACACATCCAGCTCGGCTTTAGCCGCATCCAGACGCTCGCCCAGCGCGTTGACTTCCTGACGCAGCGGCTCAATATCTTCCCCGCGCGCTTTAGCCTGCCCGATGGATTTGGAACGCGCATTACGCTCAGCCTGCAGGTTTTCTGTTTCTACCTGCAGCACTTTACGGCGCTCTTCAAGGGAGAGCAGCGTTTCCACATCCAGTTTAAATCCTCGGCGTGCCAGTTTTTCTGCGACTGCGTCTGGCTCGTTACGCAGCAGATTGGGATCGAGCATGCTTATCCTGTGCTTACTGTGATTAAAAAAAGGTTTTGAACCAAAGCGTTCCTTCAGGGCCCACCTGGCTGAGCGCTAACCTTACCGCAACGTCTGGACTAGCGGTAGCGTTTTGTCGGGCTATTTTGATCCTGTTCCGCAAGCCAGGCGAGCTTTTCGCCAATTTTCCCTTCCAGCCCGCGGCTGGTGGGCTGATAGTAACGCGTTTGCGCCATTTCGGCGGGGAAATAGTCTTCGCCGGCGGCGTAGGCATTCGGCTCGTCGTGCGCATAGCGATACGCCTTGCCCAGCCCCATCTCTTTCATTAATTTAGTCGGCGCGTTACGCAGATGCTCCGGTACGTCGAAGTCAGGTTTTTCACGCGCATCGCGCATCGCCGCTTTAAAGGCGGTATAGACCGCGTTGCTTTTCGGCGCGCAGGCCAGATAAACAATCGCCTGAGCGATGGCGCGTTCGCCCTCCGCCGGGCCGACGCGGGTAAAGCAATCCCATGCGGCGATCGCAACCTGCATGGCGCGCGGATCGGCATTGCCAACATCTTCTGAAGCGATGGCCAGTAGACGACGCGCGACATACAGCGGATCGCCACCGGCAGTAATGATGCGGGCATACCAGTAAAGCGCCGCGTCGGGCGCAGAACCGCGCACCGATTTATGCAGCGCGGAAATCAAATCGTAATAGCGATCGCCTTTATTATCAAAGCGCGCCGCACGTTCGCCGGAAACCGCATTTAACAGCTGAGGCGTTAATTCCCGCTTACCCTGCGCATCGCTTTCAGCCATATCGGCCATCATTTCCAGCGTATTCAGCGCCCGGCGCGCATCGCCGTTAACCAGCTCGGCAATCATCCGCCGGGTGGATTCAGGCAGGACGATATTTTCCTTGCCCAGTCCGCGTTCTTTATCGGTTAGCGCCTGCTGCAATACCGTTTCGATATCTTCGACGGTCAGGGATTTCAGCAGGTAGACGCGCGCGCGCGATAACAGCGCGGAGTTGAGTTCAAAAGAGGGGTTTTCCGTCGTCGCGCCAATAAAGGTAATGGTGCCATCTTCAATATGGGGTAAAAACGCATCCTGTTGACTTTTATTGAAGCGATGCACCTCGTCAACAAACAGAATGGTGCGGCGGCCTGCCTGGCGGTTCTGTCGCGCGCGTTCGATCGCCTCGCGGATCTCTTTAATGCCGGAGGTCACGGCCGAGATGCGCTCAACGTCCGCATTGCCGTAACGGCCAATCAGCTCGGCGAGCGTGGTTTTACCGGTGCCGGGCGGCCCCCACAGAATCATTGAATGAAGGTGGCCCGCTTCGATAGCGCGCGTTAACGGCTTATCGGGGGCCAGCAGATGTTGCTGTCCGATATACTGTTCCAGCGTGGTTGGCCGCATACGCGCGGCCAACGGTTGGAACTGTTCGGAAGAAAAATCAAGGGAGAGATTACTCAACTCAACCTCACTGACGTTGATCGTCTACCGTCACCCCTTTCGGAGGCGTAAAGGTGAATTTATCCGCGCTAACCGGTCCGTTGTTCTGGCTTTTCAACACGTAGCTGCTGCGCTGGCCATCCTGCTCGATGGCGCTGAACTGATTGATGGTGCCATTACCGGAAACGTTAATCATAAACTGTTTCAGGTTGCCGGCATCGGTTTTCGGCGTCAGTTCAAAATTATCGCCCTGCTGTTTCACATTGTACTGCTGCCAGTCGCTGCGCTGATTACGGGCAATCAGCATAAAAGGCGTATTGCTGGTGGCGCTGTTCAGCCAGGTGGCACTGACCTGTTCAACAAAAGGATTGTAAAACCACAGGGTTTTACCGTCTGAAATAATAACGCTCTCATCCGGCGCGGTCATATGCCAGTTAAACAGGTTGGGACGTTTTACCCACAGCTCCCCTTCGCCTTCCTGCACATTCGATCCGCTGCTGTCGGTAACCTTCTGGTTAAAGCTGGCGTGGAAGCTGCTGACTTTGTCCAGACGCTGCTGTAATTCACTGGAAGCATCGGCCAGCGCGCTGGCGGAGGTCAACGCTGAAAGTAAACCGCAAGCAAGTACTAATTTTTTCATGACTACCGATTCCTTTTTAAGTCGTTATATTCCGCATCAGGCGGCCTTATTACAAATTAGACTGACAATTCGCTTCCTGACAGGAGAAAATACTGAAAGCGACGCGGCTCACCGCTTCTGATGCTTAAATAAACAACGGGCCGGTAAAATTCCGGCCCGTCTAACCTTTGACAGCGCAAACCCCATTTTATTACATTTCGTGCGGCGGCGGTGCCAGAACCTCACGGTTACCATTATGCCCAGGCGGAGAGACGATAGCCTGCACTTCCATCTGCTCAATAATACGCGCCGCGCGGTTATAGCCGATACGGAACTGACGCTGAACGCCGGAGATAGAGGCGCGACGTTTTTCCACAACAAACGCCACTGCCTGATCGAACAGCGGATCCAGCTCTTCGTCGCCGCCATCCAGACCCAGACCGCCGCCGTCACCTTCTTCGCCCGCGGTAATGCTTTCAATATACTGCGGTCGACCACGCGCTTTCCAGTCCTGCACGACCGCATGCACTTCCTGATCGCGCACAAAGGCCCCGTGCACACGCACCGGAATCGAAGAGTTGGGCGGCATATAGAGCATATCGCCCATGCCCAACAGCGATTCAGCGCCACCCTGATCAAGAATAGTACGGGAGTCGATTTTGCTGGATACGGTAAAGGCGATACGTGTCGGAATGTTAGCCTTAATCAGGCCGGTAATCACATCAACCGACGGACGCTGCGTCGCCAGCACCAGGTGGATCCCTGCCGCACGCGCCTTCTGGGCCAAACGAGCGATCAGCTCTTCCACTTTTTTGCCTACCGCCATCATCAGATCGGCAAACTCATCGACCATAACTACGATATACGGCAGTTTCTCCAGAGTCGGGGGCAGCGTATCCATACTGTCGCCCGGCTTCCAGAATGGATCCGGGATAGGACGTCCCATCGCTTCCGCCTGTTCGATTTTCTCGTTGTAGCCCGCCAGATTACGTACGCCGAGCGCCGACATTAATTTATAACGGCGCTCCATCTCGCCAACGCTCCAGCGCAGCGCGTTCGCCGCATCTTTCATGTCGGTGACCACTTCCGTCAGCAGATGTGGAATCCCTTCATAAACGGAGAGCTCCAACATTTTCGGATCGATCATAATAAAGCGCACCTGCTCCGGCGTCGCTTTATACAGCATGCTGATGATCATCGCGTTCACGCCGACCGATTTACCGGAACCGGTAGTACCCGCAACCAGCAGGTGAGGCATTTTGGCCAGATCGGCCACCACCGGCTGACCCGCGATATCTTTCCCCAGCACCACCGAAAGCGGCGACGGATTATCACGGAAGCTGGCGCAGTCGAGCACCTCACGCAGGTAAACGGTCTGGCGATGCTTATTCGGCAGCTCAAGGCCGACATAAGGTTTACCAGGGATCACCTCAACCACGCGCACTGCCACCGCGGAAAGCGAACGGGCCAGATCGCGTGACAAATTAGAGATACGCGCGGCCTTTACGCCCGGGGCTAAATCCAGCTCGAAACGGGTAATAACCGGGCCAGGCGAAATGCCGACGACTTCCGCTTTAACCCGATAATCCGCCAGACGCGCCTCAACCAGACGGGCAGTCTGCTCCAGCGCAAACATATCAACCGGCTCCTCTTCCGCAGGCGGCGAGGTCAGCAGATCGAGCGTCGGCAACGGCGTTGTCGGTTTATAGGTTGGCTGTTCATGTCGCATCAGGAACGGATGAATCAGGCTATCCGCCAGTGATTCGTTGCTTTCAGGCTGTGGCGCGGCTTCGGCCGCCGCCGGCGTAAAGGCGGACGATGCGCTGTTTTGCCATTGAGTCGCAGGCGGCTCGGCGGCGCGTTGAACCGGCTCGACAGGCTGCAGCATCTGCGGCGCTGGGACATCCGTCGGCTGAGCGGCATAGCGCGGCTCTGGCGTCGGCTGCTGCCACTGCGGTTCCGTTACCGGCATGTCCGGCTCAGGCGTAGCGGCAATGGTAAACAGCGGCTCGCTGGGGCCCTCATCGATCAGATCTTCCATCGGCGAGAAATCAAAGGCGGCAGCAGGATCGAGGGTAAAGGCTGGAACATCACGCGGCGGCGTGACGGCCTCCTGCGGATGAACCTCAGCCACTGGCGCCGTGCTCGGCTGCGGCTGATGCTGCCAGGTGACATCGGGCTGCGTGGGCTGAACATAACGCTGCTGAACCTGAGTAGCCTGCTGATGAACGTCAGGCGCCGCAGGCGTCACCGCTTCATCCGGCTGATAGCGCTGTTCCGCGGGCGTAGCTTGCGATGCGTCCGGTGCCGCCGCTTCAACATGCGCGTAGCGCTGCTGCTGCTGCTGCGCGAACTGTTGCGCCAGTGCCGCCTGCTCCTGCTGTTGGGCATGTTCATCTTCTTCAACGGCATAATCAGCGCCATAGCGCGCCTGCTGCTGCGCCATAAAAGCATCGCGTAACTGATTTTCGTCTTCGACAGTGGACTGTTCATCATCAGGCTGAGGCGCAGCCTGCTGCTGTGCTTCCTGCTTAGCTTTCTCTTCCGCCAGGCGTTGAGACGGCAGCTTAATGCCCCAGGACGCGAGTTCACGGCGCGTAGGCAACTTAACCGGTTTCGGACGCGGCAGTTCAGGCCCGATGCCCTGTTTAATCTGCGGATTAATCTCTTCAGGCACGCTGGCCGGCATAAAGGGAGCGCCGCCGGTTTGCGCAGCGGTTGCGGCGGCAGTGACGGCTGCGGCAGCGCCCGGCGCTGACGAGGAGGTTGTCGCCTCTTGCCAGTTACCCATTTGCGGGCCGTCATCCTCTTCTGCCGGTGTGAAAGCAACACTGGATTGCGGCGGCATTTCAAAGCGGTAAAGCGGCGGTGTGGCGCTCTCGGTTTGGGCGGCGGCAGGAGAAGCGGCCAGCGCGGCTGTGCTATCGCCTGTCGGCGCATTGTTCCGCTGCTCTGTTGGCTTCGGCGCGCCAGTTGCCTGCGGCGCGGCGGCAGGCGCGGCTAACGACTGAGCGGCCGCCTGAGGTTGCACAGGCGCCGAGGCAGCGGTAGGCTGAGCGGCCGCGGCGCTGGCGACAACTGGCGTTTTAGCCAACAGAGGATCGACTTCCGCCTTTTCTACGTCATCTTCAACGGTCTGTAGCTTACGCGGCGGCGCCAGCAGAATATCATCGTCCTCATCATCCAGCTGAACCGCCCGTTTAATGGTGGGCGCCGGATGTTCGTCATCCTCTTCGTACCAGGCTTCGTCAGCGCGCGAGCGGTTGCTGGCAAAGGTCAGCACGCCCATTACCACCGCGCCGATTTTCTCGGCGATGGTCAGCCAGGACCAACCGGTATACAGGGTTAATCCCGCCGCCCACAGACACAGCAAAGCCAGCGTCCCGCCAGCACCGCTCAGCCAGGGCGCCATCGCGTTACTGACCAGGCTGCCGATAACGCCGCCAGAGGCGAAATACCAGATATCATCAGCGTTCAGCGCGGCGAGGCCACAAGTGGTCACCACCAGCGCCAGCACGCCGATCAGCCGCAGGCCGACGGCGAAATAGTCAATGTAATCCTGGCGATCGCGCTGGCGGAAGGTTATCCAGCACAGGCCGAGGATCACTGGCGGAATGGCGTACGCCATCACGCCAAAAATAAACAGTAACGTATCGGCCAGCCAGGCGCCGACATTGCCGCCCAGATTATGGATGGGTTCATGCCAGGCGGTCTGAGACCAACTGGGATCGGAAGGATTAAAACTAACCAGCGCCACCATCAAATAGACAGCGAATAGCGCGACAAGGATCAGCAACGCTTCGAGCAGACGGCGACCACTACTAAGCGGCTTAAGGGACACTTCTTTATCTTCTGTATATTCCTGGCTCAAGAGAACTCTCCAGGTACCTGTAAACTATGAAGGAAACAGCGCCGGGCTAACCGACGCTGTGCCTGTATGAATTCACAGGAGTGTATCGAATACCACCAGGTTTTGCACCTGTCCTGTGTTATCGCGTCTTAATAACCAACCGGTTACTCTGTTTGACTTCTTCCATCACCACATAAGTGCGCGTATCGTTAACGCCTGGCAGGCGCAGCAAGGTTTCGCCCAGCAGTTTACGGTAGGCGGACATGTCAGGCACACGCGTTTTCAGCAGGTAGTCAAAATCACCGGAAACGAGGTGACACTCTTGAGTTTCCTCAAGTTTTTGCACAGCGGCGTTAAATTGTTCAAACACATCAGGCGCACCGCGATTCAGAGTAATCTCAACGAAGACCAGCAGCGACGCATCAAGATAGTGAGGATTGAGCAACGCGGTATAGCCAAGAATAAAGCCCTGACGTTCCAGGCGGCGTACGCGTTCAAGGCACGGCGTGGGCGATAAGCCAACGCGTTTTGAAAGCTCCACGTTAGAAATACGACCATCCTTCTGCAGCTCATTCAGGATATTTCTGTCGATTCTGTCGAGGTCTTTTCCGGGGCGTTTTTTATTGTCTACCATTATTATTGTCTCTCTTCATTCCTTCCCTTTACCTGCCATACCCTGAACAAAATCACTGTGCAGGGTCTTTCGTCAGTGAAGACATAGAGCCTGTTGCTATTGCAGCGCCCATCCGCATGACGCATGCTGTCTGTCCACACCATGCGTCATTACGAATGACAGACTGAGTTTATTCGGCGTTGTACGCAAAAGCTGGTACGAAACTCTGTTTACATAGCCCAAATATTCTCTGCTTCCCACAATGTTTTCGCAAAAGCGCAGGCGATTGTCAAAGCAAAACATTGAAAATCAGGAGAACATGCCAGCCCTTAGCGGGCATCGCCATTTTTCACCGGTTATTTTGCGCGTTTTGCCTGCAATTTATTTTCTACGGGCGTTTTTCAGCGCCCTTGTTCCGCCTGCTCCCGCGCTATCGGTAAAACCTGTTGCATCAATTGCTAACAAAAGCGCAGAACGCTTTTTTTGCGGCGTTAAATTCCCTACAATCTTGCTCCATGTTGCCAGTTAACTAATGAGGATCTCATGGGCACGGCCAAACACAGTAAATTGCTTATTCTGGGCTCTGGTCCGGCGGGCTATACCGCAGCCGTCTACGCTGCACGCGCTAACCTGAATCCGGTAATGATTACCGGCCTGGAAAAAGGCGGCCAGCTAACTACCACTACCGACGTTGAGAACTGGCCTGGCGATCCTAACGATCTAACTGGTCCGCTGCTAATGGAACGCATGCATGAACATGCGGTGAAATTTAATACCGAGATCATTTTCGATCATATCCATACGGTCGATTTGCAAAACCGTCCGTTCCGTCTGGTGGGCGATAGCGGCGAATATACTGCCGACGCCTTGATCATCGCGACCGGCGCTTCCGCTCGCTACCTGGGCCTGCCTTCTGAAGAGGCGTTCAAAGGTAAAGGCGTTTCCGCCTGCGCAACCTGTGACGGTTTCTTTTATCGTAAGCAGAAAGTTGCCGTGGTCGGCGGCGGCAATACGGCCGTTGAAGAGGCGCTTTACCTGTCGAATATCGCTTCTGAAGTTCACTTGATTCACCGTCGCGATACCTTCCGCGCCGAGAAAATCCTGATCAATCGTCTGATGGAAAAAGTCAGCAGCGGCAATATTGTGCTGCATACCGAACGCGAGCTGGATGAGGTGCTGGGCGACCAGATGGGCGTGACCGGCGTACGTCTGCGCGGCACGCAGAACAGCGAGCTGACGGAAGAGCTGGACGTAGCGGGTCTGTTTATCGCTATCGGCCACAGCCCGAACACCGCTATTTTCGCCGGTCAGCTGGAACTGGAAAATGGCTACATCAAAGTGCAGTCAGGTTTGCAGGGTAACGCCACCCAAACCAGCATCCCGGGCGTGTTTGCCGCCGGCGACGTAATGGATCATACCTATCGTCAGGCGATCACTTCCGCCGGTACCGGCTGTATGGCCGCGTTGGATGCGGAACGCTATTTAGACGGCCTGGTTAAAAACGATAAGTAACTTGTTAATTAACTGATCTTATTTTTCTGAGGCGACAGTTCAACTGTCGCCTTTTTTCTTTCTGCCATGCTACATTGCCTGCGCCTCTACTGGCAGATCCCCTGGCGATATCGGCCAGCCTGTTTTTCTTGTGAAACGGCCCCGGATGGAAAAGAAACGTCAACACCAACTCACACGCTGGCTGCGTCAGCAACGCCTGTACGCCCGCCCCTGGACCACCCTTTCGACGCTGCTGGGCGTGATCAGCGCCCTGTTGATTATTGCGCAGGCATGGCTGTTGGCTACCCTGATGCACCAGCTGATCAGCGAGCAGCAGCCGCGCGATCGGTGGCTCTCGTCAATGGGCCTGCTGCTGCTCTGTTTTATGGCGCGCGCCCTGCTCAGCTGGCTGCGCGAACAGGCGGGCTATCGGGCGGGAGAACAGATACGGCGCACCCTGCGCAAACAGGTGCTTGACCGTTTACAGCAGCTTGGCCCCGCCTGGATTCAGGAAAAGCCCGTCGGCAACTGGGCAAGCCTGCTGCTGGAGCAGATCGAAGAGATGCAGGACTATTATGCTCGCTATCTGCCGCAGATGACCTTATCCGTGCTGATCCCCGGCCTGATTCTGTTGGTAGTATTTCCGGTAAACTGGGCCGCCGGCTTGATTCTGTTGGCCACGGCCCCGCTTATCCCGCTGTTTATGGCGCTGGTGGGCATGGGCGCCGCCGATGCCAACCGGCGTAATTTTCTGGCGCTGGCGCGGCTGAGCGGCGACTTTCTCGATCGGCTGCGCGGCCTGGATACGCTGCGGCTGTTTCATCGCGGCGCGGCGGAAGCGCGGTCGATCGCTGCCGCCTCGGAGGATTTTCGCCAGCGCACCATGGAAGTGCTCAGGCTAGCCTTTCTGTCGTCGGCGGTGCTGGAATTTTTCGCGTCAATCTCTATCGCCATTGTTGCCGTCTATTTCGGCTTCTCCTATCTGGGCGAGCTCAATTTTGGTCATTATGGCACCCAGGTGACGCTTTTCGCTGGCTTCCTGGCGTTAATTCTGGCGCCGGAATTCTTTCAGCCGCTGCGCGATCTCGGCGCCTTTTATCATGCCAAAGCCCAGGCGATAGGCGCGGCCGATGCGCTGGAGACTTTCCTCTCCTCGCCGCAACCGGCGGCGGCAGAAGATAAACCGGCGCCCTCACCCGATCTGCCGTTGCAGATTGAGGCCAGCGAATTAAAAATTATGGCGCCGAACGGCGTCCTGCTCGCGGGGCCGCTCGATTTTACTTTATCGCCAGGCCAGCGGGTAGCGTTAGTGGGCCAAAGCGGCGCAGGAAAAAGTTCGCTCATCAATGTGCTGCTGGGCTTTTTGCCCTATCAGGGCTCGTTACGAATCAACGGTCATGAGCTGCGCGATCTACAACGTCGCGGCTGGCATCAGCAGGTTGCCTGGGTAGGGCAAAATCCGCATCTGCCGGCGCGCTCGGTGCGCGAAAATATTCTTAATGGCCAGCAGGTTTCTGCGGCGCGTTTACAGGACGTTCTCGCATTAGCCGGCGTCGATGAGTTTATTTCCCAACTGCCGCAGGGGCTGGATAGCGAAACGGGCGATTGGGCTATGGGCTTGTCGGTGGGCCAGGCACAGCGCATTGCCGTGGCGCGGGCGTTGCTAAAACCCTGTCAGCTGCTCCTGCTGGATGAACCAGGCGCCAGCCTGGATGCACGCAGTGAACAGCATGTGATGCGGGCGCTGCTGGCCGCATCGCAGCAACAAACCACGTTGTTGGTAACGCACCAGTTGAATGAGCTGGGGCAGTGGGATGAAATCTGGGTGATGCGCGCAGGCCAGATTATTCAACGCGGCAGCTGGCAACAGCTTACCTGTCAGCCGGGGCCGTTCGCCACCCTGCTGACCCATCGTCAGGGAGATATCGCCTGATGGCCAAACTACGACCTTTTCTGCGTCTCTATCGCCGTCATAGCTGGCGTCTGCTTATCGGCGTGATACTGGCTATTGTTACGCTGCTGGCCAGCACGGGACTGCTAACGCTCTCTGGCTGGTTTCTGGCGGCCTCCTCGTTGGCAGGCAGCGCCGGGCTTTACAGCTTTAACTATATGCTGCCTGCGGCGGGCGTGCGCGGCGCGGCGATTATTCGCACTGTCGCCCGCTATTTTGAACGCCTGGTCAGTCATGACGGGACGTTTCGCGTACTGCAACATCTGCGCGTATTTACCTTTAGCCGCCTGCTGCCGCTCGCGCCCGCCGGGCTTAGCCATCTGCGTCAGGGCGATTTACTGAACCGTTTTGTTGCCGATGTCGATACGCTCGATCATCTCTATTTACGGGTTATTTCGCCGCTCTGCGGCGCGCTGGTGGCGATCGTAGTGGTCACTCTGGGATTGTGCTGGCTGGATGTGTCGTTGGCGCTGACGCTGGGCGCCAGTATGCTGCTGACGCTGCTGCTGCTTCCGCCGCTGTTTTATCGCGCCGGGCGACCATCCGGCGAAATTATTACCGTCGAGCGGGCGCGCTACCGCCTGCAGCTGACCCACTGGCTACAGGCGCAGGCTGAGCTTTCGCTGTATGGCAGCGTTGAAGAGTGGCGTTCACAACTGGATACGGTAGAGCAGCGCTGGCAGCAGGCGCAGCGCAGGCAGGCAAGCCTGACGGGCCTGTCGCAGGCTCTGCTGCTGCTGATTAGCGGTGCGACGGTTACCCTGCTGCTTTGGCTTAGCGCCGGCGGCGTAGGCGACTGGCCGCAGCCCGGCGCGCTCATCGCCCTGCTGGTTTTTTGCAGCCTGGCGGCATTCGAAGCGTTAGCGCCGGTGGGTACCGCGTTCCAGCATCTTGGACAGGTTTTCGCCTCCGCTGAACGCGTCAGTGAGATTATCGAACAAACGCCTGCCGTGCAGTTTCCAGCCGGGCAACGCGCTGATATTCCTGCTCCCGGGACGCTGGCGTTAAAAGCGGTCACCTTTTCTTATCCGGACGCGGTTTCCCCTGCCCTGCAGCGCCTGACGCTCACGGTTAACGTCGGCGAAACCGTTGCGCTGCTCGGCCCGACCGGCTGCGGCAAAAGCACATTGCTACAGCTGCTGACGCGCGCATGGGATACGCAGCATGGCGAGATCTGGCTGCAGGGCATGCCGCTGCGCCAGTGGAGTGAACCTGCTTTGCGCGCGACGATTAGCGTAGTCAGTCAGCGGGTGCATCTGTTTAACCAGACGCTGCGCGATAATTTATTGCTGGCCGCGCCGGGCAGCAGCGATGAAGCCCTGAGCGTGATGTTGGCGCAGGTGGGACTGGAGAAATTGCTGGCGGGCGAAGGGCTTAACGCCTGGCTGGGTGAAGGCGGCCGTCAGCTTTCCGGCGGTGAATTACGCCGTCTGGCAATTGCCCGGGCGCTGCTGCACAATGGACCAATCATGCTGCTTGATGAACCGACCGAAGGTCTGGATGCGGAGACGGAACAGCATATTCTCGCCCTGCTGGCGCGGGTTACCGCCGACAAAACGGTGATCATGGTGACGCATCGTCTGCAGGGGCTGGATAAGGTCGATCGGATCTACGTGATGGATCAGGGAGAAATTATCGAGCAGGGAACGCATGCGGAATTAATCACAAAAGGCGGACGCTACTGGCATTTTCAGCAGCGGTTTACGCTATAGTCATAGCTTCTGAGACTGCGGGGCTTTCGAAAGATGCGACTGATTCAGCTGTCACGCGAATCGCTTAACTTTCCGCCGCCGGAAATGGCGCTGCGTGAACCTAATGGTCTGCTGGCGATGGGCGGCGACCTGAGCCCTGCACGTCTGCTAAATGCCTATTATCGCGGCATTTTCCCCTGGTTTTCGCCGGGGGATCCTATTTTGTGGTGGTCGCCCGATCCGCGTGCGGTCCTCCTGCCCGATGGCTTTCATTGCAGCCGCAGCATGAAGCGGTTTCACCGCCGCTCGCCCTATCGCGTGACCATGAATCGCGCTTTTGCTGAGGTGATCGAAGGCTGCGCCAGCGATCGTGACGAAGGCACCTGGATCACCCCGGAGGTTAAGCGCGCCTGGTGGCGACTGTACGATCTGGGTCATGCGCATTCGATCGAAGTCTGGCGCGATCAGGAGCTGGTCGGGGGAATGTATGGTCTGGCGCTGGGGCAGATTTTTTGCGGCGAGTCGATGTTCAGCCGCAGCGAAAACGCGTCGAAAACCGCGCTGCTGGTGTTCTGCCAACACTTTGCCCGACATGGCGGGCAGCTGATTGACTGTCAGGTGCTTAACCCGCATACCGCATCGCTCGGCGCCAAAGAAATTGCCCGTGTCGATTATTTACTGGCGCTAAGCCGCCTGGCTACCGCCTCGGTGAGCGAAACTTGCTGGGTGACCGATACGCTTTTTTCCCCCGAGCCGATGTTTTACACGCAACGGTGAGGAATAGTGGTATAATAGGAAAGTTTGGTATGTCGTCCGTCTATTGCGTAAGCGCATCGGAATTACCAGGCTGGGAATCACCACGCATCTTCAGAACTGTTTCTGGCTGTGGCCGGTTAACAGATTCTTAGCCGCTATTCCCCCTCGCTAACGTCACTGTCATCAGACGACGAAAGTTATGCCTGTATGCTGCGCTACAGGTGCATGCGGGCGTTGGTATAATAACCAACAATTCTTTACATAATTCGTGGAATTCGGCATTATCTTGCCGATTCAAAACTTGGAAGTCCACCCAGAGGATTCGATGGCCAAAGAAGACAATATTGAAATGCAGGGTACCGTACTTGATACGTTACCTAACACCATGTTCCGCGTGGAATTAGAAAACGGACACGTGGTTACCGCTCATATCTCCGGTAAAATGCGCAAAAACTACATCCGCATCCTGACGGGCGACAAAGTCACTGTTGAGCTGACCCCGTACGACCTGAGCAAAGGCCGCATTGTCTTCCGTAGTCGTTAATAAGGTTGTGCGTTAATGAGAAGATTAACGCCTGACTAATAATAAAGGCCAGATTATCTGGCCTTTTGCTTTTGTACTGCCATAAGGCGTACCTGGCTGTTAACGATGCCCAGATAAAAAAAGGCCGGATTTCTCCGGCCTTGTGCTTTTCTGACGGGCTGCTTAGTGTACCGTACCTTCCGTTTTGCGCTTCTCGGCGCTGACGAAATGATAGGCAAGCTGGTTTTTCTCTTTATCCAGCGTGACCGACACCGATCCGCCATCCACCAGCGAACCAAATAGCAGTTCGTTGGCTAACGGTTTTTTCAGGTTTTCCTGCACGGTACGCGCCATCGGACGTGCGCCCATCGCTTTGTCATACCCTTTTTCCGCCAGCCATTCACGCGCTTCGTCGCTGACTTCCAGTGACACGCCTTTCGCATCCAGCTGGGCCTGCAATTCCACGATGAATTTATCCACCACCTGATGAATAACCTCAGCGGAAAGATGACCGAACCAGATAATATTATCAAGGCGGTTACGGAACTCCGGCGTAAAGATCTTTTTGATCTCTTCCATCGCATCGGTGCTGTTATCCTGATGGATCAGACCAATAGATTTACGCTCGGTTTCACGCACGCCGGCGTTGGTGGTCATCACCAGCACCACGTTGCGGAAGTCCGCCTTGCGGCCGTTGTTATCGGTCAGCATGCCGTTATCCATCACCTGCAGCAGCAGGTTAAAGACATCCGGGTGCGCTTTCTCGATCTCATCCAGCAGCACAACCGCATGCGGATGCTTGATCACCGCATCGGTCAGCAAACCGCCCTGGTCAAAACCAACGTAGCCCGGAGGCGCACCAATTAGCCGGCTTACGGTGTGACGTTCCATATACTCGGACATATCAAAACGCAGCAGCTCAATGCCCAGCGCCTTCGCCAGCTGTACCGTCACCTCGGTTTTACCTACCCCGGTCGGGCCGGCAAACAGGAAAGATCCCACCGGCTTACGCTCATGTCCCAGACCGGCGCGGCTCATTTTGATTGCTTCGGTTAAGGCTTCAATTGCATTATCCTGACCGAATACCAGCATTTTCAGGCGTTCGCCGAGGTTTTTCAGCGTATCGCGATCGGTAGCGGAAACGCTTTTTTCCGGAATACGGGCGATACGCGCCACTACCGACTCGATATCCGCCACGTTAACGGTTTTCTTGCGCTTGCTGACCGGCATTAACCGGCTACGGGCGCCCGCTTCATCAATGACGTCAATCGCCTTATCAGGCAGATGACGATCGTTGATATATTTCACCGCCAGCTCAACCGCGGCGCGTACGGCCTTCGCGGTGTAGCGTACATCGTGATGCGCTTCATACTTCGGCTTCAGTCCGTTAAGGATCTGTACCGTTTCATCGACGCTCGGCTCAGTAATATCGATTTTCTGGAAACGGCGCGCCAGCGCACGATCCTTTTCAAAGATATTGCTGAATTCCTGATAGGTGGTGGACCCCATCACGCGGATGCGCCCACTCGACAGCAACGGTTTGATCAGATTAGCCGCATCGACCTGGCCGCCGGAAGCCGCGCCCGCGCCGATAATGGTATGGATCTCATCAATAAACAGAATACTGTTCTCATCCTGCTCCAGCTGTTTTAACAGCGCCTTGAAACGCTTTTCAAAGTCGCCACGGTACTTGGTGCCGGCCAGCAGCGAACCAATATCCAGTGAATAGATGGTGCAGTCTTTAATGATTTCCGGCACGTCGCCCTGCACAATGCGCCAGGCGAGACCTTCAGCGATAGCGGTTTTACCGACGCCTGATTCCCCCACCAGCAGCGGGTTATTTTTACGGCGACGGCATAGCACCTGAACGGTACGCTCCAGCTCTTTGTCGCGGCCGATCAGCGGATCGATCCCGCCAACGCGAGCAAGCTGGTTAAGATTGGTGGTGAAGTTTTCCATACGTTCCTCCCCGCCTGCTTGCTCTTCATTAATTTGATTTTCCGGCCCCTGCGACTGGCCCGGTTCATCTTTACGCGTACCGTGAGAAATGAAGTTCACCACATCAAGTCGGCTAACTTCATGCTTGCGCAGCAGATAAGCCGCCTGCGACTCCTGCTCGCTAAAAATAGCCACCAGCACGTTTGCGCCAGACACTTCGCTGCGTCCGGACGACTGAACGTGGAAAACCGCACGCTGCAACACACGCTGGAAGCTGAGCGTCGGTTGCGTATCGCGTTCTTCTTCCGTTACCGGCAGCACCGGCGTGGTTTGTTCGATGAAGGCTTCGAGCTCTTGCCGCAGAGCCACTATATCCACCGTACAGGCTTCCAGTGCCTCTCTGGCCGACGGGTTGCTGAGCAAAGCCAGCAACAGATGCTCGACGGTCATAAATTCATGACGGTGCTCACGCGCTCTGGCGAAAGCCATGTTTAAACTGAGTTCCAGTTCTTGATTGAGCATTAGGCACCTCCCCCAATTATCGCCCTACGGTTCATGCCGGAATAGCACAATGCCGATCAGGCTTTTTCCAGCGTACACAGCAACGGATGCTCATGTTCTTTCGCGTAGCGATTCACCAGCGCCACTTTGGTTTCCGCCACTTCGGCAGTAAAGACGCCGCAAATCGCTTTGCCCTGATAATGCACTTTGAGCATCAGTTGCGTTGCACGCTCAATATCATAAGAAAAGAACTTTTGCAGAACGTCAATAACAAATTCCATAGGAGTGTAATCGTCATTGTTGAGTATAACTTTATACATCGAAGGCGGCTTGAGACCTTCGCGCAGTTTCTCTTCTGCAAGATGTTCAAAGTTAAGCCAGTCGTTAGTGTTTCCCATAATGTTCCGTCGATTCTGTGTTGCGCACTGGCACGAAAGCCGCATGCCATATTAACAGTGTAACACGCGCGCCATCCGGCTTCGCGCGGGTGAAAAATATCCGTTGGGCTACAGGCGCGACCGCTATCACAAATTTGGCAATAGCGTTAACTACCTCAAAGTTTAGCGATTTTATCAATGCCTGAACCGGCCGATGGCTTGACGCTTACCCTTGTTTCTCTACATTCTACAAGCACAAGCTGATGGAGTTTTAAACAACTCTATACGGCTTCCACTACCTCACCTACCCAGTATAAAAACGTCTTGCGAGGGAACCAGAAGTATGGAGAAGGGTACAGTTAAATGGTTCAACAACGCCAAAGGATTCGGTTTTATCTGCCCGATCGGCGGCGGCGATGATATCTTTGCCCACTATTCCTCAATCCAAATGGAGGGATACAGGACGCTCAAGGCCGGACAACAGGTGCAGTTTGATGTTCATCAAGGCCCGAAAGGCAATCATGCCAGCCTCATTGTTCCGGTGGAAGCGGCCGAAGGCATACACGCCTGAACCCGTGTTAACACATTCTGTACAACCCGACTAAAAAATGCCAGCGACGGATGCTGGCATTTTTATTAAACATGTTGGTTACCTTTAACAGGTGGGGCTGACCTGCGGTTTTTCAACCTTGCGCGTTATTCTTAATGATTGCGACGTGATGATTAGCGCTCTCATCGTCGCGCCAGGCTAAGAATAAAGGCTGTACGATTTTTGGCTAAACCATTTGTGCCGCGCCGCATTAACCCGCTGTCGCGCCTGATTTTTTAGTTTGTTACTCGCCGCGCAGCGCGCGCGGAAACAGCAGGTTATTTTCCAAATGGATGTGCTGCATTAGGTCTTTAATAAACTGTTCAGTGCCGCTATACAGGGCGCGCCAGGTAGTACAGGCGCCTTCCGGCGGGGTAAGATCATTAGTCAAAGACTTAATCACTTCCAGCTGCTCGCCCGCTTCATTATGTTCAAATTCCATTACCGCGATTGGATTACCGGCATGTGCCCCCATTCCCTGCTCAATCATCGGAAACAGCACGCGTTCTTCTTTCATCATATGATCGCTGAGATGTTGCCAGACCGCCTGCAGAACATTGGCCAGCCCGCGCGGACAGGCCGGTTTTGCGCCATGCACGCGCTCAACCTTTTCGGCCATCATAATCAGGTCGGGCAGCTGCTGACGATGCACGTTATGATAGCGTTCAATAATATGGCTAATCAGCGCAGGAAGCGGCGCGTTACGCCAGTCCTGCTCCCCGCTTTCCTGCTGTGTTAACCGCTGCAACGCCGCTTCAAGCTGGTCAATATCCAGATTGCGTTTGGCCGCCATTTTTTCCAGCGTCTGTTTACCTCCGCAGCAGAAATCGAGATTGTATTGATGGAACAGCTCGGTTGCGCCGGGGATAGCGATAGCCAGCTCACCTAAAGAGAGATTACGTAAAGACATTGCTTTTACCTTTTGCTGAAATTATAAGATGCATTTTAAATGCACCTTTAAGCGCAAGCCATACAATTTTGCGCAGCGCAGATAAAAACCGCTCTTATGGAAAAATAGCGGCGTAAACTCTTTGCTGATAAAAGAGGTGTTCGCTAAGCGCTAACAATAAGTTGCACCTCAGGCTTTACGCTTTTCTCTTTTTTGGTTAGCGTGAGGTTCTTTAAATTAACTTATGGATTTTACAGGGATATGTATTCAGGACTGCTGATCATTCTTTTGCCGTTGGTTATCGGTTATTTGCTGCCGCTTAAATCCCCCGCTCTGCGACGGCTGGTCAACCGCCTGCTGAGCTGGATGGTCTATGTCATCCTCTTCTTTATGGGCATCAGCCTGGCGTTTCTGGATAATCTGGCGGCTAACCTGCTGGCTATTCTACATATCGCCAGCGTCAGCGTAATTGCTATTCTGGCCTGTAACCTGCTGGCGCTGCGCCTGCTGGAAAAGCGGCGCCCGTGGCGCCATCATCACCAGCAGGAGGCGCTGCCTTCTCGTCTGCATATGGCGCTGGAATCGCTGAAGCTGCTGGGCGTCGTGGTGCTGGGCTTCTTGCTGGGCCTGACCGGCTGGACTTTTTTACATCACGCTACCCAGGCGAGCGAATATGCGCTGTTCCTGCTGTTGTTCCTGGTGGGCCTGCAGCTGCGCGGCAGCGGTATGACGCTGCGTCAGATTGTGCTGAACCGACGTGGGATGATCGTTGCGGTAGTAGTCTGCGTAAGCGCATTTGTCGGCGGCATACTGGCGGCCCTGGTGCTGGGGCTGCCCTTAACCACCGGACTGGCACTGGCCAGCGGCTATGGTTGGTATTCGCTTTCCGGCATCTTAATGACGGAAAGCTTCGGCCCGGTTATCGGCAGCGCGGCATTCTTTAACGATTTGCTGCGCGAGCTGGTGGCCATCATGCTAATCCCGCTGATGATCCGCCAGCAGCGTTCAGGCGCGCTGGGCCTGTGCGGCGCCACCTCTATGGATTTTACGCTTCCCGTGCTACAGCGTGCCGGCGGGGTGGAAATCGTCCCCGCCGCCATCGTACATGGTTTTGCTTTGAGCCTGGCGGCACCAGTGCTGATTGCCCTCTTTTCTTCTTAACAGGCTGGCGGCGCGCCCGCTGGTTTCTTTTTTGCTTTAGATCAATCGAGCCTCGATTATTTCAGGCGGCGCTTGCCTGCCAGCGGCGCCTCTCTTTAAAGTTGCATTTGAAATACACCTTATAAAGAGATAACAGTATGTTTTGTGTGCAATGTGAGCAAACCATCCGTACACCCGCAGGCAACGGCTGCGCCTGGGCGCAGGGAATGTGCGGTAAAACCGCGCAAACGTCCGATTTGCAGGATCTGCTGATTGCAGTGTTGCAAAGCCTCTCCGCATGGGCTTTACATGCCCGCGGCGGCAGTATTATCGATCATGAAATCGACAGCTTTGCGCCGCGCGCCTTTTTCTCCACCCTGACTAACGTTAACTTCGACTCTGAGCGTATTATCGAATACGCCATGCAGGCGCAGCGCTATCGCGATAATTTAAAAATCCGCTGCGCAGTGCTGGGCCTGGGCGCGCCGCAGCATCCACTGATCGATCTGGCCCTGAACGGCAGCGAAGCCGACGTTCTGCAGCAGCAGGCGCACGCCTTTGCGCTGAATGCTGGCGACGATCATGAAGATGTGGTCGGACTGCGTCTGCTCTGTCTGTATGGTTTGAAAGGCGCCGCCGCCTATATGGAACATGCGCACGTGCATGGCCATTACGATAACGAGATCTATCACCAGTATCATCAGATCATGGCGTGGCTCGGCACGCGTCCGAACGATATCGAGACGCTGCTGGCGGAAGCGATGCATATCGGCAAAATGAATTTCTCGATTATGGCGATGCTGGATGAGGCGCAAACCACCACCTACGGCGATCCGCAGCCGGTTAAGGTTAACGTGCGTCCCGTCGCGGGCAAAGCGATCCTGATTTCCGGTCACGATCTCAAAGATCTGCAGCTGCTGCTGGAGCAAACCGCCGGTAGCGGCATTAACGTCTATACTCATGGCGAAATGCTGCCTGCGCATGGTTATCCGGAGCTGAACAAATATCCTCATCTGGTGGGCAACTACGGCAGCGGCTGGCAAAACCAGCAAAGCGAATTCGCCCGTTTCCCCGGCCCGATTGTGATGACGTCTAACTGCATTATCGATCCTAACCCCGGTGATTATCAGCAGCGCATTTGGACGCGCAGCATTGTCGGCTGGCCAGGCGTTAACCATCTCGACGGCGATGATTTCTCGCCGGTGATTGCTCAGGCGCAAACCATGGCCGGTTTCCCGTGGAGCGAAATACCGCATGAAATTACCGTCGGCTTTGGCCGTCGCGTACTGCTGGATGCCTGTGACTCAATCATTGAACTCGCCACGCAGAAAAAATTGCGTCATGTCTTCCTGGTCGGCGGCTGTGACGGTAGCCGTGACAAACGCAGCTACTATACCGATCTGGCGATGGCGGTGCCGGACGACTGCCTGATCCTGACGCTGGCCTGCGGTAAGTATCGCTTTAATAAACTCGATTTTGGGACGCTGGAAGGCCTGCCGCGCCTGCTGGACGTGGGTCAATGCAATGACAGCTACGCTGCGATTGTGCTGGCGGTTAAGCTGGCGGAAAAACTGAACTGCGGCGTTAACGATCTGCCGCTGTCGTTGATCCTCTCCTGGTTCGAACAAAAAGCGATCGTGGTGCTGCTGACACTGCTGTCGCTCGGGGTGAAAAATATCCGCACCGGTCCCACCGCTCCGGCCTTCCTGACCGATAACCTGCTTGCCATTCTGCAAAAAGAATTTGGCATGATTCCGGTTACCACTGTTGAAAACGATCTTGCCGCTATTCTGCCGCCACAGGAGTAATCATGAACACCACCACCCTTTGCCCCTGGCGTATGCAGGTGCACCATATTACCCAGGAAACGCCCGATGTCTGGACGCTGGCGCTGATCGATCATGATTTCTACCGCTGGCAGGCCGGTCAGTTCGCCCTGGTGCGCATTGGCAACAGCGATGAGGTGCGCGCTTATACCCTCTCTTCCACGCCGGGCCAAAGCCGCTTTATCACCCTGACGATTCGCTATATCGAACAGGGCAAAGGCTCCGGCTGGTTAACCCGCCAGGTGAAGCCCGGCGACTATGTCTGGCTATCCGATCCGCAGGGCAGCTTCAGCTGCGAACAGCACCCCGCTTCACACTATTTGTTGCTGGCGGCCGGCTGCGGCATTACGCCGGTGATGTCGATGGCACGCTGGCTGCACAGCCACCGCCCGGAAACCGATGTGCATCTGATCTACAGCGTCCGCTCGCCGCGTGATGTAATTTTTGCCGCCGAACTGCAAGCGCTGCGCCCGTGGCTGAAACTAACGATTATCGCTGAACAGCGGCCGGAAGCGCCGATGCTGGCGGGCCGCCTGAGCGTAGAGATTCTGGCGCGACAGGTACCGGATATCGCCCAGCGCACGGTGATGATGTGCGGTCCGCAGCCCTATATGGATCGGGCGGAAAGCGACGTGCGCGCATTGGGCGCGGTTCAGGTATTACGCGAGCAGTTTACCGCCGCCGCGCCTGTTGAGGTGGAGGATAACGGCGTGCGCTATCATCTGAGCAGCGCGTCACAGCAGCTGAAAAGCGCTGCCTTCCCGGCCAGCTGGTCGCTGCTGGCGGCGATGGAGCAGCATAAGCTGCCGGTAGAAGCGGTGTGCCGTGCCGGCGTCTGCGGCTGCTGTAAAACGCGTGTGGTCAGCGGCGACTATCAAACCAGCAGTACCGTTGGCCTGACGGAGGAAGAGATCGCGGCGGGCTACGTGCTGGCCTGTAGCTGTCAGCCCGCAGGCGATATCGAGCTGGCCTGACGGCACGGAAAACGCCGCCGTTGGGTATAGATTTTAACTATATCAACGCGACGAAAATCGATTTCATTTCCTTATCGGCGCCTCAGTATACTTTTTTATTAATCTCATGTTTAAAGAGGTAGAAATGGAAATGAACCAACGGGCGGAGCGGCTGCTGCAGGCGCTGGGCGGCGCCGATAATCTGACACAGCTGGTCTACTGCGCCAGTCGGGTGCGCGTCCAGCTGCGCGATGATAACCTGCTGGATAAAAAAAGCGTGGCTGAAGTGGAAGGCGTCAACGCCGTGGTCAGCGTCGATAAGCCACACAAAACGGAATACCAGCTGGTTATCGGCCCCGGCAAGGCGAAAACCTTTTATCAGGAAATCATCGCCGCCGGCGGGCTGGAAAGGCTGGCCGCCGACCGATAAAACTCAATGAAACAGGGTCGATTCCGGCCCTGTTTATTGCAACAAATCAGCATGCTGCTGCAGATGCTGATAAATCAGCGTCATCGCCTGTTTGATATGCGGCGCATCCGCATTTTCCCGCCGCAAATAAATCCCCACCATCGCCCTGCTGCTTTCCTGAGATAACGGCAAAGGCACAATACCATAACGGCTAAAATAGCCTGCTACACAGGCGGGATAAGGCATAACGGCATCGGAGCTGTTAACAATATCGATAGCGGCCAGCATGCAATTAGTAGAATAGATCACCCTTTCCGTTAAATGATACTGATTACGTTCGCGCTTCTTCGGCTGCATATCATCAACGATATGCTGATGGCGCACCGCATCCGGGGTTATCATCACACAGGGATAATCCACTAATTTTTCCGGCTCGACAGGCAGGTTTAACAGAGGATGAGCAGCACGCACAAACAGGCTGTTAGCGGTACTGAATAAGGGCAGAAAGCTGATGCCCGCCTTGGGATTCAGCCCCTGAATTTCATGGCCGATAAACAGATCGATATCGCCACTCAGCAGCAGCTCCATCAGCCACAAATGATTGCCTAAATCGACATGAATATTCGCGGTGGGATAGCGTTCGCGATGGTCGTTAAAGGTGTCCTTCACAAACAGGTGCCACCAGGCGTGTCCGGTGCCCACCCTCAGGCTTTGCTCCTGTCGCTCCTTAATAAAGGCAATTTTAACCAGGGTATTATCATAGATACGCTGCATCATGCGTCCCTGCTCCAGCAACAGTTCGCCATATTCCGTCAGCTTCACCCCGGTCGAGGTGCGATCAAACAGGGTTACTCCCATGTTTTCTTCCAGTTTTTTCATATTGTGGGTCAATGTCGGCTGGCTCAGGCAGAGCTTGTTTGCCGCATGACTCACATTTTTAAAAGTAGCGACTTCGATGAACTGACGCAGAATTTTATCCATGATCACGCTTAAGGTGGTTGATATAGATTTTTTCTATATCACAGCGAGGAAATACGATTTCTGTCAGCTGTCACGATTCGATAACGTCTTGCCATACCGGAGCGGTTTATTACAGGCACCGGAACGGTGCATTCGGCGCAGCCGAAAGCCTTTCCTGCATACTTTTCTGGACAGAACAGGACGAGGAAAAATGAAGAAACTGACACTGAGTATGATCGCCGCGGCGTTGACCAGCGCGTTCACTATGGCGCATGCGGATACCTTGCGCATGGAGTGCCCTTCCACGCCGGGCGGGAAGGAATACTGTAAATATGTTAAAAGCCGGTTCGAGGCGGCGAATCCAGGCCACACGTTACAGTTTATCGATCTCCCTCCTGCCTCCGATGAAAAGCTGGCGCTGCTGCAACAGCTGTTTGCCGCGCATGATGAAAACGCTGTCGATCTGTTCCAGTCAGATACGGTATGGATCGGCCTGCTGGATAAGCACACGCTCGATCTCACCGATCATGTTTCCGCGATGAAAAATGATTTCTTCCCCGGCGCCTGGCAGAACGACACCGTAAACGGCCGGGTTAAAGCGGTTCCTTCCTACCTTGATGCCGGCGCGCTCTACTATCGCAAAGATCTACTGGAAAAATATGGTGAGAAGCCGCCCACCACCTGGGAAGAGTTAACGCGCATCGCCACCCGTATTCAAAAAGCGGAGCGCGATGCCGGCCACGCTAATTTCTGGGGGCTGATATTTCAGGGTAAATCTTATGAAGGGCTAACCTGTAACGCGCTGGAGTGGATCGATTCGCACAACGGCGGCTCTTTTATTGATAGCAACGGCAAGGTAACGATTAATAATCCTCAGGCGGCCAGGGCGCTGGATATGGCCGCCGCCTGGATCGGCAAAATAGCGCCGCCGGGGGTGCTGGGTTACAAAGAAGAAGAGTCCCGCGCCGTCTTCCAGAATGGCGACGCGCTCTTTATGCGCAACTGGCCTTACGCCTATGTATTAAGCCAGGGCGATGACAGCGCGCTTAAGGGCAAAGTCGGGGTGATGTCGCTACCGAAAGGAGAAGGCGGTAAATCAGTGAGCACGCTGGGCGGTTGGCAGTGGTCAATCAATGCCGCGACCAAAAACCCCGAAGCGGCAATTGCGCTGTTAAAAATGGTCAGCGATAGCGAGTCGCAGAAAACGGCGCAAAAACTGTTGGGCTATGCGCCAACCCGCGTAGCGCTGTATGACGATAAGGAGGTGCTGGAACGCGCGCCTTATCTGGCGGAGTTCAGGCAAATATTTGCGGATGCCGTTCCGCGTCCGGCCACCCAGACCAAAGGGCAATACGCCCGGGTTTCCAATGCCATCTATAACGCCACATTTGACGTGCTGCGCGGTCGTACCGATGGCGCCAAAGCCGTGGCCGCCTTACAGCAGCGGCTGGATCGCATCAAAGGCAAACGGTGGCGTTAAGTTTCCTTTTATTGCCCGACCGGCCCCCGTCCCGGGGCTGGTCCGTATCGCCACGGTGTCACGGCCTGGTTAACCGCCTGGAGTTGTCTCATGAAACGGTACACGCAAACGCTCACCCCGCCCGATGCCGCCGTCCCCGGCGCCTCGACAGACTGCAAAAAAGTCCGCAAAAAGCTCAACCATCAAAAACGACGTAGCCGTATCGCCTGGTGGCTGATCGCTCCCGCATTAGCGCTGCTGGCGCTGGCCGCCGGCTGGCCGCTGTTGCGCACGCTATTTTTCAGCTTTACCGACGCCAGGCTGGACGCCCCGCAGGATTACAGCTTCGTCGGCCTGGATAATTACTTTTCTTATGCCGCCGACGGCAGCTATGGCGTTCTTGCCGATCCGCTCTGGTGGCATGCGGTGATGAACACCTTCTGGTTTAGCGCGGTATCGGTATCCTGCGAACTGGTGCTGGGGCTGCTGCTGGCGCTGTTGATGAATCAGAAGTTTCGTGGTCAGGCAGTGGTGCGCACCGCCATTCTGGTGCCCTGGGCGATTCCCACCATCGTTACCGCCAAAATGTGGGGCTGGATGTTCCACGATCAGTACGGCGTGGTGAACGATTTGCTGAACACCTTCGGCATTATTGATGGCCATCCGGCCTGGCTGGCTGAGCCTTCGCTTTCGATGTGGGCAGTGGTGATTACCGACGTCTGGAAAACTACCCCCTTTATGGCGCTGATGCTGCTGGCCGCGCTGCAACTGATCCCAGGCGACCTGTATGAAGCGGCGCGCGTGGACGGCGCCAACGCCTGGCAACGCTTCAGGCGCATCACACTGCCGTTAATTATGCCCGCCATGATTGTGGCACTGATCTTTCGCATGATGGATGCGATGCGGGTTTTCGACCTGATCTATGTCCTGACCTCTAACAGCGAAGCAACGCAGTCGATGTCCAGCTATGCGCGCGATCAGATCATGAGTTATCAGGAGATGGGGAGCGGCTCCGCCGCCTCCGTGCTGGTCTTTATGCTGGTAGCCGGGGTGGCCGCCTGCTTCCTCTATGTCTCACGCCTGAACGATAAAGAGGAAAAACAATGAAACTGAGCCGTCAACAACGCCAGCTGGCCCATAAATCGCTGATTTACTTTAGCGCCCTTATTGCCTGCACGATCTGCGTTTTCCCTTTTTATTACGCCATCCTGACCTCGTTGCGGGCAGGCCAGGAGCTGTTTCAAACCCATTATCTGCCCAGCGGTTTTCACTGGGGCAACTATGTTACGGCGCTGGTGGATAACGGCATCGCCCGCAGTCTGCTGAACTCGGTAGCGGTGGCGACCATCACCGTAGGCATCTGTCTGCTGGTGTCGATTACTGCCGCCTTTGCCCTGGCGCGCATCTCTTTTCGCGGGCGTAAATACCTGCTGTTTACCATTTTATGCGTATCAATGTTTCCGCAGGTCGCCGTGCTGTCGGGGATGTTTGAACTGGTGCGTTTTCTCGGTCTGTATGACTCGCTGGGCGCGTTAGTGCTCTCTTACACCACCTTCTCCCTGCCCTTCACTATCTGGGTGCTGACCACCTTTATGAAGTCGATTCCGGTCGAGCTGGAAGAGGCCGCTATCGTCGACGGCGCCAGTACCTGGATAATTATCAGCCGCGTATTTGCTCCCATTATGGGACCTTCGCTGGTCACTACCGGTCTGCTGGCTTTTATCGGCGCCTGGAACGAATTTATGTTTGCGCTGACCTTTATCATCAGCGGCGAAAAGCGCACCGTTCCGGTGGCGATTGGGATGTTTCAGGGCGTCTCTCAGTATGAGCTCCCCTGGGGCAGCATTATGGCGGCGTCGGTCATCGTCACGCTGCCGATCATCGTCATGGTATTGATCTTCCAGAGACGCATCGTCAGCGGTCTTACCAGCGGCGCGGTAAAAGGATAGGCAGCAACGAACCCTTCTCTTCAGACAGGCGCAGCCCGCAAGCGGCCCTGCCCTGTCCGGTGAATCCGAAAACAGGAAGCGAACAATGGCACAGTTAACGCTGGAAAAATTGCAAAAGCGCTATGGCAAATCGGCGGAGGTAATTAAGTCGCTGGATTTAGCGATCAACAGCGGTGAGTTCGTGGTGATTGTCGGCCCTTCCGGCTGCGGCAAATCAACGTTGCTGCGCATGATTGCCGGTCTGGAAGAGATCAGCAGCGGCAGCATGTATATCAATGATGTTTACGTGAATGACGATACTCCTGCCGAACGCGGCATCGGCATGGTGTTCCAGTCTTATGCGCTTTATCCCCATATGAGCGTGTACAAAAATATGGCCTTTGCCCTGGAACTGTCCGGTTTTTCAGCGCAGGAAATTGATGCCCGGGTACGCGAAAGCGCGCGAATTTTACAGCTGGAGCCGCTGCTCGATCGCCGCCCGAAAGATCTCTCCGGCGGCCAGCGCCAGCGGGTGGCTATTGGGCGGGCAATCGTGCGTGAGCCTAAGCTGTTTCTGTTTGATGAGCCGCTCTCTAACCTGGATGCCTCGCTGCGAGTACAGATGCGTATGGAGATCGCCGCCCTGCACAAGCGGCTGGGCGCCACCATTGTTTACGTTACCCACGATCAGGTAGAGGCGATGACGCTGGCCGATCGGATTGTGGTGCTCAATAAAGGCCATATTGAGCAGGTGGGCACGCCGCTGGAGCTTTACGATCGTCCGGCCAATGAATTTGTCGCGCAGTTTATCGGCTCGCCGCGGATGAACCTGATTCCGGCAATTCTCCAGCGCAGCGGCGAGCAGCAGAGCCTGGTGATGCTGGATAACGGTAAAACATTGCTGCTGCCCATTGCCACGCCGCCAGAAGCCGAAGGCGAAAGCGTCAACCTGGGCATCCGGCCCGAGCATATTCAGTGGGGCGATCCCCAGCAGTGTGAATATCTGGGCGAAGTGAAATTTGTCGAACATATGGGCAATGAAACCTACCTCTATCTGGATAACGGCAACGCCGGCGATCCCTGGGTAGTACGCAACGCCGACCGCTCGCCGATCGTTACCGGCGATACGGTCGGCATTCAATTACCGGCGGCGTACTGCTATCTGTTTGATCGCGCGGGCAAGGCGTTTGCGCGCCTGCAGACGGCGGAGCCGTCCCACTCATCCTCTAACGCTAACGGAACTCGCTATGAATCCAGTAACTGAAAAGAAGTGGTGGCATAACGCGGTGGTTTATCAGATCTACCCTCGCAGCTTTATGGATACCAACGACGACGGCATTGGCGATTTAGCCGGGATTATCGCCAGGCTGGACTATCTGCAAACGCTGGGAATCAATGTGATTTGGCTCTCCCCGGTGTTCCGCTCGCCGATGGATGATAACGGATACGATATCTCTGACTATCAGGATATCGCTCCTGAATTCGGCACCCTGGCCGAAATGGAGCAGCTGATTGCCGAGGCAGCCCGCCGCGATATTCGTATTCTGATGGACCTGGTAGTGAACCATACCTCGGATGAGCATCCGTGGTTTATCGAAGCCAGAAAATCCAAAGATAATCCCTGGCGTGATTACTATATCTGGCGTAGCCCGGCCGCTGACGGCGGTCCACCGAACGATTACCGCTCGAATTTCGGCGGCAGCGGCTGGGAATATGATGAGGTCACGGGGGAATATTATCTGCATCAGTTTACCCGCCGCCAGCCAGATCTGAACTGGGAAAACCCTAAGGTACAGCAGGAAGTGCACCAGATGATGAACTGGTGGCTGGATAAGGGGATCGGGGGATTTCGCATGGACGTCATCGACCTGATTGGTAAAGAGGTGGATAAACAAATTATGGCTAACGGGGCCAATCTGCATCCACTGCTGCAACAGATGAACCGCGCCACCTTCGGTCAGCGAGATGTGTTAACGGTAGGAGAAACCTGGAGTGCGACGCCGGAAATCGCGCGGCTCTATTCAGATCCGGCGCGCGAAGAGCTGTCGATGGTGTTCCAGTTCGAACATATCGTTCAGACCTGGGATGCGGAGTTAGGCAAATGGCGCAGCAAACCGTTTGAGCTGCTGACGTTTAAATCGGTGATCGATAAATGGCAGACCGGGCTGGCGGAGTGCGGCTGGAATTCGCTGTTCTGGAACAACCATGATTTGCCGCGCGCCGTCTCCAAATTCGGCGATCCCGATCGCTACCGCATCGAATCCGCCAAACTGCTGGCGACCGTGCTGCACGGGCTGAAGGGAACGCCCTATATCTACCAGGGCGAAGAGATTGGCATGACTAACGTGCGTTTCGACAGCATCGAAGCCTACCGTGACGTGGAAAGCCATAACCGCTACCGGGAATATCTGGCCAGCGGCGTCTCTCATGAAGAGATGATGGCCGGCATTTACGCCAACGGCCGCGATAATGCCCGTACGCCGGTGCAGTGGAACGATCGGCCCCATGCCGGTTTTACCCGCGGTGAGCCGTGGATTGGCGTCAATCCCAACTATCATGAGATTAACGTAGCGGCCGCGCTGCACGACAAAAACTCTATTTTTTATCATTACCAGCGGCTGGTGCAGCTGCGTAAACAGCACGACATCCTGGTCTATGGCGATTATCAAATGCTGTTGGCTGAGCATCCGCAGCTGTTTGCTTATCAGCGCACGCTGGGCGACCGCTGGCTGCTGGTGATGGGCAACTTTTCTGGCGACCCGCTAACGCTGGATCTGCCGCAAGGGCTACAAAACCTGAGCGGCGACTGTTTGATCGCCAACTATGCGCCGCGCAATGGCTGGCAGCAAACGCTGGCGCTGCAGCCGTGGGAGGCGTTTATGCTACTGCTGCGTCGCCCTGAGAGCGCCCGCTGAATCAGGACAACCGCTGAACTTAACTGACGGGAAAGAGACTATGCACAACCAAATCACCCACCGGCCACGTAAAAACTGGTGGAAAGAGGCCGTAGCCTATCAGATTTACCCACGCAGCTTTATGGACAGCAACGGTGACGGCATCGGCGATTTGAATGGCATTACCAGCAAGCTGGATTATCTGCAGGAGTTAGGCATCGATGTCATCTGGATCTGCCCGATGTATCAATCGCCCAACGATGATAACGGCTACGATATTAGCGACTATCAGGCGATCATGACGGAGTTCGGCACCATGGACGACTTTGACCGCCTGTTACAGGAAGTCCATGCGCGCGGCATGCGGCTGATTATCGATCTGGTGGTGAACCATACCTCCGATGAACATCCATGGTTTATTGAGTCGCGCGCCGCCAAAGATAGCCCGAAACGCGACTGGTATATCTGGCGCGACGGTAAAAACGGCGCAGAGCCGAACAACTGGGAAAGCATTTTTAAGGGGTCGGCATGGAAAAAGGATCAGGCAACCGGACAATATTTTCTGCACCTTTTCTCTGCCCGTCAGCCTGACCTGAACTGGGAAAACCCGCAAATGCGCGCCGCCATTTATGCCATGATGCGTTGGTGGCTGGATAAAGGAATAGACGGCTTTCGCATCGATGCCATCTGCCATATGAAAAAAGAGCCGACGCTGGCCGATATGCCCAATCCACAGGGGCTGCGCTATGTGCCCTCCTTTGAGCGCCATCTTAACTACGATGGCCTGTTCGATTATGTCGATGAGATCTGTACCCAGGTTTTCAACCATTACGACATCATGACGGTGGGCGAAGTGAACGGCGCATCGGCAGAACAGGCGGAAGAATGGGTAGGCGAAGATCGCGGCCGGCTGAATATGATATTCCAGTTTGAGCATGTCCGGCTGTGGGAAACCACCAGCGTCGACAAGCTCGATCTTGGCGCGCTGAAAGCAATTTTCACTCGCTGGCAGCACGCCCTGGAAAATCGCGGCTGGAACGCGCTGTATGTGGAAAACCACGATGTACCGCGCGTAATCGCTAAATGGGGCGATAGCGGACGCTACTGGCGCGAAAGCGCCACCGCCATCGCCGCGATGTATTTCCTGATGCAGGGCACGCCCTTTATCTATCAGGGGCAGGAAATCGGCATGACCAATACCCGCTTCGACAGCCTTGATGATTTTAACGATGTCTCGGCGCGCAACTACGCCGTTCAGCTACGCCAGCAGGGTATGAACGACGCCGACATCCTCGCTTTTCTGAGCAGCATCGGCCGCGACAATTCGCGTACGCCCATGCAGTGGAGTGATGAAGCGCATGCCGGATTCAGCAGCGCGACGCCCTGGCTGAAAGTAAACCCCAACTATGAAGGTATCAATGTAGCGCGCCAGCAGCAGGAGCCTGAGTCAGTACTGAACTTCTACCGCGCGCTGATTCGCCTGCGCAAAAGCGAGCCGACGCTGGTCTACGGGCGCTATCAGCTGTTAATGGAAGCGCATCCGCAAATGTATGCTTATACCCGTACGCTGGATGAAGATCGGCTGTTGATCCTCTGCAACCTGAGCGGCGAAGAGGCGCACTGTGACGAGCAGCAGATGCCGTCGGACGGCCTGGCGCCGTTGCTGATGAACTACGCAACCGCGGCGGAGACACTCCGGCTAAGGCCCTGGGAGGCGCGCATCTATCGCTTTTAATCCCCAGCGCGACCAACGGCTGGCATAAAGCAGCGGGCTGCGGTAAAACATCCTTAAGCTATTCTCACGGGCGGCCCGGCTGCCCGTTTTTATTTAAGGAGCCTCTTAGTGATAGATCTACGCAGTGATACCGTCACCCGCCCGTCGCCAGCGATGCTGTCGGCCATGGTTTCCGCCCGCACCGGCGACGACGTTTACGGTGACGATCCTACCGTTAACGCGCTGGAGGCGGAGGCCGCACGCCTGAGCGGCAAACAGGCCGCGCTGTTTTTACCCACCGGCACTCAGGCCAACCTGGTCGCCCTGCTCACTCACTGCCAGCGCGGCGATGAATATATCGTAGGCCAGCAGGCGCACAACTATAAATATGAAGCGGGCGGCGCGGCGGTGCTGGGCAGCATTCAGCCCCAGCCGATAGAGGCGGCGGAAGATGGTTCGCTGCCGCTGGATAAGGTCGCGGCGGCGATAAAACCTGACGATATTCACTTTGCCCGTACACGTCTGTTAAGCCTGGAAAATACTTTTGGCGGTAAAGTGTTGCCGGTGGGCTATCTGGCTGAGGCCTGGAGCTTTACGCGCGACCATCAGCTGGCGCTGCATATCGACGGCGCACGCATTTTCAATGCCGCCGTCGCGCTGGATCTGCCGCTGGAATCCCTGACCCGCTATTGCGATACCTTCACCATCTGCCTGTCAAAAGGGCTAGGTACTCCGGTAGGTTCGCTGCTGTGCGGCGATGCGGACTTTATTCAGCGTGCGCGGCGCTGGCGTAAGATGACCGGCGGCGGGATGCGTCAGGCGGGCATTCTGGCGGCAGCCGGACTGTATGCGCTGGAGAATAACGTGATGCGCCTGAAAGAGGATCACGATAACGCCCGCTGGCTGGCGGAGCAGCTTGGCGAGCTGGATATCAACGTCAGTCAGCATACCAATATGGTTTTTGCCCAGCTGCCGCCGGAACAGGTCGCGCCGTTAAAGGCCTGGATGCAGGCGCGTAATATTCTGCTGTCGACGGGCCCGGTGACGCGGCTGGTCACCCATCTGGACGTCGATCGCGCCGCCCTGCAGCAGGTTGTAAAACAGTGGAAGGCGTTTCTGGCCGCCCGGTAACGGGCAAAGGCGCAGGAAGCGGCGGCGGTTCTTTCCTATAGTGATGAGGTTGGGTTGCGCTCGCAGCCACTATGGCCTTAACACTACAGGAGAAGAGGATGGCGGCGATTCCACTTTGGGCACAGGCGGGTTTTTGGGGATTTATTTCCGGCTTTGCGCTGGTGATAGGCGCCGGTATCGCCTGGTTTTTTGCCGTGCCGCAGCGCCTGATCGCAGCGATTATGGCTTTTGGCAGCGGCGTGCTGATCTCCGCGCTCTCTTTTGAGCTGATGGATGAAGCTTACAAAACCGGCGGGTTTGACTCCACGGCCGTCGGCTTTCTCGGCGGCGCGGCGATCTATACCCTTGCCGGCTGGGTGCTGACCCGCAGCGGCGGCAAGCATCGTAAACGCTCCAACGGCCGCCAGCCGTCAGAGGATGAAGAGAGCGGCAGCGGCATGGCTATCGCCATCGGCGCGCTCCTGGACGGCATACCGGAATCGATCGTGATCGGGCTGTCGATGCTGCACGGCGGCGCGGTGAGCGTGGTTGCCGTTATCGCCATCTTTCTTTCCAATATCCCCGAAGGCCTCTCCAGCGCGGCCGGCATGAAGCGAGCCGGCCGCTCCGCACGTTACGTGTTTGGCGTCTGGGGCGGCATCGCTCTCGCCTCCGGTCTGGCCGCGCTGGCGGGTTATACCCTGTTTCAGAATTTCTCTCCCGATGTGGTGGCGGCTACTACCGCTATCGCCGCCGGCGCCATTCTCGCCATGCTGGTGGATACCATGATCCCGGAAGCGTTTGAGGAAACGCATAATTTCGCCGGCCTGGTCACCGTAGCGGGATTTCTGGCGGCCTTTGTGCTGAGCAAGCTCGGCGGATAAGCCGCTGGCAGCCATGCCATAACGCCAGCAGGCGCGCCGCCTTAACGTCCATATTTCTCTACCAGCGCCTGCGCAATCGCCAGGGTTTCCGCATCCGCGCTGCCGCGATAGTCTACCGGACGGAAATGCATCTGAAAGGCGGCGATTACCCGACGCTGCTGTTCGGGCGTCGTCGCCGCGCTAACTTCATAGCCGTAGCGTGCCAGCAGCGTGAGCAACGCCTCCTGCGCCACCGGCTGAAAGCGATCGCGCCCCTGCAACAGCGTTTCCACCCTGAGCGCATCCGGCCAGGCGCCGATGCCGTGCGTGGCGAGCTGCGCCCAGGGAAACAGCGGCCCCGGGTCCTGCTTGCGCTGCGGGGCGATATCGCTGTGGCCGACGATATTTTGCGGCGGAATATGATAACGGTTGATTAAGTCGCGCAGCAGCGGCAGCAGCGCGGCCATCTGGGCCGGGGAAAAAGGATAAAACTGCCGCCCCTGCGCCGTCCGGCGGTAGCCGGGATTGACCAGTTCAATGCCGATGGAGGTGTCGTTGAGCCGGGTGGCGCCGCGCCAGTAGCTGATCCCGGCGTGCCAGGCCAACTCTTGCTCCGGCACCAGCTGCCAGATAAGCGGCGTGTCGCGATGCTGCGGCGGCTGCGTGGGGATCAGATAATGCACGCTGACCTCTTTATCGGTCAGCGTTGCCAGCGAAGTGGAGAAATCTTCTGCCGTATAGTGGATAACCACGGTTTTCACGCGCGGCCTGGCGCCCTGCGCCGCCACTCGGGAATCAACGCTGTAGCCCTGACGCTGCTCCAGCCCTGAGGTACAGCCGGCCAGCAGCCAGAGCAGCAGCAGGCTCAACCCGACAGCAACTCTCACCGGGTTTTTACTGCCGTACCGCTTACGCTGACCATCAGCATGCTGCTCTCTTTGCCGACGGTTTCATAGTCGATATCAATACCGACCACCGCATTTGCACCCAGCGCTTTCGCCTGTGACTCCAGCTCGGCAAAAGCGATCTCGCGCGCCTTGCGTAGCTCTTTTTCATAGGCGCCGGAACGGCCGCCGACGATGTCACGAATACCGGCAAAGAAATCACGGAAAATATTGGCACCGAGAATCGCTTCGCCGGTGACGACGCCGCAATATTCAGTAATGGTTTGTCCTTCCAGGGTAGGCGTAGTGGTTAATTTCATTCTCTTCTCCTTTTCTGATTCAGCGCTAGTTTAGCCCGTGCAGCTAAAAAGCGCGGCTATACTTTATGCTAAAACAAAGCGTTACCCGTTGACCATAAGGAAAATGAGATGAAAAACCAAGCGTTTGCCGCCCTGCTGCCGGCTGTTCTGCTGCTGAGCGCCTGTACTACCGTGGAGCCTGCCTATAAAGATATCGGTACGCGCGTAGCCCCTTGTGTGGATGGCGGGCCAGATACGGTAGCGCAAAAATTCTATGATCTACGCATCGCGCAGCCCACTCAGGGTCTACCGGACAGCCAGCTGCTGGCGCGTTATCGCCCGTATCTGAGTGAAAAACTCTATCAAAGCCTGCTAAAAGCCAATGCGCAAAGCGATAAGCCAGCCGAATGGCGTCAGGGCGATCTCTTCTCCAGCCTGGCCCAGGGGCCCGCTCGGGCGAAAGTAGCCGATGCGTCGCGCATCCCTAATACCGACGCGCGTAATATCCCGCTACGCGTTGAGCTGACGCGCGAAGTCGAAAAAGATAAAAGCGTTAGCTGGCAGGATGAAGTGCTAATGGTGCGCGAAGGCACCTGCTGGACGGTTGATGACGTGCGTTACGTGGCTAACTGGCAGCGTCCCGGCGGCGGCGCGTTAAGCCAGCTGCTGGAAAAATAAATTCGCCGATCATTACCCATCTTTATGCATAGCGCCGCCATCAGGCGGGGCTATGGTTATCCGACCAGACCAGAATCTTCCTTGTTATTCACCCCATCTGCGCAGCAGGCCAGGATCTTGTGCTACGCTTTAGCTATTCCTCTATTCATTAATAAATTTTAACGCACAATGATTGCATAACTATTCTGTGAGCGTTAAGATTCGCGGCATCAATTGCTATTCATTTTTGGCGCATGAGTATTCAACTTAACGGTATAAATTGCTTCTATGGCGCCCAACAGGCGCTGTTCGATATCCAGCTAACCTGCCCGCAGGGCGAGACGCTGGTGCTGTTGGGTCCCAGCGGCGCCGGTAAAAGCTCGCTCCTGCGCGTACTCAATCTGCTGGAAATGCCGCGTTCCGGTACGCTCAGCATTGCCGGTCACCATTTCGATTTCAGCAAAAAGCCCGGCGATGACCCCATCCGCGAGCTGCGTCAAAACGTCGGCATGGTGTTTCAGCAATACAATCTCTGGCCGCATCTGACGGTTAAGCAGAACCTGATTGAAGCGCCCTGCCGCGTGCTGGGGCTGTCGAAAGAACATGCCCATCAACGCGCCGATAAATTGCTGGAGCGTCTGCGCCTGACGCCGCACGCCGATCGTTTTCCGCTACAGCTTTCCGGCGGGCAACAGCAGCGCGTGGCCATTGCCCGCGCGCTGATGATGGAACCTGCGGTGCTGCTGTTCGATGAACCCACCGCCGCGCTCGACCCGGAAATCACCGCGCAGATCGTCAGCATTATTCGTGAACTGGCGCAAACCAACATTACGCAGGTCATCGTTACCCATGAGGTGGAAGTCGCCCGTAAAACGGCCAGCCGCGTGGTGTACATGGAAAATGGCTATATTGTTGAACAGGGTGACGCCAGCCGTTTTACACAGCCGCAAACCGAGGCGTTTGCCAATTATCTCTCGCACTGATCAGGGCCATAAAGATGAAAAAAATTGTTCTTGCTGCGCTGTTAGCTGGTATCAGCCTGAGTGCTTCCGCCGCCGACACCATTCGCTTCGCCACGGAAGCCTCCTACCCTCCGTTTGAATTTGTCGATGCCAATAACAAAATTATGGGCTTCGACGTCGATCTGGCTAATGCGCTGTGCAAAGAGATGAACGCTACCTGCACCTTTACCAATCAGGCGTTCGATAGCCTGATCCCCAGCCTGAAATTCCGTCGTTTCGATGCGGTGATGGCCGGAATGGATATCACCCCGGAGCGTGAAAAGCAGGTGCTGTTCAGCAAACCTTACTACGACAACTCGGCGCTATTTATCGCCCAGAAGGCCAAAGTGGCCGATGTCGCGGCGCTGAAAGGCAAACGCGTTGGCGTGCAGAACGGCACTACGCACCAGAAATACCTGACGGACAAGCACAGCGATATTACGACCGTGCCTTACGACAGCTATCAAAACGCGATTCTCGATCTGAAAAATGGTCGTATTGATGCGGTATTCGGCGATACGGCGGTGGTCAATGAATGGCTGAAGCAAAACCAGAATCTGGCGGCGGTCGGCGAGAAAGTTACTGACAAAGCCTATTTCGGCACCGGCCTGGGCATTGCGGTGCGTCAGGGCAATAGCGCGCTGCAGGAGAAATTGAATGCCGCGCTGGATAAAGTCAAAGCTGACGGCACCTGGAAAACCATCTACAGCAAATGGTTTCAGCAGTAATTAAATGAACGAATTCTTTCCTCTTGCAAGCGCCGCCGGGATGACCGTCGGCCTTGCCGTCTGCGCGCTGCTGGTCGGCCTGGCTCTGGCGATGCTGTTTGCCGGTTGGGAATCGCTGCGTTGGCGACCGCTCGCCTGGGTTGGCACCGCGCTGGTGACGCTGATCCGAGGCCTGCCGGAAATTCTGGTGGTGCTGTTTATCTATTTCGGCGCCTCTCAGCTGCTGCTCACGCTCTCTGACGGATTTGTGATCAACCTGGGGTTGGTAAAGCTGCCGGTACAGATGCAGATCGATAACTTTGACGTCAGCCCTTTCCTGTGCGGCGTGATCGCGCTGTCGTTCCTCTACTCCGCCTACGCCTCGCAAACGCTGCGCGGTGCGCTGAAAGCGGTGCCGGTAGGCCAGTGGGAATCCGGTCAGGCGCTGGGGATGAAAAAATCAGCGATTTTCTTCCGCCTGATTATGCCGCAGATGTGGCGTCATGCCCTGCCGGGGCTGGGAAATCAGTGGCTGGTACTGCTGAAAGATACCGCTCTGGTTTCGCTGATCAGCGTCAACGATCTGATGCTGCAAACCCGCAGTATCGCTACCCGCACCCAGGAGCCGTTTACCTGGTATCTGGTGGCGGCGGCGATCTATCTGATTATTACCCTGCTAAGTCAGGCGGTGTTGAAACGTATCGAACTGCGCACCACGCGTTTTGAACGGGGGAACAGCTGATGCTGGACTATCTTCCTGAACTGATGCAAGGGCTACAGACCAGCCTGACGCTAACGGTCGCCTCGCTGGTGACGGCGCTGATCCTCTCCCTGCTGTTTACCATGGTGCTGGCGCTGAAAACGCCGGTATTCAGCCAGCTGGTGAAAGGCTATATCACGCTGTTCACCGGTACGCCGCTGCTGGTGCAGATCTTTTTGATCTATTACGGTCCGGGGCAGTTTCCCGCCCTGCAAAAGGTTGACTGGCTGTGGCATCTGCTTTCCCAGCCCTGGCTGTGCGCCCTGCTGGCCCTGTCATTAAATAGCGCCGCCTACACCACGCAGCTGTTCTATGGCGCGGTTCGCGCTATTCCTGCCGGCCAGTGGCAATCCTGCGCAGCGCTCGGCATGACGCGCCGTGATACCCTACGGATTTTGCTGCCGTACGCTTTTAAACGCGCGCTCTCCTCCTGGTCCAATGAGGTGGTGCTGGTGTTTAAAAGTACCTCGCTGGCCTACACCATTACGTTAATGGAAGTGATGGGCCACGGACAGCTGCTTTATGGCCGCACCTATGATGTGATGGTCTTCGCCGCTGCCGGTCTGATCTATCTCTGCGTTAACGGCCTGCTTACATTAATGATGCGCCTGATTGAGCATCGCGCGTTAGCCTTTGAGCGACGCAACTAACCGCGGGTTAATCGCCACAGCGTAGATAAAAAGGCGGGGAAATCCGCCTTTTTCATTATTTATCCATTTATATTGCATAATCATTCATTAAGTGGCATCTTGTTTCTCGCCGCTGGGCAAAAAAGCATAATGAGAAACAGGAGCACTCCCAATGAAAAAATGGTTACTGGCCGCCGCGCTGGCAGGCGTCGCGCTTAACGCAAGCGCAGCGGAAAAAATTCGTTTCGCCTCTTCGGCCACCTATCCGCCGTTTGAATCACTGAATAGCGAAAACAAAATCGTCGGCTTTGATATCGATCTGGCGCAGGCGCTCTGTCAGCAAATGAAAGCGGAGTGCACCTTTACCAACAATCCGTTCGACAGCCTGATCCCGGCCCTGAAGTTTCGTCGCTATGATGCGGTGATTTCCGGCATGGATATTACCCCTGAGCGCAGCAAACAGGTCGCTTTTACCCAGCCCTACTACGCTAACTCAGCGGTAGTGATTGCGGAAAAAGACAAATATGCCGATATCGCAGCGCTGAAAGGAAAACGCATCGGGATGGAAAACGGCACCACCCACCAGCGCTATCTGCAGGATAAACACCCTGAAGTCAAAACCGTCGCCTACGACAGCTATCAGAATGCGATACTCGATTTAAAAAACGGTCGTCTCGACGGGGTCTTTGGCGATACGGCGGTGGTCAATGAATGGCTGAAGGCTAATCCGCAGCTGGGTACCGTAGGACAGGCAGTGACCGATCCGCAATACTTCGGCACCGGTCTGGGTATCGCGGTGCGCCCGGATAACCAGGCGCTGCTGACCAAACTGAACGCGGCGCTGGACGCGGTGAAAGCGGACGGCACGCTGCAAAAAATTAACGATAAGTGGTTTGCCCACTAAGCGTGAAACATGCGGATCGGAGAGCGACTTTCCCGTGGGTTCTGCACGCTCCCGGGAGACGGGAAGGCTTCTCCGATCTGCTACTGGCGTCGCTGCAACAGCGTCAGCACTTCGTAATGCGCCGTATGCGGAAACATATCAAACAGCTGCACCCGCCGAATAGCATAGTGCTCAAGACGCGCAATATCCTGCGCCATGCTCTCGGCGTTACAGCTGGAATAGAGCAGCCATGACGGCGCCATACGGCTCAGGTAATCACACAGCTCAGCGCCAATGCCACGGCGCGGCGGATTAACCAGCACCAGATCCGGCACCTCTCCTTCGCCCGTAGCAAAGCGCGTGGAATCCAGCGCAGCAAACTGCACCTTTTCCAGCCCAATCTGCCGTGCCGAACGCTGCGCGCAGGCGATCGCCTCGGCGCTGATTTCAATGCCGGTCAGCTGCATCTCCGGCGTCGCGCAGTGCAGGCCAAAGCCGCCCACGCCGCAAAACAGATCCCACATCGAGCTCACCGGCAGCGCGCTGACCCACTGGCGCGCGGTCTCATACAGCTGCGCCGCCACCGCCGGGTTGGTTTGGAAGAAGCTGCGTGGCCGAATATAGAGCGGGACATGATTAAGCTGCTCGGCCAACAGCTGGTTTTCCGTTAGCGCAATTTCCTCTTCTCCTTCGAGGATAGCCATCGGTACCGGCTGGATATTGGCGGAGATCACCGACAGCTGCGGCAACTGCTGCTGGAGCCACGGCAGCGCGGCGCGCAGCTGCTGCAGCTTGGCGGTCGAGCGCAGCACAAAGCGCAGCATCAGCTTGCCGTCCAGCGAGCTTTCGCTAAGCAACAGGAATTTTAGCTCGCCGCGGCGGCGCGCCACGTTATAGGGCGTCAGACCGGCGCGGGCGATAAACGGCTTCAGTAACGCAAACACCGGCGCGAAGCTGGCGGGATAGAGCGGACAGGCGGTTAAATCCACCGGGCCGTCAGACTGCATAATGCCCAGTACCGGACGCTCCACGCTGCCGCTTACCACCATTTTGGCTTTATTGCGAAAGGCCTGCTGCGTCGATTCTACTGGCGGCCGCCAGTCGTCAACGGGAAATGCCTGTAGCAGCGTCTGCAAATGGGTCTGTTTCATTTGCATCTGCTGTGAATAAGGGGTTGTCAGCCACTGACAGGAACGACAGCGGTCTGCATCGTAAAGTGCGCAATGCATGATTTAGCCTGTAATGAATGGTAGTGCCGGTTGCGGGGCGGGATTGTAGCACCCGCCGCTCAGCGACGCTGGAAAAATTGCCGACTGCTGGCGGGAACGAACAGCAGCAGCAGCACCAGCAGATCGGGCAACTTATGCATGATCAGGCGATGGAAAATCTCTACGTTGTTCGCGCCGCTAATGCTGAAAATCTCCGGGTAAATCCAGCCAATAGAGGCAGCCCACAGATAAAGCAGCACGACAGCCTGGCTTAGCGCATAGAGCAGACGCCCCCGACGCGAGCCGTGCATCAGCGTCAGCGCGCAGCGCAGTTCGACAAAAAACAGCATCTGGCTGGCGATAAAAATCAGCGTGGAATCCCACGCCTGGGCGCTACGATGAATAAAATCAGCTATGCCGTCATAACCCAGCTCATTCACCAGCAGCAGCACGCTGATACAACGCGTGGCGATAATCGCCTGGCCGGCAATCATCACCGGCACCGGTGCCTGTTGCGCATCCGCCGCCGCCTTACCGAATCTGAACACTTCCGACATGCACCGAACTCCTCCCGTTGCGACAAGGCGACGACAACGGCGGCAGACCGATCCGGAAACCGAACCGGAACGGACTAACCGCCTGTGAAGCCTGTTGTTATAGTGGCAAAGGTTTCGGATTTTAGCTACGTTTCGCTTTCTGAATATCACGCACCCGCTGCTTTTCCTCGTGCGCCATAAAGCGCCAGGCGATAAAGCCCACCAGCCCGACGACAAACAGAATCAGCGAGGCCAGCGCGTTAATTTCCGGGTTCACGCCGCGCCGCACGGTGGCGAATATCGCCATCGGCAAGGTGGTGGCGCCAGGGCCGGTAACAAAGCTGGCGATCACCAGGTCATCCAGCGACAGGGTAAACGCCAGCAGCCAGCCGGTAACCAGCGCCGGCGCGATCATCGGCACGGTAATGACGAAAAAGACTTTCAGCGGCGTTGCGCCGAGATCCATCGCCGCCTCCTCAATCGAGCGATCCAGCTCGCGCAGGCGTGAATTGATCACTACCGCCACGTAGGCGGTACAGAAGGTAACGTGCGCCAGCCAGATGGTGAGCATACCGCGATCGCTGGGCCAGCCGATAGCGTATCCCATCGCCACAAACAGCAGCAGCAGCGACAGGCCAGTGATCACATCCGGCATCACCAGCGGCGCGGTTAGCATAAAGGCGAAGCCGGTGGAACCTTTAAAGCGGCCAAAGCGGACGATCACCACCGCAGCAATGGTACCCAGCACCATCGCGGCGGTGGCGCTGAGCGCGGCGATAGTCAGGCTGAGCGTGACCGCGCTAATCATCGCGCTGTCCTCGAACAGCACCTGATACCAGTGTAGCGAGAAGCTTTCCCACACCGTCACCAGCTGCGAGCTGTTAAAGGAATAGACCACCAGCAGCAGCATCGGCGCATAGAGAAAACTAAAGCAGAGCAGCAGGATGACCAGCCGCCACGGAGAGCGAACCGCGGGCAGATTACTCATGCCTTTTCTCCCAGAGTCTTGTTTTGATGCTTATGGAACCAGATGATCGGCAAAATCAGGATCAGCAGAATAATCACCGCCAGCGCCGAGGCCACCGGCCAGTCGCGGTTATTGAAAAATTCCTGCCACAGAATGCGGCCAATCATGATGCTGTCCGGCCCGCCCAGCAGTTCCGGGATCACGTACTCCCCTACCGCCGGAATAAACACCAGCATCGATCCGGCGATGATGCCGTTTTTGGTCAGCGGCACGATGACGCTAAAGAAGGTTTTTAGCGGGCGCGCGCCCAGATCGAGCGACGCCTCCACCAGCGAATAGTCGATGCGCGTCAGCGCGGTATAGATCGGCAGCACCATAAACGGCAGATAGCAGTAAACGATACCGATATAGACCGCGGTATTGGTGTAGAGGATGGCCAGCGGATGATCGATAACGCCCAGCCACAGCAGAAAACGGTTAAGAATGCCATTGCTGTTCAGCAGCCCCATCCAGGCGTAGACGCGCACCAGGAAAGAGGTCCACGACGGCAACAGCACCAGCAGCAGCAAAATATTGCGCGCCGAGGGTTTACTGTGCGCCACCGCCCAGGCGAGCGGATAGCCCACCAGCAGGCAGATCAGCGTAGAGATCGCCGCCACCTTCAGCGACTGCAGATAGGCGTCGATATAAAGCGGATCGTCCGTCAACTGCAGGTAGTTCGCCAGGTTAAACACCAGCGTCAGCTGATCGTCCGCCCAGGAGAGCAGCTCGGTATAGGGCGGAATGGCGCGCGCGATCTCGGCAAAGCTGATTTTCAGCACGATCAAAAACGGCAGCAAGAAAAACAGCGCCAGCCAAAGATAAGGCAACGCGATCACCAGTTTGCGCCCGTGAGCGGTTTTCAGCCGGGTTAGCGTGCGGCCAACATTGCCGGCATGCGCGGCAGCAGCGGGTTGTTTCATCTCTGCCCTCTTATACTGTCAGCACGACGCAGCTGTTGGCGTCCCAGCTGAGGCGAACTTCATCGCCCCAGGTCGGCGCGCCCTCACGGAAGCGATGCGCGTTTTGCAGCTGCGCGCTGATCATCTGTCCGCTATGCAACCGCACATGATAAATCGACAGATCGCCCAGATAGGCGATATGCACCACTTCTCCCACGGCGAAGTTGCAGCCGTCGGCCGGCACCTGTTCGCACAGCATCACTTTTTCCGGACGCAGCGCGATAGAGACCGGCACGTTATCCATAATGGAGATGTCTGAGGCCACCTTCAGCGGATGCACCAGTCCCGGGCTGTCGATCACCAGGCCATCCGCGCGCCGTTCGCGCAGCAAACCCTCAAACACATTCACCGAGCCGATAAACTCCGCGCTGTAGCGGCTGGTCGGATGTTCATAGATCTCTTCCGGCTCGCCGATTTGCACAAACTTGCCGCGATTCATAATGGCGATACGCCCCGCCATGGTCATCGCCTCTTCCTGATCGTGCGTCACCATCACGCAGGTCGCGCCGACGCGCTCCAGAATATCCACCACTTCCAGCTGCATACGGTCGCGCAGTTTCTTATCCAGCGCGCCCATCGGCTCATCCAGCAGCAGCAGCTTCGGTCGCTTCGCCAGGCTGCGCGCCAGCGCCACGCGTTGACGCTGCCCGCCGGAAAGCTGATGCGGCTTACGTTTGGCGTACTCCTGCATATGTACCAGCGCCAGCATTTCCGCGACGCGTTCAGCGATATCGCCCTTCGACAGCTTATCCTGCTTCAGGCCGAAGGCGATGTTCTGCTCCACTGTCATATGAGGGAAGAGCGCATAAGACTGAAACATCATATTAATCGGGCGCTGATAGGGCGGCACATGGGAGAGATCCTGACCGTCCAGCAGAATCTGCCCGTGGGTCGGCGCCTCAAATCCCGCCAGCATACGCAGCAGGGTTGATTTACCGCAGCCTGACGCGCCAAGCAGCGCAAAAATTTCGCCTTTATAGATGGTCAGGCTGACATCGTCGACGGCGTGCTGCCCATCAAATGATTTGGTCAGGTTACGGATTTCCAGCAGCGGCGTTAGCGCCTTTGCGGTTTTTTGGGGATGACGGGGGATCGCGTCGTTCACTAACATCTCTCTCCGGCACGTAGCGGAAACTCGCGGCACGCGGCCGCACAAATGAGACAACAGAGGCCGATACCGCGCCTCTGTTGTCATTAACCTGCGATGGTGATTCGCGTCGAACGAATTACTTACCGCTTTTCACTTTGGTCCATGCACGAGTACGCACACGATCAAGTTTAGGTTCCTGTACTTTCAGTACGAACAGTTTGGACATGGTTTCCGGCCCCGGGAAGATGCCTGGGTTGTTGCGAACGTCCTCACTAATCAGCGGCAGCGACGCCTTGTTACCGTTAGCGTAGAACATCTTGTCGGAAATGTGCGCAATCACTTGCGGATCCATGATGTAGTTCAGCCACTGATAGGCAGCATCAAGATTTTTCGCATCTTTAGGGATCGCCATCATATCGAAGAAGGCCAGCGCGCCCTCTTTCGGAATGCTGTAGGCGATATTGACGCCGTTCTTCGCTTCCGCCGCGCGGTTTTTCGCCTGCAGAATATCCCCGGCCCAGCCGATCGCCACGCAGGTGTTGCCGTTAGCCAGATCGTTAATGTATTGAGAAGAGTGGAAATAACGGATATTCGGCCGCAGCTTTAACAGCAGATCGGTCGCCGCGCCGGAATAGTCTTTCGCATCGCTGCTGTTGGGATCTTTGCCAAGATAGTTCAGCACGGTGGCGAAAATCTCTTCTGGCGCATCCAGGAAAGAGACGCCGCAGCTTTTTAGCTTCTCCAGATTCTCGGGTTTCAGCACCAGATCCCAGCTGTCGACCGGCGCATCTTTGCCCAGCGCCGCTTTCACTTTTTCAACGTTATAGCCGATACCGGTGGTCGCCCAGAGATAAGGGATGGCATATTTATTGCCCGGATCGTGCTGCTCAACCTTTTTCAGCAGCTCAGGATCGAGATTTTTATAGTTGGGCAGCTTGCTCTTATCCAGCTCCTGAAACACGCCGGATTGCAGCTGACGCGCCAGAAAGCTGGACGACGGCACCACCACATCGTAGCCGGTACTGCCCGCCATCAGTTTGCCTTCCAGCACCTCGTTGGAGTCGAAAACGTCATAAACCACCTTAACGCCGGTCTGCTTCTCAAAGCCCGGTACGGTATCCGGTGAAATATAATCCGACCAGTTATACACATGCAGGGTTTTCTGTTCCGCCATCGTGCCGGCGGAAACTGCCATCAGCGCACCAGCTATCACACCAGACAACCATTTTTTGCCGTGGTTGTTTAACATGTTTTCCTTCCTCCAGAAACGGGGTCAATCTTCAGATGCTGACAAAAGAAACCAAACGGCTTCCTGCATGTAAAAAGAGAGAATGCATCATTATTCATCGCAGGCATAACAGGAAAAACTGATAGCTCTGCCGCGTTTACTGCATAGCTTATGCAGCCCCGCAAGCATAGCCGCAGCGCGGCGATCAGGCTATACCTCAGAGTAAAAAACGCCTTTTATCGATTATTTATGCATGTTTCATCTATGTGATACGCCAAACAGGACATAAACGGCGAGAAATATCTGGCATTAAAGGGCAAAGCGCAGAATAAAAATGTGAATTGCGCCGCTTGCCCGATAAGAACAACGGCAAGCGGTGCAAAAAAGCAAGGGATCGCGTAAGGGTGACTCAGTGCAGGACAGGCAATCGGCTGCCGGGAACGATGAGCTCTTCTTCCTCAATTTCGCCGTTCATCAACAGATTATTGGCGAAAGCCTCCATAATCACCATGGAGATTTGTTCTTCGCTCTGGCGCAGGAAGTGCGCAAACTGGCCATAGGTAATGCCAGCGTTGGTCATTAGCGACTGGCAGACAATCAGCTTGGGCAGGTTATCATCCTGAATATCGAGAAAAGCTTTTACCGTCAGCGAGGCGGCATTAATTTGTGAAAGGTCGCCCACCAGCGGGATCAGCGCCGTCGGTTTCACTTCGGCGAGGGCGGAGAAAAGAATGACGTTATCGACCAGATCGATCTTGGCATCGAAAACGCCATCAAAGTTTTGCATGTGCGGCAAATGTAGCGCCTGACAGGCGTCACACTCAAACCAGGTAATGCTTTGTTGATCCAGCCAACGTCGTAATACGTCTAAGTCTGGAACGACGAGTGAATCCATATGCTACTGCCCTATACCGCGATGAAATGAGCGCAATAGCTTACGGAAAAAGCAACCCGAAAACCACGTCCGTAGGTCAAAAAGAGCGGTTAACCCCCGGTTTTCAGACTGAAACCGGGGCGGGCATGTTGTTCAATCCACGCGATCATCATGGTGGCGATATTTAAACCGGTAGTGTTTTCAATGCCTTCCAGACCCGGCGAGGCGTTGACTTCCATTACCAGCGGGCCGCGCCGGGCGCGCAAGATATCCACCCCCGCCACGTCCAGACCGAGCGTGGCTGCCGCCCGCACCGCCATTTCCCGCTCGCGCGGCGTGATCTCCACGCGGCGGGCGCAGCCGCCACGATGCAAATTAGAGCGAAAATCGCCCTCTTTTGCTTCGCGCTCAATCGCGGCCACTACCTCATTGCCGATCACCAGACAGCGAATATCGCGGCCCTGCGCCTCTTTAATAAACTCCTGCACCAGAATATGCGCGTTCAGCCCGCGAAACGCATCAATCACGCTTTCCGCCGCCTGCCGCGTCTCGGCCAGCACCACGCCGATACCCTGCGTTCCTTCCACCAGCTTGACTACCAGCGGCGCGCCGCCGACCATCTCAATCAAATCGTGGGTATCGTCAGGCGAATGGGCAAAGCCGGTCACCGGCATATCGATGCCCTGACGCGCCAGCAGCTGCAGCGAGCGTAGCTTGTCACGCGCACGGGTTATCGCCACCGATTCGTTCAGCGGATAGCTGCCGCACATTTCAAACTGGCGCAGCACCGCAGTGCCGTAAAAGGTGGTCGCCGGGCCGATACGCGGGATTACCGCATCGAAATGCGGCAGCGGCTCGCCGCGATAGTGCACCGCCGCCGAAGCCGGATTAATGTTCATATAACAGGAAAGCGGGTCGATGATTTCAACCTGGTGACCGCGCGCCAGCGCGGCCTCACGCAGACGCTTACAGGAGTAAAGCGTTGCGTCACGGGAAAGGATGGCTATTTTCACCCGGCGTTCTCCGCAGCCGTTATCGCGTTGCCCAGCCCTGCTTATGCAGGTAATCAAGAATAAATGGACGGCTTTCGCGCACGATAGTACGGCGAATGTGATTACTGAAATTATCGCTGCGTTGATTGCTGTCGCGCTGCTGATAGTAAGCTTCCAGCTGGCGATCGTACTCATCAAGCTGATGGCGATCCAGCGGCTGATAGCGATTTTCATGCACCATCATCGTTGCGGGCATACGCGGTTTCAGATCGGGTTCATGCTCCGGCCAGCCGAGGCACATACCAAACAGCGGCAGCACATGCTGCGGCAGGCCCAGCAGGTCGGTCACCTGCTCAATACTGTTACGGATGCCGCCAATATAAACGCCGCCCAGCCCAAGCGACTCGGCGGCTACCATCGCATTCTGTCCCATAATCGCCGTATCGACGCAGCCTAACAGCAGCTGCTCCGCCAGCCCCAGCTGCGCCTGCGGGCAAATTTGCAGATTGCGCTGGAAATCGGCGCAGAACACCCAAAACTCTGCTGCCTGCGCCACATACTGCTGGCCGCCGCTGAGTGTCACCAGCTGTTCGCGTAGCGCTTTATCGGTGATGCGGATAATAGAAGAGCACTGTAAAAAACTGGATGTGGAAGCCGACTGCGCGGCGGCAATAATCGCCTCACGCTGTTCATCGCTAATCGGTTGATCGGTAAAAGCACGAATCGAACGATGCGTACGTAACAGTTCAATAGTCGGCGTCATGTCAATCTCCGGAAGTGTTATTGAAACATTTTATAGTAAAGCCTAACGGGCACCCTGGCGCATAGCCTGTGCACATTGTACCAACAGGCAGAGTCTGCTTTACAATCACGACGGTTGCGGTTCATGATGCCTTTACTGAAGGTAAAAGTGTGACATAATTCACACAAAAATGTGACATAAAGGAGATAACGATGCTTGCAGTCATTTTTGGTCGCCCGAGCTGCCCTTACTGTGTGCGTGCAAAAGAACTGGCGGAGAAGTTGACCGCAGAGCGTGACGATTTTACTTTCCGCTACGTTGATATTCAGGCAGAAGGCATTACCAAAGCGGATCTGGAACAAAAAACCGGTAAGCCAGTGGAAACCGTTCCGCAGATTTTTGTCGATCAGCAGCATGTCGGCGGTTTTACCGATTTTAACGCCTGGAGCAAAGCGAACCTGGGCGTCGCGCTGTAAACAACCGACGTAAAAAAAACCGGCCCGCTGTCGCGCGCCGGTTTTTTTATCGCTGCTAACGCGTTATGCGCGAGGCGGCCAGGGTACGCCACAGCATCACCAACAGCGCGCCGAAGCCGCACCAGAAGATAGCGCTGGTCATCCAGGCTAACTCCTGCAGCGGCGAAAACCGCATTACCGCGGAACTGAAGCCGAGCAGCAGGCAGCAAGGCGTTGCGGCTAGCGCCGCCAACAATGCCAGCGCCAGCGGCGTATTGCGGTTGATTAGTCCCGCGATCAGGCCCGGCAGCATAAACAGCAGCAGCCCGGTTTGCTCAGAGGTTTGCCCCGGCGCATCTTCAGCAACGCCGTAACGAGTCAGGAAAAATGTTGCGCAGTAAAGCGACATACACATCAGTACGCCCGGCCAGCGGACGCCATACAACAGCATAATTTTTCCTCGTTTATTTCTGCTAACCAGGATCGTCAAAAAATAACTATTCACGCCGAAGGCTGTTAAACAATTAACAGCTAAAAGTTAATAAAATTTTTTGTTTTCGCTATGGCTTTCGCTGGAGGTCTGAGGAATAAATGAATAAAATGAACGCCACTCGATACTTACTCCTGAATACATCTTTCCAGACGGTAACCTGACCGGCTTACCATCGCGATTACAGGAATTAACGGTAGCCTGGAATTTCAGGTCTTTCAACAAGTTACTGGTAAACAAGAAGTTAATACGTGAATATAAACGTCGCAGATTTGTTAAGCCGGAATGATATATTGTTATTATTCGTTGTACTGGCTTTAGGACTTTGCCTGGGTAAATTACGGCTGGGTTCAGTGCAACTGGGTAATTCCATTGGTGTTTTAGTGGTTTCACTATTACTGGGCCAGCAGCATTTTTCAATTAATACCGATGCGCTTAGCCTGGGTTTTATGCTTTTTATTTTCTGCGTTGGTGTGGAAGCGGGCCCCAATTTCTTTTCTATTTTTTTCCGCGACGGTAAAAATTATCTGATGCTGGCGTTGGTGATGGTCTCCAGCGCCATGCTATTAGCGCTGGCGTTAGGCAAAGCGTTCGGCTGGGATATTGGGCTAACGGCGGGCATGCTGGCGGGCGCGATGACCTCTACGCCGGTGCTGGTTGGCGCAGGCGATACGCTGCGGCAGTCGATGAACGACAGCCACCTGCTTGGCCAGATGCAGGATCACCTCAGCCTGGGCTATGCCCTGACCTACCTGGTAGGCCTGGTCAGCCTGATTTTCGGCGCGCGCTACTTGCCGCGCCTGCAGCATCAGGATCTGCCGACCTGCGCTCAGCAAATCGCACGTGAACGCGGCCTGGATACCGACAGCCAGCGCAAAGTTTATCTGCCGGTGATCCGCGCCTATCGCGTTGGCCCGGAGCTGGTGGCGTGGGCCGACGGAAAAAACCTGCGCGAGCTGGGCATTTACCGTCAGACCGGCTGCTATATTGAGCGCATTCGTCGCAACGGCATTTTGGCCAGCCCCGACGGCGACGCAGTGCTGCAGCTGGGCGATGAAATTTCCCTGGTCGGCTATCCCGATGCCCATGCGCGCCTCGATCCCAGCTTCCGTAACGGTAAAGAGGTGTTCGATCGCGATCTGCTGGATATGCGCATCGTAACGGAAGAGATCGTGGTCAAGAATAACAATGCGGTCAACCGGCGCCTGAGCCATTTAAAGCTGACCGATCACGGTTGTTTTCTTAACCGCGTTATCCGCAGCCAGATTGAAATGCCGATTGATGAAAGCATCATGCTGAACAAAGGCGACGTGCTGCAGGTCAGCGGCGAAGCCAGACGCGTGAAAAGCCTGGCGGATCGTATCGGCTTTATCTCTATTCACAGTCAGGTCACCGATCTGCTGGCTTTCTGCGCCTTTTTCATTATCGGCCTGATGGTGTTTATGGCGGGCGTGGGCCTGAGCGCGGGCAGCGGTCTGGGCCAGGGGCTGGGCGAAACCGGCTTGCTGATGCTGCTGAGCGGCCTGGCGGTCAGCCTGCTGCCGGTGGTGCTCTGTTACCTGTTTGGCGCCTACGTGCTGCGGATGAACCGCGCGCTGCTGTTCGGGGCGATTATGGGCGCACGCACCTGTGCGCCGGCGATGGAAATTATCAGTGATACCGCGCGCAGTAATATCCCGGCGCTGGGCTATGCCGGCACCTACGCTATCGCTAATGTTCTGCTGACGCTGGCAGGGACGCTGATCGTGATTATCTGGCCGGCGCTGGGCGGTTAAAAATATTTTAATCCGGCCGCGAACTTCTCTACACAAGGGGAGTCTGAATAAGTGCCACTGCTTTTCTTTGAAATCCCAAATTGTGGAGCCCGTTAATCGATGATTAGCGGGTTTTTTTATGCCTTGCTTTTGCCTCTTAATGTTTTCTTAAGCGCCGCTGCGCACTATGGCCCCTCTGTATCAGGCGATGGGCACGGTCATGCAACTCTCTTCAAAGTTAAACCAACACGAAACACTCCTCCCGATTAGGATTAACGCGCTTTACCCTTTATCCACGCGCTTTTACGCTATCCATGCTGTTTTACTGATGTTTTTTGGCCTGCTGTTTTTATGGCTGGCGCGTGACGGAAGCCTGGATATGACACTAACCGGTTACTGGTTCGATCCTATGACGCAGCAGTTTCCGTGGAAGGATAACGCCTGGTTGGATCTCATAAACCACCGCCTGTTGAAATATGTGGTGATTGCCACCGGCGTTTTGCTGCTGCTGGCAGGTCTGATGCGTCGTCAACAGCATTGGGTGCTGGTAGCGTTGCTGATCGGCGTCGGGTCGCTGGCGGTAGGGGTGCTGAAAGCAACCAGCGCGCACTCCTGCCCCTGGGATCTGGTGCAGTTTGGCGGCAAAGCTTTCTCTTATCCGCTGCTCGGTGCCGTGCCGGTGGAAAGCGGCCCCGGCCGCTGTTTCCCCGGCGGGCATGCCTCAAGCGGCTTCAGTTTAATGGCGCTGTTTTTTCTTTACTGGCCGTCGCGTCCCAGAATGGCCTGGCTCTGCTGGGGCGGCGCGATCGCGCTGGGTTTAGCGATGGGATATGGACAGATGATGCGCGGCGCGCATTTCCTTTCCCATAATTTATGGGCTGGCTGGTGGGTTTGGCTGGTGCAGCTGTTGATCTACGGGTGCGTAACGCATCTGATGAATAAGATGAGGAAGATATAATGATGGAAGAGTTGAACCGGACGCTATTTCTCTGGATCAACGCCACGCCGGATTCTGCGGCCTGGTTACTGGAACTGGCGACCTTTATCGCCAAAGATTTAATCGCCATCGTCCCGCTGCTGATCGCCGCACTCTGGCTGTGGGGCCCGCATAGCGGCGTTCGGGCGCTGGTGTTGAAAACCGGCATTGCTCTGCTCTGTGCCATGGCGATCTCATGGGGCGTGGGGCTAGTGTTTCCGCATCCGCGCCCTTTCGCCATGGGACTGGGCCATCAGTTCCTGTCGCATGAGCCTAACGAGTCTTATCCCAGCAACCATGGCACCGCGATTTTTACCTTTGCGCTGGCGTTTATCTTTTGGCATCGCCTTTGGTCCGGCGTGCTACTACTGGCGATCGGCACGGCCATTGCGTGGTCGCGGGTTTACCTTGGCGTACACTGGCCAATGGATATGTTAGGCGGCCTACTGGTAGGTATCCTGGGGTGCCTGTTCTCGCAAATGGCCTGGCCGTGGTACGGCGAGCCGTTAATGAAATTGCTGCATCAGATTTATCGCCTGCTCTTTTCCCTGCTGATCAGAAAAGGCTGGGTGCGTAATTAATTTCCCTTCGCTGACAGGCCTGTTTAACAGGCCTGTTTTTTATCCTGTGGTATTTATCATCTGATGCCTCCTGCCCTGACTTATTGCGCAAACGACAGGCTTTATAATTAATGAGATTGCGCAATCGGCATCAACAGCAGGCAATTTCAATTACAACTTACTGATTTCAATATAAATAAAAATAAAAGCGTTTAAAAAACAGGCAACCAGGCTCGGTATTTACAACCAGTAAATAAATAAAAGATCAGCCTTATCCTCCAGCTTTAACAACAAAATTAGAGAATTAAATTAAAAATAATTAAACATCCAGCTTATCCGACCTAATTTATTTGTCGCAGTGTGATCGTTATCACCTGTCAGAGTGCTTCTGGCACTTTTAACTTATTTAGATGGTGGTAGAGTGTGCCGCGAAAATGGAGAATTCCAATATTCATTCTATTTATCGACGGCGAAAAATTTGCAGGATAAAACTGAGCGCTGGCGATTTAATATTCATACGTTACTCATGGAGATGGTAATGGCTTCACAGCAAACCGCAATCCAGAACGAGCAGGCGACAACGCGCGTCAGCAGCTGGCGTAAAACCGATACCATGTGGATGTTAGGGCTGTATGGCACCGCGATTGGCGCAGGGGTACTTTTTTTACCAATCAACGCCGGCATCGGCGGGCTGATCCCACTGATTATTATGGCCCTGCTGGCCTTTCCGATGACCTATTATGCGCACCGCGGCCTGTGTCGCTTTGTGCTCTCCGGTAGTAAATCGGGCGCAGATATTACCGAAGTAGTGGAAGAACATTTCGGCGTCGGCGCCGGTAAGATCATCACGCTGCTCTATTTTCTGGCGATTTATCCCATCCTGCTGGTTTACAGCGTGGCAATCACCAATACGGTAGAAAGCTTTCTGACCCATCAGTTGCATCTGCAGGCTCCGCCGCGCGCGCTGCTGGCGCTGCTGCTGATTGTCGGGCTGATGACTATCGTGCGCTTTGGGAAAGAGGCGATCGTGAAGACCATGAGCCTGCTGGTGTTTCCGTTTGTGGCGGTGCTGATGCTGCTGGCGCTGTGGCTGATCCCGAACTGGAGCGGCGCGATTTTCCAGCACGCCTCATTAAGCGGCAGCGGTAACGGGCTGGGAATGACGCTGTGGCTGGCGCTACCGGTAATGGTGTTCTCTTTTAATCATTCGCCGATCATTTCCGCCTTCGCGGTCGCCAAACGTCAGGAGTATGGCGCAGAGGCAGAAGCTAAATGCTCACGCATTCTGGCGCTCAGCCATATGATGATGGTGCTGACGGTGATGTTTTTCGTCTTCAGCTGCGTGCTGTCGCTGTCGCCAGCCAATCTGGCGGAAGCCAAGGCGCAAAACATTTCAATTCTTTCTTATCTGGCCAACCATTTTAATACGCCGATGATGGCGTGGATGGCGCCGATTGTGGCGATGGTGGCGATTACTAAATCGTTTCTTGGTCACTATCTGGGGGCGCGCGAAGGCTTTAACGGGTTGATGATTAAATCATTGCGCGCGCGCGGCAAAACCATGAGCGAGAACAAGCTGAACCGCATTACCGCCCTGTTTATGCTATTGACCACCTGGCTGGTTGCCACCTGGAATCCCAGCATTCTTGGCATGATTGAAACGCTGGGCGGACCGATTATTGCCGTGCTGCTGTTCCTGATGCCGATGTACGCTATTAACAAAGTACCGGCGATGCGCCGCTACAGCGGTGCGCTGAGCAATATCTTTGTCACGCTGATCGGGTTGATCTCCATCTCCGCGATTATCTTCTCCCTGCTCGGCTAACTATTGCAAACCAGGCCAGCGTTCTGCTGGCCTTAGCTCCCTTCTACACGCAAAGCGCGGCTACGAGAACCACTGCCCAAACCAGCCGTTCAGCTTCATCATAATAAAGTCGAGCATCCGGCTAAAGAACCCGCCCTCCTGCACCGGCTCCAGCACCACCAGCGGCCGTTGCGCAATGGTTTTCCCATCCAGCTGGAAGTTAATGGTCCCGACTGGCTGATACTTTTTCAGCGGCGCCTGCAACTGCGGTGAACTAAGGGTATAGCTGGCCTTCAGATTTTTCATCTGCCCTTTCGCAATGGTCAGGGCGGCATCTTGCGCCACGCCCAGCGACACTTCCTTGCGATCGCCAAACCAGACGCGCTGCTGGGCAAACGGCGCATCGGCCTTCACCGGCGTCACCGTTTCATAAAAACGAAAGCCCCACGTCAGCAGCTTTTCGCTTTCCCGGAAGCGGATACTGTCGGTCTCTGCGCCCAGCACCACCGAGATCAGGCGCATATTTCCTTCGGTCGCCGAGGCTACCAGATTATTGCCCGCGCCTGAGGTGTGCCCGGTTTTGATGCCGTCCACGTTCAGATTGGTGCTCCATAGCAGGCGGTTGCGGTTGCGCTGGGTAATATTATTAAAGGTAAAAGACTTCTCTTTATTCAGCGCATACTCTTCCGGCACGTCGCGGATCAGCGCCTGCCCGAGCAGCGCCATATCACGCGCGGTACTGTACTGGCCCTCCGCATCCAGCCCATGCACGGTTTTAAAATGAGTATTTTTCAGCCCCAACGCGTTAGCGTAATTATTCATCAGCCCGACAAAGGCATCCTGACTGCCTGCCACGTAATCGGCCAGCGCAATGCTGGCGTCGTTACCTGACTGAATCACTATGCCTTTATTCAGCTCCGATACCGGAATGCGGTCGCCAGGCTTGAGAAACATCAGCGATGAGCCTTTCAGGATTGGATTGCCGGTCGCCCAGGCGTCATGTCCCACCGTCACCATATCGTCGCGGGTGATTTTGCCGCTTTTTAGCGCCTGGCCGATCACATAGCTGGACATAATTTTGGTCAGGCTGGCCGGATCAAGGCGCTGATCGGCATTGGCCTCCGCCAGCACATGGCCGCTGGCATAATCCATTAGCACCCAGGCTTTGGCTTCAATTTGCGGCGCGGCAGGCGCCTGTTCAGCAGTAACAACAACGGGAAGCAGCAGCAGCGTGCCGCAGAGCGCCAGCGAACCCACGCCGGCGTAAAGGCGCATTTTTTTCATGATGGAATCAAATAACCTGTGGAAATATCATAAGTTTCATAAGGATATGAATAGCAGCGTCCTACGCTAACCTGTCGGGGCGCTGATTAAAACGGCTGCTTCGTAAAGTTTCTTAGAGTTTATTAGAAAAACCTTAGTCTGCGCCTTAAGACAAATCACAGCGACCAGGGGGGATTCTGATTTTGCGTAAATCAATTAAGACGATCACAAAACTCCGCTAATCTGATTAAACCCGCTCCGAGGAGAATCACCATGGATTTAGCGCTTTTCGATCTTGATGAAACGCTGATTAGTGCAGACAGCAACAGCCTGTGGATGCGCTGGCTGGTATCGCAGGGCTACGCGCCGGAGACCTTAATCGCCGAGGAACAGGCATTAATGGCGCAGTACCGTCAGGGAGAGATCCCGCTGGAAGCCTATATGAACAGAACGCTGGCCCCGCTAACCGGTATGGCTACCCTGACGGTCAGCGGCTGGGTTCGCCGCTTTATTCAGCGTGATATTATGCCGCGCGTCTATCCCGCCGCTCGTGAACGGCTTGCCTGGCATCAGCAGCGCGGCGACACCATTATGCTGATCTCGCCCGGGGGCGATCACCTGTTAACGCCTATCGCCCAGCGGCTTGGCCTGCATGGCGCGCTGGCGGTTAGCGTGGAAATTATTAACGATCGCTACAGCGGTCAGCCGTGCAGCCCGGTTAATGGGCAAACGGCTAAAGCGCCCCATTTGACCGGCTGGAAATCGCTACGGCAGGAAAAAGAGTTTCATCACACCTGGGCCTACAGCGATTCCATTACCGATCTACCGCTGCTGGAACAGGCGGATCACGCCTGCGTCATCAACCCTGATAGCCAGCTGATGCAGGAGGCGCGTCAGCGCGGCTGGGAGGTTTCCCGCTGGGTGAAATAGCTGCCGGCCCGATCCCGCGCTAACGGGATCGGGCCGGTTCACGCACCGCCGCGCATTCAGGGCTGCAACCCTACCTTCAGCAGCTTACCGTTGCTCTCATCCGTTAGCACATACAGGTAGCCATCCGGCCCCTGACGCACATCACGTATGCGCTCGCCGCGATCCTGCAACAGGCGCTCTTCTTCAATCACCTTGTCGCCATTCAGGCTCAGGCGAATCAAATTTTTCTCTTTCAACGCACCGATAAACAACGAATTTTTCCAGGGCTGAAAACGTGCGCTGTTATAAAAGGCCATGCCGCTGATAGCGGGCGAGTTTTTCCACCAGTAGACCGGCTGCTCGGTGCCCGGCGCCTCGCCGCCCTGCGATTCCGGCACTTTATCTCCGCTATAGTCGACGCCCCAGGTCGCCAGCGGCCAACCGTAATTTTTCCCTTTCTGTGGGATATTCACCTCATCCCCACCGCGCGGGCCATGTTCGTTCTCCCACATTTCCTGCGTCCAGGGATTCAGCGCCAGCCCCTGTGGATTGCGCAGGCCATAAGCCCAAATCTCCGGACGCGCATTTTGCCGTTGGGTAAAAGGGTTATCCTCCGGTACCGTGCCATCGCCTTTCAGGCGAACCAGCTTGCCGGTGAGCTTATCCAAATCCTGGGCGCTGGCGCTGCGGAAGTTATCGCCAAAGGCAATCCACAGATAGCCCTGCCGGTCGAAGGCCAGACGCGTGCCGAGGTTAGCGCCGCTGGAAAGCTTCGGCTCCTGGCGCAGTACGACCTTAAAATCCGCCAGCCGACGCGCATCTTCGCTCAGCTGGCCATAGCCCACCACCGCCCCGGCACGGCCGCGGTTATCCGCTTCGGTATAGCTCAGCCAGACGCGGCGGCTTTGGCTGAAATCTGGCGCCAGCGCCACATCCAGCAGGCCGCCCTGACGCTGATGCCACACCTCCGGCACGCCTTCAATCGGCTGCGACAGCCCCTTATCCGGCTGCCACAGACGCAGCGCGCCTGAGCGCTCGGTAAGCAAAATGGTTTGATTATCCGGTAAGAAAGCCAGTGACCAGGGATGATCGAGCTTATCCTGCAGCTGCTGCACCGTAACCTGCGCCGCCAGCGTCGGGGCTGAAAACAGTAGCGCCCCGCTTAGGGCCAGAGAAATTAATGGACGAGTCATGACACACTCCTTTAGAAAACAGAAAGTAAACTGTGATTATTTTCACGCTTTCGTGCTTAAAACTTGCCCGAGTGTCAAAGCAAACTAATATTTCAACAGGCGTTAATATTTAATTTCCCTGGTGTTTGGCCCGTCTGCTGGCGGGCTTTTTTTTATCTTTCACGTTCACATCCCTTTAGTTATGCCGCCTGTGCCCCTTTATAAATTTTAAAACCAACTGGCGCAGGGATTAAGGCAAAACCCTCAACGCCCTGCTTTTAACAACTTGCGCTAATCTTTTACCGCTTCCGCTGGCCTGTATGCCTGCGGCCGGGCGGCCTTATTCCTGCTCCGCCGCTAAATCGGTGCTGACGCGCAGTTTATATAAATCGATTGCTTTATCCCGAATCACGTTCAGTTTTGCCTCAGCCGCCACCAGTGGCCAGATGGTGCCCTGCTGCTGCTGATAATAGGCGGCGATCGCCTCGTTATAGCCGTCGCGATAGTGCAGCCAGCTACGCTGTGCGGCGGTGATTTTTTGCCTGACGTCTGCCGGCTGTGTTTTCAGCAGCAGCTGATACTGCTTATTCAGCTCGCCATCCCACTGTTGAATTGCGCGGCTGTAACAGGCTGCGTTATCGGCGGTGCTGTTAGCGTGTAGTTTGCAATCCTGTAGCTGCTTATCAATATTTTCACCCGGCTGCGCCGCCAGACCGATGACAGGAAATATCAGTGAAAGCAGTAATAATGCGTTGAACTTCATTCGATGACCTCAATAGTGGCGGCTGCGCGCAACTTCAGTGGGCAGCCTGTCTGCCCGCGACGGTTTCAGGGTTCAAAGGGGAAGCGGATGCCCCAGCGTTGACGAATATCGCTCATCAGCGCCACCACATCGTTAGTCAGATAGTGCAGCGGATTCGCACCCTCGGCGGCATATTTTTCCAGCGCCAGGATTTCATACTGCAGCGCGCGGTCGGTTTCACCCGCTTCGAGGATTTCGCTGGTGCCGTCTGCCCAGCTTAGCTGCGCCTGCTGCGCACGCGGAAAATCCTCAACGGTGATAAAGCCCCGTTCACAGGCGACGATGCCGCGCTTCGGCATTTTGGCGCGAAACGCCAGCGAGATAGTGACCATTTCATTTTGACTGTTTTGCAGCAGAATGCCGCACTGTTCGTCGACGCCGGTACTGAATTTGCTGACCGTGGTGTACAGCTGGTTCGGCTGCTCGCTGAGGAAAAAACGCGCAAACGAGAGCGCATAGGTGCCGATATCCAACAGTGCGCCGCCTGCCAGTGCCGGATTAAAGAAACGGTTGCTGGGATCGGCCTCTTTAACGGTGCCAAAAGAGACCTGAATGGTTTTCAACTTGCCGAGCTTGCCGCTCTCAATCAGCGCTTTCAACTGATGAAACAGCGGCATATGAAACAGCGTCATCGCCTCGGCCACAATCAGCTGTTTTTCCGCCGCCAGACGGTTAATCTCATTCAGTTCATCGCTGCTGACGGTAATCGCTTTTTCCACCAGCAGATGCTTGCCCTGCTCCAGCGCCTGCTTCATCCAGCTGAAATGGCTGGCGTGTGGCGTAGAGATATAGACCGCATCGATATGCGGATCGGCCAGCATCTGTGGGATATCATCAAATACGCGTTCAATACCGTAGCGTTGCGCAAACGCCTCGCCTTTCGCCCGATTTCTGGCGCCGACCGCGTAGAGTTGCCGGCCCAGCGCGCTCTGTGCGGCGGCAAACTGATGCGCAATAGCGCCTGGCCCAATAATTGCCCATGTTAACGGCTTCATCTTTTTTTCCTTTTCGCTCTTTGAAGGGTAAGTGTAGACAGCGAAAGGCGCGACGGGGAATTTGCCCGTCGCAGGCGGCGTTAGCTTTTCAGTTTCGGATCGAGCGCATCGCGCAGGCCGTCGCCCAGCAGGTTAAAGGCCAGCACAGTAAGAAAGATCGCCAGGCTGGGGAAAATCGCCACGTGCGGCGCCATTACCATATCCGCCCGCGCCTCGTTGAGCATTGCGCCCCACTCCGGCGTAGGCGGCTGCGCGCCCAGTCCAAGAAACGACAGGCTGGCGGCGGTAATAATCGAGGTGCCGATGCGCATGGTGAAATAAACCACAATCGACGAGACCGTCCCGGGCAGAATATGGCGCAAAATAATCGTCCAGTCCGAGGCGCCGATGCTGCGCGCCGACTCGATAAAGGTTTGATGTTTCAGCACCAACGTATTGCCGCGCACCAGACGAGCAAAAGCGGGCACGCTGAAAATCGCCACCGCCACGATCACGTTGGACATGCCGCTGCCCATGATCGCTACCACAGCAATCGCCAGCAAAATCCCCGGAAAGGCGAACAGCACATCGCAGATGCGCATAATAATGCGATCCCACCAGCCCTCATAGTAACCGGCCAGCAGACCGAGCACGGTGCCGATCGCCCCACCGATAGCTACAGAAAAAAAGCCTGCCAGCAGCGAGATGCGTGTGCCGACCAGCACCCGGCTAAAGATATCGCGCCCAAGGGAGTCGACGCCAAACCAGTGCATGGCGGAAGGGCCTTCCGTCAGCCGGTCATAGTCGAAGTAGTTTTCCGCATCGAAGGGCGCAATCCAGGGCGCAAAGGCTGCCAGCACAACCAGCAGCAGCACAAACACGCCTGCCGCCAGCGCCACATGCTGATGGCGAAAGCGTCGCCAGAATTCACGCCACGGCGTCCGTACCCGATCGCGCTGTTGCAGGGGCATCGCTTTCAGAGCTGCCTCTCGTCGCCAGTTTTTCATTGCAGCTCCTTATTTGTAACGTATCGCCGGATTAATGGCGGCATACAGCATATCCACAATCAGATTGATCAGGATAAACTCCAGTGAAAACAGCAGCACTTCCGCCTGTATCACTGGGTAGTCGCGCATCTCTACCGAATCTACCAGCAGGCGTCCCAGGCCTGGCCAGTTAAACACCACCTCCACCACAATCGACCCGCCCAGCAGAAAACCGAACTGCAGCCCCATCATGGTCACCACCGGGATCATCGCGTTGCGCAAGCCATGTTTGACGATAACCAACGATTCACGCACCCCTTTGGCGCGGGCGGTGCGCATATAATCTTCCTGCATCACCTCAATAAAAGAAGCGCGGGTAAAGCGCGCCATAATCGACGCTACCGCCGCGCCCAGCGTGATTGACGGCAAAATATAGTGCTGCCAGCCCTCCGCGCCGACGGTCGGCAGCCAGCCCAGCTCCACGGAGAAGACCTGCATCAGCAGCATCCCCAGCGCAAAGGCGGGGAAAGAGATGCCCGATACCGCCAGCGTCATGCCGATGCGATCCGGCCAGCGGTTACGCCAGACGGCAGAGACAATGCCGATTGCCATGCCAAGGATCACCGACCAGACCATACTGCTCAGCGTCAGCCACAGCGTCGGCAGAAAGCGCGAGGCGATCTCCTCAGATACCGGCCTTTTCGACACCATCGATGTGCCAAAATCGCCGCGCAGCGCGTTGCCCATAAAATGAAGAAACTGTTGCGGCAGCGGCTTATCCAGCCCCAAATCCTGGCGCACCAGCGCTACGACGCTGGCGTCCGCTTCCGGTCCGGCCACCAGCCGCGCCGGATCGCCCGGTAGTAAATGAACAAACAGAAACACCAGCACCGCCACAATCAGCAGCGTCGGTATTAATCCCAGCAGGCGTTTAAGGAAATAGTTCAGCATGCGTTTCCCTGCGCCGCAGACGCCAGCCTCAGCGGCTGGCGACGCGGACATTACTTCAGATCGGCTTCATCAAAATTAAATGAGGTATCAGGCATCATGTAAAAACCGCTCAGCGATTTGCTATGCGCCGAAACCAGTTTTTCCACCACCAGCGGCGCCCAGGGACGATCGTTCCAGATACGATCCTGTGCATCTTTATACAGCTGCGTTTTTTTCGCCGCGTCGGTAGTTTTCAGTGCGTCGTTCAGATCTTTATCCACCTGCTCATTGCTGTAAAAGGCGGTATTAAAGATAGCCGGCGGCCAGGAGGCGGTGGCGAACAGCGGCGTCAGCGCCCAGTCAGCTTCGCCCGTCGAGGCGGACCAACCGGTATAGAACATGCGCACGCCGCTCTCTTTTTGCCCTTTCCCTTCCACTTCCGCCGCGCGTTGGCCGGCATCCATTGCCGTAACCTTCACTTTAATGCCCACCTGCGCCAGCTGCTGCTGGGTAAACTGCAACACTTTTTGCGCGGTGCTGTGGTTATGCGAAGACCAGAGCGTGGTGCTAAAACCGTTGGGGAAGCCCGCCTCTTTTAGCAGCTGTCGCGCCTTCGCCGGGTTGTATTCAATCGCCGGGTAGCTCTGAGCATAGTCAATAGAAGGCGGCACGATGCCGGTGGCTGGCGTGGCGTAACCGGCGAAAGCGACTTTGCTCAGCGCCTGACGGTTAATGGCATAGTTGATCGCCTCGCGCACTTTCGGGTTATCAAACGGCTTCTGCGTCACGTTGAAGCTGATATAACGCTGCATGATCGATGGCGTACTGACTAAATCGAGCTTGCTGTTTTTCTCCAGCAGCTTGGCCTGCTCATAAGGGATCGGGAAGGCAAAGTTGGCTTCACCGGTTTGCAGCATCGCGGCGCGGGTATTGTTATCCACAATCGGACGCCAGGTAATGCTATCGAGTTTCGGATAGCCTGGCTTCCAGTAGCCTTCCCATTTTTTCACCTTCACGAAATCGGTCTGATTCCAGGTGACGAACTGATAAGGGCCGGTGCCGACCGGATGGAAACCGATCTCTTTGCCATATTTTTTCAGCGCGGTCGGGGAAATCATCGCCGCCGCCGGATGGGCCAAAATATTGATAAAGGCGGAGAACGGCTGCTTCAGGGTGATTTTCACCGTAGTAGGATCGATAACTTCGGTGGTGGCGATATGTTTAAACAGGTTATAGCGCTTCAGGTGGTTATCTTCATCACTGGCGCGATCGAGATTCACCTTTACCGCCTCGGCGTTAAAATCGGTGCCGTCCTGAAATTTTACCCCGGAGCGCAGCTTGATGGTCCAGGTCAGACCGTCGGGGCTGGCCTGATAGCTTTCCGCCAGCACGTTTACCAGCTTCATATCCTTATCAAAGCCGAACAACCCCTGATAAAAAGATTTCGCCACCGCCTGCGACAGCGTGTCGTTGGCGTCGTAAGGATCGAGCGTGGTGAAGTTAGAGCCGACGGCGATCACCGCATCCTTTGCTGCCCAGCCGGGCGCAGCGGCGAAACTGCTGAGCAGGCCGGCGGTTAACAGCCATCTGCGGGTGGTGTGTTTGGTCATATTGCTATTCTCCTTAGTCCCTTCTGGGTTATGCAAAAGCCGGGCCGTCAGGCGCCGCTGATGGTATGCCGGGCCACGTAATGATCTGCCCCAACCTGAATAAGCGGCGCAACGGTGGGCTCATCGCCGGGCGTGCGCAGCGGGCTGGGTAATTCATCCACCAGCAGCGCCCGCTCGCGGCGGCGAGAGCCCGGATCGGCCACCGGCACCGCGGACATTAGCTTGCGCGTATAGGGATGCTGAGGATGTTCAAACACTGCCTGGCGCGGACCGATCTCCACGATCTGCCCCAGGTACATCACCGCCACACGATGGCTGATGCGTTCCACCACCGCCATATCGTGGGAAATAAACAGAAAGGCGATGCCGAATTCACGCTGTAAATCGAGCATCAGATTGACAATCTGCGCCTGGATCGAGACATCCAGCGCCGAAACCGACTCGTCGGCGATCACCACTTTGGGATTTAACGCCAGCGCGCGGGCAATACAGATGCGCTGCCGCTGCCCGCCGGAAAACTCATGCGGATAGCGCCGGGCATGTTCCGGCAGCAACCCCACCTTTTCCAACAGCCAGGCGACGCGTTTTTCCGCCTCGGCGCGTGACATCACCTTATGGATCAGTAGCGGCTCCATAATGGAAAAGCCGACGGTCAAACGCGGATCGAGCGAGGCGTAAGGGTCCTGGAAGATAAACTGAATATCCCGACGCAGGTGCGCCAACTGATGCGGCTTCAGCCGATCGATGCGCTGGCCGTTAAAGGTGATGCTGCCGCCCTGGCTCTCGACCAGCCGCAGCAGCGAGCGGCCGGTCGTCGATTTACCGCAGCCCGACTCCCCTACTAGCGCCAGCGTTTCACCGGCGTGCAGATCAAAGCTCACTTTCTCTACCGCATGTACCCGCCACTTAACGCGATTTAGCAGGCCAGCGCGAATATCAAAACGCGTGACTAAATCACGCACCTCCAGAATCGGCGCCTGATGGCGTTTGACCGTGTCCGTCAGCGTCTCACTGCTCTCCTGCTCGCCCGGCAGGGGAAATTTACGCGGCGCCGGTTGACCATGCATCGCTCCCAGGCGTGGCACCGCCGCCAGCAGCGCCCGGGTATAGGCCTGCTGCGGCATGCTAAACAGCGTGGCGGTATCGTTGCTTTCCACCACTTCGCCGCGGTACATCACCTGCACCCGATCGGCCATTTCCGCCACCACGCCCATATCGTGAGTAATAAAAATCACCCCCATCGCCATCTCTTTTTGCAGCACGCGGATCAGCTGCAAAATCTGCGCCTGGATAGTGACATCCAGCGCGGTTGTCGGCTCGTCGGCTATCAGCAATGCCGGACGACAGCAGAGCGCCATGGCGATCATGACGCGCTGGCGCATACCGCCGGAAAGCTGATGGGGATAGCGCGTCATCACGTTTTGCGCTTCGGGGATACGCACCAGATCGAGCATCCGCCGCGCCTCCGCCAGCGCCTGTTGATGGCTTTTGCCCTGATGCAGCCGCACCGACTCGGCGATCTGCTCGCCGACCGGAAAGACCGGGTTCAGCGAGGTCATCGGCTCCTGGAAAATCATCGCCATATCTGCGCCGCGTATGGTGCGCATCTGTGACTGACGCAGCTGCGCCAGATCCACCAGCGAATTATCACGCCGCCGCAGCCAGAGCTCGCCGCTATCCAGACGGCCGCCGCTCTGTTCAATCAGGCGCATCAACGCCAGCGAAGTGACCGATTTCCCCGAGCCGGATTCGCCCACCAGCGCCAGGGTTTCACCGCGCCGTACCTCCAGCGAGAGCTGGCGTACCGCCTGAGTCACATGGCCCTGCTGGTTAAAGCTAACGCTAAGATTGCGTACCGCCAGCACGCTCTCTGCGGCCAGCGGTAATGAGGAAGGCTGTTGCATGCTGGCTCCTTAAGCTTGCCGGTAAATCTCAACTACCGGCTGTTCATTCGCATAACCGTAGCCGCGATACATGCCTTCGGTATTGAACGGCAGGGCGATATTCCCTTCGGCATCAATGGCGATCAGGCCGCCGCTGCCGCCCAACGCCGGGATCTTGTCGAAAATGACGTGCTCGCTGGCCTGCCGCAGACTCAGGCCGCCATACTCCATCAGCGCGGCGACATCCCCGGCCGCCAGCGTACGGATAAAAACTTCGCCGGTGCCGGTGCAGGAAACCGCCACGCGACGGTTGCTGAAGCAGCCCGCGCCCGGCAGCGGCGAATCGCCGATGCGTCCGACCCGTTTATTAGTCATGCCGCCGGTTGAGGTGGCGGCGGCGAGATGGCCCGCGCTATCGCAGGCCACCGCGCCCACCGTGCCCAGCTTACGGTCAGCATCCAGCGGTGCGCTTTCCTGCGCCGCGCCGTCGTGATCCAGCAGCGTTTGCTGGCTGGCGCGCGCGCGCTCCAGCTGCTGCCAGCGGGCATCCGTTGAAAAGAAATCGGCCGCGACCGGCATCAGCCCCTGCTCCTGAGCGAACAATTCCGCGCCGCGACCGCATAGCAACACGTGCGGGCTCTTTTCCAGCACCGCGCGCGCAGCCAAAATCGGGTTGCGAATATGCGCCACGCCAGCCACCGCGCCGGCATCCTGGCTACATCCGTCCATAATGCAGGCGTCCAGCTCGTGGGTGCCCTGATGGGTGAAGACGCTGCCCTTGCCAGCGTTAAACAGCGGGCACTCCTCCAGCAGGCGCACCGCTTCGGTCACCGCATCCAACGCGCTGCCGCCCGCAGCGAGGATCGCCTGTCCGCTGGCAACGATATCGCTTAACGCCTGGAGATAATGCTGCTCCTGCTCCGCGCTCAGCGCCGAACGCGCAATCGCGCCCGCGCCGCCGTGAATGGCAATAGCTGCTCTGCCCATCATTATTTACCCTGTGTTCTGAATCCGCCGGAAACGGCTGAATAGATGTGATGTTATGATTTTTCGGCAAATTTTGACTATAGGTAGCGGCAGGGGCGATGTAAAGCGTTAAGCCAGGTAAGGTTTAATAACAAAGCGTTATATCTCATAACCAAAAAAACGCCGAATAAGCCACAGGTGCGCTGCCGGGGTGATCGTTACCGCATTTCGCGCCATAATAGGCGTTATCTGTGAGTTCTGGCCGGAGGCCAAATGGAAAGTTTTACTGTGGGATTAATTTCCCTTGAAGAAGCCCGGCAAAAAATGCTGGATCAGCTCTCCCCTCTTAACGAGCACGAAACCTTATCGATTTACGCCGCCGCCGGACGCATTACCGCCGCCCCGGTGATATCCCCGCTCGATGTACCACCGTTTGATAATTCGGCGATGGATGGCTATGCGCTGCGCATGGCCGATATCGCCGACGGCGACGCGCTGCCGGTGGCCGGTAAAGCCTTTGCCGGCGCGCCCTTTAGCGGCGAATGGCCCGCAGGCAGCTGCATCCGCATTATGACCGGCGCGCCGGTGCCGGAAGGCGCCGAGGCGGTGGTAATGCAGGAACAAACTGTAACGGAAGGCGATCGCATCCGCTTTACCGCGCAGGTCAGCGCCGGGCAAAATATTCGCCGCGCCGGAGAAGATATTCGTCAGGGCGACAGCGTGCTGGCGGCGGGCGTGCGTCTCGGCGCAGCGGAACTGCCGCTGATCGCCTCGCTGGGCATCGGCGAAGTCAAGGTAGTGCGTCGGCTACGGGTCGCCATTTTCTCTACGGGCGATGAGCTGCAGCCGGTAGGTCAGCCGCTGGCGGCGGGCCAGATTTATGATACCAACCGCTTTACCGTCCGGCTGATGCTGGATCAGCTGGGCTGTGAGGTGATCGATCTCGGCATTATTCGCGACGATCCGCAGGCGCTGCGCACCGCCTTTATTCAGGCGGATCGCGAGGCGGATGTGGTCATCAGCAGTGGCGGCGTTTCGGTGGGTGAAGCTGATTACACCAAAGCGATGCTGGACGAACTGGGCGCCATCACCTTCTGGAAGCTGGCGATCAAGCCAGGCAAACCTTTCGCTTTTGGCCGCCTGAGCAACAGCTGGTTTTGCGGCCTGCCGGGTAACCCGGTTTCCGCTGCCGTGACCTTTTATCAGTTGGTACAGCCACTGCTGGCGAAGCTAAGCGGTCAACAGGGGGCCGCCCTACCGCCGCGCCAGCGCGCGCGCGCCGCTACGCGCCTGAAGAAAAGCCCTGGCCGCCTCGACTTTCAGCGCGGCGTGGTCAGCCGTGGCGCAGACGGCGAACTGCAGGTGTCCAGCACCGGTCATCAGGGTTCGCACGTGTTCAGCTCTTTCAGCCAGGCGAACTGTTTTATCGTACTGGAGCGTGACCGCGGCCACGTTGAGCCGGGCGAATGGGTAGAGATCGAGCCCTTCAATATTTTGCTGGGAGGCTAAGATGCTGCCAGAGCTGAGCGATAATGAAACCCTGCGTTATAACCGGCAGATTGTGCTGCGCGGCTTTGACTTTGATGGTCAGGAGCGGCTAAAAGCCTCCAGCGCGCTGGTGGTGGGTTTGGGCGGGCTGGGCTGCGCCGCCAGCCCTTATCTCGCCTCGGCTGGCGTCGGCACGTTGACCCTGCTCGATTTTGATACCGTTTCGCTTTCCAACCTGCAGCGTCAGGTACTGCACAGCGACGCAGAGATTGGCGCGGCGAAAGTGGAATCGGCGCGGCGACGACTGGCGCAGATCAACCCATTAATCCAGCTGCGCGCCGTTAACGCCCGGCTGGATGATGCGGCGCTGGATGCGCTGGTGGCGCAGCACCAGGTGGTGCTGGACTGTAGCGATAACGTCGAGACGCGCGAGCAGCTGAATCGTCTTTGCCGACAGCGGCGTGTTCCGCTGGTTTCCGGCGCGGCGATTCGTATGGAGGGCCAGATCAGCGTTTTCAGCTGGCAGGATGAAAATATGCCCTGCTACCGCTGTATTAGCCGTCTGTTCGGCAGCGATACGTTGAGCTGCGTCGAAGCGGGCGTTATGGCTCCGCTGGTGGGGGTGATCGGTTCGCTGCAGGCGATGGAAGCGATTCGCCTGCTGACCCATTACGGCGCGGCGGCCAGCGGCAAGCTGCTGATGTATGACGCCATGACGCTCCAGTTTCGTGAAATGAACGTGGCGAAAGATCCAGCCTGTGAAGTGTGCGGTGCCGCTTGTGCTTAATTAAACTGGTTATTCAGCAGCTTCCCTTTCCCTGGCTATAGTTGAAACATGGAAAATGGAAACGCGCCTCAGGCGCAGGCGTTGAATAAAGCAGAGAGCGAGAGTCGCGCTGCAAAACCGATGCTGCGTCAGATGATGCTGGTGTTTCTGTTCGTCATCAGCAGCGCGGTTATCGCTATCAATGGCTGGAGCCTGTGGAGCAGCTGGCAACGGACGCTGCACCTTACCGAAGAAAACGCGCGCAACCTCTCGGTGTCGCTTTCCCGTCAGGCGGAAGATACATTTCTGCAAATCGACCTGACCCTGCAGGATGTGCGCGATCGTATTAACCAGTACGGTATCGATCAACAGAAAGATAAGCTGCAACAGCTGCTGCGCGCGCGTAAAGCGGCCCTGTCGCCGCTGGACAGCATGGCTATTTACTACGCTTCGGGCTATCCCGCACTCTTTTCCGAGGCGACGCCGCTACCGCAAACCAGTATCGCCGATCGGGAATATTTTCGCTTTCACCTGCGTTCAGTCGACAACAAACTGCATATCGGTAACGTGGTCCGCAGCCGTATCAGCGGCAATATGGTGATCCCGGTTTCCGCACGTTTGAACAATCCTGACGGCTCTTTTCGCGGCGTGGTGATGGCCTCGATTCGCCTCGATTATTTCCGCCAGGTGTACGATTACTACAATCTGGGCGATCGCGATTTAATGGCGCTGATGAAGGCGGATGCAAAGCTGGTCTACATTCGCCCCTACAGTGAAGCGCTGATTAACCGCAACATCTCTCTCAGTCCGTTGTTTACCCAGTTGTTAACCACTACCACCAGCGGCGCCGCCATCTATCGCGCCGCCGTTGATGGACGTCCGCGCATTTTTGGCTATGCCAGCCTGAAAAACTATCCGCTGGTGGTCACCGCAGGTTACGACTTGCAGGCGGTGCGTCAGGACTGGATTGCCGATTCAATCGGCTATGTTCTGCTCAACCTGGTGCTGCTGGCGCTGCTGTTTCTGCTCGGGTTTATTGTGATGCACCATATCCGCCTTAACCTGCGTAATCAGCTGGAGCTGACGCGAGTGCACGATCAACTCACCCATGTGAACCGCACCTTGCAGGGACTGGCGCTAATGGATGGACTGACCGGGTTGGCAAATCGGCGCCAGCTGGACTGGTTTATGCCAAGAGCGATGGAGCGTGCAATAAAATTGCGTTCACCGTTAACGATTTTGCTGATCGATGTCGATTCGTTTAAGGCTTATAACGATACCTATGGTCATCTGGCGGGCGACGAATGCTTGCGTAACGTGGCGGAATGTTTAAAACAGCTGCCCCTGCGGCATGATGACCTGCTGGCCCGTTATGGCGGCGAGGAGTTCATGATCGTCCTGACGGATAAAACCCAGCCGGAAGCGCACCTGATCGCCCTACAGGCGGCACGCGCAGTAGCGGAGCTCAGGATGCCGCATCAGGCAAGCAGTGTGGCGGAAAAGGTGGTGACCATCAGTATCGGCATGCACTGGCAGCCGCGGGTATTTGCTGGCATTTCGCCCATGGAGTTTATCGACAAGGCGGATGAGGCGCTCTATCAGGCGAAACGCCGGGGCAAGAATCAGGTGTGGATGAGCAATATGCCGCCGTCGCAGGCATAAAATAAGGCCGCCCTTGCGGCGGCCTTTAGCACGGTTTCGTTGCGCTCAGCGCCAGCGATTACTGCACGCCTTTGCTGCGCAGGTAATCTTCATAGCTGCCGCTGAAGTCGATGACTTTCTCCGGCGTAATTTCCAGCACGCGCGTCGCCAGCGAGCTAACGAATTCGCGGTCGTGAGAAACGAAGATCAGCGTGCCCGGATACATTTCCAGCGCCATGTTCAGCGACTCGATCGATTCCATATCCAGGTGGTTAGTCGGCTCATCCATAATCAGGATATTAGGGCGTTCCATCATTAGCTTGCCAAACAGCATGCGGCCCTTTTCGCCGCCCGACAGCACTTTTGCCGGCTTTTTGATCTCATCCTGACCGAACAGCAGACGACCCAGCACGCTGCGTACCGCCTGTTCATCGTCGCCTTCCTGCTTCCACTGGCTCATCCAGTCAAAGACATTCAGATCGTTATCAAACTCTTCCGCGTGATCCTGCGCATAGTAGCCAATGCGCACGTTCTCGGACCATTTCACCGTGCCGCTCTCCGGCTGCAAATCGCCCACCAGGGTTTTCAGCAGCGTGGTTTTACCCACGCCATTGGTGCCCAGCACCGCCAGCTTTTCGCCGACTTCCAGCAGCAGATTGAGATCGCGGAACAGCGGGCCGTTATCAAAGCCTTTAGTCAGCGCTTCCACTTCCAGCGCGTTACGGAACAGCTTTTTATCCTGCTCGAAGCGGATAAACGGGTTCTGACGGCTGGAGGCTTTCACCTCGTCCAGCTTGATTTTATCGATCTGCTTGGCGCGTGACGTTGCCTGACGTGATTTAGAGGCGTTGGCGCTAAAGCGGCTGACGAATGACTGCAGCTCGGCGATCTGCGCCTTTTTCTTGGCGTTATCTGAGAGCAGACGCTCGCGCGCCTGGGTGGCGGCGGTCATATATTCATCGTAATTGCCCGGGTAGATGCGCAACTCGCCGTAGTCCAGATCCGCCATATGGGTGCAGACCATGTTCAGGAAGTGACGGTCATGCGAAATAATGATCATGGTGCTGTTACGGTCGTTCAGCACCTGCTCCAGCCAGCGAATGGTATCGATATCCAGGTTGTTGGTCGGCTCATCCAGCAGCAGAATATCGGGATTAGAGAACAGCGCCTGCGCCAGCAGCACACGCAGTTTCCAGCCCGGCGCGACTTCGCTCATCAGGCCGTAGTGCTGCTCCAGCGGGATACCCACGCCCAGCAGCAGTTCACCGGCGCGCGCTTCCGCGGTATAGCCATCCATTTCGCCATACAGCACTTCCAGGTCGGCGACTTTATAGCCATCCTCTTCGCTCATTTCCGGCAACGCATAGATGCGATCGCGCTCTTGCTTCACCTGCCACAGCTCATCGTGTCCCATGATGACGGTATCCAGTACGCTGAATTTTTCAAACGCGAACTGGTCCTGGCGCAGTTTACCGATACGCTCATTAGGGTCACAGGAGACGTTGCCGGCGGTCGGCATTAAATCGCCGCCCAGAATCTTCATAAAGGTTGATTTACCGCTACCGTTGGCGCCGATCAGACCGTAACGGTTGCCGCCGCCAAACTTAACGGAGATATTTTCAAACAGCGGTTTGCTGCCAAACTGCATGGTAACGTTGCTGGAAACTAGCACAGGGATTGCCTTACTTATGCGGGGAATGTTCCCGTGATAATTCAACCTGCAGGGGCGTTATCGCGGCTCGCTGATAAAAATCCGCCACTCTGTCGCCTTGCTGCGTATCGAATTATTTTACGGGATAACGAAATTTGGCGGGCATTGTGCCATAAAAAAAGGCTGGCGAATACCGCCAGCCTTGCGTGACTCCCTTAGCCGCCGTGCTGTTCCGCTTTCTGTCCGATCGGCGCAGGCAGTGCTGACGTCGCCCGATCGGGCGAGAGCCAGTCGCGCAGATAGTGTTCAATCTGCTCCAGGCTGCGGTTGCGCGTTTCCGGTATGCAGTTAAACACAAAGATCGCGCCGCCAATGCCGATGGCGCCAAAAATAAAGAAGGCGCCCGCCAGGCCCACCGACGCCAGCATGATCGGGAACATCAGCGAGATAAGGAAATTGGCGATCCACATAGCGAATACCGCGCCGCCCATAAAAATACCGCGCAGGCGCGTCGGGAAAATTTCCGACAGCAGCAGCCAGGTCACCGGCGACAGCGCGCCCTGCTGGAAACAGAGAAACATCAGCATCCCCAGCAGCACCATATAGCTGCGCAGCATATCCGGCTGGCCGTTAACGGTTTCAGGCATCAGCCAGCTTATCGCGCCGATAAAGAATAAACAGGCGGTACAGCCAAACTGCCCAATCATCGTCATGGTGCGGCGGCCGATTTTACCCAACAGCCAGATGCCGACAAAGGTCATCAGTACCGAAATCAGGCCGTTGGCGATGGTGGCGAACAGCGCGGCGCTGTTGCTCATCCCAACGCTGGTTAATACCGTCGGCGCGTAGTACATAATGGTATTGACGCCGGTCAGCTGCTGGATCACCGCCACGCCAATGCCAATCAGAAACAGCTTGAACAGCCAGGGCTTTTTCAATTCGCGCAGATGCGGTTTGCCCTGGTTTTCCTGCTCCTGCAGCGTCTCTTCAATTTCGGTCAGCTCCCATTCGACATCGTCTTTGGCGCGGGTGCGCTCCAGTACGCGGCGCGCCTCCGCCAGACGCCCTTTCATCGCATACCAGCGCGGCGTATCGGGCATAAACATCATGCCGAACCACAGCAGCACCGCCGGTACGGTCGCCACTACCAGCATCCAGCGCCAGGTCTCCGCCCCGCCCCAGATAGCGTTAAAAGAGGCATTAGAGATATAGGCCAGCATCTGACCAGAGACGATCATCAGCTCCTGCAAGGTCACCAGTTGGCCACGCTTATTGGCCGGGGCGATTTCCGCAATATAGACCGGCACTGTTGCCGCCGCGCCGCCAACCGCGACGCCCAGCACCAGGCGGAAAAAGACCATCCAGTGCACGTCAGGCGCCAGCGAAGTGCCCAGCGCGCCAATAGCGAAAATGACCGCCAGCACCAAAATGATTTTCCGCCGTCCGGCGGCAGAGGCGAAGTGACCGGCCAGCAGCGCGCCGAAAGCGGCGCCAAACAGCAGCGAGCTGGTTACCAGACCGGTGGTAAAAGGGGTGAGATGCAGTTCGTCGCCCATAAACAGCAGCGCGCCGGAAATAACGCCGGTATCGTAGCCAAACAGCAATCCGCCCAGCGTAGCGACCAGCGCGATCACTTTAACGAAGGGTTCTGCGGGTGTACTGCTGTTTGGCCCGGAGGCTTTGCTCAGCGTAAGGTATTGTTCTTTTGGCATGATGACTCCAGCAACCTGGTTGAGGTGGAAATCTGACTGTGCCCTGCTGACAGAACACAAACCTTTCACTGCACAACATAGATTATTTTTTTCATTTATAAGAATAGTGGAATGGCAATTTTGTGGCGGTGGTCATGATCTCGCGTATAAATACCGAGGCATATCACATTTTTTTATTTACGAAGGGCGTAAACGGGCAGAAAAGCCTTTCTCACCGTTAACGGCGCACGTTTCGTTTTCACGGCGAAAAGGAATGTTTATTTTAAAATATATGACAAAGAAATCACCTGCGCCAGGCAAGCAGCGTAGTGAAAAAGCCGCCAGTTTGTCGTTGGCGGCTTATGATGAGTAGCCGGGGCAGGACGCTTTTCCTCGCGCTTCAGGCTTGTTAACTGGCGGGCGTCGCCGGGCCAAAAACATTAAACTGCGGCAGCGTGAGGTTCTGGTAATTTTCCCAACCGCCGCCGAGCGCTTTGTACAGCGCGACTAAATCCAGGCTGCTTTGCACCCGCGCCTGCTCCGCCTGCTGTTTGGCCTGCGCCAGCTGACGCTGCGCGTCCAGCACATCCAGAAAGGTGGACAGGCCTTTTTTATAGCTGTCGCTGGCTAAATCAAAACTGCTCTGTAGCGCGCTGACGGTTTCATCCATCTGGGTCACCCGCTCCTGATCGGTGCGGTAGCTGACCAGCGCATTTTCCACATCCTGCAGCGCGGTGAGCACCGTTTGCCGATAGTTTAACGCCGAGCTGGCCTGCTGAGCGCGTGATAGTTTCACGCTGGAAACCAGCCTGCCGCCCTGGAAAATCGGAATCGACAGCGTCGGGCCGTAGCTGTAGAAATGGCTGCTCCAGTTATCCAGGTAGCTGGCGTCGGTATTACGCACCCCCAGCTGGCCGGTTAATGACAGGCTGGGAAATAGCTGCGCGACCGACACGCCGATATTGGCGGTGGCGGCATGCAGGCTGGCTTCCGCCTGACGGATATCAGGGCGGCGACGCGCCAACGTAGAGGGAATGCCTACCGGTACGGCGGCAGGCAAGACGGGCAGCGCTTTTTCAGCAGCCAGTTCACTATCCAGCGCGCCGGGCGGTTTGCCCATTAGCACCGCCAGGCCGTTCATCGCCTGGCGTGCCTGCGCCTGATACTGCGGCAGCTGAGCACGCAGCGAGCTGAGCTGCGCACGGGCATTTTCCACATCCAGCTGTGGTGCCAGACCGTTACGCTGCTGGCTTTGCGTCAGCTCCAGCGTCTGCTGCGCCACATCGATTTGCGTTAGCAGCGTGCGGGTAATCGACTGCGCGCCGCGCAGCTGCAGATAAGCACGCGCGACTTCGGCTTCCAGCGAAACCAGCGCATCGTTACGGCTTTCGATCAATTCCTGCTGCTGCGCATTGGCGGCTTCAACCTGCCGACGTACTTTGCCCCACAGATCCAGCTCCCACGAGGCATCAAAACTGCCCTGATAGAGATTGATCGGCTGCGTCAGGCTATCAAGCGACGAACGCAGCTCGGGCGCGTTTTCATCCAGCCCCGCGTACGCGCCGCTGGATTCCAGCATCCCTTTCGCGCCCAGTTGCTGACGCCGGGCGGAAACGCTGCCGTTAATTGAGGGGAACAGCCCGCCGCGCGCCTGCGCCAGCTGCTCGCGCGCGCCGGCGATACGCAGGACCGCCTGCTGCAGCGACAGATTGCCGGCAATGGCGCGATCGATCAGGCTATTCAGCTGCGGATCGTTAAAGCTGCGCCACCAGTTGGGGTTGACGGCGCTACTCTGCGGCTTTGACGCCGCCTGCGACACCAGATCGCGCCAGCTGCCGGGCGTTTGCGGCTGTGGCGGTTGGTAATCGGGCCCCATCGCGCAACCTGCCAGCAGCAACGATAAAGCCAGCAGGCCGGGGTGCGAACGCATTATCCCTTTGGTAACGTTCATGTCAGTGTGCTCCTGCGCTGCCTTCGCTTTTAACCGGCGAAAGCAGGAAACATAAAGGAATCAAAATAAAGGCGACGATACCCAGCCCGACAAAGACATCGACATAGGCCAGGATACGCGCCTGCACGATCATTTCCTGATAGAGCTGGCCGGTCGCCAGCGTCAGCGGATCGCCGACTGCCGAACTAAAGTCGCGAATGCTCTGCGCCCAGCGCTCTACGGTTAGATTAAACTGCTCATTTAACGGCGTCATGTTATGTACCAGATGCGCGCTGCGTACCTGTTCACGCTCGGTTATTGCCGCGGTAGAGAGCGAAATGCCAATCGAGCCGGCAACGTTGCGGAACATGGTAAACAGCGCCGAGGCATCGGCATTCAGCCGCTGCGGAATGGTGGCAAAGGCGATAGTGGTCAGCGGCACAAACAGGAATCCCAGGCCGATCGATTGCGCACTACGCATTAAGACCAGCGTGGTGAAATCCACCTGCGGCGTTAGGCCGGAAGAGTAAAACATCGACACCGCCAGGCAGGTAAAGCCAAAGGCGATAATCCAGCGCGTCTGCACCAGCGGCATTAGCTTCAGCACCAGTGGGATCGTCAGCACAATCAGGATAGCGCCCGGCGACAGCACCAGCCCAGACCAGGTGGCGGTATAGCCCAGATCCTGCTGCGCCAACTGCGGCAGAACCACCGAGCTGCCGTAGAGGATCATCGCCATGCCCGCCATCAACAGGCCGGACACCCAGAAGTTGCGGTCGCGCACCACGCCAATCTCCACCACCGGCTTACGCGCATACATCAGCCAGTAGATCGCCCCGGTCAGGCCAATAAAGGTCATTACGCCAAAGAACTGGATAAAGTGCGAGGCGAACCAGTCTTCATCTTCGCCGCGATCCAGCATTACCTGTAAGCAGCCGAGGCCCAACGTAATCAAACTGATGCCGATATAATCGATGGTCAGTTTGCCTTTTGCCCAGCGCCGCTCCCACGGCGGATCTTCCAGCAGCTGATAGATCGCCAGCGTGGCCAGAATACCCACCGGCACGTTAATAAAGAAGACCCAGCGCCAGCTGTAATTATCCGTAATCCAGCCGCCCAGCGTCGGCCCAACCACCGGCGCGACGATAATCGCAATCGAGGAGAGGCCAAACGCTTTGCCGCGATCTTCCGCCTTAAAGTAATCCAGCAGTACCGACTGTTGTACCGGCTGCAGCCCGCCGCCAAAAAAGCCCTGCAGAATACGGAACAGGATAATTTGCCACAGCTCTGTGGCGATGCCGCACAGGAACGAGCAAATAGTAAACATCACAATACAGATCAAAAAGTATTGCTTACGGCCAAACAGTCGGGAAAAGAAAGCGGAGATCGGCAGCACGATGCCGTTCGCCACCAGATAGGAGGTCAGGACCCAGGTCGATTCGTCGTAGCTGGAAGAGAGCGTGCCGGCAATATGCGGCAGCGCTACGTTGACGATGGTGGTATCCAGGATCTCCATGAATACCGCCAGCGTCACCGTCACCGCGACCAGCCAGGGATTACTGGTCGGCTGCCAGCTTTGGCTATGACTCATTCCACCGTAACCTTAGGCACCACGGAGAGTCCCAGCGGCAGAGGTTTATTCGGATCCAGCCCTTTGTCGATCACGATTTTAACCGGCACGCGCTGCACAATTTTAACAAAGTTGCCGGTGGCGTTTTCCGCCGGGAAGGTAGAGAAGCGTGAACCGGACCCCATCTGAATGCTGTCTACGTGCCCTTCCAGTTCCATATCCGGCCAGGCATCGACGCCGATAGTGACTCGGTCACCCGGTTTCATGCGTTCCAGCTGTGACTCTTTGAAGTTAGCGGTGACCCAGATATCGGGCGACACCAGCGAAAAGAGTGAGCTGCCCGCCTGCACTAACGAGCCCAGCTGCACATTACGTTTAGTCACGAAACCATCGTAAGGCGCGCGCACTTCGGTATAAGAGAGATTCAGCTCGGCGACATTAAGCTGCGCCTGCGCCTGTTCCACCTGCTGGCGGCGCGCTTCAACGTTGGTTTCCTGCTGGCGAATTTGCAGCGCGACCTGCGAGGCCACTTCTACCTGCGCCTTCGCGCTTTGCAGTTGCGCCTGCGCGGAACGCAACTGGGCACTGGCGGTATCGATATTACGCTGCGACGTCGCGCGCGGGTCCACGCCGCGCAACCGGCGATAGTCTGACTGTGCGTTAAGCAGATTAGCCTCCGCCTGCGCCTGCTGCGCCAGCGCCTGATCGCGCTGGGCCGGATACTGCACTTTCGATAGCGCCAGCTGCGCCTCGGCCTGATGCAGCTGCGCCTGCGCCAGACCAAGCTGCGCTTTCGCCTGGTCACGCTGCGCCTGGGTATCACGCGGATCGATCAAGAGCAGCAAATCACCTTTTTTAACCCGCTGGTTATCATTAACCAGCAGCTTCACCGCATAGCCGGAGGTTTTGGCGGCGATGGTCACCGCATTACCTTCGGTAAAGGCGTCATCGGTGGTCTCTTCATTACGCGTGCTCAACCAGAAGAAAAGCGCCACGATAATCATTACTATCACCACGATGCCTAAGATAATCAGCGGTTTTTTTCCGGGGCGTTTACGTGGTTGTTCCTGTTCCTGCTGGCTTTCGTCGTTATTCTGATGTGTTTTATCATCATCGGTCGACGTGTCGTTTGCATGAGTCATAGGTTCCATTTTCCTGCAGCACAAATCCTGAACTTACGATTTGAGATTAACCATAGAAGTAAAAATTACATATGCCAGGAGTAATTGACAAATTGAGTGTAGCGGGAAATACACAGGGATAAAGGAAGTGGGCCTGATGGCGGGATGAAGCGAGGCCTGAGCGGTTGCGCTTTCAGCGTAACCTAAAGCGGCGACGCTAAAAACGCGCCGCCGGGCAAGCCTGCAACCGCACAGGCCTTAAAGAGGATAAAAACGGGCGAGCTGGCCGTGATGGCTTGGCTGTTACTGGCGGCTTTCGTAAAACTGGCGGAAAACGCTTAATGTTTCATCGCTAACGTGATGTTCAATGCCCTCGGCATCGCGGCGCGCGGTATCGGGGCTGATCCCCAACGCCAGCAAAAACATCTCTACGACATGGTGGCGCGCCCGGCTCTCTTCAGCCAGCTTCTCTCCTTCGCTGGTCAGAAAAACGCCGCGGTAAGGCACCTGTTCCACCAGTCCTACACTGCCGAGACGCTTTAGCATCTTCGCTACGGTGGGCTGCGATACGCCTAAACGCGCTGCCATATCCACCTGACGCGCTTCGCCAAACTCACGAATCAAATCTGAAATCAGCTCAACATAGTCATCGATTAACTCACGGCGATGCGCCTCACGAACCTGTCGGAACCCTTCAACATGCTCTTCAATTTCTTTTAACGGCCCATTAATCCTGGCAGGAGCAGGCTTTGCGCGACGACTCATTCAGCTTCCTCTTATTTTTCAACCGGTCATTATCAGGCACTGCCGGTGTATTGGTGCGTCATTGTAAACCATCAGCTACGAAGCACAAATTGTAGCTGATTAGCATTGGCTAAAGGATATAGCCAGTGCTATATTTGTTGATAAAGTAGTCAGCCTAATCTGACAGCGGAGGAGCTAAAATGAATGAGCCTTACCTGTTGCTGTTGCTGTTTCTGCTGTTTATCACAGGGCTGTGCCTGGTCATTGTCAGACGTTAATTCGGAGGTATCCATGAACACAATGAAACGCTGTCTGGACTGTGGCAGATGTGTTCAGCGCACGCGCCAGGCAAACTTCAGCTGGCGGGGCATTCTGTGTCTGCTGACCCAGTCACCTTTTCGTCTGCGCTTAATGCTGTTGGAACGTTTGGCAGGCAACTGTACCGAAAGCGCAAATTGCCCACACCTTATCTGGCGCGGCTAAACGCGCTTTTTTGCCGCCAGGCTACCCGGGCTTTATCTGAAAAGATCTTTTCTGTAGATAACAGCCATAAAAAAACGGCCCTTTAGGGGGCCGTTTTTGTTATCCTGCCAGCGGCAAGATTAGAAGCTGTAGCCAACGCCTGCGATCCAGGTGCCAACGTCAACGTTGCGGATACGGCTCTGCTCGTAGCCTACGTCGATAGCGAAGCTTTCATAAGGGTTGAACTGCAGGCCAGCACCGTAAGAGAAGCCAACATCGCTGCTGTCGGTCTTGTTACGTACAGCCTGTTCGTTCTGCTGGAATTTACCGTAGCCGATACCTACTACGCCGTAGATGCTGGCCCAGTCGTTCAGACGGTAAGCCGGACCACCGGTGATGCTGTAGTACTGGCCTTTATTGTAAAAGCCGTCTTCGCTACGATCTTTCTCGGTGTAGGTGAAAGAACCGATCCAACCCAGCGGGTTAGAACCGTCTTCGTAACGATATTTCAGGTTGAAGCCGTTAGCTTTATTCGCAACGCCCTGCATATCGCTCTGAGCGTAACCGCCAGTAACGGTGCTTTGAGCCATTGCGGAACCGGCAGATACTGCCAGTACACAAGCCAGTGCTGAAAGACATGCAATTTTTTTCATAACCACCTCAAATGTGATAGTACTTCTCTCCTGACAACGCTGAAAATATAACAAAAGTTAGCGGGAAACTCTGCCTCGAAATGGTTGTCTAACCAATAGTTTGGTGTAACAGAAAGTTAATGAATTTTCTTATGTCATTCTTTTTTCTTATGAATTTCCGCTTTAATCCTCTCTGTTGTCCTTGATTAAAAAAAGGTTCATTAAGATTGTTCTTAATTAAACCTGACACTTCTTTACGTAAAAACGGCGTTAATGGTTAATAATCGCTCAGCCCGACACTGCCGTTTGTGCTTTAAACGATAAAAAATTGTTTTGTCGGTGACTTTTTTTTGTCCGACGTTACACTGTCGCCTGGTTACAATCTGATGGATATTTAAGGCTGGTAACAGGATGTCATTGCGCGCCTGGCGGAAATCGCTTCTTTCTTCACATACCCTTATGCCGATTATGGTGATTCTGATCGCCATGATTTCTATACAGTGCGGAGCGGCGCTGGCAAAAACCCTATTTCCCAGCGCGGGGGCAACCGGTATTACCGCGCTGCGCCTGGGCATCGGCACGCTAATTCTTAGCCTGATCTTTAAACCCTGGCGGCTACGCTTTTCCCGTCAGCAGCGCAAAGCGCTGATTCTGTACGGTGTCGCGCTGGGGGCGATGAACTATCTGTTCTATCTTTCCATTCGTACCGTTCCGCTCGGCGTGGCGGTTGCGCTGGAATTTACCGGCCCGCTGACGCTGGCGCTGTTAGGCTCACGCCGCGCCACTGATTTTATCTGGGTGCTGCTGGCAGTGCTGGGGCTATGGTGGTTGCTGCCGCTGGGGCATAGTCTCAGTTATGTCGATCCGCTGGGCGCCGCGCTGGCGATTGCCGCCGGGGCCTGCTGGGCGGTCTATATTCTGGCGGGCCAACGCGCCGGCGCGGATCACGGCCCGGCGACAGTAGCGATGGGATCAATAATTGGCTCGCTGATTTTTGTACCGCTGGGATTAACCTTTGCCGCCGATACCCTTTGGCAGCTTTCTATCCTGCCGGTGGCGCTGGCGGTGGCGGTGCTTTCCAGCGCCCTGCCCTACTCGCTGGAAATGATGGCGCTAACGCGATTACCGGCGCGCACCTTCGGCACATTGATGAGCCTGGAACCAGCAATGGCCGCGATGTCCGGCATGCTGTTTCTTAACGAGTCGCTGACGCTGGGGCAATGGCTGGGGTTACTGGCGATTATTATCGCGTCGGCCGGTTCAACTATCACCAGCCGCCCGCGTCATGTTGCCGTAACGGAAAGTGGAAAATGCGCTGATTAAGCGTGTCTGCGAATAATCTTATTTAGCCTGGCTTAACAGGCTGAATAAGCATTCATTTATTTGCCGAGCTTATTTGCAACAGTGAAATGATATTATCTTGTTTATATTTTGTTATATTTAATAAGATTTATTATCAATTATCTCTCCATCCTACAACTCTAAAAATCACTTCTAAATTTCAATAAGTTAAGTAATATTCTATTCGTCTACGTTATAAACTCAGGCTGATAAGTGCACTCAACAATGAAAAAATTTCCTTAAACGACAATTTGATAAACGCTATCCGTTCAATAGGCAGTAACTTTTCTGCAGACCTTAAATCCGGTGCTATACTTAATTCCGTGCTTAATTAGGACATACGACATTAGAGGATATTAATGATGAGTACCGCAAAACTGGTTAAAACGAAATCTTCCGATCTGATCTACACCCGTAATGACGTGGCAGAGAGTGAGAAAAAAGCCACCATCGAGGTACTTAATCGTCTGGTTGTCGAATTCATCGACCTGTCGCTGATCACTAAGCAGGCGCACTGGAATATGCGTGGCGCTAACTTTATCGGCGTACATGAGATGCTGGACGGCTTCCGTACCGCGATCACCGATCACCAGGACACCATGGCAGAGCGTGTGGTACAGCTGGGCGGCGTTGCGCTGGGTACCGCACAGGTAGTGGTAGATAAAACACCGCTGCAGAGCTACCCACTGAATATTCACAGCGTACAGGATCACCTGAAGGCGCTGGCAGACCGCTATGGTCTGGTCGCTAACGACGTGCGTAAAGCGATTAGCGAAGTGAACGATGAAGACACTGCGGATATCTTCACCGCTGCGTCACGCGATCTGGATAAGTTCCTGTGGTTTATTGAATCAAACATCGAATAATTTGACTTCGGTCAGTCAAGAAGCGGGTGGATGCCATCCGCTTTTTTTTGTATTTTTAACACCAATTTATGACATATTTAACAATTTAAACACTTCATCGTTCATCTTCCCACTTTTTTCTGGCTCAATCCCTGAGAGTGCACTGCACCAAATTATAGCAATGCACCAAAAGTGGGCTTTATTTTGGTGCATCAACGGAATTATCTGAATATTAGCGCCATAGCTGTCCGTTAATCACCGGTTTAGCCTGAGAAAATAAAGTTGGCATAGATTTTTCATATGACTACCAGCAACAGCGGTGCACCAGGTGCCGCATCGGTAATAAGGATAAAATGATGAAGTCTGTTTTAAAGTTTTCCCTGGCTGCTTTAGCGTTAACGTTTGCCGTTTCCGCCACCGCGGCGGAGAAAAAACTGATTGTCGCGACCGATACCGCGTTCGTCCCGTTTGAATTTAAGCAAGGCGATAAATATGTCGGCTTTGACATTGATTTGTGGGATGCCGTGGCAAAACAGCTCAACCTCTCCTGGAGTCTGAAACCGATGGATTTCAGCGGCATTATTCCTGCGCTGCAGACGCGTAATGTCGATTTGGCCCTGGCGGGGATAACCATTACCGAGGAACGTAAAAAAGCGATCGATTTCTCTGACGGCTACTACAAAAGCGGCCTGACGGTGATGGTGAAAGCCAATAATGATGAAGTAAAAGGCATCAACGATCTTAACGGCAAAGTGGTCGCGGTGAAGAGCGGCACTGGCTCAGTTGACTATGCGAAAGCGCATATCAAAACCAAAGACCTGCGTCAGTTTCCGAACATCGATAACGCCTATATGGAGTTAGGCACCAACCGTGCGGACGCGGTGCTGCACGATACGCCAAATATTCTCTATTTTATCCATACCGCAGGCCGCGGGCAGTTTAAAGCGGTAGGCGACTCCATTGAAGCGCAGCAGTATGGCATTGCGCTGCCGAAAGGCAGCGACGACCTGCGCGAGAAGATTAACGGCGCGTTGAAAACCCTGCGTGACAACGGTACCTACAATACTATTTATAAAAAATGGTTCGGCACCGAGCCGAAATAAACCTGAACCTTACGCATTAATTACGTCAGGGATGCCCGTGCATCCCTGCGTTTCTCTATTGCAACAATGACGGATTTTTTCCGGAGAAAACACCATGGAATTTGACTGGAGCGTCATCTGGCCAGCCGTTCCCCTTCTGTTGGAAGGGGCCAAAATGACCCTGCTGATCTCAGTGCTTGGCCTGATCGGCGGGCTGATAATCGGCATTATCGCCGGTTTCGCCCGCGCCTGGGGTGGCTGGCTTACCAATAATATTGCGCTGGTCTTTATTGAGCTGATTCGCGGTACGCCAATCGTGGTGCAGGTAATGTTCATCTATTTCGCCCTGCCGATGGCCATTCCCGACTTACGTATCGATCCGTTCACCGCAGCGGTAGTGACCATTATGATTAACTCCGGTGCCTATATTGCGGAGATCACCCGCGGCGCGGTGCTGTCGATCAACAAAGGTTTCCGTGAAGCAGGTCTGGCGCTGGGCCTGTCACGTCGGGAAACGCTGCGCTATGTGATTATGCCGCTGGCGCTGCGTCGTATGCTGCCCCCGCTGGGCAATCAGTGGATCGTTAGCATTAAGGATACCTCGCTATTTATCGTTATCGGCGTTGCCGAGCTGACCCGTCAGGGGCAGGAAATTATCGCCGGTAACTTCCGCGCGCTGGAAATCTGGAGCGCGGTCGCGGTTATCTATCTGGTTATTACGCTGCTGTTAAGCTACGTACTGCGTCGCCTTGAAAAAAGGATGAAAATCCTGTGATTGAATTTAAAAACGTCTCCAAGCACTTTGGTTCGACCCAAGTGTTGCACAATATCGATCTGAAGATTAATCAGGGTGAAGTGGTGGTAATTATTGGACCATCCGGCTCCGGTAAGTCTACCCTGCTGCGCTGTATTAATAAGCTGGAAGAGATTACCAGCGGCGATCTGATCGTCGATGGCTTGAAGGTTAACGATGCCAAAGTGGATGAGCGCCTGATCCGTCAGGAAGCCGGCATGGTTTTCCAGCAGTTCCATCTGTTTCCGCAGATGACCGCACTGGAAAACGTCGCTTTTGGCCCAATCCGCGTACGCGGTGCCAAAAAAGAGGCGGCGCATGAGCTGGCGAAAGCGCTGCTGGCGAAGGTCGGTCTGGCGGAGCGCGCCCATCATTATCCTTCCGAGCTATCAGGCGGCCAACAGCAGCGCGTAGCCATTGCGCGCGCGCTGGCGGTGAAGCCGAAGATGATGCTGTTCGATGAGCCGACCTCCGCGCTCGATCCGGAGCTGCGTCATGAAGTGTTAAAGGTAATGCAGAATCTGGCGGAGGAAGGGATGACGATGGTTATCGTGACCCACGAAGTCGGCTTCGCGCAACAGGTGGCTTCACGTCTGATCTTTATCGATAAAGGCCGTATCGCGGAGGATGGTGCGCCCGATGCGCTGATCTCTAACCCGCCCAGCGAACGTCTGCGCGAGTTTTTACAGCACGTTTCCTGATGCCATCGTCCTGCTCCGCTCAGAAGCCAAAACCGTGCCTGCGCGGGGCATCCTGGCGGGTTATCCGGTCCGACGGATAAAACCGTGTCTGCACGGGCCGTCCCGGCCGATCGTAAAGACGCAAAAAGCGTCATCCCTGACAGCTCGGCCCGCGCCCTCCATGGCGCGGGACGCTTTACTCTTCTGCCGGGACGCCCCGTACCCTGGCTGCTGAGCCGTCTGAATGAAGTGACCTCCATGCCAGTAATAAGTCAGAGCTCCTGTGCAGGCCGCTTTAACTTAACGTAATCACCCCGCCATTTTATCCCATTATCGCTGATACCCGCTCCTGTCAGCCTTTCCTGTGGATTCAGACTATCGCTTTAATATCAACGTCTATACTTTTCAGGCGCTTCTGCGGTACCGGTTGTCACTGGAGAGAGAGATGTTGGGAATAAACGTCATGTGGCGCGATCTGCGTCAGGGAATGCTTTGTTTATTATTGCTATGCCTGATACCGGCCGCACAGGCGGTTTCGCCGCCCGCCGCCGTTGCCAGCCAGCAGGCGCAAAAACCTGCGGATGACGCGGCTACGCATGAGCCTACCGTTGAAGAGAAAAAAGCCGCCTGGCTTGCGCTGGCGACCATCCTGGAAAATGACGAGTCGCGCCAGGCGCTGATTAAACAGCTGCGCGATGCTGCCGCCAGCCCTGCCGCCACCGATGAGCCAGTGCTAACGCCGCCGAACGCGGCTAAGAAGAAAGAAGAAAAAACCGTCCTGGAAAGCGTCACCGATATCACGCGGCAATATGGCGGTCAGTTCGCCGGCAGCCTTACGCATCTCTATCACAACATCATCTCCGCGCCGCACAATGCTTTTAACAAAGCTACTTTTTTTAACGCACTCAGTCACTTTTCCATGCTGGCCGTAGCGCTGTTTACCTTTTACTGGACGATACGCACTATAGCCATACCGCTTTATCAGCGTATGGGCCGCTGGGGGCGCAAAAAAAGCAACCAGCCGTGCAGCTTTCTACGTCTGCCGTTAGCGATTATCGGCGCCTTTGTTATTGATCTCCTACTGCTGGCGCTGGCGTTGTTCGTCGGACAGATGCTCAGCAACAACCTCAACGCGGACAACCGCACTATTGCCCAACAGCAGGGGCTGTTCCTGAATGCCTTTGCGCTGGTTGAATTCTTTAAGGCGGTGCTGCGACTGATTTTCTGCCCACGCTTCCCTGATCTGCGCCCTTTTGCTATTAATGACACGCGAGCGCACTATTGGAATACCCGCCTTGGCTGGCTTAGCGGCGTAATTGGTTACGGGTTAATGGTGGTAGTGCCGATTGTCTCTAATCGCGTCAACGAGCAGACCGGCGCGCTGGTTAACGTGGTTATTATGGGATTGATGACCGGCTGGGCGCTGTGGCTGATATTTCATAACCGCCGCATTATCCAGCGCGAACTGAATGCCCTTGCTGAGCGCTCACTCTCTTTTTTCGCACTGTTTATCCGCGCTTTCGCCTTTGTCTGGCACTGGGTAGCCAGCGCCTACTTTATCGTGCTGTTCTTCTTCTCCATCTTTGATCCTGGCAACAGCTTAAAATTCATGATGTCGGCGACGCTGAACAGCCTGATCATTATCGGCCTTGGCGCGGAGGTTTCCGGCATACTGACGCGCTGGATCAATAAAACTATTACCCTATCTCCCGAGCTGCGCCGCAACTACCCGGAGCTACAAAATCGGGTCAACGGCTGGATCTGGTTTATGCTGAAAGCCGCGCGCATCCTGACGGTATTTGCCGTGCTGCTGCTGCTGCTGAACGCCTGGCATCTATTTGACCTCTGGTACTGGCTCACCGCGGGCGCGGGCGAGCGGCTGGTAGATGTGCTGATCCGGGTCTTTATGATTCTGCTCTTCTCCGTCGTTGGCTGGACGCTGCTGGCCAGCCTGATCGAGAGCCGTCTCTCTTCCGATATCCATGGCCGACCGATGCCCAGCGCCCGTACGCGCACGCTGCTAACGCTGTTCCGCAACGCGCTGGCGGTGGTCATCAGCACCATCACCATTATGATTTTGCTGTCGGAAATTGGCGTCAATATCGCGCCATTGTTGGCGGGGGCCGGTGCGCTGGGGCTGGCGGTCTCGTTTGGTTCGCAAACGCTGGTTAAGGATATTATTACCGGGATTTTCATTCAGTTTGAAAACGGCATGAACACCGGCGATCTGGTGACTATCGGGCCGCTTACCGGCACCGTCGAGCGCATGTCGATCCGTTCGGTGGGGGTACGCCAGGATACCGGCGCTTACCATATTATTCCCTGGTCATCGATTACCACCTTCGCCAACTTCGTACGTGGTATCGGCTCCTTTGTCGCTAATTACGATGTCGATCGCAGCGAAAATAGCGATAGCGCCAACGCTGCGTTGCGCTCCGCCGTGGATGAACTGATGGCACGTGAAGATATACGCGACTTTATTATTGGCGAGCCGAACTTTGCCGGTCTGGTGGGGTTAACCGAGCGCGCTTTTACCGTGCGCGTGTCGATTACCACTCAGCCGTTAAAGCAGTGGACCGTGCGCTTTGCGCTGGATGAGCTGGTGAAAAAACATTTTGATGCAGCGGGCATTAAGGCGCCGCGTCAGACGGTACAGGTGGTACCGCCCGGCGGCGAGAACAACGACGCGGCGGCCAGCCTGCCGGCGCCGGAATAAAGACTCAGGGGCGCGGCTTCATCAGTCGCGTTCGTGCCGCGCTATCCTGAAAGGTCCAGGCGATAAAGCGACTCTGCTTTTGCCCCTGCGCCATATCCACGATCCGCACCTCCAGCGCGCCTGCGTCAGTTAACGCCTGACGCAGCGCGGGCAGATGCTCGCGGCGCGATACCAGCGAGGTAAACCAAATCACCTGGCGCGCATAGCTCACGCTTTCGCTAATCATCTGACCAATGAATGCTTTTTCACCGCCTTCACACCAGAGTTCCGCCTGCTGGCCGCCGAAATTGAGCGGCGCATCTTTCGCCAGGCCTAAATTACGCACTTTACGGGCGCTGCCTTCGGCCGCCTGCTCGCTGGAGGCATGGAACGGCGGATTACATACCACGGCGTGATAGAACTCATTTTTATGAACGATGCCCTGGAACATGCGGTCGCTGTTCGGCTGACGACGCAAACGAACAGCGCGCCGCAGCGTCGGGTTAGCCTCAAGGATCGCCCCGGCGGCTTTCATTGCCTGCGGATTCACCTCTGAACCGGTAAAACGCCAGCCATATTCACGATAGCCAATCAGCGGATAGATGCAGTTTGCGCCGCAGCCGATATCCAGCACATTAATATCGCGCGGCACCTGCTGCCCGCTATCCTGCGCCAGCAGATCGGCCAGCCAGTGCAGGTAATCCGCGCGTCCCGGCACCGGCGGGCAAAGAAAGCCATCCGGGATGTCCCAGTTATCGATCTGGTAAAAGTGTTTCAGCAGCGCCTGGTTCAGCGTTTTTACCGCCTGCGGATCGGCAAAGTCGATCGAGCTGTCGCCGCGCGGCGTGGTGATAATAAAAGTCTGCAGCGGCGGATGCGCCGCGCTCAGCGCCGCAAAATCATAGCGCTCGCGATGACGGTTGCGGGGATGCAGTTGGTTTTTCGTAGCGGGCTGTTTCATCAGGCTCTCTCTTGGGTAACGGCGCGTAAGATACCCGCTCCGGAAAAAACCGTAAACAATTGACGCGCATTTTTTCACGCCGAAGCGGCTAAGATGAAGCTATCGCTTAACGATAAGGATAATTATGTCTCGTCAACGCTATACCTATCAACCGCGTGCCGGCCACGGTTTGCCGCACGACCCTTTTAATGCGATTGTCGCGCCGCGCCCTATCGGCTGGATCAGTTCGCTCAGCGCCGCGGGCGTGCGCAATCTGGCGCCTTACAGCTTCTTTAACAGCTTTAACTATCAGCCGCCGATTATCGGCTTCGCCAGCCTCGGTAAAAAAGACAGCGTTCGCAATATCCTGGAAACCAAAGAGTTTGTCTGGAATCTGGTTACCCGTCCGCTGGCGGAAGCGGCCAACGAAAGCTCTGCCTCGGTAGCGCAGGATGTGGATGAATTTGTGTTAGCGGGCGTGACGCCGCTGCAGGGCGATCTGGTGCAGGCGCCGATGGTGGCGGAAAGCCCGGTTAATTTTGAGTGTCGCCTGACGCAGCATCTCCAACTGCAAAACGCCGATGGCGCGCCGCTCGATAGCTGGCTGATCCTCGGCGAAGTGGTGGCGGTCCATATTGATGATGCCCTGCTGGAAGAAGGCATCTATCAGACCAGCAAGGCACAGCCGGTGCTGCGCGCCGGCGGTCCCAGCGCCTGGTATGGCATCAGCGATGCCCAGCGTTTCGATCTGCAACGCCCGGATGCGCGCAAAAAATAACCCCGCAGCCGGGCCTCGCTCCCGGCCTGCTGCTTCCTCCCCTGCCGCTCTGACGTTTCCCTGTTGCTCTGCTGTTTTTTGCGTGATCGCCGTCACTTTGCCAGGCTCATTAATAAAGCATTTAACTAACAGAGAGAGAAAAGAATGCAATATCGTCAGCTGGGTCAGTCCGGACTTTATCTTTCCACCTTAACCATGGGGACATTGACGTTCGGCGGCAGCAACGGCTTCGAAAAAGTGGGCAATGTCGATGCGCGAACGGCGCGGCGCTTTCTGGAGATCGCGCTGGAAGCGGGCGTAAATACCGTGGATACCACCGATCTCTACTCGAAAGGCGAAGCGGAAAGCGTACTGGGCGAAGCGCTCGGCGAGCTGCGACAAAAAGTACTGCTGATGACCAAAGCGCGTAGCCCGATGAGCGACGATCCCAACGACAGCGGCGCCACGCGTCATCACCTGATTAAATCCTGTGAAAACAGCCTGCGCCGCCTGAAAACCGATCATATCGATATTTTGCAGATCCATAACTGGGATGGCGTAACCCGGTTGAAGAGACGCTTTATGCGCTGGACTCGCTGGTGCAAAGCGGCAAGATTCGCTACTGGGGCACCTCTAACTATAGCGGCTGGCAGATGATGAAGACACTGGGTAAAGCCGAGCAGCTGGGGCTGAGCAAACCGACCAGCCAGCAGATTTACTACACGCCGGAATCGCGCGAGGCGGAGTTTGAGCTGCTGCCGCTGGCGCTGGATCAAAACGTCGGCACGCTGATTTGGGGACCGATGGGCGAAGGTTTATTAACCGGTACGGTGCGGCGCGGTCAGAAAACCAGTTCGGCATCCCGTCAGGGCAACGGCTGGCCCGAACCTTACGTGCACGATATGGACCACGCATATGATGTGATTGAGGTGCTGGCGCAGGTTGGTGAAGAGCATGGCGTATCGCCGGCGCGCGTTTGCCTGGCGTGGCTGCTGACCCGCCCCGGCATTACCTCGCTGATTATTGGCGCACGTAATGAGGAGCACCTGCGCGATAACCTGGCCGCGGCTGATTTGTCGCTGAGCGACGCGCAGCGCAGCCGCATTGAACAAGCGACCCGTCCAGCGCCGCGTTACCCTTACTGGCACCGCTATACCGCCGGTATGGATCGGCTGGACCCGGCGGAAGAGGTATTTCTGCGTGAATATTTCGCTACTCTGGAACAGCGCCGTGATTTAGCAATAAAGTAAGCATCCGTTTTCCGTCGCCGCCGATAGACTACGCCGATTCTCTCTTCTAGAGTGAAGTTATTCCGCCATGCAAAGCGGCATGGCCTGAAGTGAGGATTGCTATGAGATTACCCGCAGCGTTAATTGAAGAGGCGGTGCAGTGGCGCCGCCAGCTGCACGCTCAGCCAGAGCTGGGCTATCAGGAACAGCAAACCGCCCTTTTTGTTGCTGAGCAACTGCGCAGCTTTGGTTTGCAGGTGGCGACCGGAATCGCCAAAACCGGCGTAATCGGCACGCTGGAATGCGGCCCCGGCCCGACGATTGGTCTGCGTGCCGATATGGATGCCCTACCAATTACCGAACGCGGAGAAGCGCCGTGGCGCTCGCAGCGCCCCGGCGCCATGCATGCCTGCGGTCACGATGGGCATACTGCTATCCTGCTGGCCAGTGCGAAATGGCTGGCGCAAACGCGTCGTTTCAGCGGCACCGTGCATTTTATCTTCCAGCCCGCCGAAGAGAACCTCGGCGGCGCACGCAAGATGGTGGAAGAAGGGCTGTTCCGGCGCTTTCCGATGGATGCGATTTATGCGCTGCATAACTGGCCTGGCCTGCCGTTGGGCACGCTGGCGATTAACGATGGCGCGATGATGGCCTCTCTCGACTCGTTTGAAATTACCCTCACCGGCAAAAGCTGTCACGCCGCCATGCCGGAATGCGGCGCCGATCCCATCGTGGCGGCGGCGCAGCTGATCCTGGCGCTGCAAACCATTCCGGCGCGTCGACTATCACCGCTGGCCTCTTCGGTGGTCAGCGTAACCCAGATTGAGGGCGGTGAGGCGATTAACGTGATCCCGGAAGCGGTAACGCTACGCGGCACGGTGCGCTGTTTACAAAGCGAAGTCAGAGAGAAAGTGCGTGGGCTTATCGATTCGTTTGTTGATGCTCTGCCACAGCCGCTGGGGGTGGCGGGTAAGATTTGCTGGTATCCCGGTTATCCGGTGACGCAGAATCATGCTCTGCCCGCCGCACGCGTGCGCGATGCGGCTATTGAGCAGTTTGGTGAGCAGCAGGTGCGCTGGCAGGTGAACCCCTCCATGGCGTCAGAAGATTTCGCCTGCATGCTGGAGGCCTGCCCCGGCGCCTATTTCTGGCTCGGGGCCGACGGCGACACGCCTTCTCAGGCGCTGCACAACGCCAGCTATGACTTTAACGATGCGTTGATTGAGCCGGCCGTCACCTTCTGGCAGCGGCTGGTTGAGAACCATTTACCACTGCCGATCAATCGCCGCTAAACGCTCAGGCTAATAGCCCGCCGCCGCCAGCGCCGCCAGACCTTCCTCCAGCGAGGCGCTGCGCCCGCTGGCGAGATAGCAGCAGGCAATCTGCAGCCGCAGCGATGGCGGCACCGGACGCGATTTATCCAGCACCTGCTGGATCCAGGCGGCGGTCACCGTCGCCTCTTTGCTTTCCGGCAGATCGCAGGCGCACTCCGGCTGACGCGCCACCAGTTCCTGTGGCTGCGCCCCCGCGCCGTCGATCAGGTTAATCGCCGGACAGCGCAGCGGATTGGCGTAAACCTCTCCTTCCGTGCCGTTCAGCAACAGCGCTTTGCCGCCCTGCGCGCTGAAGAATTTGGCGACGCGCGGAATATATTCAGGGTGAGAAACGCTGGCAAAACGCAGCGCCGCCGCCTCGTCAAAAGGCGTGATCAGCTTGGCCAGTGTATGGGCGCTGTTGCGTACGCCCATGCGCCAGCGCAGCCCCAGCTGTTTTGCCAGCGGCGCGCAAAGATGGTCTACGGTGATAAACACCGGTTCGCCCCGATCCAGCTTCGCCTGAGCACATTGCGCATCGTTAACCGCCGCAATGCCCAGCGCCTGAAACACCGTCTCGCTGGTGACGCGCGTCGCGTCTTCGCTGACGCCATGCACCACTACTGGAAAACCCAGACGCGAGAGCAGCAACGCCAGCAGCGGCGTCAGATTGCCCTGACGGCGCGCGCCGTTATAGCTGGGAATAACGATCGGCAGCGGCTGGCCCGCAGGCGGCGTCAGCCGCAGCACGCGCTCCTGCACGGCGCGGTAGAAGCCAGCCATCTCCGCCTCACCTTCTCCTTTGATGCGCATCGCGATCAGCAGCGTACCCAGCTCCAGATCCGGCACCTCATCATTAAGCATGGCGCGATAGAGCTGATACGCGGTCTCTTCATCCAGATCGCGCGCATGATTTTTACCACGGCCTACTTCTTTAATCAGTTTGTTGTACTGCAACATTTAACGCTTTTCCTTTTTTCGACGCCGCGCCGCCGGAGCGGGCTTGCTGCTGCTCACCGGCGCTATCGCCCCTTCGGGCATCGGCGGCTGCTCTATGGGAAAAACCGGCAGGGCTTTTAACAGGCGCGCACCGTATGCTTTGGTGATCAACCGCCGATCGTAAATCACAATTTCTCCAAAGCACTGATGGCTGCGGATCAATCGTCCCACCTGCTGGATCAGGCTAAATGAGGCGCTGGGCAGACTTTGCACCTCAAACGGGTAGCGCTTCAGGCTCTTCAGCCACTCCCCTTCGGTCAAAATTACCGGACTGTCCACCGGTGGAAAAGCAATTTTATGAATATGTACCTGAGAAAGCAGCTCGCCTTTTAAATCCAGCCCTTCGGCAAAAGATTGCAGCCCCACCAGCACGCTCGCCTCGCCCTGCTCTACCCGCTTGCGGTGCAGCTCCACCAGCCGGTAACGCGGCTGATCGCCCTGCACCAGCAGCATCAGCCGCAAATCGCTCAGATGCGTTAAAAACTGTTGCATGGCGCGATTGCTGGCAAACAGCACCAGCATCCCTTTGTGCTGGCCCGCTTTCACCTGATGGCGGAAGAAATGGGCCATCTCGGCGATATGCTGCGCTTCATTAGCCATCAGCGGCTCATAGCGCATCTGCGGAATGATCAGTTTGCCCTGCTCAACGTGATTAAACGGCGAGCCGAGCGCCACAAAGCGATCGCCGACCTTTTCGCTGAGGCCGGAAAGCTCCTGCAGACGGTTAAAGCTGTTCAGCGACTGCAGAGTCGCCGAAGTCAGCACCACGTGCGGCACTTTGCGCCACAGCAGCTTTTCCAGCTGTTCGCTTACGCGAATGCCGGCGCAGTGGAAAAACAGATGCGGCTGGCCTTCACGCAGCTCGCGGCTGACCCATTTCGACACCGGCGCGCCGGAGGCCTGCTCCATCGCCGCCAGCCGCCATAGCTTGCTGATGCCTTCAAACCAGCCGAAAGCGCGGTTCATCTGCAGCATAGTGCGATGCAGACGCACCACATCGTACTGCCCGCTTTTTTCGCTGAGATCGTTCAACAACCCTTCCGCCAGTCCGCGTAATCCATCGCTCAGCTTAAAGAGACGCGCGCACAGGGTTTGCATCTCTTCCGGCAGCTGGCCCATCTCAAAACGGTACTCGCCTTCCTGCGGCTCCGGCGGCAGCCATAGCGCCAGGATGCGCGTCAGGCTGGCCAGATGTTCACGCCATTCATCGCAGTGCGCTTTTAGCCGTTCGGGATTGGCCAGCGGCGGCGGCGATTTCGGCCGAAACTGCGCCATACAGGTTTCCACCAGGCGTACAAACAGATCGAGCTGCAGGCTGGTCCAGCCAACGGTAATATCGGCGCTGGTTTCCAATGCATCGCGCGCCACCTCTGGCAAATGATGGCCTTCATCTAATACCAGCAGCAGATGCTTCGCCGGCGGCAGCACCGATTCGCTTTCCAGCGCCGCCATCACCAGCGCATGGTTAGCCACTACCACGTCCGCCTGCTCGATCTCTCGCCGGGCGACAAAAAAGGGACATTCGCGATACCAATGGCAGTTTCGCGCCAGACAGTTGGCCTTATCGGTGCTTAAGCGTTGCCATAACGTATCGTCGATCGCCTCTTCACAATGATCGCGCAGGCCGTCCCACTGATGTCGATCCAGCGCTTTCTCCAGCTTCGTGCAGAGCTTGCGCTCATCTTTGTTCGCTACCAGATTGTCATCAAGAAACAACAGCAGATCGCCCTGCTTTTCGCTGTCGGTCGCCAGCGCATTCAGGTTACGCGGGCAGACATAGCGCCCGCGCCCAAAGGCGGCGGTAAATTTCAGCTCGGGAATAATTTTTTGTAGCAGCGGCAGATCCTTACTGAAGATCTGATCCTGTAGCGCGACGTTTGCGGTGCTGATGATCAGCGGTTTCTCTTCGGCACGGCCAACGGCAATGCCGGGAATAAGATAGGAAAGGGTTTTACCCACGCCGGTCGGCGCTTCTATCGCCAGATGACGTCCGTCGTCACCGGCCAGGGTTTTCGCCACTTCGGCAATCATCTGCCGCTGCGGCGCGCGTGGAATAAAATCGGGAACCTGCTGCTGCAGCGCTTTATACCATTCGCCAATCTGCGCTTTTAACGCTGCGGTTAATGCCATCTTGCTCTCTTCCTGCGTTGATAACCTGTATTTTTACACAGTATGAAGCTGACGTCAGCCGCTTATCGGCAAATTTGGAACCGCGTTTCCGGCAGGCTGCGCCCGCAGCGCTGGGCGTAACCTGCTGTGGCGTACGGCCAGCCTCAGGCCAGCCGCTTATACATCACCGTGGTGGCATCCATCACTCCTTCCGTGGACTGGGCGTAATAAGGGATGGCTCCGGCGATTTCCCAGCCCAGCGACAGATAAAGCAGGCTGGCGATATCGCCGCTGCGGGTATCCAGCACCATTAAACTGCGCCCCTCCTGCTTAACCCGCTGCTCGGCCAGCGCCATCAGCTGACGCGCAATGCCCTGCCGCCGCGCCGCGGGATGCACCAGCAGCTTGCTGATTTCAGCACGATGCCGCCCGTTGGGCATCATATTCCATAGCACCATCACCGTAGCGACAATGCGCTGTTCCTGCCGCGCCACCAGCAGCACCCGATCGCCACGCTCCAGGCCATCAAAAGTATCCTGCCAGAAATTTCTCATTATTTGTCGATCGCCAGGATCGATAAATCCTACGCTGGCGCCTGCGCTGACGCAGCCCTGTAGCACGTCGGTCAGCGCTTCCAGCTCGCTCAGCGCCTGTTGCCGATTAACAGCCTGATATTCAATCATTATTGCTCCATGAGTAAATACTCTGCGCCTGCGGCGCAAAAGGATCACAAACAGCACACGGACCTCTGAGATTTACCGGCTTTGCGGCCTGGATCAAGTTGTACAACTAAAAAAATCATGTACAAGTTAACTCAGCTCCGCTAAGGTTAACGCAGATAATGTATCTTAAATGCAAGTTGAGGCAGTCAATGGCCCTGTACAGCATCGGCGATGTCGCCGAACGCTGTGGTATTAACCCTGTAACGTTACGCGCATGGCAGCGTCGCTATGGGCTGCTTAAGCCACAGCGCACCGAAGGCGGGCACCGACAGTTTGATGACGAAGATGTTCAGCGTATCGAAGAGATTAAGCGCTGGATAGAGAGCGGTGTGCCGGTGGGCAAAGTGAAAGCTCTGCTGGAAGGCGATAACGTAGATACCCACGATGGCTGGGTTGCGTTACAGGAAGAGGTGATGTCCGTGCTGCGGCACGTACGGCCGGCAAAACTGCGGGCGAAAATCGCTAACCTCGGCCGCGAGAACCCCGTCGATGCGCTTATCGATCACGTTTTTGTGCCGGTTCGCCAGCGGCTGGGCCTTGATCAAAATACCGCAAAAGCAATGTGCAGTCTGCTGGACGGCGCCCTGATCGATTACGTCGCCTTTTGTCTGACCGGCTCGCGTAAAAAAGCGGGCAAAGATGCGCTGCTGATTGGTTGGGGAGTGGAAGATCGCACCCGCATCTGGCTGGAAGCCTGGCGTCTTTGTCAGCAGGGCTGGCGTGTCGATGTGCTGGCGGAGCCGCTGGATCATCCGAGGCCAGAGCTGTTTCCAGGCCAGAAAATATTTGTCTGGACCGGTAAGAAACTGACCCGCCGGCAAATGGAGCAGTTTGCTCACTGGCATGAGCAGGGCTTCTCAATCAGCCTGCACGGACCGAGTTAAAAAGAGCGCAAATTGCCTAGTCGCCAGGAGCGGATCGGGTTATGATCCGCTCTCTTGTGTTATCGTTACAGGCAGTATTATGAACTGGCAAAAATTTTTGGTTGGCACTCTGTTTTTCATTATGGCGGTCGGCGGCACCGGCGGTCTGATGCTGGTGGGCTATACCATTATTTTACATTCCCGCTAAAACAGCGCTGCAGGCGCTCAAACAGCCGGTCCACCACCAGTGCCAGTAGCGCCACCAGCACCGCTCCCTGAATCACATACGCCGTATTAAACCCGCTCAGACCGATAATAATCGGCGATCCCAGACTTTTCGCCCCTACCGTAGAAGCTATCGCTGCGGTGCCGATATTAATAATTACCGACGTGCGTACCCCGGCGATAATTACCGGCGCGGCCAGCGGCAGCTCAACGCGCGTTAAACTCTGCCAGCCGCTCATGCCCGCGCCCTTCGCCACTTCTTTGACGCTGGCGGGCACCGATTCGATCCCGGCCAGCGTGCCCTGCAGCACCGGCAAAATGCCGTACAGCATCAGTGCAATAATCGCCGGCTGCTCGCCAAAACCGATGACCGGCACCGCCACCGCCAGCACCGCTACCGGCGGAAAGGTTTGCCCGGCGGCGGCCAGCGTTTCCACCAGCGGACGAAACTCGCGCCCGGCGGGGCGCGTCACTGCGATGCCCGCACCAAGACCTATCAGCGCTGCGGCCAGGCTGGAAAACGTCACCAGACGCAGATGCGCCAGCGCCAACTGGAAAAAACTCTCCTGCTGATAGACCGGGCGATCCAGCTGCGGGAACCAGCGGGCAAACAGCGGCCCGCTCCAGGGCATCAGCAGCAGCAGCGCGATAAATAGCGCCATCAGCCACAGCAGCGGATCGCGCATTAGCCGTTTCATGCCCCCTCCCGCTGACGCAGCAGATCGCTGAAATGCAGCACGCCCAGCGGCACGCCCTGCGCATCAATCACCGGCAGCTTATCGGTTTGTCGGGCGATAAACAGGGAAAGCGCTTCGCGTAGCGACATCTCGGCCGCGACCGGCGCCGCTTCCAGCCATTCGCCGCGCCGGGCCGCGCCGCCCGCGTTGCCCAGCGAGAGCAGGCGCACGCCCAGCTCGCTGCGGCCAAAAAAGTCACGCACAAAATCGTTGGCGGGACGAGTCAACAGTTCGACCGGCCTGCCCTGCTGGACGATGCGCCCGTTGTCCATCAGCACAATGTTATCCGCCAGCGCCAGCGCTTCATCAATATCATGGGTTACCAGTACAATGGTGCGCCCGGAAAGGCGATGAATGCGCAGCATCTCCTGCTGCAGCGCGCCGCGCGTGACCGGATCGAGCGCGCCGAACGGCTCATCCATTAACAGCACTTCCGGATCGGCCGCCAGCGCACGCGCCACGCCTACCCGCTGCTGCTGTCCGCCGGAAAGCTGATGCGGATAACGCTGCCGCAAATTATCCTCCAGGTTAAGCAACGCTAACAGCTCACTGACCCGTGCCTGCTTTTGCGCCTGCGGCCACTTCAGCAGCCCCGGCACGGTGGTGATATTTTTTTCCACCGTCCAATGCGGAAACAGTCCAATCGACTGAATGGCATAGCCCATCCGCCGCCGCAGCGCCTGCGGATTGAAGCTGCGGATCTCCTCGCCGGCAAACTGAATCGTGCCCTCGTCATGCTCGATTAGCCGGTTAATCATCTTCAGCGTGGTGGATTTACCCGAACCGGAGGTACCAATCAGCACGGTGAACTCACCGGCGGCGATATGCAGATTGATGTTGTCAACCGCCGCCTTACCGGCAAAATATTTACTGACCTGATTAAACTGAATCATAAGGCGTTCCTTTGCAGCAGCGAGATCGCGATTTTAAACAGCGTATCCACCAGCACCGCCAGCGCGATCACCGGAATGACGCCTAACAGTACCAGTTCCAGCGCGCTGCTGAGCAGCCCCTGAAAGATAATAGCGCCAAAGCCGCCTGCGCCAATCAGCGCGGCAATAACCGCCATGCCTACCGTCTGGATTGTTACCACACGCAGGCCGCTGAGCAGCACCGGCAGCGCCAGCGGCATCTCCACCTGCCAAAAAATTTGTCCGCGCGACATGCCCATACCGCAGGCGCTTTCCCGCACGCCGTCCGGTACCTGTTGCAGGCCCGCCACCACGCTGCGCACCAGCGGCAGCAGCGCATAGAGCACCAGCGCAATCAGCGCCGGAGCCAGACCGATACCGCTGACGCCGATCCGCCCCAGCCAGGGAAAGCGCGCGGCCAGCCCCGCCAGCGGCGCGATCAGCAGGCCGAACAGCGCCACTGAGGGTACGGTCTGGATAATGTTCAGCACGGAAAAAATCACGCTTTGCCAGCGTGCGCGACGATAGCAGAGCAGGCCCAGCGGTACGCCCAGCAGCAGCGCTGGCAGCAGCGTCGCGACCAGCAGCAGCAGATGCCGCGACAGCGCCTGGTCAAACACCTCCTGGCGGTTGGCGTACTCTTTCAGCAGCGCCAGCTGATCGAGCTGCCCGCCGAGCAGCAGCGCCAATAGCGGCAGCCAGACCTGCGCGTTCAGCAGCAGCCGCCACGGCGCGCTGCGCGTCAGGCGCATTACGCTGTCTGCGGCAATCAGCAGGCACAGCGCGCCAGCCGCCCACAGCCCGCTGCCGAAACCGGTGCGCGCCAGCGCGCTGCCCTGCCCGGCCAGCATTTGCGCCGCATGACCGCCGAGCGCCACCAGCAGGGTAAGCAGGATCTCGCTTAACGCCAGCGTCAGGATCAGCGTCGGACGATTAATGGGCTGCCACACCAGCAGCAGCAGTAACGGCAGGATAAGCAGGATCAGCCAGCCAGCGCCCTGCAACAGTTCGCTCAGCATCACCGGCTGGCCGGATACCAGTCGGTTAGGCGCAAAGCTGGCAAAAGGTAAGATAAACAGCGCCGCGACCAACAGCGCTGTCAGCAGGAGCAGAACGCGGTTACGCGGGATCAGGCGCCGCAGGATTTTGCTGCTGTCGATCACAGCAGTTTTTGCTGTTGCAGCCATTCAGCGGCCACCTTTTTCGCATCCTGACCTTCAACGGCGATTTTAGCGTTTAGCGACTGTAAGGTTTTTTCATCCAGCGCGCTAAATACCGGTTTTAGCCAGGCAGCGAGCTCCGGGTACTGCTTCAGCGCCGCGGCGCGGATCACCGGCGCGGGCGCGTAAATCGGCTGAACGCCTTTAGGATCGCTGAGCGTTTGTAGCCCCAGTGCCGCCACCGGCCCGTCGGTGCCATAGGCCATTGCCGCATTCACGCCGGACGTTTGCTGCGCCGCCGCCTTAATGGTGACGGCGGTATCGCCGCCCGCCAGCGACAGTAGCTGATCCTGTTCGAGCTTAAAGCCATAGGCTTTTTCAAAGGCGGGCAGCGCATCGGCGCGCTCGATAAATTCGGCGGAGGCGGCCAGCTTAAAGGTGCCGCCCTGCTTAAGATAACGGCTAAGATCGGCCAGCGACGCAAGCTGATTTTTCTGCGCCAGGTCGCCGCGTACCGCAATGGTCCAGGTATTGTTAGCCGGCGCGGGGGTCAGCCAGATCAGCTGGTTTTTCTGCGCGTCCAGCGTCTTAACCTTTTCATAGCCCGCCTGCGCGTTTCTCCAGGCGGCATCGCCCGCCAGATTAAAGAAAAATGCGCCATTGCCGGTATATTCGGGGTAGATATCCAGCTCACCCGCCGTGATGGCGCCGCGCACCACCTGCGTATTGCCCAGCTGAATTTTGTTCACCGTTGGCACGCCATGCTTATCCAGCACCTGCAGAATAATGTTGCCCAGCAGCGAGCCTTCCGTATCGATTTTTGAACCAACGCGCAGCGCATCGGCGGCCTGCGCGGTGCCAACCAGCGCCATCAGGGCGGCAAAGGCGACTAAACCGCGACGCGCAGTAGCAAAAGCCATGGCAATTTTCCTTTTTAGCAAAGTTATCCTGTCAAAGCGTAGCGCAAATCCCGGCGCCCGCTGCATAAATAACATATTTCTGCGCGACGTAACGCAGGCTTAGGGCAGGTAAGAAGTAACATATAACCAGATGGAATTTAGCGTACCGCATCATGCGGTTATGCTCGTAATCCCAACACTTATAATTTATTTAACATCATGACTGAATTGATCACTTCAGCCGGGCAGCAAGCCACGCACCGCCCGGACGCAACAGGGGAAACGGCCTGGATACGCCAGCCCTCCGATGTCTCACATCTGGTTAATAGCAGCACGCAGGCACGCAACAATGCGCATATTGTGGTGGCGATTGCGTTAGGCGGCGTGTTTCTTGACGCTTACGATCTGGGCGCGCTGGCCTTCGGCATGAAGGATGTGGCACGCGAGTTTGATCTGACCCCCGCCGCCGCCGGCATGGTGGCCTCCGCGATCACCTTTGGCGCGATTATCGGCGCGCTGATTGGCGGCTATCTGACCGATAAAATCGGCCGCTATCGGGTGTTTATGGCGGATATGTTTTTCTTTGTGGTTGCCGCGCTGGCCTGCGCCTTTGCGCCTAATGAATATGTGCTGGCAGGGGCGCGTTTTGTTATGGGCCTCGGCGTCGGTATCGATTTACCGGTGGCGATGGCGTTTCTGGCTGAGTTTTCGCGGCTGAAGGGACGCGGCAATAAAGCGGCCAGTATCGCCATGTGGTGCCCGACCTGGTATGCCGCCATCAGTGTCTCTTACCTGCTGGTGCTGGTACTGTATAGCGTGCTGCCGGAAAGTCATACCGACTGGCTGTGGCGACTCATTCTCGGATTTGGCGCGGTGCCGGCACTGGTGATTATCGCCATTCGCAGCCGCTATATGAGCGAGTCGCCGGTCTGGGCGGCAAATCAGGGCGATCTGCACGGCGCGGCGGCGATTTTACGCAGCGCCTGGGGCATTAACGCGCAGGTCGCCAGCGATGCCGATCTACGGGCGCAGCCGCGTCCGCGTCGGGCAGGCTGGCGCAACTATGGCGCACTGCTGCGCGGTGTCTACCTGAAGCGTACGCTGCTGGCGACGGTGATCTCTATCGCTTCCTCATTTGCCTATAACGCGGTCGCCTTCGGCCTGCCGGTGATTATTTCCAGTTTTCTGGCGCAATCGATGCTGACCACTATCCTGGTTTCGCTGGCGCTGAATCTGCTGTTCGCTTTTGTCGGCGGGCTGCTGGCGGTACGGCTGGTTCCCCGGCTCGGCGCCTGGCGCATGACGGTGGCGGGTTATCTTTGTCAGCTTATCGCGCTGCTCGGGCTGGCACTGATTGGCCGACCGCAGGCGCTGCCGGAAGCGATGGCCGCGATCGCGATGCTGGCGCTGTTTCTGTTTGGTCAGGGCTTTGGTCCCGGCTCACATACCATGACCTATGCTTCGCTGAGCTATCCGGTCTCATTGCGCGGCGTGGGCGTTGGCCTGAATCAGACTCTGATGCGCGCCAGCTCAACGCTGTCGCTGTTTTTATTCCCGCTGCTGACAGCGATGCTGGATACCGGCGTGTTTTGGGTAATCGTGCTGGCTCCGCTGGCCGGGTTGATTGCGTTGCTGCTGGTGCGCTGGGAGCCGTCGGGTTATGACGTGGATGCCGAGGATTTTACCGACCCGGCACGCTGAATAAAGCGCGTCAGCTGATCGGGAATGCGCGCGAAAGTGTGTAAAAACCAGGGGGTAAAGCGCGCCGGGTCGTGCGTTATCTCCTGTTGAATCGCCTCCAGCGAGAGCCAGCGGCTGGCGTCCGCCTCTTCAGGGTTGAGCTGCGGCTGGGCATCACTGAAGGCGAAAAATACGTGACCATACTCATGCTCGGTCAACCCGTTGCTCAGCGGCAGGTTATAGCTCAGTTCAAACATCGGCGTCAGGGTTAAATCCAGCCCCATCTCTTCCCGCAGTCGCCGTTCGGCCGCATGCTGGGTCGATTCATAAGGGTAAGGATGGCCGCAACAGGTATTGCTCCACAAGCCGCCGCAGTGGTATTTACCGCTGGCGCGGCGCTGCAATAACAGCTGATGTTGATGGTTAAAGACATACACCGTGACCGCGCGATGCAGTAAACCTTTTTCATGCACCTCCAGCTTCTCCATTTTGCCGGTCGGGCGATCAAGATGATCGACAAGGATAACTTCAATAGCGGACATACGGGCTCCTTCAGATTAATCCCAACTATTGTGGCATATCTGCCGGGCCTTCTGCCGGAAAAAAACTCCTGTTAATCATCATAATATGTACAAAAAAGTAACCTGCTTAGCCTCTTTGCTCCGCTGCCTGTAGAGACAGCGGAGCCTGTCGCCGGCACGCTTACAGTTTGAAACGGGTCACCACCTGCTCCAGCTGCACGCTCTGCTCTTCCATCGCCTGAGCGGCGGCGGAAACCTGCTCTACCAGCGCGGCGTTCTGCTGCGTGGTGCTGTCCAGCTGGTTAATCGCCACGTTTACCTGCTCGATTCCCATGCTCTGTTCGCGGCTGGCGGACATGATTTCACTCATCAGCGTGGTCACGCTGCTGACGCCCTGCATCAGCTCATCCATGGTGCGGCCCGCTTCGTTTACCAACTGGCTGCCCGCATCAATATTCGCTACCGAGGTTTCAATCAGCTTTTTAATTTCGCGCGCCGAGTTGGCGGAGCGCTGCGCCAGATTGCGCACCTCGCTGGCTACTACGGCGAAGCCGCGTCCTTGCTCCCCGGCCCGCGCGGCTTCCACCGCCGCGTTCAACGCCAGGATATTAGTCTGGAAGGCGATACTGTCGATCACGCCGATAATATCCACCACCTTACGCGAAGAGGCATCAATTTCGCCCATGGTCGCCACCACCTGCCGCACCACGCCGGTACCGCGCTCCGCCACTTTCGAGGCCTCGCCCGCCAGCTGGTTGGCGTGGGTGGCGTTGTCCGCATTCTGACGCACGGTGCCGGTTAACTCTTCCATTGAGGCTGCGGTTTGCACAATTGAGCTGGACTGCTCTTCGGTACGCGCCGAGAGATCGAGGTTGCCGCTGGCGATTTGGCGGGAGGCCGAGGTAATGGCCAGCGCGCTGTCGCCCACTTGCCGCATCAGCCCCTGAAGATAGCTGATAAAGTCGTTAAAACTTTGCGCCACGGCGTTAAATTCCGGGCTGTTGCTGGCCGGCAGGCGTTGAGTTAAATCGGCTCCGCCGGTCGACAGCGCCAGGATATTGTCGTTAAGCAGGCTCAGGCGTTTCATCATGCTGCGGATAAAGCCCAGCAGCACCAGCAGCAGTATGATAGCTAACGGCACCTGTACCATACCGAGCCGCGTAATCATAGAGTGGGTCTGCTGGGTTAACAGGCTGGTCGGCACATCGCTGGCCAGATACCAGGGGCTGCCGGCAATCTGCTGCACAAACAGCGTACGGTCGCCCTCTTCGCTTTGATACTGGCTTTCCACCGGCTGCTTGCCAGCGTTCGCCAGCAGCGCTTTCAGCGGCGCGGCCATCGGCAGGTTAAGCTCGTTCAGATATTGCAGCTTTGGCGTGCCATTAACCAGCGCCGCATTGCCGACCACTTTGCCATCGGCCTCGACGATCAGTACGCGACCCGATATCGCTGCGCCCATCTCTTTCGCCAGATGGTTAAAGAACCCCAGCGTTACGTCGATAGTGGCGACGCCCCAGACCGCGCCGTTGCGATAGATAGCCATCGCACAGTTAGTGCGTGGCTGCGGGCTGGCGGCATCCTGATAAGCGTTAGCCCAGGCGCATTCGCCCTGCCGGGCGGCGAGCCCCGCTTTATACCAGGGCTGCTCATAGTAGCGATCCGCTTCCGGCGAGTTCCAGAAGGTGTTCAGCTGCAGCTGGTTGCTGGCGTCACGGGCAAAAAAGGTGCTGAATTTTTCCCGGTCCGCGGCGCGCATGTTCGGCAACGGCCAGATGCCGCCGCCAAAAACGTTACTGTCGTGATATTGGTTGACCAGCGCCGGCAGCAGATTATCAATAGCGGCGCTTTCCAGCACGCTCACCGCTTCGGTAATGGTGCGCTGCTGAGCCTGAACGCGATTCATCTGTTCAATGATGCGTGCGGCGAGCGTATCCACTTCGTAGCGCACCAGGCGTTCTTCGTTATTTTTTAACTGCGGGGCGACAAAAAGGTTGATTACCACAACGGTAATCACCATCAGCACCAGGAAAAAGGCGACGATCGCCGCCGTAAAGCGTGCCTGCGTTGTTTTTAACATGACCACACTCGGTAACAAGAAGGGCCTTATTGCCCTTCTGATGTTAACGGCATGTAAAAACCTTACTTTAGGCGATCGCTGTCACACTTTACAAAAATATTGCCAGGCGTGAAGGCGGGAATCATCCGTAACAGAAAAAACCAGAAAAAGGGGCGTTACTCCTCCTGCTCAACCACCTGCTGACGGGGGCGGAAGATATGCGTGGCGCCGTACTGCAACAGGCGCGTCACCAGCTGAATGCCGCCTTCGTCATCCGCCTGGGCAAAGGCCTGTTCAGTGGCAGTAACCGGCGTAGCCCACAGTAAATTCACCCGCTCGCCTTCGCGTTTCGGCAAGGCGAACTGACCGCCTTCCGTGCCCAGCGTAGCGGAAAGCAGAAATCCTTCAAAACCCACCGGCGCAACAGAGGAAGGCAGCGTATGGCCTTCGCCCAGCCAGTTCAGACTGCTCCAGGGGTAGTGCGCATAGTTAGCCAGCGCGCTGGCCATCTGGATAGCGTTATCTTCCGTCATCACTTCCGCATCAATCGCCATCGCCAGCTCCGTACGGCGATACTGAGGCGCCAGATCTTCATAAAGAAAATCAACCCACGGCATCGGTCGGATACACATGCCCAGGGTGAAGAAGTACCAGACACCCTGATGATAATGTTGTGAAATCGCCATTGGCGGCCACTGCCCCTGGTCGATAGTGTAATATTTGAGCGAAGGACCATAGTGGGATTCGTAGCTTTGCAGCAGATCGTGCTGCACCGGCTGCCAGAGATGCCCGTCATGCCAGTCGCGCCAGAACTGGCGGTGCGCCAGCGCCTGAGCGTAATAGTGATTGGTCGAGGCCGATCCCAGCGGCGCGGTCAGGCGATTTTCTTTGATGCAGCCCGCTGAAAAGCTGACCTGCTTATTCTGATAAAGGCTCCAGCCGGGGATCACCGCCAGCAGTTGCCCCTGATACCAGACCGCTGCGCCGTCGTCGGTCGGCTCCCAGATAATTTGCAGACCGGCCGGATCGAGCGGCGGCTCGGCTTCCAGCGTGCGACAGCAGTCGGCGCTCAGCAGCGGCGCGATCCCCTGCTCTATCGCCGCGCTGTCCTCTTCAAACGGCGCGGGCAGCAGGTTACGCAACCAGCAGCCGCGCACTGCGAAACGCGAGCGAAACGGCTCGGTGGGCCAAATATAAAAATAGGCGGCCCGTTCAGTCTGTTCGATGATGGCGGTTAACGTCTGTTGCTGATTGGTTACCTCAGCAATCAACTGCGAATATGTCATAGTGCCTCAACGCAACGTGGAGGAATCCAGCTTCCCCGAGAATAGAGCAGGATCTCGCTTATTGCGACACAGCGGCAAGGGTAATAATCTCAAAAATCGCGCCCCATACGCCGCATTGCGCGCGGCCAGGCACCATTGCGCACCGACCAGCGCAGTATCGCCGCCAGCAGGCGGATGCGTCGATCGATAGTCGCCTGGCGCCGCGCGCTGCGGGACAGGCCGCTCATCTGCTGCGCCCAGTCGGGCAGCAGCCCCATGCCCGCCTCCATAAGCGTGCCCATCACCAGTTTCGCCGGTCGGCTGGGCGCCGGCGCCTGCCGCAACAGCCTGATGACGTCCTGCGTACGATCGTCACAGCGCAGTTGCGGACGCATTTGTTGCAGCCACGCCTCTACCGCCTGCACGCTTTTGGGCACCTGCCGTGCGCCCAGCGCTTCGGCGACCCGAGCCGCCTGCGCATAGTAAAGATCCTGTTCGGCAAGGCTGAGCGCCGGGTTTTTATAACGCAAATGGGCGGCAAGAAAACAGCTGGCTTCGGCGACATGCACCCAGGTTAATAGCGCGGGATCGCTGGCAGCATAGGGATTTCCGTAAGCGTCGACGCCGTTCACCTGTAAATGAATGCGCTTTACCCGTTCAATCAGCGTTAGTGCATCGGCGCGATTGCCGAAGGTGGTGACCGCAACAAACTGACTGGTACGGCGCAAACGACCCAGCATATCCTGACGAAAAGAGGAGTGATCCCAAACGCCCGCCAGCGCCGAAGGATGCAGCATCTGTAGCAGCAGCGCGCCGATGCCGCCGCACAGCATCGAAGTAAAATCACCGTGCACCGGCCAAACCTGGCTGTCTGGCCCAAACAGTCCGGGATCGCCCGGCGGCTGAGAGAGGTCAAACTCATTAAGCGAAAGCCCATTGATGCGGAAAACCTGCTTTTCAATACGTCTGCGTAAGAATTCCATTATATATCCATCACTTCTCTGCCTGCCGGCACGCTCTGCAATAAACTCATACACTCTTTTACGCAGAATTACGCCTGCAGCAAACGGTTGATTAATAAGATCAATATTCAGTAAGCAAAGTATAAATCCCGGGAAAACGTTATCTTTCATCCGCTTGTAAGCGAAACGCAGATGATTTGCCTGCCGTCATACCTTCTACCAGGCTTTTATGGCAACCGCAGCACACCAACACCTAATTAATAGGGAGATAAGCGTTATGACTATGCAATCGTTAAACGATCTGTTTGTTCATACTCTAAGCGATGTTTACAGTGCTGAAGTTCAGTTAACCAAGGCACTGCCGAAAATGGCCGAGGCCGCCACTGAAACTCAACTTGTCGAAGGATTTAAACAGCACCTGGAAGAGACCAAAGGCCATATCGAACGCCTCGATCAGGTTATCCAGTCTCTCGACAATGTGGAAATGGAAAGTGTCACCTGTGTCGCAATGGAAGGATTGATCAAAGAAGGCGAGGAGATTATTCAGGAAGTGGAAGAAGGGCCAGTGCGCGATGCGGGCCTGATCGTTGCCGCTCAGAAAGTCGAACATTATGAAATCTCCAGCTACGGCTCGTTAATGGCGCTGGCGAAAAATCTGGGTTACGACAACGTTATTTCTATCCTGCAAAATACCCTGGACGAAGAAAAAGCGACCGATGAGAAACTCACCATGCTGGCAGAACAGCAGGTTAATCAGCACGCTGCCTGACGGTGGCAATCATGAAGTGATCTCATCAGGCGTTTTTAGCAGAGCATGAATGAGCCGATCGGTTGGCTGCCGATCGGCTTTTTATTTGTAAAATTTATGTTAAATCTGTTTTAATCAATCATCTTCCTTTAAAAATATCGCCAGACGGACCTCACCCATGAAAAATAACATCACCTTGATTACCGGCGGGAGCCGCGGTATTGGCCGCGCTACTGCGCTGCTGTTAGCGCAAAAAGGCCATACGATCTGCATTAACTATCGCAGCCAGCAGGCGCGAGCGGAAGAGGTCGTGGCGCTGATTCGTCAGCGCGGCGGCAGCGCCATCGCGATAGCGGCGGATATTGCCGATGAAGAGCAGGTGGTGGCGATGTTCCAACAGATCGATCGCCAGCTTGGCCCGCTAACCGGACTGGTGAATAATGCCGGTATCCTGCAGCAGCAGGCCTCAATTGAGCAACTTGATGCCCGGCGTATCGCCACGGTTTTCGCTACTAACGTCAGCGGCAGCTTTATCTGCGCGCGTGAAGCGGTGAAGCGTATGGCGCTGCGCCACGGCGGTCAGGGCGGCGCGATTGTTAACGTCTCGTCTGCGGCCTCACGGCTTGGCGCGCCGCATGAGTATGTTGACTATGCCGCCTCGAAAGGCGCTGTTGATACGCTAACGACCGGCCTGGCACTGGAAGTGGCGGCGCAGGGCATCCGCGTTAACGCCGTGCGGCCAGGTCTGATTTACACCGAGATGCATGCCGACGGCGGCGAGCCGGGACGCGTCGATCGAGTGAAAGATAACCTGCCGATGAAGCGCGGCGGCCAACCCGAAGAGGTGGCGCAGGCGATTGCCTGGCTGCTCTCCGATGAAGCCTCCTACGTAACCGGCAGCTTTCTCGATATGGCTGGCGGCAGGTAAGTCACACGCTTAAAAACAAAAAAACCGACCGTGCTTAACGGTCGGCTCTGCATACTGTCCTGCTTCAGCGTCCTGTTTTCAGGCCTCGCCTGAAAAGGCCAACGCCTCATCCGTGAGGCTTCCTCTTACAGGTAAGTGAATTCCGCATCCTGCGTTCGCACCGAATCCAGGCCAATCATCACCTTGAATTTGCCTGGCTCCGCGCCCCACTGCATCTGCTGGTTCCAGAATTTCAGCGCTTCCACATCAATCGGGAAATTCACGGTTTGCGATTCGCCCGCTTTCAGCATGATGCGCTTAAAGCCGCGCAGCTCTTTGACCGGACGGCTGATGCTGGCGACTTCATCGTTCAGATAGAGCTGCACTACCGTTGCGCCATCGCGCTTGCCAGTATTGGTTACCGTAACGCTGGCCTCGACTTTGCCATTGCGCGGCATGGTGGTTGAGGAGAGCTTCACCGGCGAAACGTGGAAGCGGGTGTAGCTCAGGCCGTAACCAAAGGGATAAAGCGGGCCGTTAACCGCATCATAATAGTGCGAGGTATATTTGTTCGGTTTCGCTGAATTATAGGGACGACCAGTCGGCAGATGATTGTAATAGATCGGGATCTGCCCTACCGAGCGTGGGAAGGAAACCGGCAGCTTGCCTGACGGGTTATAGTCGCCAAACAGCACATCGGCGATGGCATTGCCCCCTTCGGTGCCGCTAAACCAGGTTTCCAGCAGCGCATCGGCCTGCTGATCCTCATGCACCAATGAGAGCGCGCGTCCGTTCATCAACACCAGCACCAGCGGTTTGCCGGTGGTTTTCAGCGCCGCCAGCAGTTTTCGCTGGCTCTCCGGCAGCATCAGATCGGTACGGCTGGAAGCCTCATGCGCCATGCCCTGCGCTTCGCCTACCGCCACTACCACTACGTCCGCTTTTTTCGCCGTCGCCACGGCTTCATCAATCATCTGCTGCGGCGTGCGGCTGTCCACGCTAACGGCCTGCTCATACAGGTTCAGGAAATCCTGAATGCCTTTATGATCGGTAATATTCGCGCCTTTGGCATACAGCAGCGTCGCCTTACCGGCAGTGGCGTTTTTCATCCCTTGCAGCAGCGTGACCGATTGCTTCGCTACGCCCGCCGCCGACCAGCTGCCCATAATGTCGCGCTGACTGTCCGCCAGCGGGCCGATCAGCGCAATGGTGCCCGATTTTTTCAGCGGCAGCGTATCCAGACGGTTTTTCAGCAGTACCATGCTTTTACGCGCCACTTCGCGCGCATCTTCGCGATGCAGACGGCTTTCCGCGTTGGTATCTGCCGGATCGCTGCCCTTCGGTCCCAGATGGCTGTAAGGATCGTTAAACAACCCCATATCATATTTCACGTTCAGCACGTGGCGCGTCGCATCGTCAATCTCCTGCTGCGATACCACGCCACGCTTCACCAGCCCCGGCAGATACTGGCTGTAGTAGACATCGCCCATACTCATATCGATACCGGCTTTCAGCGCTACCCGCACCGCATCCTCTGGGTCGCTGGCGACGCCATGCTTGATCAGCTCTTTAATCGCGCCGTGATCGCTGATGGTGATCCCTTTGAATTTCCACTGGTCGCGCAGCAGATCTTTCAGCAGCCAGCCGTTAGCGGTGGCCGGCACGCCGTTAATGGCATTCAGTGATACCATCACCCCGCCGCTGCCGGCGTCCAGCGACGCCTTATAGGGCGGCATGTAATCCTGGAACATGCGCTGCGGGCTCATATCCACGGTATTATAATCGCGCCCGCCTTCGATCGCGCCGTACAGCGCAAAATGCTTCACGCTGGTCATTAATGCATAGCGATCTGCCGGGCTTTTGCCCTGCATCGCCTCAACCATGGTGCTGCCCATTTTGGCGGTCAGGAAGGTATCTTCGCCAAAACCTTCCGATCCCCGGCCCCAGCGCGGCTCGCGCGTTACGTCCACCATCGGCGCCCAGGTCATATTCAGGCCATCGTCCGCCGCCTCATACGCTGAGACGCGCCCGACGCGGCTGACCGCATCCAGATCCCAGCTGGCCGCCAGGCCTAACGGAATAGGGAAGATCGTGCGCTGCCCGTGCACTACGTCATAGGCGAAAAACAACGGAATTTTCAGGCGGCTCAGCTGCATCACCTGATCCTGCATGACGCGGATATCGGGACGGGTCACGGTATTAAAAATCGCGCCGACCTGCCCTTTTTGGATCATGTCGCGGATCGCTTCTTTCGGGTTATCCGGTCCGACGCTGATCAGTCGCAGCTGACCAATTTTTTCATCCAGCGTCATTTTCGCCAGCAGATCGGTGACAAACGCATCGCGCGCTTCTGGCGTCATAGGATGTGGACCAAATATATCGTCAGCGAAGGCGGGCTGCACCGCCAGAGAAACTGCAAGACTCAGGGAGTAAATCCATTTCATCAGATTGGGCTCTCAACAAAAACGCGGGACGGGTTCTATACCTGCAGCGCGAAGTATGAAGGGTAATAGGTGCTACAGCAATAAGTTAGCGACAGCGTGCAACAGCAAGAGAATAGCAGGAAGTTTTGCCGTTGAACGCTTTTGTGTCTGAGCTGCTACAGTAAATTTGACCCACATAACAGGACAATGGATATGCACCCTCATACTCACTCTGCCAGTCAAAACCTGATTAATGAACTGCGCCGCATCGTTGGCGGTAGCCATCTGCTGACCGATCCACGTAAAACCGAACGCTACCGCAAAGGCTTCCGCTCCGGCCAGGGCGATGCGCTGGCGGTGGTTTTTCCCGGCTCGCTGCTGGAGCTGTGGCGCGTACTGAAGGCCGCGGTGGCGGCAGATAAAATTATTCTGATGCAGGCGGCTAATACCGGCCTGACCGAAGGCTCGACGCCGAACGGTAACGATTACGACCGCGAGATCGTGATTATCAGCACCCTGCGTATGGACCGTATTCAACTGCTGGATAAAGGCAAGCAGGTGCTGGCGTTTCCCGGCAGTACGCTGTTTCAACTGGAAAAGATGCTTAAGCCGCTGGGACGCGAGCCGCACTCGGTGATCGGCTCCTCCTGTATCGGCGCCTCCATACTTGGCGGCGTTTGTAATAACTCCGGCGGCGCGCTGGTGAAACGCGGCCCGGCCTATACCGAAATGGCGCTCTATGCCCAGTTAGATGAGCAGGGACAGCTAAAGCTGGTTAACCATCTGGGGATTGAACTCGGCAGCACGCCGGAGCAGATCCTCGGGCGGCTGGATGATGAAACCTGGCGCGAGAGCGATGTGCGCTACGATGCCCGTCAGGCTTCCGATCATCACTATGTGGAGCGCTTGCGTGACGTCGAGGCGGATACGCCGTCACGCTTTAATGCCGACGCCAGCCGCCTGTATGAAGCCTCCGGCTGCGCCGGTAAGCTGGCCGTTTTCGCCGTGCGGCTGGATACCTTTGAAGCGGAGAAAAAGCAGCAGGTATTTTATATCGGCAGCAACGATACCGCGGCGCTGGAGGATATCCGCCGCCATATTCTCGCCCATTTCAAAAACCTGCCGGTAGCGGGCGAATATATGCACCGCGATATGTATGACATCGCCGAGAAGTACGGGAAAGATACCTTTATCATGATCGACCGGCTGGGTACTGACAATATGCCGCGCTTCTTTACCTTAAAGGGGCGCATTGATGCGATGCTGAGCCATATTCCGCTGTTCCGTCCGCACTTTACTGACCGCATGCTGCAAAAGCTGAGCGCCCTGTTCCCCACCCATCTGCCCAAACGGATGAAAACCTGGCGCGATCGCTATGAACATCATCTGATGCTGAAAATGTCCGGCGACGGCGTGGAAGAAGCGCGCCAGTTTTTAAAAGACTTTTTCCGCGAAGGCGGCGGCGACTATTTTGAATGTACCGATGAAGAGGGATCGAAAGCCTTCTTACATCGCTTCGCCGCTGCCGGCGCGGCGGTGCGCTATCACGCGGCGCATCATGACGAAGTGGAAGATATTCTGCCGCTGGATATTGCGCTGCGCCGTAACGATCGCGACTGGTTTGAGAAGCTGCCGCCGGAGTTTGACGATAAGCTGGTGCATCGCCTCTATTATGGCCATTTTATGTGCCACGTTTTCCATCAGGATTATATCGTGAAGAAAGGCGTGGACGCCCACGCGCTGAAAGAGAAGATGTTAGAGATCTTAAACCAGCGCGGCGCGGAGTATCCAGCGGAGCATAACGTCGGCCATCTCTACCAGGCGAAGCCGCAGATGAAAGCCTTTTATCAGCAGCTCGATCCCACCAATAGTTTTAACCCCGGCATTGGTAAAACCAGCAAGCGCAAGCACTGGGCCGGCTGCGACTGCGGGCCGGACCATCCCGCAGGCTGAGGTTGCCATTACGGGCGGGAACGCTTTCCTGCTCACGGGAAGAGAGGCACATGGGCGAAGATTGCCCTGGCGCCTCTCCAGGGAAATGACGGGTCATGCAACAAACCAGGCTAACGAATTACCCATCAATTTTGCTTTCTCTACATGTTCAGTTTCTTCTGCATCGATCCCTGCATCCCCCTTCCAAAAGGCGCTCAAGGCAGATGATCGCTATCAAGTTACTTTTTGTACCGCTCCACTTCATCAGAGGTTGATGAAAAAGGGATACGTTTTCGTGATTCATCCCCCCCACTTGTCTGACGTGGCGTGATATATAACGCCAGATCGTCAGGATTTTAGGACCAAAAACGATTTGATAACAATGACAAGGAGAACACCCAAATGAGTGGTGGAGATGGAAAAGATAGTCGTGGACCTACAGGGGGCGTTAACGGCGTTTCAGGTTCAGGCGGACCTAACGGCGGGAAAGGATGGACCACCACCACCGATCCAGGTGGCTGGACAGTGCATCATTATACCGGAGGCGGTAACAGTACCAGCAGCCAGGGAAAGGGTGGAGGGAATGGCAATAGCGGATCGGCTTCAGGAAGTACCCGCGTCAATCTATCACTATTTCCTGAAGCCCAGGCATCAATAGCGGCGGGAATGTCGATAAACATTTCTGTGATTGATGGTCTGTGGGGTTTCACTTTTTTAAAATCGAAAACGGTCACTGGCGCGATTGAAACCGCCCTCTCCCGCCTGACGGGATTGGTTACGGAGGCGGCCCCTTTAGCCGGTCGTTTTGCAGGCGTCGTAGTTGGATCGTTATTGCCCACGACCCTCGCTAAAGACGACCCCGATTATATGGGGCCAATTCACGATCGTATTGTGCAGGCGCTGCTGGCGGAAAAAGTCACCGATATTGCGCCAGAAGCTTTACCGCTCGCAGGCACCGTGCCGGTAAAGGCCCGTATCCAGGATATCGTAAAGGATGAAAAACAGCTTATCGCGGTGGTGCGGCCGGGGAAAACAGAGCCTGCTGAACAGGTGCAAGTCGTACAGGCTGTCGCCACGCCACGTAAAGATGTTTACCAGGTCAGGTTGGTGAACGGGATGCCGCCGCTCCATATCCGCATATCCGATCAAACTCAGTCGGCAGCCAACCAGCCCGCAGATGTGATTTCAGACGTTAAAGATGATGCTCCGGCAAGTGTGATGCCGGCAGGCGGTAATAATACCCATGATGCCATCGTGTATTTTCCGTCTGAAGCACAACAGGAACCGATCTATATTTCGGTGATCGATGTCATACCGGCCTCAAACCTGAAACAGCTGAACGAGCTGGCAGAAAAACAAAAAACTGAGTGGGCGCTGACATCCCAGCTTGATCAGCTCAATGCTGCACTACCGCGTATTCAAAGCCCGGATTATAAGCTGCCGGATTTGACTGATGACGAGAATGTGTTGTTCAGACAGGATAGTTATGCTGCGCAACGGGCGCAGATTAAATTATTCGAAATTATCCATGCGCGGGCCGGTGCGGAAGCGCTGGAGGCTGAAGCTGTTGTTGCACACGCAAAAGGCGAAGCGGATAAAGCGGCGCGTCTGTTGCAGCAAGTCACCGAACTGCGCAACAGCCTACCGGCAATGGAAGCGCAGCTTGCCGCATTACGTGAGGAAGCAGCTAAAATACATGCGCAATATGAGGTGATGTATACAGCCGCGAACGAACGTTTTTTCCAGCAGAGGGCAGAAGCCAACCAAAAAGCGGTGGCGGCTTATCGTCAACAGCGAAAAGAGGAGCAGGAAAACGCCCTGAAAGAGGCGATGGCAACGGCCAGGATTAAATCAGCAGACCAACTGAAACAGGAAATTGAAGCGGCATTGCAGGCGATAACTATTCCATTGGCTGACCGGCAAAGAGTGGAAACTGTAAAATTACCTAATACTATTAAGATCAATATTCCCGAAATCGCTGTTCGCAAACCAGAAATAAACATTCCGCAGATCATTACGCCCAAACCAGTAATAAATATTCCCTCGTTTAATTTTCCTGCACCCCCCTCTTTTATGCCGCAAAAAAGCCTGGCGGAGCGCCAGGCATGGGCGCAGACCCGGCTTGCTGTACCGGGAACCGTGGTGCTGCGAGGGTTTTCTTCCGCAGAACCATTCAGCCGTTCCCCACTCAGCTTTGCCGGACACGAGACCGGCAGCGTTACTTTTGCAGGAGAGGGAGCCGACAGTCTGTGGCAGCGGGCCACAGAGGTACGCCGTATATTGCAACAGACCAGCCATCCATTGCCTGCGGTTGCCATGCTGACCGCCATCAGCATGGCGGGGAGTGATATCAGCACGGTAATGCTGGCGGGAGAGGTGCTGGGCTTACCGTCAGAAGCGGAACTGAGACAGGCCCACGATACGGTTAAACTTTCCCTGACTGCTCAACTGGTGCAACAGGGAAAACCAGCTGGGCATTGCGCTGGTGCGGCACCCGCAGCCTGTAGCCGTGTCGGTGGTGCAGATGTCGATGTGGCCGGACAGGGATACCGGTTTCTACCGTTATGAAGTGACGGATGATGCGGGTGTGCGCGTGCCGGTTTTTATTACGCCGGATAAAGCGCCGGGAACGGAGCCGCTGTCACCGGAAGTTCCGCAAATCCCGGAAGTGATTATTCATACGGGAAATCAGAACGGCAGCCAGCCTACGGTCATTATTGAAGCACTCCCTCCCGCCGGGGATACCGGCTACCGTGAACTGATTCTGATCCCACCGGTAGCCTCCGGTCTGAAGCCAATTTATATTATGTTCAACGACCCGCGTAATTTGCCGGGAGAAGTTACGGGTTCGGGACAGGAGGTGAGCGGTAACTGGCTCGATCCCGCCAGTAAAGAAGAAGGCGCGCCAGTTCCGGTGCAGATCGCCGATAAGCTGCGCTGGCGCACCTTCAGCAGTTTCGACAGCTTTCGTAAGGCGTTCTGGACGGAGGTGGGGAATGATGCGGAGCTGGCTAAGCAGTTTAATAAGCAGAACCAGGTACATTTAAAAAAGGGAAAGTCGCCGTTTACAGCAGAAAAAGATCGGGCAGGTAAACGTGAGCGTTTCGAACTTCACCATATCAAACCTGTCGGTAAAGGCGGGGCTGTCTATGATATCGATAATATCAGGGTGCTAACGCCAAAACATCACATTGAAATTCATGCGAAAAAAGAGGGGTAACCGCCATGTCTGATAAAAGCCTATCCGATTATACGGAAAATGAATTTCTGGAGTTTGTCAGGAAAATCTGTCGGGCGGAAGGTGAAACAGAAGCTGAAGATGACAAATTGGTGGATGAATTCAGACGTCTTACGGAACACCCTGACGGCTCCGATCTTATTTTTTATCCACGGGATAACAGAGAGGACAGCCCGGAAGGGATTGTTCAGGAAGTTAAAGCGTGGCGTGCCGCTAACGGCAAACCTGGTTTTAAACCGTCCTGATAAAAGGGTAACCTGATCGCGGGTATATCCTGTTTTCCCGTTAATGAGCGGAAACAGCAACAAGCCAGCATATACCGGTCGATAAGTTATCGCACAATTAGCGCCATTATTGCACCGCTATACTCATGCGTGGACATTAACATTCCCCCTACCGAAGCCTGTTCGGCTGGGGGAATAAAAACCTTTAATGCTAAATAAGCGCGTCTCGCCTCAGCACAGTGTCTTACGCCACTGCCCTTCAACTTCCTGTTACGACTGCTGCGGTTGCTTCACCACCATCTCACCGTTCTTCTGCTCGATAATCATCGTCTGCGGACGTGACAGCACAATGCCCTCTTTACGCAGACGCGTCAGGATATCGAACAGCAGATCGCTTTTCGCGCCGCCGATTTGCCGCTGGTTAGAGACGTTGCCGGTGACGCTCAGCACGATGCCCTGCGGCGTCAGATCCTTGAAGCTTACCGACGGCTCCGGCGTCTCCAGGATGCGTTCGTTTTCTTTATATACCGCCAGCAAAATTTCCCGTACCTGCACCGGATCGATATCCAGCGGGAAGGTCAGCGTAATGGTGACCACCCCCTGCGCATTACCCATGGTGGCGTTACGCACGTTCTGTGAAATCAGCTGTGAGTTCGGCACGATCACCGTGGATTTGTCGCCTAGCTGAATCTCAGTAGCGCGCACGTTAATGCGGCGAATATCCCCTTCAATGCCGCTGATGCTCACCAGGTCGCCTACCTTAACCGGACGTTCGGTCAGCAGAATCAGACCGGAGATAAAGTTTTTCACAATCTCCTGCAGGCCAAAACCGATACCCACCGACAGGGCGCTGACAATCCAGGCCAGCTTGTTCCACTGCACTCCCATGGTCGAGAGCGTCAGCAGAATCACCAGCACGTAGCCGATATTGCTGAACAGCGTCACCAGCGAAACGCGCATGCCGGTATCCATAGTGGTTTTCGGCAGGAAATCGTTATCCAGCCAGCGGCGAACTGAACGCAGCACATAAATGCCGATCGCCATGCACAGCAGCGCGTTGACCAGATGCGCCGGCACGATATTCAGTGACTCCAGCCCCTTCCCGCCCCAGAATTCCACCGCCTTTTGCAGCAGTTCAATCGGCGTTGAGGTGCCAAAGGTACCGTTCAGTACCGCCACTACCGCAAACAGCAGCAGAATGGTTTTACCCAGCGCCGATAACAGCGCCGCCGCCTGCGACAGATGACGCTCATCAATATTCAGCGAGCTTTGCATCCGCTTGCCGGTCGGGCTGTTGACCGATAGCAGCGTTTCACAGCCGTCGCTCACCAGATGGCTAAGGAAATAGTAGGCGCCGCAGACGATGCCCAGCCAGATCAATTCATAGCTCAGGAAGCGCGCCAGGGTAACGTAGCCGATAATCAGCGACAGCATGATCGCCAGCCCGATAAAGGTAATCGACATCTGAATCAGGCCGACCAGCGTCGATTTCGCCTCTGGCACCTGCCCTTCCTGCACCAGCCGACGACGCACGCGGCTGGAGCGGAAGCTAATAGAGAGCGCGGTAGCGCCGACCAGCAGCGCTGTCATGCCGTTGGCCAGAATAGTGGTGCCGACGCTGGTGCCGACGGTGCTGTTCAGCGCTTCCACCGTCTGGAAAATGAAGACCAGTGTGGCAGTCAGCGGCGGGTAAGGTTTCAGCGCCTGCGCCACCTCATTGGAAATCGCCGGCAGTCGCCATGAAGGACGGCGCGTTGACAAAAAAGCACGCCCCAGCCCGGCAATCAGGCCGCAGAAAACGCTGAGCTGCACCAGACGATCAACAAAACCCTGCACATCATCAGAAACTTCTTCTCGGCGGGTAAAGGCCTGATCGAGGAAGTTAAACGCCAGCACCACCGCCACCAGCGTGGTCAGAGCGATCGCTGCCGCCAGGAAGCTGCGGCGCAAGCGCCCTTCCGGCAGTTTGTTGATGCTAATCCAGGCGAGGAACTCTTCCCCGTAGCGACGGCCCAGCGTGGCGATCAGCACCGCCGCAACCAGCCACATAATGGTGCCGAACCGCCAGCCCGGCTCCCACGCCAGCGCGACGGAATCCGTTAGCTCGGTGCGGAAGTTCGCCAGCTTATCGCCATCCATCTGCTGCATGCCAAACAGCGGCGACCAGAAACGCGGGCCGAAAATACTGCCGGAGTTAAGCGCCAACTGCGTTTTCAGGTTGTCGCGCCGCAGATTAACGATCTGCGCGCTGAGGTTAAGCGAGCCGCCTTTGATCGCCTCCGCCTGTTTGATTTGCTCATCCAGCTTTTGCTTTTGGTTTTCCAGCGAGTTGCGCTTGCGGGTCACTTCCGGCGTCTCTTTCACGCCGCTGTCCGCTTTTGGCGCCGGACCTAATACCGCCAGCTGCGCCATCAGCTGTTGACGCTGCGGGATCAGCGCCTGCCCCAGCGTGTCGGCATTGCCTGACAGCTCCAGCGCCATGTCGTTCAGCTGGGAAAGCTGCGCGTCATTGGTTTCGCCAGAGACCTGCCCTTTGATTTTATCGAGGATTTTTTGCATCTTCGGCAGTTCAACCGAAGCATTCACCTTTACTACGGCTTCTTCACCTGCCGCCGCACTATCTTCAGCATTATCCGCCGCGTGAATGCCCAACGGCGCCAGCACCAGCAGCGCCAGCAGGCTTGCCCGCATTAATCGTAACCACTTTGACATCGAAGGTCGTTCCACTCTGTTTCTGTTCCACGGCCTCGCCGCGATCGCGCGCCAGTTTATGCTTTTGCCTGCCGCTTCACTATAGGAAAGCGTGAAGAAAAATCGACTCGGCGGATAAGAATTTGTTATGAAACGCAACGGCGCGTTTGTGCCACAGTAGCGTTTTATTCTCTACCGGGAGAAGGGTTGTCTGAAAAGGCTGAATCACTGATGATACGTGACGCGTGCGCGACGGATATTGCCGCTATCGCTGAAATTTACGCCTGGCATGTCCTGCATGGCTGCGCCTCTTTTGAGGAAACGCCGCCCGATGAGGCGGAAATGCAGGCGCGCTTTTTAAAGGTGCGAACGCACGAACTGCCGTATCTGGTCGCCGAGCAGGCGGGCCGCATTATAGGCTTTAGCTATGCCTCGCCTTATCGTCCGCGTCCGGCCTATCGCTATAGCGTGGAGGAGTCGATCTATCTGGCGCACGAGGCAACGGGACGCGGTATCGGCAGCGCTCTGCTGGCGGCGCTGATTGCGCGCTGTGAACAAGGCCCCTGGCGACAGATGCTGGCGGTTATCGGCAACGGCGAGCAGAACCCCGGCTCGCTGAAATTACATCTCAGGCTGGGATTCCGCCAAGTAGGCATATTAAAAGAGGTGGGATTTAAGCATGGTGCCTGGCGCGATACACTGATTATGCAGCGCGCCCTCGCCTCCGCCGCTCAAGCAGCGGAGGCGTAAAGCATTACTCTGTCACGCTGTTGCTGGCCGTGTCGGCGGTTTTTTGCTTTTTATACGCCAGCGCCGCCGCTGGCACCGGTGCAGATTTGCCGGTTTCCAGCCAGTCGCGCAGCCGTTTGGCATCGGCAAAATGCGTATATTTGCCAAAGGCGTCCAGCACCACCAGCGCTACCGGACGCTGCTTGATCACCGTACGCATGACCAGGCAATGCCCCGCCTGATTGGTAAAGCCGGTTTTGGTGAGCTGAATACGCCAGTCCGGCTTATAGACCAGATGGTTAGTGTTGCGAAAAGGCAGCGTATAGTCCGGGTTGCTGAAGCGCGCCATCTCTTCGTGGGTAGTGCTAAGCTGGCCCAGCAGCGGATAGTGTTGGCTGGCAATGAGCAATTTGGTCAGGTCGCGGGCGGTCGAAACGTTATGAATCGACAGGCCGGTCGGCTCGACATAATGGGTATTGGTCATGCCCAGCGCGCGCGCTTTGGCATTCATGGCGCGAATAAAGGCGTCATAGCCGCCGGGATAGTGATGCGCCAGGCTGGCCGCGGCACGGTTTTCCGAAGACATCAGCGCCAGCAGCAGCATATTTTTCCGGCTGATGACGCTTTTCAGGCGCACCCGGGAAAATACGCCGCGCATTTCCGGGGTATGGCTGATATCGACATTCAGCATCTCATCCAGCGGCTGATGCGCATCCAGCACCACCATCGCGGTCATCACTTTCGTGATCGAGGCGATAGGCCTGACCCGATCCGGATGGCTGGCATAGAGCACTTTATTGGTATTCAGATCGACAATCATCGCGCTGCCGGAGGCGATTTGCGGCTGCGAAAGCGGCGCAGGGGTACTTAGTGGCGACGCGGCTAGCGCCTGCCCCACCAACCCGGGCGCGGAAAAAAGAAAAGCCAGGCTCAACAACGAATAACGAAATTTTGCGGGCATCGTTTAACAACTTACCGTTTCAGGATTGCGCGCTGTGCGTAACACAGGCTGCCGTCGCGAGGCTCAACAGGTGCGGCGGCTGGCAAGCAGCATAATACGCTGGGCGCTCAGTAAATTCCTATCAGAGATTCGTTTCCGGGCGTAAACGACGGGGGCCTTTTATTCAGGCCGAAAAGCGTATTTAACCAACTTATGCACCGTGGCACTGTGCAGATAGGCGTTAGTATCGGGGCATAAAAATAAATCAAGTAGTGCGTTACAGAAGGATTAGCAAGCCACGCGCCGGTGGCTTGCTGAAGTAGCCCACAATGATTCGGCACGTCAAATTGCAAGCGTCCCGTTTACCCCATACGAAAACCGTAGCCCCACAGCAGCACCGTCAGCGCCAGTAGCACCTCAAACAGCAGAATGCCGATCGCCAGCGTTGAACCGGAAAAACGCAGGCTCTCTTCACGATCGATATTCAGCAGCTGTGGAATGCCCACGTAAAGCAGATAACCGGTCCAGGCCAGCGCGACCGCCCCAGCCAGTACGCAGAGCCAGACCAGCGGATACAGCGCGATAATGCCGCTCAGAAACAGCGGGGTGGCGACATAGCCGGCAAAAACCGTACAGCGCTGCACGCTGGGCCGCTGCGGATAATCGCGCGCCATCCAGTGAATTATCCGCCCCATCACCGCCACGCCGCCGAGGATCAGGAGGTAAAACAGCACGGCCAGCATCAGCCCGGTCGAAAGCGCCAGCGGGACGGTGCGTCCTCCACCGAGATACCATCCCATTTGGGTGGTACCGATCAACGAACAAATCACCGGAACCGCTGCCATTAACAAAACGTGATGGGTGTAATGATGAGAAACGGTTTCATTTTCTCGTTCGATATCGCGCATCTCCCGATCGGGATGCGCCAGAAGCCCCCAGACATGGTTCATGATATTGCCCTCAGCGACTCACCGCCGGCTCGGCGGCTTTCATTCAAGTATAATTCGCCTGGCTATTTTTTCATCAACCTGGAGGTAAGCTGCTTCCGGCGTCGCGTTTTTTCGCAAGCCCTGGTTAACGGGGTGTACACTTACCCTGACGCTACAAATAAAAGGGACGGTACGTTTTGCATTTCGATATCAACCAACTTATTGAGCAGTATGGTTATTTGGCCGTCGTGATTGGCTGTATTGCGGAAGGGGAAACTTTTGCCCTGCTGGGCGGCGTCATGGCGCATGAAAAGCTGCTGCGCTACAGCGGCGTGGTGCTGGCAGTGATGCTCGGCGGTTTTCTTGGCGATCAACTGCTTTACTACATTGGGCGGCATTTCGGCTCCCGGATTCTGCGTCGCTTTAAAAAACATCAGGGCAAACTGAAGCGCGCCAACCGGATGATCCGCCGCTATCCGGTGCTGTTTATTATTGGCGTACGCTTTATGTACGGCTTTCGGGTTATCGGGCCGATTATTATCGGCGCCAGCCGCCTCGGCCCGCTGAAATTCCTGGTTTTTAACGCTATCGGCGCCTTTATCTGGTCGCTGGTGTTTGTGACGCTCGGCTATTTTGCCGGCGAAATGATTACCCCATGGCTGCACCGCCTCGATCATCATCTGAAACATCTGTTATGGCTGGCCGCGGCGGTGGTGTTTGTCCTGCTGCTGCGCCTGGCGTTTCGCCGCTGGTCGCGACGGCATGACGATTAAAATACCAGCTGCGCTCGGGCATTATAGAAACGTCGGTAAGCCAGCCAGGCGGCGATAATCGTGGAGATCGCCGCCGTTCCCAGCAGCATAAAGGTCACCATGATCTGATATTTAATCGCCAATACCGGATCGATACCGGCAAAGATCAGCCCTGACATCATGCCCGGCAGGCTGACCAGCCCGACCGTTTTCGCCGCATCCACCGTCGGGATCATGGCCGCGCGAATGCTGTCGCGCACCAGCGTTGCCGAAGCCTGTTTAACCGACGCGCCGAGGCTCAACATCTCTTCAACCTTCTGCCGGTTATCAGCAAAGCGCTGATTGAGTTGGGTGTAGCATAATCCTACCGCCACCATCGCGTTGCCGGCGATCATGCCGGAAACCGGGATCACCTGCATCGGTACAAAGGCGATCGCGCCGCTTAATACCAGAATAGAGAGCGTCAGAGCGGTGCCGGAAGCGATAGCGATAAAAGTGATGACAAAGGCGTTGCCAATGCGTTTACTGCGCTTGCGCGCGTGCAGCGCCGCGTTGGTGCAGATAAACAGTACCATCAAAAGCGTCAGCCAGCGGTTATTAAAATCGAACAGGGTATGCAGTACGTAGCCGACCAGGGTGAGCTGAACGATGGCGCGCGCCACGCTCCATAAAATATCTTTATGCAGCCCCAGTTTCTCTTTCTGGCTGACGATCAGCGCCACCAGCACCAGCATAAAGGCCAGCGCCAGCGAGGCGTTACTAATAGCGGGATGGTTCATTGTCTGGCTTCCGTGCGGGTTAAAGAGATAATACGGGCGCCGTCGTCGATCTCCTGCGGGTCGTGACTGATCCACAAAACGCTCATTGACCGTTGCTGCGCGGTTTGCCGGATAAGCTGTTTTACCCGCGCTTTGTTTTCGTTATCCAGCGCGCTGGTGACCTCATCCAGCAGCAGCACCGCCGGCGGAAATTGTAAATAGCGCAGCAGCCCTACGCGCTGTCGTTCGCCGCCGGACAGGTCGGCAATCGGCTGCTCCAGTATATCCGGCGCTAAATTAAGCTGCGCCAGGCTGGCGCGCAACGCCTGCTTATCAGGTCGCCGCTGACGAATTTGCCACGGGAAAGCCAGGTTATCATAGACGCTTGCGCCAAACAGCTGCGGCGTCTGAAAACAGTACGCGACCTGCTGGCGCCAGGCCTCAGGCTTCAGCGCGGTCATCTCCTCGCCGCGTAACGCGATGCTGCCGGTCGTCGGCGCCAGCAGCCCGGCAAGGATTTTCAATAAGGTGGTTTTACCGCTGCCGGAAGGGCCAGTGAGCCAGACCCATTCATGCTGATGCAACGTAAAAGAGAGAGGAGCCAGCAGAACCTTATCCGCCAGCCAATAGCTGACGTCACCTACCGCCAGCGCTGGAGTATCCATAGCCATAAACGCGTCCTTTTTGCTCGGGCGACCAATAATAACGCGGAAGGCGGCGGAACGGAAAAGCAAAACGGGGCAGTTGACCGCCCCGTCGGCGCGCTGATGACGCTGAAAGAGAGATTATTGCGCTTCCTGCTGTTGCGCGGCGGCAAACTGCGGGTTAGCGAGCATAAAACCACCGTCGATAATAAACGACTGGCCGGTGGTATAGCCAGACCACTCGGAGCAGAGCCAGGCGACCATACTGGCGATTTCGCGTGTGTCGCCGGGACGTCCGGCAGGAATATTCGGCAGTGAAATCTTGTGCGCGTCCGCATTCTCCATATCATTCATCGGCGTGGCGATCGCGCCCGGCGCAACCGAGTTAACCAGGATTTTTTGCGGCAACAGGCTAAGCGCCATCGATTTGGTCAGGCCGCCTAACGCATGTTTGGCGGCGGTGTAAGCCACCGAACCCGGCAGCGGCGTATGTTCATGTACCGAGGTGATATTGATAATGCGTCCGCCCCCGCCCTGTTTGACCATCTGGCGCGCGGCAATCTGTCCGCAAATAAAAGCGCCGTCGACGTCAACGGTAAAGACTTTGCGCCATTCATCAAAAGCAATATCCAGGAAGTCGCCTTTTACGTTGGTCCCCGCATTATTGACCAGCGCATCGATGCGGCCCAGCTGCGCAATCAGCGCCTCCAGCGCTTTACCGCCCTGCTGCGGATCGGAAAGATCCATCTGCACCCGTTCTGCCCGGCGTCCCAGCTTTCGCACCTCTTCGGCCGTCTCCTGCGCGCCGTTCTCATCGGAACGCCAGGTAATGCCGATATCATAACCCTGCTCAGCCAGCATTATCGCACAGGCTTTTCCGATGCCGGAATCCGATGCGGTCACCACCGCCACCTTGTTTGTCGGCATAGCTTCACTCCTCTGTTACGCTTAATAAATGAACAGCAAGTATAGCCGCTCTGTCCATCTGCGCCGCCAGCCCCGCCCGGGTTGTCTATAGTAATAGTTCAACAGCGCAACCGGGGAACGGCATGGCTGAAATCAAACGACCTATCGGTAATCACGGCATCATCGGCGATCTGCGCACCTGCGCGCTGGTCGCGGACGACGGCACCATCGACTATTTTTGTTGGCCCAATCTGGATAGTCCCTCTGTTTTCACCGCCCTGCTGGACAGCGATGAGGCAGGTGTATTCAGCCTGACGCCCGACTGGAAAGCCTGTCGTCGTCAGCAGCTTTATCTGCCGGATACCAATATTTTACAAACGCGCTGGCTGGCTGCCGAAGGCGTGGCGGAAATCACCGATTACATGCCGATTTGCGAGCAGGAAGATACCAAACCGCGCATTATTCGGCGGCTGAAAATGGTGCGCGGCCAGGGGCGCTTCTCGTTGCGCTGCGCGCCGGTGCACGATTATGCGCGCGCCACCCCGAAAGCGAAGCTACGTGATAACGCCGTGCTGTTCAGTGCCGAGGGGCAACCCACGCTGCGCCTGACCTCCACCGTGCCGCTCTCGCTCGATCGCCAGGCGGCAGTCGCCACCTTTACCCTGCAAACCGGCGAGCATGCGGAGTTTATTTTCGGCTGCGCGCAGGACGATCATCTGGATAACCTGCAAACCGATATCTGCTTTAAGGAGACACTGCGTTACTGGCGCAACTGGTGCCACCAAAGCAACTGGCGCGGACGCTGGCAGGAGATGGTGAAGCGCTCCTCGCTGACGTTGAAGCTGCTAACCTCATGGCAGCATGGCTCGATTGCCGCCGCCGCCACTTTCGGCCTGCCGGAAGAGCTGGGCGGCGAACGCAACTGGGACTATCGCGCCTCATGGATCCGCGATGCCTCTTTCAGCGTCTATGCGCTGATGCGCCTGGGCTACGTTGATGAGGCAAAACGCTTTACCCATTGGGTAGGCCACTGCGTGGAAAACAGCCATCACGACAAAGAGCGGCTACAGGTAATGTACCGCCTTGATAGCGGCACCGAGCTGCATGAAAGCGAGCTGACGCACCTTTCCGGCTATGGCGAGTCGCGTCCGGTGCGCATCGGCAATGATGCCTGGCGACAGACGCAGCTTGATATCTACGGCGAATTAATGGATGCGGTTTACCTGGCGAATAAATATGGCGAGGCGATCTCCGAGCGCGGCTGGCGCAACGTTTGCAGCACTATCGATTACCTGTGCGAACACTGGCAGGAGCCGGATGCCGGCATATGGGAAATGCGCGGCGAGCCGCAACATTTTTTGCATTCGCGCCTGATGTGTTGGGTGGCGCTGGATCGCGCGCTACGTCTGGGGATGAAGCGATCGCTGCCGATGCCTTACGAGCGCTGGGATCGGGTGCGTAGCGAAATTCGTCAGGAGATCTGGCAGGATTTTTGGGATCCCGAACTGGGCCATTTTACCGCTACGCGCCGCGGCAAATCGCTGGATGCCTCCATGCTGTTAATGCCGCTGGTACGCTTTGTCGGCGCGACCGATCCCGACTGGCTGTCAACGCTGGATGCCATCAAGGCGAAGCTGGTGCGCGACGGGATGGTTTGGCGCTATGACCGCGAAGAGACGCCCGCTGATGCGCTAAGCGGCCGGGAGGGATCGTTTGTCGCCTGCTCTTTCTGGTATGTCGAGTGTCTGGCGCGCGCCGGACGGGTCGAAGAAGCGCATTTCGAATTCGAAAAACTGCTGAGCTACGCCAACCCGCTGGGCCTGTACGCTGAGGAGTTCGATTTTCACGGTTTCGCGCTGGGCAATTTCCCGCAGGCGCTCAGCCACCTGGCCTTAATCAGCGCCGCCTTCTTTCTTAACCGCAAACTGGATGGCGACGATCCGCAATGGCAACCCTGAATGTAAAAATCGCCTTCAGGGCAAGCAAGATTGTGTTAAATGACATAGAGTTAAGATATGAAGGTGCTGTTACGAAAAATCCTGGTTCCACAACAGGAGGTTATGCACATATAATGTGCAGCCGGTCACACTGGCCGCACCTGGGTCGACTCTCTAACAAGCCACTTAATGGCATTAATCAACTGAAATAAGATGAAAAAGAGCATTCGCGCGATCGCTTCACTGGCAGTAGCACTGGTGGCATTCAGCCAACAGGCGCTTGCTGTGGTTTATCCTCTGCCTCCGGCTAACAGCCGTTTGACGGGAGAAAACCTGGAAATTACCATCCCGCAGGACAGCAAACTTCCACTGGAAGCCTTTGCTGCGCAGTATCAAATGGGCCTGAGCAATATGCTCGAAGCCAACCCCGGCGTTGACGTTTATCTGCCTCAGGCCGGTTCCAAACTGATTATTCCCCACCAGTTGATTCTGCCCGACGCGCCGCGTGAAGGGATTGTCATCAACAGCGCCGAAATGCGTCTCTATTACTATCCGAAAGGCACAAAAACCGTCGTGGTACTGCCGATCGGTATCGGTGAGCTGGGCAAAGATACACCGGTAAACTGGACGACCACCGTGCAGCGCAAAAAAGCGGGCCCGACCTGGACGCCAACCAAAAAAATGCATGAAGAGTATGCTGAACGCGGCGAGACACTGCCTGAGGTATTCCCGGCCGGTCCGGATAACCCGATGGGACTTTATGCGCTTTATATCGGCCGCCTGTACGCGATCCACGGAACTAACGCCAATTTCGGCATTGGCCTGCGCGTAAGCCACGGCTGTGTACGTCTGCGCGCTGACGATATTAAATGGCTGTTCGATAACGTGCCGGTCGGTACGCGCGTACAGTTTATCGATCAGCCGGTTAAGGCGACGGTAGAGCCGGACGGTTCGCGCTATGTCGAGATCCATAACCCGCTCTCCACCACCGAAGAGCAGTTTAAATCGCGTGCGCCAGTACCGATTACGTTGACGCCAGCGGTGAGCAAGATTGTCTCTGACGCCAGCGTGAATCAGGCGATTATCGATCAGGCAATGAGAGCGCGCTCTGGTATGCCGGTAAAAATCAATGGCTTAGCGGAAGATGCGCCGGTTGAACCTGTGGTTCCGCAAAATGCGGATACTCAGGCGCCGAATCAGACTCTGCCGACCAATGCCGCCGAGCAAAACGGCAACCCTGCTGCGCCAATCGATCAGGCCCAGCCGGCCGGGGAGGCTCAGCCTGCTGCACCGATTGATCAGGCTCAGCCCGCCGCGCCAGCTGACGATAATAACGTTCCGGCGCCGACCGACAATAACAGCGGCTCCTGACCGTAAGCCATCAGCAAAAAAGGGCGATAGATATCGCCCTTTTTTTTACCACTTCACGCCCAGTCCGGTAGTGAAACGCCGTTCATTCAGCGTATCGCGCGTGCCGCTCACTAAATTGCGCCCGTAGCCAATATTCAACGTTGACCAGCTGGTCAAGGCATAACGCAGACCCACCTCCGCATCTAGGGTAAAAATGCCATCATCATCCAGCGAATGTCCCACTTCGCCATGGCTGAACAGCGTGAGCGCTTTACCACGCAGATAACGCTGATAATCCCAGCGCACGGAGGAGCCGAAATGACTGTCGACTGTGCCGTCGCTGTAGCCATAGCCGAACGCGCCGGTAAGGAGTGACAGCGAAAAAGCTCCGCGTTCGTTATCCCAGAACTGATAGCCCGGCCCGGTGCCGATCAGCGCCTGATGCGCCAGATCCTCCACCCAGTCACGCTTGTAGCTGGCGCGCCCCTGCCAGAAGAACTGTTCGCGAAAGGTATAATCGATCGCATAGCGCAGGCTGTAATTATTGGTGTTAACGCTGGCATCCTCTTTTTCGCGATTCCAGGCGGCGCCGAAATCATGGCGCCACTTGCCGTGGCTGATTTTATTGTTAAAGGCGAAATTGGTATCCTGCGTTTCGGTCGAGGCGTGCTTCAGGTTGATGCCCAGATCGACATTACCGTTCCAGTTCAGCCGATCGCTTTTCACTTTTGCCTTCATAAAATCATCAATATGGGAAACCGCAACCTTCTCCTCCTGCTCGTTGCTGCTGACCACCGTTAGCCATCCCGGCTCGGCCGCTTCCAGCCTGACGCTGTAATTTTCCCCGCTCTGGCTATTGCGCAGGGTGATCTGGTTTTTACTGTTCAGGGTGCTGACCGCGCTCCAGTTTAGCGACAGCGTGCCGCCCCAGTCGGTATCCATGACTAATTTGCCCTCCTCCAGCGAACGTACCGTTCCGCTCAGGCGGTCGCCATTTTTTAGCCAAACGGTATCCGCCGCCGCTGCGCTGCACCACAGGGCAAGCAACCAAACGGCGGGAAAAAGAAAGCGGGAAATTTTAAAATAAAGCATGGTCTGGTTTTCTGACATCTCTGGCGGGCAAAGGAGTAAGCCTGGCAGCGAACCGGCAGCAGTAAAAGAGAAGATAATTCCGAAACTTATCACTACCGGGGTGCATCTTTCTTTTTGCCGCTGCCAGTAGCGGCAGCATGCCAGACCGCCTGATGAATAATACAGATCGTTATATTAATTATAAGCACTATAATTAAAGGTGAAATTAATTAAATTCTAACTATTAATAAATAGTCAATTGCTCGTCATTAAATAACCCTCTTAACTTCACACTCTACAAATAATCGGTTGACGCCCAATAAAGTTTTATTAATAATCCCTCTGTCACCCTAAAGGTGAAAAAATAATTACCTTCTGTAACTTTGCCACACCAGGGAAATTTATTTCCGCTTCGCCTTGCGGCCCGTCGGCTCCTCCTCCGGCGGGCTGCTTTATTTTACTCCGCCGTTTAATCTTTTTTCACTCCTCTCTGTAGCCCTACATCAACGGTTATTCCTGTGACGGTAATTGTCAGGACAGCCTGATAATATAAAGCCTGCTTACTATAATTAACGCGCCCTGAATATCTCCTTCAACCTATTCCTGCGAAATTCTGGCTGGTCTGACCGATATTTGTTAGCGAAGCGTAATGGGTTTGTTCTTTGAACTTTTCCGTTGCGTCATAGTTTTGTCATATAAAGAGTGTATCACCAGCAGAGCCTTGTTTAATTTTATGGTGTGATATGAGCGATTACAGCACCTTTGCCCGCTACACCTCGCGCTTTCCCACGCTCTATCCGGCGCGATCCGTTCGGCGGCAGCGTCTGCGGGCGCTGGTGGCTGGCCTGCTGTTGCTGGTAGCAATCGGCTGGATGATGGCACAACTTTCAGCCGAGATGAGCACCGCCGGGAACCTTTTCTCCACCCGTCTGCTGTTGGGCTGCGCCCTGCTATTGGCTCTGGGCTTTGTTTTTGTCAACGGAATGCACGATACCGCCAATGCCGTTACCACGGTCATTTATACCGGCACACTTTCCCCCGGCCGGGCGGTGCTGATCTCCGCCGTGGCGAATATGCTGGGCGTGCTGCTGGCCAGCGGCGTCGTTGCCTGGGGCGTGATGTCGCTGCTGCCGGCCGAGGGACTGCTGCAAGTTGATACCCGTCACGGCTATGCGCTGATTTTTGCTCTGCTGCTGGCGGCGATCGGCTGGAATCTGACCAGCTGGTATTTTGCTATCCCCTCTTCCTCTTCTCATGCTTTGCTGGGCGCCATGCTGGGCGTCGGCTGCGCCAGCAGTTTGCTGAACGGCAATGGCGCGCTGGGCGGCATCGACTGGCATCAGGCGGGATGGGCCGGTTGGGCGCTGTTGCTGTCGCCGCTGTTGGGGTTCGTGGTCGCCGGGCTGTTGCTGCTGGTGATGAAAGCTCTGGTGCCCAACCGCCAACTCATTCAGCCTGCCGACCTGCATCGCCCTCCTCCGCTCTGGCTGCGCGGCATGCTGCTGTTAACCAGCAGCGGCGTCTCTTTCGCCCACGGCGCCAACGATGGGCAAAAAGGGATGGGATTGATAATGGTGATCCTGCTGATTGCGCTGCCGGGCGGGTTTGCATTAAATCGCACCCTGCCGGAGCAGGCGTTGACCCGTTTAAGCGTGCTGGCCGCGCAGGCACAGGCGCAGCTGCCGCAGCGCGGCGACCTGACGCTGTCTGTGGCCGAGCGCGAGCTACAGCGCTATTTACAGCAGCCGCGCTGGCAGCAGGAAGTTTTACCTGCGCTGGGCACGGTGACCGGCAATCTGCATCAACGGCTGAACACGCTGACCCGCTTCGATCAATTATCGACGCGCGAAGCAACCCGCCTGCGCCTGCAGATGTCGCTGATCGGCAAAACGCTACATCAGCTGTTAAGCGGTCCGGCGCCGCTTACGCGCAATGAACGTTCCCTGCTGACGGCGCTGGCCGGGCAGTTAAATCAGGCCAGTGGCGTCATTCCCTGGTGGGTCAAAATCATGGTGGCGCTGGCGCTGGGTGCAGGCACTTTAACCGGCTGGCAGCGCATCGCCATTACCATTGGCGAACGTACCGGTAAAGCGCCGCTCAGCGCAGCGCAGGGGGCCAGCAGTGAGCTGGTGACCATGACCACTCTGGGCGTGGCGGAGCAGTTTGGCCTGCCGGTCTCCACTACTCAGGTGCTAACCTGCGGCGTCGCCGGCAGTATGGTGGCCAATCGCAGCGCCCTGCAGTGGCGAACGCTAAAGCGCATGGGCCTGGTATGGCTGCTGACGCTGCCGGTCTGCGCGCTGATGGCCGCGCTGGTTTATACGCTGTTGGTTACGCTATAACGGCTTTTTTGCCACAGGCGCAGCGTCAGCAGCATCGCCGCCAGCACCACCAGCGCGGCAGCGGGCCAGATGGATGACATCCCGGCGTGGTTAATCAGCAGTCCGGCCAGCGGGCCGGTTAACCCGAGGGCCAGATCGAGAAACGCCGAGTAGATCCCCAGCGCCGCACCCTGGTTAGGCACTGCAACCTGTTTAACCGCCTCCACGCCCAGCGCCGGAAACACCAGTGAAAAACCGGCGCCGGTGCAAAACGCGCCCACATCTACCAGCCAGGCGCTATCTGCCTGCCAGATCAGCAGCAGCCCGGCACACTCCAGCGCAAACGAACAGGCTGAAACCAACAGACCGCCATAGCGGGTAATGGTGCGGCTAAAGCTCAGGCGCATCAGCACAAAACCGATGCTGAACAGGCTGAGCGCAAAGGCTGCGCCCTGCCATTGGCGGCTGGCGAAATAGAGCGTGATAAACGTGGCGATTACCCCGAACCCGATGGTGCCCAGGCCCAGTCCCAGCCCGTAGGCCCAGACTTTGGACACTACGCGATGCAGCGCGATACGTGCGCCAACGGCGACGCTAACGGCTGGCTTGCGGCTGGCCAGCAACAGCCCAACGCCCCCCATCAGGGTGACCAACGCCGCGAAGCCGTGAATGCCCATCAACGCATTCAGCGCAACGCCGGTCGGTGCCCCCAGCGCCATCGCCAGATAGGTCGCGACGCCGTTCCATGAAATCACCCGTGCCGTCTGCGTGCTGCCGACGATTTTCATGCCCCACAGCGTGGCGCCGGTGCTGCTGAAACTTTCACCCACGCCGAGGAAAACACGGCCGGCCGCCAGCAGAGTCAGGCTGAGTTCAGGCGTGGCGATCGCCAGACCTGCCAGAATGGTCAGCACGCCGCTCAGGCCGCAGCAGCTCATGCCGAGCATCACCACCTTTTTCGGGCCGAAGGCGTCGGCCAGCCGCCCGGATTGAGGACGGCTGACCAGCGTGGCGAAATACTGCACGCTAATAATCAGCCCGGCCATAAACGAGCTGTAGCCCAGCTGGTTATGCACAAAGCCGGGCAACACCGCCAGCGGCAGACCAACCGAAAGGTAGCAAAAGAAGGTAAAAATAATAACGGAAAGAATACGCCGGTTAAGCTGGGCGTTGGTTAATGCAGGTGTTGTCGAGTCCATGATCGTTCAAAAAAACAGGGAGGTCATATGCATGCATCATACGCCAGCCCTGTCGATGAAGAACAATTATTATCATTATGTTACAAAACATCGGCCAGCTGGCACTGACGATCGATCGCCGCCGCAATCTCTGGCGAGCTTTTCAGAGTGCGAACGGTGGTAAACAGCGTGTCCGCCTGCGGATACGCCTTACGCAGATAGCCGAGCCACTGTTTGATGCGCGCCACATGATACATGCCGGTATCGCCCTGCTTTTCCAGCCGGGTATAGCGATGCAGTAGCGCCATCACCTGCGGCCAGGGCATCGGCGGCGCGTTATCTTTAATCACCCGACTGAGGTTAGGCACGTTAAGCGCGCCACGGCCAATCATCACCGCCTCACAGCCGGTAGCCACCATACACGCCTGCGCGCTTTGCCAGTCCCAGATTTCACCATTGGCGATCACCGGAATCGATAAACGCTGGCGGATTTCACCAATCGCCTGCCAGTTAATCGCCTCGGCACGATAGCCCTCTTCTTTAGTACGGCCATGCACCACCAGTTCGCTGGCGCCCGCCTGCTGTACCGCATCGGCAATCTCAAAACGCCGTTCGCCGGAATCCCAGCCAAGACGCACCTTGACCGTAACCGGCAGATCGGCGGGCACCGCTGCACGCATCGCTTTCGCCGCGCGATAGATAAGCTCGGGGTCTTTTAACAGCGTGGCGCCGCCGCCGCTACCGTTCACCAGCTTCGACGGGCAGCCGCAGTTAAGATCGACGCCCCAGGAACCCAGCGCCACCGCACGCGCCGCGTTCTCTGCCAGCCACTGCGGATGCTGTCCCAGCAGTTGAACCCGGACTAAGGTGCCGGAAGAGGTACGGCTCTGGTGCTGTAGCTCCGGGCAGAGACGCAGGAAAGACTTTACCGGCAGCAGCTGATCCACCACGCGTAAAAATTCGGTGATACAGAGATCGTAATCATTCACTGAGGTCAGTAATTCACGTACCAGAGAATCGAGTACGCCTTCCATCGGCGCCAGTAACACCCGCATGAGAGATACCTTTGAAAAAATTGACGCGCAAGTTTACGCCTTTTGCCTGAGGGTGAACATCACCTGGGCGGGCGTTTATTGTCGAGGAGGCTAAAAAAACGGGAAAATAAGGGGGTTGCGTCGCAAAAGATAACGGCTACCACAGGGGTAGCCGTTATCAGCGAAGCTAATTAACGATTGCCGGAAGGCTTATCGCTGCGCGCCGGGCGCTGCCCGGATGAGCGGCGCGGCTGATTGCCGTCGCCAGACAGTCGGCGCGGATGGCTGTTGTCGCCGGAGGTACGACGTGACGGGCTGCTATCGCCGGAAGCGCGGCGCGGCGCATTGCCGTCACGCTCGCCAGCGGCACGACGCGGCTGGCTGTTATCGCCAGAAGCGCGGCGCGGCGCGTTGCCATCACGCTCGCCAGCGGCACGACGCGGCTGACGATCGCCCGCACCGGCCTGACGCTGAGCTGAAGGCTGGCGAGCGCCGCTCTGAGCGCGACCGCCCTGGCCACGTCCGCCGCCGCCGCCGCCACGCTGCTGACGACCATTGATGATCGGTTCAGCCTTAATGCTGGGATCCGGCTCAAAGCCCGGCTGCGCCATGCGTGGAATTTCACGCTTCAGCAAACGCTCGATATCACGCAGCAGCTTGTGCTCATCCACGCAGACCAGCGAAATCGCTTCGCCGGTAGCGGCGGCACGACCGGTACGGCCGATACGGTGCACATAATCTTCCGGTACGTTCGGCAGCTCATAGTTAACCACGTGCGGCAGCTCTTCGATATCCAGACCGCGCGCGGCGATATCGGTCGCGACCAGCACGCGAATCTGGCCGCCTTTAAAGTCGCTCAGCGCACGGGTACGCGCGCCCTGGCTTTTATTACCGTGGATCGCGGCGGCGGTGATGCCATCTTTATTCAGCTGCTCGGCTAAGTGGTTAGCGCCATGCTTGGTGCGGGTAAACACCAGCACCTGCTGCCAGTTACCCTGACCGATCAGCAGCGACAGCAGTTCCCGCTTGCGCTTCTTATCAACAAAGTGCACGTGCTGGGTAATCTGCTCAGAGGCGGTGTTGCGACGCGCAACTTCTACCTGGCTGGGGTTATCCAGCAGCTTCTCGGCCAGAGCTTTAATCTCATCAGAGAAGGTGGCGGAAAACAGCAGGTTCTGACGTTTCGCCGGCAGGCGCGCCAGTACACGGCGAATATCATGGATAAAGCCCATATCGAGCATACGGTCCGCTTCATCCAGCACCAGGATTTCCACCTGCGACAGGTCAACTGCGTTTTGCTGCGCCAGATCGAGCAGGCGGCCCGGCGTCGCCACCAGCACATCTACGCCGCCGCGCAGTTTCATCATCTGCGGGTTAATGCTGACGCCGCCGAATACTACCAGCGAACGCAGGTTCAGATATTTACTGTAATCACGGACGTTTTCACCCACCTGCGCCGCCAGTTCACGCGTCGGGGTGAGAATTAAGGCGCGTACCGGGCGACGGCTTTTCGCCGCTAACGGTTTCGCGCTCAGGCGCTGCAGAATAGGCAGCGTAAAGCCTGCCGTCTTGCCGGTGCCGGTTTGGGCGCTGGCCATCAGGTCACGGCCTTCCAGTACCACCGGGATCGCCTGGCGTTGTACAGGGGTAGGCTCGCGATAGCCTTGCTCGGCAACGGCACGCAAAATATCGGCGTTCAGGCCGAGAGAATCAAAAGACATAGGGGTTCAACTCCGGTTCCGCCCTGACCGTCGTTAACGGTGCAGTTTCCAGGGGGGAGATCATGACGCTTGTTGAGCAAGCGGTTGAAAGGGCACAAACTACGGTGCGTAATGAGATCAGTGTAACAGTTTACGCGTCGTGGGGATAGCGGCGCGCCGCTGTGGCAGTAAAAAGCGCGCGACGGTAAAAAATCAGGGCCGCGCAGTGCGGCCCTGACAGCAGAGGAGAGGCAAGATTAGCCGCGTTTCTTCTCGATACGTGGCGGCGGCTCTTTCGCCAGCAGCGAAACCAGCGCCGGCCCCGCCAGCATCACCAGGCCCAGACAGGCCAGCAGCAGGTTGTTATGCAGAATGCGCGAGACTAAAAACAGCAACAGCATCGCCGCGCCGAAATAGTAGGTGGTGGTGATCTCTTCTAAAAAATCACCGGTGCGTCGCAGGCGCGGAATCCGCTGCGTCAGCAGCATGGCGATAAATACCGCCGCATAGGCGGCAACCAGTACGCTGCTCACTTCAACCAATGCCCGCTCCCGCCAGCCCCAAACCAGGGCGACCAGCATCAACAGATGCAAAGAGATGTGCAGACAGGGTTGGCCAGTGGCAATCTGTATACGGTTAAACCATTTCATTCTCTTCTCCTGACCGCGTTTGACGGCGATCCAAGTTGTCGGCAAAGCCGACGACGAATGTCCATAATGTAACGTAGTTTTCGGACAATGCCGCAAAACGCGGCGGAAGTCAGCGCCCTTTTGTGACAAAGACTACACTTTATCGGAAATCAAAATCAAAAGGAGAGCGCCCCCAGTATGTCACAAAAAGCGCAAGGATTTTCCTTTAAAGTCCTGACAATTAATACACATAAGGGTTTCACCAGTTTTAACCGGCGCTTTATTTTACCTGAGCTACGTGAAGCGGTACGCGCAACGTCAGCCGATATCGTATTTTTACAGGAGGTAATGGGCACGCACGCGGTTCATCCGCTACAGGTGGAAAACTGGCCGGACACTCCGCACTATGAGTTTCTCGCCGATACCATGTGGAACGACTTCGCTTACGGGCGAAACGCGGTCTATCCTGAAGGGCATCATGGCAATGCGGTGCTTTCCCGCTTCCCGATCATTGAGTATGAGAACCGCGACATTTCCGTGGCGGGCACCGAGAAGCGCGGCGTGTTGCACTGTCATCTTCAGCTGCCCGATCGTGACCAGGCGCTGCATGTAATGTGCGTGCATCTTGGCCTGCGCGATGCGCATCGCCATGCGCAAATGAAGATGATGTGCGAGATGATCGCTGCCCTACCGCCGGATGCCCCGCTGGTAGTGGCGGGCGATTTTAATGACTGGCAAATTCGCGCCAATAAAATGTTGAAGCGCTGCGCTAACCTTGATGAGGTATTCAGCCGCAAGCATGGGCGTCCGGCGCGCACCTTCCCGGCGCGTTTCCCGCTGTTGCGCCTCGATCGTATTTACGTGCGCAACGCCGGTGCCAGCCAACCCTGGGCATTACCCATGCGGCCCTGGTCGCACCTTTCCGATCATGCGCCGCTGGCCGTGGAGATTCACTTATGACGATGAGCTGGCGCGATGGCAACCGTATCCAGCTATTGGAAAACGGTGAAGAATTTTTCCCGCGCGTATTCGGCGCGATTCAGCGCGCGCAACAGAGTGTGCTGCTGGAAACCTTTATTCTGTTTGAGGATAACGTCGGCAAGGCGCTGCATCGCGAACTGCTGGCGGCCGCCGAGCGCGGCGTAAAAATTGAGATGATGGTGGATGGCTACGGCTCGCCCGATCTGTCAGATGAGTTTGTCTCCAGCCTGACGTCCGCCGGCGTACGCTTTCTCTATTACGATCCGCGTCCGCTGGTGATGGGCATGCGCACCAATCTCTTCCGCCGACTGCACCGTAAAATTGTGGTGGTGGACGGCGTTATCGCCTTTGTCGGCGGCATTAACTTTTCCGCCGAACACAACACCGACTTCGGTCCGGAAGCCAAGCAGGATTATGCCGTTGAGGTGAAAGGGCCGATCGTTGACGATATCGGCGCTTTTGTGCTGCAGGCATTTGGCAGCGAGGCGAATACGCGCCGCTGGTGGGGGCAGCGCTCACATCGTCCGGCGCGCAACCAGAAGCCGGGCGATGCGCAGGCGCTGTTCGTTATTCGCGATAATGACGAACATCGCGACGATATCGAGCAGCACTATATGGAAATGCTGAGCAACGCGAAACAGGATGTGATCATCGCCAATGCCTACTTTTTCCCTGGCTACCGTCTACTGCGCGAGATGAAAAATGCCGCCCAACGCGGCGTACGCGTACGTCTGATTGTGCAGGGTGAGCCCGATATGCCGATTGTGAAAGTGGGCGCGGAGCTGTTGTATAACTACCTGGTAGAAGGCGGCGTGGAGGTTTATGAATATATCCGGCGTCCGCTGCACGGCAAGGTGGCGGTACAGGATCGGCAATGGGCGACCGTCGGCTCCAGCAACCTTGACCCGCTAAGCCTGTCGCTTAACCTGGAAGCCAATCTGATTATTCACGATCGACAGTTTAATCAGACGCTGCGCGACAATCTGGAGCAGCTGTTACAGAATGATTGCGTGCGCGTGCAGGAAGAGAAACTGCCGAAGCGCACCTGGCTACAGCTGACGAAAAGCGTGATTGTTTTCCACTTCCTGCGCCATTTCCCTGCGATCGCCGGCTGGCTGCCCGCCCATACGCCTAAAGTAAAGCAGGTGCCGCCGCCGGTTCAGCCGGAACTGGAAACCCAGGATCGCGTCGATAGCGATAAACAAGGAGTGAAATCCTGATGTCAAAAGCCCATCCAAAATGGAAACTGGCCAAAAAGATCCTCACCTGGCTGTTCTTTGTTGCGGTTGTTGTATTACTGGTGGTCTACGCCCGCAAAGTAAACTGGGAAGATGTCTGGAAGGTGATCGTCAACTATAACCGCGTCGCGATTCTCAGCGCGGTGGGGCTGGTGATCCTGAGTTATCTCGCCTACGGCGGCTACGATCTGATTGGCCGCGCCTACTGTGGTCATAAGCTGGCGAAGCGTCAGGTGATGCTGGTGTCGTTTATCTGCTACGCCTTTAACCTGACGCTTAGCACCTGGGTTGGCGGCGTCGCGATGCGCTACCGGCTTTATTCACGGCTGGGGCTGAGCGGCAGCACCATTACGCGCATTTTCTCGCTGAGTATCGCCACTAACTGGCTGGGCTATATCCTGCTCGCGGGGATTATTTTCACCGCCGGTATGGTGCCAGTACCGCCCGGCTGGTTTATCGGCGAAGGAACGCTGCGGCTGATCGGCGGCATTCTGGCGCTGCTGGTGCTCGCCTATCTGGCCGCCTGCGCCTTTTCCAAACGGCGGCGCTGGACAATTAAGGGGCAGAAGCTGGCGCTGCCTTCGCTGCGTATGGCGCTGTTTCAGTTTGCTATCTCCAGCGCCAACTGGATGGTGATGGGCGCCATTATTTGGCTGCTGCTGGGACAGGAAGTGCATTATCCGGTGGTGCTGGGCGTGCTGCTGATTAGCAGTATCGCCGGGGTGATTATTCATATCCCGGCCGGCATCGGGGTGCTGGAAGCGGTGTTTCTGGCGCTGCTGCGCGGCGAGCATGCCGGTCACGGACAGATTATCGCCGCCCTGCTTGCCTACCGCGTGCTCTACTTTATCCTGCCGCTGCTGTTGGCGCTGGTGCTCTATCTGTGGCTGGAAAGCCGGGCGAAGCATCTGCGCGTAAAAAATGAGCGCAAAATGCAGCAAGAGAGCGGCAAAAAAAAGGAACAGCAGACGCGCCAGGCTGAACGGCTGGAGGCGGACGCTACCCTCTCCCCGCCCGATAAAGCGGTTCAGTAACTATAAAGCCCGGCATCACAGGATGATACCGGGCTTTGCTTTATTCACTGCCGCGCTGGCCAAAGAGAGCCAGCATCATTGCCTTAACGGCGGTTGCCGAAGATACGTAGCAGCATCAGGAACAGGTTGATAAAGTCCAGATAAAGGGTGAGCGCGCCCATGATCGAATAGCGGCGCAGGTTCTCTTTATCGCGCGTATCGATATTCTCGCCAATCGCCTTCAGCTTTTGCGTGTCATACGCCGTCAGTCCAACAAACACCAACACGCCGATATAGGTAATCGCCCACATTAAGGCCGGACTTTTCAGCCAGAAGTTAACCAGCGAAGCTAACAGCAGACCAATCAGCGCCATAAACAGAATGCTGCCCATTTTGCTGAGATCGCGTTTAGTGGTGTAGCCCCAAAAACTCATGGCGCCGAACATCCCGGCGGTAACAAAGAAGGTGCTGGCAATTGATGAATAGGTATAGAGCAGGAAAATACTGGCTAAGGTTAAACCGGTCAGCGCTGAGTACAGCATAAACAGCGCCGTTGCCACCGCCCCGCTGAGCTTATGCACCAGACCTGAAAGCACAAACACCACCGCCAGCTGCGCGATAATCAGTCCAAAAAAGGTGATCCGGTTAGCGAAGACCAGCTCCATCACCGCTGGCGTATTCGCCGCATACCAGGAAATAAAGGCGGTCAGCAGCAGACCGCAGGTCATCCAGCCATACACCTGCGCCATGTAAGTTTGCAGACCGGTACCGGCACGCTGCACGATTGTTTCTTGCGAATGTGGAAATCGATCCATAGATCCCCCTAATTGAGTGAAGTCATACGTTACTCAAGTGTGGCATAGATCTGGCAAGTTATGCCATTGCTGCCGTTACGCAACGAAATTATAGCCAACGTATAATTTTTCCGTCGCGATGGCTGAATGTTACGCATTCCCTGCCGATAAACTGCACAGGGGAAGATTCGCTGACAGGAGGTTATTTGATGTTTTTAACCTTTTCCGGGGAATTTCATGACAGCCTTTGCCAACCACCGGAGCAAAATGCGCACCCAAACGCTGATGCTGATCACCGGCATCGTTACCATTTCCCTTGGGTTTATTCTGACTATCGGCCTGTTGAGCGGCCAGTCACGCGAGCAACAGCGCCAGCTGGCGCAGGACTATCTGCAGCAGATTGCGAAAGCCAACGCGCAACAGGTGCAAAACAAACTCGACGAGGCGTTACATACCGCGCGTGGATTGGGCACCGACGCCTGGAGCTTAAAAGAGGCGGGCGTGCCGGAGCGCCGGGTGCTGGATCAGATGTTAAGCGCGACGCTACGTACGCACCACGATTACCTTTCGATCTCTCTCGCCTTTGAGCCCAACGCATTTGACGGCAAAGATGCGGAATTTGCTGCGCAGCCGGATCAGGATGCCGCCGGACGCTATGCGCGCTATGTCGATCGCAACGGTGAGGGGGAGCCTGCGCTGCATAACCTGGTGGATTATGAAAAACCCGGCATCGGCGACTACTATCTGCTGCCGCGTCAGCGCATGAAAGAGGTGATCCTCGAGCCTTATATTTATCCCTATAACGGCGTAGACGTCATGCTGACCTCTATCGCCGCGCCGATTATCGTGAATGGCCAGTTCAAAGGTTCGGTTACCGCTGACTTTTCGCTGGAGACGCTGCAAAAAGCCATTAGCGCCATCAAGCCATGGCATGGCAAAGGCTATGCGCTGCTACTGTCGCATCAGGGCAAAATCATCGCCAGCCCCGATGCCGCGCTGGCAGGCAAAACCTGGCAGGACGAGAAAACGCAAAACCCTGCGGTACATGAATATCAGGATGCCTTTCTGAAGGAAGCCGCCTTTATTAGCTGGCAGCCGATCAGTGTCGGCAATAGCGAAACGCCGTGGCGTCTGGCGATCGTCGCGCCGGTCAGCGAGGTGATGGCCGCCGCCAACCGCCAGTTGATCTGGGCGCTGGTCCTGATGCTGGTGAGTATTGTGGTGGTATGCGGCGTGCTGGGGCTGATTTTCAGCCGTAAAATTGCGCGTCCCGTCGGCGGCGAGCCGGCCGAGGCCGCCAGCCTTGCTCTGGCGGTAGCCCAGGGCGACCTGAGCCGCGCCATTGAGGTGCAGGCTAAAGATCGGCAAAGCATTTTCTATGCGATGCAAACCATGCAGCAGCAGTTGCGCAATATGGTAAGCGAGATCATGACCGCCAGCGCGTCGGTGCGCAGCGGCGCCAGCGAAATCGCCAGCGGCAACCTCGATCTCTCTTCTCGTACCGAGCAGCAGGCATCGGCGCTGCAAGAGACGGCAGCCAGCATGGAGCAATTAACCGCGACGGTGAAGCTAAATGCCGATAACGCGCATCAGGCTACCGAGCTAACCGGCAATGCTACGGCGGTTGCCGGACGCGGTGAGGCGCTGGTGCAGCATATGATAGAGGTGATGGCGCAGATTGATGAAAGTTCGCGCAAAATCGGCGATATCACCAGCCTGATTAACAGTATCGCCTTCCAGACTAATATTCTGGCACTGAACGCGGCGGTAGAGGCGGCGCGCGCCGGTGAACAGGGGCGCGGCTTCGCGGTGGTGGCATCTGAAGTACGTAATCTGGCGCAGCGTTCCGCCAACGCGGTTAAAGAGATTTCCGCGCTGATTGATGAGTCCGCTGCGCGGGTCAATACCGGCGTGTCGCTGGTAAACGAGACCGGCAAAACGATGAAAACCATGACCGAGTCGGTGGCGGCAGTACAGTCGATTATCGGCGAAATCGTCAATGCGTCCGATGAACAGTCGCTGGGCATCAGTCAGGTGAGCGTGGCAGTCAATCAGATGGATGGCGTCACGCAGCAGAACGCCGCGCTGGTACAGCAAATGTCGGCCGCGGCCGCCTCGCTGGAAGATCAGGCGCGCCAGCTGGCCGATACGGTATCCACCTTTCAGCTGGAGCAGCACGGCTAAGCAGCGTTGCCGCTCTGTGGTAAAACCGCTCGCCCGTGACCTTAATTCGCCACGGGCGTTTTTTTAGCGCCGCGCCATACACTGCTGATAACGGCTGTTTACCCGCTGAGCAAACCAGGCGGTAGTCAGATTGCGGGTGATTTTCGGGCTTTCCAGACGGATGCCCGGCAGCATTTCACGCGGCAGTCGGCGTCCGGCCTGTTTATCCGCCAGTGCAAAAACCTGCTTCCACAATTCGCTTTCTTCAAAGTCGAGCTTATCGCCCTTTTCCAGATCGCGCCGAATCGCCCGCGGGCTCATATCGATTTGCGCCGCCAGCGTGCGTACCGCCAGCTCCGTCGCCCCCGCCTTATCGGAACCATAGAGGATCAGGTCGCCATCCAGCGCCAGCTTCATGCCGGTGGCGCGCGCTACCGCCGCCTGAAACGCTGCATTGCGGCTGGCGTACCAGCCGGCGTTGAAGTCGGCGAAGCGGTACAGCGGCGCGCTATAGTTGACTGGATAGCCCAGCAGGTGCTTTACGCCGAACCAGATGCCGCCGTGACGGGTAAAGACTTCCTGACGGATAGAGGTGTCCACCGGCCACGGATAGCCCTGCTCGTTCGCTTCGGCAAAGGCGATGCTTACCTGCATTGGTCCACCGGTATGAATCGGGTTCAGATTGCCGAACAGCGTCTGGCCCATCGGCACCATATTGATAAAGTCATCAAAAATGGCGCTCAGCTCTTTTTCCGTGCGCACACTGTCCAGCCGATCGGCATAGCTGCGTCCGTTCGGCGACTTAAGCATCAGCGCGGTGCGCACCAGAAAAGCGGGAATATGCAGCCGCGCCGCCCGCTTGTTGATCTCGCCCCAGGCGATTTTCGGCAGGCCTGGCACCGGTGAGTCGGCATTAAAGTTGGTTTCCTGATCGGCCACGGCGATTACGGCGCAAATATTGCTGTCGCTGGCTTCGATCTGCTGCGTACGGAACGCGGTGGCCATATCGCTTGCCCAGTCCGATTTCTGTCGCACGTCGCCCGGCATCAGCGCAATGATGCGCGCCTGCATCTGCTGCGGGGTTTGCTGCGGCGTCTGTTTCTGTTTACTGGTACAGCCCGCCAGCGCCAGCAGCGCAACCAGCGGAAGAAGGCGTAATAACTGAGGTGACATACCTGTCCTTATCCATTTGAAGATAAGCGCACCTTAACCACTGCCGTGGCGAAATGCCAGCCCCCGCCCCGCTTTCATTCCCTGGCTCCCTGACTTTCTATTTCTCACTTTTGCGCTAACGTTAAGTTTTGTTAATTATTATTACAGGAGTTCCCGATGAAAACCTTATGGTTGCCGGTGGTTGCAGCGCTGACGCTGGCTGGCTGCGGCGGTAATAATACTCCGGCGCAGGTAAACACTCCCGGCGCGCCGACCTCGGCGAAAATGAAGCTGCTGGATACTGGCGCCGCCGCGATGCAGTCGCGCCCGCCGATTGACGCGATTAACGCCTATCTCGACGGCTTCCATTTCTACAACGGCGATAAAAACGGCCAAATGGAAGCGCACCATTATGTCACTATCCTGAATGATGACGTAATGCAGGCGCTGGTTTACGACGGCAACACGCGCGATGCGCGCCTGATGGGCGTGGAATATATTATCAGCGAGCGGCTGTATAAAACGCTGCCGTCGGAAGAGAAGAAACTGTGGCACAGCCATAGCTATGAGGTGAAATCAGGCACGCTGGTGGCGCCGGGGCTGCCGGACACGGCGGATAAGGCGCTGATGACCAAACTGGTCAACACCTATGGCAAAACCTGGCACACCTGGCACACCGACCGCGATAGAACGCTGCCGTTTGGTATTCCGGCGCTGATGATGGGCTTTACCGCCGATGGGCAGCTTGATCAGCGGCTGCTGAAAGATCGCGATGAGCGTATGGGAATTGATACGCGTAAAATGCGCCAGCAGCGCGCCGATATCGTCGCCCATCCGGTAGTAAAAGGCGCCAACGCCTGGCAGGATGGCGAGGTGATCCAACTGCAGCGCGTCGAGGGCGGCGGTGAGCACGCCCACGGCAGCACCGAGTTTGGCACCTCAGAACAGACGAAGCGCCACAAAGTAAGCCACTAATCCCAGCGGCCAGCCGCCTGTTGGTCGCTGTCGCGCGCCTCAACCCAGCGATCGCCTTCGGGCGTCGCTTCCCGCTTCCAGAACGGCGCGCGGGTTTTCAGATAATCCATAATGAATTCGGCGGAAGCGAAGGCGGCGCCACGATGCGCCGCGCTCACGCCGACAAAAACAATCTCATCGCCGGGAAACAGCTCGCCGACGCGGTGAATCACGCTCACCCGCTGTAATGGCCAGCGCGTGCGCGCCTCTTCCACAATCTCCGCCAGCGCCTTTTCCGTCATGCCCGGGTAATGCTCCAGCGTGAGCGCGGAAACATGCTCGCCCAGATTATGATTGCGCACTTTGCCGGTAAAGGTCACTACCGCGCCATCATCGTTACAGGCGGCAAGCCATTGATACTCCTCGGCCATGCTGAACGGCGCCTGCCCGACGCGAATGCGGGTTGTCATATTAACCTCCGGTCACCGGCGGGAAGAAAGCGACTTCGTCGCCATCCTGAAGCGGATGCTGAAGCGATACCAGCGTTTGATTAACCGAGGCCAGCAGCTTGCCGGCGCTCAGCGCCAGATCCCAGCGGTCGCCGCGGGTGGCCAGCGCGGCGCGTAGCTCTTCCACCGTGGCGTACTCTGCCGGCAGCGATAACGAAGAGGTCGCCACCAGTTCGCGTACCTGTGCGAAAAACAGCACATTAATCATTATCCACCGCCTGAAAATCGCCCGATTTGCCGCCGCTTTTTTGCAGCAGACGCACTGATTCAATCACCATATCTTTCTGCACCGCTTTGCACATATCGTAGATGGTCAGCGCCGCCACCGAGGCGGCGGTTAACGCCTCCATCTCGACGCCGGTTTTGCCGGTCAGGCGACATACCGACTCGATGCGCACGCGGTTTTTCTCCGGTTCGGCGGTCAGTTCAAGCTCAACCTTGCTCAGCATGAGCGGATGACAGAGCGGGATCAGCTCCCAGGTGCGTTTCGCCGCCTGAATACCGGCGATTCGCGCGGTGGCGAAGACGTCGCCCTTATGATGGCGGCCTTCGATAATCATTTGCAGCGTGGCGGGCGCCATCACCACGCAGGCTTCCGCGCGCGCTTCACGCAGCGTTTCCGCCTTAGCGGAAACATCAACCATATGGGCAACGCCGGCGGCGTTAATGTGAGTTAATTGCGACATAGTTATGATTTTTTCAGATGTGATACAAACTGGCAGGGGCGCGTACGGGCGTCCAGCTGCTCACAGATGATACGTTCCCAGGCGGTACGACAGGCGGAAGTTGAGCCTGGCATGGCGAAAATCAGCGTTTGGTTTGCCAGCCCGGCGACCGCGCGCGACTGTAAAGTGGAGGAACCGATCTCTTCCCACGACAGCATGCGGAACACTTCGCCGAAGCCTTCGATCTCGCGGTCGAACAGCGGCAGCAGCGCTTCCGGCGTACTGTTTTTGCTGTTAAAGCCGGTGCCGCCGTTGATCAGGATAACCTGAATATCTTCGCTGGCGATCCAGCTGGAGACCACCGCGCGAATGCGGTAAAGATTGTCCGCGACAATCGCGTGATCGAGAACCTGATGACCCGCTTCGGTCACCGCCTCGCGTAAATAGTCGCCTGAGGTGTCATCTGAGGCGTCGCGGCGATCGGAAACGGTCAGTACCGCAATCCGTAGCGCCTGAAATTCCATTGTGGCTTTGCCCATGCTTTACTCCGCGTTTAGCCGCCGATAAATGAAAGATTTTGCGTAATGCCGGTGTTGCCCTGATGCAGGAAGTGCGTCTGCTTTTTACGCCCGAGGCTGGCGGCGATGCGCGCCTGCAGCTCAGGCTGCTGCGCATCGGAAGCCAGCAGATCGCGCAGCGGCACGCCGCCGTCGCCAAACAGGCAAAGATGCAGATTGCCGATGGCCGAGACGCGCAGGCGATTGCAGCTGGCACAAAAATCGCGCTCGTAAGGCATGATCAGGCCGATTTCGCCCTGGTAGTCAGGATGGCTAAACACCTGCGCCGGACCGTCGCTGCGTGCCCGGACCTGACGCTGCCAGCCCTGCATAATCAGCTGATCGCGGATTACTTCGCCGGAAATATGATGACGTCGAAACAGATCGCTGCCCTCGCCGGTTTCCATCAGCTCAATAAAGCGTAGCTGAATCGGGCGGTGGCGAATCCAGTCGAGGAAGGTTTGCAGGCTGTGATGATTAATATCGCGCATCAGCACGCTATTGACCTTCACCTTGCTGAAGCCGGCCTCAAAGGCGGCATCGATACCGCGCATCACCTGGTGGAATTTATCCTGACCGGTGATGGCATGAAATTGACGCGCATCAAGGCTGTCAACGCTAACGTTGATGGAGGTCAGGCCAGCCTCGCGCCAGCGGGCGACATCGCGTTCCATACGGTAACCGTTGGTAGTGACCGCCAGCTGACGAATACCCGGATTTTCACGTACGGCAGCGATAATATCGACAAAATCGCGGCGCAGGCTCGGTTCGCCGCCGGTCAGACGCACTTTTTCCGTGCCGGCATCGGCAAATGCGCGCGTAACGCGCCGGATCTCATCAAGCGAAAGGAAACTTTTGTTTGTCGCGCCCTGCGGCTTATAGCCATCAGGCAGGCAGTAGGTGCAGCGAAAGTTGCACACATCAGTGATCGACAAACGCAAGTAATAGAACTTGCGGGCATAGGAATCAATAAATTGGGTCACCAGAACACCTTTCCAAAATGGGAGATGCAGTCATTTCTTTCTGCACCCTGGCAGCTCGCGGCTGCGGCCAGTGCCCCCTATCTGTCGACGTAGGCGCAAAGGCTTGAGTGTGGTTTTGCCTGTTAAACAGGAATCTGCAAATAGTAACGCCATTTATCCGGGTATGCCACGTTCAATTTCGTTATATAACCTCTTATATACCGAGCATTTATCGCTTTTAGCCGCACGATCGCCACATTTTCTTGCACAATGCTTTTAATTGTTAGCAAGCGAAGCCCGGACGATGATTGCGATAAGGCATTTCTGCGCACTGATCGCTAAATCAACCTCTTCCCGCTGCGGCCGGAGAGTATTAAACGTCCTGAGAAACGATTATCCTGTGCCGACCCGACGGTTAAGGTTACCGTCACTTATTGTCAGGAGAATTATGCGTAATCGTACCCTTGCGGATCTGGATCGGGTGGTCGCCCTGGGCGGCGGGCACGGACTGGGACGCGTGATGTCGGCCCTTGCTTCGCTGGGTTCACGTCTGACCGGCATCGTGACCACCACCGATAACGGCGGCTCGACCGGCCGCATCCGTCAATCGGAGGGCGGCATTGCCTGGGGCGATACGCGTAACTGCCTGAACCAGCTGATTACTGAGCCGGGCGTAGCCTCGGCGATGTTTGAGTATCGCTTTACCGGCAATGGCGAGCTGGCCGGGCATAACCTCGGCAACCTGATGTTGAAAGCGCTCGATCATCTTAGTGTGCGGCCGCTGGAGGCGATTAACCTGATCCGCAATATGCTGAAGGTGGACGCCCTGCTAATCCCAATGTCGGAGCAGCCGGTCGATTTAATGGCGACTGATAGCGAAGGCCATATGGTGTATGGCGAAACGGCGATCGATACCCTGGCGGCGATGCCGCAGGATTTGATGCTGCATCCCAACGTGGCGCCCACGCGTGAAGCGCTGGAAGCGATTGCCGAAGCCGATCTCATCCTCATCGGTCCCGGCAGTTTTTTTACCAGCCTGATGCCGCTGCTGCTGATGAATGAAATGGCGCAGGCGCTGCGCCGCACGCCTGCCCCGCTGATTTTTATCGGCAATCTGGGGCGCGAGCTCAGCCCCGCCGCTGCCAGTCTGCGGCTGGAAGATAAGCTGGCGATAATGGAAAAATACATTGGCAAAAAGGTTATTGATGCGGTGGTGGTCGGCCCACGGACAGATGTGCAGGGTGTAACAGATCGGTTGATTGTGCAACAACCGCTGGAAGCGGCAGATATCCCCTACCGTCACGATCGCCAGCTGCTGCGTCTGGCGCTGGAGCAGGCGATACAGGCGCTTGGCTGAGGCGTTTTATCTTTTCTTTCTAGCTCGCGCCTGCGCCCATAAAAAAAGCCGCGCCTTTTCAGGCTGCGGCTTTTTTCGATAGTCGATATTTACGAAGCGGCGATAAACAGTTCGCGCAGCTGATGTAGCTGATCGCGCACGTTGGCGGCCTCTTCGAACTCCAGGTTTTGCGCATGCTGTTGCATCTGGGTTTCCAACTGATGGATCTTCTTCTGCAAGGCCTGCGGCGTAAGCGCCAGATAATCGGCTTCGGCCTCGGCGGCGCCGCGGCTACTGCTCTTGCCGCGCGTTTTGCCTTTGGTCGCGCTTTTGCCCAGTTCCAGAATATCGGTGATCTTCTTATTCAGGCCCTGCGGCACGATGCCGTGTTCGGTGTTGTATTCGATCTGTTTCTCACGGCGGCGCTCGGTTTCACCGATCGCTTTCGCCATTGACGGGGTAATGCGATCGCCGTAAAGAATCGCCTTGCCGTTCACGTTACGCGCCGCGCGTCCGATGGTCTGGATCAGCGAGCGCTCAGAACGCAGGAAGCCCTCTTTATCCGCATCCAGGATCGCTACCAGCGACACTTCCGGCATATCGAGCCCCTCACGCAGCAGGTTGATGCCGACCAGCACATTAAACTCGCCCAGACGCAGATCGCGGATAATCTCCATACGCTCGACGGTATCGATATCGGAGTGCAGATAGCGTACCTTTTCGCCATGCTCTTCCAGATATTCGGTCAGATCTTCCGCCATACGCTTGGTCAGCGTGGTCACCAGCACGCGCTCGTTGATCTCGACGCGTTTGCGGATTTCCGACAGCAGATCGTCCACCTGGGTCGCCACCGGACGCACTTCAATAATCGGGTCGAGCAGGCCGGTAGGCCGCACCACCTGGTCGATCACTTCGCCAGCCGATTTTTCCAGCTCGTAGTTGCCCGGCGTCGCTGAAACGTAGATGGTCTGCGGCGCCAGCGCCTCGAACTCTTCAAATTTCATCGGGCGGTTATCCAGTGCCGACGGCAAGCGGAAACCATACTCCACCAGCGTCTCTTTACGCGCCCGGTCGCCGCGGTACATGCCGCCGATCTGCGGGATGGTGACGTGGGATTCATCCACCACCAGCAGGCCATCCGCCGGCAAATAGTCAAACAGGGTCGGCGGCGGCTCGCCCGGTCCGCGTCCGGAGAGATAGCGTGAATAGTTTTCGATGCCGGAGCAGTAGCCCAACTCGTTCATCATCTCCAGATCGAACTGGGTACGCTGCGTCAGGCGCTGCTCTTCCAGCAGCTTGTTGTTCGCCAGCAGGTTTTTACGCCGGTCGGCCAGCTCAAGCTTAATCTCTTCCATCGCCTGCACAATGCGCTCGCGCGGCGTCACGTAGTGCGTTTTCGGATAGATGGTAAAACGCGGCACGACGGAATCAATCTGCCCGGTCAGCGGATCGAACAGCGACAGCCGCTCAACCTCTTCATCAAACAGTTCGACGCGCAGCGCCAGGTCTTCCGATTCCGCCGGGAAAATATCGATCACTTCCCCGCGCACCCGGAAGGTACCGCGCTGAAATGCCTGATCGTTACGGCTGTACTGCAGTTCTGCCAGACGGCGCAAAATGCTGCGCTGGTCGATGATCATGCCGCGCGACAGGTGCAGCATCATTTTCAGATAGAGGTCGGGATCGCCCAGGCCATAGATGGCCGATACCGAGGCCACCACGATAACGTCGCGCCGCTCCAGCAGCGCTTTGGTGGCGGAAAGACGCATTTGCTCGATATGTTCGTTCACCGAGGCGTCTTTTTCGATAAAGGTGTCAGAGCTGGGCACATAGGCCTCAGGCTGATAGTAGTCGTAGTAAGAGACAAAATACTCGACGGCATTATCGGGAAAGAACTCTTTCATCTCGCCATACAGCTGCGCCGCCAGCGTTTTGTTGGGCGCCAGCACCATCGTCGGCCGGTTAAGATCGGCAATCACGTTGGCAACAGTGAAGGTTTTCCCGGAGCCGGTCACCCCCAGCAGCGTCTGGTGTGCCAGACCGTCCTCAAGCCCCTCTTTCAGACGACGTATCGCCTCTGGCTGGTCGCCGGAAGGCTGAAAGGCGGAGTTAAGTTTAAAGGCTTTACTCATTAGAAATGATCTCTGCTGAAGAATTGCACGGACAGGAGGATAATTTTACTCCGCTTCGATGATTTTTCCAGCGCGTGACACTGGATATATAATCAGTCATTTTGCCCGATACCCCTGGAAAAGGCAAAGCGACAATTTTAAGACTTATCATTACATGGGGATAATATTAAGAGACACAAGGTTATCCCCAAGCAGGCGAGCTATTTAACATTTGTCAATAGGCGCAGCGTAAAAGCGACGGCGGAAAAAAGCGCGCGCAATCGCAGGCTTGATTTTAATTAACTTGTTGAAGTTAAATAAAATATAAATAAAGCCCAGTTTCGCGCCAGTTCAGGAAAAAGCCGCGCCCGCTCTGGCCTGCACGTTGTTTTCACTCGGTAATGCACATGGTTATCCACAGGAATAGTGGATAACTGTTTACAGGCCCCGCAACATCGGGGGTGAATAAAATTCCCCCCGGGGGCGTAACAGAGATGAAATATTTTTTTTTCGACTTTTTGCGCCTGACCTGCCGCTGAATTTTCCTGTTAAGCGCCTGCTATTCGGCGTTATCAGCCTTTTCCCACAGTAAACGTCAAGCCGTTATTAATTAATTTTTCTGCCATATGATGGGTCTTTTGCACCATAAGCGTGACCTCATCGGCACCGTCAACGTGCAGCTGGTTTATTACCCCCTTAAATTATTAAGGATTTCTGACCATTCCCGCTAATGTCCTCTGCGCAGCAGCCGTCTTTCAGCGGTTCCCCATACATTTGGCCTGCGGATTGCAAGAAAGAATGGACCTCCCCTGACGGCTGACCGCTCAGCCGCAGGGCGAAAAGGCGGTGATATCACCTCGCCGACGTCTGTTACCTGCCCGGCTTAACCGCAGGCGGGCAGAATGATTTGAACTGTACGGAAGGAGAATATCAGATGCTGCGTTTACGTTCGGTCAATCAGTTCTACGGTAAAAATCATATCCTGTGGGATGTGGATCTTGACCTGCCGCCCGGCACCTGCACCGGTATTATCGGCCAGCCCGGGATGGGAAAAACCACCCTGGTAAACTGTATTATGGGTCACCTGCCGATTAACAGCGGCAGCATGATATGGCAGCAGGCGGGATCGCCGCCGGAAAATTTACTGATGCAGCCGGCGGCAACGCGCGCGCGGTTGGGTATCGGCTATGTGCCGCAGGGAAGGCAGATTTTCTCCCAACTTAGCGTTGAAGAAAATCTGCTGATCGCCCTGCTGGCCGGACAGCAGGATCGCCACTGCGCTATCCCGCCGCTGGTATATGATCTTTTCCCTACGCTATGGCAGCAACGTCATCAGCGCAGCGGCGATCTGCCGCCAGAACAGCAGCAGAACCTGGCGCTGGCCCGGGCGCTGGCGCTGCAGCCTCAACTGCTGATTTTGGATGAGCCGACCGAAGGAATGTCGCCATGGCTGGAGGAGGAAACCGGTAATTTGCTGCATCGGCTGAACCATGAATTTGGCCTGACCATCCTGCTGCTGGAGCAGCGCGTTTCCGTTATCCGGCGCGTGGCGGACTACTTTCTGCTGCTGCATAGGGGACGCAACGTGGCGCAGGGCCACGTTGCACAGCTGGATGAAAACATAGTGGATAAATGGCTGGCGGTAAGCTGAAAATGCCCGTCAGCCGGGCAGGCGCAGATAGTCGCCCAGCGCCACGCCCTCAATCTGTTCGAGGAACGGAATTTCGCCCAGCAGCGGCGCCGGCAGGCGTTGTTGCAGGGTAGCCATATATTCCTGATGGCGTCTGCCCGGCGGCTGAATATCGTTAGCGATCCAGCCCGCCAGCGGCAGTCCGGCGTTGCGGATCGCCTCTGCGCTGAGTAACGCGTGGTTAATACAACCCAGTTTAATGCCCACCACCAGAATCACCGGCAGCTGCTCCTGACGTACCCAGTCGGCATAGGTTTGCTGCTCTGACAACGGCGTATACCAGCCGCCCGCGCCCTCGACCAGCACCCACTCCGCCTTTTCCCGCAGCGCCTGCAGGCCAGCAGAAAGCCGGGCGAATTCAATTGGCTGACCGGTATCGGCGCTGACGATGTGCGGCGAGGTTGGCTCGATAAATACCAGCGGGTTCACTTCCTCATAGCTCAACGGCACGCTGCTGTTACGCTGCAGCGCCAGCGCATCGCCGTTGCGAATGCCTTCAGAGGTCATTTCACTGCCGGAGGCTACCGGCTTATAACCTGCGGTGCGCAAGCCCGCGCGGTTAGCCGCCTGCAACAGCGCGCTGCTGGCAACGGTTTTGCCCACTTCAGTATCGGTCCCGGTCAGGAACCAGCAGTTACTCACAATCAATTACTCCAATAACCAGTTGATAAGAGAGGCGATAACCGCGTTCGTCCTGCGGCCAGTGCTGCGCCAGCTGTTGCAGGCGCTGACGCGTCAGTAGCCCGCTGGCGCGCCCGTGATGAATATGGGTAGCGCCGATGCCTTTTAGCGATTGCAGCGCGCTACGCACGTCGGGAAAGCGCTGCTCTACCGTTTCGCTGATCAGCTGCAGCGCCAGGCCGTCGCCAGCCTGCCGGATCGCCGCCTCGGAAAGAAAGGTATTCACGTGCTGGTAATCATCCAGCGCCTGCCACGCGCTGCGCACCTCATGCAGCGACTGGTCGGCAAGAGTAGAAAACAGTATCCGGCCGCCGGGACGCGTCACCCGACACAGCTCACGCAGCCCCTGCGCCAGGTCATCGCACCATTGCATCGCCAGGTTGCTCCAGCTGACATCCACGCTGTGGGCGCGCAGCGGCAGCGCTTCAATATCGCCCAGTAGATAGTGATGCGCCGTCTCATCGCGCCGTGCCTGCGCCAGCATCCCCGGCGAAAGATCGAGGGCAATCACCTGATGCCCCTGCTCGCGAAAGCGTCGGCTGAACCAGCCGGTGCCGCAGCCGGCATCCAGCACGGTGGCGCTGGGCAGGGACGGCTGCTGCGCCATTAACTGCTCGCCGCTATAGCGTTGCAGCTCGGCAAAGCGGTCATAACCGCCTGCCGCACGGCCAAACGCCTGCGCCACCGCCTGCTTATTCACTTTGTGTGTCATACAGCGCCTCCAGCAGCCGATCGATCTCTTCCGCCGTGTGGCGTGCGGTTAAGGTAATGCGCAGCCGCGCGGTGCCCGGCGGCACCGTGGGCGGACGAATCGCCGTCACCCAGCAGCCGCGCTGACGCAGACGGCTGGCGAGCATTAGCGCCTGGCTGTCGTCGCCCACCAGCAGCGGCTGGATGGCGGTGGAGGATGGCAACAGTGTGCAGGGAAGCTGCGCCGCACCGCGGCGGAAGCGGGCAACGTTGGCGGCCAGCCGTTCACGCAGTTCGTCGCCCTGCTGTACCGCACGCAGGGCGGCGCGCAGCGCTTCTGCCTGCGCCGGCGGCATCGCCGTGCTGTAGATCAGATGACGGGCGAACTGCAGCAGATAATTGGCGGTATCGCTGTCGCACAGCAGCGCCGCGCCGCTGATGCCAAACGCTTTGCCAAAGGTGACGATCAGCAGTTCCGGCCGCACGCCCTGCTGCCAGCAGCTGCCGCGCCCCTGGTCGCCCTGCACGCCGATGCCGTGTGCATCATCCACCAGCAGCCAGCCGCCCGCCTGCTGCGTCAACTGATGCAGCGCAGGCAGCGGCGCGCTGTCGCCATCCATACTGAACACGCCTTCGGTGATGACCAGGGTTTCGCCAGCGTGCTGCGCGGCTAACAGGCGTTGCAAACTCTGCGGCTGATTATGGGCAAAACGACGCAGCGTGGCCGGACTGAGACTGGCCGCCTCCAGCAGCGAGGCGTGCGAGAGTTTATCCGCCAGGATGCGGTCGCCCGTGCCTGCCAGCGCGCCAATCACCGCCTGATTAGCGGCGTAGCCGGAATTAAACAGCAGCGCGCAGGGATAGCCCAGCCAGTCCGCCAACTCCGCTTCCAGCGCGGCATGCGGCAAGGCGTAGCCGGTCACGTGACCGGACGCCCCGGCGCCGACGCCGTAGCGTTCGGCACCCTGCTGCCAGGCCTGTATCAGGCGCGCATCGTCGCTCAACCCAAGGTAATCATTGCTGGAGAAATTACAGTAGCGCATGCCGTTATGCAGCAGCCAGCCTGCGTGGCTCTTTTCCAGCAGGCTGCGCTGGCGTAAACGCTGTTGCTGCTGGCGCTCGGCCAGCGCCGTCGCGATTCGATGTTGCCAGCTCATTACTGGGCCGCGTTGTAATACTGCGGGGTATCGACATTAACCAGCTGCTGCGCCAGCGCCTGCTGCTGCTCGTTATCGCCAGCATCGGTATGGGTATGTTCAGGATTAAGGCCCAGCTTGCGGAACAGCAGCAAATCTTTATCCTCTTCCGGGTTCGGCGTGGTAAGCAGCTTGCAGCCGTAGAAGATAGAGTTGGCGCCGGCCATAAAACACATCGCCTGGGTCTGCTCATTCATCTGCTCGCGGCCTGCGGAGAGGCGTACGTGCGAACGCGGCATCATAATGCGCGCAACGGCGATGGTGCGGATAAAATCAAACGGATCGACATCTTCGTTATCCGCCAGCGGTGTGCCTTTGACCTTAACCAGCATGTTGATCGGCACGCTTTCCGGCGGCGTCGGCAGGTTCGCCAGCTGAACCAGCAGCGCGGCGCGATCTTTTACCTCTTCGCCTAAGCCAACGATACCGCCGGAGCAGACCTTGATGCCCGCCTCACGCACTTTTTCCAGCGTATCCAGACGCTCCTGATAGGTACGGGTAGTGATGATATTGCCGTAAAATTCCGGCGAGGTATCAAGGTTATGGTTGTAAAAATCGAGCCCGGCCGCTCCCAGCCGCTGCGCCTGTTCATCGTTCAGCGTGCCCAGCGTCATGCAGGTTTCAAGCCCCATCGCCTTCACCCCCTGCACCATTTTTTCCAGGTAGGGCATATCGCGATCGTGAGGGTTTTTCCAGGCCGCGCCCATGCAGAAACGAGACGATCCCGCCGCCTTCGCCTTACGCGCCGAGGCCAGTACCTCTTCCACTTCCATCAGGCGCTCCGCTTCCAGCCCGGTTTTATAACGGGCGCTCTGCGGGCAATATTTACAGTCTTCCGGACAGGCGCCGGTTTTGATCGATAACAGCGTACTCACCTGTACCTGACGCGGATCGAAATGCTGGCGGTGTACCTGCTGCGCTTCAAACATGAGTTCAAGAAAAGGCTTATTAAACAGGGCCTGAGCCTGTGCGAGCGTCCAGCGCATTGACATTGCTTACTCCAGAAAGGGTCGTTTTTATCATGGTATCTGATGTAGACTTGTAAACTAAATCTTTTTATTTTGGTTTACAAGTGATCATGACATCTGACGATCTTGCCTTTGACCGCGACCATATCTGGCATCCCTATACCTCCATGAGCGAACCGCTGCCCTGTTATCCGGTGGTTGCCGCGCAGGGTGTTCATTTACAGCTGGCCGATGGCCGTCATCTGGTGGATGGCATGTCCTCATGGTGGGCGGCGATACACGGCTATAACCACCCACGCCTCAATCAGGCGCTACAACAGCAGATGGCGCAGATGTCGCACGTGATGTTCGGCGGCATTACCCACCCTTCCGCCGTAGCGCTCTGTCGTCGCCTGGTCGCTATGACGCCAGCGCCGCTGGAGTGCGTGTTTTTGGCGGACTCCGGCTCGGTGGCGGTAGAAGTGGCGATGAAAATGGCGCTGCAGTACTGGCAGGCGCGCGGCGAGAAACGCCAACGTTTCCTGACGCTGCGCCGCGGCTACCATGGCGATACCTTCTCCGCCATGTCGGTATGCGATCCCGATAACTCCATGCACAGCCTGTGGCAAGGCTATCTGCCGACGCACCTGTTCGCGCCAGCGCCGCAGTGCCGCTTTGATGCCCCCTGGGATGAGCGGGATATCGCGGAATTTGCCGCCCAGATCGCCGCTCATGGCGACAGCATCGCCGCGGTGATCCTCGAACCTATCGTGCAGGGCGCCGGCGGGATGCGTTTTTATCATCCGCGCTACCTGCAGCAGGTACGTGAACTGTGCAATCGTCATCAGGTACTGCTGATTGCCGATGAGATCGCCACCGGCTTTGGCCGCACCGGTCAGCTGTTCGCCTGTGATCATGCCGGTATCGCTCCCGATATTCTCTGCCTGGGAAAAGCCCTGACCGGCGGCACCATGACGCTTTCCGCGACGCTGACCACGCGCGAGGTGGCGAATACCATCAGCAACGGCGCGGCGGGCTGCTTTATGCACGGCCCGACGTTTATGGGCAATCCGCTGGCCTGCGCCGTAGCCGACGCCAGCCTGGCGCTGCTGCAGGAAGGAAACTGGCGGGCGCAGGTCACGGCCATTGAACAACAGCTGCGTACCGCGCTGCTGCCGCTGGCGGACCATCCGCAGGTGGCGGATGCGCGCGTGCTGGGCGCTATCGGCGTGATCGAAAGCCGTCAGCCAGTTAATATGGCGGCGATTCAACGCTTCTTTGTGGAACAGGGCGTCTGGATCCGTCCTTTCGGCAAGCTGATTTATTTGATGCCGCCTTATGTGATTACGTCGTCACAGCTCAGCCAGCTAACCGCGGCGATCGCGGCGGCGCTGGATGAAAACCAGCTGTTTCTGCCGGGCTAATGCCGTCGCGCCACCGGGCGCGAGGCCGTGGGATCAACTACGCTTTTAACATCCTCATTAGCCAAGGAGTAAATAATGTCACAGCAAAAAGAGCAAAATCGTCGCCTAATTTTGGTTTCGCGCCCGCACGGCGCGCCGGCCCCTGCCAACTTCCGCCTTGATACGCAGCCGGTGCCGACGCCCGGCGAGGGAGAAATGCTTCTGCGGACGGTTTATCTCTCACTCGACCCCTATATGCGCGGTCGCATGAGCGATGCGCCTTCCTACGTTGAGCCTTTTGCGGTGAACGATGTATTAGGCGGCGGCACGGTGGCAATTGTTGAGCAATCACAACATCCCGACTATCAGCCGGGCGACTGGGTAGTCAGCCAGAGCGGCTGGCAGGATTACGCGCTGTCGGACGGCCGCGGGCTGTTTAAATTGCAGGGGCCGGTATTAAAGCATCCTTCATGGGCGTTAAGCCTGCTGGGCATGACCGGCTTTACCGCCTATATGGGGCTGCTGGATATTGGTAACCCGCAGCCGGGCGAAACCGTCGTGGTAGCCGCCGCTACCGGCGCCGTAGGTTCGGTAGTGGGGCAAATCGCGAAGCTGAAAGGCTGTCGCGTGGTCGGCATCGCCGGCGGCGAAGAAAAATGCCGTTACGCTATGGAAAAACTGGGCTTCGACCACTGCGTCGATCACCGCCGCGACGACCTGGCGCAGCAGCTGAAGCAGCACTGTCCTGACGGCATCGACGTCTATTTTGAAAATGTCGGCGGCAAAGTGTTCAACGCGGTGCTGCCGCTGATGAACAGCAAAGGACGCATTCCGCTGTGCGGCCTGATTGCCGACTATAACAGCACCGATCTGCCGCAGGGGCAGGACCATTTACCGCTGTTCCAGGGCGCGATTCTACGTAAACGTCTGCGTGTGCAGGGCTTTATCATTAATCAGGATTACGGCGATCGCTTTGAAGAATTTTTCCGCCAGATGAGTCAGTGGGTGGCGGAGGATCGCCTGGTATTCCGCGAACATATCGTTGATGAGCTGGAAAACGCGCCGGACGCCTTTATCGGTATGCTGGAAGGTAAAAACTTCGGCAAGCTGGTGATCCGGGTAGCAGCAGATCAACCGGGAGAGCAGTCATGAAAATTTTAATGGTTATCACATCCCACGATCGGCTGGGTGACACCGGCAAAAAGACCGGCTTCTGGCTGGAAGAATTTGTCGCGCCTTATTATATCTTCAAGGATGCCGGCATCAGCGTGGTGCTGGCCTCACCGCAGGGCGGGCAGCCGCCGCTCGATCCGAAAAGCGATGAGCCTGATGCGCAAACGCACGATACCGAACGTTTTCGCCAGGATATTGCCGCTCAGCAGGCGCTGGCGAATACGCAACGCCTTGAAACTATTGATAGCAGTAAGTTCGACGCGGTATTTTATCCCGGCGGCCATGGTCCGCTATGGGATCTGGCCGAGGATAAGCACAGTATCGCGCTGATTGAAAACCTGTTTGCCAACGGTAAGCCGGTGGCGACCGTTTGCCACGCGCCTGGCGTGCTGCGCCATGTGAAGAAACCGGACGGTACGCCGCTGGTGGCCGGTAAGCGCGTTACCGGCTTCACCAATAGCGAAGAACAGGCGGTCGGGCTGACGCATATTGTGCCTTTCCTGGTAGAGGATGAGCTGAAGAAACAGGGCGGACTGTTTGAACGCACCGACGACTGGGGCGTCTGGACAGTCACCGATGGTCATCTGATCACCGGACAAAACCCCGCCTCTTCGGCCGCCACCGCAGAAGAATTACTAAAACTGTTGCATCAATAAAATGGAGAGGCGATGAGAGTTTACAGCCACAATTTTAACGACGGCGAAAAGATGCCGGAGCGCCATGTGTTTAACGGCATGGGGTATCAGGGCGATAATATTTCCCCGCATCTGGCCTGGGATGAAGTGCCGGAAGGCACGAAAAGCTTTGTGGTGACCTGCTACGATCCTGATGCGCCGACCGGTTCCGGCTGGTGGCATTGGGTGGTGGCGAATATCCCAGCCAACGTGACGGTGCTGCCGCAGGGCGCAGGTTCCGGCCAGGCGTCGCTGCCCGAAGAAGCGATCCAGACGCGTACCGATTTTGGCGAAGCGGGCTACGGCGGCGCGGCGCCGCCGCCGGGCGAAAGCCACCGCTATATCTTTACTGTTCACGCGCTGGACGTGGATAAAATTGAGGTTGATGAAAACGCCAGCGGCGCGATGGTGGGCTTTAACGTCCATTTCCATCGCCTCGCCAGCGCATCGATCACCGTGATGTACAGCTAACGCTGCCTGCGGGGCGCGACTGCGCCCCGCCCGCTGAGGCCCGCCCTGCTGCGGGCTTTGCTAATTGCGTGCTGCCTGGGCATTCAGATCAATACGCGGTATCACCGCCGCTGAACCGTCATAAAAAAATGCTGAGTTTGAAAAGGAATAAATCTTTCCTGTTAACCTAACCATAATATGCTGGCCGATAGCGGTGACTGTTACCTCTTTCGTATTGGTTGTCAGGAATGGCGCAGACTTCTGCAGAACAGGTAACGGGTCCGCTAATTTTTTGTTCAGGTAATATCGATATACCTCACTATCCGTCGCACCTGCATTATTGTATTGAGTGATATAAAGCCAGACGCCATCTGATAATTCTTTCTTGCTGTAGAGGCTGTCGTCATAGGGCCCAGCCTCGGAACGCCATAAAAGGCCGCCAATAATTACCGCCAGCAACAAAAGCAGTGTAATACTCCGATGTATCCATTTAAAAACCGTGCTGGTTTGCATAATCAATTCGTTGCTGTATCCAATACTGGTCTCGCGGATCATCTCCATAAGGAGGACGCGAATACCAGTGTCCCCATTCCTTTTGAGATGTCCCCGCCCGCGATTGAGCAAACCCACTCCCGGTAAAAAGATTACGTGAGTCGTAAGGTTCCTTTGCAAGTTTGACAGAGCGCTATTGCGCTTCGCCCGCTGTCAGCCGTTTAAATTCCTGTTTTGCTTTTACCATCTGCTGACTGAATGGCCCATTGCTATGTAACCTTGCCACGACCGCCGCTGCCATAATCCGCGCCGCATCGATATCGCTTTGCCAGTGATAGCCGCAAATAACCCGGCTTTCGCCAATTTCCAGCCCACGCCGCAAAATTTCCTGCTGACGCGCTGGGTTGATCTCCGCCAGCACTAGCGCTAAGGCCCAGCCGATGGTGGTATGGCCTGACGGATAAGAACCCTCGCCCGCCAGCGTTTTTTCATCCTCCTGACGGCAGGTCGGTACCCCATAAAAAGAGAAAGGCCGGATACGCTGATAATGTTTTTTCGCGCTGGCGGTGGCCCAAGTTCCGGCATCCTCTTTCATGGTAATCATCAGGCGATAAATCTCAGGCGCCTGCTCTTTACTTAACGGATAACCAAAGGCCTGGGTAAACAGCAGCGGGATGTTTTCCGCCTTAACATCGGCATCCTGCCAGGCCAGCTTGCCGCGAGGCGTTCTGCGCTGCGCCACGCCCCAGTCATACAGCGCTTTATCGCGCAGGAAATCCACGCTGTCGAAAGCCGGCGGCGGCGGCAGAATAGTCAGACTGTCCGGGGCCTCCCGGGCGGTAAGATAGTGTGGAACGGTTTCGGCGCTGACGCCGACAGAAAACAGCAAACTTAGCAGCAGCGGTGAACAGGTATAACGTAAAAGGGGCATAGTGGCTTCCTTGTTGTTTGATTCCCCTTGCTAACACAACGCGCCGGGAGAAGAAAAACAACGCTGAAAGCGCAATAGTTTGATCTGAAGGGAAATAAATGACCGCAGCGCAGCCGGAACTGCGATGCGGCTCATGGTTTACAGCGCGTGGATCACTACCCACATCGGGCCTTGCCCTACCGCATAGCGCGCCAGCGGTGTCAGCAGCCCCTGCTCGCCGCCGATGCGATAAACCTCGATATGGTGTGATTTCTGCCCTGCCGCCACCAGATATTGCCCGCTGCGATCGATGTTAAAACCGCGCGGCTGGGTTTCCGTCGCCTGATGCCCTTCCAGCGTCAGCAGTCCGCCATCTTCGCTGACGCTGAAAATGGTCAGGGTGCTGGAGGTGCGATCGCAGGCGTAAAGATGACGGCCATCCGGCGTCAGGTGAATATCCGCTGCCCAGCGGGTGCCGGTAAAGTCAGCGGGCTGCATATCCAGGCTCTGGACGCGCTCCATTTCGCCATGGGCGTTGCGCAGCTGCCAGACATCCACGGTGCTGTTCAGCTCGTTTACACAGTAGGCATACTGCTGATTCGGATGAAACACCATATGACGCGGACCGGCGCCCTCGACGGTAGTCACCTGCGGCTGTTGATGCGGCGTCAGTTTTCCGGTGGCATGCACATCAAACAGGCAGATGCGATCCTGCTTCAGCGCCGGCACAAACAGCGTTTGGTTGTCGCTGCCGATATTCGCCGAATGGCAGCCTTCCAGCCCATTAATTACCTGGCTCGGCTCCAGCGGCACGCCGTCGGCACCAATCGGACTAATGCTGACGCAGGCATCGTTATAGGATCCGCAGAACAGGAATCGACCCTGACGATCGGTGGAAATGTGCGTCGGGCTGCCCGGCAGCGGCGCCTGCCCCGCTTCGCTCAGCGTACCGTCTTCAGCGATACGATAAGCGATGGTGCGGAACTGCGGACGTACGCCAACGTATAAAAAAGGCTGCGTGGGGTTTACCACCATCGGCTGCACCTGACCGGCGACGTCCACCACTTGCAACAGCGTCAGCGCGCCCTCCTCATTCATACGCCAGACGTGAATCTGTTGGCTTTCCGGGCTGGCGGTATAAACAACTTGCTTCATGAATTCTCCTTGTCTGATTACCTGTAATTGTCGGCCTGTGGCAAAGGGTAGCGCGTTTTACGCCAGCCCGACGGATTGATTATGCCGCTGTGGTTTGGTGACCAGCGCCACAGGGTGTAACATCGCTGCTTTGCTAATAATGACTGGCGGAATTAACTATGAGCTATCGCGTGATTGCCCTCGACCTTGACGGTACGCTGCTGACGCCGCGTAAAACCATTCTTCCTGAATCACTGGCCGCCCTTGCCGAAGCCCAACGGGCCGGGGTGAAAGTCCTGATTGTCACCGGACGCCATCACTGCGCTATCCATCCTTTTTATCAGGCGCTGGCGTTAGATACACCTGCAATCTGCTGTAATGGCACCTATTTGTATGATTATGCAGCGAAAAAGGTATTAGCTGCCGATCCGCTGGCATCGCTGCAGGCGCTGAAGGTGATCGGGATGCTCGAACAGCAGGCAATTCACGGTCTGCTGTACGTTGATGACGCCATGCTCTATCAAACCCCTACCGGCCATGTCGAGCGCACCCTGCTGTGGGCCGAGTCGCTGCCGCCGCATCAGCGCCCGCTCTTTTTGCAGGTGCCGGATCTGGCCGCCGCCGCGCAGGACGCGCAGGCGATCTGGAAGTTCGCCCTCTCCCATCCCGATACGCGCGCGCTGCAGCAGTTTGCCGACATCGTAGAGCAGGAGCTGGGGCTGGCGTGCGAATGGTCGTGGCACGATCAGGTGGATATTGCCCAGGCGGGTAACAGCAAAGGCAAGCGTCTGGCGCAGTGGGTGGCATCACAGGGGCTGGAGATGAAAGATGTGCTGGCGTTTGGCGATAACTATAACGATCTCAGCATGCTGGAAACGGTTGGGCTGGGCGTGGCGATGGGTAACGCCGATGAGGCGATCAAGGCGCGCGCCGGACGAGTTATCGGCACGAATCTGGAGCCGGGAATTGCGGAAACCATTCGTCGCGAAGTGCTGTAACGGCCCCCGACCTTTGATCGCGACCGGCCAGATTACGCGCCTGCTGCCTGGCCGCGTAATCTGGCCGGCGAAAAACAACGGAGCCGTCTTCGGCTCCGCAGGTTTCAGGGCGTGATAGAGACGCTTTTGATCTGGGCGTAGAGCCACATGCCCGGCTTGATCGCCAGTTCATCGCGCGCCCACGGCGTAATGCGCGCCCACAGTTCGCTGGAGCCGATGCGCAGCTTCACTTCTATCTGCTGATTCGAGACCTCAATCAGCTCGCTGACCTGCGCGGGCAAGATATTGCGGATGGTGCTGTTAAGCGGCGGCTGCAGCGTTAGCGACACGTCCGACGACTGAATGCGAATACGCAACGGCGTTTTAATCGGCGCCTCGACCCGGCTGACCCAGATATGCTGATCGCCAAGCGACAGCGCGGTCATCGCATAATCGGGATGCTGCTCCAGCACCTGTACGCGCAGCACGCTGCTCTGTTCGCTACGCGGCAGCCATGGACGCAGCGCGCTGCCGTTCCACACCTCTTCCAGCGTGCCGGTCGCCTTAACCTGCCCGTTATCAAGCACCAGCACCCGATCGGCCAGCTGTAGAATTTCATCGAGGCTGTGCGACACATAGAGCAGTGGGATATCTACCTGCTTTGCCAGCTTGTGCAAATAGGGCAGCAGCTCGCGCTTGCGTAGCAGATCCAGCGCCGCCAGCGGCTCATCCATCAGCAGAATATCAGGCGCGGTCAACAACGCGCGACCAATCGCCACCCGCTGCTTCTCGCCGCCGGAGAGCGACCAGGGAAAACGATCCAGCAGCTCGCCGATACCCAATAAATTAACCAGCGCATCAAACTGCGGCTGGCGGCTTTTCGCCATGCCGTAGCGCAGATTGCCGCGCACCCGATAGTGCGGAAACAGGCGCGCTTCCTGGAATACGTAGCCGACGCGCCGTTTCTCCGGCGGCAGCCAGACCGCCTGCTCCACATCGCTCAGCGTGCGTCCGTTCAGGCGGATATAGCCCTGTTGCGGCGCCGCCAGCCCGGCAATGGCGTTGATTAACGAGGTTTTCCCGGCGCCTGAGACGCCGAAGATAGCGGTAATGCCGTTAGCAGGCAGCTGCGTATCGATCTGCAGCGTGCTGTCGCCCTGCTGCAAGGTGAAGTTAAGTTCCAGCATCAGCCCCCCAAACGCCTCCGGCCCCAGCGAGCCAGCCATTCCGACAGCAGTAATGAAAGCAACGCCAGCGCGATAGCAATCAGGCAGAGCCTGGCGGCATTCGCTTCGGCGCCCGGCGTTTCCAGCAGGGTAAACATCGCCAACGGAATGGTGCGGGTTTCGCCCGGAATATTGGATACAAAGGTGATCGTCGCGCCAAACTCGCCAAGCGAACGGGCAAAGGCCAGCACGGTGCCGGCGATCAGGCCCGGCAGAGTCAGCGGAAGCGTAATGGTAAAGAAAACGCGCCAGCGTCCGGCACCCAGCGTACGCGCCGCCTGTTCCAGTTTAGGATCGACCGCCTCCAGCGCCAGGCGAATGGCGCGCACCATCAGCGGCAGCGCCACCACGGCGGCGGCTAGTGCCGCGCCGCGCCAGCTAAAAGCGAAGCTGATGCCGAACCAGTCATAAAGCCAGGTGCCCAGCCAGCCGCGCCGCCCCAGCGACAGCAGCAGCAGATAGCCCACCACCACCGGCGGCAGCACCAGCGGCAGATGGATTAGGCTATCCAGCAGCGCCTTGCCGCGAAACTCACAGCGCGCCAGCACCCAGGCGAGAAAGATGCCAACAGGCAGACTGAACAATACCGCAATAGCAGAAACTTTCAGGCTAAGCTCAACAGCCTGCCATTCAACATCACTCAATATCATTAGCGTGGGGTAAATCCATATTTTTTAAATACCGTCGCCGCCTCAGGCCCTTTAAGGTAATCATAAAAAGCGCTGACGGCCGCATGGCGATGATCTTTTACGATAGCCATCGGATATTCTACCGGCTTATGGCTGTTTTCCGGGAAATGTCCGACCACCGTCACCTTATGGCTGGCCACCGCATCAGAGCCGTAAACAATTCCGTAAGGCGTTTCGTTACGCTCCACCAGCGCCAGCGCGGCGCGTACATTATTCGCGCGCGCCATCACCGGCGACAGCGTATCCCAGGCGCCTAAGTTTTGTAAGGCCTCTTTCGCATAAATACCGGCCGGAACATGGTCCGGATCGCCGGTCGCGATACGCTGCCCTTTTAACAGGCTTTTCCAGTCGGTGTTTTTATCAATGGTAACCGCTTTCGCCTGCACGTCGGCGGGCGCGATCAGCACCAGGTCATTGCCCAGTAGCGTATAGCGCGAATCGTCGTCGATGCTGTTTTTCTGTGCCGCATAATCCATCCACTGCTGATCGGCGGAAATAAACAGATCGGCCGGCGCTCCCTGCTCTATCTGGCGCGCCAGCGTCGAAGAGGAAGCGTAGGAGGTGACGATTTTAATCTCATGCTTGTTTTTTTCATACTGGCTGACAATATCCTGCAGCGCATTGGTCAACGACGCGGCGGCAAACACGGTGACCTTTTCCGCCTCAGCGGCGTGCGCTGATACGCTCAGGCTGATGGCGGCAGCGCCCAACCAGCGGCTCCATTTCATAGCAGACATAGCATTTCTCCAGATTACGTTATGTAGCGCATACTATAACGAGACGGGAAGCAATGTCATACGTTTGATCAAACGGCGGACGGCGAAACGATAAACAACCGGGCCGACATTATGTCGGCCCGGTTAAAAGAAGGGATAACGTGGTGAGCTTACTGGCGATGCTTTGCCGGCTGGTCATTACGATGACCGAACTTTGAAATGACGTTGAACACTTCGCCCAGGCCATAAATCAGGCCGAGAATAATCGCCATCACGATCGGCACCATGATTACGGCGACAGCAAGGCTTTTTAATAACTCCAGCATAGTTGCCTCGTTTATTCGGGTAAAAAACCCATTTTAACCAGCGTGACGGAAAACGCACTGCTATTTTGTGCGCTTTACCTTTCCTTAAGCTGTGCCGCTTAACGCCGTGACACCCCCCGCCGGCTCTTTTACAATCCGTTCATTACCACTTTTTGGGGTTTAGCATGCAGGCTGATATTTCTCTGATTATTCGATTACAGCAAAAGCTGTTCGCCGATCCGCGCCGAATTGCGTTATTGCAACAGATTAAACACACCGGCTCTATTAGCCAGGGCGCCAAACTGGCGGGCATCAGTTACAAAAGCGCCTGGGATGCGATCAACGAAATGAATCAGCTGGCGGAGCGTACGCTGGTCGAGCGCGCCACCGGCGGTAAAGGCGGCGGCGGCGCGCAGCTTACGCGCTACGGCGAGCGCTTAATCGAGCTGTTCCGCCTGCTGGAGCAGATCCAGCAAAAAGCTTTCGATGTGTTACAGGATGACCAGCTGCCGCTGGATAGTCTGCTGGCGGCCATTGCCCGTTTCTCATTGCAAACCAGCGCGCGCAATCAGCTGTTCGGCACCGTGGTGAATCGTGATGCCGAACAGGTGCAGCAGCATATCGAAGTGCGGTTGGCCGATGGTCAGACGCATCTGAAAGCCGCCCTGACCCGCCAGAGCGCCGATCGCCTGCAGCTTAGCAGCGGCAAAGAGGTGCTGCTGTTAATCAAGGCGCCATGGATCGAGATCGACCGCACGCCTTCCGCGGCGGATAACCAGCTGCCCTGCGTTATCAGCGCGATTGAGCGCGGCGAACAGCAGAGCGAAGTGCTGATGCGCCTCGCCAGCGGCGAAACGCTGTGCGCCACGCTCAGCAATGCGCAGGTCGCGCAGCAAGATCTACAGCAAGGCGCAGCGGTAATAGCACATTTCAATGCCGATCGGGTGATTATCGCGACGCTGCTCTGAATCGATGGCGGTGGTTTGACAAGCTTTCCGTCAGCCATTAAAAAATCCTTTCACGCTGCAAAAAACGGAATGGAAAATGGCTACGTTGCAAATCTCGCAAGGCACGTTTCGTCTTAGCGATACCCGAGTATTGACGCTTAATGATTTAACGCTGCGCAGCGGAGAAAGCTGGGCTTTTGTCGGCGCTAACGGCAGCGGCAAATCTTCCCTGGCGCGCGCCTTAACGGGCGAGCTGCCGCCGCTTGAGGGAAGCTTTGCCAGCGACTTTGCCCGCCCGACGCGCCTGTCACTGGAGAAACTGCAAAAGCTGGTTGAGGAAGAATGGCAGCGTAACAACACCGATCTGCTGAGCGAAGGCGAAGAGGATACGGGCCGCACGGCGGCGGAGATGATTCAGGATGAGGAGGAAAATGAAGCGCGCTGCCGCCAGCTGGCGCAGCTGTTCGGCATTGAATATCTGCTTGAACGTCGCTTTAAATACCTTTCTACCGGCGAAACGCGCAAAACCTTACTTTGTCAGGCGCTAATGGCCCAGCCGGATCTGCTGGTGCTGGACGAGCCGTTTGATGGGCTGGATGTGGCCTCGCGCGCCAGCCTTGCGACGCTGCTGGAAGATCTGCATCAGCAGGGTTACACCCTGGTGCTGGTGCTAAATCGCTTTGACGACATTCCCGCGTTTGTCGAGCGCACCGGCGTGCTGGCCGAGTGTAACCTGACTCATGTCGGCGCACGTGAAACGGTGCTGGCGGAAGCGCTGGTGGCGCAGCTGGCGCGCAGCGAACAGCTGGCGGGCATGGCGGTGCCAGAGGCGGATAATCCGGCCCTACAGCCGCGGCTGGCGCCCGACGCGCCGCGTATTTTGTTGAAAAACGGCGTGGTTAGCTATAACGATCGGCCGGTTTTACATGGGTTGAACTGGGAGGTTAAACCCGGCGAGCACTGGCAAATCATCGGGCCGAACGGCGCGGGCAAATCAACCTTGTTAAGTCTGGTGACCGGCGATCATCCGCAGGGTTACAGCAATGATTTAACGCTGTTTGGCCGGCGACGCGGCAGCGGCGAGACCATCTGGGATATTAAACAGCATATTGGTTATGTCAGCAGTAGCCTGCATCAGGATTATCGCGTCACCATTAGCGTGCGCAACGTAATCCTTTCCGGCTATTTTGATTCTATCGGTTTGTATCAGGCGCCTTCCGACCGGCAACGCAAGCTGGCCGATGCCTGGCTGGCGCTGCTGGGTATGGCGACCCAGAGCGACGCCCCTTTCCACAGTCTCTCCTGGGGACAACAGCGGCTGGTGCTGATTGCGCGCGCGCTGGTTAAACATCCCACGCTGTTGATTCTGGACGAGCCGCTGCAGGGCCTGGATCCGATCAATCGTCAGCTGGTGCGGCGTTTTATCGATGTGCTGATTGCAGAGGGCGAAACACAGCTGCTGTTTGTTTCGCATCATGCCGAAGATGCGCCGCAGTGTATTACTCATCGTTTGAGCTTTGTCCCGCAGGACAATGGCTACCGCTATGATATTACCGCGCTAAATTAAGGTGACGGCCCGGGCGAACCGGGCCTGACCTCCATGCCTTACGGGCCGCCCCGTTATCACGCTGTCGCTATCCCCGCTTTGGCAACATGTCACTTTTATCGTTTTCTGTTTAATGCGCTAAACACTGGAGCCTCATTACGTGTAACCGCTACCATTATTTCATGCTGTTAAATAAATGTCCTTTACCGCAGGTACTATTAATACTGGCAAATAAGAATTTTCATCTTGTGTAAACGATTCCATTTATCCAGACTGGATCACGCTTTCCACTTTTACACTGTGCTATTTTTTATTCTGCGATCTTCGCTTTAGTCAGCTATCAGGACATAACATGGAAAAATTTAATCCGGTCGATCATCCTCATCGCCGTTATAACCCGCTGACCGATCAGTGGGTGCTGGTTTCCCCACATCGTGCGAAACGTCCATGGCAGGGCGCGCAAGAGGCGCCGGCCGTGCAGCAACTGCCAAAACACGATCCCGACTGCTTCCTTTGTCCGGGTAATACGCGCGTAACCGGCGATAAAAATCCCGACTATCCGGGCACCTATGTGTTCACTAACGATTTCGCCGCGCTGATGGTGGATACGCCCGAAGCGCCGCAGAGCGACGATATGCTAATGCGTTGCGAAAGCGCGCGCGGCACCAGCCGGGTGATCTGCTTTTCGCCCGATCACAGCAAAACACTGCCGGAGCTGAGCCTGACGGCGCTGGAAGAGGTGGTTTCCACCTGGCAGCAGCAGACCGCCGAACTGGGTCAGCACTATCCCTGGGTGCAGGTATTTGAAAATAAAGGCGCGGCGATGGGCTGCTCCAACCCGCATCCGCATGGTCAGGTTTGGGCCAACAGTTTTCTGCCGAACGAAGTGCAGCGCGAGGATCAACATCAGCGCGCTTACTGGCAACAGCACGGCTCGCCGATGCTGGTGGATTACGTAGCGCGTGAGCTGAATGACGGCAGCCGCACGGTGGTGGAAACCGAACACTGGCTGGCGGTAGTGCCCTGGTGGGCGGCATGGCCATTTGAAACGCTGCTGCTACCAAAAACGCATATCAAACGCCTGGTGGATCTGACCGCAGCGCAGCGCGCCGATCTGGCGCTGGCGTTGAAAAAGCTGACCAGCCGCTACGATAATCTGTTCCAGTGCTCCTTCCCCTACTCCATGGGCTGGCACGGCGCGCCGTTTAACGGCGAAGAGAATGACCACTGGCAGCTGCACGCGCACTTTTATCCACCGCTGCTGCGCTCGGCGACGGTACGCAAATTTATGGTGGGTTACGAAATGCTGGCAGAAACCCAGCGCGATCTCACCGCGGAACAGGCGGCAGAACGTCTGCGTTCTGTCAGCGATATCCATTTCCGCCAGACGGGAGAGGCACAATGAGCTTAAAAGAGACCACCCAACAGATTTTTCAGCAACAGTTTGGCTATCAGCCGACCCACACTATTCAGGCGCCGGGCCGCGTAAACCTCATCGGCGAACATACCGATTACAACGACGGCTTTGTGCTGCCCTGCGCTATTGATTATCAGACGGTAATTAGCTGCGCCAAACGTGACGACCGCCAGGTGCGGGTGATCGCGGTGGACTACGATAACCAGCAGGATAGCTTCTCGCTGGATGAGCCGATTATGAGCGTTAAAGAGCCAATGTGGGCGAACTATGTGCGCGGCGTGGTGAAGCATTTACAGCAGCGCAGCGGCGACTTTAACGGCGCGGATCTGGCGATCAGCGGTAATGTCCCGCAGGGCGCCGGGCTCAGCTCCTCCGCATCGCTGGAAGTCGCGGTCGGCACCCTGTTCCAGCAGCTTTATCATCTGCCGCTGGATGGCGCCGAGATCGCGGTAAACGGCCAGGAAGCGGAAAATCAGTTTGTCGGCTGCAACTGCGGCATTATGGATCAGCTGATTTCTGCGCTGGGTAAAAAGGATCACGCCATGCTGCTCGACTGCCGCACGTTAGGCACGCGTGCGGTGCCGATGCCGGAGGATGTCGCGGTGGTGATTATCAACACCAACTTCCGCCGTAACCTGGTCGGCAGTGAATACAATACGCGTCGCGAGCAGTGTGAAACTGGCGCGCGCTTCTTCAGCCAGCCTGCGCTGCGCGATGTGGATATCAACCAGTTCCGGGCGGTAGAGCATGAGCTGGATCCGCAGGTGGCGAAACGTGTGCGCCACGTCTTAACTGAAAATGCCCGCACGCTGGAGGCCGCGGACGCCCTGAGCAAAGGCGACCTGAAACGCATGGGCGAGCTGATGGCGGAATCACACGCCTCAATGCGCGATGATTTCGAAATCACCGTACCGCCGGTTGATCAGCTGGTCGAGATCGTAAAAGAAGTGATTGGCGATCGCGGCGGCGTGCGCATGACCGGCGGCGGCTTCGGCGGCTGCGTGGTAGCGCTGATGCCGCTTGATCTGGTGGAGCCGGTTAAAGCCGCGGTCGCCAGTCAATATGAAGCCAAAACCGGCATCAAAGAGACCTTTTACGTCTGTAAAGCATCGGAAGGAGCGGGACAATGCTAAACGAGGCTACCTCGCTGGCGCCTGACGGGCAGCCGTGGCGTATAACCGTGCTGCGCAACAACCACGGTATGGTCGCTACCTTTATGGACTGGGGCGCGACCTGGCTCTCGGCGCGCGTGCCGATGAAAGACGGCAGCGTGCGTGAAGCGCTGCTGGGCTGTGCAACGCCGTCTGATTACCTCAATCAGACGGCTTACCTCGGTGCCACCGTTGGCCGCTACGCCAACCGCATCGCCAACGCGCGTCTGAATAAGGACGGCATCGCTCTGGCGGCGAATCAGGGTGCGCATCAGCTGCACGGCGGGCCGGAAGGCTTTGATAAACGCCGCTGGCAGATTGTCAGCCAGAGCGAAAGCAGCGTGCTTTACCGTATCGACTCGCCTGATGGCGATCAGGGCTATCCGGGCAACCTTATCGCACAGGTGGAATATCGCCTGGATGAGAATAACTGTTTGTCGATTAACTGGGAGGCGCAGGTCGATCGCCCCTGCCCGGTTAACCTGACCAACCACGCCTATTTCAATCTGGACGCGCATCACGGCGACGCCCGCCAGCATACGCTACAGCTGAACGCCGATCGCTATCTGCCGGTTAACAGCGACGGCATTCCGCGCGCGCCGCTGCAGGCGGTGGCAAACAGTGGCTTTGATTTTCGCCAGCCCAAATCTGTTAGCCGCGATTTTTTGCAAGATGAAGATCAGCGCCTGGTGCAGGGCTACGATCACGCCTTCCTGCTGAACGAACGCGAGGCGGATCGGCCCGCCGCGCAGCTCTGGTCGGCAGACAATAAGCTTAAGCTGACGGTGCATACCAGCGCGCCGGCGCTGCAGTTCTACAGCGGCAACTATCTGGAAGGAACGCCCGCGCGTGACCAGGGCAGCTATAATGCTTTCCAGGGCATCGCGCTGGAAAGCGAGTTTTTGCCCGACTCGCCGAACCATCCTGAATGGCCGCAGCCTGACTGTTGGTTACAACCCGGCGAAACTTATCACAGTGTTACCCGCTACACGTTAACGGCGGAATAACATCAGGCTGAAAAACAGGCATCGCGCAGGCTGAGTACTTACGCCGTGCGTAGAATTCCGCTATGGTAGGGCACTATCGATTGCCGTGCCGCGCGCGACGGCAATATAATGGTTTCATTATCATACAAGCGTTAAGGAGTTAAGCTATGGCTGTAACTAAGCTGGTTCTGGTGCGCCACGGCGAAAGCCAGTGGAACAACGAAAACCGCTTTACCGGATGGTACGATGTTGATCTGTCTGATAAGGGCCGCGGAGAAGCGAAATCAGCAGGTCAGCTGCTGAAAAAAGAAGGTTTCACCTTCGATTTCGCCTACACCTCCGTGCTGAAGCGCGCGATTCACACGCTGTGGAACATTCTGGACGAACTGGATCAGGCCTGGCTGCCGGTTGAGAAATCCTGGCGTCTGAATGAGCGTCACTACGGGGCGCTGCAGGGCCTGAACAAAGCGGAAACCGCTGAAAAATATGGCGACGAGCAGGTTAAACAGTGGCGTCGCGGCTTTGCCGTTACGCCGCCGGAATTGGATCGCAGCGATGAGCGCTTCCCGGGCCACGATCCGCGCTATGCAAAACTGACCGCTGAGCAGCTGCCGACCACCGAAAGCCTGGCGCTGACCATCGAACGTGTGATCCCTTACTGGAATGAAACCATTCTGCCGCGCCTGAAAAGCGGTGAGAAAGTGATCATTGCCGCTCACGGTAACTCACTGCGCGCGCTGGTGAAATACCTGGACGACATGAGCGAAGACGAAATCCTCGAACTGAACATCCCAACCGGCGTACCGCTGGTTTATGAGTTCGACGAAAACTTCAAGCCGCTCAAACGTTACTAT